>CAKTTC010000025.1 GCA_934613645.1 uncultured Opitutales bacterium | reverse complement strand
GCGGCGGCAGAGCAAACGCCGCAAAAAACGGAGGTAGTTTGTGTGTATTATCCGCATTGGCACGTCTACCCGCAGGGCGAAAAATGGTTCGGCAAAAACTGGACCGAATGGGAATTTGTAAAAACCGCCAAGCCTCGCTTCAAGGGGCACAAGCAGCCGATGAAGCCGCTGCTGGGCTATCTCGACGGGAAGTCGCCCGAAGACGTTGGCAAGGAAATAGAGCTTGCCTCAAACAGCGGAATCGACGTGTTTTTGTTCGACTGGTATTTCTACGGCGACGGAATCCAAACGATGTCGGAATCGCTTGAAGACGGCTTCTTGAAGGCATCGAACCGCGACAAAATGAAGTTCGCGATAATGTGGTGCTACCACGACCGCGGCAATCAATTCCGCCCCGAATACGGCAAGCCGCGCCCAATGTTGCAAAAACTTTCGCGCACGCCCGAGGAGTTTTTGAACGCCGTAGAATACTGCGCAAAAAACTATTTCGCAAAGCCGAACTACTGGCGATTAGACGGCAAACCATACTATGCGGTATACAACGCCGCCGACTTTATGCGCGATATGGGCGGCGCGGAAAAAGTGCGCGAGCTGCTGAAAAAGGCCGACGCAATTTCCGAAAAACACTGCGGCAAACCCGTCCACTGGGCGGGTATGGTGAGAGGGCGAAAATCCGTTGATGACTACACTACGGCGCAATTTGATTCTATTTTCCATTACAATATTCTGCCGTGGTATCTGCCGAACTATGAAAATTACACGGCAAAACGTCAATGGGTTTTCGATTATGACCAGCAGGCAGATGCCCACAGACTTACATGGAAACACTATAAAAATACGCCGATGAAATTCGTCCCCGTCGTCACAAGCGGTTGGGATTCGTCGCCGCGCACGCGTTTCGATGTAAAGTTTCCGTGGGTAAAAAGCGAATATCCGTATGGAGCTATCGTAAAAAACAACACGGGCGACAAGTTCGAAAAACTCCTGCGCGACGCAAAAACGTTTGCGGAAAATTCGCAGAAATCTCCGCGCGCAATTTTAATAAATGGCTGGAACGAATACACGGAAGGCTCGTTCCTGATTCCCACTGTGCGCGACGGCGACTCAATGCTTCGCGCTGTGGCGGCAACGTTCGGCCGTCGCCCCTCCGACAAATACGTTTTCGGCGACGCCACAACAAAAAAGCTCTACACTGCTCCCGCCGCAACGCTTGAAAACGTTGCCTACGGCACGCACCACAAGCAAAAGCTCGACGTGTGGCTGCCCAAAAACGCAACGTCGAAAACGCCCGCGGTAATCTACTTCCACGGCGGCGGCTGGACGGGCGGAAGCATTGTAGACAGAATAATCGGCGCGCAAATTCCGACGCTTCTTTCGCGCGGGGTTGCCGTTATCTGCGCCGACTACCGCTTTATTCAAGACGCGCGCGACGAAGACATTTTCCCGCCCGTTTCCGCGCCCCTTGCCGACGCAGTTGCGGCGGTAAATTTCGTAAAATCAAACGCCGAAAAATGGAACATCGACCCCGTGAAAATCGGCTTGGCGGGCGGGTCTGCGGGCGCATGCTCCGCACTTTACACTGCGCTTTCGGGCAAAGCAGAAGTCGAATTTGTGGCGGCATTCATTCCGCAAACATCGCTCGAGCCCGCGCAAATGCGCGCGTGGATTCCCGAAATCAACTACGGCGCACACGCGTTCGGCTTCGAAAGCTTCGAGAAGTGGCTTGAAAACCGCGCACAAGTTGAAAAATACACGGCGCAATATTCGCCCGCCGCCCTTGTGCCCAACGCGGCCGCGCGCAAAATAAAAACAAAATTCTTCCTCTTCTATCCGAAAAAAACGCTCGACGCCACACACTCGGAAAAGTTCGGCGAACGCTTCGGCGAAATATGCCGCACAAACGGCATTCCCTGCAAACTC
>CAKTTC010000024.1 GCA_934613645.1 uncultured Opitutales bacterium | reverse complement strand
TTGTTGGGAATTGTCTCCGTGTCGGGAATGTCCAAAACGCGCTCGAGCTGGTTGTCGTTTGCGTTGAAAAAATATATCTTGTCGGAAAATACTTCCACAAGGTATTCAGTGTAGTCCTTTTTGGCGAAGACGTTTGAAACGTTTAGCTCGAAGACGCGGCCGCGGCGGCTTACTTCGGCGGGCTCGATTACCTCTCCGTTTTGGAAGTCGAGCGTAGCGGCAACGTATTCGTCGCCGAAATACGTTCCCGCGCAGCGCGCGCCGTCGTTGTAGTCGTTATACAGATAGGTCGTTTCGTCGTCCAAGACGAACGGCAAAACAAGCGGCGGATTTTTGAGCTGCACGCCCAGCGACTGCGAAACACAGCCCTTGCGCGGCTTGGCAGTGTTGCGGTCGAAACGCATATTCATCGCAAACGAAACGTAGCCCGACTCCAGCGCTTCGGGCGAGCGCAGCGACTTTATCCCCACAAAGCGAGCGTCGCCGTCGGTGGAGCACACGTCGTCGAGTTCGTCGTATTTGTTGTAGCGCGCCATATCAGAAAAGAGAACCTATGCTTGAACCCATCGCCATACCCGTAGTTCCGCCGAGCTTTGCGCCGCCCTCTCCGCCGAAGAATCCGCCCGCGATTGTGCCGCCGAGCCCGAGCGTTCCGCCGATGAGGTTTTCCCATTTGTTGCCCTCTTTGTAATACCTGTCCCAAGCGGCGTTATAGTTGGTGTTGTAGAGGTCTTGCGCGTAGGCGTTGGCGTAGGGATTGTAGGTTGTGGGATTGATGTAGCTTGAAGACGTAAGCGCGGGCGAAACCGCCAGATTGGTGGCATTGGAAGTCTGCCCGATTGCGTTGAGCGCGGGCGTGGTGAAGCTCTGCTGCAAGCCCGCGGCCGCGGTCGCCAAGTTCGCCGCGTTGTTCTTGCGGGTTTCCTTGAGGTTTTCGGCGTTGAGCAGTTCGTTGTAGACGGTGCTGTTGCCCGCTATGTTGCCGCGCGCCTCTCCCGCCGAGCGGGCAAGCTGCGCGGTGTCGTATTTGTCGCGGGCGGAAAGTTCGCCCGCGTTGCCGAGGTCTTCGAGGGCGCGGCTTGAAAGCGCGTCGGCAAGGGCTGTCTGCTGCGGGTTCATTGCGCGGATAGCGTCAACGGTATCCTGCCCGTAGTCGAGCAGGTCGCCGAGCGTAGACTTGCGCAGCGCGCTGTTGTTGGCGTTTTCGGCGCTGCCTATGTTCGAGGAAATCGGGTCGTATGCGGTGTTGAATGAATTGGCCGCTTCGCCCGCAAACTGCGAGCCGTATTTCTTGTAGAGCTCGAGCATTTCGGGGGAAAGCTCCGCCAATGCACCGAGGGTTTCCTTGCCCTCTTTCAGCAAATTCCGCGGGTCTGGCGCGTCTGGTTCGTCCATTGTTTTACCTTTTTGTAAAGTTGTTCTATGTTGAAAACGCGCCTCTTAAAACGGCGCGAAAATACCACTTTTTCGTATGTCGAAAAATTCTTTACGGCGTCGGCAATCAGCGCCAAGTCGCCTGCGGCAATCGTGATGTCGAGCGCGTCGGCATCGGCGGGGCTTGCGTATTTGTCGGGATTGGAAACGTTTATCGGTCGGCAGAGCAAAAACACTTCGTCGGTGGAAAGCGCCAAACAGCCCGAGCAGCAGAGGTGTTCGTTCACCACGCGCCCGAAACCGCCGCCTACGCGCTCGCGCCAAAGTGCCATTGCCCTGTCTATCGGTCTCATTCTTCGTCTTCGTCGGAGGTTTTTACCCAGATGTAGACCGCTTTGTAGGGCGGCATATTGTTGTGCGGCTGGTCTCCGCCCGCGTTGTCAACAAATTCATCCGTGTGTCCTGCTTGTCCGTCGCCCGAATTTGCGCCCCAATCCTTTCGCCAAACTTGACAATACTTACCACCTCCATCTGAATAGTTCGCTCCGTGAGTGTGTTTCGGCATTTCATTAACAGTAAGCGTGTGTTCTTTTTCGCCGCCCTCGGTCAATACTTTCAATTCACCGCCCGCGCCGACAAGAAACCTGTCTTTTACAAGTTCCCATTTCCCGCCAAATCGAGCGGCGGGGTTTTCGTCGTTTTGTGTGATGAAATAGTCGCCGACTTTGTAAATCGAAGTGAAAGCTTTTTTTATCAAATACGAAACGGCGTCTTCTGTAAAATGAACAGCTTTTACCGTTTCGGGCTTAAGTTTCGACTTCAGCAGATAGTTGTTGATTTTTGCCGCGGTGAACAGCTCGCCCACCTGAAACGTGAACGGCGGCAGAATGTCTCCCGTTGTTTCGCTCATTTGAAAAGTCCAATTATTTTGTCGATTGTGAGCGTTGCTCCGCCCGCCGAAAGAGCGGCAATTACCGTCA
>CAKTTC010000023.1 GCA_934613645.1 uncultured Opitutales bacterium | reverse complement strand
ATATCGGCGAAAAGTTCGGCTGGACGGACGCGTCGACGGCGTTCCAGAACACCTATTACTGGTATCTCTGGCGCGATACATCTCGCTCCACGATTACTTCGCACAAAATCTTTCCTCTCAACGCACAAACTCTTTATAAGTTTACAAGCGGGCATATATGGCGGAAATACGCTTAGCGGCGGCGATTGCGGGTCAGCTATACTTATTTACGCGCTTAGTTTATCATGTCGCGAGGCGGCCGATTTCTTTTTACCCACAACCAGCTTCGCTTTATTTGTTTTTGAAGTTGTCGCCGTCTTAGGTTTTGAATAGAATTTATTTAAATTTCATATGCATTAGCGCTCGATAGATGAATGGATAGTCTTTCTTCGAATTTATTGGCGGATAAAACAAATAATAAAAATACCCGGCCGAGAACAGCCGGGCAAAATTATTTGTTTTGGAGCTTATGAGTTTAGGATTGCCAGTTGAATTGGCGGATTTTGCCGTTTAGCTTCCACTTAGTGGGCGTCTTTGTCTCGAACCAGTCGAGCGGTTCGCCCAAAGGCAGTTCCTGCGAGGCCAATGCAAAACATTTAGCCATGCATTCGCGCTGTTTGGGGCCCACTGCCTGGGGCTGCGGCGAAACAAACAGCGGCATGCCGCTTTCCGATACGAGCTGCATCCATTGCTTGTTCAGATCCCATTTTATTTTTGTGGTAAGTCCTACGCAGTCGGGATCGCACGAGTAAAAGGCGTTGTGCTGGTGGGCTCGGAAGGCGAGGGTGTTTACGCCCATCTTGAGCGTCCTCGACCACTCGAGCCCGCTGGTATCGTCGCCGGTGCGCATAATTTCAAATATTCCGGCGCTCAGATGCGAAATCGTATCGCAGGCTATGACGTACATGGGGCCGGCAGAGCTGCGGATGCTCCTGTAGAGATTTAATACTACTTCCGCGTTTGTGAGAGTTCTATCGTGAAATGTCCAATCGCCCTGGGTGATGTCGTCGTTTGCGAGCATCTCAAAGCCCCACTTGCCAAATATGTCGTATGTGGTAAAGTCTTGCTTTACTATTTCGTATCCCCATTTGCGATAGGTCTCGTAACACTTCTTTATGTAGTCTATATTGCGCTTTACCGTCGGGTCGAGCACGCGCTTGCGGGGATCTTCGTCGGGTCGGACTTTTGGCAGAAGAATGTCCTCCTTGGCGCCGTAGGGCGCGCACAGGGGGCGCAAAAAACGCGCTTCGGGTGGAAGCGCGTTTTGCGGGTAGATTTCAGGCGTTCGGACGCGGTTTAGCGGTCGAACACGAGAGTTGTAATCGAGCGTGGGGCGATTGTGAATTCGCGCGAGGATTCGTCCGCCCATATGTTCGCCAAGTCGGAGTTTGCGTCTGTTCTGAACGCGCGGACTTTCGCGTTTTTGAAGTTTTCGGGAAGCGAGATTTTCGCGGTGTCGCAGTCGAACGACGAATTCACGAAAACTGCGACAATTCTCTTGCCGTCGGGCGAGACGAACGCCGTGCCTGCGGTTTTGTCCAAATCGTCCGCGCCCGAAAGCCCGATTCTCTTGAAGTCGGGGCGGACGAACAGGCTGTAATTGCCGAGCGCCCAGAGCAGTTTGTTTGCGCGCGCAACGCCGCCGTCTTCGAGGCGTCCGTTTGCGGGGTAGACGCCCACGAGCGCGTGGTCTCCCTTGATTTCCATGCCCTTCCAGTAGCCCCATGCAGTCGAATTTGTGTCGACGAAGTCAGAGTGGATTATGCGCGCCATCAGCAGAGCCGTTTGAATGTCGGCGCGGTTGTCGCTGAACCAGTCTTTTGTGAATCCGTCCATCTGCGCCGCCGTGAAGTGCGGAAGCAGGCACCATTCCGACTGTTGGAATTCGACTCCGTACTTTTCCGCCTCCGCCGCGACCGCCTTGTGGACTTTGACCATGTCGGGGTTGCGCAGGTGCGCGTGGTAGCTGTGTCCAGCCACGATTTTCGGCATGTGTTTGAGGTCGCCGACGTACGCTTTGCTGTTTTTGTCGAAGAAATTTTTGATGATATATGCGGGGCGTTCCGCTTCTGGGTCGTTCTTCCAACGTGCGGGTGCGGCGTTCCCCACTGCGCCTGCGTAGTTGTATCTTGGGTGGGAGGATTCGCCGATGTATATGAGGGTATCGAGGTTGCGCTCGGTCAGGGCGCGGTCAAGCTCGACGAATACGCGCTTCATTTCGGAGATGTACCACGGGCTGCCCTCTTGTTTGTTCGAGTCCCAACTTACCTGCGGTTCGTTGATGGGACTGATGTAGTCTACCTTGTAGCCCCATTCGCCGAATTTCTTTGCGACGTCCGCCATATAGTCGGCGAATTTTCCGTAGCAGTCGGGTTTGATATTCGCCTTGTTGTCTTTCGGTTTTCCGTAGCCCTGGCCGTTGCGGGTGTACTGCACGGGCGGCGTGTTCGAGAACAGCAAAAGCTTTTCGACCCCGTATTCCTTCGCTTTTTTTAAGAAATACATTTGCCCCGCGCACTTGCCCCAGTCGTAGGCTTTGCCGTCTTTTGTGAGGAAGCTTTCCGCCCTGCGCTGGAAGGGAACAATGTTTGCTCCGTCCTGTTCGAGCGAGCCGCCGCCGATGTTGAAACGCCACATCGAAAGCCCGATGCCCTCGGGGTTGCCGTCCGCGCCGATTTTCTGCGAGAACAGCCATTTTGCGACCTGCCCCTTTTGCGCTTCGTTGAAGTACTGCCCGACAAAGTATCCGCTCCAAGCGTCAGCCGCCGCGAAGTTGTCTATTTTCTGGTGGATTTTCGACGCGTCTATTTTGACGTCGAGGCTTGCGAATGCGAGAGCGGGCATAAGCGCCGCAGCAGCTATTAATTTTTTCAACATATTGTTCCCCTTTTGCATGTTTAGTAGTTTATATCCTATGCCGATACTGAACATTGACTCAGCCCCCCTTGTCAAACCAAAGTTGCGGAAATTTACTTTACAGTTGAGCCACCGCGCGTTTTTTTTGCGCAAAAAACGCGGAACTTTTGCGTTTCGCGCGTTTTTGAAATGCGCATTTCGCGCGGAGCTAGCCCGCGCTTTTGCAGCAGCGCAACCCCAGGGCCGGAAAGATCTGTTCAGAGTTTAAAAAGAATATAGAAAAGCCAATCGCGGTAATCCTGATATTGAATACGACAGCCCATACGTTCGGCGCGTCGATAGCGGGCGCCGAGTTCGACGAAATTTTCGGCAGCAGCTATATTTGGCTGTTTTCTTTGGTATTCACCATTTTAATGGTGCAGTATACGGAGATCCTTCCCAAGACGCTCGGGGTTCGGTTCAACCTTCAGGTAATGCAGTTGACATCGGGCTTTCTGAAATTGGCAATTAAAATAATAAACCCGGTAATCTGGCTTGTGCACTTTGTCAACAGACCCTTCGAGACCCGCAAAGGCGCAGACGTTCAAACCGCCTCTCTCGACGAGCTCGACGCCCAAGCCGCCCTCGTCGACGAAAAAGCCCTCGGCAGACTAAATTCCGAACTGAGGGCTTCGTGGGAGGGGTAGATTACTTTTCTCCGAGCAAACGCTTAATCGTGTCGGAATG
>CAKTTC010000022.1 GCA_934613645.1 uncultured Opitutales bacterium | reverse complement strand
AGGGAATTTCCTGCGCGCGCTGGGTGATTTTAAAGTAGCGGCGTTCGACGCTGGGCTTGCCGTCGGATTCGTCCAGCACGCCCTTGTCGATTTTATATTCGGCGATGAGCCGCTGGGCAATCATCATTGCAAGTTTGCATTCGTTGGCGTTGCCGTTTTTGTCCGCCGCCCTGCGCAGAAGCTTTTTAATCTTTTCTATTATCTGGTCTCTCTTGCTCATCGTTCAATCTTTTTAAAATTTCGATTAGTCGGGCGTGCAGGAACGCCGCCGTTGCGGTAAAAAGAAGAAGAATTGTAAACGCGGTATGCTCTCTTACCGCCGCTCCGCCTGCCGACAGATAGCAAAGGAAAGCGATTACATCGTATGCTTTGTCCATATTATTTTGTCTCCATCTCCCAAGTGTAAATGTCGTTTTTGATTTTCGGCTGTATGCAAGGGTTGATTGGGCGCGCGCATTCCCAGCGAGAAAACCCCTCTGGGCGGTCGGAATCCTCAATAATATAACGGCCTTCTATGCGAGCAGGGAGAATGGCCAACAACTTTCCTTTTAGCCACTTGCCGTGCGGGCGTTGTTTAAACGGGGAGATATAACACGTTTTTCCCACTTCCAGTTTTCCGTCCGTCGTGGGAAACTGCTCTTCCGAAATCCATTTGATAACGTTTTTAAGGTATTTGTCTCGTTCGGCATTGTCTTCAAAAGAAAGCGAGCTAAATGTATTGTATTTTTTGAGTGGGATTGTAATTCTTTCCCTTCGCAATACAAAACCGCCGTTGTTATAGATGCTAATGTGAAATGAGTCATCGTTAAGCCAATTGAACCCCTCCGCCTTCAACAGTTGCGCTGCAAGCGCAGCATCAAACTTCACAATCCTTAGTTTTAAAACTTTCTTCATTTCTCCTCCTTTCCGTTGCAGTGTTCATCAATAGCTTTTTGCACTTGCCATTCTTTTACGGCTTCGTAGTTTTCGCACGAGTCGAACGGCGGTTTGCCCGAAAGGCTCGGGATTTGCAAAAAATAGGCGTCGCCTGCGGGCAAGACTTTGGGAGTTCCCACGCGACGCGCAGCCACATCAAACACGATGTCCGCAGTAAATCCCGTTTCTTTTTCAACGAGCTTAAACGGGCTGTCCAGTTTGATTTTCAGGGCTTTTATTTGTTCGCCGAAGCCGCGCGCAATTTTGCTGTTTTTCTTCGGACAGTAATTCCCGCGCGGCATTCGCTTGAAATATTTTTTCAATTCTTCGGGCACGCCGACAACGGAAATATCAACGCTTGCGTAAATGCCGTCGTTCGCCGAACCGACGTCGAAGCCGTATCTGTCGGCAAATTCAAAGGCTTTCTTTAAGCCTTCGATGCGTTTTTGCTGGTTGCCTTCGAGCAATGCTATTACGTCGGGCGATTTGATTTTGTAGTAAAAGTAGTTCATTTCTCACCTCCGCAGAGAAAATAAGCCATAGATTCGGCGTATCTTTGGGCGTCGGCTTCGGCGTCTTCCCGCGCAGTGTAGCCCTGCTCGATAACGGTTCTTTCGCCTTCGATTTCGGTTTCGATGGCAAAGAGCGGCGGGCTGCCGTATTCGGATATGACAAATTTCATAAAACCGCCGATTGAATCCGTTTTCCAAATTCCGCCGCCGCAGAAATGCCATTCGATGGGCTTGGCAAGCGCGGCAACGTCGCCTTTGTCGAAGTCTTCAAGCTGTTCCTTTAACGCGCGGACGCAATCGGTGAGCTCTTTGTTTTCGGTTTTGAGCTTTGCGTTTTCCTCCGTGAGGTTTGCCACTTGGTCTAACACGCCGCGGAGTTCGGCGCGCAGTCTTTCGTATTCGTTCATTGTGATTCCTTTGGTTATATTTTGGGTTAAAGGGCGGAAATGTTCATATCCAGAACGCTGGCGTAGTATTTGAGCATTGTGCGCGGGTCGTCGCCGATGGTTTCGGCTACTTTGTAGACGTCGCCGTTGGTGGCGCGCAGGAAGTCGCTGGTGGCCATCTTGCGCAGTTCGTGCAGCCCCTTTTTGCGGTCGGGAATGAACCGCTTTATCCATTCGTTGGCGGTGCGCGCGGTGGCGTCGAGGCGTTTTGTTTCGGTTTCGGCGGACACGATGTATTGGGTGTCGTCGGCGTGCGGAAGTGCGGCAATCCAGCGGGCGACGCGCTCGGGCGAGACGGGGATTTGTCTGTCTTTTGCGTTGCGCTTGGTGGAAAATTCTGAATTGCCCGCGATGCGTATTCTGTTGTGTTCGGGTGCAATCCAATTCCAGCGGGCGTTTTGGATTTCCTTATTCGTTAGCGAGCAGAACCGCGCGAGCTCGTAAATTACGGCGGTTTGGGGGCTGGGAATCAGCCGCGCTTCGCTTTCGGGCAGTTCGGCGGCGGAGTCGAGCGCGGCGGCGGCAAGGCGTATCATCAGCTTGTCGGTGGCGTCGTCAATCGGCGTGAAGTCGGGCTTTTTGGCGGGGAGCTTCGACGCGTCTTTAAGTTCCATCACGCCTTCGGGCATTTTCCAGCCGTGCGTTTTGTAAAGGCGAATGGCGTCGTTCGAAAATACCGAAAGCGCGTTTGTCTGTTCGGAATTCAGCGAATAGTTTAGGATTAGGTCTTTGTCTTTTGCGATGTTTAGCCCGCGCGCGGTGTATCTGGCGGCGCGGTATGCCTTGAGCAAGGCGGGCGAAAGTTTGTCGATGCGGACGGTTTCGGGGCGGTCGAACGTTGCGGCGATGACGCGCGCAAGTGTGTTGACGTAGCCGCGCGCGCTTGCCTGCGAGACGCGCTGCCCAGAGAAAGAGACGATTTCCGCGAGAAACACTTTTGTGAGTTCGGCGAACGTCGGCGCGGTGGTTAAAATGCGCTGTTTTTGCGGCTCGGCTTTGCCGAAAAAGATGTCGCAATAGCGTTGATAGGCGGCTTCCTGCGCGGCGCGGGCGTCGCGCTGTCCGGTGGAGAGCCTATACGCGCGGCCGCGGACGGTGAACCTTGTAAGAAAGATTCCCGTGCGCGGGTCGCGGTAGAGGTGTTGCCCTCCCTGCTTGGAGAATGCGAAGTCGCCTTTTGTTTTCATTTAGTAGGTTGCAACTGGGCGTTTTGGGGCTTTCGTCGAAAACCGTTCGGCGTGGACTAAAAAGCCGCGGTCGAATTCAAGCAGCGTGTATGCGCCCTGCTCGGTCGGCCAAGCGCGGGCGCGGCGTTTGCATTCGCGAAACCAAAAATCACGAGCGTTGGGGCCCGACAGCGGCTTGGCGTCGGTGAGCGTGCCTTCGGGGTCGAAAATCAGGACTGCGCGCTCGGAAATTTTCCGCGCGGCAACCTCTTTCAGGGCTTTTGTAATGTCTACGGTGCGCATAAATCCTCCTAAATAAAAGCGAGTGTTTCAACGTGCCAAGTGCCGCCCGCGTAGTAGACGTGGCGCAGGCTGCGGTGGCGCGCGGCGGCGTCGTGGATTTCAAAGACGCCGCGTTCGAGGCGGTAGTCGTCTGGGCGTTTGCGCGGGAGCGGCACGCTATCGAGGTAGTTTTCGATGCGGCGCATTGCGTCCCACGTCCAGCCTTCCTGCGGGGTGTCTGCCGCCATCAATACCGCGCCGTTGTGGATTAGCGCGGATTTCTGGTCGGGGTTGTCGCCGCCGTAGGGTTTGTTTTCGGAGAGCCACTTTTTTGTGGTGGCTTCGATGTCGATTTTTACGTCAACAGGGTATTCCTGCTGGCAGGTAAACTGTGGAGTCTTTTTTCTTCTGCCCATAATGATTTCTATTTGTTTTGATTGTTTTGAGGTTAAAATTTAATGTTCACGCGGAAGCAGCAGAACGCCGTTTTCGATATACATTTCAAACGTGCCCGACGGGAAATCCGTGAACGGAATGATTTGGCGGAACTTCGGCTCGGCGTCGGAGTCGGGCAAGATGTCGAGTGTGCCGCGGGTGTCTTCGACGGTGAGTCTGACAAGGGCAAATTCGCGCGTGTAGATGTTGCATTTGATTTTCGGCATCAATGATTGCAGCGCGTCGAGCAGCCAGTAGCCCTCTGTGAGCTGTGCCATTTTACGGACGCCGTCGGTGTAGCGCATAACAAAGCGCGCTATAAAGCAATCGTCGGCATAAGGTAGGACGTAGTAGTTTTCTGTGCCGTAATAATCGGCAAGTGCAGCGCGCAAGTCTGCGCAGGTTTTGATTTGGCTTGTGAGTTCTGTTTTTGATTCCATTTGTGCTCCTTTTGAGTTTGCAATTTAGAAAACTAAATAAACAGAAAACTAAACTAAATTTAGATTGCAAGCAAAAAAATAAAAAACTTGATGCGTAAAAAAATGGAATTATGTTCAAATTTATGAAAAGTTTATTAGAGTTTATTCGTTCAGCGTTCTTTTGGTGTGCCGCTGGGGTGCTTGTTGTTTCAACATTCTTGATTGGTTGCCTGCTTAAAATTGCCGTTTTTGCTCTCGGGGTATACGTCGTTATATACTTCTTCTTTTCTCCAAAAAAAGATATATCGTATTCAGATGCAAGTATGATGTCTGTTCAGATAATACGTTCTTTTGCTCAAACAAAAGAAATATCCAACACATCAATTATTACGTCTCCTCAAAATTGGATTAACGAGTCAGAAATCGTGAAATTTCGCCTAGAACAAAAATATCCTGCCTACAAAAAGCTGAACGAAAAAACAAAAGGTTTTGTAGCTGTAAATACTTGGATGTTGAATCGGTATGCAAATGAAGTGTTGCCTATTGTCGATATTTACAATTCTACGCTTGATATAAAAACAGACATATCCGTTTGGGATTTCTTTGAAATTAGCAACAATGTTATTGATACTTTAGATAAACAAGGTAATGTTGCCAGCATCTTAACAACTCCAACGTATGCATCGCAAACAATAGATTCTCAATTACGGAAACTTTATCCTAAACTAAGTATTTTAAACTACGACACGCGCCGATTGTTTATTGCCCAAATTTATTCGATTCTCAAATTTAGGCACGATATTCAAAATGGTTTTAATACACAAAAATTTCAGTTTCGTTGATTAGAAAATGTTTTGGGTTGCGTTTACGGCTTTGTTTTTGTAAAAGCTCAAATGTGAGCCGACGA
Organism: uncultured Opitutales bacterium; assembly: GCA_934613645.1. GTDB lineage: Bacteria > Verrucomicrobiota > Verrucomicrobiia > Opitutales > Intestinicryptomonadaceae > Merdousia. The sequence goes on along the minus strand of CAKTTC010000022.1, from coordinate 9,936 downwards.
CGAACCCGCGAAAATCCCGTCCAGACAGAATTTGATTTTGTAGCCGCGCTTCGGCAGCCGTGCGTGTTTGATATGACAAAAAAAGAGCTGCTGGATTATTTGCCAGTAGCTCCAAGGGTTTGGCTGTGCGCCGCTATTATTGCTATGTTCGACGAATTTATTTAAGCGCAGGCGGGCTCGTAAAGGTGCACTTGCCTACGGATTGCTTTTGCTTTTGTTTGCTCCAAAACTTTGCGGTCGTAGTTATTCTGGAGATTGAGCCACGTCTGCTCGTCCATTCCAAAAAAGAGGGACAGGCGCAGGGCGTATTCCGCGCTGATGCGCAGTTTGCCGTTTACAAGTTCGCTTAGTCGGCTTTGCGGTATGCCCAGTCCCTTTGCCGCCTCTTTCTGGGTAAGCCCAAGGGGTTTGATAAACTCTTCCAAAATCACTTCACCGGGGGTTACGATATGTTTTTCCGTAATCATAAAATTCCTTTCGTTAATACTTTTAGTGGTAGTCTTCTATAGATACATCGTAAAAATTCTTTTTGTCTGCATTGTATTTAAAGGTAATCCGCCATTGGTCGTTAATTCTGATGCTCCATTCGTCGCTTCTGTTGCCCTTTAGTTTTTCAAGGTGGTTTGACGGCGGAACGCGCATCACCTCAAGGCAGCTTGCCGCGTCAAGCAACGTAAGCTTAATCTGAGCGCGCCGCTGTAGCTCTGTCGGTATCCGTCGGGCGTGTTCGCCGTTAAATACCTTTTCCGAGTCTTTGTCTTTAAAGTTTATTATCATCGTGTTTTACAATTACGATTTCCGTAATTTTGTCAAGGGATTTTGTAAGAAAAATACAAAAAAGCCGCAAGCCCTTTGTTTACTGGGTTTGCGGCGTGTTGCGCGGCGTTAAAAGTAATTTTTTTATGCGGTTTTTGTATTTTTTTTCTTGCGCCGCGCGCGCTGCATAAGTGCCAAATTTTCCGCTTGCTCAATGAGATTGGCGGGCTCTTCGCGCTCGGCTACTTTTAATATCAAAGCGAGCTTGTGCATAGACTCCCTGATAGGTTTTTGATTCATAAACCGCTGGACCGTTTTCAGGTCGTCGTCCAATGTCGATAAATCTGCGGGCGACGAACCTTCACCGACTTGTATTTCGTCGAGCCCAAACCCCAGCCTTTCGATTTCGTCTTTTAAATAGGCAATACAAATTCGTTTTTTTGCGGTTTTACTGTTCCAGCTCTCTGCCATTTTTTTCACTGTTTCAAGCTTCGGACGGACACCCTTTTTTATATACGTAGGCGTTCCGTTTGACAATCCGTTCGCAACTGCCCACGCGGACGGGTTTGTTTTGTTTTGCAAGCAAACGGCTAAAAATTCTGTGTATAGGAGATTACTCATACTAATTAGGATTTAGATAATTCATCAAAAATCAAGTTTTTTGTTGACATTAAAATCAATTCAGCTTTCTAAATAATCATAAAACTAAACGGCATTTAAACATCTAAATAATTATGCGACGCTATCTACAATCCTTAAAATCACGTTTTTTGTCGGCTGTAAAAAAAACAGCAAATAACGAGCTTGCGGCAGGCAATACACAAACGGCCGCAGCGTGCGCCGAAATTGCCCGCGCGATAAAGTCGGTTCGCGTGCCCGCCGAGTCTGGCTGCGAGGGCAACCGAGGTTCGCGCCGTCGGCGTTGTCGTCGGCAAAAATGAGGGGGCGCGTTTTATATTTTTTTTCGACCTACGACAGATGTTTAAACTATACACACAGGCTGTTTTTGAGAGAGGCAATACCGCCCGTTTCGGCGGTTTTCGCCCAAAAAACGCATTATGCTGTTCAAAAAAGTTTTTTCCCACGGAGGTTTTGGCGGAGGTAAAACGTGCGGGTTGGGCGGTAAAAGTTGGCTACAAAGTTGGCTACAAGGTTTTTGCTGTCGTTGTGTATCAAGCACTTACGCGCGGGAATCAACTGAGTTCAACTCAACCCGCCGCCGCGCTGAGGTCGTCACTGGGCGGTATGGACATATGGGCAATGCGGCGTTGTCTGCGGGCGCGGAGAGTGCCAAGCGCGGGTTCTGCGTCGCTGGTTGTCCCTCAAACGGGGTATGGACAATGGTCAACGCGGACGTGCGCCGACGTGCGGCGGGCGGCGTCGGAGCCAGACTGCGGTTCTGCGGAAACCCGCGCCCACGCCTGCGGAGGGGTGTATTGGCTGGAGCAGCTTTCGGGCGATTTGCTTGACAAATACACTTCGGCGTGCTCGAAAAGGTATACGAACCTATTGATGGAAAAACCGAGATTTTGACAGGTTCTATATATTCCCAATAATACCGAATAATCCTTATATTCCCAAAAAGGCGATATATTCGCAATAATTCACCAAGCTTTTCGCAACTTGCGCCCCGCGTGCAAGTTGCGTTTTTTGTATCTCAAATTTTACGCAAGTGTATTGAACGGCAAATTGTTCCGCAAAAAACGATATGCAACTCGGGTCAAGAATGGGGTTATTTTCGGAATCGGAAAAAAATAACTTGATGAGTCGCCTTTAGTATGGTGGGAAGGTATCATCAAGAAACCCGTAATCGTTCGGTAAAACGATGGCTTAAAACTATGGAAAATCAAAACAACACAGACGCGCACGCGGCACCGCAAGGGCAGGTAATCTCCGCGCCCGAACCCGCGACTTCCACTCCCGATAGTGTCGTTGACGACATTTCGGCGTTTTTAGGAGATGTTGACAGCCCCGATGCACAGGTTGACGAAGGCGGCTCTGCCGAATTCGACGACGAAGGCACAGGGGGTGATGAAGGTAATCCCGAAGGCGGAGACGCCGACGGAGAGCAGGACGACGCCGACCTTGGCGACGACGATTTGCCGCCCGACGCGGACGGGCAAAACGACGACGCAGACGAGGACGGTTCCGACGGCGAAGACGACTCGGACGAAGACGCGATAGACGGATTCACGCCCGAGCAGCAGGCGATTTTCAACCGCGCGCAGGCAAAGCTCCGCAAGAAATACAAGGACGCGCGCGCAGAGCGCGACAGTCTTTCGGCGAAGGTTGCCGCGTTGCAGAAGTCGGCGGCGGAGCTTGACGGAAAGGCAAAGCAGCTGCTTGCCGAAAAGGTGATTCCCGTGGATTCGCAAATGCCCTTCGGCAACATCGGAGACGAAAACGAACTTGCCAAGGTTGAACGCGAAGCTTGGGACGCCTACCAGTGGGCGTCTTCGCTCGAAAACGCCGAGCCGCAGGTTGACGAGGACGGAAACGAGTATCTGGCTGAAGTGCGGCTTGCCGACGGCAAAACACACAGGTTCACAAAGGCGGAAGTCCGCAAGGTGAAAGCCGACGCCGACATTGCAATACGCAAGAACATTCCCGCAAGGAAGCAGTTCTTGGCAAGCAACAGGGCTTTCGACGAAAGGCTGACGGCGGCGTTCCCCGACTTGAAAGACCCCGCAAGCGAGCTGTCGGTGAAAGTCAATACGGCGATAACGAAATTCCCCGTGTTGAAGTCGATAGCGGGCTACCGCGAGGCGGCTCTGAGTTTTGTAATCGGCCAACAGATGCTGAAGCGCTACGGCTCGAAGACCGTGGCCGTTATGAAAAAGCTGCAGACTGCCGCCGCAAAAAAGCAGCCCGCGCTCAATCCGCCCGCAAAGCGCAAACCCGCCGCGCCCGCGGTTATGGCGTCGAAAAACCAACCCGCGAAAAACCTTCAAGTAGCACCCCGAAAAAAGCAAGGAGGCTGGCAACAGGCCACTCCCTACAACGTAGTGGAGCAAATCGAAGACTTGCTTTAACCCAAAAACAACAAACATCAAAAAAGGATAAAATATGCCAAAAGGTATTACAATGACAAACACGACAAAGGGAGTGCGTCCGAGTATAGCCGACAAGATTTTCGAGGCGTTCGGCGAGGAAACCCCCTTTTACACGAGGGTTGCCAAGGCGGGCCCGCAGTCGAACTACACCGACCAGCACCCCGCCGACACACCCGGCGAAGCGCGCGAGGGCGGCGAGCCAGACAACGAACCCGCCAAGCCCCCGATTAACCAGTCGAAAAACTACGACCTCATAGAAACCAATGCGGAACTTTGGAAGCATTCCGTCCGCGTAGGTTTGCTTGCGGGGTATTTCACCGACCGCGCGGGGGTTGTTCCCGAAGGCTCGAAACCCGAACCGAAGCTTCTTTCGCGCGAGGTCACGAAAAGTCTGCGCGCGCTCCACGTTGTTATCGACCGCGAGCTGTGCTCTTCGCGTGACCAGAGAGACCCGACCGACACGCTCGGTATGCAGACGCGCGGCGTAGGCAGCTGGATTTCGGCGACGGCGCAGAAGACGCGTCCCGTTCCCGAAATATTCCGCCCCGACGCCGAGCAGATTTACAACGGCAACTGGGACAACTTCGACCTTGACGCGCTCGAAGACGTTTTGGAGGCCGCGTATTCAAAGACGGGCTTTTCGGGAGTCTACGACGCCTACTGCGGAATCCAGTTCAAGCGTCGCTGCACGAACTTTTCCGTGGAGCAGAAAACCTCTACTGGCGCGGAGGCAATCCGCCGCTTTGTGGAAGACCCGACGAAGGAAAAGATTACGCGCTCGATAAACGTTCTCGAGCTCGACAGCGGCACGGTGGAGCTCATCAGAAGCCGCAACCTCAACTTCACCAAATACGGCAACTTGGAAAAGCAGACCGATTTGTCGAAGCGCACCTGCTACCTGATTCCGCAGGGCCCGATAGCGCAGTCGGGCGGCTTCGAGCTGCTGACGACGCAGAAGCCCGTTGTGCAGGATTTGCCCAACGACGGCGGCGGAACGTCGAAACAGATTATTGCGATTTTCGGATTGCGCGGAAATCCGACGGGCTGCGCGAAGATAACCCCCGCAGCCTAACGGCGCGCGGGCGGCGCGGAACCGTCGCCCGCTTTGCAAACATCAAAAAACGGAAGGATTTTTATGAAAATTGAAAACTTGGATTTGGTAACAATGGCGCGCGCCTCTGGCGCAAACTACATTGCCGAAATCGACGCAAGCGACCTCACGCAAGCAGCCGCCGCCACGGCGCAGGCGGTGACGATTATGACGACCGACAAGCGTTCGCTTGTGGAGGTTGTGGCTTCGGTCTCGACGGGATTTAGCGACGCAAGCGACACCGCGTTCAACTCGACCGCTATGAAAATAGGCGTGTCGGGCGCGGAGGCCGCTCTGCTTGTCTCGCAGGAGCTCAACGCAAACGCGGCTTCGCCCGAACTCGAAAAGGCGGGCGCGGGTAAACAGGCGTATGCCGAGGGCAAGCAAATTATTGCGACGTTCTCTTCGATGACGGGCAAGAAGCTCGCCGATATCGACAACGGCAAAGTGGTGATTCTGCTGAAGGTGATAAAGCTTCCCGAGCTCACGGAAATCGACTAACCCCGACGGGGCGGCAAAACCGCCCCGCCCTTGACGGAAATGCACGACTCACTCGACGACGAAACGGCAGCCTTGGTGATAGGCCTGCTTGAGAAAATCAGGCGGCTGAAGCTCAAGCGCGCGATAGAGCGACAGGCGGAAATGTCCAAGCATCTGCGCGACGGCAACGCGGGAATCTACGACGCCCGCGGAAAACTGCGCGGCGAAATGAAAATCTGCGTAGACCCGTTTCTGGAAAACCAGTTGCGCATCAAGCGCCACGCCGAAAACGAGTATATGCGCAAAAACAACCTCTCGCCGTTCGCCGACCCGGAATACATTCCGTATCTGAAAAGAACGAACCCGATTTTCGAGTGCAAATTCAAACCGAAGGAGGGCACGGTGTTTATGCCCGCTTCAAAAAAATGAAAACGATAGCCTTCAACGAAGTTCTCAAACGCCTTGCGATTCTTACGGGCGACTACAAGGAAATCTCCGACGACGACCTCGACGAAATTTCCGACTGGGCGACGCTGCTTGCCGCCCGCGTTGCGGAGCTTTGGGAAGACTGGGAGTGGAACGAAACCTGCGACGTTTCGGAAACGCCCGTAGTTGCCGACGGGAAGTTCAAATACATAGAGCTTGACGACTCAAAAATGTTTCTGCGGGCGTTCAACCTCGACCCGCGCGAATACGACGTCGCCCTTCCCGCGCTCAAGGTTCGGCAGTTCGGCGACAAAATCCGCGTGCCCAGCGACTGCAAGGAAAGCGTGTTCGTCTTCTGGCAGGAGCGCGCGCCCGACTATTCGGGCAAACGCAAACCCGAAATTCCCGCATTCCTCGCCGACGCCGCGGTGGAGCTGGCGTATTCGGACATTTTGGCGCAGAACGGACAGCTGGCGAAGTCGCAGGTTCGCCGCAACATAGGCTACGCGGTGCGCGACAGGCAAATGGAACGCCAAATGCGCACGCGCGAAAAAACCATAAGGATAAGAAAATGAACGTAAACCAAAACAATCAGGAAATAGACCTCTTCGCGATTCCCGAAACATTCAAGAGCGTTTCGCTCAAGGGCGCGAAAAAACTTTCGCAAATGGCGGAGATACCCGCGCGCGCAACGCACGTTTTGATTCAGTGCAAAACGGAGCTTACCTACGCGTTCACCGCCGCCGACGCGCCAAGCGGGTTTTCGATAGCCGCGGGCACGCCGAAGTTTTTCTGCAGGCGCGACGCGCTGGGCGTGTATCTCAACGCGGCTGGCAACGGCGACATCGTAAAAATACAACCCCTTTCCCACGACTAAGCAAAATGAGAATTTGGCAATGCGCAAAAGAGGAATCGCCGCGCGGCAAGGACTACTGGGTTCCCGCCGAAATCGGCGACCCGAAAAGTTCCGAAGAGCGCGACACCAAGCGCATTCCCATTTCGGCGTTTTTGATGTCGGGCGGCGGAGTGGAAATCACCGCCGACAACGGCGACATTGTGGAGCTTAACGCGTTTTTCGTCAAGGCGGTTGACGGCAAAAAAATGTATCGAATTGAAATATCGCAAAAATGAAAAAAAGCTTAACAGTAATTCTTCTAACGCTGGCCAACGCGCTGTTTGCGCAGAGCCTTGTTCAGGTCTACAACGACGGGCGGCTGTTCTATCCCGAAAACTTTTTCGAGAAAAACGGAATAGCCACGAAGTCGGACATATCGAACCTGAAAAAACTCACGCTCGGCGACGGGCTTTTGGGCACGACATACAACGGCTCGGCTGCGGTTTCCACGGGAATCGACTTTTCTTGGCTGCTCGAAAAGCAAAAGAGCTATCGGCAGGATTTCAGGCTGTTCATCGACACGCAGCCCGCGCCCGCGAAAAACAGCACGCCAGCCGTGCTCAGGTGGTGGACGGACACGGAAATCAAGGGCATAGATAGGTGGGGCAACAACGGCTACTTCACTACGACAATAGCCCTGAACAATTCCGAAGTGGCGAATATGCACCCGCAAATCACCGACAAGACGCCCAAAGTCTTCTACTGGCGCGGCGACATATCCAATCCCGCAGGCGGCTGTTGGGGCGTAAAGGGGCAGCTTACGAATTTCAACTCTTCGGTAGGAGCAATCGGCAGCTACGGCATAACCGCCATTTGGATTTATCCGTCGATTGACTCGACCGAAGAGCGCGCCGTTCCCGTCTACATCGGGCTGAACACGCTCGACAAGACAAACTACCCAAGGAAGGGCAAGGGCAACAATTCCAGCGCGGAAAACTTGGCGGCAGGCTACAAGTGGGTTGTCTGGGGCGATTACGTGCGGAAGTTTCTTTCCGACCCCGAAACGACGGTTCTTTGCTGGAGACAGACCACAACCGAGGGCGAAATATTCAACTCCCGCAAGCTTTGGCGGCCTGTGAAAATAGAATACTACGGAGACTTCAAAGAGGTAAAATAAATTATGAAAAAGTTAATAATATCAATATTTGTTCTTTTGTTTTTCGGTTCGGCGTTCGCGGACGAATTCGACGATATGCTCGAAGCCGTGTCGGTTATAGAACAAGTCGAGACTGTTCGCGACGGCTTGGCGGTTCGCGCGGAAGTGGAAAACTACGTCGAGCAGCGGCTGTGGTATATCGGGCAGAAGCGCGGGTTTTTCGCGGCCGCCACGGCGTATCAAAACACCTTCTACTGGTATATGTGGAGGGACTTCCACAGGGCGTCGGGCTTCGAGAAGCTCGAAATCGGCGAACTACTCAAGGACAACTAATTTCAAGAAAGGAAAATCAAAAAATGAAAAAAACAATCACAACACTACTTGCGGCGGTTTTGGCAATCTCCGCATTCGCGAAAACTCAGGCGGAACTTGTAGCCGAATACAACGCGCTCGCAAAGGATATGCAAGTCCAGCGCGACTGGGCTACGGCCAACAAAGCCGACCTGCTCGGCATCTGGGCAAACTGGAAAACTTCGGCGTTTGCCAAGTTCGACGACTCGGGGCTTACGGCGGAACAGAAAGCCGAAAATTCGACTCTGTTGCGCATCTTTGGCAAGCTCTGCGACAGGCACTATGAGGAAATGCTGCCGATGTCGGACATTGCGTTCGTTCGCATCGGCTGCGGCAAGATTGTTCCGCAAAAGGGCGCGGAATGGTATGCGCAGGTTAAAGCCGCCGACTTTGTCGTGGACGGCGTAGCCCTTCCCGACAGAACAAAATTCGCGCTCGCGGCGTGGTTCGGCGACGCGGAAACGGCTATGGCGTTGCCTTCGTCGGAATGCGTGCGCAGTTCGCTGTATCCGTCGATAGTCGCCAAAAGCCTGCTTACTATGTCCGACGCGGCGAAGGCGAAAGCAAAAGTCAACGAAGTAAAGCAGGCATACATCTTGGCGGGCTTGGACATTCCGCCGACAATTCAAGCCGTTAGCAAAGAACTAACTTCACGCCTGATTGACTCCAAAATTTCCAAATAAGAAAGGGACAAGATGAAAAAACTACTCTCCATAATCTCCGTAATTGCGTTTGCGGCAACCGCAAACGCCAAAACTTCCGCGGAACTTTCCGCCGAATACATAGCCGCAATCAACGCGGGCGACTCCGAATGGGACGCCGCCGTAAAGGTCTATCAGGACAACGCCGCAGACGTTGCGACGCTCTTCGAATCTTGGAAGAACACGACTTCCGCCAAGTTTTCCGAAAACGAAGAGCCCAACAAATCCGCGCCCGCCGCGCAGAAACTCGAAAACAGCCGTATGCGCAGGCTCTGTACACAGTATCTGCTGGCGCACACGGACAAGTTCGCAGGCACGCCCAAGCGCACCGCATTGTTGACGTGCCCGTCGCGCTGTGTTGCTGCCTACGAAGTTGAAAATCCCAATTTCTACGAAGAGCTCAAAGCCGCGGGCTTTGTGGTGGACGGCGCAAAACTGCCCGCCTACGCAATCTGCAGCTTGGCGAAGGCCGCGCAGGACTACGACTACATCAAGTCGCTTCCCGTTGCCGAAGGGCTTTTGGCTTCCGACATCTACCTGAAATACGTCTTCGACGGATTGCTTGAATCGACCGACGCCGTGGCGGCGAAGGCAAAGTGCCGCGAAATCGTAAACGCGCTTGCGGGCAGAAAAATGTTCACCAGCCCGTATTTCACGACGGCGCAGGAAATCGACAAGATTCTCACACGCAGGCTTGTTGACTCCAAAATAACAAAATAGAAAGGCTAAACTATGGCAGACGAAAAAGTAGACTTAACGAAAACAGAAACGAAGAAAACTTGGAAGGAAACGCTCGGCGCGTTTTTGACGAAAAAGGGCGCGGTAATCGGCGCGGCTCTGGTTGTGCTCGGCGGCATTTTGCAGGGCTCGACCAACTGGGTTGACGGCGTGGTTTCCATCATCAAGGGATTCTTCGGGGCGTAGAAAGTTATGGTTTCGGCGATTATTCAACTGCTTGCGGCTGTGTTCAGGGCGTTCCCGAAAATTACTGAATTGGTGGAATGCGCTCTTGATATGGCGGCGGCAGCGAATGTCGCCGAAGCCATTGAGCGCAAGCAGAAAAAGGACGCGACCGTTGACGCGGCTAT
>CAKTTC010000021.1 GCA_934613645.1 uncultured Opitutales bacterium | reverse complement strand
AATTTCCGCTTTAACAAACGCCTACACTTGCGGCGGTCTGTCTTATTCGGCGCGGTTGAACACCGCGCCTTTTCTGTTTATATCCACATTGAACAAAGTTCAATAGCTTGAAAGCTCTAATCACAAACCTTAATGAACAGACAAAGCGGGATTGAATTTTATTCAACCCGCGCCGCTTTAGGAAAGTTAAAAAACGCACTTTTTAAGGAGAAGGTTTGTCAAATTGGGCTTCAGGGGACGGCTTTGATTTTCGAGGCGATAGGAGCATACTTGAGTATGTGACTATTGCCGAAGAAAAGAGAAACGTTCCATCAAGCCCGATTTCACAAACCGATTATCGAAAGAATTTCGGAGTGCAGCTCGGGCGTGCACGAAGCAATGAGACCGCCGTCGTGCCCGATGTTCTGCCCGCCGTGCCAGTCGGAATAAACCGCGCCCGCGCCCGCGAGAGCCGGAAGCAGCGCAGTGAAGTCCCAAACTTCGAGAAGGGCGTCGCACATAACGTGCGCCAAACCGCGACAAAGGAGCATGTAGCCGTAGCAGTCGCCCCAAGTGCGTGAAATTGCCGCCTTGTTTTCGAGAGCCTTCCATTGCTTCGCCCCGTGCAGATCGGCGCAGTAGCGGCTGTCGGAAGTAAGCAGCGTCATGCCCTCGGCAGTTTTTTTGTCGGAAACGCGGACGGACTTGCCGTTGAACAGACACGTTTTGCAGTCGCCTACGATGCGCTCTTTGAGAATTGGCTGGTTGATTGCGCCGACAATGGGCTTGCCCTGAAATTGCAGCCCGATGAGCGTGCCGAAAAGCGGAACTTTTGTGATGAACGATTTCGTTCCGTCGATGGGGTCGAGCACCCAGACAAATTCGGCGTTTTCGTTGATGTTTCCGAATTCCTCGCCGATTATTCCGTGCGAGGGAAATTTTTTTTGAATGGCCTCGCGCAACATAAGCTCTGTGTTTTTGTCTATCTCAGTTACGGGAGAGTGGTCTTTTTTGAAATCGACGTCTATGTTTTTGCCGAAAGATTTTGCGATGTAGTCGCCGCTGAGATCGGCAAGCTCGTTAATAAAAATCTTGAAATTTTCAGTATCCATATCCGTAATATTTGCACAGAAAAAAAAATGGGCAAGATGAAAAATATAGACCGCCCGATATTCGCGATTGATTTCGAAGGCTCGAAAACAATCGGCATAGTGGAATACGGGGCGGTGAAAATACTCGGGGGCGAAATAGCCGAATGCGCCACGCGCATCTGCGCGCCCGAAACGTCCATTCCCGCCGCCGACGCCAAGTTTTTCGACATAACCGACGCGCGCGCAAAAACGTTCGCGCCGTTTTCGGCCGACGTTCCCGCCTTCTGCCGAATGCGGACGGAAGGGGTTTTTGCGGCACACAACGCCGTTGCCGAAGACACAATGCTGCGCCACGTTCTGCCCGCGCCGCCGATAGTGGAAAACCCCCTCACGCGGCGGCAGTGCGCAAGTTGGTCGCCGTATGTGGATACCTGCGTGCTTGCAAAGCGGCTGTTCAGGCTCGATTCCGCAAAGCTTTCCAACGTGGTCGAAAAATTGGGGCTTTTCGGGGAGCTGGAGCGTTGCGCCGAAAAATTCTGCCCGCCCGACAGGCGCAAATACCACTGCGCGCTTTTCGACGCGCTCGCCTGCGCGCTTGTGCTCGTGAAAATATGCTCATTCGACGGCTTCGAAAACGTCACGCTCGACTGGCTTTTGAAACACTCCGACGCCCAAGCCGACACCCAACAAAACCTGCTATGACAACACGCCCCGACACCCCGACACCGCCCGCCGCCACAGCCGAAAAATACCTGCTTTTGAACGCGCTGCTTGCGGGAACTTCGCCGCTGGGGCGCGAGACCTACGCGCTTGCAACGGGCGGAGTGCGTTCCGCGCTCAAAGACGGCACAAACGTTTCGCTTGCGGAGTTTGCAAAGCGGATTATGGCGGTCTACAACCCCGACGCGAAAATGGAGTTTTTGGATTTTTCCGACGGACACTTTGCGCCGCTTTTTGCAATGCCCGAACTTGCCGCCGCCGCAAAACGGCTTTCGGGCTACCCGCAGGCGGTGCTGGTTGTCAACGGCCTTTCACAGACGCCGCGCGGCCGACGCCGCACGAAAAAGCTCGCGCTTGAACAGGCGGCCGACTTTGAATTTGTTGAAGATTTCATTTCGGGATACCGCAAAACTTTTCCCGCCCTCAAAGTTTTTTTTATTTGAAAAAACGCGGCGTCCTGAAAAAATCGGCGGTATGAAAACTTTATTCCAGAAAATTCTGGCGGGCGAAATTCCGTCGAAAATCGTCTACCAAGACGACTATTGCGCCGCCATAAACGACATCAACCCGCAGGCTCCCGTCCACGTTCTGCTCTTCCCCGTCAAGCCAATCGAGCGGCTTTCGCAGGCGGGCGAAGCCGACGCCGACATTCTGGCGCACCTGCTTTTGGCAGCCCCGAAAGTTGCCGAAAAATGCGGACTGAAAAACGGCTTCAGAGTTGTGATAAACAACGGCAAAGACGCCGGCGAAACCGTTCCGCACATGCACATACACATTCTCGGCGGCAAGCAGCTCGGCTGGCCGCCCTGCTGAGCTATCGCCCGATTTTCGAACGCAAAGCGTCCACGTTTTCGGACGCTTTTTTTACGATTTGCGACATATCGGAAATGGAGTCTTTGATGTCGTCCAAGTCCTGCACCGACATATCGAAGTCGTATGCGGGCGAAATTTTGCCGCGCAGCGACGAGAACACCGACGCCACGACAGTCCCCACGCCCGAAACCGACACCCACGACGTTCCCGAAAGCGCGTCGGCCTCGCGCGAGTGCCCCGCGCAGGAGTCGCCGCTTTTGATAATCTGCATAATGTCCGACTGCGTTTCAGAAATTATGCGCGAAATTGCAGTCTCGGCGTAGCCCATATCCATAACCGACACCGCTATTTGGCGCGAAACAACGCGGATTTGCGCCGCGAGCGTCTCAACGCCGTCGGAGTTGTCGCCGAGCTTGCTTGCAATCACCGAAAGATTAAGCCCGAGCAAATTGAGCTTGTCGGCCGCGTCGGAGAACGCCTCCGACACCGCCGCGACCTTGCCGAACACCGCGCGGCACTCGGCAAGCTTTTCGGAAACTGAATTGGAAACGCCCGAAATCGACTCCATATTCTCCCTGAAAAGCGCGATTGATTTGCGCGCGTTCTTGAGGTTTTTTTCGATTTCGGAAACGACAACCGAACAGTCGCCGAGCTTTTGCGTTTCCTGAATTACGAAGTCGTAGTCGCCTTTTATCTGTTTGTTGGCGGCGGCAAAAGTGTCCTTGATTGCAATGAACAGCGGGGTTTTAGTGGCCTCCATACCCTTGAGCATAAGGCTGAGGCGGTTGGAAATTTTGGCGATGTTTTCGCTTATTTCAATCAGCCCGCCCATGTAGTTTACCAGCGCGGAAAGGCCGTCGTTGATTTCGCCGAAAGACGATTTCGAAGCCGTTTCGTAGACCTCGCGCGCGCCGCCTACGTTGCCCGACGCCGCAAGCGAAACAATCTCCGAAACGCGCGAAATTCCGCGGACAATAGAAGCGTAAATAAACCCCGCCGCCGCAAGAATAAGCAGCAACCAAACCGCGAATTGCCCCCAGAAAGCCGTCTGCGCCTCCGCCTGCAACGTCTGTTTGTAGCGCAACATTTCCGAAAGATTCTTGTTTGCCAAAACCCACATTTCAAAAATCGCCGACTCAAACGAGTCAACCTCCGCGAGTATTTGCTCGCGCGTGGAAACGCCCTGCGCATAGCCCGCAAGCAGGCGTTCCATACGCGTTATTACGGCGTTTAGTTTGTTGGTTTTTTCGAATATTTCGGAGTCTATTTTGTAGTCGTCGGCAGTAGGCGTGTTGCCCAAGCGGTAGTTCATTGCGCGGGTCTGTATCGATATTCTGGAGAACAGCCCCGATGCCTCCGACGCCGATTTGTTTTCGGCAAAAAGCCAAGCCAAAAACGAGCGCAACGCAACAGTATCGGAGAAGACCGACGGCAACGCCGCGCCCGAAGTTTCCATCAAAACCCTCACCCCCGTGCGGGAGTCGGAAAAAAGCGACGCGCGCTCCGTAATTATGCCCGCCATTTCGGTTACCACATTCGGGCGCATTTTGCGCTGCTGAAACGTCCCCAATGCCGACTGCGAAAAGAGCGATTTTACTTTCGTGTTTTTCGACGAAAACGATTCGTAATACCCCGACAACTGCGCCGCCGCATTGCGCATTTTGGAATTGTCGAACGGAAGCTTGTTGTCTTTTAGGTAGACGCAATTTGCAAACTCCGCAACGGCGTCGAGCAACTTCACCGCCACAATCTGGTTTTCGCATTTGTCGTTCCTGCGCGAAAACGAATTGTAAACGTAAAAGCACGGAAGAGCCGTAGCCAAAACCGAAACAACTACCAAATACGCAAGCTTGGCTTTTATCGTCTTATAAATACTCATCGTTGAAACGCTACTTTTGCGGGAAGATTTAATCAACAAAAAAAGGTTTTGTAGGGGCACAAAAAAAAGCCGACGAGTTCGTCGGCTTTTTCGAAATTGTCCAAATTAGTTGTTGGCGGAAGTTACAACCGTGTTATCCGGAATAACTTCGCTGTTGGAAGCACCGCCGCCCACTTCGTTGGGAACGAGGTTAGAGCTTACGAGGTTGGAAGAACCCTGAGCGGCTTCCGTGCGGGAAATCGCAACCGTGCTGCCCGCAGCGTCCTTAACTGTGATGTCGCCGTTGGAGGAAATTTCCGTGTTTACGGAGAAGTCCTGCGAAGTGCCGTTTTCGGCAACCTTGGAAACGCTACCCGTTGTGGAAACGCTGCCGTCGTCAGCAAACTTCGAATTCGTGTTGGCGGAGAACTTTTCGCCCGCTACGAAAACTTCGGCTTTCGTGACGATTTCGTTCGTGTCAAGCTTGGGCTCGAGAACAACGTTTACAGTGATGTCGCCCTTAGCGGGGGCGTTCGGGTCGGAAAGATAGGCCTTGATGTTCGCCATTGTAGCTTCCAAAGCCTTGGCGATGTTCGAACGCACGCCGGCCTGTCTCAAAGCGGCCGCAACAGCCTTCTTGAGGGAATCGGAAGCGGAATCCAACGCGCCCGCCTTACCCGAAACGGACAAAGTAATAACGCCGTCGTTAACGGAAGCTTTTACTGCAAAGTCTCCGTCTTTCTGGGCTGTCTGCTGCGAAGCCTGTGTGGGAGCCGCATTCTGGGGAGCCGTTTGGGCGAACGCAACGCCGGCAACCGAAGCCGCCGCGATAAATAAAGCATATCTTGCAATTTTCATAGTGATTACCTGTTTTTGTTGGTTAAAGTATTATGATGAACCTTTAATTGAGCGTTATTATTGTTTTTGATTTTTCAAAAATCAAGCTTTTTTTCCATAAATATCGAGAAAAAAGAAATTGATTTAACTTAAAAAGTCATTTTAATAGATGCCCATAATTTCAGTAAGGTTTTGGCCGAGGGTCGAAACCCTGCTTTTTTAACCAACAAAAAACCGAAAAAAAATGCCAGAAGACACAAAAAACAACACAAACGAAGTCGATTTGAGCGAACTGTCCAACATCGAATTCCAAACGGCTTGGACACCCAGCTCGAAGATAGAGCCGACGCGCACGTTCGCCCCCAGAGGCAACTTCAAAAAGCATTTCAACAAAAAGCCGTCCGACGGCGAATTCCGCCAAAAACGCCGCCCGAAGTTCGAAAACGGCGACGGCGCACAGAAACAGTTTTCAGGCAAAAAGCCCTTCAACAAAAAGCAGAAGCATTT
This sequence comes from uncultured Opitutales bacterium, assembly GCA_934613645.1. Taxonomy (GTDB): domain Bacteria; phylum Verrucomicrobiota; class Verrucomicrobiia; order Opitutales; family Intestinicryptomonadaceae; genus Merdousia. The sequence continues at coordinate 9,570 of CAKTTC010000021.1, read as the reverse complement.
CGACAAAAAGCGTCCGCAAGCCCCGTTCTCTTTCACGATGGACGTTCAGATTTTCCCCGAAGACGCCCCGTTCAACAAGCTTTGCGACATTATAAAAGAGTCAAAAAGAACATACCAGCTCTTCGAAATAGCCCAGCTTGTGCTTGAAAAGCGCGAAAGAATGGTGGTGCTTGCCAAGAATCTGCCCGATTCCGACAACATCGTAAAGCCGCTTTTCTGCGCGCAGCCGCTCAACATTCCGTTCGAAGACGAACAGTCGGCAAAGAACGCGGCGGAGGAATACTACCTCAAGGAAATGTTCGCGACCGAACAAATCGAAGCCGAACCGCCCAAGGGCACGTTCCTTGTTGTCAACAAGTGCACGCTTTCGGGCGACCTGCTCGGCGCGCCGAACTGGCACAAATACAACGAATTCGTCCGCGAATACCACAAAAACCGCTTCCCGAAAATGTCTTTCGGCGACTTCCTGAAAACGATTGAGTCGGTCAAAGGCGAAGAGGCGGTCAACGAGTGGCTCGAGAAGATGAAGACCAAGACGGTCTACAAGCTCAAAGAACCCGCCGAGGGCGACCCCGAATTTTTCGAGACCTCCGACGCCGCCAAGGCGTTTATCGCAACCAAGAAGGAGGGGGAACTCGTCAAGGTCTACGAACAAGTCAGAATGAGCCTTGCCAACATCGAATTTATGCCCTTCGGCAGAATCCGCAGAAACATTGAGGAGACTGTCCGCAAGGAAAAACGCTTCCCGATAAACACGGCAAACAATATGCGCGGCAAATTGCGCCGCTGCGGGCTGTCGGTCTACAAGCGCGGCAGCAAGGGGTTTGCGTTTGTGTCGCTGGTCAAGAGAAAGTTCCTTACCGAAGGCGAAACGCTGGCGGAATTGCCGCAGAAAATTTTCGACTTCCTGCTGCTTAACCCGTCGGTAAAAATTTCGGAAGCCCCGTTCAAGATTCTTGGCGTGGAAGTCCAAGCCGCGGAAGAGCCGAAGCAGCCCATCGACGCCGAAGGCGCGCAACGCCCCGCACCCGCAGCTCCCGAATCGTTCACGGAAGAGCAGAAACAGCAGCTCAACGCCGTTTACAGCGAGCTTATGTGGCTGATTTCCGAAGGCTATGTTGTTGAATACGCCGACGGCACATTGCAGGCAAACCCGTATATGCCCAAGCCCAAAGACAAAACCGCACAGCCCGAGGCAAAAGCCGACGACGAACCCTCCGCGCCCGCTCCCGAAGCGGCGGCCGACGAACCCGCAGTTGCGGAATCAGAAGCGCAGGAGGCTGCGGCGGAAGAATCCGAAGCTCCCGCAGAGCAGCCCGCGCAACCCGAACAGGCTGCCGAGCAATCTGCCGAAAGCGAACAGAAATCGGAATAACCGATTGAAAACAAAAGCGGGACAACCTCTGCGGTTGCCCCGTTTTTTTGCGTCCTCAAGAGGTCGCCTGCCGCAATGCCGAGCCGCAACCAATCAGTCGGCGAACAGCCGCTCGAGCCAGTTGCGCTTTACAAGCCTGTTCCCGCGAACTACTATGTTCGAGGTGGTTGCCTTGTCGATTTTAATCGTGGGCGCGCTGAAGTCGTTTTCGTAAAAGACGTTGTTTACAAACTTCACGTCCGACGCCTTTTCAATCTTTATTTCCGAGCGGTCGGGACGTTCGTTTTTGCGCCTCGTTTTCTGCTCGAAAGTGTTGCCCGCAAACACTACGTTCTTGCACGAAGCCAAGTCGAGAGTGCGTCCGAAAGTGTCGACGAACTTGTTGTTTTCAAAGAGAATGTCGCGCAAGCCGGGGAACTGCGTGCGTTTTGTGTAGATTGCTATCGTTATTGCCGAAACGTTGTCGCCGTCCTTGTTGGAGGGGGTTGAGTTTGGTGCTTCAAACACGCAGTTGCGGACAACTATGTTGCGCGCGCCCTGCCCCTCAGTCCACTTTCCGGGATTGTAGCCCGAGTTTATTTTCATCGCGTTCGATTCGTTGTGGTAGACGGTGCAGTTTTCCATTGTGATGTCGAACGCCTGAAAAATCACGCCGCGGGCGCGGTTGCCCCAGAATTTGCAGTTTCTGATTATGATGTTGTGCGTGTTGTATTCGCGGTTAAAGAGAATGAAGTAGCCCGATTCGTCGAAGGCGGGCGGGATTTTTTTGTCGAAGAAAATCTCCCACTCGCCCGCTTTGATTTTCCGCATTTCCACAATCTTCGCGGTAAGATTTGCGGGCGAAAAATCGGGATTGCGGAATTCGGCGGTGTCGCCGACAACCCCCACGAGCCTGTCGCCCAAAACGGAATTGTCGGTCTTGCGCTTTGCGTGGCGCGCGTTGTTGTGGATATTGATGCAGTCGTCCGCGCCCAGCCCGAACTCGCAGTCGATAATCTTTACAAACCCCGCCATTCCCTTCATGTGGAAGTGGTCGGCGGTGCACGTTATGGCGCGCCCCGCGACGCCCTCGGGGCGTTTTATGTTGGTGTTTATAAACTGGAGGTATTTCTGCGTTTTGCTTGCGGGGAAATAGAAGCAGTGCCCCGCGCAGGAATAGACGTTTACGTTTTGCATTGTCAAGTTAACATTGCCCACAAAAACCATATTGTTCATATGGTAGTAGTAGTGCTGCATTCTCAGCTTCATTCCCTTTTCGAACTCCGCAAACTTTTGGTAGTTTGTCCAGCGGATTGACTTCGGGGCGGGCGCGTAGATGCGCAAAACGTCGGGCTTGAGCCACTGCATGCGCTCTTTTACCTGCGCCCCGCGCGGATTGTTGAACCAGTTGTGCGTGCCGTAATCCGAACCCACACAGTCGGCTTTGGTGTCGTATGCCGACACGCAAACCATGTGCGAGTTCTTGTTCGGGAAGCCGTCGGGGTAGTCTACAAATTTGAAATCTACATACGTGTTTTCGCGCTCGGCAAAATTCGCGCCCACAACTTCGACCAAGCTTGCGAGGGGATCGGTAGCCCAATCCCAATCGACGTTGAAGTTTTCGAATTTCACGCGCTCGCAGTTTGTGAAATTGAAATTGTTTGTCTTCTTCTTTTTGAAAACGAACGTGGAGCCTCCGCCGTCGAAAGTAAAATCCTTCAAGCCCTCGAAGTTTACGGCAACCTCCTCGAAAATTTTATACGTTCCCTTGGGAACGACAAGCTTCGACGCCCCCGTCCGCCTGCATTCGGCAATAGCCTTGTTGAGAACGGTGGCAGCGTTTGTGATGGACTCGTTCAAGCCGAAATCGGCGGCGTTTATTACAGTGCTGTTTGCGGGCTTGGGCAGCTCGACGGAAAATTCCTTCGCTCCCGTAGGCAGGTCTTTTCTCGACAATTCATACTTTTGCGCGTCGGCAAAAATCGAGTCGGAGTCCGCCCCGACAGCCGCAAACGCGGAAAGACACATCAATATAGACAGATATTTTTTCATACAAAGCGCATGCTAACATTTGTGTGTGGAAAATCAACCCATAAAAAAAAGAGCCCGCCTTGCGGCAGACCCTTTTCGAATTTTTCGGGCGTCAAAAACTACCTGCCCCGCGCCTTGCGGACAAGCTCTATTTTCTCGGGATTGGCGAATTCCACTTGGCAGTAGTCGCGCACCCAGTGGTTCGACTTCCACGTTCCGTCGGCGAATTTTTTCAGCCACTGCAGGCGTTTGCCCGACTTCGGCATATCGCGGATTGTGTAGTCTACAGGCCAGATTGAGATCATTTCGCCCGCGGGATTGTGCGGGCAGTCCATCAGGTTTCTGAGCGACGCGTAGAAAACAATCTCCACTTTGCTTTCGGGGTTTTTCACGAAATCGGTTATGTCAAGCTCGTATGGGGCGAACTTGATTGCGCCCGCGCTTTTGCCGTCAACGCGCACTTCGGCAACGGGACAGTCGAGATTGCCCAAGCGCACGAAAAGCCTTTCGCCCTCGCGCTTCGGCGTTTTAAGCGTTGCCGAATACGACACCCTGCCCGCGTAGAACGGCAGACCGCCGACAGTGGCGTCGCCGAATGAAAGCGGCGCGGGGTTTGTAAGCGAAAGCGCGTCTTTTGAAATACTGACGTTCTTTGGCATTTTCGCGTTGTATGAGGCGAAACGCTTCGACTTGGAACGTGCCCCCGTATCGACCGAGCGCACGGAGAAATCGCCCACAAGGTAGATGTTTTCTATTTCCGTGCCGTATCTGCGCCACTGCGGCTTGTAGGTTGCAAGGTCGCCGTATTTGAAGTTTTTGTAGAAGACCTCCACGACGTTTTCACCGCGTTTTACAAGCCCCGTGATGTCGATGGGTAGCCATCTGAAATCGCGCCAGAACGGCAGCCCCGCATACTTAATCGGCTTGCCGTTGAGCTTTATTTCGAGCCTGTCGGCGTATTCCACAACCAAGTGCAGCTTGCGCGATGCGTCGAGATTTTCCGCGTTGAACTTGTAGAAAACGCGCGCGTTGCCGTCGTATTTGAGGTCGTTGAGGGCGTTCATAATCTCGAGCACGGGAACTTCGACGTCGATTCCGTCGCGCCCGTTGTCGAAGCTGAACGAGGCGTAGTCGAGAGTAAGCGAATTGTCGTCGAGACGCTCCACGTTCCAGCCCGAAATTTTTTCTGCCGCCAAAACTTTGCAGAACGCGTCCGCCGCTTTCTGCGGCTTTTCGTTCGAAAGGCGCAAAATCACCGCCTGCGATTCCTCCACGGAAATCGGCAAGCGCAACTTCCCGCCCGAAACGTCGGCGGACAAGTCGGCAATTTCGCCGTTTTCGGTGTTCAAAAGCTGCGCGCGCGTCCACGCGCCGTCGGCGCACAAAACGCCCGAATATTTTTCGAACCTGTCGAGGTTGGCAAGCATAATCAGGCGCGAACCGTCGTTGAGGTTGCGGATATGCGCCCACAATTTCCCCGCAACGCCCGACTTCGTTTCAAGCGCAATCATCGGCGCAACCGCCGCATTGACCGCCGCGGGCAAATCCGCCGCAGAAACGCGTTTTACCTTTGCGAAAAATCCGTCCAACGCCGCGCTTCTTTCGCCGTCGAGAAATTGCGGTGTTTCGCCCGACAAAATCACAGTGCCGCCGTTTGCCGAAAATTCCTCCAGCTTGGCGAGCGTTGACGGGCGCATTGTAATCATTGTGGGAACTACGACAACGCGGTATGACATCTGCGCAATGCCGATTTTTCCGCCACGCACAAAGCCGTCCTCCTGCAAAAGCTGCTCGTCGCCGAGGTCGAATGTAAGCTGCGAGGCAAAAAGCGCGTTGATTACGGCATCGACGCCCCCGCCGATTTTTGCGCAGTCTTTGCGCGTCTGCGCCGAGGAATCGCGCACGCCCGCGTCTTTGGGTTCGGCTATCCAAGCGGCGGCCGCGCTTTCCTGCGGGCTGAGAACGAGAATGTCGGCGGCGTATTTGCCCTGCGCCATTGCGTAGCACGCGCGCGCAAGCGGAATATCGACAGCCGCGTTCATCTTCCACCAACTCTGCTGGACGTTTATGTTCTGGGGGAAGTCGCGCTTGCGGCAACCCGCCATACTAAAGAGGCTAAGGTGCGGCACGAACTGGTTGACGCCCAAAACAAGCTGGTAATTGCCTATCCAGTAGCGGTCTTCAAACGAAAGCGAGCCGCCGCTTACGCCGTAAAGCTCGGAAAGCATTCGCGCCTTGCCGTATTGGTTGCAAACGCTCTGGCACTGCTTGCCGATAATCGCCATATCGACGTTGCGCGCAAGGTGGTCGATTCCGGGGATTCCCATGTGGCGGTAATACGGCATGATTCTGCCGCTCCAAAGCTGCTGGCTGTATGAGCCTGCCTCCGCCATGCAGTGCCCCGTGAGGGCAATGCCGTTCGCCCTGCACTCGTCGCCGATGTTCTTCATGAAATTGCGCTCGAAAAGCCTGTTTGCCGTCCGATAGTATTGCAGGCGGAACTTCATTGCGCCTTCGCCGTTTGTAAAAAGCTTGTAAAAATGGGGAACGGGGTCGAAGCCGTAGTCGGCCTTAAACTGTGCTATGAGGTCGGACGAAAAGCCCACCGAATTGCCGAGCACATCGCTTGCGTAGCGCGAAACCTGCGCGGGTTCGTCGGTAAATTCCGCAACTACAACATTTCCGCAGAACGGCTTGTAGCGTTCAAAATACGACGTATACGAACGCTTTTTGAACTCGTCCATTGCCTGCTTCGACATAGTGTCTACGTAGGAAGTCCCGTTGAACCACGCGTTGCACTGCGGCGCGCGGTATTCGAAAACCTGAATGCCGCCGACGGGCGCGCCTACTGGCTTGGCGGCGGAAGGCATAGCCGTGCCCACGGGACGCGCACAAAGCGACTTCGCCGCAAAATCGACATTCGCCGCAAGAACGTCGCCGCCCGCATAACCGCTCGGCCACTTGTCTTCGTCGTAAAGCCAGACATACATGCCGAGCTTCGCGCTTTCGTCGATGCACGCGTCAACCGCCTTGAACCAATCTTCGCCCAGATAGTCCGTCAAAAGCCCCGTTCTGCTGTGAACCATTGAGCCGCCCCAACCGCCCTGCTTCATTAAATTCAGCTGTCGGCGGATTTCCGCAGGCTCCATGACCTCGTTCCAACTCCAGAACGGGACAATGCGGAATTGCATGGGCGGATTCTTGAATTCGGCGGGCGAAAACTGCGATGTTTTGTCGAAATCGACGCGAATGGGCGGATGCGAAACCGATAAATCCGCGTCGTTGCGCGCGCCGCCCGAGCAGCCGATTAACGATATAGCCGCCGCGGCGACTGACAAATTGAAAATTCTCCTCATATACATAGCTTCAGTAAGTTAAAGGGGGTGAGATTAAAGAATAACCAAAAGAAATCAAGAAATAAAAAGGATACCGCCGCGACGAAAAGGACATCGCGCGTGGGGACGGCACGAATTGGAGTGAATGGACGGGCATAATGGACTGGGAGTAAAAAAGCGCGAAAGAAAAGAAAAATGGCTGGACAAAATAAAAGAAAAGAGTAGAACGGACAGATAATTAAAAAAACGCGGGCGTAGCTCAATTGGCAGAGCGCGAGCTTCCCAAGCTTGAGGTTATGGGTTCGACCCCCACCGCCCGCTGTTTTGACAAACGCTTTTCGGTCATAGCACCGCCACTTCAAAAACCTGCCACTTTCACATACGCAAATATGCTTCAATCGGCAGGTTTTATTGTGTCAGCACTCTGCCTCGAAAATCGTTGTGTCAAAACGGGAACACTTTGCTTCGTGCAATATCTTTGAGCGTAAAATGACGTCATTGCCAAAGAAAGCGCACCCTTACGTATGTTGAATACGCCACGGTCGCGCTTTTTTGTTATTCCTTCTTGTGCATCCAAAATAATTGTTTCAAAACACTACCTTGCGTTTTTTATTCCCAAGTATGCTTCAATCGGCAGGTTTTATTGCGCCACCACTCTGCCTCGAAAATCATTATGTCAAAATGGGAACACTTTGCTTCGTGTAATATCAGTCAAGAAAAAAAACAAAAATTCCGTTCGACGAAAACGGCGAACTCATTCACTTTTCGGAACAGTTTGATTCGGATGCCACTTAGACAAATGACATATCGCCACAAACATCATAAATAAAGACAAGGGACGAGCCGTAATTTACAAGAATCTGTTCCTTACCTCAAAAGGCGAAAAATCATTTAACAAGAAAACAATAATAAGAGAGTTGTCATCTTGGGAAGACCGTCAATCTTCCATACAACCTATCCTTTCGGATAATGGCGGCGACGGTAATGTTTCCGCTCGTCAAGACTTCAACTCCCGATTGTCAGAATCGGCAAATGATTCCGAAAATCAAGAAAAAAATTCGCGGTTGAGGTTTTTGTTGAGGCAGGAGCGCACGGAAAATCCCGTAATTTGGGCTTCGATTGTGCTTGCGAGGGAAATTCTGCTCAAAAGAAAAATAACCGCCGCCAAGCTCGACAGGGTTTTGCCCGCCGACAAATTCGACGGAACTAAGCGAAGCTACGCTTTGGAACGAGCCCAGCGCATTGCCGAGCAATGCAAAGCCACACAGGAAGACTACAAAGACCGCCTTAACGAAGCCGTCTGTCTTGCCGAATGCGACGTTTACTGGAATCAAGATGTAATGGAGGAAATGTATCGCAGTTTTCGCAAAGACGGCGAGGAATACGGCATTGTCCGCCAACGCCTTTTGAACTGGCTGAAAACGGAACGCCGACACGACCTTGAAAAAGTCAGGGGTTTGACTTCGGACGAAATGGGCATAGACGTTGCCGACGCGATAGAAAACGCGCTGGAAGCCGAACCCGAGCGCAAGCCCGCGGAGGAAAAGCCAAATGACGAAACGGAAGGGGAAACGGACACTTCCACAACAGAAGGCATTGACGACGAAATTTTGGGAACGAAGGAGAAACTTGCGCCGACCAAGATTCGGGAAATCATTTCCAAAGTCCGTGTTGGCGTCACGAAAGCGGCAAAACAGGCGGGACAGGACGAAGACACCCGCCGCAGGGTATACAGAAACACTCTTGTAAACGTGCTTACCGAAGCGGCAAAACGCCTGACATACGGAAAAGAAAGAGAGGCAATTATGAAAAAACTTTTGTCTCTTTCCGAGAAAGGCTATGCCGTTATAAAGATAAAAGACGGCGAACGTGTAGGTCAAAAAATCGATAACTATATAAAACAAAATCGCCGCGAATTGGAAATCGCGGCGACCTCCTCACGAAGAGGAGAGGTTCAGGATAAATCGTTACAACTCTACTAACATTTACTAATATGGGCACGTATTATTCAGCTTCGTTTCATAATGTCAAGTTAACATTTTAACTGCAGGCAAAAAAATTTTTACCTAAAAACGAACAATTACTATAAAGAAAATACCAGTTCCCGACTGAAGAAGAACTAATTTTTAGAAAAAACAATCAACACGAATCAGCAGACACACATTTTTATCGCCGAATCGTGTTTTAATTCACGCGCCCACAATGGGCGCGACGGAAACCAAAAGTGCGTTTGGGTTAACCCACGAGGTTTCAATTCACGCGCCCGCAAGGGGTGCGACTTGTGTGCCCTCGGATGTGCCCGTCGGTTCAATCGTTTCAATTCACGCGCCCGCAAGGAGCGCGACTGATTGCCGTTCATATCTCTACAACCCCCAGAGGGTTTCAATTCACGCGCCCGCAAGGAGCGCGACGTCTTGTTTGACCCGCCGCATTTAAAAGCGTTAGGCGTTTCAATTCACGCGCCCGCAAGGAGCGCGACTGTATCTGTTTTTATCGCTCTTATTATTGGGTTCTTCAAGGCTTTTTTGCGAATGTATTTTTTTCTTATCCGTATTTTGTCTTTTTTATATAAATTTTTTGCAACTTTCTAATTCACAGATTGTGCGAATAGTATATATATTTCGGCACGCTTTAGATTCGCACAAAGTCCCTTTCTCCGAAAACCAAACCAATTATTAAACATACAAAATTACAAAATCTACACAAGAAAAAACAGCCATACAATACATCAAAAAATATATTTTATTATTTTTCAATTCCGTATATTTCCTCTTCGCTTTTTTTGAGGATTTCCGCCGACTGCCGCATGACCTCGGCGTGGTTTTTCGCCGCCAGAGCGTCGAGTTCCTT
>CAKTTC010000020.1 GCA_934613645.1 uncultured Opitutales bacterium | reverse complement strand
CCCTGCGGGTAGACGTGCCAATGCGGATAATACACACAAACTACCTCCGTTTTTTGCGGCGTTTGCTCTGCCGCCGCCGCGCCTGAAATCCCGCCGAAAAACGCGGCGGACAACATAAATACAATTGCTAACGCTCTCTTTGTCATGCAACAACAATTTTTCGGCGGGAATTTTTTGTCAAGAAAATTAGTATACTAAGTTCGGAAAACTTTACGGGCTGCGTCTGAAAAAAAACGCGCCGCAAAAAGTTCTGCGGCGCGCAAAATTCGGAAGCTGTCCGAAAACTACTTGTTAAGATGCGCTTCGATAAACGCTTTGCCCTTGGGGTCGTCGATGAAGCGACTGAAGCTTTCGATTGTCCAGCGGGTAATGTGGTTGTCGATGTTTGTTTCGACTGTATCGCCCGCCTTTTTGTCCATAAGAGCCTGCGCCAACGGAGTCTGGTAGGAGTAGATTTTCTTGGAGGTATCGCTGTCCCACGCGCCCAAAATGGTGCAGACGTGGAGGTCGCCATTCTCGTTTTTGAGGGTGACGATTGTTCCGATTCCCACCTTGTTTGCGGGCGTTGTGTTGAAGTCGAAAACTTCCGCCATGCGAATGTCTTTTTCAAGCTGCGCGCGCTGTGCGGTGAGCAGTTCGTCGCGCTCTCTTGCCATTTTGTATTCCGAGTTTTCGCGCAAGTCGCCGAGTTCGCGGGCGGCTTCGATTGCCAGTTTGCTGGCGGGCAGTTCCACCTTGACCAACTTTTCCAGCTCTTCGCGCTTCTTGTTGAGGCTCCATTCCGAAACGAACAGGCGTTCGCGCTGCGAGGACGTTTTGACCAAGCTCTGGACTTTCGGGTAGAGGTTGATTATGCGCGAAAGAATCGATTTCTTGGAAAGTTCTTCGAAACCCTGATTGAGCAAAAGCGTTTTCGCCAAGTCGCGCGCGGTTTCAAGCGTAGAGCCGTTGAGCATTTCCTTGATGAGGCTGCCGTCTTCCGAAAGGGCTTCGGCGAGCGGGATTTTTGCCGTGGAAACAACCGTTTCGCGCTGGAGCGCTTCGTTGTCGATTGCCGAAAGCATTGCGCTGAGGAGGTTCTCGTTGATGAGGTTTTCGAGAATCTTCTTATACTTCGTTTCGTTTCTGTTTTTAACAACCCACAAGATGAGCGAACCGTTGAGCGTCTTTTCCTTGAGCCACGTTTCGAAGTTGTTTTTGAGCAATTCGTGCGAAGAACCGTTGCCGTCGTCTTCAAACTCGTAGTCTTTGACGACCTTGGATTCCTTGTTGGAATCCCACCTCAGGAGGAAGTCTACGCACTCTTTGGTGAAGCGGCCTTCGCTGGCTTTCAAAAGCGAAAGCGTTGTTTCGCGCCAATGTTTGCCTTCGATACGCGCCAAGAGGTCGAGGAAGCGGGCAAGATACATTGTGGGAAGATTCTTTGCGAGGTTGTTAAGCCCGTCTTTGGGGTTCTTTTCCACAATGTCTTTGATGATATCCTTACTGCGCGGCTCGATTTCTTCGACTTTGCTTTCTTCAAGATCGACGTCCTTTTTGCCTTCGCGGGACTGATCGTTAATGTAGCGGATAAGGTCGTTTCTAATCCAGATACCGCGCAGGCGGTCGGCGTCGTTGAGTGTGCGCGAGGATTTTTTAACCGACTCCGTAAGTTCGTCCCTAATCTGGGCGAGTCTGTCTCTGATTTCGCTGTTGCCCGCGGGAGCGGCCGCTTCGGCGGAATCGTCGCCTTTGCGCTTGTTGCCGGTTGCGGTTTCGAAAAGTTTTTCGGCAAGGACAATCTTCTTCTTCGGCTCTCTGTTTGCGAAGTATTCGGTGAGAATTTCCTCTTCGGGCGACATCGCCTTGTCTTCGTCGCGCAGAACGTAGTAGTCGTTCTTAGTTTTGGGGCACTCTACGAGCGGGTTGCGGACAAGTTCCTCCTTTGTTTTATTCCACCATTTTCTGTATTCGCGCTCCGCCTTTTTGTTGATTTCAATGAAATCCTTTTCGGGGAGGTTTCTGTTGTTTATGGGGCTGTAGCCGAAAAGCTGTTTGAAAGTGTTTTCAAGCTCAATCGCGCTGGCGGAGCGGTCGATTTTGTTGCGGTCGATGTAGTTTACAACGAATGCTCCGCCGTTTTTCATTTCCTCCTGCAATGCGGGGAGGTCGGTGCGGTAGCGGACGATGATGTTGTCGGGTTCGAGTATTTCAAGCTTGTCTACGCAGAACGCGGGGTCCATCAAGTGTCCGGGTTTTCCCTCAAAATTTATTGTGAGCTTTCCGGCGGATTTGTCGTATGAAACGATTTTGCCGAAACCCCAACTGCTGTGCATACAAAAAGCCCCGTCTTTCATGGCTTCAAGCCTGTCCCTTTTGGACGCCAAGCGCGGATTCTTCTTTATGATGTTATCTATTTCTTCGGAATTCATATTTATTTGTCTTGAATTTTGTTTTTCAACCCTTATAGACAATGCCGAATTTTTTTATGGAGGATTCATCGCCATACCAAAATACCGCAGTCAAGATTATTGAAATATACGACTCGAGCCCGTCGAAAGCCGACGAAATCTTATCGGAACATTTTTTTGCGTCTATAAACAAGAGACCATTTCGGGGGATTTGTCAATTTATCTTTTTAACAGTTTTGCGGAATAAATTTTTGATAGAGCACACAATACAGTTGCTTGCCAAAAAAAAGCCGAAGTTTAAAATGCAGTGTCTGCTGAAAGCCGCCATTGCGGAAGTAATTATTGCAGAAGACGATAAAAAACCGAAGGTAATAGACAGTTGGGTCGGGTGGACAAAGAAAAACTTTTCCAAAGGCGAGGCCAACTTTGTAAACGCCGTTTTGCGCAGGTGCTCGGAAACTATTGAAAAAACAAAACGTTCGGAAGAATTGTCGGTAATTTACAGCATACCGAACTGGTTGATTGAAAGGTGGAAGAAGTTTTTCGGCTCTTCAAAAACAGACGGGATTTTGGAAATTTTAAACAAACCCTCCGAGGTCTTTTTCAGAATGTCCCCCGACAGTGCGGCGGCAAGGGTTTTCGAAAACTACACGCAGTTCTTTTCGCCTTCGAAATTCGAAAATTTTTACAGGCTGAATTCGGGAAATTGGAAGAACGCGTCGCCGCTTTTGGAAACGGGGTATTTTTACATTCAAGACCCCTCCACCTACTTTGCGCCGAATCAGCTTAAACCGCGCGCAGGGGAAAAGTATCTCGACTTGTGTGCGTCTCCCGGGGGAAAATCGCGCATAATTGCCGATTTAATAAAGAATGACTTTCTGCAAAACCGCGAAAAATACGGCGCAGAAACTTTGGAAGAATCGCTGCTTGTTTCGGTAGATTTCGGCAACCGTATTCAAAGATTGAAAGAGAATATGGAAAAAGTTGATTTTATGGATTGCAAAGTTGTTGACTGCAATCTGCTGAAGGAGGATTTGAAGCAAAAATTGGAAGCTGCAGGTTTGCCCACGGCGTTCGACGGGGTTTTCATTGACGCTCCGTGCTCAAACACGGGCGTTCTGCGCAGGCGTCCCGATGCCCGCTACAGGATAAAGGAAAGCGACATTTCAAATTGCGCAGAAATTCAAAAGAAGCTTCTTGAAAAGTATGCGGGCTATGTAAAAAGCGGCGGAACTTTGGTTTTTAGCACGTGTTCAATAGACGAAGAGGAAAATGCGCAAAATGCGGAGTATTTCTCAAAAAACAATCCCGATTGGACGATAACTGTATCTAAAACAATTCTTCCCGACGAAGAAAACGACGGCTGCGGATTTTTCGCGGCGGTAAGAAAATAGCAACATTACCAAACTTTACATAATCTTTCGCGGAACTTTCGGGCTTTGGGGGTGTCGAAGTAGGGAGGAAATATTTTCGGTATCGGGCTGGTATTGTTAATAGAATGTTAAGGAAGTGTGAGGATATTATTAAAGTTTTGTTCGAGATTTGTAGGCATGTCAACATCGCGCCCAAAACAACGGAAAACACAAAAGTTGTTAAGACGTTTTAATTTTCCTTATACATAAAAATCAAATAGTTGCGCGTTTATTAAGAAATTTACAAAGCATAAGAATAAGACTGAAGATATATATAAAAAGAATAAATATATTTATAGCCACAAACGAACCGAAAACACTTGCAATTTGTTCGGGTTTGTATGACACTACCCCGCAAAATATATTTACAGAATTTTCGAATCAGACATCACACAGGTTACGCAAATGTCGGAAACAAACATGAGAAAACTAAAAGCTTCGGGATTGCCGAGAATCAAATACCCGAAAGAATCGACGACCATTGAGGGAGATTGTCTGTATGGAGTGTCTCTGGATATGGCGGTAGACGAAGCAAGCAGATGTTTGCACTGTCCGAAGCCGAGATGTATAATGGGGTGTCCGGTAAACATCAAGATTCCCGATTTCATCAACGACGTAGTAAACAGGGATATCGAGACTGCGGCAAAGAAGCTTAAAATGCAAAGCGCGCTTTCAGCCGTTTGCGGAAGGGTTTGCCCCCACGAAAAACAATGCGAAGGCAACTGCATTTTGGGAATGCGCTTTGAACCCGTAGCGATAGGAACGCTTGAAAGATTTGTTGCCGACTACGCGCGCGTGCACAACATAAACGTATTCCCCGAAAAAAAGCCGCCCACTGGAAAGCGCGTTGCGGTAATAGGCTGCGGGCCTGCGGGAATAACGGCGGCGGCGGATTTGGCGTTGGCGGGTCACGAAGTGGAAATTTTCGAGGCGGAATCGCTCCCAGGGGGTGTTCTCACCTACGGAATTCCCGACTACAGACTGCCCAAGGAAATTGTTTTCTACGAAGTAGACCAAATTAAAAAGTTGGGCGTAAAAATAAACTTCGGCGAAAGAATCGGCAAAACGCGCAACGTAGGTGCAGTTTTGAAATCGGGCTTCGACGCCGTTTTCATCGGCGCGGGAGTCGGCGTTCCGCTTCCGCTGGGCATTCCGAATGACGACGCCGACGGCGTTGTGCCGTCTAACGTATTTTTGGCGCACTACAATTTGTCGAAATTGGATTCCTCCGTTCGACCGATAGGCGAAGGCGCGGAAAACATAGTTGTAGTCGGCGGCGGAAACGTTGCAATGGACGCCTCAAGAGTGGCTTTGCGGCTTTCGAAAAAATCGACAGTAGTCTACAGGCGCGCGCGCGAACAAATGCCCGCAAGAAAAGTCGAAATTGAAGACGCAATAAATGAGGGCGTAGACTTCAAATTTTTGTCGGGAATAAACAGGGTGATTGTTGACGAAAACAACAAAGTTAAAGCCCTTGAATGCGTTAAAATGGAGCTTTCCGAACCCGACGAATCGGGGCGCGCAAGCGTGCGCAGAATTCCCGATTCCGAATTCCAAATTCCGTGCGATTTAATTGTTGTGGCTGTAGGAAATAAGCCGAATCCGATTTTGTCGATAACCTGCCCGACGCTCAATACGGCGAAAGAGGGAACTATTGTTGTCGACCCCGTAACGCTGCAGACTTCGGTTCCCGGGGTATTTGCGGGCGGCGACGCCGTAACGGGCGCGCTCACTGTAATAAGCGCAATGGGACAGGCAAAAAAAGCGGCAAAAAACATAACGAAGTATCTCAACGGAGAACCGCTCACTGATGAGACCGCGCCTGCTCATATCTAACGACGACGGCGCGGATTCGCCCTTTTTGCCGATATTTTTGGAAGAGTTGTCGGCGGTTGCCGATTTGGAGGTTGTAGTTCCCGCAACGGAGCAAAGTTGGATTGGCAGGGCGTATTCAAGACACAGAAAACTGACGCTTGGGGAAGTGTCGGTTGCGGGGTTCAAGGTTAAGACTATTGACGGAACGCCCTCGGACTGCGTGAATATTGCACTTGCGCATTTGTGCAAACCCGATGCGGTTGTTTCGGGCATAAACATAGGGCAGAATATAGGAATTCCGCTTTTGTGGAGCAGCGGAACGTTTTCGGCGGCGGCAGAAGGCGCGTGCTGGGGGTATCCAGCTTTCGCGCTTTCAATGAGGCTTGAAAAAAATTATTACGAAGCCTGCAGATTGAACCATAAAATGCCCGCCGAAGGAACGTTGGAGGAAAATTTGCGCGCGGCTTCAAAGAAATCGGCCGAATATATTTTGGATTCCCTCGAAAGCGGATTTGCAAAACCGCATTGCGTTTGCAATGTAAATTTTCCGATAAGATATGCGGCGGATACGCCGTTTAAACAGTGTGTTCCGACTAAATCCGAAATGGCGTCGCTCTACGAAAGAAACGGAGATAGCTTCG
Source organism: uncultured Opitutales bacterium (assembly GCA_934613645.1). Classification (GTDB taxonomy): domain Bacteria; phylum Verrucomicrobiota; class Verrucomicrobiia; order Opitutales; family Intestinicryptomonadaceae; genus Merdousia. The sequence goes on along the minus strand of CAKTTC010000020.1, from coordinate 13,443 downwards.
AATTTAAATACGCAATAAAACCGCTTCCGTCGAGTGAATTGACCGATTTTGAGTGCCTTGAAAGCGGTTGCGCGTGCCATTCGCGCATTTTTATGTAAAAAATACTGGAAAAATAAAGGCGATATTGGCTACGCCAATCGCCTTCGAGAATTTTAGAATGGGAGAGACAAAGCAGTATTGAATTTGTTCAATCCGCTTCAGTGCCCAACATATAAAAAAGATAAAGCAGCATTGAACGAAGTTCAATCCGCGCCACTTCCCAATATATAAAGAATGCCTTGAGATTGGAAAAAATAAAGGCGACATTGGCTGTGCCAATCGCCTTTTGTGCTAAAATTGCGAAGGACAAAGCAGTATTGAACTTCGTTCAATCTGCGCCACTTCCCAACATAAAAATTATTTGGAAATTGTGAGGAGTATGTCGTTTTCGGTCTTGGAGTCCTTGCCGAAAGGAGACGCGCCCATCGTGATTTTTGCACTTTTCCCGTTTACCGTGATGGAGTCGCCGAGATTGTAGGAACGCCCGTTTACAATGAACTTTGCGTTCCTGAAAGCCGAGTTTTTGTCGGCAAGAGTTACAATTGGATAAACCCCCGGCTTGGAAATCTTGAGATTTCTTACGTCAATGTCGAAAAGAACCCTGTCGGCTTTTACCTCGTTTCCGAAATACGCCTGCGGCATGTGGTCGTTCTTGCCTATGAACTTGAATTCGATTTTCCAATTCTCGGGCTTTTCGTCGAAAATGGAGTCAAATAGCGCGCCGTAGCCTACGTTGAGCTTTGAGTTGCCCGAGAGGACGAACAACGGCCCTGCGGGGTTTTTGAAGTCTACGTTGGGGTGGACGGGAACGAGACAGAATATGCTTCCGCCGAGGTTCATTGTGGTGTCGTCAAGCTCGAGCGTGGCAATTCCGCCGCGTTGGGATTTTTCCCAGAATGCAAAGTGGAAGTTGTCGCCTACGTCAACGGTGCAGTTTTCGAACTGGATTTTTGAGGTCTGAAGCTCTTGGCGAATGTCTTCGCGGATTTTTATCTTCCTGCCTTTTGCGTAGATGAGCTTTGACGCAATGGAACTTATACCCTGAACGTATATGTTTTGGTCTATCTCGAAAATCTGGCCGCCGCGCGCGTTGACCCAGTCGGCGGGGCCCGGTTTGATTTTGTATAAATCGGTTTTGTAGTGGAGGCTGCGCCCCCAGTTGCAGGTGCTCATTTTGAAGCCGTTTTCGGGCATAGCCTCGCCCTGCTGACCTACGAAAAAGCCCAAGCCGAACGTTGAGGACGCCGCGGCGAAGGCTGAAAAAAATGTAAACAGTTTCTTTAACATATATACCGTATCTTTTGTAGAGATAGAATATTCGAACGAAGGGGTAGTCAAGCTTTAACTTTTCTTTTTGGCTTTGGCAAGCTCCTGCGCAACGGTAAAGCGCACGAAGGCGTCGAGCTTTTCGAGTTCGTCGAAATCGACGTTGGCGCGCGAATGCGCCTGCTTGGCGGCTTCTATTGCGTTTTCCTTTGCCTTGCGAATGTCCTCTTCGGTGAGTTTTGCAACGTTTATGGCGGCCTCGGTGAGGACGGAGACGGAGTCGCCCATGCAGCGGGCATAGCCTTTGTCTATGGCTATGCTTTCCTGTTTGCCGTCGGAATACGAAACAAGCACTGCACCCTCGTCAAGCGCGGTTATAAGGGGAATGTGCCCCGCCATGACGCCTATTTCGCCGCCCGAAGCGGGAAGCGTAACCATCGAAAGGTTGTCGCCTTTCCAGACGACGGCTTCGGGTGTTATTATTTCGAGGGAAAGCGACATTATTTTGCCTTGTTTTTTTCGTAGGTCTCGATTACTTCGTCGATTGTGCCTTTGAGGTAGAAATCATTTTCGTTTACGTGGTCGAGTTCGCCGTCGAGAATCATCTTAAAGCCCCTGATTGTTTCGGAAACGGGAACGTATTTGCCGTGTATTCCGTTGAAGACTTCCGAAACGAACATCGGGTGGGAGAGGTATTTTTGGACTTTTCTTGCGCGCGAGACAACAAGCTTGTCTTCGTCGGAAAGTTCGTCGATACCCAAGATGGAAATGATGTCCTGCAGGTCTTTGTAGCGCTGCAAAACCGACTGCACGCCGCGCGCAACCCTGAAGTGCTCTTCGCCGACGATGTCGGGCGCGAGAGCGTTGGAGGTGGAGGCGAGCGGGTCGATCGCGGGATATATGCCCAACGCCGCTATGGAGCGGTCGAGGACGATTGTGGAGTCCAAGTGGGCGAATGTGTTTGCGGGAGCGGGGTCGGTGAGGTCGTCCGCGGGAACGTATACTGCCTGGAACGAGGTGATTGAACCCTTCTTGGTTGAGGTGATTCGCTCCTGCAGTGCGCCCATTTCCTGCGCGAGGGTGGGCTGGTAGCCTACCGCCGAGGGCGAACGCCCCAGAAGCGCGCTGACTTCGCTGCCCGCCTGCGAGAAACGGAAGATGTTGTCGATAAACAGCAGAACGTCCTGAGCCTGTTCGTCGCGGAAGTATTCCGCCATTGTAAGGGCTGTGAGGGCTACTCTCATTCTCGCTCCCGGCGGCTCGTTCATCTGGCCGTAGACGAGGGCTACTTTCGACTTGTCGGGGTCTTTCGGGTCGATAACGCCCGAGTCAATCATTTCGTGGTAGAGGTCGTTGCCTTCGCGCGAACGTTCGCCTACGCCCGCGAATACCGAGAAGCCGCCGTGCGCCTTTGCGATGTTGTGGATAAGCTCCATAATAACGACCGTTTTGCCTACGCCCGCGCCGCCGAACGCGCCCACTTTGCCGCCCTTGAGGAACGGGCAGATAAGGTCGATTGGCTTTATGCCCGTTTCGAGGATTTCCGCGCGCGTGCTCTGCTCGGAAAGAGCGGGAGCGGAGCGGTGTATGGGCATTCTCTCCCTGGTGGCGACTTCGCCGCGTTCGTCAACGGGGTCTCCCAAGACGTTGAAAATTCTGCCGAGCGTTGCGTTGCCCACGGGAACGCTGATTGCTCTGCCCGTATCGGTTGCCTGCGCGCCGCGCTTGAGCCCCTCGGTGGAGGTCATGGCGACTGTTCTTACAACCCCATCGGCGAGCTGCTGCTGGACTTCCAAGACGATTTTTTCGGTCTTGCCGCCCACTTCCACTTCCGTTTCGAGGGCGTTGTAAATGCTTGGAATTGCGGTTTCGTCAAACTTGACGTCTACAACCGCGCCGATTACTTGGATTACAGTTCCGATGTTTTTCTGCTGGTTCATTGTCTTGATATTAAATTAACTGTTGTTTTCGAGAGCCTGCGCGGCGGAGGCAAGTTCCAGAATTTCCGTAGTGATTGCCGACTGGCGCGCCTTGTTGTATTCAAGCGTGAGGTCTTGGACAAGCGTGTTGGCGTTGTCGCTGGCACTTTTCATTGCAACCATTCGGGCGGAATGTTCCGAGGCTTTGGCGTCCAACGCCATGTAGTGGATTGCCTGTTTGATGTAGAATTGCGGAAGCTCCGCCGCGATTGCGTCGAGCGAAGGCTCGAAACTGAAGCGTCTGTCCTCTTTGGGGTGGTTTGCAACGTCGGAAAGTTTATACGACTTTTTCAGGCGTTCGATAAACCACTGCAAGTCGTCAACGGGCGCGATTTTCACGAGCGCGGGCTCCTGCCGCAGCGTGTTGACGAATATGGGATAGAGCACTTCGATAGAGCCGAAGCCGCCCTCCTTTGCGGTTTTCATTGCAAACTCTGCTATTTTGCGCGTCTCGGAAAACTTGACGTAGTCGCTGATTTTGAAGTTGGCAAGCAGCTTTCTTCCGCTTCTTGCAACGAACCGCGCCGCGCGCAGACCAACCGTAATGAATTCGGCGTCGCCGCTGATTTCTGAGACGGTTTTGAATATGTTTGTGTTCAGCCCGCCGCACAAACCCTTGTCGGTAGAGAAAACTATGACAAGCCGCCTGTCGCTTTTCGACAGTTTCAGGTTGCGCGCAACAACGCCCAGAATTTCCGCGCCGACGCTTTCGGTTAAATCCATAAGCAGCGTTGCGTAGGCGCGTCCCGATTCGGCGTTTTGCTGCGCCTTCTTCATTTTGGAAGCCGCAACAAGCTGCATTGCGCGGGTTATTTGCCCCGTGCTTTTGACGGCCTTGATTCGGTTGCGGATTTCGCGCATTCCCTTCATACTACAAGCTCCGTTGGTTTAGGCGAAGGTTTTTTTCCACTGCGCGCAGACGTCTTTGAGCATTGCGGAAATGTCGTCGCCGATGATTTTTTCTTTGGTTATCTTCGAGAGAACTTCCGCGCCCCTGCCCGCAAAGAAATCTTCAAACGAGCTTTCCGCCGCCGCGATTTTCGAGACGTCGATGCCGTCGAAGAATCCGTTTTGCAAAGCCCACAAGATGGCTATTTCCATAGCCGCCGATTTCGGGGAGTTGTTGTTCTGCTTGAGGATTTCCACGAGGCGGTCGCCCTTGTCGATTATGGCTTTTGTGCGCGCGTCGAGGTCGGAGCCGAACTGTGCGAATGCCGCCAGTTCTTTGTATTGGGCGTATTCGCCTTTGAGTTTGCCCGCAACCTGTTTGAACGCCTTCATCTGCGCCGAAGAGCCAACGCGCGATACCGAAATACCCACCGATATTGCGGGACGCACGCCCTGATTGAACAGGTCGGTTTCCAAAAATATCTGGCCGTCGGTAATGGAAATTACGTTTGTGGGAATGTATGCGCTGACGTCGCCCTGCTGCGTTTCGATAATCGGCAGAGCCGTGAGCGAGCCGCCGCCGTTGTTTTCGTCGAGGCGCGCGGCGCGTTCGAGAAGGCGGGAGTGCAGGTAGAAAACGTCGCCGGGGTAGGCTTCGCGCCCAGAGGGACGCTTCAGCAGAAGCGAAACTTGGCGGTAGGCGGCGGCGTGTTTGGAAAGGTCGTCATAAACGATGAGCGCGTCCATGCCGTTGTGCATAAACCACTCGCCCATTGCGCAGCCCGCGTAGGGGGCAATGTAGAGGTTTGCCGCGTTTTCAGCCGCGGACGCCGCAACGATAATTGTGTATTCAAGCGCGCCCTGCTTTTCAAGCAGCTGGATTGTGCGGGCAATGTTTGCGTTTTTCTGCCCGATTGCAACGTATACGGAGTAGACGGGGCGGAAGTCTTTGTCGCCCGAAGCCAAGCCCTCTTTATTGATGCGCGCCTGATTGATGATTGTGTCGAGCGCGATTGAGGTTTTGCCCGTGCAGCGGTCGCCGATAATGAGTTCGCGCTGGCCGCGGCCTACGGGAATCATTGCGTCTACCTCCAGAATGCCCGTTTGCAGCGGCTGGTTGACCGATTTGCGCGGCAGGATTCCCGGGGCGATTTTTTCGACCGGATAGAACTCTTCGGCGCGGATTTCGCCCTTGCCGTCGAGCGGGCGGCCGAGAACGTCAACTACTCTGCCCAGAAGCCCCTTGCCCACGGGAACGCTCAACAGTTTGCCCGTGGTTTTGCCTTCGTCGCCTTCGTTCAGCCCCGCAGTGTCGCCGAGCAGAACGCAGCCGACTTCGTTTTCGCCGAGGTTGAGGGCTATGCCGAAAATGCCGTTTTTGAACTCTATCATTTCGTTATACATTGCCCCGCCCAAGCCGTCCAAGCGCGCAACGCCGTCGGCGAGGGCTATGATTTTGCCCGCGTTGGCGCGGCGGCTCGACATTTCGAGTGCCTGAATTTTGGCGTTTATTTCGTTTAAAATTTCGTTCATTTCTACACCTGTTTATTGCGTTTTGGACGATGTTTGCAAGTCGCGCAGAACTGCGGAGGCGGAGCGTTCGAAAACGTCGTCGCCGCACTTTACGCGCACGCCCCCCAGAAGCGATTTGTCGATTTTCGTTTCCACGCGGAGTTTTCCCCCCGCGCGCCTTTCGAGTTTCCCGACAAGCTCCGCGAGCGTTTCGGGCGAAAGCTCACCCGACGACTCCACAACCGCGCTACGCGCCGCGACAATCGGCTTGAGCCTTGCGAGGTATGTTTTCAAAAGCTTTGTGCGCTGTGCGGGCGGAACTTGCGTTTGCGCATATTCGCAAACCGCCGAAACGCGTTCGGCGTCGACAAGTCCGTCGGAGTCGAGCGAAAGCCCGACAAGCGTTTTTGCGCGCGTAAGAATGTCCACCGTCTATATCTCCAATTTCTTTGCCGCGTTTTCGGCAAGCAGTTTGCGTTGTTCGTCGGTAAGTATTTCGCCGACCGCCTTGCGCGCGGTTTCCACTACCAACTGCGAAAGCTCTCCGCGAAGCTGCTCTTTCATGAGGGCTTTGTCGCTTTCAAGCTGTTCGGCGTTGCGTTGGCGTATTTCCGCCGCCTTTGCTTCGGCTTCCGAAACCGCGCGTTCAAGTGCGGCTTTGGCGTCGGTGCGGGCGTCTTTGAGTATTTTCGCGCTTTCCTGTATTGCCTGCTGAAGTTTTTTGTCGGCATCGGCCTGCGCATTTGCAAGGGCTTCCGCCGCCGCTTTGGCGTCGTCGAGACCCTTTTGGATTTCCTCGCGACGCTTCGACGCCGCCTCCGACACGGGGCGGAAAACAAAGTAATACAGCGCAGCGGCGACAATACCGAACGACAGCGCCTGACTTACAAGCAAACGCCATTCCACGCCGAATTCGGTGAGGAATCCCAACGGGTCTGACGATGTCGCCAATATTGTGTGCATAATCGGCTATTTCTTACAGGAACAAAGCGTAGAAGGCGACAGCTTCGGAAAGTGCCATACCCAAAATGGCCAAAACCATAACCTTGCCCGAAGCACCGGGGTTTCTGCCCACGGCCTCCACGGCCTTCGCGCCGACAAAGCTTACGCCCAACGCCGCGCCGAGGCAGCCCAACGCGCCCTGAATTGAGCCCGTTATGTTAAGTTGTGTTACGGTATCTGCGATTATATCTATCATATTTTTTCCCTTAGTTGTTTATTGTTTTTATATAAAATCACTCCTCTTCGTGGTTTGTCAGAAGCCCTATGTAAACCGCCGTAAGCAGCGTGAACAAGAACGCCTGAATCAGACCTATGAGCATTTCCAAAAGGTAGAACGGCAGCGGAATTACCCACGAGAATATGCGCGGCAATTTCTGCGCGAGCTCGTGCATGTGTTCAAGCAGAACCTCTCCGCCGAAGTTGTTTCCGAAAAGTCGGAACGAAAGCGAAAGCAGGCGCATAATTATTGAAACTATGTCTATGCACCCGACCGCGAAAAACACGAAAAACAACGCAAGATAAATCGGCAGCGCAACTTCCGCGCGGTTTGCCTTGTTGCCGAATGTGTCCTGCAAAAACGCTTTCGTGCCCGCGTATTTAAACACGAAGTATATCCAAGCGCAGAACGAGATTATCGCGAGCGCAAGAGTCGTGTTCAAGTCGGTATTTGCGGGGCGCAGGAAGGGGACGAAGTGCGACTGCTCTCCGAGTGTTTTGACTTCGCCCACTGAGCCGACTCCGGGGAGAAGTCCGCTCCAATTCATTATAAGTATATAAAAGAAGATTCCCAGCAGCAGCGGAAACGCCCCCTTGAATGCGCGCGCGCCCATGATTGGCTCAAGCGTGTTTTTAAGTGCGTCGATTGCCGTTTCAATGACCATCTGCCCCTTGTCGGGAACTGCCTTTGCGCCGCCGCGTATCAGAAGTCTGAAAAGGACTATTATCACCGCCGTGAAAATCCAAGCCGTGAGCATTGAATTTGTTACGGGAAACCCGCACAATTCGAAAAGGTATTCGGCTTTGCGTTCCGACGCCTCAAGCGGAACCGCCGTTGCGGCGAGGCACGCGGCCGAGAACGAAAGCTTCTTTAAAATGTCTACAATCCCCATTTCGCTTCTAAATTCGCAGCAAAGTGTCCCAAATTTGGAGCGGTTGTCAAGGGTTTATCGGCTTAAAAAATGTCCAAAAATGTAGTTTTTTGAATTTGCGGCGTTTTTTTTGTGTTTTGGGGGAAAGCTGTAGGCACGTTTTTTCTTGAACGCGGGCGCAAAAAGTCAATCATCTTGCAAATGCTCGAATTGGAGAAAGTTTACGATGTTGTTGTTTGCGGCGCGGGACACGCCGGTTGCGAGGCCGCCCTTGCCGCGGCGAGAATGGGCGCGCAGGTTCTTCTGCTTACGGGAAATGTTGACACCATTACCCAGATGAGCTGCAACCCCGCAATAGGCGGGCTGGCAAAGGGGCACATTGTCCGCGAAATAGACGCTCTCGGCGGCGAAATGGGCGTGAATGCCGACGCAACGGGAATCCAGTTCAGGGTGCTGAATATGTCGAAAGGCCCTGCGGTGCAGTCGCCCCGCGCGCAGTGCGACAAAAAGGCGTATCAATTCCGAATGAAGTCGGTTTTGGAGAAAACGCAAAATTTGACTCTTTTTCAGGCGGAAGTGGTTGAACTTCTTGCGGAGGGCGGAAAAGTTGCGGGCGTTTCCACCAACTTGGGCGTAGGCTTCAAGGCAAAGACGGTTGTTTTGACGACCGGAACGTTCCTGAAGGGGCTTATGCACGTTGGAAGCTCTAAAACCGTCGGCGGCAGAATGGGCGATTTTGCCTCAAACAGGCTTTCGGACAGTCTGGCAAAAAACGGAATCAAGCTGGAGCGGCTGAAAACGGGAACGCCCGCGCGCATTTTGGGCTCTTCAATAGACTTCTCCAAGTGCCAAATTCAATACGGCGACAAAGTTCCGCGCCTTTTCGGCTTCTACGATACGCGCTTTGACGGCCCCATGCCCCTGCCCCTGCCCCGCTCCGAATCCCCCGCCGCGCCCGTTTTTTCGGACGAAGAGCTTGTAGGGCTTTATCCCGACCTGCCCGAATCGGAAACGCGCAGGCGCAAGGTTTTGGACGCGCGCCGCGCAAACTTGGAGAAAATGTTCCACGTGGAACAATCGCTTGCTTTCGGCTCTTTCGAGGGGTTCGGGCGCAACCAAATGTGCTGCTACGAGACCGCCACGGGAGAGAAGACAAAGGAGATTGTCCTCAAAAACCTCTCTCGTTCGGCAATGTATGGCGGCGAGATAAAGGGAATAGGTCCGCGCTACTGCCCGAGCATAGAAGACAAAATGGTTCGGTTTGCCTCCCACGAAACGCACAGGCTCTTCCTCGAGCCCGAGGGACGCAACACCGACGAATGGTATATCAACGGCCTTTCGACTTCCATGCCGTTCGATGTCCAGCTTGAAATAATTCGTTCGGTGGCGGGGCTTGAGCACGCGGAGGTTGTCCGCCCCGCCTACGCCGTAGAATACGACTTCGCCCCGCCCACGCAGCTGAGGGCTTCGCTTGAATCAAAGATAATCGACGGGCTTTTCTGTGCGGGGCAGATTAACGGCACGAGCGGCTACGAGGAGGCGGCGGGTCAGGGCTTGATTGCGGGGGCGAACGCCGCCGCGAAGGTTTTGGGCAAAGCTCCGATAATTCTCAAACGCCACGAAAGCTACATCGGCGTTTTGATTGACGACCTTGTTACCAAGGGCACGAAAGAGCCGTATAGAATGTTTACAAGCCGCGCCGAATACAGGCTGCTGCTCAACCACTCGAGCGCGGAAGTGCGCCTGTTTGACGCCGCGTGCTCGCTTGGGCTGCTCGGGCGGGAGCGCAGGAACGCCGTGGAGCGGAAGATAGACGTAATAAACGAATATGCGGAGCGTTTCGAGGCTTCTGGAGAGTCGCTTGCGCTGCGCCGCGACGGCATTCGGGCGGTTCGCGCCCTGCCCATCGAATTCCTTTCCCTGCCCGACGACGTTCGCGACGAGGTTCTCTATCGCGTCGTCTACAAGGGGTATCTCGACCGCGATTTGAAGCAGATTCAAAAAGCGCGCGCGTATGAGAACATTTCAATCCCCGGGGGGTTCGACTACTCGGGCGTGAAGGGACTGAGAATAGAGGCTTCGCAGAAGCTGAAGGCGTTCGCGCCGATGACGGTCGGGCAGGCGTCGCGCATTTCCGGGGTTTCGCCCGCCGACATAAGCGTGCTGATTGTCCACCTGAAGGCTTTTATGCAGTCGGAGTAGCTTTTTGTGCGCGGACGCAAAAAAAGACCGCCTATTGGGCGGCCTTTTTTGTATGCGCAGCAGTTGACTATTTAAGCCCGAACTTTGCAAGCTTTTCGCGCATTGCGCCTTTGACTCCCGCCGACTTTGTGGAGAAAAACTCGAAGCCGATTTTTTCGCAAAGCTCGATATTTTGCGGCTCGCCGTCTTCAATCTGAGGGTCGGCGTTGAAAGAATGCAGGTCGAAGCCCGTCGCCTTTTGCCATTGTGCGAATCCGCCTTTTTCGAATTTCGCAGTGCCCTTCCCGAATCCGAAGGCCCAGTCGAAAAGCGAGTCTTTGGGTTGGTTGTGCTCGAAGTATATGTTGTCGTCGAATTTTTTTATCGGCAGGTCTTTGTTCCATGCGATTGCTATTCTGAGGAATCCGTCGGTCCAGTCGAAGATGTTGCGTTCTATGACGGCGTCTCTGTGGAGGTCTTGCCTGTAGCCGCCCTTGTTTGTCCAGTAGAGGGTTATCGGGCGTTTTGCGGCGGCTATTACGTTGTTTGCGACGCGGACTGCCCGCACTATGTTAAGGCTCATGCCCGACTGCGCGCCGATTATCGTGTTGTTCTTTACTGTGTAGCGGCTCGAGGATTCGTCGCAGTAAATGCCGTTGCCGCCGTAGCTGCGGCTTGAAACGTCTTCAACTCTGTTGCCCTCTACGAGCGTTCCCTCCTGCATGCCGAGCAAATATATTCCCGCCAAATCGCTCAGTTTGCCCTGCCCTATTTTAGTTATTTTGTTGCGGAGGATTTTGTTGTTTTTCGCGTATGAAATTTCGACGGGGTTCCAGCTCCAGCCGCACGAAATTCCGCTGTAATAACCGTCGGAAATTGTGTTGTCGGCCACAATATTGTCGGCGCAGTCGAGAATCAAAACGCCCACTGCCGAGAGAAATTCGCGCCCGTATTTGTATATTATATTGTTTCTTACTTCCACTCCGCGGACGAGCTTTTCGTATGTGCGACTGTCGCCGCGCCCACATTCGCCCAAGCGAACCGCGCCGCCGCCGATATCGCTGAAAATGCAGTTTTGTATTTTCCCTCCCTTGAACGTGTGTTCTATTGCAATGGCGTAGCCGTTTGTTTTTTCGAACGTGCAACCGAGAACGGATATGTCCGACGCGTTTGAAATTTCGATTGCAGCCGGAAGCGCGCATGACGCCTGACCGCATGTGTGCGCATAGCTGGTGTATGCCGCACAGTTGGCGAATTTTACATTTTCGAATGTTATATTTGCCGCGCCGTCGATTTCGATTAGCCTGTCGAGAACGGCAATGCTTGCCGACGAATTTTCGGGCATTTCGCCCCCTCGCGGGTGGTAGTAAAGCGTTTTCTGTGTCTTGTCAAAGTAGAATTGCCCTGCGGATAGAAAGCTTTTGGAGTTCGCGAACCTAAAATGAACCCACTCGGGGTTTTGATAGGCAAGCCGCAGGTTTCCGTTTTTGAGTCGAATGTCCGATGTGCCGTCTGCGTTATGTTTTATTGAGCTGATATAATAGCGTTTGAATTCCCAAAATGCCACGAACTCCATGAAGGCGTCGGGGAGTTCCACATCTGTGTAGACGGGAACATCGGCGGTGTTCAGGCGCAGAATTTCGTTGTCCTTTTTGGGCGGAAGTTTTTCAACGGTTATTTCGCGCGATGTCGCAATTTTGGCGCGCCTGCCGTTGACGATGAGGTATTCCACGAAGGGCGCGTCTACTTTTGCCTTCCAAAGCGCGCCGTCCTTTTGCCAGTTCCGTATTTTCGTCTCTCCCGAAATAACGGCAGTGCCGTCGCCGACAACGGAAAGCCCGCTGTGTTTTTGCGTAAGCTTTACGGGCGCGGCGAGGGTATGAAGTCCCGTGAGCGTAAGGGTTTTGTCGGGCGAAGACGACGCGGCGTCGAAGAGTTTTTGCAGGTCTGCGGCGTTGAGTGCCGACATCAAAAAAATGCCGAGTGCGACTGTTGCGATAAATCGTTTCATATTCCTCCTGTTTTGTTTTGGGTTTGTCCGAATGCCAAATAGCGGACGAAAATCTAAAAGGGCGGGGCAGAGTGGTCAAGTTTTTTGTTGGCGGCTCAAAAAATCGGGCTTCAAAAATGCCCCAAAACGACGTTTTCTTGATATGGCGAATGGAATTCATTGCAAAAGAGGGCAAAACGCCGAAAAACGGCAAAATTTTGCGTTTTAGGTGGCGGAGGCGATTTTTCGGATTTTTTTCGCGTTATTGTTCCACGTGGAACAACACAGTTCCCGAGTTTGCGATATTCTCTATATTAAAGAGTGAATATTCCACGTGGAACACGTCGATTTTCGGGGGAGGAGGTGATTTTTGTATTAAGGGGTAATGTTCCACGTGGAACATTTAGGAGGAGACGTTCGCGTTGGCGGGGTAGGAGTGAGGGCGGGGCAAGGGGGATTATATCTTCTTTGCTATGGCGAACGCGTAGATGTCTTTAAATCCCGCGCGTTTTAGAATGCGCGCGCATTCGTTGATTGTGGCGGCGGTCGTCATAACGTCGTCGAAAATTACAATGCGTTTGGACTTGTCAAGCTCAGCAGCTTCGCGGGTCGGCTCAAACGCGCCCTTTATGTTTTCGGCGCGCTCTTCCCTTGAAAGTCGTGTTTGCGTGGAGGTGGGTCTTGCCCTCTTCAGTGGGTGGGTAATCTTTGCGTTGAGTTCGGGCGCGGTCTTGATTAGTGCTTTCGCAACTTCCTCCGCCTGATTGTATCCGCGCGAAAATCTTCTGCGCCAATGGAGGGGCACGGGCACAATGTAGGCGTCGCGCAGAAAGGCTTTGGTCTCGGGGTGGAGCAGGGCGATTTTTGCCAAGTCGCCTGCTACATGGAGGGCTTTGGCGTATTTAAGCGCGTGGATTAGGTCTTTTACTTTGCCGCCAAAAACTACGGGGCAGAGGGCTTCCTTGTAGGCAATGCGCATATCGTTGCATTTGTGGCAGCCACGCATATTGGGCATATCCGATGCGCCCAAGAGTTCGCCGCAAATGAGGCATCTGCCGCCTCTACAGTAGAAAATGTCCGTCGAGCATTGCGGGCAGATAAAGTTGAACCGTCCTTTTGTGTTCACTGCTCCGCACCCGATGCAAATTCTCGGGAAGAAAAAGTCCGCAATGGCTCTCAGTTTCTGTCGTATGCTCGGCTTCATTGGGGCTACTATCGTCTTTTCGCGTCCGTATTTCAATAAAAACTTTGCTTTAGTTGTGCAGATTTTGGAATTCTTGGTGTTATTTGATTTAAAATGATAATAAATGTTTTTATGCGAATTTTCGAAAGAAAAATCCACAAAATTTTTCCGTTTTGAGATGAAATTTTTGAAAGTTTTTTCGATTTTTTTGATGGATTTTATGGGGATTGGAAAAATTTCCCGAAAAATATTTGCGTTAGGGGTCAGTGGAATAGGGGATTTGGGGGGAGGTGTGAAAATTTTTTCAAAAAAGTT
>CAKTTC010000019.1 GCA_934613645.1 uncultured Opitutales bacterium | reverse complement strand
CCCTGCGGGTAGACGTGCCAATGCGGATAATACACACAAACTACCTCCGTTTTTTGCGGCGTTTGCTCTGCCGCCGCTGCGCCTGAAATCCCGCCGAAAAACGCGGCGGACAACATAAATACACTTGCTAACGCTCTCTTTGTCATGCAACCACAATTTTTCGGCGGAAAATTTTTGTCAAGAAAATTAGTATACTAAGTTCGGCTATCCGCGTTCCGCGTTTTTCAGAGGCACACCCATACCGGACAAAAAAACGACCCGTGTTTATCGGGTCGTTTTTGTGCGTTTTTTTCAAAGAAAAACTATTCCATCGCGCTCCAGACCATTGCCGATGCGCCCAGAATTGCGGCGTCGCTGGCGGGGAGTTCGGAGGGCAGAACTTGCACTTTGCCCTTGAAGTTCGGCATGAGGTTCTTTTCAAGCGCGGCGCGCGTGGGCTTGAAAATGAGGTCGCCGCTTTTGACGGGCCCGCCGAACAAAAAGATTGTGGACGGGCGCGAGAAGTGCACGAAGTCGGCAAGGCATCTGCCCAGAATAGAGCCCGTAATTTTGTATGTTTCTATAGCGGCCTTGTCGCCTGCGCGCGCAGCGTCTTCGATAACGCGGGCGTCAAGCTCGTCCCACGTCTTGTGCGCGATAGTCGATTTCCCGTTGTATTTGGAGAGCATTTCCAAATACGTTCTTTTTATGCCCGTAGCCGAAGCGTAGGTTTCCAGACAGCCGCGCTTACCGCAGCCGCAGATTCTGCCGTTGGGAACGGCACAAACGTGCCCCAGTTCGCCCGCCAAGCCGTCCGCGCCCAGCAGCAGCTGCCCGTCGATTATTATTCCCGAGCCCAACCCCGTGCCGAGCGTGATTACTATGAAATGCTTCAGATTTTTGCCGCCGCCGTAGACTTTTTCGCCCATGGCAGCCGCGTTGGCGTCGTTGCTTACATAGATGTGCTTGAAGCCGAACTCGTCGCGCAGGTTTTGCACAATGGGGGCGTGGTCGCCGAAGGGGAGGTTTACGGCGTAGTCAATCGTGCCCGTGTAGTAGTTGCTGTTTGGCGCGCCCAAGCCGATACCGACACATTCGCCGTGGTGGCCGGAGGTCAAAACTTTTATCGCGCTTTTAAGTCCCCCCATATACGACGCAAAATCGCCGTAGTCGGTTGTTTTAAATTCGTGGCGTTTCAGAACCGTTCCCTTTTCGTCAACGATTCCCAACTTCGTGTTTGTTCCGCCTATGTCTATGCCGATTGAGTATTTCATATATACGATTAAAGTCTAAAATCTTGGCACGTTTTGTGCAAAATACAAATTAAAAGTTGCTTTTTTCACTCAAAACGCGAAACTTTTGTTCCGAATTGAGCGGAAAATACACAGTAGGCATACTCGGCGGAAGTTTCGACCCTCCGCACAAGGCGCATATCGAACTTGCGAAAGCCGCGTTTGCCCAGTGCGGGCTTGACAGGCTTTTGTTCGTTCCCGCGCGGCAGGCGGCGTTGAAAATAAACTCCGTTTGCGCGGACGGGCGGCAGCGCGTCGATATGTTGCGCTTTTGCGCCGAAAAGCTTGATTTCGACTGGTTGATAGAGGCGTTCGAACTTTCGCGCGAAGGCGTCAGCTACTCAATCGACACCGCCCGATTCCTCGCCGAAAAATACCCGAACGCCGACTTGGTTTGGATAATCGGTTCCGACCACATCGGAAAGTTGTCGGCTTGGCGCGACGCGGAAGCTCTTTGCGAAATCGTCCGCTTCGCGTGCGCGGGGCGTCCGCGCTGCCCGTTGAAAGACGAGTCTTTGCCGAAAAACGCCCGCATAGAATTTCTCGATTTCGCACCGATGGACATATCCTCCTCGTCAATACGCGCCGACATTGCCGCGGGCGGCGACGTGTCGGCGATGCTCGACCCGAATGTTATTTCATACATAAAAAACAATAAACTATATCAATAAATATGCCCGAAAAAGCACAACCCAAAAAGGCGGCGGCGGAGAAAACGGCCGCCAAAAAAACCGCAACAAAAACTGCGGCTGTCAAAAAGACGGCGGTTAAAAAAACGGCAGTGAAGAAGACTGCCGCCAAGAAGACTGCGGCGGTTAAAAAAGTTGCCGCAAAGAAAACTCCCGCCAAGAAAGCGGCGGTCAAGAAAACTGCGGTAAAAAAGACGGCAAAAACGGCGACAAAAGCCCCTAAGAAAGGCGCGGTTGTAGTTCAAGACCCGACGTTCGAGATTGTCAGAAAGTGCTGGCAGGCTCTCGACGACAAAAAGGCCGAAAACCTCAAGGTTCTCGATGTCCGCGGGAAATCGCCAATCACAAACTACTTCATCATTGCAACCGCCACTTCCGAACCGCACCTGCGCGCGCTTGCAAACGAGCTTGACAAAACCCTCAAAGATTTGGGCGTGAAGTCAATCGGGCGCGAATCAAACCCCGGAAGCGGCTGGGTTGTTGTCGACGCGTTCGATTTTATGGCGCACCTTTTCCTCCCCGAACAGCGCGGAATGTATGGCATAGAGGCGTTATGGAAAGACGCCGAAGAGCTTATGTAGGCGTCCGCGCCCCGCATTTTGCTCTCCTCACTCGGCGGATTTTGCCCGCGCCCGCGCCGCCTAAAAAGCGGCGCATTTTTGCGCATTGGCTAAAGCCGCGTTTTTCTGTGCATTTGCACTCGGCAAGTAAAAAAGCTTGCCAGTCGGGCGAAAATGTGGTGATAATTTTCGGATAATTTTACGGGCGATAGCGCAGTTTGGTAGCGCATCTGGTTTGGGACCAGAGGGTCGCGAGTTCGAATCTCGCTCGCCCGATAAAATTCCTACTTTTGCAGGCATAACAGCTTGACAAGATGATTATGATTTCAATGATTGTCTTCAGAACTACAAGAAGAATCAGAATTGATTTCATTCTTATCACCTCCTTTCTAAAAGGAAGTTTTCGGCTCGCAACTTTAAACGGTTGCGAGCCTTTCTTTGCCCACATGAACGGGTGAAAAGCCGAACAAGCGGACGAATGCAAAAACCCCACAATACTTCCGTCCCTGCGGACTTTGTTTGAAAAAAAGGGTAGTATTTCCCGACGTTTTCTTTACCGAAAAAAGCCCCGACTTGTTTTTGTAAGTCGGGGCTTTTCGTTGCCGCAACGCTGCGGGCAGGGGGCGTCTGTTTCTGAAATTTTGCCGAAATCAGTCCGCCCGATTGCTATTTTTCGGGCAGGTCTTCAACGGAGAAGTCGGTCGAAACAAGCGTGCCGTCTGTGGCGGCAACTTTCAGCAGGGCGGGGGATTGCTCCAAAATTTCGCCCGCCTTTGTGGCCGACTCCTTCGGGGCTATGTCTGCGCGCCAGAGCGTGAAGCGTTTGCCGTTAGCGTCGAAGAACGCGCCGTTGAACGGGCGGCTTACTGCGCGGACGAGGTTGCGTATTTGGCGCGCCGTCTGCGAGAAGTCAATGCGCCCCATTTCGGGCGTGCGCTTGCCGAAATAACTCGATTTTTCCGAAAGCGAGCTTTGCGGAATTTTTGCGACATTTCCCGAAACAAAGGCGGGGAGCGTTTCCGAGAACATCTCCAGCGCGGCTTTCGAGACGCGGGGAATTATATCGCCAACGTAGTCGGAGTCGGTAAATTCCACCTTTTTGCGCGCCACAATATCGCCCGTGTCGAAATCCTTTTCAAGAACGTGCAGCGACACCCCCGTATAGTTTTCGCCGTTTATTATTGCCCAATTCAGCGGCGCGCGCCCTTTGTAGGCGGGCAGGTATGAGCCGTGCAGGTTATACGCGCCCATCTTCGCCTGAGCGAAAATTTCTTCGGGAATTCTGTTTCTGTAATACAGCGACAACAGCAGGTCGGGCTTGAGCTCGCCGACTTTTTCCGCCCATTGCGCGTCGAGCTTTTTGGGCTTGAAGACGGGCACGCCGTATTTTTGCGCAAGCAACTCGGGTTCTTCGAACCAATGGCTTTCGTGCGAATCCCTGTCGTGGGTGAAAACGCCAACAACGTTGTAGCCGTTTTCGAGCATGAATTTCAGACACTTTCCGCCGACATCGCCGAAGCCGAAAAACAGTATTCTTACGCTTTCTTTGTCCATATTAAAATCCGATTTTTTCCGCGATTTTGTATTTGTTTTTAAGCAAAAGCTTCGGCTTGCCGTCGTCCTGTTTTTCGAACAGGTTGAACGCAAGCTTTGCGAGCGAAAACACGTTGTATTTCGATTCCCCCGCGTTTCTTGCGGCGTGGTTTATCAGAATTTCCGTGGGCTTTTTCGCCATTCTGTAGCCGAGCATCGGGATAAACGCGTGTTCGTCGGCGCGCTCTACAATGGCGTTTGAGAGAGCCTTTGAGTAGCCGCGCATCATGCACCCTTGGTCAGTAATCGGCACGCGTGTGATAACCTTTCTGACCTTGTTTACGGCTTTGGAGGCGTATTTTCTGAACGGGGTATCGTTTCTTGTCTGGCGGATAGTTGCGATGTGGTCGAAGCCCCTGTCGAATTCGGCTGCTATTTTTTCGATTTCCTCGGGCGGATTTTGCAGGTCGGCGTCAATGGTAATTTGCAGGTCGCCGCTTGCCGATTCGAAACCCGCCACAATGGCGGCGTGCTGTCCGCAGTTCTTTTCGAAAGAGACAACTTTCACGCACTTGTCCTGCGCGGCAAAGTCCTTGAGGATTGCCAATGACGAGTCTTTGCTGCAGTCGTTGACGAACACAAGCTCGTAGCTTTTGCCGATTTTTTTGAGGGTGTCGGTCATTCGCTTATACAAAAGCTTCAGATTTTCCTCTTCGTTGAAAACGGGTATAATTACGGAAATGTCCATAAATTTTATTGAATTTTGATTTTTCTAATTTG
The DNA here is from genome assembly GCA_934613645.1 of uncultured Opitutales bacterium. Taxonomy (GTDB): domain Bacteria; phylum Verrucomicrobiota; class Verrucomicrobiia; order Opitutales; family Intestinicryptomonadaceae; genus Merdousia. Next base: position 28,723 of record CAKTTC010000019.1, on the reverse strand, counting down.
CGTTTTGGGGGCGGCAATGGTGTTTTCTTCAAGGTATCCGCCGAAGGCGCACGAAATCACCATTGCGTTTTTCATCAGAATAGTCCCCGGTTGCAGGACGCTGTTGCAGCCCGCCTGCGCGTTGTCGGCGAGGATTGCCCCGAGCTTTCTCATGCCCGTTTGCGCGTCGCCTTCGGGGAGGTGCAGGGCAATGTTTTTCTTGTCGAGCTTGAGATTTGCGCAAATTACGCCCGCGCCGAGGTGCGCTTTGTTGCCCAAAAGTGAATCGCCAACATAGTTGTAGTGGGGGGTTTGAACGCCGTCGAGCAGCATTGAATTTTTATACTCGCACGAATTTCCCAAAACGCAGTTTGCGCCCGTTATCAGATTGCCGCGCACGTAGCACCCGGGTCTGATTTCCGTGCCTTCTCCTATCCACGCGGGGCCCGCAATTTGCGCGAACGGCGGAAGCTTTACGCTGGGGTGGATATAGACGTTGCCTTCAATGTTGACGCCCGCGGGAATGTCTTTTTTCGACTCGAGCTGCGAAAAATCGACGCTTTCGAGGGCGGCTTTGATGTTTTGCACCCACTCCCACGGGGCGGCGTCGGGGCTGAAGAATTTCTCGAAACGCCTGAGCGATTCGGGCAAACTGAAAAGTTGTTCTGCTTTCATTTTTTGTATGTTGTGTTTTTTGCCGCGTTAGGGGCTTTGACTAACAAAAAACGTCCCTGTTCGGGACGTTTGAAAAACCTGTTTTTCTTTAGTCCGCTTCGGCGAACGATACCTGTTTTATGCCCGCCTTTGCGCAGGCGTTCAAAACGGAAATCGACGCTTGGTGGGGCGAATCGGCATCGGGGTAGATTGTGACAATCGTCGAGATGCCGCTTCTGTCCGCGCTCTGTTTAAGCCTTTTGAGCGTCGACGCCAAATCGTTGAATTCGACCTTTTTGTTCGCGCTGTTTTGCGTTGGGAACAGCCTCGAGCCGAGGTTTTCTATTTCCGCGCCGTTGAGGAAAATGCTGCCGTCGGGCGCAATTTCCACCATTTGCTCGCTGGGGAGTTTGGCGTTTTTGCTGCTTCCTTCGGAGATGGCGGGCAACGAGAACAGAAGGTCGGCTTCCTGTTGGATTGGCAAATACATAAAGTAAATGAGCAACAGGAACACGACGTCAATCATCGAAGTCAAGTCGAAACTGTCTTCCGATTCCAATGCTTCGTTAGATCTTATAGCCATAACTTAGTCCTTCAATGTTCCGAAAAGAATGTTGTAGACGCCCGCTTCCGCGCATACTTTCATCAAGTCGTTTACATACTTGTAGGGGGTATGTGCGTCGGCTCTTATATACGCGCCCTTGAATCCGGGGACTGCCGCGCGCGCCATAAGTGCGTTTTTGATGTCGGGCAATTCGGCTCTGAACGCGCCCAAAAAGTAGTTTCCGTTTTCGGCGATAGTCAGGAACTGTCTGTCGCCTACGTCGTCGGGAACTTTGGCTTCGGGGGCGTTCGGCATTCCTATTTGCACCAATTCGGCCGAAGCGTAGCTTGTTACGGTCATAAAGAACGTAATCAAGAGGAAGACGACGTCAATCATCGGCGTCATTGCGAACTTGTCGTCGCCTTCCGTGAGCTTCCAAGTCTTCATATCGAGTGTTGATACTCCGTTTTATTACTGGTTGTCGGCGGGAGCTTCCGCTGCGGCTTCCATTTGGGGCTGTTCTTCTGCGGGGGCGGCGGAGTCGTCGTCGTCTTCATATTCCTGCGGGCCGTATTTGAGCGAAGTTTTCATAGTGAAAACAAGTTCGCCGATGATGCGGCTTGCGCCCGAGATAATTGCGCCGTATTTGTTTTTAAAGAAGAAGAAGAAGAACATTGAGGGAATACCCACAATCATACCCGCCGCCGTTGTGATAAGGGCTTCCGAAATATTGTCGGCGAGCTTCGACGCGCTGCCCGCGCCTTCAGTCGCGATTGTGTTGAACGCCTTGACCATACCGGAAACCGTTCCGTATAGACCCAACATAGGAGCCAACGAAGCAATAACCGAAAGGTAGTTAATCAAAACGTAGGGGTTTGCAAATTCTTCGACGGAAGCTTCCTCCATTGCCACGGAAACGGCGTCGGTATCAATATCGCGCAAGTCGGCTCTGGCAAGACCGTTGCCTACAATGTTCGTGATGGGGGAGGGGTTCTTTTCGCAATATTCCATTGCCTCCTTGATTTGGAGCTTGCCTATCATTTTTTCGACATTCTTTACGCCTTCGGGGTTCAAGAATCTCTTTTTGCGAACCGCTATGAAATTGTAGATGATGAGCGTTGTTCCGAAGATACCGAAGAAGCCCAACGGATACATTGTCCAACCGCCCGCAACCCACATATCGCCGAGCGATTTTTCAACTACCTGCGGCTGGTTCGGCTTTGCGGGAGCGTCCGAAGCGGGGGCGTCGGAGGCCTGCGCAAGCGCGAAATTTGCCGCAAAAGCCATTGCTAAAACTGATAATATTGTCAGGATTTTTCTTTTCATCTGATTATTTGTTTACGTTGTTTGTTATTTTATAAAAATAGCCGAAGCGTCTTTTAGGATAAACGCCCTTTGTAATTTGAATATTGCCCGAGTTGTTCGGGCAATTCAAGCATTTTATCAATTTTTTTTGTCGAGTTTTGCCTTGATTGCGTCGATTGCGTCGTCGGCATATCCGTAGACGAACGCGAACGCCCTCCACGGAAGCATGCGCGCCTTGCCGTCGAGCCTGAAGATGTATGGCGGTTCGAATTCGTCGTCGGGGTCTTTGAAAGACTTGAAGTTCGTCTTAAGCACGCCGTCTTTCGAGACCATCTTCAACGCCGGATACCCGTTTGTGGCCGATTCCAACAGCACGACCTTGTTTTTGTTCTTGCCCATTTCGAAAATTATCGGGGCTTGCCAAGAGCCGTTTCTTATTTTGCAGGGAACGTCGAGCTGTTCCGAGATGACCGTTTCAATCACGGGGTGCTCTTTTATTTCTATTCTATACGCAACGGCGTCGTTGTAGGTGCGGACGAAAATTCTGTAGCCCTGGTCGAGGCACGAAAATTCAAGCTGGTTGTAGTGCTCGCTTTCCGAGCCTTCGCGCACGAAACGCTTGTCGAGGCAATACGGATTGCGCGTGCAGAGCTTGCCGCGGGGGGTTGTGAGCGCGAATTTGGCGTTTTCAACAAGCACCTCGCCGTCCTTTTTGGCCGAAAGCATATAGCCGTTGCCGCTTTCGATTTTCGCCTCCAGCTTGCCGTCGGGCGATTTCAGTTCGAACACTTCCGCGCCCGCCGAGAGCGCGAAAAACAAAATTGCCGCCAATGTAGTTGCTTGATATTTTTTCATAGATATTATTGTTCCGTGTTGTTTAATTTTGATTTTGCGAAATTTTCAATGCGCAGGCAAAGCTGGCTTAGCCCGTTTCTGCGGTTGGGCGAAAGGTGGGTTGAAATGTTTACTTCCGAAAGGATTGCGGGATCGATGGAAAGCACTTCCTGCGGGGTAAGCCCGCTATACAAGTGGCACACAACCGACGCCACCGCGCGCGTAATCAGGGAGTCGGCGTCGCTTTGGAAGTAGCACTTTCCGTCTTCGAACGACGGCACAAGCCACAGGCTCGACACGCAGCCCTTTACGAGGTTGCACTCGCTTTTGTGCGCGGCGTCCAGATGCGGAACCGCCTTGTTTTTTTCAATAAGATACTCGAAAAGCGACTGCGGGTCGGGGAAGACGCCGTATTCGTCAAGCAGCTCCTGTTTTCTGTCGTCAATCAAACTCATACTCCGAAAATTTTGATGTCGTTTTCCTTCGCAAGCGCGATGATTTTGTCTTTTTCAAGCAGAATTACCTTGCCCGATTCCACCGCCACGTTGCGGACGTTTGCCGCGGCGAGCTTGCGTATTGTGCGTTCTCCTATCACGGGAACGTCGAAGCGGTAGTCCTGATTGGGCTTTACCGTTTTTGCGAAAACGGCGTCGCGCGCCTCGAACGTGCCTGCGCGCTCAATCATTTTGTCCGTTCCCTCCCACGCTTCGACCGCCAGAACACTTCCGCGCGAAGTAACGCACGCCTGACCTACGTCCAGACGCGCCATTTCGCGGGCTATGTGCATTGCGTGCTCAACGTAGTCGTCGGAAACCGACCACTTCGACCCCGCGATGAACCCCTTGGGCGCGACCGACGCGTCGAGAAACGAGCGCGCGTCGAGCAGCTGCACGCCGATTTTTTTCATTTGGTCGGCGAGTGCCCCGAAAATTGTTTCCGCGTTTTTGCGCTTCAGCGTAGCCATTACAAGCACCGCCTTGAGGTCGAGCTTCAGCCCCTTGAAAAGCTTTTTGGGGGTTATCTGCCCCGCCATAATTGCGTATTTGGCGTCGTGTTTTTTCAACGCTTTCAGAAATTTCCCGAGCTGCCCGATGTTGATTACGTCAACGTCTTCGGGCGGGAATTTTGCAATCAGTTCGGGCGCGGTTTCGTCTTCGCAGCCGATAAGGCATGTTTTTATCCCCTCTTCGCGCAGGCGTTGCGCCACAAGTTCGGGATACACGCCTTTGCCCGCAAGCAGAGCAAGCTTTTGGGTTTTGTCGAAATCGGGAGGTAGAAATTGCGAAATCATTTTTACTTTCTCAGGTTCGTTTTCGGCGCTTTCTGGAAGAATTCCTTGAAGATTACGCGCTTTGCCGCAATTTTTCCGTCTTCAAAGTGCCACATAACCGCGTCGCGGACAAGCTTGGCGTCGTCGAAGTTGCGCATGAGGCTCTTTTCCTCCATTATTCCAAGCGACGATATTTCAAGCGGGAAGTTCGTTTCAAGCGTCTGCTTTGTGATTGTGCCCACCTGCTTGTTGCGCACGAAGTCGGTCTTGCCGCGGTTCGACTTGAACATTGCCTGACCTTCGGCTATCGCTACCGAGATTTTCTCGCCGTCGTCCGAAATTGAGAACATTTGCGCGTTGAATGTAAAAACGCCCATTCGCGTGATTATCGAGAACTCGCTTTTTGCGCGCTGCTCTTTGGAAATGACGTCGAGCCTGCCGCGCTCGAGCCTGAGCTTCAGCGTTGAAAGCTCAAGCTGGCGTTCGCTTGAATGGACAGTCTTGAACGGCTGCTGCTGGCTGAACTGCTCAACCTCGAACTTCGTGTTTTCGCGCACTACGGCAATCACGGAATTGGAGAACTCGAGCGACGCATACTGACCCTTTGCGCAGTCAATTTTCATTCCCGCCGCGCGGACAGTCGCGCCCTGTTTTACGGGGGCGTTTTCCGCCACAGCCGCGGGGGCGTTTCTGAGCGTGAAAATGTAGACGCTTCCGTCCGCCATTTTTGCCTCGGTCTGGGCGAATGCCGCCACGGGCAACACCGCCGCCGCCGCGTATGCAATCAGCTTTTTCACTTTACAACAATGTTTACGATTTTGTTGGGAACGTAGATTTCCTTCACCACGGTTTTGCCGTCTGTGAAAGCCTTTACGTTGTCGAGCGACTTCGCCGCCGCGAGCACGTCGTCCTTGGGCATCGACGCGTCGATAGAGAGTTCGCCGCGGAGCTTGCCGTTTACCTGAACCGCAATTTTTACGCTTGCCGACTTCATCTTAGACTCGTCGGGCTTCGGCCACTGCGCCTTTGCCACAGAGCCTTCAAAGCCGAGCCTTTCCCACAGCTCTTCGCAGATGTGCGGGGCGAACGGCGCAAGAAGCTTCACGAATTTGGCCGCGCTTTCCTTTGAAACGGCAGCCTGCTTCTGCATTGCCCCCACGCATATCATCATCTGCGAAATTGCAGTGTTGAAGCGGAGGTTTTCGATGTCCGCGCCCACTTTCTTGATAGTCTCGTTGAGGACTTTCAGGAATTCGGGCGAGTCTTCTGCGGAGTCGGAAATTTTCGCGTTGATTGCGCCGCTTTCGGGGTTGATAAATTCGCGCCAGACCTTTTTGAGGAAGCGCGAAACGCCCTCTATGCCGTTTGTGTTCCACGGTTTTTGGTCTTCGAGCGGCCCGAGGAACATTTCATACAAGCGCAGCGAATCCGCGCCGTATTTTGCAATGATGTCGTCGGGGTTTACAACGTTGCCGCGCGACTTGCTCATTTTGAAGCTGCGTGCGTCAACAAAAATTGTTTTGTCGGCTTTCAGAACGAAGTTTGCGCCGACTTTCTCGACGTCGTTTTCTGTCAGCTTTACCGCCTCAACGCCCTCTTCCGAAGCGCGCGCGGCGGTAACGAACTTGCCGTCCTTTTTGTAGCCCGTAAATTCGAGCTGCCCCAAAATTATGCCTTGGTGGAACAGCTTCTTGAACGGCTCAGAACCCTTTACTACGCCGCAGTCAAACAGCACTTTGTGCCAGAAGCGCGCGTAGAGCAGGTGCAGCACCGCGTGCTCCGCGCCGCCTATGTATAAGTCGGGATACTGCCAGTAGCGTTCGGCCTTTTCCGAAATCGGGGCTTGGTCGTCGTGGGGGTCGCAATAGCGCAGGTAATACCAGCACGAACCCGCCCACTGCGGCATTGTGTTTGTTTCGCGAAGTCCGTCGAAGAAACCCTCTTTGCCCGCGCATTCCGAGGCGGGGAGTATTTCCGCCGTAGTCGGGTTCACCTTTACGTTGAGCCAGTCGGTTGCGTGCGCAAGCGGGCTTTCTCCCGTGCCCGAGGGCTTGTAGTTGTCGATTTTCGGCAGCTTAAGCGGCAGCATTTTTTCGGGGAGGGGCAGGGCGAAAATCTCTTCGCCCTTGTCGTTTTTGCACGAAACGGGCGTTTGCGGCAGATTCCACTTGCCCGATTTTTCCGCGAGTTCGTATGTGTTTTTGTCTACCCAGACAATCGGGAAAGGCTCTCCCCAGTAGCGTTGGCGCGAGAACAGCCAGTCGCGCAGCTTGTAGTTTACCGCCTTCTTGCCCACGCCGCGTTCGGCGAGCATTTCCGTGACCTTTTTCTTGCCTTCAAGCGAGGGCGTTCCGCTCCACTGCTCCGAGTTCGTCATTGTGCCGACATCGGTGAAGGGCAGTGCTATTTCCGAGCCGTCGGGGTTCTTTTTGTCAATTACTCTTATAATGGGGAGGTCGAATTTTACGGCGAATTCGTAGTCGCGGTCGTCGTGCGCGGGCACTGCCATAATTGCGCCCGTTCCGTAGCTCATCAAAACGTAGTCGGCAATCCAGATTGGAATTTGCTTTCCGTTTACGGGATTGATTGCGTGCGCTCCCGTGAAAACGCCCGTCTTGTCTTTGGCGAGGTCGGTTCTGTCAAGGTCGCTTTTCGAGGAAACCGCTTTCTTATAGTCCTCCACTGCCTGCCTGTTTTCGGGCGAAACAAGCTCGTCAACAAGCGGGTGTTCGGGGGCGATTACCATATACGTTGCGCCGTAGAGCGTGTCGGGGCGCGTGGTGAAAATTTTGAGCTTCTTGCCCTTCGCCTTTGAGTCGGCTATTTCGAAATCGACCTCCGCGCCCTCCGAACGCCCAATCCAGTTTGTTTGCAGGCGTTTGGTAGATTCGGGCCAGTCGAGGTCTTTCAGCCCTTCGATGAGCTTGTCGGCGTAGGCGGTGATTTTGAGAACCCACTGTCTGAGCTTTCTGCGCTCTACGGGGAATTTGCCCACTTCGCTCTTGCCGTCGATGACTTCTTCGTTCGCCAAGACAGTTCCGAGGGCGGGGCACCACCACACGGGCTTTTCGTCAACATACGCCAAGCCGCGTTGGAAAAGCTTCAGGAAAATCCACTGCGTCCACCTGAAATAGTCGGGGTCGGTAGTGTTTATTTCCCTGTCCCAGTCTATGGCAAAGCCTATGCTTTTTATCTGCTTGCGGAAGTTGTCGATGTTGGCGGCGGTTGTGATTGCGGGGTGCGTGCCCGTTTTTACCGCGTATTGTTCGGCTGGAAGCCCGAACGCGTCCCAGCCCATCGGGTGCAGAACGTTGAAGCCGTTTGCCCACTTGTAGCGCGCAACGATGTCGGAGGCTGTGTAGCCTTCGGGGTGTCCTATGTGCAGCCCCGCGCCTGAGGGGTAGGGGAACATATCCAGTATGTAGAATTTGGGCTTTTTTGTGGTGTCGATATTTTCGGCGGCGAAAGTCTTGTTTTCGTCCCAATTTTTCTGCCAGTGTTTTTCTATGTCAGTGAAATTGTATTCTGCGTTGTTCGTTGCCATAATCTGAAATGTAAAATAGGGGATATTTTTACACTTTTTTTCTTTTCGTCAAAATAAAAAAACGGCGCGTTTGCTTTTGTGTTCGCACCGAATTTTGCCGAAAAAAGGTTAAAAACGGTCGGTTTTTTGTGATTTTGGGCGTTTTTTTTAAAAAAAATTGTTTTTTTCGATAAAAAAGATTGAAAACAAATTTTTTTATGCTCAGCATACTTTCCCACAACTCGAAATAAGTCCGATGTAAGTCTTTATACGTCGGATTAAGCGTTGAAACATTAACAGGTAGCAATACAAGTTTAATATTATGGCAAGAACAAAAGGATCAGGAAAGATCGCGGGAATGACTCAGATTTCAATCAGTCTTCCCCAAGACTTGGTAAAAAAAATTGACGAGATGGCTAAGCTCGACAATCGTAACCGCTCCAACTTCATCGCCAATAGTCTCCAGAATATGGCGAAGGAATGCTTGGGCGTTGCGGATTCCAAAAAGAGAATCAAGGACTAACCCGTTTCGCTTTTTTCTTACCCAAGTTTAGTCCCGCTCTTCGGAGCGGGGCTTTTTTTTGCGCCTTTGTGCCCGTCCGCGCCCCGAGCCCACCCGCGTGAGTCGGTCGGCAGATATATTATTCGGAACAAACGCGCCGATATTCCGCCGAATCCCGATTTGTCGAATTTTTCCGCCGCGCCGCTTCCCCCGAATTTCGGCAAGTTCGCCCGCGCCCGTTCGATTGCCCCCGCGCTGTTTTGCCGCACCTTTCCCGAACGTTTACGCGCGTTCGCCCGCCGTAAAATTTTTCAGAAAATCCTTGCAAAAATACGCCGTGTTCTTGAAAATTGCCGAATCTTTTTTAACCATAAACACAATAGGAAAAATATGAGTTGTCCAAATCAAAACTGCTCCCACGAAGTTCAGCAGATGTGCTGCGTGGCTAAAGGAGCCAATCACGGACCCGCTCCCATACCCGAAGAGGGAAAATGGGTGAAGGCCAAGGAAATTACCGACATCAGCGGTTTGACGCACGGCGTCGGCTGGTGCGCTCCCCAGCAGGGTGCCTGCAAACTTACGCTCAACGTTAAAAACGGCGTAATCGAAGAAGCGTTGGTGGAAACAATCGGTTGCTCGGGTATGACCCACTCGGCGGCTATGGCGTCGGAAGTCCTCCCCGGAAAGACCGTTCTCGAAGCCCTCAATAGCGACTTGGTTTGCGACGCCATCAACGTTGCCATGCGCGAATTGTTCCTGCAAATCGTCTACGGCAGAACCCAGACGGCGTTCTCCGAAAACGGTCTGCCCATCGGCGCAGGCTTGGAAGACTTGGGCAAGGGCTTGCGTTCGCAGGTCGGCACAATGTTCTCCACAAGAGCAAAGGGCCCGCGCTACTTGGAAATGGCGGAAGGCTACGTCCTTGAAGAAGCCCTCGACGCCAACAACGAAGTTATCGGCTACAAGACTTTGCATTTGGGCAAAATGCTCGAGGCAATCCGCAACGGCAAAGACCCCAAAGAAGCATTCGAAAAGAACGTTTCCGTAAAGGGACGCTTCGAAGACGCCGTAAAAACAATCGACCCGCGCAAAGAATAAGGAGGATTTTTTACTATGGCACAATTATTCGAAGGATACGAAAGACGCATCGACAAAATCAACAAAGTCTGCGCCGAATACGGTTTTAAATCAATCGAAGAAGCGGGCGAATTCTGCAAGTCGAAGGGTATCGACGTTGCGGCAATCGTAAAGGGTATCCAGCCCATCGCTTTCGACAACGCCGTTTGGGCATACACGCTGGGGGCGGCAATCGCCATGAAAAAGGGCAGCAAGAACGCCGCCGAAGCCGCCGAAAACATCGGTATCGGTCTGCAGGCATTCTGCATTCCCGGTTCGGTTGCCGACTCTCGCGATGTCGGTTTGGGACACGGAAACCTCGGCGCAATGCTTTTGCGCGAACAGACAAAGTGCTTCTGCTTCTTGGCGGGTCACGAGTCTTTCGCAGCCGCAGAAGGCGCAATCGGTATCGCCAAGACGGCGAACAAGGTTCGCAAAGAACCCCTCCGCGTTATCCTCAACGGCTTGGGCAAAGACGCAGCCTACATCATTTCGCGTATCAACGGCTTCACAAGCGTTGAAACGGAATATGACTATTACACGGGCGAACTCAAAATCGTCAAGGAAACGGCGTTCTCCTCGGGCGACAAGGCAAAAGTTCGCTGCTACGGCGCGGACGATGTCTCCGAAGGCGTCGCGATTATGATTAAGGAAGGCGTCGACGTTTCCATCACGGGCAACTCGACAAACCCGACACGCTTCCAGCACCCCGTTGCGGGCACTTACAAGAAGTGGGCTATCGAACACGGCAAGAAATACTTCTCCGTTGCTTCGGGCGGCGGCACGGGCAGAACCCTCCACCCCGACAACATGGCGGCGGGCCCCGCTTCCTACGGTATGACCGACACTATGGGCAGAATGCACGGCGACGCGCAATTCGCGGGCTCTTCGTCCGTTCCCGCCCACGTCGAAATGATGGGTCTTATCGGTATGGGCAACAACCCGATGGTCGGCGCAACTGTCGCCGTTGCGGTTGCTGTTGAAGAAGCCTCCAAATAAGGGGCGAAGCTAAGGGGCACAGCCCCTTAACCTGAGCGTTCGTTGAACGCTCATTGTGGAAAACGGCGCGGTTAACCCCCGCGCCTTTTCTGTTTGTATACGCATTGAGTTTCACTCAATGGCTTGCCATGCAGTGGCATGAAAAGACATAATGGGCACAGCCCCTTAACCCGAGCGTTCTCCGAACGCTCATTGTCGGAAACGGCGCGGCAACCCCCGCGCCTTTTCTGTTTGTATGTATGTGCGCATTCTTTTTGGGGGCGACAGGGCGGGGTAGGGTGTTTCGATAGACGCAAAAAAACGGACTGGCTCTCGCCCAATCCGCTGCTGCGTTGAAAATAAAAATTGTTAAATTTCAATAGCCATTATGTAGTCGTTCATAAAATAGCCGTTGCCGATGTCGAAGTCTCCCTCGCGGACTTTCTTCATTCCCTTGTGCTCGTAGAACCCCAACGCCTTGTTGTGGCGGTTGACGTTCAGTTCCATAACACACTTCTGTGGCTGAACCGATTTTATGTAATCGACTGCCTTCGAAAATAAAAATCCGCCCGCGCCCGTGCCCTGATATTTCGGTAAAACGTAGATTTTCTGGAGATGGAAAAGCTTTTCGCCCTGCTTTTCAACCGAAACATACCCACACGGAACGCCGTTACTGTAGGCAATGAAAAATACGTGCCCGCCGCTGAATTGGGTGCGGAGATTGGCTTCGGAATACATCATTTCCATCATGTAGTCAATCTGGTCGGGCGTGAGAATGCTTTTGTAGGTGTCGGGAAAGGCGACCTGCGCAATGGCGCGGATTGTTGCAATGTCGGCCTCCGTCGCTTTTTCCGATTCAAAATTCATAGGGCGGAGTGTAGCCCGAACGGACACGAAATCAATCATTTTGTGGAGAATCGAAGCTTTTCAAATAAAAGTTTTGTTAAAAAAATAGTTTTTTGTTGCATTCTTTTTTCGCTGTGTAATAATGCGCGGAAGTTTTTTGTAAAGTCAGCGTAGATTGGCTTGCGAGAAACGAAAAAACTTGAATACTTGGAGAGGTGACGGAGTTGGTCGAACGTGCTCGATTGGAAATCGAGTGTGCCTCAAAAGGGTACCGGGGGTTCGAATCCCCCCCTCTCCGCGTTTTAAATTTCACACGAACCCGTGTGAAATTTTTTTGCCATTCGCCGCCAATCCGCGCTACAAGCGGCTTTGCGGCGCACAACCCATTTAACACGGTTCGTGTTTTCACTCCGTACTCCGCGCCTCCCCGCGCCCAAAATCGTGGCGTTTTTCGCCCCACATCGTTCCACAGTGTGAAATTTTTGGGGGTAACGCCAGCAGTTGTGGAATTTTGTCTTTTTATCAAAACCTAACAGTAGGAAATATTTTTTATGTAATTGGAAAAATGAATTGACTATAAAAAGGAAAATTATAGTTTCGCAAAGCATGAATGGTTTTGTAGCGCATATGGAGTTTGAAGATGGGTGGCGCGAACCGCTTATTCATCGGCTTGACGACCACTTAAAAGGTGTTGCAAATCTTTCGGGCGGGTTTGCCGAGTCTTTTGGTTGTCGAAATTGGGGCTATGCGGCGGGGCTTATACACGACATCGGCAAGTTTTCCGACGAATTTCAGGAATACATTCACGCAGTCGTTGTGGAGAAGTCGAAAAATCCCAAGTATTTCAGAGGTTCTGTAGACCACACGTCTGCGGGGGCTATATATGCCGCAACCAACAAACTGCATATTCTCGACTATCTTTCGGCGGGTCATCATTCGGGGCTTCAGGATTCTAAAGACAAGCAAAACCGCCTTGCCAAAACGGAGTGTTTCGAGTCAGTCAAAGAGCGCGCCGCTCAATTTTTCTCCGAAAACAAAATCCCGCCGCTTGAAAGTTTTATGGGTATGCCTATTGACAAGCACTCGCTCAATATGCTTGTGCGGCTGATGTTTTCGTCTCTTGTCGATGCCGACTATTTGGACACCGAAAAATTTTTCTTTACCGACAGGTTGCGCGGCGGGTATGATTCGCTTGAAGTTTTGTTGCAGCGTTTGCAATCGCATTTGAAAACGCTTTTCGAAAATTCGCCCGACACGCCGCTCAACCGCCTGCGTCGCGGGATAGACGACGCCTGTGCCGAAGCCGCCGAAAAACATTCTGGCGGCTATTTTTCGCTCAGCGTTCCTACGGGCGGCGGCAAAACGCTGGCGTCGATTTTATGGGCGTTGAAATTCGCCGTAAAAAACGGCAAACGCCGCGTAATTGTTGCGATTCCGTATACAAGCATAATCTCGCAGACGGCGGCGCAATACAGGAAAATTTTCGGCGACGAAAACGTTCTGGAGCACCACTCCAACGTAGAGCCCGACAGGATTTTCGACGCCAACGGGCTGCCAACAGCCGCGCGCTTGGCCTCCGAAAATTGGGACGCGCCGATTGTCGTTACAACCAACGTGCAGTTGTTCGAATCAATGTATGCAAACTCGCCGTCGCGCACGCGCAAGCTCCACAACATATGCAAAAGCGTGATAATTTTGGACGAGGCGCAAATGCTTCCGCCCGATTTCTTAAAACCCATTCTTTGGGGGCTTGACGCGTTCGTGAAAATCGGCGGCGCGTCGGTGCTGTTCTGCACTGCTACCCAGCCCGTGTTTTCGGGGCGGATTGGCTCGAACAAGGAAACGTTCGAATCGCCCGTAAAAAACGTTCGGGAAATTATTCCGAATCCCGACGAATTGCAGGAGGCGTTTCGGCGCACGAAAATTTCGTTTCTACCCGACGCATTCGAAATTGCCGATTTCGCCGACTTCCTGCGCGAACGTGCGGGGTCGTTTTTGTGCATTTGCAATACGCGTGCACACGCCGCCGAAATATATTCGGCATTGGGCGAAGATTCCGCGTTCCATCTTTCGCGTTCTATGTGCACGGCGCACATTGACGATATTTTGGCGAAAATCAGGGCGTCGCTTGCCTCGGGAAAATGCACGCGCGTTGTCTCCACGCAGCTTGTCGAGGCGGGTGTTGACTTGGATTTTCCCGAGGTATTCCGCGAGCACGCAGGGCTGGACAGCATAATTCAGGCGGCGGGGCGTTGCAACCGCGAAGGGCGCGCGGCGGTCGGCAACGTGTTTGTGTTTGAAATAACCACTCCTATAAAAAAAAATCGGGGATTCATCTCCAAAGGCGCGTGTGCGCTTAACGAAACACTTAGGTGTTCCGACCACGGGGCGTTGGATTCCCGCGAAAATGTGGCAAAATACTTCGACAATTTTTTTGACAGATGCGGTAATTTTGACGTTCCGATGATTGGCAAATTGCTTGTTGAAGGCGCATTTTGCGGCGTTTTTGAATTCGAAACGGCCGCCCAAAATTTCCGTCTGATAGACGACGGCGGCAGTGTTGAAATTCTCGTCCCCTATTCGGACGGAGCCGATTTATGCAAGCGCGTTTCCGTGGGGTATTCAGGCGATTCGCGTTTCTTCCGCAAGCTTCGCCGTTATTGCGTGTCGGTTCAGAAAAAACAGTTTGAAAACGCTTTGGCTTCTGGGCAGATTGCGGATTTTAACGGTATATATGTTTTGGTTGACTCAAGTTTATATTCCGAAAAAATAGGATTGACAATCAACAATAAAGCTTTAGATGATGTCTTAATGAGATAGAAAACACTATGGAACATAAAAACAAGGAATTTTGCATAGAAGTGTGGGGCGATTACGCGTGTTTCACGCGCCCCGAGTTAAAAGTCGAGAGGGTAAGCTACGATGTTATGACGCCTTCCGCCGCCAGAAACATTTTTCAGGCCATTTTCTGGAAACCCGCAATAAACTGGATTGTAAAGAGAATCGAGGTTCTGCAACCCGTGAAATGGGTTTCCGTTAAGCGCAACGAAGTTGCCGCGCTGGCTTCGAAATCGGGCGACGGCGTGTTTATAGAAGACAAACGCCAACAAAAATCGGGAATGCTCCTTAAAGACGTGCGCTACAGAATTTACGCGGAACTCGATTTCATTCCTGTGGGCAAACGTCCGCCGCGCGAAAGAAAATCGAGCCTTTCCGACGCCGAGGAAGAGCGCGAATTTAGGAGAGACGAGAATCCCGCAAAATACAATGCAATATTTGAGCGCAGGGCGTCAAAAGGGCAGTGCTTTACCACGCCGTATTTGGGCTGCCGCGAGTTTTCGGCAAACTTCAGACTCGTATCCGACGGCGAAACGCTGCCGCCGCCCATTCCCGAAACTTGCGACTTGGGCATAATGTTGTTCGATATGGATTTTTCGAACATAAAAAATCCGATGCCTATGTTCTTCAGGGCGAAACTTGAAAACGGCGTGTTGAACGTGCCGAATCCTAACAGCGGGGAGATTTTAAGATGATACTTAAAGCATTGTATGATTATTATCAGCGCAAAAGCAATCTCGGCGAAATTGCACCGCTCGGGTTTGAGGATAAAGCGATACCGTTTTTGGTTGTAATCAATTCCGACGGAAAATTGGTTTCGCTTGAAGATACGTCTTCGGAAACAGAGAAAAGGGGGCGTGTTTACCGCTTGCCGAACAATAACGGTCGCAGTAGCAATATTGATGCAAATTTGTTGTGGGATAATTTAGAATATGTATTTGGCTTTCCTAAAAGTGATTCTGCAAAGGATATTGAAGCTGCAAATAAAAAATCAAAAGCGTTCGCCGAAAAAATTATAAAACTTTCGGAAATGTATCCAAATAACAAAGATTTTTTGGCGGTGCGCAAGTTTGTGGAAAACCCGAATAGATTGGCTGAAGCCGAAAGTATGCCCGAATGGGCAAAGTGTGTAAAAATTGCCGGTTGCAACGTAACATTTAAAATTGACGGCACGAGGGAAATTGTCGCGGAAAATTCAGACGTTGCGGATTTCCTCGGAAGGTCAATGAATACTTCAAGTGATGGGCAAAAATTCGTATGCTTGATAACGGGAGAAAAAACCGCTCCCGTTATGACGCACGGAGGCTTTACCATTGGTGCTACCGCCGGAGTCAAGCTTGTTTCTTTTCAGGCGTCGAGCGGATATGACTCCTATTGTAAAAAGCAGGGCGAAAATGCACCGGTATCGTTATATGCCGAATTGGCTTACACATCTGCATTGTCAAACTTGTTGTCCAGCAAAACAAACCGCGTCGGGATAGGCGGGTTGCAAATAGTTTTTTGGAGCGATTCGGAACACTCGGAAATTGAGAATGATTTCGGCTCGTTGTTCGGCATTTCGGCAAGTGATAACCCCGACGGTTGGGCTTCGTCGATTTCCGCGCTCTATAAATCAGTGTTCACGGGACGCGAACAAGCTTTGGAAGACAGAAAGTTTTTTGTTTTGGGAGTGGACGCAAACAAGACAAGAATGATTGTCCGCTTTTTCATTGCCGACTCTGAACGTGCAATCGGCAGACGTATTGCGGAACATTTTTCGGATTTTGACATGTTTAGGAAACCGAGTGAACGCGAACTTTTTTCGGTTTTCAATATATTGAAAACCGTATCGCAGGGCAACGATGTTAAGAATATTCCGCCGAACATCGAAGGCGCATTGGTTTCGTCGATTCTTTCGGGCGGAATGTATCCGCAATCGCTCCAGCTACAGTGCCTGAACAGAATTCGCGCCGACAGAGTAATAACCCGAATTCGTGCGGCAATTTTAAAGGCGTATTTAAACAGAAAAAATAGAATATTAAATAACAAAGAAAGGGAAATAAAAGTGTCATTGGATATTGAAAATAACAATGCAGGCTACCTTTGCGGCAGGCTTTTCGCGGTCTTGGAGCGTATACAGGAAACCGCATTGGGAAAGAACGTCAACGCAACAATAGTTGACAGATTCTACGGGTCGGCTTCGTCTACCCCGATGTTGGTGTTCGGGCGGTTGATAGATTTGTCGAACCACCATCTGTCGAAAATAGACAATCAGGCGACTGTTGTTTTTTTGAAAAAGGCGATAGGCGAGATTATGAACAAAATGCCCGCGTCGGGGCTTCCGTCGCATTTGTCGCTCGACGAACAGTCGCGCTTTGCGATAGGATATTACCACCAACGGCAGGATTTTTTTAAGTCAAAAGAAGAAAACGAAAAATTAGAAAACAAGGAAAATGGCAATGATTAAGAATAAATATGATTTTGCAATAATATTCGATGTGGCCGACGGCAACCCGAACGGCGATCCCGACGCGGGAAATCTTCCGCGTATAGACGCCGAAACGGGAATGGGGCTTGTTACCGATGTATGTCTTAAACGCAAGATAAGAAACTATGTCCAGCTCACAAAGAAATGTGCCCCGTCGTTCGATATTTTTGTCAAAGAAAAGGTTGTTCTCGGCGATATTGTAAGTGACGCATATGAAACCGACGAGGTAAAGGAAAAGAAGTCCAACTCTGAGAAAGACAAAGCAGCAGTATCATACCTTTGTTCTAAGTTTTTCGATATTCGGACGTTCGGAGCTGTTCTTACAAAAGGGCAAAATTCTAATGCAGGGCAGGTTCGTGGTCCGGTCCAGCTTACATTCGGACGTTCTGTTGATCCAATCGTTTTTACCGAACACTGCATAACGCGAATGGCTGTTTCAAATTCGAAAGATAAAGACAAGGAAAGAGCAATGGGGCGCAAGGCAACTGTTCCATACGGGCTGTATGTTGCTCACGGTTTTGTTTCGCCCGCGCTTGCCGAGCAGACGGGCTTTTCGGAAGAAGACCTCGCTCTGTTGTGGGAGGCAATTCTCAATATGTTTGAATGCGACCGTTCGGCGGCTCGCGGCTTGATGAGCGTAAAGAAGCTTGTAATTTTCAAGCACAATTCTCACCTCGGAAACGCACCCTCCTACAAGCTTTTCGACCTCATCAAAATCGCGAAGAAAGACACGTCGCTTCCCGCGCGCAGTTTCTCCGACTACGAATTTTCCGTCGGCGACACTCCCGCGGGCGTCGAAAAAGAAATCAAATAATGCAGTATTCCGAAGACGATATGCTGATGCTTTCGGGCATTCAGCATTTCGCCTTTTGCAAACGGCAATGGGCGCTTATCCACGTTTTTCAGGTATGGAGCGAAAACTCGCTTACGCTTGAGGGTGCGTATTTGCACAGGAATGCCGACAACCCCCTGAAAAGCCGCAAGCGCGGCGAAAAAGCCCAGCTCAACGGCGTGGCGGTTTCTTCAAAATCGCTCGGTTTATACGGCGTGTGCGATGTTGTGGAACTAACTCCCTGCGCCGACGGAGTGGCTGTCGGCGGGTTCGACGGTCTGTGGAAAATTCGTCCTGTCGAATACAAACACGGCACCGAAAAGAACGACATTTGCGACGAAGTGCAGCTGTGCGCTCAGGCAATCTGCCTTGAAGAGGCGTTTTCCACAAAAATCGAAAGCGGCGATTTATACTACGGAAAAATTGCGCGGCGGCGCACTGTTGCCTTCAATTCCGCGCTGCGGGCGCAAGTTTTCAACATCTCGGCGGAAATGCACGCCGCGTTTTCGAAGGCGGCTTCTATCCCCGCGGAATACTCGCCAAAATGCCGCTCATGCTCGCTTTTCGACCTCTGTCTGCCTAAATCGGAAAAGCGCACAAACGGCGTGTCGAAGTATTTGGACAAATTGAAAGAATTATGAGGAAGCTCCTAAATACGCTGTATGTCACAACCCCCGACGCGTGGCTTGCCCGCGACGGCGAATGCGTGTCGGTGAAAATCGGCGGCGAGGAAAAACTGAAAGTGCCGCTAATAAACCTCGAAAACATCATTACTTTTTCATACGCGGGGGCAAGTCCTGCGTTGATGCACGCCTGTGCAAAATACGGAATCGGGCTGTCTTTTTTGTCGGAAAACGGCTACTTCTTGGCGCGTTCCGTCGGTAAGACAAACGGCAACGTGCTGGTTCGCAGGGCGCAATACAGAATGGCCGATAATGTGGAAACTTCGCTTAAGCTTGCTTCGTCGATAATATCGGCAAAGATTTCGAATTCGCGAAAAGTCCTCGAACGCTTTCTGCGCGACTACCCCGAATCTCCCGACTGCGCGAAAGTAAAAGAGGCCTCCAACATTCTCAATTTTTCAAAGCGCGATGCTCTTTACGCCGCCAATACTGACGAGCTGCGGGGAATTGAAGGCAACGCGTCGCGGGTCTACTTTTCGGTTTTTGGCTCGCTGATTTTGCGCAGCGGCTTCGTCTTCGAAGGGCGAACCCGACGCCCGCCCAAAGACAACGTAAACGCGCTTCTTTCGTTCGCGTATACATTGCTTGCAAGCGATATTCAAAGCGCGTTGGAAAGCGTCGGGATAGATTCATACGTCGGGTTCTTTCACACCGACCGCCCCGGGAGGGCGAGCTTGGCTCTCGACATAATGGAGGAGTTTCGGGCGTATCTGGCGGACAGATTCGTTCTGAGCATGATAAACAAAAATATGGTTGCGCCCGACGATTTCATCGACAACGGTGCGGCGGGAATCATTCTAAAACCCGAGGCGAGAAAGAGCTTTTTGAGTGCGTGGCAAAAGCGGAAGCACGAGGAAATCATACACCCGTTTCTCGGCGAAAAAGTCAGTATCGGACTGTTGGGGCACGTGCAGGCAATGATGTTTTCGAAATACCTGCGGGGGGAGTTGGACGGGTATCCCGTGTTTTTTATGTAGTATGCTTGTTGTCGTTACATACGATGTCGAAACAAAGACCCAGAGCGGACAAACCCGCCTGAGGCGCGTGGCAAAAATATGCGAAAATTACGGACAGCGCGTGCAAAATTCTGTTTTCGAATGCGTTGTCGACAACACAAAATATACTGAACTTAAACTGAAACTGAAGGGCGTAGTAGACGCACAGCGCGACAGTGTCCGATTCTATCTGACGGGGAACAAATGGGAAAAGAAAGTCGATACAATCGGAAAGAACAATACCTACAACCCCGAAGGTGATTTGATAATTTGACAGTGCCGCGGCCTCGCGAATTGAAGCCGCGAACCTGCAAACAGCGGGAGAAGTGTGCAGGGCGCGCGCCCGCCGCGGGCAGGGCGTCTGCTTCTACAACTTGGCGGCAACCCCCACAACGGGTGCTTCTGCGCAGACTCACGCCATCACTTTGTCGATTAGCTCTTTGTAATTATTCACGAAGTCGTAGGTGATGTCGCTTGGGCTGATTGCGGCAAAGTGTTTGCGAGCGCAGGAGATTTTTGCATCTTCAACACCGCGCAGGTTTAGGCTCGACATATCGCCTTTTGTTTCTGCCACAAAGTAGATATGCTTTACTTTGTCTTCCTTGAAAACTATTGCCCAGTCGGGGCTGTAATTGCCGACGGGCGTGTTTATATAAAAGCTTTTTGGTAGTTTTGCATAGAGAACAACATCGCCCTTAATTTCAAATTCCTGCGCAAAATTCTTTTCGATGGAAGAGTCGTATATAAGGTAGTCGTAAAGGTGATGCGGCGTTTCCATCGCATTCACATTCAGCCTGCCTTTTAGCGTGGGTTCGGTAAAAATGCTCGTGTCGTATTTTGCGTCGATTTTGTTGTAAACAATATGCTGAACAATAACCGTTGCTTTTTGCTCGTTGATTATCCGCGAAGCGCGCATTATGAAGTCTTCGGGGTTTATTTTGAACATATCGAACTTTTCGGGCAAAATGCCGCGCAGAATTTCGACAATGGTTTTGCGCGTAAGCCCCGTTTCGGCGACGATTCTTCCCACAAGGTCGTAGCGGACATTTGCGAATTCGTTATCACTTGAAGCAAACTTTGTTTCGGACTTTGTTGCCGTGAAAGCCTCGTTGTTTTCGAGAGCTTCGCGCGAGTCAATCTTTGCCATCGAACCTTGTGTTATTGTGAAATACCGCTGCCCTACAAACAACTCTTTATTCAAGTGCTCGATTGATTTTGCGACAAGCTCCGACGTGTCGAAATCAACACAGTAGGCGCTTTTTGCCGAAATTTTTGCCCACAACGCCTTGAATTCTTTGCTGGCGATTTTGTTTTCGTTTACTCGGGCTACAACATTGTTTGCGGCGGCGTTTTCCGCCCTAATTCTGCTTGGGTCGTAAATGTTGTCTAAAACTTTCACGATTGTTTCGGCAAGCGGTTTTAACTGCTCGGGCAGCGTAAAACGCTGGGCGGATTTGTCGTCGTAATACTTGGCTGTAAGGGTGTTTTTGTCGTCAATGTAGTCGTTCTTTATCAGGCTGTGGCAGATTGAATTTGCCAGTTCTTCCGTAATTGTGCATTCCGTGCCGTCGGGAAGATGGGCAATTTTGCCGACGAAAATTTTTGCCTCAACCTTGCAGGGGCGGTCGGAAACGGCTTCGGCATATTCTGTTTGAAGCGAGCTTGCAAATTTTTCGTATGATTCGCTTGCAATGACTGTAAGCACGTTGACGTTGTGAACGTCCGCGCCGATTGCGTTTGCGTCCATACGCTCTCCGTTTTGGTTCACACACAGGCGCAACCCGCGGCCGACTTCCTGCCTCTTGCGGATTTCCGCCGAGCTCTGTTTTAGCGTGCAGATTTGAAAAACATTGGGGTTGTCCCAACCCTCGCGCAACGCCGAGTGAGAGAATATAAAGCGCACTGGTTCGTTTAAATCGAGCAGCCTTTCCTTGTTTTTCATAATAAGGTCGTAGGCGTCAACGTCGTTTGAAATTTTGGCTTTTCTGTCTTCTTTAACGTCGCTGTCTACAAAGTGCTTGCTCTTTTTGTCTATCGAAAAATAGCCAGCGTGGATTTGCGCGGCAGTGTGGGCTTTCAGGTAGTTTTTGTATTCTTGATCAACCGTCAAATCGTCGAGAAAGTCTTGAACTACGCTTGCGTATTCCTCCTCGAAAATGTCGGCAAACTCGCCATTGTATGCCTCGTTTTTGTCGTTGTAAACCTTGTAGTGGGCAACTTGGTCGATAAAGAAAAGCGACAACACTTTTATGCCCTTTTTGAAAAGCTCGCGCTCGCGTTCGAGGTGCGAAATTATCGTCTCGCGAATCTGAATACGGCGAAGCTGGTCTTCGTCTACCGCGCCTATAACGTCGCCCACAAAAAGCTTTGTGCCGTTTAAGAGCTCTACGGAATTGTCCCTGCCGTCGATAGTCTTTATAACGTAGCGGTCTTTGTATTCGTCAAGCTCTCTTGAAGATGCGTAGATGTTGTCGCCTTGGTCGAAAATCTTTGTGGTTCTGCGAATTTTATCGGCGCCCTTTATGTCGAATTCAAGCTTTGCGCGCGGCGGCTTGCTGGGCGAAAGAATTATTCCCTGCAAATACAAGTAGCCCGAAGTGCCCGTTGTTGTGCTCTGCGAAATTCCCTTTACCGCGATTTTCTTTACAAGCTTTTGATTGTAGGCGTCGATTGCGTCGAGCCTGTAAACCATGTTGTAGATACTGTCTTTTTTGTGCGTTGCCGAATAGCGCAGCGTGAAGAGCGGGTTGAAGTCTTTTAGCGATTCCTTTGTTGTCTTGCCCTCAACCGATTGCGGCTCGTCTATTATCAAAATGGGGTTTGTCTTGGCTATAACGTCTATCGGGCGGCGGCTGTTGAATTCGTCAAGCTCCATTCTTATGCGACGGGCGTCTTTGCCCTTTGCGTTGAATGCCTGTGAATTTATTATCATTGCGTTTATGGAGCTGTCGCTTGCAAATTGCGAAATGTTTTGCAGGTTGCCCGAATTGTAGATGAAAAAGCGAATCTGCTTGCCGTATTCTTCCTTGAAATGTTCCGCCGTTACCAAAAACGACTTATACACGCCCTCGCGGATTGCAACCGACGGCACTACTATTATGAACTTGCTCCAACCGTAAAGCTTGTTTAGTTCGTAAATGGTTTTTATGTAGGTGTAGGTTTTGCCGACGCCCGTCTCCATTTCGACAGTAAGATTTATCCCGACGCCCTCGATTTTGTCGGAAGGCTTTATCATTTGCTCGTGCTGAATGCGATTGATGTTTTTTAGCAAAACCGCGTCCGTAAGCGCGGGAATTAGCCTGTTGTTTGCAAAACCTGTGAACAACACATTGCGGATTTTCCCCTGCCGACTGTCGCGCCCGGGGTCTATCTGATATGTGGAAACAACACGAGGTTGCCCCGCAAAAACATCGCAAACCGCTTTTGCCGCGTCCGCCTGAAATTTTTGATGCTTAAATTTTAATTTCATTGATGGGGTATTTTTGTATGATAAACAATCAAATCGAACTTGCTTGCAAAATCTTTTAAATATTTCTCTAATCTGTTAGAATCAGAGGCAATTTCCTTTGGTATAAAATTTCCTAAGAATGGAACGTGTTCACTTAATAATCCTCCCTTAGCTATAAATATCTCTTTAAATAAAGAGCCGTCTTTTCTTGTAAATTTTACATAATCCGTTATAAATGGATTGATAATGTCACCATTAAAAAAGTTTCGTAGAATGTTTATAGATTTATATTTATATAGGGTATTTCTGGAAAATTTTTTAAATAATAAACAAAGTTTTTTAGAACATATTTCTTTGCAAAACATATCATAAATAAATCCATTTTGTGTATTCGCTAGAATTGCCATGTTTTTATTAGGTATATGCGTTAATACATCTGGATTTATTTTTGAGAATTGAATGTCGAAGATTTCTAACTTGTAAGGTTCTATTATTTTTGGCTTTTCAATCTGAAATGTTAATCTATGTTTATCATCTATAATTAAATGGAGTTCTCTTATTATCAAGGGGTTTAAGGACCGATTTTCTACGCCTACATAAATCGCATTCGGCGAAAATGTTTCCTTCGAAATTTTTATATCTGAAAAATATAATCCTTTTGAGAAAAATCTCTTATAAAATAAATAACTTGTTATAGCAGTTACTAGAACGTCCGAAATGATAGAAATAGTTTCTTCCATGCTTTTTAAATCTAAATTACAAAATTCTATTATTGTTACAATACTTTGACTTCCGTTTCTGGCGAGTATGTTTTAAAGATTTCGGTTAGGTTGATTTTGGAGGGGCTGTCGGCGAAGGAGGAATCGCGGAAGACGGCGCGGAGGGGGTGGCGGGCTGCAATTTTACGGACTATCGCTTCGGGGATATTTTGCGCGAAGCATGCTATCAGTGCGGGAGCGTCGCCGTCGTTCATTGTGTGGATTTCTACGCCATCTATTGATTCAGTTCTTAACGGCATTGAAAGTTCTACGCCCCAGTCTACGAGGCAGGCAAAGAGCAAATCAAGGTCGGTGCGGTCTTCTTTTATGTTGCTTTCAAGCGTGCTTAGCAGGTCTTGCGAAGTCTCGTTGGGCGAATAGAAAACGTCTTTCATAATGCTTTCGTCGATTTTCAGCACGCGGAAACCTATGTCTAAATCGGGAGTGGTTGTGGCGTGTTCGGCTTTGATTTTCTCGCCCGCGCGGCGAATGCGCTCTTTGCCGATTTCGCAGATGTTTTTGTAGCCCGCCTTTGCCGCTTCGGAATCAGGCGGGCAAACTTCTGGGAGCTGAACCATTATAAATTTTCTGTTGCCGCCGTCTTCCGCATTCAACTGCATACACGCGTGCGCCGTCGTTGCCGAACCTGAGAAGAAATCTAGGATTATACCATTTGCTGAATTTGAAATTATAAGAATTTGTTTTAATAATGATACTGTTTTAGGGAAATCGAATATTTTTATCCCATCAAATAATTTTTTCTGTTCTTTTACGCTATCCATACTGCCTCCAATGTCGGAAAATTTCCACAGTGTAGTTGGAACAACCCCTTGTTTTACGTCTTTTAAAAATCTTTTATACCGAGGCATATTATCTCCATTTTCACCAAAATATACTCGATTTTCTTTAATAACCTCCTTCATTCTCTCCTTTGAGAAAATCCAAGAAAGTCCATTTGCAGGACGAACAACTCGCCCTGACGGTGTTATTAAATCGTATACTTTGTTGGGAATAACAGGTCCACATGTAAGGTCACCAGATGTCCAAGGTCCTCTTGGATCATTATCAGGGTTCTTGTATCGAGAATCTTGTTTAGAAGTCCGCGGGAATAGTCCTATTTCAAAATTATTTGTTTTTTGATACATCAATATATATTCATGCACATCTGAAATTGTATTTGACATACTTACAGGATTTGCGCGCGTTTCCCAAATAACTTGAGCCACAAAATTATCTTCCCCGAAAATCTCGTCGCAGATTTTGCGGAGGTTGTGGACTTCGTTGTCGTCTATGGAAATGAAAATAACGCCGTCGTCGCGCAGGAGGTCTCGGGCAAGTTTTAGGCGCGGGTATATCATTGTGCACCAGTCGGAATGAAAACGCCCG
The DNA here is from genome assembly GCA_934613645.1 of uncultured Opitutales bacterium. Lineage (GTDB taxonomy): Bacteria > Verrucomicrobiota > Verrucomicrobiia > Opitutales > Intestinicryptomonadaceae > Merdousia. Next base: position 3,765 of record CAKTTC010000019.1, on the reverse strand, counting down.
TTAGATTCGGTGTTTTGGAAAAGATTGTTGTCGGTCTCTTCGTCGCGAACGGTTTCGTCTTCTTTGCCTTCTTCGGCGGATTTATGGAAGTTGTCGCGGTATACAAAGTCTTTGCCCGTGTTGTAGGGCGGGTCTATGTAAATCATTTTGACTTTGCCAAGATATGCCTCCTGTAAAATCTTTAAGGCTTCAAGGTTGTCGCCCTCAATATAAAGGTTCTGGGTGGTGTCCCAATTTTTGCTTTCTTCGGGGCAGGGGCGCAGGGTTTTTGTGGTAGCCTTGGCGGCTTCAAAAATTGCTTCGTTCTTGCCCGGCCAAGTAAATTCGTAGAATTCTTGCGGGCGTTCTGCGGCGGAATCGCCCAAAAACATTTTAAGTTTTTCAAAGTCGGCAACGCGCCTAATTTTACCGTCTTCGCCCACAGTTTCTGTAATAACTTCAGGGAAAGCCTGCGAAAGTTTTTCAAGGTTAACGTCTACGCCGTCGGCAGTTTTGAAAGTAAATTTATCCATTGTAAATAAGAATTAAGAAATAAAAAATAAGAAATTTTGTGCAGCGTTTTGCCGCTCAAACTCGGAAAATTAGGAGCAAGCAGCATCATTCATTTTTAACTTCTCCCGAAATTCGCTGTTTTAGTTTTCTTATTTCTTCATTCTTATTTTCAATTTTCCAATCGTGACAATTGCAAGCGGAGATAGTTAGCAAAAAACCGTTCGTTTTTTTGAGTAGGCTTGAGATTGAGCAAGGCGAAAATTTCAATTCCCGAACCCATTCGAGCGCATTCAAGCTATCTTATTGAAATAAAACGAATAAAAATAAAACTATTTCGGAAAATTCTTTGGCGGACAAACAATATGCAAACAGACGGACAAATCAACCAACGGAGCAAAAAAACGAACAATAAAACGCTACTTTCGGGGCAAGTTTTCGTCAACTATATTTTAACTCAATTAACATATAATAAATTATGATATACGCATACATTAGGGTAAGCACCGACAAGCAGTCGGTGGAAAATCAACGCTACGAAATAAAAACTTTCTGCCAAAAAAGAAACTTTACTGTGGAACAGTGGGTTGAAGAAACAATAAGTTCGCGGGTAAGTATCCAAGAGCGGAAACTCGGTAAGCTATTAAAACGGATAAAACGCGGCGACACGCTAATTGTGTCGGAATTATCGCGCTTGGGCAGAAGTTTGATGGAAATTATGGGAATTTTAAATACCCTAATGCTGGTGGAAGCAAAACTGATAACCGTAAAAGAGAACTACGAATTGGGCGACAACATAAATTCAAAAGTGCTGGCGTTCGCCTTCGGGCTTTCCGCTGAGGTGGAAAGAACGCTGATTTCGGCAAGGACACGAGAAGCCCTTGCACGCAAGAAAGCCGAAGGCATAAAACTTGGTCGTCCCAAAGGGAAAAACAACAATGCACTTAAACTGACGCCGCAAACGGAATATATCAACGAAATGCTGCGCGAAAATATGGCACTTGGGACAATCGCCAGACGTTTGCAAGTTCACCGCTCAACGCTAACACGCTTTTTGAAGCGGAAAAGTATGAGCTGAATATATGATAACAAAAACGCCAAAATAAGTAGTTTTTCGTGGGGGGCGTTGCAGTATGATAGTTCAAGCCTTTTGAATATTTTTAGCCGCTTCGTCGGGGCACAAAAAAAGCCGCACTTTTGTGCGGCTGTTTTTAAGCCTCTGAGGTGTTGGAGAAGGGGAGTTGTGTTTTGTTCGGACAAAACGTTATTCCTGAAAGTCAGTATTTTTATGGGCGCAAAAAAACGTCCGATTTTTGTCGGGCGTTTTTTCGTGTGTGGTGTGTGGGATTTTTTTCGCGGGGTATTTGGTTGCGGTGGGAAGGGCTATTTCGCGATGGGTTTGACGGTGATTTTTCGGCAGAGGATTGTTTTGCGTTTTATGCCGTTTTCGTCGGGATAATAGAAATCGCTATAAAATATCAGGACGCTGTCGTCGTCGACGGGGACGATTTCGGGGTTGTTGCAGGAGCCGTCCCAATCGTGGAATGTGGGCGGTGTCTTGACGATGTTGGCGAGTTTGCTTCGGTCGGTGGGTGTCATTACTTCAAAGGGTTCGCTCCACTTTGTGCCCGCGTCGTTGAGGGCGGCGCGTATGAACATTCCGGGGCGCGCGTAGCAGACGAGTGTGATTCCGTTTTTGAGGCGGCACAGGCGCGGCAATGTGCCGAGTTCGGAGAATTTTTCGGGTTTTGTCCAAGTCTTGCCGTTGTCGGTCGAGCGCGCGTAATACATCGGCGACCACTCTTCGCCCGTGTGGGCATACCAGTTGGAGCGCATAAACCAGACGATTGAGCCGTCGCGCATAAATTCGATGTCGCTGTCGCTGAATCCGCCGCTGAGGTAGGGGTAGGTTTTGCCGTCCGCCTCGTATTCCATATGCGAGACCTGTTTGAAGCTTTTGCCGTTGTCGGTGGAGCGGAATATTTCCGCAGAGTAATAGATACAGATGTCCGAAATGCGGGAGTATTTATCGAGAGCCGATACGGGGATTGAAAAGCAACAAGCGAATATCGGAGAGTGCCGAGGATGAAATCATCAGTAAATACCTCGATGGGGCGACAAACAAGAAGATATCGAAAAGGTTGGGGATATCGCAAAGCACAGTGGAGCGGGTAATCCACGAACGGTTTGAACTAAAAGTCAAAGAGCAGCTAAACTATGAATGCCCCGCCAATCATTGGTATTGATGATCACAAAAGTTGCAAAGCAAGCTTTTGGGAAGCATAAAACACGAAGTGTTTTACCCGAAGGGCGACCACGTTTACGTGGGAAGCTTTGCCGTAGGCAAAGAGCCGAGCGAAGCGAGTGCCGAGACATTTGTGAAACAAATGCGAGTTCAAAACAGCGCGGATTTTGCGAAGCAAAACCAAGCGAGCGAGTGCAACACACGATACACAAGGGATATAAGTTTGCAACAACGATAGCGGATTTAACGCATCATAGGGTATACGATGTAATAGAGGGCAAATCGCGCAACTTGGTTGAAAGCAAGTTGATGAGCTACAAAGGAAGGGATAAAGTAAAAGTAGTGTGTATGGATTTAAGCAGCAGCTATCGAAGCATAGTAAGGCGATGTTTTCCGAAAGCGAAGATAGTGGCGGACAGGTTCCATGTAATAAGATTGGTGTTGTACCACTTTATGGAGTTTTGACTCGCGTTTGCATGCGCAAACCGTCTCGCCCTTCGGGTCTTTTGCCTACGGCAAAATCTCATTCGCGCTTCGCTTGAATTGCAAACAAGCACAGGAAGAGGTAAAATGGAACAGGAAACTGACCTACCCATTGCGAAAACGTGGAGATAGGTTGAAAGCCGAAGAGCTTGAGCGATTGGAGAAGTTTTTTGAGAACAATCCCGCGATAAAGCTGGCTTACGAGTTTAAGGAAAGGTTATGCGAGTTGCTGAACAGGAAACATCAAACGGCAAAGGAATGTAAGAGGAATATAAAGGAACTGAAAACAATGATGAAACAGATGAAATACGAAGCGACGCAAGAGTTTGAGCGGCTAGCAGAGACAATAAGCGACTGGTTTACGCCTATAATCCGAATGTGGAGATTTACAAAAAACAACGGAATAACCGAGGGCTTCCACAGGAAAATGAAACTGATACAACGAATGGCTTACGGTTATAAAAACTTTGAAAATTACAGATTGAGGGTCTTGGTTCTATGCGGCGTCTTTCATTGAAATCCACTCTCTTTGGTGTTGACCCCGAATC
>CAKTTC010000018.1 GCA_934613645.1 uncultured Opitutales bacterium | reverse complement strand
GGTATACTGAAGTATCCGCGCGGTCTTGTAATTTTTAAACCAATTCTTTAACTCTTGTCAGAGCCGCATAGGCGATTACCTATCGGCGACGCTTCACGAGTGCTAAAAGAATCGCCAAACCGCCGAGGAGTGCCGCACATGTGGCAGGCTCGGGAACGTTCGACAAGCTCAAGTAGCCGTTTTCAAGCTGGTAGAGCGATTGGCGGTCGTCGCCCGTGCCCGCAAAGATGTTCTTGAGCGTGCCGTCTTCGTTCTTGACCAAGTCGGAAGTAATTCTGACTTTGCCTTCCGCGAAATCGAGGAATTCAACGTAGCTATTTTCCATATCTCCGATGGTGATTGACGCAAATTCCAGCGACTTCCCGTTTAGCGTAATCTGCATATTCGGATTGAATGCATTTTTCACGAGAGAAAGTGCGCCCAATTTGCTGTCGGTATTTACAATGAGCTTTGCATCGCCGCGAACAATCGCGAAACCCTGCCCGTCGAGCGCGTTGCTGTTCAGCGTAACAGTGGAGTTTTTAACGGTGATTGCGCCGTCGATGTTCACCGCGCCCTTCGCCGCCGAAACGGTCAAGTGGCCGTTTTCGCCAATGACAAGCTGGCCGCCCGTAAACGTGAAGTTTTTCAGGGCGGCTCCGAGGGTGAAGTTTCCTTGGAACTGGTTGTTGTTCTGTGCCGTTACGGTAACATCCGCGCCGCTGTCGAGATTAAGCACGTTGCTGCCCGACCACCCTTTGTAGATTTTTATTTCCGCTTTCTTCGCCGACTTTGTAACGCTGAGCGAAATCGCGTTTGCGAGATAGCCGGAACTGCCGTCAAATGCGAAGTTCGAACCGAAAGACGAGCCCGCAACGGCGTTCAGCGTCGCGGTGTCGCCGTCGAAGTTGACGGAGGAGAACTTCTGCGCCGCGCTCGACTGGACGAGGCCGCCCAAGTTGAATTTCGTTACGGAAATTTCCGTTTCGCTCGAGAACGCCGCCGTGGACGCAACGTTCAATGCCTTTGCGTTGACCGCACTACCCGTCAAAGTCAAACGGCCGTTGCTTGTTGCGGAAATATCCGTATTCGAAGCGTAGTTGTTTATCGTAACGGTCGCGTTGTCTGCAACGCTAAGTCCCGCCGAAGTATACGTTCCCGTCTGATTGAAAACGAACGTTACGGCGTTGCTTTCTCCTGTGGAGAAAGAGGAATTGCCGCGGACAACCATATTGCCATCGCCGGAAACTGTAATGTTGGAGGGTTTTGTGCGCGTGCCAGCCAACTCTAACGCGTTAACCGAAAGCGTGCTGCCGTTTTCAAACTTTACATCTATGTTCTGCGGAGACGAGCCGCCACCGCCGACCTGAAAGGTAGTGGTAAACTCGGCATTTTGGTCGATAATTACCGAGCTGTCGATTCCGCGGAAGGAAATATACTTTTTGGTTTCCGATTCATGTCCCGCCAGCAAAGTCGAAATCCTGTTGCTGTCCAAAGCGTCCGTGATATACAGATAACCGCCGGAAAACACGCTTGCCGCCTGCACACTTATTGCAGCCGCCATTGGTAAGATAAATAGTAGTTTTTTCATATTTCTTTTTGGTTAGGCATTAATGTTTGTTTTTGAAAAACAGAGGACTGTCTTATTCTTCTATCGCGTAAATTACCCCCCCCCAAGAAATTTGCAAGTCTTTTCTTCAAAAATTTTTATCCCGCAAAATCCTATTTCAAAAAACGCACCGAACAAAGAATTTGACTGCCGCGCAAAGGCAATCGCAAGCCGCAAAAAAAGGCGGACATCTTTCGTCCGCCAAATGCGCGTGTTGGGAAACGGGAAAGAATCAGTCCTGAACCCGACTGTTTACAAAATCGCTAAGCCACTCGTGGAATTTCGGGTATGCGGCAACAATGAACGCCGAAAAGGGAATCGCCAAAATCATTCCCAAAATGCCGTTGAGCGCAGTGCCCCAGAAGAAAACAGAGAATATGATAACCGTAGGGTGAAGCCCCGTTTTGTGCCCCATAATTTTCGGCGTAAGGTAGTATCCCTCCACAAGCTGGACTACGCCGAAAATCGCCGCCGCAGTGAGGCACAAGCCCGTTCCGCCGCCCGCCTCGAAAAACGCAACGGGCAGGATAACGCCCAAGCCAATCATTGTGCCGAAATACGGAATTATGTTCAGCAGCCCCGCCGTCATTCCGAGAATGAAGCCGAAGCGCACGCCCGCAACAAGCAGCCCTGTTCCGAGCATCGAACCCATTATGAATGCAATCAGCAGCTGCCCGCGGAAGAACGACTGCATGATTTCCGAAAAGCGGCGCACGAAAAACACCACGTTTGCGCGCGGGTTCGGCGGCAGAAACGAAATGCGCTCGTTGAGCCAGTCGAAGAAATCCCACTCGGAAACGAGAATGTAGTAAAGGTAGATGGGCACGACCGCCAACGCCGCAAAAAACGACGCAACTGCGGCAATTTCCACCGACGCAAACTTCGCGGTTTTGACAATCTCCGCAACCGCCTCCTTGCTTGTTGTGGGCTTAACCTCTGCCGACGCCGAAATTGCGCCGAACTGTTCCGCCAGAAAATCCTTTACGCGCGGCGCGTTCTCCGACATGTATTCGACGATTTTGTCGAACAACTCGGGCAACGCCTCCGACATTTCCGAAACCTGTGAGAGCACATACGGAACGCCGAAAACAAGCGCGGCTGTTGCAACCAGTGCGATTGCCGCAAAACACAGCCCGCACGCCGCTTTTTTGGAGAGTTTTGTGCGCTCGGCAAGGAGTCGGACGGCGGGTTCGGCGGCGTAGGAAAGAATGACCGCCACTGCCACAGGGAACAAAACGTAGTAAAATGCGTTCAAAAACATTCCGAAAAATCTGAACGCCAGCACGACAAACGCCGCAAGCACCAAAAAGGCGAGCGCGGTAATTGCGTATGAAACAATTTTTTTCTGAAAAACACTTAACATTTAAAAAAAATATTCTACATTACAGTTCACAATGCAACAAAATTTAAACAGTAAAAAAACGCGCGCAACAAAATCGAAGCCGAAAAGCTCCGCCGCCACAACAGCCAAAAAACGGGCGAACGCCGCGGTGGAACTCGGCGGCGGCGCGGCGGCAAAGACGAACCCCACGGCGGCATCGTCGGACTGCGGAAGCGGCGCAGGCAAGCCGAATGTTTCCGACCCCGCGGGCGTGCCTTGCATTTCGGCGGAAGGGCAATCGGCAGGCGCAAAGCAGGCTTCGAGCGAATCCCCCTGTGCGCGCGCGGCGCAAACGCGGCAAAACGGCGACGCGTCGGTTGACGGCGGCATGGCGGTTGCGCAAGACGTAGCCTTAGCCCCCGCCGACTGCATCGAAGTAATAGGCGCAAAGGCTCACAATCTAAAAAACATAAACCTTAAAATTCCGCGCGGAAAAATTGTTGCATTCACGGGGAAAAGCGGCTCGGGGAAATCGACGCTTGCGTTCGACACAATCTACGCGGAGGGCTACCGCAAGTATATGGAAAGCCTCTCAGCCGACGCCCGCAGGCTGCTCAGCCAAATCGACAAGCCCGAAGTGGAGTCGATACGCGGACTTTCGCCTGTGATTGCCATTGAGCAGGTGAAGTCGCTCGGCTCGAACCCGCGCAGCACGCTTGCAACCCTCACCGAAATTGCCGATTACGCGCGACTTATCTGGGCTATGGCGGGCGAGCAACGCTGCCCCAAAGACGGCGGCAGAATTTTGCGCAGAAGCCTCGACGACTGCGTTGCGGAAGTGGAAAAGCTCCCGCCCGAAGCCCGCGTGTATGTGCTTGCCCCCAAAGGAGTTTTCAGACCAACCCAAATCAGGGAGGAAATCAAAAAACTGCGCCAGCAAGCGTGGCAGCGCGCGTGCGTGAACGGCCGCATCTTCGAGCTTGACGACCCGTCTTCGGAAAAGGAAGCCCTTGCGGGGCTTGACGCCAAGCAGATTTCACTTTCAATCGTAATTGACCGTTTCCCAAGAAGTTCCGCCGCCACCGACCGCATTGCGGACTCGCTCGAATTGGCGTTCAGGGAGGGTGCAGAAAAGGCGGTTATTATGTATTCGGTGGACGGCGAAACGAAAACTCTACCACTTTCATCGGCTTTTGCATGCGAAACTTGCGCCACAACATACGCGCCGCTTACAGTCCAAAGTTTTTCGTTCAACCACCCAAGCGGCGCGTGTCCGCTCTGCGGGGGAATCGGCAAAGTTATGCGCACGAACGCGGAGCTTGCAATTCCCGACGCGTCAAAATCAATAAAAGACGGAGCAATCAAGGCGTGGCGCATAGGCTCTAAAACAATAATAATCATTCACAACCGCATTTTAAGGCAGCTTGCCGAACAATATCCGTTCAGCCTGACAACCCCATGGAAAGACCTGCCCGAAGACGTAAAACATTTCCTGCTTTACGGCGACGACGAACGCGTGTTCTCGCTCAGAATACGGCGCGGCAACACGCGTCCAATGCAAATGACTTTCGGCGGCATACTTGCGGACGTAGACAGAATTTGCGCCGAAACCTCAAGCGACGCCGTCCGCGCACGCCTTTCGGCGTTCCAAACAACTTCCGTCTGCCCCGAATGTGGCGGCGCGCGCCTTTCAAAACGTTCGCGCAACGTGTTTGTCGAGGGCGTAAGCTACGACAAATTTTGCGCCATGTGCGTGGGCGACTCGCTCAAATTCATAACTAATCTTGTAGACAATAAAAAATACGCCCCCGTTCAGGACGCCGTAAAGGGGCTGTATGAACGCTTGAAATTCTTGGAGGAAGTGGGGCTTTCATACATCGGGCTTGACAGAGAGGCATCGACGCTTTCGGGTGGCGAAGCCCAGCGCGCCCGCCTTGCTACCCAGCTTGGAATGGACTTGACGGGAGTAACTTACGTTCTCGACGAACCTACGATTGGTCTTCATAAATCGGACAATTTCCGCCTGATAAACGCCATCAAAAAGCTAAAGGCGCGCGGCAACACCGTCCTGCTTGTAGAACACGACGAAGACGCCCTCGCCGCAGCCGACTGGATTGTAGAGCTTGGCCCCGAAGCGGGCGAAAAGGGCGGCAACCTCATTTTCAACGGAAGCGTTGAAGACTGCCTGAAGTCGGACGTTTCGCGGACTGGAATGTATCTTTCGGGGCGCGCAAAAATAGAACGCCCCGCACCGAAAATAACGTTGGCTGACAGATATTTAACTGTAAAAAATGCGTCGGAAAACAACCTCAAAAACATAACGGTAAAATTCCCCGTCGGGCTACTGACTGTTGTTTGTGGCGTCTCGGGTTCGGGGAAATCAACGCTTGTAAACGAAATTTTGGCGAAAGCAGCCGCCGCAAAGCTAAACGGGGCAAAAGAAATTTCGGGCAAACACGGCGGAATAACGGGGCTTGAATATTTTACAACGTGCGTGCGCGTAGACCAGTCGCCAATAGGCAAAAGCCCGCGCTCAAATCCAGCGACATACACAAAACTTTTCGACCTTCTGCGAGAGCTTTACGCACAATGCCCGCTTTCAAAAGCAAGAGGCTACCAAGCAGGTAGATTTAGTTTCAACGTAAAGGGCGGCAGGTGCGAAAACTGCCAAGGAGACGGCTGTATCCACTTGGATATGCAGTTCTTGGGAGACGTTTACGTAACGTGCCCAAGTTGCGGCGGCAAACGCTACAACCGCGAAACACTTGAAGTCCGCTACAAGGGCTTGAACATTGCCGAGGCGTTAAACCTCACTGTTTCGGAAGCGTGCGAAGTGTTTTCGGCGCACCCGAAAATTATGTCCAAATTGCAGACGCTCAAAGACGTAGGGCTTGACTACATTCGCCTCGGGCAGGCGGCAAACACGCTTTCGGGCGGCGAAGCCCAGCGCATAAAGCTTTCCCTCGAGCTTTCGCGGCGCACGCACGGACAGGCGTTATACATTCTCGACGAACCCACCACGGGGCTCCACTGGGACGACATCGACAAGTTGTTGAAGCTCTTGTTCAAACTCCGCGACGCAGGCAACACAATCATTGTGATAGAGCACCACCCCGATTTCATTCGCCTTGCCGACTACATAATTGAGCTTGGCCCGACGGGCGGCGACAAGGGCGGATACTTACTCACAAAACAGGATTGATGTGAAATACTCGCTCTCCATAAAAAATCTCCCTCCCATTACGGCGGAATTTGAGGGCGACGCCCTTGTTGCGCTGAATTTCCGCAAATATACAACCGAAACGCTCAACATTCCGCCATTTGTGGAGAGCCTGCGCAAGCAACTTGAAGAATACGCGGACGGCAAAAGGCGCGAGTTCGACGTGAAAATCAAGCTTGACGGAACGCCTTTTCAGGTGGCTGTCTGGCGCGAGTTGCTGAAAATAAAATTCGGGCAAACGCACTCATATCAAGAAGTTGCAGTGCAAGTTGGCGGAGCAAACAAAGCGCGGGCTGTTGGTATGGCAGTTCACAACAACCCGATATGTGTTATTGTTCCGTGCCACAGGGTAATAGGTAAAAACGGCGCGCTTGTGGGTTTTGCGGAGGGGCTTGACGTAAAAGCAAAGCTCCTTGAAATTGAGGGAGTTTACGCTTAAAAACGGCGACAAAAACGCGCGAACCAAAACGATTCGCGCGCGCAACGGCCGCCAAGAGCTAATCGGCGGAATCCGAAATTACTGTTTACTTTCTGCCGCTTCAAGCTCGATTTCAAAAAGCAAATCGGAGCGGCAAACTGTGCTGTTTGAGGGGCAGAACGGAATTTTGCGCTCTTTGTTCCAAGCCTCGAAAACTTTGAAATACTCGGAGCGCAGGCAATACACAACCGAATTGATTGTGTTTTCAAACCCCATTCCGCGCGACTTCAAAATACCCTCTATTACGGCGAGCGTCTGCTTGACCTGTGCGGCAATATCGCCCACGTTCGCGGTTTTGCCTTCGGCGTCAATGCTCGCCGTTCCCGAAATCATAACGCGGTTTTGCTGCGCGGAGATTTCTATTGCGCGCGAGAAAGAGCTTCCGTAGGCTGTAGCCCCACCCTGCAGCGGCGACGGCAGTTCGCGCACAAAATCGGCGTCGCCGCCGCGCTTTCCGCATTTCGATTTAATTGCAAACGCGCCCGACTCTATCTTTTTGCCCGCGGGGTTCGGTGCGCCTATGCCCGTGCTTGCGGGAAGCAGGCCGTCAAACGTCTTTCTGCTCTTGAAAAACTCGGTTCGCGCCTTGTTGAAATCGGGATACCACGCAAGAATGTCGTCGTTGTAGAACCAAGTGCGAACAACGTCAGTCCACTTGAATCCGCATTCGTTTAAAACCGCCTCAAGCTGTTCGAGATTGGAACGCGCGTGCGCGTATGCGTCGGTATTGCCGAGCGGGGAATAAACGCCGAATGTTCTGCAATATACGTTGTTTTCGTCCTCGTAGACTGCTGCTTTTGCGCCGAACGAAGTTTTGACAAACTTCACTTCCGTGCCCCCAACCGCAACAAAATGGATACCCGCAAGCGTCGGCTGCGCGTCTTCATCAAGCGGGCAAATCCAGTTTACGGGGAAATTCGAGTTGCCGAGCGGCTCGACGACTTCGTAAAAGCTTTTGGGCGCGTAGATTTCGGCGGAAACAACTTCCGCGCCGCAGCCCCAGAAGCCCCTAAACGTCTCTACAATACCGATATAGGCGTCTTTGGGGGTATCGAACGTTATGCTTTCGTGAAGTTCGTAAACTTTTTTATCAAGACAAATTTTTTTCATATAAACCGTTCCTCCATATTTAAGATATAAAAATAAAAGCAGCCCGCTTTGTCAAATTATTTTGCAACCGTTTGGCGCACAAATTGCGCGCTATATGCGCTTGACCGAAATCTTTTTTGCGGCGGCTTTTGAAAGCGATATTTTTCCGCCGAACGTTTTAAGCGAAAGCGTAGAAGCCGTTATTTTATCGACCTGCACGATTGTTCCCACGCACAACTCTACCGATTTAGTTGAGTTTTTCGCCGTCTGCACGCCTAAAACTACGGCGCGTTCGCCCGCGGCAAGTTCGTTCAGAGAAATCGAGTGGGGGCAATCGCTCTCGCAGCCCGACGCCTTGTTCGGGCAGGTAGAGCAGGCGTTGAAATTCGCGCCCTTCAGAAACCCGATAAGTTTCTCCATAATATTATCTTCCAGCGCGTGTTCCATTTTGCACGCGGCAATGTCTGCCTCTTCGGGGCAAACGCCGAGCACTTCCTTGAAAAATCCGCTAAGCAGCACGTGTTTTTTGCGGACGTTCTTTGCAATAAGCTCACCCGCGGCGGTCAGCGCAACGGGCTTGTATTTTTCGTATTCAACAAGCCCCCGCTCCGACAGCGAAATCAAGGCGGCGGTCGCCGAAGGTTTTTTGACCGCCATTGCATTTGCAATGTCAGTCAACCTAACGCCGTCCGTTTTTCCCGAAGACAGGAACGATATTGTTTCAAGGTAATCTTCCAGATTCTCCGACAGTCTCTTTTTTCTTTCCGCCATAGCTCACTCTCTTCCCAAACACTACCGACGCCCCGCAACGCGTCAAGATTTTATTTGCATCTTTTGCCGAGTATTATCGACGGAATCCGCTTTTTCATTCGAAGAAACAACATTCGGGCGGAATTTTTGCGCAACGCCGAGCGGCACGGCAACCTCTGCATGGCGGAAAATTACGAATTGTTTTTGTGCAAGTGAAGTATGCGCTGGTTCGAGCTTCCGCGGAAGTCCAAATTCACGTCGCGCTTGCTTTCCATAAAAGGCCCGTCTACAAGAACATCAATATATTTCAGGCATTTTTTGCGCAGCGGGTCTTTGAGCAAATCTTCATAGACATAGCCCGTATAGCACCAGACGTTTGCCTTTGTGCGTTTTTTCAATTTTTTGAGGAAATCAAGGAGAGCCTCGGGGTTGAACATGGGGTCTCCGCCGCTTAAGGTAACGCCGCTAAGAAGCGGATTTCCAAGAATTTGCTCAAAAATCCGCTCCATGAAAGCGTCGTCCAAGACAGCCCCCTGATTGTATTCCCACGTTTCGGGGTTTTGGCAGCCCTTACAATGGTGGGAACACCCCGAAAAGTATATCGAAAAGCGAAGCCCTTCGCCGTCGACAATAGTTTCAGGGTATATGTTTATAACCCGCAGGGGGAACATCTCATCACACTCTCTAACAGTGCTTTACGCGGTCGCGTTCCTCCGCCTGCTTGGCGGAATTCCACGTTTCGAGGCTGCCCGTGAGATAGCCTGTAATGCGGCGTATGCGCGTGATGTCTTCGCTTCCGCAAACGGGGCAGCGCGAGTAAATTACGCCTCTGTGGCCGCACGAACGGCAGGTATCGACGGGGTGGTTGATTGAACCGTAGCCTATGCCGCAATCGTTCATTGCCTTGACGATTGTAAAGATGCTCTTGACGTTTTTCTTGGCTTCGCCGTCAAGCTCGACGTAGGTGATGTGTCCGCCTCTTGTGAGCGCGTGGAAGGGGGCTTCAAGCCTGATTTTCTCGAGCGCGCTGATGGGGCGTTTAACGTCGATATGGAAAGAATTTACATAATATTCGCGGTCGGTTACACCGGGGATTATGCCGTATTTTTTTCTGTCCATTCTTGTGAAGCGTCCCGCCAAGCCCTCTGCGGGGGTAGCCAAGACGGAATAGTTCAGGCCGTATTTTTTCTTGTATTTATCGACAACTTCGTTCATGACCTCGAGAGCCTCTGTGAGCGTCTTGTAGGCTTCCTTGTTGTCGGCGTGGCCTTCGCCGTAAATTGCAACCATTGCGTTGTGTCCGCCGATGAACCCGATACCCAGCGTGCCGTGTTTGAGCACGTCGCCGACTTGTTTGTTCGGGGGAATTTGCGCGCCGCCCTTCCAGATGTCGTTGCCCATCATAAACGGGAACTGGCAGGCGAGAGCCGTGCGCTGGTATTGGTAGCGTTCGTAAAGCTGCTCCGCGATTGTCTCCGCCATCATTCTGACGGAATTCAGGAAGATGTTTTTGGCTTCGTTTTCAACAACGTGCTTGTCGGCCCCCGGCCACATTTCTTCGGCCTCGCGCTTTGCCTCAATCGCCAAGCGGGGCATATTCATTGAAGTGAACGAGAGGTTGCCCCTGCCCCAAGAAGTTTTTTCGCCGTGGAGGTCTTCGAAGACGCGCGTTCTGCAGCCCATTGTGGCAAGCTCGTATTTGAAGCGGTTTTTGTCGTTCTTCTTCCAAAGTTCGTTGACGTTGAAGGGGGCGTCGAGGAACAGGAAATTGGGGAAGAGCGAATTCGACGTTGTTTTGCACGACTTCAGCAGCAAGTCGAAGTTGGGCGCGGCGAACTTTATCTTGCCCGCCATTGCCTTGTCGAAGTCTTTGAGAGCCTTTTCGGCGTCGGCTTCGGAGTAGGAAACGCCGTCTTTTACCTTGAAAATCTGAATCGGGAAAATCGGAACTTCGCCGCGCCCAAGCCCTTCTACAGTAGCGTCGAGAAGCTCGCTGATAACCATTCTGCCCTCCGCGGAAGTGTCCGTGCCGTAGTTGATTGAGCTGAACACAACCTGATTGCCGCCGCGCGAGTGCATTGTGTTGAGGTTGTGAATGAAGCCCTCCATTGCCTGATGCGTCTCTTTGCGTGTCTGCTCGTAGGCGTGGTTGATGATGTAGTCAATGTCGGCGTCGGAAACCTTGAGTTTGAGCTCCTTGAGCAGCTCGGAAAGAGCCGCGCGGACTTTTTTGCAGACGTCTATTGTAAGAATTTTCTTGTCGGCGAAGTCCTTTAGTTCGGCAACCGCCTTGTCCGATTCCTCCAAGCGCGCCGCAAAAGCCAAGTCTTTTACAAGAGACTTTCTGAACGACTTAAGCACGCCCTTTGCCATAAAGTGGTCGAACGCGGGAATTGACTGTCCGCCGTGCTGTTCGTTCTGGTTTGTCTGGAAAATGATTGTCGCGAGCGTCGCGTAGCTTAAAATCGACTGCGGCGTGCGGATACTGCCGTTTTTAGTGTGGAAGCCGCGCTCGAAAATATCGTCCAAATCATACTGAACGCATGTTGTTGTTTTTGTGGGATAGTAGTCGAGGTCGTGAATGTGGATATCGCCGTTGCGGTGTGCGCGCGCGTATTTGATACCGAGAAGGTATTTGTTTGCGTAATCTTTTGTGACTTCGGAGGCGAACGTCATCATCTGTCCCGAGGGCGTGTGCGCGCTCATGTTGGCGTTGCTGAGGTTGACATCGTTCTTTTCGATTGAAACAATGCCGTCCATTGTGCGCTTCATAGAGGTGCGCTTGTCGCGCTCGGTATTGCGCCATTCTCTGTAGATGATGTATTTCTTGGCGATATACGGATTTACGAGCATAAGCTCGCGCTCTACTATATCCTGAATTTCTTCGACGGTGATTTTATCGACATCAATCAAACCCGTCACGCGCCTGACAATTTTGTCGATTTCCATTTGCTGGTTGTTTACACCGCCCGCGTTATACGCTTTTGTTATTGCCTTGCGTATTTTGTCTGCGTCGAAAACCTCCTCGCTGCCGTCGCGCTTTACAATTATAACGTGTTTTTCCTGAACTGTCGCCATCTCGTCTTCCTCTGTGTCTTTCTTTTGAAGCACAAGCCCGCTCCCGCACTGGGTTGTGCCGTAGATTTTAGTTTTTTCCCATTCTGTCCGCGCCGACTGCGGGGATTTTGTCGGGCGCGTGAAATTTTATTGTGAACGAATCATTACAGTTTTCTTAACGATAATCAATACTATTATCAACAAAACTGTCCATTCGAGAACAAAACCAATTCTCGAAGAAAATTTCTTCTTCGAGAATCAAACTGGGGTCGAGTTTTTGACCCGCGCGGGGGATTGTCAAACAATTTTTGACCGACCGCCCCCGAACGCGCTTCAATAGCCGATTATTTTTTTTCGAGCTTCGAATACTGTATTTTTGCGCCGATTCCCAAGAACCCGCCGTGGATTCCGTTCTGCCCGAACGATATTGACTTAGGCGCGTTTGCGTTGTTATACAACGCCATAATTCCTGCGGGCGGGCAAACATAGTCTCCAAGCCAAGCACTTATCATTACGGGGCAGCGAACGCGCTTAATCATAATTGTGGAATCGAAGTAGCGGATTGCGGGGGTGTAATCGGGGCGGAACACGGAGGGCTGGCGTTTTGAAAATTCCGACGCCCAAAGGTCTGTCATCCACGGAATGTGCGGAACGCACATTGAAACGTCTTTGTCAAGCCCCGCGACGAATATTGCCTGAAAGCCGCCCATACTGCCGCCCGCAACAGTGAGGTCTTTGCCGTTCCATTCGGCAACGCCGCCTTTAAGGTATTTCATCACAAGGAGGTCGCGCAAAATCATGAATTTGAAATAGCTGTTTTCGGGGTCTTCATTGCCTTTGGCGTCCAAGCCGAAACGCTTCAATGCGCCCTTTTTGAGGTTGGTGTAATATTCGGGCTCGCGCAGAAGCTCGTATGAGTGGCGTTCGATTTTCACCGAAATGCAGTCTTTGTGTGGCGACGGCAGCACGCGCCCCGCGCCGTAGCCCAACATCTCCACGCGCATTGGCAGCGAATTTGCAACCGCGCCTTTGGGAACCGACAGAAACGCCTTTGCGGGCGCGGGAAGCGACCGCGACGCCACTGTAAGCTCATACGTGTTGAAATCGCCCTTCGAATACTCGGGCAGAAGCTGCTGCTTTGCGTGCAGTTCGTTTTTTGAAAGCAGCTTAAGCTGGCGCGCCCAAAACGCGTCGAAATCGGCTGGTTCTTTTTCGGAAGTGGCTATTTTCTCAACGTCTGCGCCCGCGCCGCCGTAGAACGAAACGTCCAAAACACGCTTGTCGGACTTGCGCGTAAATCTGATTTTTTTGCCGTCTTTGCCGAGAGCCAAAACTTTCACGAACACAAACCCGGGGACATCGCACTTGGCGGAAAGCTCAAGCGGCTCTTTCGCCGAAACCGCCGTGCCGCCGCGCGCGATTTTGCCGTCGTCGCTGTGCATAGACCATTTAAGGTCCACCCCTTCTACTGGCTTGCCGTTTTCTACAAACGAAATTTTGAAGTTCATTTTCTCGCCGCATGCGTAGGATAGCGGATCTTTGTCGGTTTTGCAGACAAACTCGGGCGCGGCGAACGCCACCGCCGCCGCAACCGACATAATCAAAGACGCAAATATTTTCCCCGTTTTTACATTTATTTTTTTCATTTTTACATTCTCCCTGATTGCATTTTACAAACAAAACCCCGCGCATGCCGCTACAATAGCGCGCGCAAACGGGGCGGTAAAAAAACGGACGGCGGATTCTTGCCCCGCCGTCCCGTTCGCGCGAACTACTTGTTGCAGTAGTTGGCGGGAACAAAATCGCTATTTTTGAGGTAGTCGATACTCTTCTGAACGCTTACTTTCGGTTCGAAATTGTAGCGTTCAACTTCCACGACAACACCCTTGACCGACTTCGGCAGGTTCTTGAAGATTACGTCAAAGGCAACCATTCCGCTATCGCCGAGTTCCTTGTGGTCTTTAATGTGCAAAAGCATAAAGCGGGTGGGATACTTCCTGAAGTATTCAACGGGGCTGTTTCCGCCCTGAACAACCCAATATACGTCCATCTCGAAATTGACGTATTCGGGGTTCGTGTTCTCAATGAGGTAGTCCATAATCGTTACTTTGCCGATTTTGACGAACTCGTGCTTGTGGTTGTGGTAGCCGAACTTCAAGCCCGCTTCTTTGCACATTTTGCCGATTGCGTTGAAGTATTTTGCGTAGGCTTCAAGCTCCTTCATTGAGGGGAACTTTTCGTAGGGGTCGATAACGTATGTCATGCCCGCGCGTTTGTGGGCGTCGATTGCCGTTTTCCACCACTCAAGCGACTTCGAAAAATCGCCCGATTCGATTTCCTCTTTCGAAAGCGGCTTGCGCGCGTGCGAGGAAAGCACTTTCATTCCGTTGTCTTCGATTGTCTTTTTGAATTCTTCGGGAGTCAAACCGTAGAATTTGCCGTCTTTGTAGCCCGCGGCTTCAACCGTTGTAAAGCCCATTTTACCGAGGGCTTCTACCGTGGAGGCGTAGTCCTTTTTGATGTCGGTTCTGAGCGAATACATCTGCACGCAGATGTCTTTTTTTGCACAGCCGTTGTCGGCCTGAATTGTGGAGCACGCGGCAAACGTTGCAGCCGCAAGCATTGACAAGAATATTCTGATTTTCATAATTTTTCCTTTTTAAAAATTCCCCCGTTCAAAAAACAGGTTCTCATTTTCTACCCTCCGCCGCTCGGCGACGCAAGTTTTTTCTTCCGATTTTTGCGGGCAAAACGCAAGTTAGCGGCTCGAAATTTACCGCAACTGCGGCGCAACCCGCATTTCATTTCGGCTTTTGGGCGCGTAAAAAAAGCGGGGTCGGACAAAGCCGAACCCCGCCTATGCGCAACAAGAAAAATTAGAGCAACCCGTGGCGGCCGAGCAGCAGCAGCATTCCGTAGGTCATCGACAAACCGAATATCGCAACGATAAAGCCGACTGTGACCATTTCCTTCTGCGTTGTAAGACCCGTCGAGTGCGCAATGGCGTTCGGGGGCGTGGAAATGGGGAGCATCATAGCCAAAGACGACGAAAGCGCAACGCCGATGAGCAGTGAAGGCGCGCCGCCGTAGGGAGCAATGGAGTCGCCCATGCCCGTTGCAACTGCCGCCAAAACGGGGACGAGCAGCGCGGAAGTCGCCGTGTGCGACATAAACGTCGACATAGCGTAGCAGAGCAGACCCGCGCCGATTATTGTTGCAATGGGCTGCCACGAAGCGAACGGGATAGACTCAACCATGCTCTTTGCAAGCCCCGTTCCCTGAAGTGCAACGCCCAGCGCAAAGCCGCCCGCAACAAGCCAGAGAACGTCCCAGCTGATTGTTTTGAGGTCGTTTTTGTCGATAACGCCCGTAGCGCAGAAAACGGCTATCGGAATCATCGCAACGACGTTCGAATTAAGCCCCGTGAGGCGATCGAACATCCACAGCAAAACGGTTACGGCAAAGGTTGCGTAGACAATGTAGGCTTTTTTGCTCTTTTCGAATTTGCAGTCGAAATTCAATTCCAGATTCTTTCTGTAGAACGGGAACATCTTTATCATAATCGCCCAAGTGATAATCAACAGAATGATTACAAACGGGACCATGTAGGTCATCCACTGGCCGAAGCCGATGCCCAAATTCATGCCCTCGGGGTCGTTGAGGTATTTCAAAACAATGGCGTTCGGGGGCGTGCCGATAGGCGTGCCGATACCGCCGATGTTGGCACCCACGGGGATTGCAAGCGTCATCGCCGTTCTGCCCTTGCCGCTCTGGTCTCCCATGGGAGCGAGCAGCGGAGCCATAACCGCAAACATCATTGCCGTTGTTGCGGTGTTGCTCATGAACATCGAGAAAATAGCCGTAACAAGCATCATTCCCAACAGAACTATTTCCGCGCGCGTGCCGAAGGGCTTGAAAAGAACGCGCGCCAAGTTTTTGTCGAGATTGACTTTCGCAGAACCTATCGCCAAAACGAAGCCGCCCATAAAAAGCATAATGATGGGGTCTGCAAACGACGCCATAAGAGCCTTGTATTTCACCACAGTGCCGAACCCCGCGGCGTTCTCGGGCGAGGGGCGCAAGAACCAAATGGAGCTGTCGGAAACGGTCAAAAGCAGGATTGTGATAACCAGAACGGACGTTGTCCAAATCGGGATAACCTCGAAAATCCACATAAGTGCCGCGAAACAGAACACAGCTATGACGCGCTGTTCCACAACGGTCAAATCGTTAATCCCGAACACTTCCGCAGGCGCAAACCACGCCAGAAGCGAGACGACTATTGCAATCGTCAACAATATTGCTTTTTTTACGTTCATTTTTTAATACAGTATTTGAATTTCCGTTCGAACCGAATTAGAGAAAAGCGACTCGTCCGTGGAGTTTCCGTAAACCTTGCCCCACAGGCGGGCGAACTCGTAGCCCAGCTGAACCTTTAAAGAGTTTCCGATTATATACCAGTTTGCGCCGATATAGAAGCTGTTTGCCTTGTCGAACGCCTTGGAAACGGGATTTTTCGCCTTGCGCAGACCGTCGGATACCATCGTGCCGCGGCCGTCGGTATCGAGATAGGCGTAGCGGAAGACCGGCCCGATTTTGCCCCAGTCGGTGTCGAAAAGATATTCGACGGCGTAATTCAAGCCGAGCGGCGTGTTGTCGGAAAAATCCGTTGCGGAGTCGCGGCAGCCTTTTTCGATGTGCGCCACGAGGAATTCAAACGTGGTCTTGAAATTGCGCGCCTCAATGTGCAAAAACGGATTGAACCCGAACACGCGGGAAGCAAAAAACGGAACGCTTGCGGCGTCGTAGGCTTTGTTGCCGTCTTCGCCATACATTCCGTTGAGGCCGAATTTCAGAAGTTTGTCGTCGAATTTTTTGGAGTATACAACCCCCGCCCAGATGTCGGGCGCGTTGTGCTGTCCGTTTTTTGTGAGGTTCGAAATGCCGTATTCGTAGTTTTCGGAATTCGTCACCGCGAAAGAATAGTCAAGCCCCTTTACCGACTGCGATTTTCCATACCAATACGCGCCCGTCATAAAACCGCCGATGTCGATTTTTCTGTAGTTGCTGTGGCGGTAGGAAAATTCGGTAGTGTCGACAGTAGAGCCCGTAAAATAGTTGGTTGTAAGCGAACGCTCGGGACAGTATTGGTTGAACGCCGATGTGTATTCCTCCAAACAAAAATTCGGCTTTATGTAGCCGAAACGCAACTGTCCCTTGGCGTATTTACTGTCGATATTCTTATACATGTAGATGTTCGACGTGTGGTGGGGCAAAATGAAATCGAGCGAAACGAGCGCGCCGTAGTTGTCTTCAACATCGGCTTTGAAAGTGGTGATTACGCGGCGCATCATAAAACCGTTGACGCGCGCGTGCTTGCCCTCGTTTGCGCCCGAATGAATGTTGGAGTCAATATACGCGTGCTGAACCTGAATGCCGCCCTTGATTGAGAAAACCGACTTTTCAGCAGACCTAACGACGGGGATTTCGGCGGAACTCTTTGCGATGTCGGCGGCTTCCTGCTCAGTAAGAACGCCGCGCGAAACGAGAACCTTCAACATTGCCGAGTCGGAATCCGACTGGGCGTAGGAGGCGGACTGCCCGAAGACCGCGGCAACCGTTGCCGCCGCACACGCCGCCGCTTTTCTGATAAACCCGATTGACAACCCGAACATCTGTTGAAAAAGTTAAATTCTTTGTTTGTTGGCGTTTATTTTGGAAGTTTTTTGAAAATAAATAAAGAGTTAATAAAATATCGTAATCAAAGAAAAGTCAAATGATTATTTGAGGAAAGGGAGATAGGGGAAGCGAAGCGGAGCTGAAATAAAAAGCGAAAAAAAAGGTTGATTTTTTTCGAAAAATGGGGAATGTATTGATGAATTATTTTTATCGGGGCCGTAGCTCAGTTGGAAGAGCGCTAGAATCGCACTCTAGAGGTCGTGAGTTCGAACCTCATCGGCTCCAAAAACGCAGTTCGAAAGAATTGCGTTTTTTTGTGTATATTAACTTCGAACGAATTTTTTATTACTTTGGAAGTGGCGGCGATTGAGTAAAACTCAATGCGCCTTTATCTATTGATTAAAGTTATGCTTTAATTAGAGCGCAGCTTTAATTTAAGTGCAAAGCGGACATTGAACGGAGTTCAATCCGCGCCACTTCACAATATGTAAAAAAATTGTCGCCACTTCCCAACATATAAAATGTTAGGACATTAGAAGGAGGGCTTGTTGGCCTGTGTGGTCGGTTGTAATGCCGAGGGCGGCGGCGGCTTTGGAGACGGCGGCGACTTTTGCGTTGAGCATGTCGTCGTAGCTTGAGACGCCGCGGACGATTGCGACGGGGTCGCCGAACTTGTCGGCCGCTTCAATGCTGATGTAGCCGCAGGCGAGCGTTCCGTTGGCGGCGTTTATGAGCATCATCGAGACGTTTTTTGTGGGGATTGTCCACGCGTTGAAAGTGTGTGAGTCGATTTTTATTGTATCCATTTGCCACAGTGATAGAACAATGTGGAAAAAATTCAAATAATAAATATGAAAAAAACGGATAGTGTTGTAGTATACGCGGGCTTGAGAGTTAAGCCCGAATTTTGCGAAGAGTTTATTGCGCGCGCGGGCGAAGTCGTGGAACAGACGCGGCGGGAGAAAGGGTGTGTTGAGTATACGCTCACGCGCGATGTTGCGCGCCCCGATACGTTCTTCTTTTTCGAAGAATACGCCGATTCCGACGCGTTTGCCGCACACAGGGAAATGCCCTATATGAATCCCTTCCGCGAGTTCCGCGCAAAAGTCGTGGCGGAATACCTCGGCGTTTCGACGTTCGTTCGGACGGGCGACAGGTAATTTTTTGCTTGAGAAAAACCGCAAAAATTTTTTGACTACTACCACTTCGCGCCCCGACAGCGGCGGAAATTGCAGTGCGTCCGTCCGCGTTGGTGCTGCGCGCGGAATTTTCAACATCAAACAGAAAACAGGAAAATAAATGAGCGATAGACCATCATATATTGCAAATACAAAGCCGAACGCGCCCGAAAACAGGGCGCCGTGGTATAAAAACACCGCGCCCGCGTATGCGGGAATCTTGCTGTGGTTCGTGTTCTGGACTATGGTAAGTTCGAACAACCTCGTCAACGGACTCGCCGTTCCGATTGCCGCAATAATTACGGGCGCGCTCGTGTGCCATTTCTTCTTCTACCTGTCGGCGGGTATGTTCGGAATGAAGACGGGCTTGCCGCTGGCAGTCATCGGCAGCTCGATTTTCGGCGAAAAGGGCGGAATTCTGATGCCCGGGCTGCTCATGGGCGTGTTGCAGTTCGGCTGGGTGGCTGTAAACTGTATCGGAGCGTCGGCAGTTGCGCCGCACTTCGGAATTCCCGCGTGGGCGTTCATAGTTGTGTGGGGCGGCTTGGCTACGTTCATAGGCCTTAAGGGAATAAAATACGTTGCGGGAATTTCCACATACCTGCCGCTTGTTCCGCTCGCCGTGTTGCTCGTGCTTTTGGCGACTACCGCCTGCAACGTTGGCAAGTTCGACCCGAAAGTCCTCACCGACCCCGCTTCCGTTCTTCAGGGAATGAAAGTAGTGGCCGCGCCCGCGGCAGACAACGCCTCCATATTTATGGCGATTGTCGGTGCGTTCGTGGCGTTCTTTGCAACGGCGGGAGCTGCGGGAGTCGATTTCGGAACGGGTTCGAGAAACGCAAAAGACGTGCAAATGGGCGGCTTGGTTGGAGTCGCGGGAATGATGATTTTCACGGCGGTCATAGCCGTCTTGGCGATAGCCGGCGCGTTTGCCGACCCCGAAACGGCCAAGAGAATTGCGGAATCGGTAGCGAAAGCCGCGGCGGAAAAGGGACAGGCCGATACGGGATTCAACGGCGTAACGGCGGTTTCCATTCTGGGCGCGCTCTTCGGCGAACAGTGGGGTAAGTGGATTTTTGTGGCGTTGGCGTTGGCGGCGTTCCCGTCGGCGTGCTTCTCGTCTTTGATTGCGGCAAATTCGTTTAAGACAATGCTGCCGAAAATCAATTCGAGCGTGTCGGTTGCTGTGGGCGGTCTGGCGGCCATTCTGCTTGCCGTGTTCCTGCAAAGCCAAGCCAATGCAATCATAAATGTTTTGAACATTATCGGCGTAAGCTTCGGCCCGATTTGCGGCGCGATTTTCGTGGAATATTTCCTCTGCAAGGGCGAATGGAGCGGCCCGCGCAAGGGCTTGAACCCCGCGGGGTGGCTCGCGTGGGCGGTAGGTTTCGGAGTGGGCATTCTGCCGAACTTCGGCGTTTGCGAAATTCCGATGACACCCGTTGTAACGTTTGCAATAGGCGCGGTTGTATACTTTGTTGCGATGATTCTCGGCTTGAAGTCGGCGAACGTCGAAAAATAAAATCGGCAATAAAGACAATAAAAAAAGGCGTCGGAGAAACCCGACGCCTTTTTTTGTTGCACGAACAAGTCGGACGCGTCAGTCGCGCTCGACGCCGATTTGCTCAACCCACTGTTTCGCCTGCGCAAGCGCGAACGGCGGCTTGCCGTAAACGTAGTGGTTGCGGAGCTTTTTGCCGTCAACTTCGTAGTCGATAAGCAGCAAGCCCTGCCCCTCCTGCGCGGGAAGCGACGCAAGTTTGGCGAGCGAATTTGCGCCCACCTGCGCCGACGTTTCGCACAAGACTTTGCCCGTTTGGGCGTCGGAAACTTTCGCCGAAACCTTTACGGGCTTGAGCGTTTCGTTGGCGCAGAAGACTTCGAACGAATCGTTTATCATAACGCACGCGTTCTCCTGCACGCGCTTGATGAAGTAGTAGGCGAGTTTTTTGGAGTTGTAGTAGTCTACAACCGCGTCGGAGATAATCGGCCAGCCGTCGCGCAGATTCCACCAAAGGATTCCGCTTCTGTCGCCCTTTTTGGTTCGCATCATTTCGATGAAATATTTTTTTGCCTCCGCCTGAACGAACTGCGAAGCAAAAATGAAGTCGTCCAAGTCGTTAGGGACTTCGCCGAAAATTATTTTGGTCTGCTTTGCCATGAGCTTGTTTCGGCGGGCTTCGTAGCTGCTGCCGAAAAGCTGGTAGGGGAACGAGACAACCGCCTTGCACTGCCACTGCGCGTTGAAGTCGATTCCCGCTTCGCCGCCGCCCCACGGGTGGACGAATTCCCTGTCGAACATCTTTTCAAGCGACTCGCGGTTCGGGCAGCCGTGGTAGCCGATTTCGCTGACGAATTTTGCGGGGCTTTTCGTGTAGAAGTCGGCTTTGTAGTAGCCGCGGGGCCCCCAGAGGTGGTCTTCGGAGGGGCGCGCCTTCCCCGCGAAAACGTCGGGCGATACGAACGGAGAGCTGGGCAGATACGGGCGCGTGGGGTCGGTCGAGAAGAGGACTTCGGGAAGGACGTTGCGGCTGATTTGGTCGCGCGAGGGGTCGATTTTGAATTCGCGCAGACCGCCGCCAATCATGATGTCGTTTTCGTTGTTGCCCGCCCAGAGCGCGATTGACGGGCGGTTGCGGAGCTTGAGAACCACGGCGGCGGCCTCTTCGGCTATCAGCTTTTTGAAGTGCTCACTTTGCGCGGGGCCCGAGCAGCCCATGGAGAAATCCTGCCAAATCAGGATACCGTTTTCGTCGCAAAAATCGTAGAAGGCGTCGTCTTCGTAAACGTTGCCGCCCCAGCAGCGGAGCATATTGCAGTTGAGCTCGCGCGCCATTTCAAGCGCGGGGCGCAAAAGCGCGGCGTCGCGGCTGTGGAGGGCGTCGAGCTGAACCCAGTTGGAGCCGAACGCGAACATCGGAACGCCGTTTACGACAAACTCGAACTTGCCGTCTTTGTCGGGATAGATGTCGCTGTATTCAAGCTTCAGGGAACGCAGGCCTATTCTGCGCAAGTCGGTATCGAGCACCTTGCCCGATTCGTCGGTAAGCTCTATTTTGGCGTCGTAGAGGGCGGGTTCGCCCATCGTGCGCGGCCACCAAAAATCGACATCGCGAACCTGAAAGGCGTTGCGGCTGTTGTATGTTTCAAACCTGCCGCCTTTGACGTCTACAATATTTTTGCCGTTGCGCGAAACCGTCATATTGAAGCGAAGCCCGTCGAGCTTTTCGAAGCGCGACGCAATTCTGAACTGAACCGACAGCAACGCCGACTTCTTTTTCAAATTCACGCGCTGCGTAAACCAGAAAACCTCGGCAATGCGCTCGGGCTTTTGAACGTCTATCGACACGCTGCGCCAAAGTCCCGCCGAGACAAGGCGCGGCATGATGTCCCAGCCGAACATATGCGGGGCTTTTCTGATTTCAAGCCCCTCGCTGTGCGTCTTGCGCGTGCTTGTTGCGGGATATGAGTATTTGCCCGCCTCAATCACGACGGAGCTGAGCAGAATCTCGATTTTGTTTTCGCCGCGCTTGAGGGAATCGGTGATGTCGAATTTATGGGCGATGAGCATATTGGCGGTCTCGCCGATTTTCTTCCCGTTGACGAACACCGCCGACAGGGTATCGACGCCGCGTAAATTCAGAATTGCGCGCTCGCCGTCGGCAAGTTCGGGGGCTTGGAAGGTTCTTGAATAAAGCCACTGGTAGCCCTCGTATTTTCTGAGGGCGAAAACGTTTTCGCCCACGCGCGGCTCTTTGATAAGCCCCGCGTTTTGCATGTCGATTTCAACGTTCCCGGGGACGACCGCCTTTATTGTTTTTTCGGGCACTGCCTTTGACGGGCATTCCACTTTCGGTTCGGGTTGCTTCCAGAACGAAAGCGTCCACTCGCCGTCAAGCGGCACTCCGCGCGCAAACGCCGACACTGCCGCCGCCGCAAACGCAAACATTACAAAGCATTTCTTTTTCATCAATTCCTTTAGGTTTTTCGTTAAAGTCGAACGGAAACGCCGAACGAATCCTCCCCCGCAATTCCCGTTTCAATACGGCGGAAAATCTACGTCCACCCCGAACAAATGCAAATAAAAAAGCGTTTCCCCCGCTTTTTTACGGCAAAATAAGTTGACACATTCGGCGCGATTTCTTGATATAACAAGCACATTTGTGCGGGGGCGGAGGGGAAATCCCGACGTTCGGCGCGGTGCAACTCTGCGCGCCGCGGGCACATCGCGAACGCTTTTTATGGATTTCTGTGCGGCAATACGAAACGCTTTCGGACGCATTCCGACTATCGGACTGCGCGCGATTATTGTGCTTGCGTTCGCGTTTGAAGCGGCGGGGCTTTTTGCCGACGCGGAAGTTCCGTCGGCTGACGCCGACCTGCTCGACGCGCTCGTGCGGCGCGGCATTCTCACGGAGGCGGAGTCGGCAAACATTCGCAAAAGTTCGGCGGTGCGCCCCGACGTAATTCAGACAGAGCCGACGGAGGTATCGGTTTATCTATACGCGCAGTTTAGGTTCAGTGCTATTTCGCAGTCGTATTCTTCGCCGACGCGCTCGGGCAGCCACGTTTCGGAGGGAACAAGTCTGCGCAGGCAGGTTGTGGCGTTCATTGCGCATCTGGAAAACGACATAGAATTCTACACGTCAATCAACACTGCCGCCTCAAACTATTTCGACTCCTCCAAAGTATACAAAAGGTTCGAGACAAAATACATTTCGGGCAGGGCGAAAGCGGGCTTTTCAAGCCCCAACTTCACGACCGAAAACCCGAGCGGCGCAAAAATCAAAACCCCCGACCGCAGCGTTGTAAACACGTTCTGGGGCGGCAAAGACCCCGGCTACGAAGACGACGGCTCGCGCCAAACAGCCAACCAATGTTTTGCGGGCAACCACGTCGGCGTTTTCTGGGACGGCAACTTCATAAGCGACGAACGCATAATCTACTCTTTCGCCATAACAAGCGCGCGCAACCAGCACTACAACTGCGTTCAAGACAAGGTGGGGCTGGCGTATTGGGCGTCGATTGGCGTCAACATAAAGGAGGAAAAGCTGTCGCTGAAGTCGGGGCTTAATTTCGGCTACTCCGAAAACACCTCCTCCATAAGCTACGGTGCGGGCGGCGGACGCAAGCACTGCCCCACATACGGCGCGGTAGCCTACATAATGATGGAGCGCGAAAATTTCTTTCTCCACTCCGAAACCGTTCTCACAACCTCGGAACACGGCAAAACACGCTCCGACGCCGCCGCCATTTACACGCTTCAAAGTCCGCAGGCAACGCCGTTCGGCTTTATGTTCATGTTTGGGCGAAAATTTTCACTCGGGCGATTCGGCTCAATCGAACCCCTCTTCCGCTACACCTACGTCTACACTGACGGCGCGGGCGTTTCCGAAAGCAACGTATTCTATTCCGCCAAAAGCCACAACGGCTGCTACAACGAAATCAACGCCTACTACATAGGTGCGAACTGGTATTGTTGGCAGGGCGTAAAGCTTCAGGTAGGCTACGAGAATCTCCGCTTCTCCGACGCCCCGCTATCGCGCACCCACAAGGTCGGGAAGATCGACTGTGGGATAGTCCAACTCCAAATCGAATTCTAAAAAAAAGCGCGAGGGCGCGTTTGCTTATGAAAATGAAAATTTTTTATTAAGCGAAGAAAAGGAAATTAAAAAATTTTCATAAGCAAACGCTCTCGGGCATCATTTGGTTTTGGCTTCGACTCACGGGCTACAGCCCGCTTACGCTCGCCAAAACTCAAATCCTGCCTCGAGCCTCGCGCTTTTTTAACTTAAAGGGGCGCGGAATTGGCACAGCCAATTCCGCTTTGCTTACTGGTTTAAGTTTTTTATATTTTTTAACCTTCCGAAAGCGGCGGCGATAATTCAGCCTTTGTCTTCAGGTTTAAGTTATATACGCAAAAACGCATAAAATTGAGCTTCAGACAAGGCTTTGCTACTTTCTTGTGCAGGGAGCGTAGTTAACCTACGTGACCAAACAAAAAAGTAGCAAAACGCAGTTTTTTATATTTCCTAAAGGGGCGGCGATTGCCGCAGGCAATTCGCCTTTGATTTTAATTAAAGTTTACGCTCATTAAGAACGCGTCAAAACGGGGTTCAGACAAGGCTTTGAAAAATTTTTGCGCAGGGAGCATAGTTAACCTATGTGACCAAGCAAAAATTTTTACAAAACGAAGTATCAACCCCGTTTTGAACTCACTCGCTTGGTTTTGCTTATGCAAAATCCGCGCTGTTCTCGCCCTGCGGGTAAAACATTTCGTGTTTTATTCTCCCCAAAAGCTTGCCTTCGGCAACTTTTGTGGTCACGCGTAAATATTCTTCAAATAGCGCGTCAAATTGAGCTTCAGGCGAGGCTTCAAAAAAAATTTGCGGTGGCGGCTGTAGTAGACCTACTGCCCCACTGCAAATTTTTTTTGAAACTTTTTTATAACTTCTAAAGCGGCGGCGATAATTCAGCCTTTGTCTTCAGGTTTAAGTTATATACGCAAAAACGCATAAAATTGAGCTTCAGACAAGGCTTTGCTACTTTCTTGTGCAGGGAGCGTAGTTAACCTACGTGACCAAACAAAAAAGTAGCAAAACGCAGTATCAAGCCAATTTTATGCGTTTTTCACGCGTTCTTAATTTGGCGCATCGCCTCATACGCCCCTATCCCCGCCGACGTAGAAAGGTTCAACGATCTCAGTCCCTCCCGAAAATGCGGAATCTTCACCCTGTGTTCGGCAATGTCGTTGTGCACATACTCGGGCACGCCGCAGTCTTCCGCGCCGAACATAAGCCCGTCGCCGAATTTGTATTGGGCGTCCCAAAAGCAGCGCGAAGACTTCGTGGTAAAAAGCCAGATTCTGTCGAGCGGAGGGGCTTTGTCGGACTGTTTGAACGCCTCCCAGTCTTTGTGGTGGACTACATCGAGGCTATACCAGTAGTCCATTCCAGCGCGCTTCAGGCGGGAATCGGTTATGATGAACCCGAGCGGGTGTATCAGGTGAAGCCGCGCCCCGACTATCGCGCACATTCTGCCGATGTTGCCCGTGTTTTGGGGCATTTTCGGGTTGTGCAGAATTATGTGCAGGGGCAGATTGTCCATAAGAAAAAGCTACCGTCTGTATGCCGACATCGCCCTGCGCGCCTCGCGCATTGCCTCGTTTTTCTTGATGTCTTGGCGTTTGTCGTAGAGTTTTTTGCCCGTGCAGACGGCAATGAGGACTTTCACGAAGCCGTTTTTGAAATACATTTTCAGCGGAATTATGGACGTTCCGCCCGACTCCGTTGCCGACTTCAGTTTGAGGATTTCCTTTTTGTGCAGAAGCAGGCGGCGCACGCGGGCGGGGTTGTGGTTGTTGATGTTGCCGAAGTCGTATTCGGAAATGTGCGCCTGATACATGTTGGCTTCGAGATTGTCGACGCGCACGAAAGCGTCGTTAATCTGGGCTTTGCCCGCGCGGAAGCTTTTGACCTCCGTGCCCGTCAGGACAATGCCCGCCTCGAAAGTTTCGCCCACAAAATAGTCGTGGGAAGCCTTTCGGTTTCTCACTTCGGTAATGCGTCCGACTGTGGTTTTGCCCGCCATAAAAAAAGCCGCAAATTTGTATCGACAAACCGCGGCATAAAAAAAGAAACGTCGTCGAAAAATTTATTCTTCGCTTTCGGGCTTGTTGTAAAGCTCGTAGCCGATGTTGCCGCGGATAACCTCCAGAAGCGCAATGTCTTCAAGCTCGAGCTTTTCAAGCGACGCCACCGTGGGATTGCACCCCGATTTCAGCTGCTTTACGCGCTTGGAAACAACATTGATGAGAATGTTGGGGTCAGTAATTTTCTTTTGTGCCTCTTTTAAATAATCGTCTCTCAAGGTATCCTCCTTGTTTTAAATTTGACCGACCAATATACACATACGCCATTTCAATGCAACGTTTTTATTTTATTTTTTCGCGCGCGATAAGCTCGTTAAGCCCCATGAGAATGTCGCTGCGGTTGACTACGCCGCCGAACTTTGCGTCTTTGCCGACGATGGGCAGGAGGTCGAACGATTCGTTTTCGGAAAAGATTTTCACGGCGTCGATGAGCTTCATGTCGGGCGAGACGGTGGGAACGTCGCAGCGCATGATATCGTCGGCGATGACGTTGAAGGAAACGTCGGGAGAGTTGAGGAAGTGGAGAATGTCGGTTCTGAAAATCGCGCCTATGTATTTGTTGGAGCGCGACACCACGAACACCGCCTCTTCGGGCGAGAGCAGAAAGCGTTTTGCGATGTCGTAGAAGAAGGCGTTTGCGGCAACTGGCTCGGAAGTTTTTCGGAAGATGTCGCGAATTGTGATTGCGCCCATGGGTTTGCGGAACGTGGAAAGCATTGTGCCCGAAGCCTCGTCGTTATACATTGACTTCGTTTCGAAAATTTTCGAAACCGCGTAAGAGACAAGCACGCCTATTATCAGCGGGAAAATCATTCTGCCCGTCATGGTAAATTCTACCACCAAAAACAGCGAAGTAATGGGAGCCGCAGCCGCCGTGGTAAAAAACGACGCCATTCCGAGCAGCGCAAAGCCTATCATTTCCTGCGGGGTAAGCTGCACGCCACACAAAACAAGAATCTGCGCGAAAACGAACCCCGAAAGACACCCCATTGTAAGGCTCGGCGTAAGCACGCCGCCGACCGCCCCGAGCGCGAAAAACGTCACGACCGCAAAAAATTTCAGCCCCATAAACGCGCAAACCTGCTGGAAGTCGAAATTCATCGAAACAACGCCCTTAATCATGTGCGCGCCGTTTCCCGCAACTTCGGGGAAGAAAATTGTAAGCGTTCCCACAATGCAACCCGCAAGCGCGAGGCGGACGGGCAACCAATACTGGTTGCCGTTTAAAAGCTTGCGCGACTTCGACAAAACAAGAAGCCACAACTTCGCCAAAAGCGAGCCGAAAACGCCCATAACAACCGCGTATACGGCAACGTCGAAGCCCGTTTTCAGGTAGGCGTCGGCGACTTCGTAAAGAGGGGAGGGATCGCCGATTACGCTTATTGTAAGGTAGCTTGCGCAACTTGCCGCCAGAAGCGGGGCAAGCAGGTCTATGGAAAGCGCGCCGATTACGATTTCGCAGACGAACAGCCCGCCCGCAAGCGGAGTGTGGAAAACCGCCGACATCGCCCCCGCCGCCGAGCAGGCAATCAGCAGGCGCAAGCGCGTTTTCGACATTCTCGTTTTTCTGCCGATGAGCGAAGCGAACACCGTTGCCGTCTGCACGAGCGGGCCTTCGCGCCCTATCGACGCGCCGCAGCCGATTGTAATTATTGCCGCCAAACTTCTGAGCAGATTGGGGATTACGGGAATGTATCCGTTGCCGATTGCAACCGCCTCCATATACGGCGTTGCGCGCTTCTTGACTTTTTTGGAGGCAAACAGCAGCACGCAACCCGCAAGAACGCCGCCCAAACACAGCGAGAAAATCCTGCGCCACGGGGCGGTTTCAATGAATGTCTGCACCACGCGCGCGCGGTCTACGCCCGTGAACGTCTCCAAAATGAAGTGCGTCGATTTTTGGAACGCAACCGCCACGAATGCCGCCAGAATGCCCGCGGCAACGGCGTGCACGTATGTCGTCCAACGGCCGCCGAGATTCAAATGCGAGCGAAGCTCTACAATCTTCTTGAAAAGTTTTTCGGAAAAGGAATTCTGCCCCGTTTGCGGAATCATTTGCCGGCAATTTCCCTATTTAATTCGGCCTCGATTCTGTCTATGCCGAGCGTTTCGATTTTATCGGATATTCCCCTGCGCCAGCGAATGATTTTCTGGAGAATGAACAAATACTCCGACACTTTCGACCTGTCCACGCCCACGAGAACAATCAAATGCGCCCTGTTTTCGGGCGTAGGCCAATCGACCCCCGCGCGGCTGAGCGCGGCGACAACACGCGTTTGCCCCAACCCCACTACCCTGCCGTGCGGAACGGCGAGCGATTCGCCCAAGTATGTGGAGGCGGTGTCTTCGCGCATGTAGACGGCCTCGGTGAGCTCTTCGAGCATTTCGGCGGAGAGCGAATTTTCGAGAACGGAAAAAATCTTCTGCAAACACTCGGTTTGAAGTTTTTCGTCTCCCAATTCAATTACACTCACAGCCGCCATAGATAAAATACTACTCTATCCGTCCTTTTTTCGTCAAGACCTCTTTTGAAAATAGCGTCAAAAAAACGGCATTTTGCACTCAAGGCGAAACGGAGGCGCAGCGCGCGGACGGAAGAGCGGGCGCGGCGCAAAGGCGGCAGGCGCGCAGGGGAACGGGAGAAGAGCAGGCGCGCAGGGGGGACGGACGGAGTCGGGCGCAAAAAAAAAGGGACGCCCGCGACCGAACGCCCCTACGGAAAATTGCGCGGACAAGGCTACTGAACCTGAATGGCGTTGTATCTTTTGCCCAGCTCGCGGTAGTCGAATTTTTTGCCGATGTCGGATTCCACTTCCTTGAAATGCTTGTCGGCGGAGAGTTTTAAGCGGCGGTGGTGGGCGTGCCCCGCACCGTCTTCGCGGGTATCGAAGAATTTTTCAACGGCTTTGTCGCCGCCGCTCCAAGCAGCCTGCGCGGCGTGGAAGAAAACAACGTCGGTGTTCTTGAACGGCTCGTTCCACGTTGTCTGCAAAAAGCCGAAAAGGCCGTTCTCTTTCACGCAGCGCGCGAACGCGTATACGCCCGATTTTTCGCGCCACGGAGCTGCGAGAACGTCGAAGCCCTTCGACTTGAAAAATACGCTTGTGGGGAATTCGGTTTGCGGGAAATACTGCCAGTCGGCAATGGCGATGTCTTTCGAAATTTTGCCGAGCGAAGCCTCTGCGGAGGCGTCGCCGTGGACAATTTGTTTTTCCCATGCGGGATTTTCCGCGTCCAAAAGAGTGTCGTGCCAGATTATCGCCCGCGCGCCGCGAGATTTGACGAAATCGGAAAATTCGTTGATTACGGCGGCAAAATGTTCGGCGGGATTTTTTTTGCGGCAGGCGTAGCACGTGTTGCGGTCGTAGGCTTCGTCGCAGCCGAAGTGGAAGAAGGGCGGATTGCCGAAAAGTTCCATCGTCTCGGCAATCACTTCCTTTAAATACGGCATTGTTTTGGGGTTCGAATAGCAGTATGTCCAGCCGAGCGGCTCGAACATATTGGCGAATTCGGGAGAGCGGTTTTCGAAAACGTGCTTCGCCGAAAACTCCTGCGACTGCGACGCGTGCCCCCAAATTTGCACCTGCGGAACGGGCGTGATTGCGTATTTTTTGCAAAAGTCAATCCAGCGTTTGAAGGTTTTTTTGTCTATGCGTTTGTCGAACGAAAATTCGGGGTGCTTGTCGAGCGGCATTGCGCCCCAGCCGTCGATGACTACGTAGTTGAATTTGTAATACCACGCAAGGCGCAGATATTTTTCGAACCTGTCGGGCGTGAGTTCGGGGAAGAGGCACAGGTGAATCATTCTGTTTTTCAGGGCGGGTGCGTCGGATATTTTGCAGTGCGCCAAAACGCGCTTGGAAGCGTCGGCGCGGTCAAGCTCCGAAATTTGGCGCAGCGTTTTCAGCGAATGCACAAGCCCCTCGAGCCCACTTGCGCCTATGCGGACGCCGTTTTCGTCGATGTCGATGCGGTAGCCTTCGGCGGGGATTTCCGCACACGAAGCGTCGGTTGAAAATTTTAGCGCGGGAGAAAAATTGAACAACATTTTCGCCTCGTCGCGCAATGTTTGCCGCTCCGTTTCGGGAAGCGGATTTGCGGTGCTAAAAAGAATTGCGGAATCTTTTGAAAACGAAACATAGGCGTCGAACAATTCCACCGATTTCGGCAGCGGGCACATACGCTCCTTGACGAACGTCGCGGAGTATTCGTCCATTTTTTCGGCCGCAGCAGTAGCGCAGAGCGCGCACGCGGCAATCCCAATCACAGCAGACAAAAGTTTTTTCATATGCACCGACGTTATCGGCGCGCCGAAAAAGTGTCCAGAAAATTGTGCGCCGCCTACTACCCGAAATACAGCAGCCCGCCAAGCCCCGCAAACATCAGCACTGCGGAAAAGAGCGAAAAACGCACGGGGCGGCCGCAATATTTTTCGTAGGCGAAAATAAACAGCGGCGAAAGCAGCGAAAGCGCGCTGAGATAGGCGGGAGAGGGAATCCGCCACGAACTCAAATTGCCGAACAGAATTGTGCAGCCGCTTGCAAGTGCCATGAAAATGCCCGCCTCAAGCACGTCGGGCGACGAAAGTTTTTTGCAAAACTCCGCGCGCGTATTCGACACCGCAAACACGCACAAATTTATAAGCCCGCTCAGGAAAATCGAAACGCCGCCGTAGCAGACTGCGCCCGCCCAGAAATCGCCCGCGTCCATAATCTCCTTGCGGATTACAAGCATTACGGAAAACACCACAACCGCAGGCAGCATAAACAAAACGCCAGCGCGGTCGATTTTCCCCTCCCCCGCGCCGCGCGTAAGTTTTGCGAATCCGAAAACAAACACCGCAACCGATGCGCCCACCCCCGCAATGCGCAGCGGCGCGCAGACAAGTTCGAAAAACCGCGCGGTATCCACAATCCACCAAAGAAGCATTCCGAAGCCGATTGAAAGCACGTTTATCACGCTTGTTGAAGCCGCCCCGAAACGCGCGCTTGAAGCGCACAGCCGCGCATTGAAAAACGCCGAAAGCGCGCCCTCGGCAAGCACCATTACCCAAAAGGAAACACTGTGTGGCGTTTTTACGAAAAACAAAAACGGCAAATACGCAATTCCCACAAAAACGCCGCGCATTGCCGATATTAAATGCCCGTCGAGCTTGTAGCGTTGGTTTATCAACATCGTAATTGAGTTGAAAAACGCAAAGGCAAGTCCCGTAAAAAACCATTCCATAGAAAGTGGAATCGGCAGACGGATTTTTTTATCAAGCTATTCAGGCGAAAAATTCGCGCCGCCGCAAAAAGCACAAACGCGGAATGCTCCGCGCACAGACTTGGCTACAGATGCTGAATGGGCAGCAGGCGAAGAGTTGGAAAGTTAAAGCGGCGCACGCAGAATTGAACTACAACCGCGCGATTGGGCGGCACGCGCGGGCGTTATTGTATTTCAGAAAGCAAATCGAGCGACTCGGGCGCGAGCGATTCCGCCGCATTGAATTTCACTATTTTTCGAGTTTTACAGTTAATTGCAATCAAAACGCTGCTTTGATATGATAGCGGAATGAAGTCAAGCGCATGTCTATAATCACTGCTTTTCAATTCTACTGAATAAAGAATATCGAATGCCGTTTTGAGATATTTATTCTCTTCGGCTTTTATCTTTTCGACTTCAGCTACAATGGCGTCGGCTTCGGCGCACAAAGCCTCTCCGCGCCTGTTTGCGGCGTAGTTGTCGGTCGACGCACCAAGCCCGTAGCCGCCGCGGGAGGCAAATCCGTTGTGGGAGGATTTCGCCATTTGCAACGCGCGCCCTTCGCTTCTTTTTCTGTCGGCTTCGGCGAGCATTCGCGGAACATGCCTGCTCTTTTCGAAAACTTCTACAAGTTTTGCTTTCAGGGAATCGAACTCTTCAATGCGTTTTGCCGCCTCTTTGTTGCCCAGACGCGCCGCCGACTTAAGCCAATAAACGCTTTTGCGTTTGTCGCGCCCAACGCCGAAACCGCGCTCATACATTGTCGCCAGTTTGTATTGGGCTTCGACCTCGTTGTTGTTTGCGGCTCTTTCGCACCACATAAAAGCCGCTTCGGGATTGGCAACAGTGCCGATTCCCTCTTCGTAAAAACGCGACACTTTCATTTGCGCCCTGACATCGCCGTTTTCGGCAGCACACAAAAACCACTTTAAAGCCTCTTTGGTATCCGCAACTTTTTCCGTAGAATATATCTCTCCCAGCGTCCACATTGCCTGCACATACCCGCCGTTTGCGGATTCTATTAGCCAGGCAAGTGCTTTTTTCTTGTTCACCGCCAAAACAGCTCCGTCAAAGCCACTCACACAAAACATTCCGAGCACATATTTTGAATAGGCGTCGCCCTTGGAAGCTTCAAGCTTGTATGTTGCAAACGTGTTGAAAAGTTCATTGATAGCCCTTTTATATTTTACGCCGTTCGGATTTTTGGCGTTAAACTCGGCTTCACGTCTGGCTGAGTTAATCAATACGTCAATTTCTTCAAACGAAATGTGCGGAACATTAGTTGCGCCGAAGACTTCGACGCCGAAAAGCAGCACAAATGCAATCAAAATGTTTTTTGCAAAAAAATTTACTTTGTCCATACGAATTTATTCGCCGAACAAACAAATTTCTTCCGCAGAATAAGCGTATTTTAGCGGCGAATGCGCGGCGGCAAAAGCTATTTGGACTTCGGCTTGAACAGCGCGATATCTTCGCCCGCAACCGTCTGCCCCTTGTATTTAAAGGGGATTTTGGCGTAGTTTACAACAACTTCGCTGCCGTCGGCATAGCGCGTGAGCGAAACATCGGGCGCAATTTTCTTGTGCTCCTGCATAAATTCGTATTGGAGGTATTTGTATTTTTGGTATTCGTCAAACGCGCGTTTTAGCGGCTCGATATTTTCGCCGTTGAACCCCCAGTAAAAAGTGGGGCGGCCGCCGAACTCGTAAAGCTTCAGGCGGCGCGTTATCGGCGTGAACGATTTCGTCGGCTCCCAAGTGCGCTTGTTGTCAATGTTGTAGTCTATCGTGGAGGCGAACGGATTGCTCAAAATTATTCCGTGGTAGGCAATCTGCCAGAGGGGAACGATGTCGTCCACAAGCGGATGCGCGCGGCCGAGGAATACGGGATACGCGCTCACATACAGGGCGTAATCGAGCTTTCCTGCGAAATGGTCGAGCGGGCCCTCCGACGAAAAGCCGCCGAAGAATTTCTGCGCGAGGTCGGCGATTTTCTCCATGTAGGCGGAAGTTTGGTCGGGGTTGCAGCGGTGGTTCGGGTGCAGGCAGCGCGGGGGAGTTATGCACGAATTTACGTCGATATGCAGATTGCCGTCAAACCCGTATTCGAGAAGCTGCACGATGTCGCGCCGCACAAATTTTTCGTATACGATTTTAAAACAGGAAAGATACATCATGCTTTCGCCGGGCTGCCCCAGTCTTTGGGGGCGGTCGTTCCAGTGCGAGACTTGTGATACGTCGAAATCGGCAGAAGTATCGAACCATTCTGTTTGGAGTATGTGCGGGAACAGCTGGAATTCCAGTGTTTTGGCGGTTTTGCACAGTTTTTTCAAGTCGGCTTCGCCGTTGGGCACGGCAAGCTCAAGCGTGGGATAGCGGAAATATTTGTTCCAGTCGGTATAGCAGATGTCGGCTTTTGACACTCCGGCTTTTTTGAGGTCGCGCAAAACTTTTTCGACGTAGGCGTATGCGCTTTTGCCCGTCCGTTTCTTGTAGGCATTGGCGCGTGCCTCCAAGCTTGAGGCGCGAATTTTCACGAACATTGTATCGACAGAATACGCCAAATGGGGATTCCCCTTCACGCGCTCGCGCAAGGGCACAACCGCGCCGCGCGAAAGCTGATAGTTTCTATACGCCCGCGCCATTCCGGAATAGTCGGCGTCCGCCCCCGAAAGTTCGATGAAGTCAATTTCGATGTTGTCGTATGGCATTTCGCCTATGTTCAGCCCGAATTCCGCCGACATTGTATACGTGCCGTTTTCGACGCTTACGTTCGAGGAAAATTCGTGCTTGAGCCTTTTAAATATAGCCAAAACGGCGGAATCGCCCTTCTTCATTCCCATGATGGGAAGCGGGTTTGTCCGCTGGCGGATATTGCCTTTGTCGGAACGGAACGTTCCAATGCGGCCGTCAGACAACACAAAATAGCCCGCGTCGCCCTTTTGGGCTGAGAATTCGGGGATTGTCACGAAAACCCTGTCGATACCTTTTCGATGTTTTGTCTTTACCTTCAGCCGATATGTTTGTTTCGAAACCTTTTCAAGCTTCACACGCTCCACGCTCGGCTCTTTTTTCCCGACGTGGCGCGTTGTTACAGTTGCATACTCAAGCGCAAACAAATTCGCCGCAAAGCAGACAATCAAAACAAACGGAATAAAACCCCTAATCATAAAAACCTCCTCGTTAAAATTGACAACGTAAGCTTGTATAGATACTGCATAACGCTCCTCAAAAAAAACGTCAAGAAACAATTTTCCGCCTAAAAACGGCGCGCGAAAATAATCCGCCGATTGCACAAGTGTTTCGCTTTGGTTTTTCTTGCAACACTGCCGATACCTAACAATAATCATTGTATATGAAGAACGCAAATATCGGCAAAATAAAGTTAATAGTATTCGCTTTGGTTTCAATGTTTTGCGCAGCGGCAAACGCGCAGCAGACTTTGTATATAACCGCACACAGGGGCGAACCGAAAAT
>CAKTTC010000017.1 GCA_934613645.1 uncultured Opitutales bacterium | reverse complement strand
TTGCGTTTTAGACAAGGCTTTGCGAAATTGAGGCGGTGGCGGCTGTAGTTAACCTACTGCCCCACTGCCGATTGTTTTTTGAAACGTAGCATCA
Source organism: uncultured Opitutales bacterium (assembly GCA_934613645.1). Taxonomy (GTDB): domain Bacteria; phylum Verrucomicrobiota; class Verrucomicrobiia; order Opitutales; family Intestinicryptomonadaceae; genus Merdousia. Next base: position 40,326 of record CAKTTC010000017.1, on the reverse strand, counting down.
AGCCAATTTGAACTCGCTCGCTTGGTTTTGCTTATGCAAAATCCGCGCTGTTCTCGCCCTTCGGGTAAAACACTCCGTGTTTTATTCTCCCCAAAAGCTTGCCTTCGGCAACTTTTGTGGTCACGCGTTCTCAAAGATTGAAGTAGCGTTTCGCATTATTATACGAAACATCAGCCACAAGCTGGCCGACCAACTTCACATCGCGCGGCAACAATCCCCTCTTCATCTCGTCGCCCAAAATGTTGCACAAAAGCCTGCGGAAATACTCGTGCCGCACATACGACAAAAACGAGCGCGAGTCAGTCAACATTCCCACAAACGTGCCCAACAGCGAAAGCGTGGATACCGCCTCAAGCTGCCTGCGCATTCCGTCGAGATTGTCCATAAACCACCACGCGCTGCCGAGTTGAATCTTGCCCGCGCAGTCGGAATTCTGGAAGTTGCCCAACATTGAGGCAATCATTTCGTTGTCTTTCGGGTGGATATTGTAGATGATTGTCTTGCCGAGCTTGCCCGCAGAATTGAGATTGTTGAGGTGCTTGGCCAAGTCCTGCGCGTAGTTGGATTCGCCGATTGAATCGAAGCCCGAGTCCGCGCCGAGCTGCTCATACATGAGCTTGTTGTTGTTGCGGATTGGCCCGATGTGCAGCTGGCGCACCCAGCCTTTGTCGCAATCCATAGCAGCGCACTCGCGCAAAATCGCGCCCTTGAAAGCGACAGCCTCGGCGGGGGCGATTTTCTCGCTGCTTGAAATCGCCTTTTGAAAAGTGTCTTCAATTTCGTAGCTGAAGGCGTTCTTGTGCCAGACGGTCTGTATGCCGTAGTCGGAAACGCGACAGCCGCACTGGTGGAAGTAGTCGTGGCGGTGGCGGAGGGCAACAAGCAGGTCGTCGTATGAGCGTATTTCAACGTCGGCGGCAACCTCAAGCTGCTCGAGATACTTGATGTATTCGAGGTGCTCGCCGATTGCGAACGCCCTGTCGGGGCGGAACGTGGGCAGAACCTTGACCTTTCCGCCCTTTTTGGCAATGTTTTTGTGGTGCTCGAGATTGCTGGTGGGGTCGTCGGTGGTGCAGACGGTTTCGACGTTGCACTTTGCCATGCAATCGCTTGGCTTGAGGGTTTTGAGAACCTCGTTCGCCCTGTTCCAGACCTCCTCGGCGGTATCGCCCGAAAGGAGAACGTCGTCGATTCCGAAGAAGCGCGCAAGCTCCAAATGGCACCAATGATACATCGGGTTGCGGAGCATTTTGGGCATTGTTTCGGCGAATTTCTGGAATTTTTCCCTGTCGGGGGCGTCGCCCGTGATGAATTCTTCGCGGACGCCGTTGGAGCGCATTGTGCGCCACTTGTAGTGGTCGCCGCCCAGCCAAACTTGGGTGATGTTCTTCCACGGTTTGTCGGCTTCTATTTCCGCGGGGTCGAGATGGCAGTGGAAGTCGATTAGGGGCTGCTTTTCGGCGTAATTATGGTAAAGCTCTTGGGCGAAATTCGACTCAAGAAGAAAGTCGTCGTTGATAAATTTTTCCATTGACTAAAAGTTTCTCAAACGATTGAGTTACAGTCAAGAAAAATTGCAATGAAGGTAACGCAAAAGGACATAGCTTCGCGGCTGGGGGTATCGACATCGTTGGTGTCGCGCGTGCTGTCGGGGCAGGCGCACAAAATCGGCGTCAACCCCGCAAAAATCGAGGAAATTCTGCGCGTTGCCAAAGAGATGAATTACGTGCCGTCGCCTGCGGCGTTGGCATTGAGGGGAAAGAAATCGAACACCGTGGGCATTGTAGCCTACGACTTTCACTCGCCGTATTTCTCGCTGCTGATTAGCGAATTGCAGGAGCTTTCGCACGCGAAAAACTACTCGCTTTTGCTCGTGGGGTTTTTGAACCGCCAGCCGAAAGAGTCCGACCTGCTTCCCCTCTACAAGCACGCCGTGGACGGCATAATAATACTCGGCTCATACGGAGACCTGTCTTGGACCGACGCCTTCAAAGACTTGCCCATCGCGCGTGTCGGACACGGGGCGCACCCGAATTTAAAGCTTTCTGTCGGCGTTGACGAACACGACGCAATGCGCAAAATTTTCCACTACATCAAGAAGGATTTAAAGAAATCTACGGTCGCCTTTGCGGGGCGTGGGCTGCCGGCGCACAAAAACCGACTGCGCTTTGCGTCGGAAATGGCGAAGTCGATGGGGTTCGACATGCGCATTCTCGAGCCGTCGAACATGGACAAAGACTTTGAATCGGGCAGCGAAATAGCCAGAAACCTGCTCAATTCGGGCAAGAAACTGCCCGAAGTAATTGTCTGCGCAACCGACATGATTGCCATGGGTATAGTCAAAAAATTCTGCGAAAACGACGTGCGCATACCCGAAGACGTAGCCATAATCGGCTTCGACGACATTCCCGAAGCGTCGAACTACAACCCCTCCATTACATCGTTCCGCCAGCCCATAAAAGCCTACGCCAAAGCCTGCTTCGACGCCGTAACCTCCGACGCCCCCGTCTCACCATCTGAAAAAATCCTCGAAGGCGACCTCCTCATCAGAAAATCCACCCTCTAATTTTTTACTTTTCCTAAAGGGGCGGCAATCGGTTTTGCCGATGTGCCTTTGCAAATTGGTTAAAGTTTTTATAATTCAAAAGCGGTGCCCCTTGACCTGAGCGTTCACAGAACGCTCATTGTGATTGTTCGGCGCGGTTGAACACCGCGCCTTTCCTGTAGACACACGCATTGAACTTCGTTCAATGGCTTGATTATCCTAAGCCGAAAAACTCTTCGGGCGAAGCCCCTTGACCTCCGCCGCGTTGCGGCGGACTGTGTAATACGGCGCGGTTGAACACCGCGCCTCTTCTGTTTGTATTCGCATTGGCTTTGCCAATGGCTAATCATTCTAAACATAAACTTTAACCAAAAAACAAAGGGGGGATTGGCATTCGCCAACCCCCGCCGCTTTAGGAAAGTTAAAAAACTTTAACCAGAAGACAAAGCGGAATTGGCTACGCCAATCCGCGCCGCTTTAAGTTAAAAAGCGCGAGGCTCGAGGCAGGATTCGTATTTTATGAGGCGTAGCGGGCTTAACGCCCGTGACCACAAAAGTTGCGAAGCAAGCTTTTGGGGGAAGCTTTGGCGCAAGCCAAAGACCCCGAGCGTTAGCGAGTGGGCGAGACGAGCACCACTGTGCGAGCGAGTTCAATCCGAAATAAAATCGAATGATGCCCGAGAGCGTTTGCTTATGAAAATTTTTTAATTTCCTTTTCTTCGCTTAATAAAAAATTTTCATTTTCATAAGCAAACGCGCCCTCGCGCTTTTTTAGAGGTCCTTTTCGGTGAACTTGCGAACATCGCCCTCCTTGAGCGTGCCCGAAATGATTTCCCGCGCGAGCGGGTTTTCTATTTTCAGGTTGATTGTGCGCTTGAGGGGACGCGCGCCGTAGGCGGGATCGTAGGCTTTTTCGGCGAGCTTTTCATACGCGCCTTTCGTAAGCTCTACCTTTATGCCCTGCTCCTTCAGGCGTTCGTTGAGCATCTCAATCTGGAGCTTTACAATCTGGACAATTTCGTCCAACTGTAGAGCCTTGAATATGATGATGTCGTCAATTCTGTTGAGGAATTCGGGCTTGAACGTCCTGCGAACGTCGCTCATAACGGCCTCCTTTACGGAGTCGGTAAGCTCGCCGTCCTTGCCGACTGGGGCGTCGGTGATGAAGCGTGCGCCGATGTTGGAAGTCATTATGATGACAGTGTTCTTGAAGTCTACCTTGCGCCCTTGAGAGTCGGTCAAAACGCCGTCGTCCATAACCTGAAGGAGCGTGTTGAGCACCTCGGGGTGCGCCTTTTCGATTTCGTCGAAAAGCACGACACTATACGGACGCCTGCGAACCGCCTCAGTGAGCTGGCCGCCCTGCTCGTAGCCGACATACCCCGGAGGCGCGCCGATAAGACGCGCGACAGAGTGCTTTTCCATATACTCGGACATGTCGATTCTGACAAGACCGTCTTCTGTGTTGAAAAGCGACTGGCTCAGAGTTTTTGCAAGCTCCGTTTTGCCTACGCCCGTGGGCCCCAAGAACATGAACGTTCCGCTTGGGCGGCGCGGGTCTTTTATGCCCGCACGGGCGCGCAAAATGGCGTTCGCAACACTCTCGACAGCCTCGTTCTGCCCGATTACGCGCTTGTGCAAAATCTCGGGGAGCTTGAGCAGACGCTGCCTGTCGCTTTCAAGCAGCTTCTTGACGGGAATGCCCGTCCATTCGGCGACAATCTCCGCGATTTCGTCGGCACTGACGCTCTCCTTGAGCATGGAGTTTTCCTCGGGCTTGCTCTTGAGGGCTTCCTTGAGTTGGGCTTCAAGCTTGGGAAGCTCGCCGTATTTGATTTCGGCGGCCTGAGTGAGGTCGTATTCGCGTTCGGCGCGCTCCATCTTGATTTTGGCTGCTTCGATTTGCTCGCGCAATTTCGACGCCTTGTTGGAAGCCTCCTTTTCCGACTCCCACTTTGCCTTCATGGCCGAAGCCTGCTCGCGCATTTGGGCAAGTTCCTTGCGGACTTCCGCCAGACGCTCGGTGTCGTGGTTCTCCTTTACAAGAGCCTTTTCCTCGATTTCGTAGCGGCGGAGCTTTCTCAGAAGCATGTCGAGCTCGGAGGGCATTGAGTCGAGCTGCGTTTTTATGCGCGCGCAAGCCTCGTCAACCAAGTCGATTGCCTTGTCGGGGAGCTGCCTGCCCGTGATGTAGCGGTTGCTGAGTTCCGCCGCCTCCACGAGGGCGTGATCCTGAATCTGCACGCCGTGATAGGTTTCGAAACGCTCTTTCAAGCCGCGCAAAATGGCGATACTTGTCTCGACGTCGGGCTCGCCCACATAGACGCTTTGGAAACGTCTTTCAAGGGCGGGGTCTTTTTCGATGTATTGGCGGTATTCGTCCAAAGTGGTTGCGCCCACGCAGCGAAGCTCGCCGCGGGCAAGCATTGGCTTTAGCATATTGGAGGCGTCCAAAGAGCCGTCGGTTCTGCCCGCGCCCACAATGGTGTGAAGCTCGTCGATGAACAAAATTATCTTGCCGTCCGACTCCTTGATTTTGTTGAGAACGGCTTTCAGCCTTTCCTCGAATTCACCCCTGTATTTTGCGCCCGCAATAAGCGAACCCATATCGAGGGCGAAAACGGTTTTGTCCTTAAGGCCTTCGGGAACGTCCTTGCGGACAATTCTCTGCGCAAGCCCCTCGGCGATTGCAGTTTTACCCACACCCGGCTCGCCGATGAGAACGGGGTTGTTCTTTGTTTTTCTCGACAGAATTCTGATGACCCTGCCGATTTCCTCGTCCCTGCCGATAACGGGGTCGAGCTTGCCCTCGCGGGCGAGCTGCACAAGGTTGGAGCCGTATTTTTCGAGAACGTTGTAAGTGTCCTCGGGCGTTTTCGTGGTGATGTGGGTAGCCCCGCGCATTTGCGAAACAATCTCCTCAACACCCGAACGCGTGATTTGCAAACTTCTGAACAAGTCGGCTATCTGCGTCGGCTCGGGAGCTTCCACAATGGCGATGAACAAATGCTCCGTGGAGACGAAGTCGTCGCCCATCTGTTTTGCAATGGACTCCGCGCTTTCAAGCGTCTGCGACAGCCCCGTGCTTATATACGGAGCCGACGCCGTAGCCCCCTCGACTTTCGGAAGATTGTCGAGCGTGCGGCGGATTCCGAGTTCGAGCGCGGAGCGTTTGTCCGCACCCATTTTAGTCAAAAGCGAACCTACAATACCCGACTCTTGGGCTATCAAAGCCGCGAGCAGGTGGACTTGTAAAATTTCGGTGTGGCGTCTTTGCTTTGCAATTTCGGACGCCGCATTGATTGCCTCAATGCTCTTTTCTGTAAATTTGTCAGGATTTATGTTATTCATACCTTCGATTTAGCAATTCCCGTGCCAATGAATATCGGCGCGCAAAGCATTGTTTTAAGCGGTATTTCGCCGACTTGCACAACCGCGCCCAACCCCGCCCGCGAAAATTTGACACACCCGCGCGAAAATTTGACACACTCCGACCCAATCCCCCGCCCCCAGCCCAGCCGCAAACGCCCGCGCCGCCAAACAAAACCGCGCACCGCCGCGAAGCGTCCCCCCGGAACGCCGCCACAAAAAAACGCCGAGCCGCGCCCTACGTTTTGCAAAAATCAGGACAACTCCCCGCCTATTTTACCGCGGGAAAACAGTTGGTTTCAATGCGCTTGCCCGCAACGTTGTTCTTTATGAAATCCATTTTCTGCGTCGGCTCAAACGACGTATTGAAAATGTTGAGAACCGTGGGCGAAGTGTTGTCTATATCCTTGTGGTTCAGAAAAATTATGTTGTTGTTGCGCAGGAAGGAATTGGTAATGCTCACCCTGTTTACGGGAACTTTCACGAGCAAAAACGGCTTGGGGTTGTCGTGCAAAACGCGGATATTGTCGAAGACGAGGTTTTCCTGCATTGTGAACTTTCCGTCGGGGTAGAACGACCTGCTCCATACGTCCATATCGGCGTGGATTGAAAACGACGCCGTTCTTGCTTTCTGCAAAAATATGTTTCTGAACGTAACGTTGCGCACCCCCGCGTTGAACTCCACGTCGGTCTGCGTCATGCGCCATTTTATGCCGTCCAAAACCTTCGCGCCCTCCGAATGCGTCGGCGGCGTTTGGGAGACAAACACTTTGCCGTCGGGCTTCATCTGCGCCCTATACATTTTTCCGCCCGAAACAACGGTGTCGGATTTCTGTATCTGCATTCCGCGCTTCCACTCAGTCCAAGTGCCCGAAATTATGCGGCAAAAATACCCGTAGATGGGCTTGCCGTTGAACCCTACAAGCAGTTCCGACGGCTCCAAGTCGAAGATGTTTTCTATTACGCCGTTTTCAATCCATCCCATTTCGGGGTTGGAGATGTCGTAGTCGTGGGCGTTGAGGGCGATGGCGCGTCGTCGCCCGTAGCGAAAGTGCAGTCGGAAATCCTGAAACGCGTTCCGCGCCCGAGGTGGATTCCGTCTTTGTGCCCTCTTATTTCCGCACCCGAAATGTCGATATCTTCAAAAGTGCAAACCTGTATGCAGAACTGGTGGGCGCGCAAGTCGGTGCAGCGCAGGTCGCGTATTTTGAGGTTTTTGACGTAGAAAAAGGAAACCTGCCCCACAAGCCCCAAAATGTCGGAAGTGTCTATGTGGTCAACGTTGTTTACGCTAAGATTAAGCCCCTTAAGCGAAATGTTTTTGTTGTATTGGCGTTGGCGCGCGCCCCTGTTCAAAAAGACGTAGTTGAACACCCCGTGCTTGGCGTTTTTGCGAATGACCACCCCCTCGGCGAAGACGAGCGAAGTGTTGTCGCCGATAAGCAGGTTGCGCCGATGTCGTAGATGCCCGCCTTGGAAACGCGGATTTCGCCGCCGCAGTCTACCGCCTTTTGCAAGGCGCGCGCGTTCTCGAGCGGGTCGCCGCCCGCGCTCAAGCCGAAGCTCTCCGCGTCTATTGCCGCCGCTCGCGACGCGGCAAGGCAGAACAAAACAACAACCGCAAGCACTGCTTTTTTCATAATATTTTCCTCCCCCTTTCGAATTTTACGCGTAGGCTCTGACCTCGAAAATCGATGCCTTTTCGTCGCCGTTCGTGGCAAGGCATTTTACCGAAACCGACTTCACGGCGACTTTGCCGAAATCGACGCGCACCATTTTTTGGCAGTTGCCGCGCACGCGCGCAAGCGTGCGTTTTTTGCCGTCGGCAAGCACGGCGGTTATGTCGAAATCGCGCAGCGTTTCGGGCTGCGGGGCAAGTATCATTCGGTTGCGAAAGTTGACCTCGCACGACTGTGTGAGCTGTCGGCAGCCCGTGTCCAGATTCAGCCGCACCTGCGAAATTTCCACGGGCTTTTCCCACGCGAACGCAAGCACGGGCGATTTGTCGATAGCCGCCTGCCAGCGGTTTTTGTTTTCGCCGATGAAGTCGAAATTTACGCCGTTTTTGGCGTTGTCGGGCGAAGTTCCGAAATCCGACGCCGTGGCTGATGCGGAAGCCCGCAAAATAAGGTCGGCGGGGTCTTCGTTTTTAAAGCCCACAATTATGTTGCCGTCTTTTATGAGCTTTTGGCGAAGCTCCGAAAGCGTCTTTTCCGAAAGCCCCGCTTCGCGCGGATTCATTCCACGAGCCGCGCACAACGCCGCAACATTGCCCGCGACTTCGCCCGCAAGCGCGCCCGTGTTCATAATGCGCGTGGAAGTGAAGGCTATGTGAGAGGTGTTCATATTGCGCCCCGCCATCATCAGGTTTTTAACGTCCTTTGAATACATAGCTGTAAGCGGCAGATTGTAGTAGGGCGTTTTGCCGCCGTAGATTGCCGGCTCGCCCTTGAAGTCGAACCCGTCGGAAGGCTGGTCTTCCATCGGCCAGCCCACGGTTATGATTTGGTCGGGACGGTTGCGCCAGCCGCCCTCAATGTCGTGCTGCGTGAAGATGTCGAAGCCCGCTATTCTGTAGGTGTCACGGCGAGCGGGAAGCATTCCTATAAAATCCAAGTCGAGGTTCTTCGCCTCGGGATATTTGCCGCAATTTTTTATGTAGCCCCACACGCCGAGCAGAATTGCAAGCAGTTCGCGGCGGATTACCTCCATGTCGCGAACGGTATCGAGCTTTCCGCCGAACGAAATGAACCAGTAGCCGTAGTTGAGCCCGCCGCCCGACTTGGGGTCGCGGAACTTCATATTCTCGGCCGTAACCTTGCGCGCCCACGAAGGCGGCGTAAACTTGACCTCCCTGCCGGCATCGCGCGAGGTGAAAAGAATCGAGCAGCACAGGCGGTCGCCCTTCGTGAAAAAGCCCGCCAGACTTTCGCCGTATTTTTCCTTTCCGTCGCGCCCAGCCATAACCTCCGCGCCCGCTTCGAGCGCAAGGCGGCAGTCGCCGGTGCAGTCGATAAACTGCTTCGCCGAGATTACGTAGTTTGTAAGCGACAAATCGCAGCGGGCGAACGCGCGCGCAATCAGCCCGTTTTTTACCTCCGCGCCGAAGAGCGTGGTGTCGAGCAAAAGCGTGATGTTTTTTTCGCTCCGAACCTTGTCGTAAAGCACCATTTCCCAAACCGCCCAACTCATTTCGGGGTTTTCCGCCGCGTTTTTAAGCTTCAGCTCCTCGAGTATTCCGCCCTCTCTGAAGCCGACTTTCCAGCTGCTTATACCGAGCGGGTGCATGCGCACTTCGGAACTTGAATTGCCGCCCAAGTTGGAGCGGTTTTGAACGAGAACCACTTTCGCCCCGCTGCGCGCCGCAGCCAAAGCCGCGCAAATTCCAGAAAGCCCGCCGCCCGCAACAAGCACGTCGCAGGAAAGCGAAACGTCGTCCATAGTAGACTGCCCAAAGGGGTTTGCGCCCGACTCCGCCGCCGTTGTAGAACCGCGTTTGTCCGCCTTTGCAAAGGCGTTTTTTGCGCGCGAGCCCACCGACGCCGCGTCGGCATCGACGTCAACCATCAGCGAGTAGCCCAGCATGCCCATCGCCGCCGAGCTTAAAAAGCGGCGGCGCGATACGCGCTTGGGTGAACATTTTTTTTCGGGAGAGGAGTTTTCCATAACTTTTGCCTTTTTTATTTTTTCCATAACTTTTGCCTTTTTTAAATTGTCGTTCGAAAGCCGGCGCGCGGCGAGCGGCTACAGCGCGCCCGCAATGAAGCTCGGCAGGCTCACGGGCTTGTCGAGCAGGTAGTTTTCGGCGAGTTTTTTAAGCCACGGTCTGTTGCACGAAATTTCGCGGACAACGAGGTTTTTGTCTTTGCCGTTTTCGAGCGTCTGAAGCTCGAATTTTTCTATGTTAAAAAGCGTGCGCGATTCCTCGCCCGCAAGCGTTGCCGCCACTTTCAAAAAGCACTCCGACGTATTCAGTTCGGCGGAAAAATCTCCCCCCTGCAGGTATTCGCCGAATTTGTTTCTTACATAGCCCTCGAGAGCCGCCGATCTTATTTTGTCCAACATAAAAATCCCTTTATTTTTTGTATTTTTTGATTGTTTCATACGCGTCGTTGACGCGCGAAAGCTCCCTTTCGAGAGCCTTTAAAGCCACTTCGCCAAGCCCCTTGCTCCGAAGAATGTCGGGGTGCAGTTCCTTGCATTTGCGCCTATACGCGCGCTTGATTTCGTCGGCGGAAGCGTCTGGCGAAACGCCCAAAAGCGCGAACGCCTCGGAAAGCGAACCGCCCTGCGGCGCGCCGAAGCAGCCGTCGGAAGCATTAGACCCTCCGCCGAAAGCCGAATTCCCGTAGCCGCCGAAGTTTCCGCCGCCAAAACCGCCCGAAGAGCGCGAGACTACAAAATCAGAAATGCGCAGCCCGAGCCGCTGCGCAATGCCCTCGAGCGCCGCAAGCTCCTCCGCGCCGAGCGTTCCGTCGGCGAGAGCTATCCTGCACAAAATTATCATATACGCCCTGCGCGCCATGTCCGACGGAAATTCCCGCGCAAACTCCGCCGCCATTTCTTCGGGCGAAAGCGGACTGTTGCGCCCCTCGTGATACGCGTCTATTGCCGCGGCGCGTTCGTCGCCGTCAAGCCCGAGTTCCGCAAAAATCCGCCCCACCTCGTCTATTTCCGACTGCGCGACGCGCCCGTCTATCTTTACAAGCTTGGCTATCGCCATGCAGACAAGCGCGTTGAAACGCGCCCTGCCCTCGGCGGCCTTCGCGGGCAAATCAATAAAAACGTGCCCGATAGCCGCCCCTATGAGCAACCCAATCGGCCCGCCCATAAAAAAGCCCAACAAACTGCCAAGTATCTTCCCTTTCATTCGATAAAACAAGGGAAACAAAAACGCCGCTCCCGCGCAACACTTTTTTCGCGGCTCGGCGGGGTGCGGGCACAAAAAAGGCGGCGCAACACAGGCCGCGCCGCCGCAAAATTTATGCGCCGCCGTTTAGCTACGGAGTGTAGCGGCGTTTTATGATTTTCTCAAGGCGGACAAACTGGTAGTCGGAAAGTCTGCCGATTATCTCGGAGAGGGCGGAAATAAGCTCCTCCGACGAATAGTTTGCCGACTGCGCCAAATAAAGCGCAACGGCGTCGCGATGCACGCGCAGATACGACTTCTTCTCCTTGCCCTTCTTGGCGAGTCCGTTGGAAAGATGTCCCAAAATTTTTCCGCTGTAAAACGTGTCCCTTACGTATTGGTCGCTCCTTCCGATGATTGCGCCTATCTCCTTCGGGCTGAACCAATCCTGTCCCTTCGGTAAAAGTCCCGAAAAATATCCGGTATCGACCCGTTCGCCGTCGATATATTTATTCTTCTTCATTTCTTATTTAAATTTAATTATTATATTATTGTTTTCTCTTACGATTTGATGTTTATTTCAATAATAAACATTTAAACTATAAAATATCATTAAATTTAAATTGTCAATATAAAATGTAGAATAATTCTACCTCACACCAGATGGAAACCAAAACAAAGACATACGGCAACCACATTTTCGCCCGAAATTTCAGGCTTTTAATGTTCGAAAAAAAACTCACGCTGCGCGAGATTTCCGAGCGCACAAACTACCCGCTAAGCACCGTAAGCACCTGGAAGCGCGGGCGCGTTCCCCGCGGGGAGCGAACGCTCGAACGGCTTGCGGAATTCTTCGGGGTCGGGGCGGCCGAGCTGCTCACGGAGGAGCTCGGCAAGCCGCGCGTTTTTTCGAACGAAACGCCGCCCAAGCAAAGCCCAAGCCGCGCGGAGATTTCGGAATGCGTGGAAACAATACTCGCCCGCTGTCGGACAAAAAGGCAGCTTGAGTGCGTCATAGAAAGGCTGCGCGCGGCGTTCGAGGACGGCGGCAAAAAAAAGGTTGCCAAGCGCGCCAAAAGGGCTTGACTTGCCCGTATGGAAAAAACTTGCAGGGTATACACGCCGAAAGAGGAAATCTTCAACACCACAACGCACATTGCGGGAATGCTCTTCAGCGTGTGTGCAATCAGCGTGCTTGTAACGCTTTCGTGCTTCTATGCCGACTGCTGGGCGATTGTATCCTGCGCCATTTTCGGCGGGTCTATGCTGTGCACCTACACGGCGTCGTCGGTCTACCACGCCGTTCCCGTCTCGAAGGCGAAGGCGGTTCTGAAGAAGTTCGACCACATTTCCATATACTTTCTCATAGCGGGCAGCTACACGCCCTTTCTGCTTGTGCCGATGCGCTCGCCGACGGCGTGGTGGATGTTCGGGATAATCTGGTTTCTGGCGTTATTGGGAACGTTTTTGAAATTGTTTACCAATCCGTCGGGGACGAAAATCTGGTCAATCGGGCTGTATTTGGCGATGGGCTGGCTGATTGTGTTCGTCTCGGGGAAGCTGTTCGCGGCAATCTCGACAACCTCGATTGTGTTTTTGATTCTCGGCGGCGTTTTCTACTCGGCGGGGATACTTTTTTACGTCAAAAAGAACTGGAAATATTCGCACGGAATCTGGCACTTGTTCGTCCTGCTGGGGACTGTCATGCACTTCTTCGCGGTGCTGTTTTCATGCGTAGTCAGAATTTAGATTTAGCTTAAAATGGACATTGTTGAAAGCATCGACTCCACCGTTGCGGCGTGGCACGGAACGCGCCCGAGCTGGGACGAATACTTCATCTCGGCGGCGATTCTGATAGCGTCGCGCTCCACTTGCTCGCGCCTGAACGTGGGCTGCGTAATAGTAAGCGGCGGAGAGCACAAAAACAGGATAATCGCCGCGGGCTACAACGGCTTTCTGCCAAGCGCGCCGCACAAATCGTGCATACGCGACGGGCACGAAATCGCCACAGTCCACGCCGAGCAAAACGCCATTTCCGACGCCGCACGCCGCGGCGTTTCAATCAACGGCTGCACCGCATACATCACGCATTTCCCCTGCATAAACTGCGCAAAGCTGCTCATCTCCTCGGGCATATGCACTATAAAATACCTGCACGACTACCACAACGACGAACTCGTTTTCGAGCTCGCCAAGCAGGCAAACGTCAACATAGAACAACTCCGCAAATGAGGACTTTCGAAAGCGACCTGTCTTGGCTGTTTCTGTGCGCCTCGCCCACCTCAAACACGGGCGAATTCAACAACAGCGTCGTCTTCCTGATTGAGGACTCGCCCGATGGCTCGGTAGGCGTAATCATCAACCGCCCCCTCGACAAGGACATCGCCGAAATCCCCGAATTTTCCGACGACCCGCGCCTGAACAACATCGAAGTCTACGCGGGCGGTCCAGTTGCCATGAACGAGCTTAAGCTCGGCGCGTTCATTCTAAACGACACTTCCGTAGGCTCTTTCCACTACGGAATTTCGCCGCAAAAGTTGCTTTCAATCATAGACGGCCCATACGAAGCAAAGCCCATGGCGTTTCTCGGCTGCGTCTGTTGGGACTACAAGCAGCTGCGCGACGAAATCGACGCAGGGCTTTGGTTCACTTCAAACGTCGATATGGAGACTGTTTTCGACGTTCCGCCCGAAGACCTTTGGCGCGAGCTTCTTGTCCGCGAGTTTCCCTCGCTCTCCGATTTGCCGTCGCCCGAAGGGAACGTAAAATCCAACTAAAAAAAAAACTTGTGAGGACGCAATGCGGACGGGCAAGAGATATTTATAGTTGAAATACCGAAAATAAAATTGCCCGCATTGCTTTTGTCGAAAAGTTGGTTTTTCTGCGGACTTACGGGCGTTAAGCCCGCTACGCCTTGAAAAGCCCAACTTTTCGCTCAAACCTCACAAGTTTTTTGAAAAACTGTGAAAAAAACTGCGAGGACGACGCCTCTTTGCGAAAGAATTTCATTCTTTTAAAATGAAAAATGCTTCGCATAATTAAAATTGAACTCGCTGGCTTGGTTTTACTTCGCAAAATCTGCGCCAGTCTCGCCCTACGGGTAAAACACTTCGTGTTTTATTCTTCCCAAAAGCTTGCTTCGCAACTTTTGTGTTCGCAAAGAGGCGTCTCGCGGCTAAAAATCGGTTTTATTTCGGACTCACGGGCGTTAAGCCCGCTACGCCTCATAAAACGCGATTTTGTAGCTCACGCCTCGCAGTTTTTTTTCGGGACACAATGTTGGTTCGAACTTTTTCAGTGTTGAAAAGGATAGCGGCGATTGAGCTTTGCTCAATTCGCCTTTGTCTATTGATTAAAGCCTGTCTCTTAAGAACGCGTCATCACAAAAGTTGCCGAAGGCAAGCTTTTGGGAAGTATAATTGCGTAGCAATTACCCCGCAGGGGTGAGACGTTGAATTGCGCCTTTATTTCATCGGCGCAAGAGAAACACTCTTGTGCGAGCGAATACAAAACGGGGTTCAGACAGGGCTTTGAAAAATTTTTGCGCAGGTTTTTTACATTTCCTAAAGCGGCGCGGATTGAATTTCATTCAATTCCGCTTTGATTATTCATTAAAGTTTATGTCCTTTAATAGCGCGTCAAACGTGGTTTTAGGCAAGGCTTCACGTTTTTGTTGCGATGGGAGCGTAGTAAACCTACGTGACCAAGCAACAATAAACAGTGAAACGCAGCATAAAGCTACGTTTCACGCGCTATTAAGCAGGTGTCGCCCAACATAGACCGTATACACCCAACCAAGGCGTCAACGTCTTTCTCCTCCAAATCGTTCACAATCGCAAAGCACGCGCTCCCCGACCCGCTCATCATACACGGCACTCCGAACTTCTCCCTCACCGACTCCACCGCAACCTCCAGCGCGGGATATTTCTTGAACGCCTCAATCTGCATGTTGTTAATCAGCGGCAGCGACGTTATGTTCGGGTTTTCGAGCCAAGTTGAGAGCACGCCTTCCGCCTCGTCGGCGTCGATGTAGTCTTCGGGGTTCGCACGCATTTGCGAATACGCCCACCCCGTGTTTATCGAAAAATCGGGCTTGAAAATTACGAATTTGAGCATGCCGATGTAGTCGCGCGCCTCGCCCGTGAGCGGGAAAACCTTTTCGCCCCTGCCGCGCATAACCACGGGATTTCCCGAAAGGAACAGCGGGCAATCCGACCCCATTTCGGCGGCAATCTTCTCGAGCCTGCGCGCGGAAAGCGGCTTGCCGCAGATTTCGTTTACCGCAGCCAGAGCCGACGCGCCGTTTGAGCTGCCCCCGCCAAGCCCCGCGCCCGCAGGCACGCGCTTTTCGAGCCGTATTTTAAAATACTTGCAAATTCCCGTTTCGCGGCGGAAGAGGACGGCGGCTTTTACCGCCAAGTTCGATTCGTCGCACGGAATGCCCTCTACGTTGCACTCCAAAACGTCGGCAGCTGCGCCGTCGGGAAGCTCTTCAACAACAACGTCGTCGCCGAAGCGCGTGGGGCAGACAAGGCTGATGAGGTTGTGAAAACCGTCGTCGCGGACGCCCGTTATCGCCAACATCAGGTTTACTTTGCACGGGGAAAATTTTTTGATGCGCATAGAAAATATTTGAAAAATTTTTCCGCTTATGGCACAAAATAAACAATATGTCAAAACACGATTGCAAATTAATGCTTGCGCTCGACCTCCCCGACAGAGACTCCGCGCTTGCGATGCTTGAAAAATTGCGCGGAAGCCTCGAATGGGTGAAAATCGGGCTTCAAATGTATCTTAAATACGGCTCCGATTTCGTCCGCGAGGTGGGCGGCATGGGCTTCAAAATTTTCCTCGACCTCAAGCTGCACGACATTCCCAACACTGTGGCGTCGGCGGTCGAAAGCCTGCAGGGGCTTCCCATTTCAATGCTCACAATCCACACTTGCGGCGGGCGCGAAATGATGTGTCGCGCGCTCGAGGCGGCGGCTAAAACGAACCCCGACCTGCGCCTTTTGGGCGTTACGGTGCTGACGTCGTTCGACGCTGCGGGTCTTGCCGAAACGGGCGTTGCAAGAGAGCCCGCCGAGCAGGTAAAGCTCCTTGCCAAGCTCGCCGCCGACTGCGGAATGAAAGGTCTTGTGTGCTCGCCGCTGGAAATCGAACAGCTCAGAAAGACAGTCCCCGCCGACGTTGTTCTGGTCACCCCGGGAATCCGTCCGCGCGGCAGCAGCACCGACGAGCAAAAGCGCGTAATGACGCCCTCCGACGCCGCAAAAGCGGGTTCGAACTTCATCGTCGTAGGCCGCCCGATTCTCAAAGCCGCCGACCCCGCCCAAGCGGCGCGCCAAATAATGGAAGAGCTTAAAAATGCCTAATTGCGCTATTCTTTTGGCGGGCGGAAGCGGCAGGCGCATGCGCGGGGCGGTAAAGGACAAAGTGCTTGAGCCGCTCTTCGGAATGCCCGTAATTTTGCACAGCTTCAAGGCGTTCGCCGACAGCGGAAAAATCGGCGAGGTCGTCTTCGTCTGCCGCGACGAGCTTCAGCAGCGGAAAATTTCGGCGGCTCTCAAAAAATTCTTCCCCAAGTGTCGGCTTTCGGTGAAGTTTACAAACGGCGGAGCGGAAAGGCAGGACAGCGTTCTAAACGGGCTTGACGCCGCCACCGACAAGTCGGCTTTGGCATTCATTCACGACGGCGCGCGCCCGCTAATCACGCCGCAAAATGTCAGTGAGCTCGCCGAAACGGCAGAAAAGGACGGCGCGGCGGTTCTCGCCCGACGCGTGAGCGACACAATCAAAAGAATCCCGAAAGGCAAAAAGAACCTCTCCAAGTGCATGCTTGCCGACCTCGACAGAAAACGTCTCTGGGCGATGGAAACTCCGCAGGTTTTCATATGCTCGGAAATCAGAAACGCGTATAGGTTCGTCCGCAAGAACAAGCTTGCCGTAACCGACGACGTCGCCGCCGCCGCGGCCTGCGGCATTCGCGTTTCCATAACCGAAAACCTTTCCCCCAACGTGAAAATCACTGTCCCCGAGGACATCGCGTTCATAGAATTTCTAAAGACAAGGCAACCCAAATGAGCGGAAAATTCAGAATAGGATACGGCTACGACGTCCACCAATTAGTGGAAAACCGCAAGTGCATAATAGGCGGCGTGGAAATTGAAAGCAAACTCGGGCTTCTCGGGCACTCCGACGCCGACGTTTTAAGCCACGCCATTGCCGACGCCGTTTTGGGCGCGGGCGCACTCCCCGACATCGGGTTTTTCTTTCCCCCTTCCGACGCCTCCTGCGAGGGCATTGACTCTCAAAAGATTATCCAACGCGCCGTTGCGGAGGTTGCAAAGCTCGGCTACAAGGTCTCCAACGTTGACTGCACGATAATTGCCGAAGCCCCCAAGATGCTTCCGCACATAGCCAAGATGAAGGCGATTCTTGCGAAGTCGCTCGGCGTCGCCCCCGAGGACGTCGGCATAAAGGCGACCACCAACGAGAAGATGGGCTGGGAAGGCCGCAAGGAAGGCATCGGCGCGCATGCCGTATGTCTACTCGAAAAAGCGTGAGGACGCGTTTCTTTCGGCAGTTTTTATTAAAAACAAGTAAAGGAGATTGAACGCTGTTCAATCTCCTTTGATTATAAAAAACTGCCGAAAGAAACGCTCTCGGGCATTTTTTACGTTTCCGAAAGTGGCGGCAATCGGCGCAGCCGATGTGCCTTTGTTCTTCAATTAAAGTGCCAAAATACGAAATTGACTCGCGTTTGCATTCGCAAACCGTTTGACACGCCGCTGCGTGCCCTTCGGGTGCGTTTTTCAAACGCATCTATACGCGCCTTCGGCTTGTATTCGCCCCTTCGGGGTCTTTTGCCTGCGGCAAAATCTCAAACGCGCTTCGCTTGTTTTCTGCCTCGAGCCGCGCGCTTTTTAATTTTTTATAATTCCGAAAGTGGCGGCAATGGGCAAAGCCCATTCGCCTTTGCTTATTGATTAAAGTAAAGCAACACTGGCTTCAGCCAAGTTGCGCCACTTCCCAACATATAAAAAACGCGGATTGGCGTAGTCGATTCCGCTTTGTCTTCTGGTCAAAGTTTTTTAACTTTCCTAAAGCGGCGGCGCACGCATGCAATCGCCGCGACGGCAATACCCAACGCCGCCGCGAACGCCGCAGGTTCTGGAACCGACGAAGACGGTGGGCACGAAAAATCGGTCATCAAAACATTGTCTTTCGACATGTCGAAATCCGACGGGCTAACGCCCACGCTGAACGCTCCCTTCGATGTCTTGACAAGCGTTACGCCGTCAAGCACATAACTAAAACCTAACTCTTCCGAACGTATTGACGCCGAAAATGTATCGT
Organism: uncultured Opitutales bacterium; assembly: GCA_934613645.1. GTDB lineage: Bacteria > Verrucomicrobiota > Verrucomicrobiia > Opitutales > Intestinicryptomonadaceae > Merdousia. The sequence goes on along the minus strand of CAKTTC010000017.1, from coordinate 22,204 downwards.
CATCATTTTTTATCAGGGCAAAAAACAGGCCAAACGACCCCGCTGTCGGATTTACATCTACGGTTTTACTGATTTTTGCGCCCGCATTGTCGAAAATATCCACCGAACACTTATCGAAACCGAACGACACACCCCACGAAACGGCAGACTTGGTTATATCTGCGCCGTCGTCGCTTTCGTTGTTCAAATATCCCGCGGAAAACGAACCGCCGCCGTCTATGAACCCGACGGGCAATTCCATCGAAACGGAAAAGCCGTTGTCATAAAGTTCCGCCTGTTTGCTTTCCCGAAAGAAAATCTGCGAACGCATATTGTCTTGAAAGCGAATGCTACCGGAATCGTAAACAACGCCCATAGACATAACGTAGTCGAAATCCCAGTCCGACTTGTTTATCGGGGCGGCAAACAAGCCGACGAAAGACGAGAAAAGCGAAACCGCGACAAGTATCTTCTTCATACAAATTCCTTTATTTTTACTACGCCGGTGTATATGAAGAACACGTCGGTTGTCAACCTTTTCCGACAATCAGTTCTGCGCGAAATTCTACCCACGCAAAGCGCGAACACGAACAACGCGCAAAAATTTTTTCAAAAAAGGAAAATAATGGGGTAAATTTTCTTGACAGTGGGGGGAAATGGTTAAGAATGGTGAAAAATGGGCGATAAATAGAGCTAATTCCAGAAAAATGTCGGAACTTCCACAAATGCAACAACCTTACGGCGACGAGTTTCTCAAGCAACTCGACGACAAACGCCGTGTGACTATCCCCGCAAAGTGGAGGTTCAAGGGGGACGACGCCGACAATTCCTATTTCGCAATAGCCACGTCCTACGGCTCTATCGAGGTTCTGCCGCCGCAACGCACGGCGGTTCTGCTGGAAAACATTTCCAAAATCAGTATTGCAAATCCCGCCAAGAGAAAGGCTTTGGCGAGATTTCTCAAAAACAGCTGCACTTTCGGTTGCGACAAACAGGGTCGCGTAATGCTCACGGAGGCAATCCTCAACCACGCTGGAATAAAAAAAGAAGTCTGCATGGTCGGCATGGGTTCGTCCTTCGAATTGTGGGATCCGAAACGGCGCGACGAGTGGCTGAACGAAGACGACGATTCAATCGACGAAGCTTCGCTGCTTGAAGAGCTGGGCGTATAACAGAGCCGAATGAAAACTTTTAAACACAAAATACCAACGCTCCCGACAGTGCCTTACGCACTGAAGGGAAACGAAATCTTAGATGAGCAACAGTAATGACAGTTTCAAAATCGACATACGCAGCGGGCATATCCCCGTTTTGCTCAATGAAACTGTAAAGTTGCTCTCCCCCGCCGACGGCGAAACGTATCTTGACTGCACATTCGGCGGCGGCGGACACACCCGCGCAATTCTCCGTTCGGCTGACTGCAAAGTAATAGCCGTTGACCGCGACGCCGAAGCCGTCGCGCGCGCGGAGGAAGTAAAGGCTGAATTCGGCGAACGTTTCGAATTCCGCAGCATGAAATTTTCGGAAATCGACAAGCTCGGGCTGACCGACGTGGCGGGCGTGCTGTTCGATTTCGGGGTGTCGTCGTTCCAGCTTGACGAGGGCGAACGCGGGTTCTCGATAAACAAGCCCGCCGCCATTGACATGCGCATGAACAACACCGAGGGCGAAAGCGCGCTCGAGTTCATCAACCGCGCCGACGAATACGAGCTCGGCTGTGTTTTGCGCGACTACGGCGAAGAGCAGTCTTTCAAAAAAATCTCGCGCGCAATAATAGCCGCACGCAACGAGAACAAAATTAAAACAACTGCGGATTTGGCGGAGGTCGTGGCGGCGGTATCGCACGCGCACGGGCATATCCACCCCGCCACAAAAACGTTTCAGGCGTTGCGCATAAAAGTAAACGACGAGCTGGGCGAAATAAAAACCGCCCTGCCCAAGGCGTTCGACGCCCTCAAAAGCGGCGGCGTTTTGGCGGCAATAAGCTTCCACTCGCTCGAAGACAGGATAGTCAAGCAGTATTTCAAGAGGCAGGCGGGGCGTCCCGAAAGCCGCTCGGACACGTCGTTTTTGCAGGACAGAGTCCGCCGCGCCGCACTTCTTACAACAAAACCCATAACCGCCGCGGAGGAGGAAATCGCGCTCAATCCCAGAAGCAGAAGCGCAAAACTCAGGGCGTTGAAAAAGGACTGACACACAATGACAATCAAAATAAAGTTTCCCTATTTGCCCGCGGCTGTCGCGCTGTTGATGGCGGTTTTCGCGTCGGGCGGGTTCGCGCTGTCTCAGGCGCAAAACGACAAGCGCGAAATATCGCAGGAAATAGCCTCTTGCGAACGCCAAATAAGCAACCTGCGCCGCACCAACGACGAACTTTCGCTCAAGATTGCCGAACAGGTCAACCCCATGCGCCTTATGAAGCGCGCATCGTCGCGGCTGGTGCAACCGAACCTCACCGAAAACATCGTCTGGGCGTATGAAAACTTCGACGGCGGACGCGTGGAGTATTCCACAAAGAAAACCGAAAACGTAATCTCCTTCAAACTTCCCAAGAAAAAATAGCAGATGGCAAAGCGCAAAACGGAGACTATTCTGATGTATGGCAAAGGTCGGTTGGCCTTTGTCTGCTTCGTTGTATGCTTCGTGCTTGCGGCGGTGGGCTGCCGCCTGTTCTACCTGCATGTAGTCCGCAGCGACGCAAGCATTGCCGAGGCTGAAAAGGCGCGCAAAAGAACGGAAATCATCAGCTCCAAACGCGGCGATATAACCGACACCAAGCGCAACCTGCTTGCAACCTCAAGCCCCGTAATAACAATCGGCGTAGACCCCAAAACCTTCAAATATCAAATCGGCAAAGACAACGAAATTCCCCTGAAGCAAATCCAGAAGATGTCGGTTTCGGAAATGCGCGCGTATAAGCCATCGCAGCAGACGCGCGAACGGCTCGAGCGCGTCGCGCAGCTCCTTGGAATGCCATACGCCGAACTTTACGAAAAATGCGTGGCAGAAAGCAGCTGGCAGAAGCTCGCCGTCATCGACAACGAAGCCCTCTTCCAGCAAATCCGCGACTGCAAAATAAAGGCAATCTACGGCAACAGAAAATACACGCGCAAATATCCCTGCGAAACGCTCTTGGCGCACGTCATCGGGTTCGTCAACAAGGAATTCAAGCCCGTTATGGGCATAGAACAGCAGTTCGACTACTACCTCACAGGTCAGGACGGCTGGAAGGAAACCGAGCGCGACGGCAAAAGAATGGAGCTTACGCAGTTCAGAACGCGCACAGTAGAGCCTACCGACGGGCTGAACGTGGAGCTTTCCATAGACCTTTTCATACAGCAGATTGTCCAACAGCAAATGGGCGCAATAGTTGCAACCTACCGCCCCGAAACCGCCGCAATCATAGTGAGCGAGCCCTCCACGGGCTACGTCTTGGCGATGGCAAGCTACCCCACTTTCAACCCCAACAAGTTCAATAAATACGATACGGGCAACTTTCTGAACTTCGCAATTTCGGGACAATACGAACCGGGTTCGACGTTCAAAGTCGTGCCCGTGGCGGCGGCTCTGAACGAATCGCTCATCGGCCCCGACGACAAATTCGACTGCACGCAGACGGCAATGTCCTACAACGGCAAAATGCTGCGCATGCCCAAAGACGACCACCCGCTCGGCAAAAACGCCACAGTCCGCGACATCATCAAAAAAAGCAGCAACCGCGGCTCCGCGCTAATCGGCGGACGCCTCGGGGCGCAACGCCTTGTGGACTACGCGCACAAATTCGGCTTCGGGCAGAAGACCGACATCGGGCTTATCGGCGAAATTTCGGGCAACGTTCTGCCGCTTGCAAAGTGGGATTCGCTGACAATCACGCGCATGCCAATCGGACACGCGGTCGCGGTCACGCCGCTTCAAATCCACTGCGCAATGGCTACTATCGCCAATCAGGGCGTGTATATGCAGCCGCAGCTTGTCAAAAGAATTTACGACGCCAAAGGGCAGACCGTAATGAACTACGCGCCCAAAGCACTCCGCCGCGTGATTTCGCCGAAAGTCGCAACGCTCATGGCGGAAATGCTCGCCGAAGTTACAACCCCGACGGGCACGGCGCGCCGCGCCGCCATAAAGGGCTTTAAAGTGGCGGGCAAAACGGGGACTTCGCAAAAATTCATCAAGGCGAAAGACCTTCCGCCCAACGCCGACGGCACGCGCAGAAAACGCGGCGAATACAGCAACAAAAAGCACGTGGCGTCTTTCACGGGCTTCTTCCCCGCAACGCGCCCGCGCCTCGTGATAACTGTTGTTGTAGATACGCCGAAGCTCAAGGGCGTGGGCTACGGCGGTCTTGTTGCCGCGCCCGCGTTCAGGGAAATAGGCGAACAGGCGGCGGTGTATCTCGGAATACAGTCCGACGAAGAATTTGAAAAAACAATGGCTTGGAAAACTTTGAACTACGATGGTAACCTTTAACAATCTCCACAGTTTGATTTGCATGTGCGGCGCACACAGCAGATTCGCACAGATGTCTTTTGCGCAGTCCGACATGGGCGCAAGCTCCTACACGGTGTCCGACTTGGCGAAAGCCGTAGACGCCGTAAAGCTCACGGGCGACAAGTCGGCGGAAGTGAAAATGCTCATAGCCGACAGCCGCCGCGTTGCGCCCGCATCGGCGTTTTTCGCGGTCTCGGGGCACAATACCGACGGCAACAAGTTCGTCGAAGAGGCAGCCCACAGGGGCGCGTGCGTGGTGGTTTCCGAACGCCCCGCGCCCAAGCTTTTCCCCGCGGCGTGGATTCAGGTTGCCGATATGCCCGACGCAATGGCAAAGGCGGGCAAAAGCTTTTACGGCAACACGGAGGGCACGCTTAAAACAATCGGAATCACGGGAACGAACGGCAAAACGAGCGTGTCGTGGATGACGCAGAAAATGCTCAACGACCTCTCCATAAAATGCGGGCTTATCGGCACAATCCACTACGATTTGGGCGGTCGCTGCCTGCCCGCAAACCGCACCACTCCCGAAGCGTTGGAGCTGCACGCGTTGCTCAGCCAAATGCGCTTTGCCGAATGCAAGGCGGTTGCAATGGAAATAAGCTCCCACGCGATTTCGCAGAAGCGCGCGGCGGGGCTTCATCTTGACTGCGCCTGCTTCCTCAACCTCACGCAGGACCATATGGACTACCACAAGACGATGGAGTCCTACTTCAGAACGAAGGCGTCGGTGTTTACGGGCGCGCTCGGCAGCCTGCCCAAAAACGCGGTTGTCAATATCGACGACCCCTACGGCAGGAAAATCACCACAATGCTTTCGCCCGAAACGCGCCTTGTGTCTTTCGGGATAGAAAGCCGCGACGCCGACATAACCGCGCACGACATACAGATGTTCCCGCAAAAATCGGTTTTCAAAATGAAGTATCCCGAAGGCGACGTTGACGTTGCAATAAATATGCCGGGGCACTACAACATTCTGAACGCGCTGGCGGCGTTGTCCATAATCTACGCGCTGGGCGGCGACGTAAAGAGGGCGGCGGTTTCGCTGTCGGGCTTTGCGGGCGTTCCGGGGAGAATGCAAAAGGTCTCGGGCGGAGCGAACTTCGACATCTTCGTCGATTACGCGCACACCGACGACGCCCTCAGAAACGGGCTTTCAATGCTCAGAAACGTCGTCAAGGGACGCCTCTTCGTGGTCTTCGGCTGCGGCGGCAAGCGCGACAGAACAAAACGTCCGCTCATGGTAAAGGCGGTTCAGGATTTCGCCGACTTCGCGTGGGCAACCTCCGACAACCCGCGCGGCGAGCCGCTTGAGCAAATCTTCGCCGACATGAAACAGGGCGTTGCCGACGCCTCCAAAATAGCCTTTGTCGAAGACCGCCGCAGGGCGATAAACCTCGCCATAGACGCCGCGCGAGAGGGCGACTGCATTCTCATTGCGGGCAAGGGGCACGAAACATTTCAGGAACTCGGCGACACAATCATTCCCTTCGACGACAAGCGCGTTGCCGAAGAACTGTTGTCGTTAAAACAAATCATATAAACTTATGCCATTCTTCAAAACAGACGATTTACAAGCGTGGACGGGCGGAAGCTGGTTCAACCTCAATTCGAAAAAAATCGACATACGCGGTTTCGGAATCGACAGCAGAAACATTCATCCCGACTTCGCGTTCGTCGCCCTAAAGGGCGAGCGCGACGGTTGCGATTTCGCCGCCGACGCCGTTAAAAACGGCGCGACAGCCGTCATAGCCGACAGGGAGCTTGACGTGGGCGCGCCCGTGCTGGTTGTGAAAAATCCGCTCAAGGCGTTGCAGACAGTGGCAAAGCTCCACCGCCTCCGCTTCGAAAATCCCGTCGTGGCAATTACGGGTTCGTGCGGAAAAACGTCCACAAAGGAAATGCTTGCAAAACTGCTTTCGTGGAAAAATCCCGTCTACACGGAGAAAAACTACAACAACGAAATCGGCGTTCCGCTGACGCTCACGAAAATCGACATACGCCAAAACCAGCTGGCAATAGTGGAGGCGGGAGTCGGCGCGCCCGACCAAATGAAGGAGCTTGCGGAAATGATTGAACCCGACATCGCAATAATAACGAATGTCGGGCTTGCGCACCTTGAACGCTTCAAGGACGTTGCCGCAGTGGCGCGCGAAAAGGCGGTTTTGCCCGCTCACGTTTCAGAAAACGGCTGGTGCGTAATGCACCAAAACCTGCTAAGCTGGAAGGCGTTTGACGAACTCACCTGCAAGAAGGCGGTGCTCGCCTCGGCAGACGCACCCGATGTAAAGGCGGACTTGGTTTTCAGATACGCAATAACGAAGACCGACGGCGGAACGTCGGCAATAGACATGTGCGTAGAGGGCGGAGAGGAATACTATTTCGAAGCCCCGCAAATGAGCGCGGGCATGCTCGACAACACACTCCTTGCAATAGCCGCAAGCCTTATGCTCGGCGCGAAAGAGGAGCAGCTGGCGGCGAAAATCGAAACGCTCAAACCGCTGCCCATGCGCGGCGGCATAGTGGAGTCGGGCGCGGTCAAATACTACATCGACTGCTACAACGCCTCGCCGACGTCGATGCGCGACGCCCTCCAGAATTTCGCCGAAATAGCCAAAGACGCCCCCAAACTCTACGTTCTCGGCTCGATGGCGGAACTCGGCATTGCAACGCACCGCCACCACAAGGAAGTGGGCGCAAACATTCCGTTCGCGGGGGGCTGTAAGGCGGTTCTCGTGGGCGCGTCCGCCGACATCTACAAGGCGGGACTGCTTGAAAACGGCTGGAACGAAGCCGACATTTCGGTTTTCGAAACATCGCAGGCTGCCGCCGAAAAGATACTTGAATTTACAGAAGGCTTTGTTTTCGTGAAGGGAAGCCGCGTTTGCGAGCTTGAAAAAGCCCTGCCCTCCGCCGTGCTGAAAGCCGCAGGAGAGGCCGAAATACGCGCCGAAGAGGAGATTTCCGCGCCCGCCGAAGACCCCGAACCCGCGGAAGACGAACCGCCCGCGAACTCGCCCGAAGAACAACCGGAAAACGGCGAAGAAGACGAAGATTCGTTCGACGAAGACGGCGCGGAGGATTTCGACGACTCCGACGGCGGAATCGACTTTGAAGACGAAAGGGAATTTTAATGCTCTATCAACTTTCGCAGTTTGAATCGTTTTTCGGCCCGCTGCGCGTGTTCAAATACCTGAGCGTGCGCTGCGGCATAGCCATAGCGTTGGCGTTTTTCATCGGCATAGTAATAGCCCCAAAAACTATAGAATTTCTCAAACGCCTGAAGTTCGGGCAAAGCTTCCGAACAAAGGAGGAGGTCGGCAAACTCGCCGAACTGCACGAGGGCAAAAAGGGAACGCCCACAATGGGCGGGCTGATAATTTTCGCGTCGGTTATGGCTACGTCGCTTCTGCTGGCGCGCCCGAATGCGCTTGTTGTGTGCGCGTGGTTCGTATACGTTTCGCTGACGGCTCTCGGATTCGCCGACGACTACCTGAAAGTTGTCAAAAAAAACAGCAAAGGCGTTTCGGGAAAAATCAAGCTTGCCGTTCAGGCGGTTGTTGTTGCGGGCGTCGTGGGCATTTTGAAGTACTCGGAATACGCGTTTTTGCTTGAAGAACTCTACGCGCCGTTTTTGAAAAATCCGATTTTTACGGCAATCCCCGTGTGGGCAATGTTCGTGTTCCTGTTCTTTGTGGTGGCCGGCTCGAGCAACGCAATAAATCTCACCGACGGCATAGACGGATTGGCGATAGGCTGCACCGTATGCGTGGCGTTGAGCTTCGCGATAATCTCCTACATAACCGGCGACGCAATCAGCGCAAACTACCTTTTCCTCAAGCCCATAGCGGGCGCGGGCGAACTTACCGTGGTCTGCTGCGCGCTAATAGGGGCGGCAATGGCGTTTTTGTGGTATAACTGCTATCCCGCCGCAGTGTTTATGGGCGATACGGGTTCGCTCGCGCTCGGCGGACTTATCGGGACGATAGCGTTTTTGGTGCAGCAGCCGTTCACGCTCGTGATTGTGGGCGGAATTTTCGTGATTGAGTCGGTGTCGGTAATCATACAGGTTGCGTCGTTTAAATCGACGGGCAAACGCGTGTTCTTGTGCACGCCTATACACCACCATTTCGAATACAAGGGCTGGAAGGAAACTACGGTTGTTATCCGCTTCTGGATAGTGTCGCTTATATTCGCCCTCGCGGGGCTTGCCACTTTGAAACTCAGATAATGGGCGCGGAGAAAATAGTAGAGCTTGCAAACGGGAAACCCGCCGCAATCTTCGGGGCGGGCGTAAGCGGCGTTGCGGCGCAAAAGCTGCTCGGCAGGCTCGGGATAGAATCTGTCGTCTACGCGCAGGACGGCTCGCACGAACTTTTCGACGCCCGCAAGGGGCAGAGCCACAATTTGTTCGTCTACTCGCCCGCGTTCCGCCCCGACAACAAATGGATTGCCGAAGCCGAAAAATGCGGCGAATGTATTTGCGAAACCGACCTTTCCGCGCTCGCGTGGGAGGGTGAAATTGTCGCCGTCACTGGGACGAACGGAAAGACGACGCTTACAAAATTCCTTACAAGCGCGCTTGCAAACGCGGGCAAAAAATCGGTAGCCGTGGGCAACATAGGCACTCCCCTTTGCGCCGTATGCGCGGAAAACGGATTCGGCAACGGCTGCGTGGCAGTCTACGAGCTAAGCTCGTTCCAGACTTCCAAGCTCAAATACCTCCGCCCCGACGCCGTTGTGTGGACGAATTTCGACGCCGACCACCTCGATTGGCACAAGTCGCTTGAAGAGTATTTTCAAGCGAAAACAAACCTCGTGCGCGCATTGCGCAACCCCGTTTTCATTGCGGGTTCGAGCGTGAAAAAGAACGCCGAAAAATTCGGCGTTGCCCTGCCCGACTTCGCGCAGTTCTTCGACGAAGAAAACGCAGCCCCAGCCCCCGCCCCGTTTTCAAGCGGCATTCAGGCGCGCAATTTCGCGGCGGCAAAAATGTTCTGGCGCGCGGAAAACCTCGACGCCGAAATTCTCGAGCAAACCTGCAAGACGTTCGCGCTTCCCCCGTATAGATTTTCGTCGCCCGCGCAGGTCGGCAACGTCCGCTTCTACAACGACTCCAAAGCCACTAACGTCCACGCGGCAGTGGCGGCAATCCGCGAACTCTCCGACAGCAAAAACCTCGTGTGGCTCGGCGGCGGCAAAGACAAATACTGCGATTTGACCGAACTTGTTGGCGCGGTGGCGGAACACTGCAAGGCGGCGGTGCTCATCGGGCAGACGGCGAAAAAGCTCGAAAGCGCGCTTGCGGGGAAAGTTCCCGCGGCGGCGGCTGAAAGCATGCAAGACGCCGTTAAAAAGTGCCTCGATTTTGCAAAAGACGGCGGCGACGTTCTTTTCAGCCCCGCGTTCTCGAGCTTCGGAATGTTCAACGGCTACAAAGAGCGCGGAAAATCTTTCGACGACGCCGTTTTGTATTTGAAGAATTCAAAAATAGTGTAATCATAGCAACCACAAAAAAACCAAAAAAGAGCATTATGAAAAAATCAATAGCAATAACAACAATCGTATCCGCGCATGCCGCGATAATAGGAGTTCTGCTCATTCAGGCGGGCTGCAGTTCCGACAAAGACGCCGCAGCAAGTCAGGCTCCCGCGGCGGAAACGTCGGAGCAGGTAACGACCATTTCGGCCGACAACAACACCGTTGCCGAACCCGCAGTAAAAATGCCCGAAGGCAGCCCCAACCTGCGCGTCGCGCCCACAAAGCCGACCTACAGCTTGGAAGATGCGAAATCGGTTGAGCCCGTCCCCGCAGCCTCCGACTCCCTCAACGACGGCGGCGCGCTCGAGCCCATGAAAATAGAGCCGAAAAAGCCCTCCAAGCAGAACGAATTTGCGGGCGAAACAAAAATCTACGTCGTCCAGAAAGGCGATTCGCTCTCCAAGATAGCCCACAAAAACGGGGTGTCTTCGGCGGTGATTGCAAAGCTCAATTCCATAAAAAATTCCAACTCCATAAGAGTGGGTCAGAAGCTCAAAATTCCCGCCTCCGCGCAGGAGAAGGCCGTAGCCGAAGCCGCTTCGGCAGAGGGCGTTTCGGCGGGCGAAGATATGTCGGTATACGTCGTCCAGAAGGGCGATTCGCTCTCGAAAATCGCGTTCAAAAACGGAATGTCGGTGGCGCAGCTGATGCAGATTAACAACCTTAAAAACGCCAACATAAGAGTCGGCCAAAAGCTCAACGTCAGAAAAACCGATTCCGCCGCAGCGAAAGCCGACGCCCCCAAAGCGCAAAAAGCCGCGGCAAAAGACGGCGAGACTGTCCACGTTGTAAAAAGCGGCGAAGTTCTCGGCTCGATAGCGCACAAATACGGCGTAAAAATAGCCGACATCAAAAAGCGCAACAACATTTCCGACCCGCGCAAAATAAGAGTCGGGCAGAAGCTTGTTATCCCCGCGGGCAAGTCGGCGGCGAAGGCCGAAGCAAAACCCGCCGCAGTAGCGGCAAAGCCCGAAGCTAAAGCTCCAGCGGCAGCCGAAGCAAAACCCGCCGAACAGCCCAAGCAGGAAGTCAAGGCGGAAGCGGCTCCCGTGATTGTGCCCGAAAAGCCCGCAACTGAAGCTGCGGCTCCCTCCGCCCCGAAAAAGGACGAAGACACAACGGAAGTCATAGTAATTCAGTGATAGGAGAATGAGGAAGTCCGACGATTCGGTTTTTTTGTGGTCGCCGCTGCTTATTGCGGCGGCGGCGGCGGTGCTTTGCGCAGTCGGACTTCTTATTCTTGAAAGCGCGGGTTCGGGGAAATCGAACCCGCACGAGTTTCTGCAGAAACAGGCGGTCTTCATGTGCGTGGCTCTGGCTGCGGGCACGATAACCGCCTTTGTAGACCTGCAAAAGCTCAAGAAGCTCGCAGTGCCGATAGCGGTGGTGTGCGCAATTCTTTTGTTTTTGGTTTTGATTCCGCAAATCGGCAAGGAAGTCAACGGCTCGCGCAGGTGGCTGAGCTTCGGTTCGATTGCCGTCCAGCCGAGCGACTTCGCGAAAATCGCAGTGGTGCTTCTGCTGGCGTCGTTTTTGCACGACAACCAGCGGCGCGTGGGCACAGTAAAAGACGGCATTATAAAGCCGCTTTTGCTTGCGGCGTTGTTCTGCGCGCTAATCATTGCCGAGCCCGATTTTGGAACGTGCGCGCTCTGCGGGCTTGTGGCGGTTTCGATGATTTTCATAGCGGGCTGCCCGAAGGGAATTTTGGCGGGCTTGCTGGCCGTAGGAACGGCGGGATTGAGCGTGCTTGTGTATTTAAGCCCCGTGCGCCGCGCCCGCGTGCTGGCATTTCTGGACATAGAGAACACGAAGCTTGAAGGCTCATACCAACTCTATCAGGCGATATTGGGATTCGGCGCGGGCGGAATCCGCGGCGCGGGAATAGGGCGCGGACGCCAGCAGTTGTCGTTCCTGCCCGAAGCCCATACCGACTTCATCTTCGCGATAGTCGGGGAGGAAATGGGGCTGTTTTTCACGCTGCTTGTGGTGGCGATGTTTCTGGTGATTTTCTTCGCGGGAATTTCGCTGCTTAAAAGGGCAAAAAACAAATTCGAATTCTACATGGCGTTCGGGGCAATCCTGATGATAACGTATCAGGCAATGTTCAATATGTGCGTTGTAACGGGGTTGATGCCCACAAAGGGAATTTCGCTACCGTTCATAAGTCTGGGGGGGTCGAATCTGCTTGTGATGTTCGTTTTTTTGGGAATAATTTTCAACTGCGCAAGAACTTGGCGCAAACCTACAAAAATCAAGGCGGTGGAGTATGAGTAATTTTATAATAGCTTGCGGAGGGACGGGCGGACACCTCGTTCCCGGAATTGCAATCGGGCAGGCGTTGATTGCCGCGGGACACCGCGTAAGCTTTGCAATCAGCAAGAAGCAGGTCGATTCCAAACTCGTGGAAAAATACACTGATTTGCATTTCATAAAAATGCCGGGGGTGGCGTTCAACAAGTCGCCGCTTAAATTCGCGAACTTCGTCAAGGAGTTTGTGAAGGCCTTTTTGGCGGGGCGGAAAATCCTCTCGAACGGCGGATACGACGTTCTCATATGCTTCGGCGGATTCAACTCTCTGGGGCTTGCGCTCGCGGCGGCGTTGGCGCACAAGCCGATAATTTTGCACGAAGCAAACCGCCGCACGGGCAAGGCAACGCGGCTGCTCGGCTATCTTGCAAAGCGCGTGTATGTCCCGTTCGGGGTCGAGATTCCGCGCAGGAAAATCAATCAGGTGAAGTTTGCGGGCTACCCGCTGCGCAACGAAATCCGCAGGATTGACGCCGACACCGCAAAGGCGGCGTTCGGATTTTCGCCCGAAGCCGAAATTCTGCTTGTGCTCGGCGGAAGTCAGGGCGCGGCGGCACTCAACGACTGGGCCGACAAAAACTTCGAAAAACTCGCCGCCGAAGACATCGACGTTCTGTGTGTCTGCGGGCAGGCTAAGAACAAATACACGGAAAGAACCGCCGTTTCAAAAACGGGCGTTGAGCGCAAGTTCAAGTCGCTCGAATTTTGCGACAACATGGCGGCGGCGTTGTCGGCCGCAACGCTTGTTGTGGCGCGCGCGGGAGCTGGAACTATAGCCGAATTGGCGCGCTGCCGCGTGCCGTCGATAATGGTTCCCTACCCTTTCGCCGCCGACAACCACCAGTTCGAAAACGCAAAATGCTTCGAAAAACAGGGCGGGTGCGCGGTAGTGGAGCAGACGCAAATGGAAAAACTTTTCGACGAAGTGATGTCGCTTAAAAACAACAAAAACCTGCAGGAGACAATGGCGGGCAACCTCGAAAGAATAGACGCCCAAAACGACTATTCGCGCATTGTCGACGACCTCGTGCAAATAGTGGGGGAGCGTTGAGGCAAAAATGTCGTCTTACTACATGGGTGGCGTTTGCGGTATGGGTATGGCGCCTTTGGCCGCTTTCCTGAAAGCCGACGGCAACGATGTCGCGGGCTTCGACGACTGTCCCAACGCCGACGTGCTTGAATACCTTTCGCGAAACGGCGTGCGCGTGGGCGCGCGCATGCAACGCCTCGACGCGTTCGACGCCGTTGTGGTTTCAACCGCCCTGAAAAGACGCCTTGCCGACATCGAAAAATGCGGCGCAAAAAAAATCATGCTGCGCGGCGAATGCTGGGCGCAACTTTGCGCGTGCCGACGCCTTGTGGCGGTTGCGGGCAGCCACGGCAAAAGCACTGTTTCGGCTCTCTGCGCGCACGCGGCAAACAAATACGCGCCCGAGGCGGGCTGGCTTGTGGGGGCAATCCCCGCTGGTTTTGAAATGCACAAACACTGCGCGGAGGGCGGAATTCTGTTTTCGGAAATCGACGAAAGCGACGGCACAATAGAAAACTTCTCGCCCGAAATAACGGTGGCAGTCAACGCCGATCTCGACCACACCGACACCTACGCCGACTGGGACGCCGTGGAGCAAATGTTCCGCCGCCTGTTCGCGCGCACGCGCCGCACAGTCATATTTCCCGAATCCGACAAAATTTTGGCGAAAGTCGCCGCCGAGTTTCCGCAAAAAGCACGCGCCGTAAAAACGCCCGCCGCTTTCAACGAAGCCAACAAAACGCTTGCGCGCGCCGCGTTCGAATGCGCCCTGCAAACGCGCCTTTCCGCCGACGCGTTCGAAGACTTCGGGGGGCTGAAACGGCGTCAGGAAACGCTTTTTTGCAACTCCCGCGCCGTGGCCGTAGCCGACTACGCCCACCACCCGTCGGAAGTAGCGGCGTTCCTCGACTATTTTTGCGCGGAATATCCCGACGCCGAAAAAACAATCGTGTTCCAGCCGCACAGGTATTCGCGCACGAAAAGCTTTGCGGACAAATTCGCCGAAATTCTCGACGCAAAGTCGGGCGAAGCAAAAATACTGCTCGCCGAAGTCTACGCGGCAAGCGAGCCTTTCGACGCGGCGGGGACTTCGGAGAGAATCGCCGAAAAATCGCAAAACAAGACAATCATACCCGCAAAAAACGGCGAAATTTTCGGCTATATCGGCGGGCTTATGTCAGACAACAAAAGCGGCAAAAAACAGGCAATCGCCTTCGTAGGCGCGGGCGATTTGTATTTCGAAGCCGCGGAATTTTTCAAGGATAAAAAATGGCAAAAGTAGTTGTTTTCTGCGGGGGCATTTCCCCCGAAAGCGAAGTCTCGAAAGTAAGCGGAAAATTCGTGTTCGAATCTCTGCGCAAAAATTTCGACGCGGAGCTTGTAGTGCTCGAAAAAAACGAACTCCCGTCGGGGCTCGACAACTGCGCGTGCGTGGTCTTCCCCGCAATGCACGGCGACTACGGCGAGGACGGAACGCTCCAAAAGCAGCTTGACGAAGCGGGCTTCGCCTACGCGGGCTGCGGCAGTTTGGCAAGCCGCGTGTGCATGGTAAAACCCGCCGCAAAGGCGTTGCTTAAATTTGCGGGGCTTCCCGTAGCCGCATCAATTGAATTCGACGCCGCGCAGAAAAATATGGCGCGCGCAATAGCCGCGCTTTTTCCGAACGGCGCGGTAATCAAGCCCGCCGACAAGGGCAGCAGCGTGGGGCTTTCAATAACGCACTCGGCGGCGGAAACGGAAAGCGTTGTGGAAAAAATCTCGGAGGGCTTTTGGCTCGCCGAAGAATACGTGAAGGGGCGCGAATTTTCAATCGGCGTGATAGACGGCAAGGCCGCCGGTCTTGTGGAAATAATTCCCGAGGGCGGCGTATACGACTTCAAACGCAAGTATACGGCGGGTTCTACGCGCTACGAGTTCCCCGCGAAAGTAGATGAAGACACGCTCGCAAAAATCCGCGACGCCGCCGAAAGGGCGTTCGAAGTATGCGGCTGCCGCGACTTCGCGCGCGTCGATTTCATCATGCGCGCCGACGGCTCTTTCGTAATTTTGGAAATCAACACGCTTCCGGGAATGACGCCCACAAGCCTGCTGCCCAAAAGCGCGTCGTGCGTCGGCTACGACTTCGATTCGCTCTGCAAAAAAATGGTAGAAAACGCATTCAAAAGACTCGCCGATAAATGAGCAAAAACGGAAAGAACAAGTCGTCCGACTGGCGCGACCTGCTGAGCGGCCCGAACAAGAGGAAATCGAAATCGGTCTCTTGGAAGGCGTCGGCGCGCCTGTTTTTCGGCAGGCTGTTTTTTGTGGCGGTTGCCGCCGCGGTTTGCGCGGGCGTGTGCGGCGTTGTGTATCTGTGCAAAAACGCGTTCTTCGACGACATCTTCGGCGTGGGCAGCAACCCCGTCCGCCGCATAGAATTCAAGACCGACGGCGTGATCACCCCGCAGTGGATTCGCGGCTACATCAAACTTCCCAAGAAAACAAAGCTTTCCGATGTCAACATTTTCGCGGTAAAAAGCGCGCTGGAGGGATTGTCGCAAGTAAAGACGGCGAAGGTAGACCGCGCCTATCCCGACAAAATCCGCATTACAATCACCGAACGCCGCCCCGTGGCGCGCGCGCAGACTGAAATAGACATGCGCACGGTGGAATACGCAATTTCGCCAGAGGGCGTTTTCTACGAACCCGTGTGCCTGAACCCGAAATACTACAAGTCGCTCCCGCTGATTACCGGCTACAAGCTGCGTTTCGACGGCCGCACGCCCGCCGACCTGAAGTGTATAAAGCAGCTGATGGAGTTTCTCGCGTTTTCGCAGGCTAAAATGCCGATGCAAAAGTGGGCGGAAATAAACGTCCAAGACATCGACAGTGTGGTCAAGCTCATTGCCGCCACAACCGAAGACGGCGTGAAAATAATCTTCGCCCCGCAGGACTATCCCAAGCAGTTCGACAGGCTCGAATACGTTTTGCGCTACTCCAAGGAGAACAAACTTCAGGACATCAAACAAATCGACCTCTCCCTCAGGGAGCGCGCCGACGTTAAACTACGGACAAAAAAATGAGCGAAAGCCAAACGGTAGCAGTATTGGAATGGGGAACGTCTAAAGTCAAGGTGCTGTTGGCGGAAATAGTCGACGGCAACAGGCTGAACATAATCTCCAAAAGCAGTGCCGACACACTCACCTCCGTCCGCAAGGGCGACATAATCGACGTTGCAAAAGTCTACAACAAAACGCGCGACGCCGTTATAAACGCCGAAAACAAGGCGTCGGTAAAGATAAAAACGGTATCGCTTGCAATAAGCGGAACGCACATAAAAACATTCCGCAACCTCGGCTCGGCAAACATTTCAAGCCCCGACGGCGCAGTCCGCAGGGAGGACGTAGAACGCGCCAAGGAAGACGCCAAACGCAAAACGCTTGAGTCGGGCAGAAGCTACATTCAGCGCATCTGCTGCGGCTACTACCTCGACGACAAGCCGTGCATCGACCCCGTTGGCAAAACGGGCTCGAAAATCGACGCCGAATACCTGATGATTCACGGCGACAACGAACGCCTCATTGAAATCGCCAACATCGTAAGAAGCGCGGGGCTTGAGTTCGACGACATCATTCTTTCGGGCATTGCCTCCGCCATAGCCGTAACGAGCGCAAAGCAGAAAACCGACGGCGTTCTGGTGGCGGACATAGGCGCGGGCACTACAGACTACGCTTTCATCAAAAACGGAAAGGTCGTAGCAGCGGGCGTAATTCCCGTGGGCGGCAACCACGTCACAAACGACATCGCGCTCGGGCTGCACCTTTCGCCCAAGACTGCCGAAAACGTCAAAATCTCCTGCGGCAAGCTGCTGCTTTCGGAAGACGAACGCAAAAAAATCTACTGGGCAATAGGCGACAAACAAATCGGCGACAAGAAAATCCTCGGCGACTCCGTCAACAAAATCGTCCGCGCGCGCGTGATAGAGCTTCTCGAAATTCTGCGCGAAGACGTTTCCGAATTCCTCAACGAAAACGGCATTGCCGAGGTCGTTCTCACGGGCGGAGCGTCGAACACCGAAGGGCTGTGCGAGCTTGCCGCCGAGATATTCTCGCGCCCGTGCTCGCGCGGAAAATTCTCGGGCAGCCTGCCCAACCACCTGCGTATGCAAAGCTGGGCAACTACTCTCGGCGTGCTTGAACACATCAAAATGCGCGAACAAAAGCGTTCGCAGAAAAAGTCGGGAATCTTTTCGGCTATAAAGGAAATTTTCTTCTAACAATGGCGGACGAAACAAAAATAAGGGTTGTGGGAATAGGCGCGGCGGGCGTGAAAATGCTCGCGAAAATATCGGCCGCAAAATTGGCGAACGTCCAAACTGTGGCGGTCGATACCGACGTAGCGCGCGCGGAAAACGCCGTTGCCGACAAAAAACTTCCGCTTGCCTCGCCCAAAACATCGCAGGGCACGGGCGGCGACGTAAACCTCGCAAAGCAGACCGCCGTTGAATACATTCAATACTTGGCAAAGGTTGCCCGACGCACGCAGACGCTCGTGCTTGTTGGCGGGCTTGGCGGCGGCACGGCGAGCATTGTAGCCCCCATTTTGGCGAAGCTCGCCGAAGCCCCCACCACGGTAATAGCCCTCTGCGCAATGCCGATGGAGCTTGAGGGCACGGCAAAAAATAACATAGCAAAAAAGAGCTTCAACTTTCTAAAAAACAAGTGTGCCGCCGCAATAGCACTGCCCAACGAGCTGCTTTTGAACCCCGACTTGGGCGTTGAGGAATCGCTCGAGCGCGGCAACGAAGCAGTCGCGGGCGTTGTTGCGGCTCTGGCTGCGGGCTTTTCGCCGTCGGCTTTTTTGAAGATTGACGCGCCCGCCTTCGCGGCGGCATTTTCCAAAAAGGACATCGGCGCGGGCTTTGCGTGCGCCTCCGCCGAAGCCGCAGGCGACGCCTTTGAAGCCATAAAAAAATCGCCGATGTTTTCGGCAAATTTCGACCGCGCCGAAACGGTGCTGATTTCCATACGCTGCCCGAAAACGGCGTCGATGAACGAAATCAAAAGCACGCTGAAATCGGGCAAGGACGCGTTCAACGCCGAAAACATAATTTTCTCGCTCGCACCCGACGCGTCAATTTCCACGTTCGAAATTCTCGCCATTGCAACGCCCGCGCCCTCCCCCGCCCCGCAAGAAGCGGGCATTGTTCCCGCGCATGCAGAGTCGCCTATCGCGCCCGACGCCGAGGCAACCACAGAACCGATTTCGAACGAAAAGCCTTCCGCGCAAGTGCAGGCAGGCATTCCAGCGCAAACGTCCGACGTTCCCGACTCTTCGCTTACACGTTCACCCGAGCCGCCCGCCGACGAGGTTGACGACCTCCGCGACGAGGACGACAAAAGCGTTTCCGCCCCCGCTCCGCAAGCCGCCGCCCCCGTAGAATACAAGTCCGACCTCCCGAAAGAATCGAAAAAATCCACCGCCAAAGAGCAAATGTCTTTCGTCTTCGACGAACGCGGGCTTTTCGAAAACACCCCCACCAACGAGCGCAAGGGAATCGACATCGACATTCCCACCTTCACCCGCAAAAAAATCAAAATAACCCTCCTCTAACAAGGGGCGAAGCCCCTTGACCTCCGCCGCTTTGCGGCGGTCTGTGTGATACGGCGCGGTTGAACACCGCGCCTTTTCTGTTTCACCCGCATTGCTTACGCAATAGCTTATATATTCTAAATCGAAAAACCCTATCGGGCGCAGCCCCTTATCCCGCAGGGCGGGCTTCCATAGACGTGCACCGACGCGGATTGAACTTTGTTCAATATCAGCTTAAACAAACGCTTACATTAGAACGCTCACTGTGATGATTCGGCGCGGTTGAACACCGCGCCTTTTCTCCTTATTTACGCATTGCTTCGCAATAGCTTGTATATCCTAAGCCGAAAAGCTTTTGGGCGAAACCCCTTAACCTCCGCCGCGTTGCGGCGGTCTGTATTATAAGCCACACTGCCTTTTCTGTTCCCACTCGCATTGAACAAAGTTCAATGGCTTGTATATCCTAAACACAAACTTTAACCACTAAACAAAGGCGTATTGGCTTTAGCCAATCGCCGCCTCTTTCGAACACGTAAAAAACGCCTCTTCTCTTTGCTCACACATTGCTCGCACAATAATTTGTATATTCTAAAGCTGTCCTGCAACGCATTATATTTTTTGCTTGCATTGGCGAACGGTGCAACTATATTTCAGTTGCATAATGAAAAAAGAAAAACTCTTAGCAAAATTGCTGAATAATCCGAAAGATTTCAGGTGGGAAGAACTTTCGGCATTGTTGGCGGTCTGGGGTTATTACGAGGCTTCGAACAGTAAAACAGGCGGTTCAAGGCGTAAATTTTTTTGCGCAAACCGCCAGCCGCTTTACTTTCACAAGCCGCACCCGAAAGGGATTCTAAAAGGTTATCAAATTAAAAAAATTGTGGAAATTTTAAAATCGGAGGGATTGATATGACACTACTAAGCACAATGACACACCGCGGATACACAGGCAGCGTAGAAGTATCAAAAGAAGATAATTGCCTTTGCGGCAAGGTGCTTTTTATCCGCGCCCTGCTCACCTACGAAGGACAAACTCTGAATGAATTGCGCGAAGACTTCAAAGGCGTGGTGGACGAATATCTTGCGGATTGCAAAGCGAACGGCTGGACGCCCGAAAAACCGTTCAAAGGTTCGTTCAATGTAAGAGTCTCGCCTGCCGTTCATCGGGGGCTTGCCATAGCGGCGGCAAAACGCGGCGAAAGCCTGAACAAATACGTCGCGGAAGTGTTGGCGGCAAGTATCTGATGATTTATTCGAAAGAAAGCGAAAGCCAGAAAAACATTAAGCCAAGCACCCCTCCATTATACCCGCAACTTTTGCGGAGATAATGCTTGTTTTTCTCCGCAAAAACTGCGGACATAATAAAAAGCTGCTTTGTTTAATTTTAAAATACGCTTGTATGAAGTGTTATAAATTTCAGCTATTAACCTGTTGTTTATAAGTTTGTTACTGAATACTTATACAGTTAGAAAAAAAATCGTATTTTCTAAACACAAACTTTAACTAACGAATGGCGGCGGATTGAGTTTTACTTAATCCGCCGATGCTTTCTGAAAAATAAAAAAGTTATAAGTGAATAAAGGCGGATTGCCTACGGCAATCGCCGCCTCTTTCGAACACGTAAAAAACGCTGCATCTTTCGGAATTACAAAAAAGCCACTTTAGGAAAGATAAAAAATAAAAAAAGGCTTTCGGGATTCCGAAAGCCTTTTTTAAAGCCGCTAAAGTTTATTTGCGGCGGCGGTAGGCGGCTATTGCCAAAGCAACAAGGCCGAACAAAGCCGCGTATGTTGCGGGCTCGGGAACTGCAGTGTAGATTGAGAACCCTGCCGAGCTGTCAACGCCGTTTACGTAGTCAACAAACAATTCGTAGCCAGAAAGGCTCTCGCCGAGCGTTATGTATTTCATAACGTCGTCGGCAACAGTCAGACCGTTGAAGTCGCCGATGATGAGGTCGCCCTTGGCGATGGCGTCGTTGAGAACGAGCGAGAACGCGTTCGAAGTGTCGCCTATTTGGGCAATCTTGAGCACTTCAAGCTGGTTGCCGTTGAGCGTGAGATTGAGAACGGAATCGGCATACATATTGATGTTCTCGATAGTATTTTTTGCAATTGCCAATTTTGCGCCCGTTTCACTGTCTTTACCGATGATGAGGTTGGACGTTGTCGTGCCGTCGTAGGAGGTGCCGTATCCCGAAACAAGCAGACGCGCGCCGCCGTCGTTTACGCTGATTGCGTCAACGCTGTTGAGCACGAGCGTCGCGTTCGACAACTGCAAATCCTGAGCGAATTTCAGGCTCTTTGCCGCCGAATACGCATACACTTGACCGTTGTTTACAAGAGCTCTCGCAACGGCAGCGTCTGCAAGTTTTGCATCCAAAGAGGCATTCGCGCCGAACACCGCCTTTTTGTTGATTGTGAAGTGGATATTGTCGCCATTGGCCGGCAAGCCCGACTGCGAACCGTTTACAATCACTTTGCCGTCGATTCTGCCGTTCTGGAATTTCAAGCCCGAAGTTGTTTCAAATGTCGCGTTTTCGGCAACCGACAACATACTGTTGCTATGCAGGTTTATTGCACTGCCGCCGCCTACCGAAGACGCCAGTGTGGCAAGCAAATAGCCTTTGTTTACATGAAGGCTGCCCATGCCCGCCAAACGAATGATTTTCGTCACATCGGTATCATTTTTCATATTGATGTTCAATGTGCCGTGGAACTGCGTGCACTGGAGTTTCTCCATATTTACCCCATTTAAGTTTATGGTAAGATTCTCGGAAATGTTGCCTTTCAAACGGAGTTTACCTTTGGTTGCATCTTCATTAGACGAGAAGTTCAAAACGTGTTCGCTCTTCAAACTGCCTACATCAAAATTGGTATACCAAGAGTCAGCCGTTCTTGCGCCGATAAGGTTGATTGTCTTTACCGAAGCGTCGGAAATGGTTACATTGGTGTCGGCGTTGCGTCTAATGGGCGCGTCTACAATGAGGGTTGCCTCGTCGCCCGAAGCGGGGGTGAACGTTATGTTGTAGTTGGTATCGACAACGGGGACAGCCGCGCCGTCCCAAGTGTTGGCATTGCTCCAGCTTGTAGAGCCATCGGTATTGACCACTGTGGCGTCGGTCGCCGCAAATGCGGCGGCGGCAGACAGCGCGTGCAGAGCCGAATAGATTAGTAATTTCTTCATATAACTTTCCTTTGTTTGATTTGGTTTGCATAACGTGGGGGGGGGGGGGGGGGGGGGGGGGGGGGGGGGGGGGGGGGGGGGGGGGGGGGGGGGGGGGGG
>CAKTTC010000016.1 GCA_934613645.1 uncultured Opitutales bacterium | reverse complement strand
CAAGGCTTTGAAAAATTTTTGCGCAGATTTTTTACATTTCCTAAAGTGGCGCGGATTGGCACAGCCAATTCCGCTTTGATTATTCGTTAAAACCTGTGCCCTTTAGAACGCGTCAAATTACGTTTTAGACAAGGCTTTGCGAAATTGAGGCGGTGGCGGCTGTAGTAGACCTACTGCCCCACTGCCGATTGTTTCGCGAAACGCAGTATAAAACGTGATTTCACGCGTTCTTGGGGGAGTGTCCATAATACCGCTTATACGCATACGAAAACGAAAATACACTTCCATACCCTACCCTCTCCGCTATCCTCCCGCAGCTGAGCCGTCCCTCCGCCAACAAGCGCGAAGCCTCCTCCATTCTCGCCGCAAGAACAACCTTTGCAAACTTCGCCCCGAAAAGCGAAAGAGAGACCTTGTCAAGCTCGTATACCGTCCACCCCAGTTCCTCCGCCGACCTCGCCGCCGACACAAATTCAAACGGGCGTTTGCGAATGCGCGCAACAAGCCTTTCAAAAGCCTTGGAACGCCGCGCGAGACAATCGGCGGAAAGCTCGCGCATAAATAGCGCGTAGAAAGCCGCCGCGTAGGTTTCGAGAATGCGGGCGTCGTTTTTGTTGTAGATTTCGTCTTTGTAGAAATCGAGAATGGAAACAAGCTCCCTGAAGCGGGCTATTTTCTTTACGCACGCCGACCGCCCGACGCGCCTGTCAATCTCGCAGCCTTTGAGAACGTCGAACCAGTAGAAGCTTGTGTGCGCCGAGGTTATCCTGAAATGCCCCGAACTTCCCGCGGGAATCACAAGGGCGTTGCCCGCGGAAATTTTCAGCGCGGAAACGTCGTTGTGGAACGATATCGAGCCGCTGACAACAACGGCGATGTCGGTGCAGGTGGTGGTTTTTACGAAGTGGTAGAAGTCGGAAGTTCGGCGCGAAAACGCCATTGCCGATATTCCGTATTTGCCGAGAATGTTGGAGTTGACCGAGGCGGGCTTTGTGAGCAACCCCTCCGCCCACAGTTGGGAAATGCCCAAGCGGTTTATAAGCTTCGTGGGCTGGCTTAGATACTGCTGTGTAGAACCCTTCGTCCAGCAAATCATGTCGTCGTTGTTGATGACGGAAAAGGCGTAGTCGCCGCCGCCGCGTTTGTCAGCGTTCTTTTTCACATCGGCATTACGGCATTTTCGGGCGGAAAATTCAATAATAATTTTAAAATCGTTTAATAAAAATTAAATATTTAAGCGCGTCCGCCCGCGTGGTAGAATCAACACGAAACGCGGAAACGGACGGAGGGGAATTTCCGAAAAATTCTCCCGACAGTTCTTCCGTCGACAAAACGTGAGGAAAAAATTGTATGAAAAAATCGTGGTATAAATGGGAGGTGCTCGGACTGCTGTGGTTCGCGTTCTTTCTCAATCAGGCCGACAGGCAAATCTACAACACGCTGCTTGGCGACATTTCCGAATTCCTGCAAATGACGCCCGCCCACGCGGGGCTTGTTGCAACGCTCTTCACGTTTACGATGGCGGTGTTCGTGCCCGTGTTCGGATTTTTCGCAGACAAGTTCAGCAAAAAATGGATTATCGTTTTTGCCGTTTTGCTCTGGAGCGTTGCAACAGTTTTTTCGGGCGCGTGCACGGGAATTCTGGGCTTCATAATTTTCAGAAGCATTGCAACGGGCATGGGCGAAGCCGCGTTCGGCCCCGCAAACTACGCG
This sequence comes from uncultured Opitutales bacterium, assembly GCA_934613645.1. Lineage (GTDB taxonomy): Bacteria > Verrucomicrobiota > Verrucomicrobiia > Opitutales > Intestinicryptomonadaceae > Merdousia. Next base: position 38,911 of record CAKTTC010000016.1, on the reverse strand, counting down.
CTGCTTGCCGACTACCACAAAGAATCGCGGGCTACGGCAATGAGCATTCACCAAACCGCCTACTACTTCGGCGTGATTGCAAGCGGCGGACTTGCCGCGTGGATAGCCAGCAACTGGGGTTGGCACTCGGCGTTTTTCGTGTTTGGCTCGATAGGCGTGATGTTCGGGTTGGTGATGATGTGGCGGCTCAGGGACAAAACGCCCGACCCGAGCGAAGAAGCCGATCCGCACAGCGCGGTTCACGCAAAGCCCACAATGCGGGAGTCGGTAAAGATATTTTTCACAACCCCGACTGTCATATGCCTTACGCTCGCCTACACGGGAGTGATTTTCGTGCTGCAGGCATACCTCACTTGGACGACGCTTTTCCTTCAGGAAAAGTTCGGCATAGGAATCATAGAGGCGGGCTTCGGCGCAGTGTTTTACACGCACATTGCGGCGTTCGTGGGAATTTTGATTGCGGGCAGACTTTCCGACAGGCTCGCGCTCAAACGCCCGCCCGCCCGAATGATGTTGCAGTGCGTGGGGCTTCTCTGCGCGGCTCCGTTCCTTGCGGCAATGGGCTTTTCCGAAAACATCGCCCTCGTGTATGCGGGATTTCTCGGCTTCGGCTTCTTCCGCGCGTTTTTCGACGCCAACACATACTCCGTGCTATACGACGTCGTTCCCGAGCGTTTCCGCGCGTCGGCTACGGGAATAAAAGTTCTTGTGGGCTTCGGGCTGGGTTCGCTCGCGCCGTGGATTATGGGGATAATCAAAATGGAGTTCGGGCTTTCGGTCGGGATAGCGTCGCTTTCGCTCGTGTGGCTGTTCTTCGGACTTGTCCTGTTGGCGGGCTTCAAACTTTTCTACCAGCGTGATTTCGACGCCGCACGCCGCTACGACGCCGAACGCTAAAAATATTCAACAACAAACAACAATACAAAATATCAAAAAAATGAAACTCGGTCTCGGATTAAAACAGTATATGTGGAACGACAAACTCAACAGCGCGTATGCGGGCAGCAGACCGCCGTCGGAGGAAAACCAGAAGTTCTGGACCGACGAACGCCTGTCGCTGGCGCGGCAGTTCGGCTGCGAAAGCATTATCGCGTGGGTGCCGCTCCCCGAGGGCGACGGCGTCTGGCACAAAGAGGACATTCTCAAGCTGAAGAGACAGGTGGAAAACCACGGAATGCAGCTTGACGGAATAGAAAATTTCCACCCCGCCCACTGGGACCACATTGTTCTCGGCGAAGACGGCAGGCAGCAGCAGATGGAAAACATCTGCAAAACAATACAAAACGCGGGCGAGGCGGGAATAAAATATTTCGGCTACAGCTTCAGCGCGTGCGGCGTGCAGGGCTACTGCGACGAAGGCGTCGCGGGCGGCAATTCGGGCGGGCGCGGAATGTCGAGCATACGCCGCTTCAACGCTAAATACATTGACGACACCCCCTCGCCGAACCAAAACTTCTGGTTCAAAACCAGAATAGACCGCCGCAGTCCCGAGGGCACAATTCCGCCCGCCGACGAAAAAACCGTGTGGGATAGGTTCTCGTATTTTCTCGAAAACGCGCTGCCCGTTGCCGAAAAGGCGGGGATTAAACTTTGCGCGCACCCCGACGACCCGCCCGTTCCCTACCTGAAGGGAATCTACCGCCCGCTCCATTCGGTGGACGGCTTGCGCAAACTCATCAAAATGTTCGACAGTCCCGCAAACTGCCTTGAATTCTGTCAGGGGACAATCTCCACAATGCAGGGCGTCGACATTTATTCGGTAATAGAAGAGTTCGCGTCGCAGGGGAAAATCGGCTACGTCCACTTCAGAAACACAAGCGGGCAGTTCCCCGAATTCTCCGAAGTGTTCATTGACGACGGCTACGTGGATATGCCACGCGCCATTGAATGCTACGCAAAACACGGCTTCGAAGGAACTATCATACCCGACCACACTCCGCACATAACCTCTCCCGACCCGTGGTTTACGGGCATGGGCTACGCGCTCGGCTACATTCGCGGAATAATGCAATCGAAGAAAATCGGATAGAAAATGATAACTGAAAACATTGCGGTTGCGCGGGCGAAAACTTTCGCCGACACCCGTTGCGTGGTTGGCGAAGGCCCGCTGTGGTGCGCGCGCGAACGCGCCTTCTACTGGCTCGACCTCTCCCTCGGACACGTCTACCGAAAGGGAGAATCTGCCGCGACTGCCGACGAATTCGAACGCTTCGAGCTAAACGTAGGGAAAATCGGCGGAATGGTTATGACAAAAAGCGGCGGCTTTCTGCTGTTCTGTGTGGAGGGGAACGTATACAGCTGGCGTCCGAACTGTGAACCCGTAAAAATTGCGGAACTTCCCGAAGCAAAGGGCGGGCGGTTCAACGACGTTATTGCCTCGCCCGAAGGCGGCGTGTTTTGCGGCGTAATACACGCCGACAAAACGGGGACGCTCTGGTATTTTTCGCCCGAAAAAAAATTCACGCGCGTTGACGGAGTTTTCCACGGCAACCCAAACGGAATGGGCTTTTCGCCCGACGGCAAAACTCTCTACTTTGCGGTGTCGGAGGAATACGCCATATGCAAATACGACTACCGCGACGCGGTTTGCTCAAACAGAAAAGTTTTTGCTTCATTCCCTCAAAACGGCGGCTGCCCCGACGGGCTTACGGTTGACTCGCACGGCAACGTGTGGACGGCAATGTGGAACGGCGCGGCGGTGCAAAAATTTTCGCCCGACGGCAAAAAAATCGCAGAATACAAATTCCCGATTAAGAAAACGACGTCGGTGGCGTTCGGCGGTGAAAAGCTCGACAGAATGGTAATCACCACCGCAAACACGCCGTGGAGCGAGGAAGACTTCGAAAAATTCCAAAGCGGCAAGGTCTTTGAAATCTCCGACTCAGGCACGGGCTTGCCCGAGTTTTGCGCATCATTTTAACGGAATCAAAAAAAAGGATACAATATGAAAAAATTTGAAAACAAAGTTGTTCTTGTTACGGGCGCAAGCCGCAACACGGGCGTGGGAATTGCGGCAATGTTCATACGCGAGGGCGCAAAAGTCTTCATTTGCGGCTCGACAAAACAAAGCACGGCAAACGGCGCGGCGGAACTGCGCGCGGCGGGGCTTGACGGATTTTTCGAAGCCCCGTGCGACATCTCGAAACTCGACGAAGTGGAAAAGCTTTTCGAATTCATCGAACAAAAGTGCGGCAGAATCGACATTCTCGTAAACAACGCCTGCGTGCAGTGCTCGGGCTACACGTTTGAAAACCTGACGCCCGAAGCCTTTATGGAGGTGATAAACGTAAACCTCTACGGAACGTTCATTGTCTCGCAACGTGCCGTCAAAACAATGCTGAAGCAGCCCGAGCGCGGGGTTATTGTGAACATAGGCTCCAACGTGTCGGAACGCGCAATCCGTAACCGCACGGCGTATGTGGCAAGCAAGGGCGGAGTCGACGCGCTCACGCGCTCGATGGCGATAGACCTCGCGCCCAAAGGCATACGCGTAAACAACGTAGCCCCGGGGTATATCCACTCGCAACGCTGGAACACGCTCGACGAAAAAGTAAAGTCGCGCCGCCGCCTGAATACGCCCAACGGCACTGAGGCGTTCGCCTCCGACATAGCCGACGCCGTGGCGTTCTTCGCCTCCGACGAATCGAAGTGCATAGTGGGCGCAAGACTGCTTGTAGACTCGGGTTCGAGCGCGCAGTTATACCCCGTCGACGACGACTGTTAGCACGCGGAAATCAATTTGTGTAGTTGTGTAATCGGGAGGCTCGGAGAAATTCGAGCGTCCCTTTTTTTGTCTTTGCAAGGCGCGAAAAGCCGATGTCTGCGCGCGGGAAAATTGTCTTGACTCCGTGGTTTTTGCCGCCAAAATCTGCAAAAGAAAGTTTTTGTATGTTAAACAGAATATTATTTGTAAAATTTCTAACCGCCACACTAACCTTCGCTTCAATCGGATCTGTTTTCGCGGAAAACGCGGAAATTAAAACGTTTGCGCGCGGGGGAAAAATATCGGCGCAAACAGTCGAACTTGCCGAAAGCCCGCACGCGGGATTTTTGCGGCTGAAAATCCCCGCAAGCTCGCTTGGGGAAATCGACAAAGTGGAAGTACGCGCCGATTTCTTTTCGGCAAAAGTAGGCGACGACGGCTACATTGTCCTAAGCGACGGCAAGCTGTGCACGTTCGCAAAAAAGAAAAGCGCGTCGCTCACCGACCTCCGCCCCGTTATGCCCATTTGCGGAATAAAGCGCGCCGACACCGCATATCTTGCGGTCGTGGGCGGAATGCAGTTCGACTTCACAAACACGATAACCCTCAAAAACGGCGTCTACGAACTGTGCCACACTTTCGACCTCTCGCGCGGCGCGCCGTATGAAGACATAATAATAGACTACAAAAAACTCGTCGGGCGCAACGCGAACTACTCGGGAATCGGGCGCGCCTACAGGGCGTTCAAACTGCAAACCACCCCAGAGCTAAAACCGCTCCGCGAAAGGGCGGCAAAATCGCCCGAGCTTGCCTACGCGGCGCGTTCGGCGGAAGTCCGCCTCAGACAGGGGTGGAAGCCCGCGCCAAGCCCCGTAATGGACCAGACACTGCAAAACGAACCGCCAATGTATGCAAAAATTCCGTTCGAAAAAGTCGGCGAAATTGTAGACGCCGTAAAGGCGCGCGGAATCGACAACGTCCAGTTCTGCTTGGTGGGCTGGAACAGAATGGGGCACGACGGCCGCTATCCGCAGATTTTCCCCGTTGAAGAAAAGCTTGGCGGCGAAAAGCAGCTGCGCGCGCTCATAGAAAAAACGCAGCGGGCGGGCTTCCAAATTGTAGGGCACACAAACCCGACAAGCTGCTATCCCGTGTCGGAATTGTGGGACGAAAGCTTCGTCGCAAAAACCAAGGACGGCAAGCTCTGGGAACGCCCCATAAAAGAGCCGTGGAGCGGCGGCAGAAGCTTCTATATGTGCATGCAAACGGCGTATGAACGCTTCGCCGTTTCAGATTTCCCGAAGATGCGCAAGCTCGGCTTCAGGGGACTGGAATACCTCGACGTTGTTTCCATTGTTCCGCCGCAAATCTGCTACGACACCCGCCACTACACCAACGCCGCCAAAAGCGCGCTCTACTGCAAAAAGCTGATGAAGCTTGCGCGCGAAAATTTCGGCGGGGCGCAGTCGGAAGGCGGTTTCGACCACGTTGCGGAATACAACGACTTCGCCCTCTACATGGGAATAGGGCTTTTCAAAAAAACCCGCCTCGTAGACAGGGTTGTTCCGCTCTGGCAGATTGTCTACCACGGGATAACGCTCAGCAATCCGTCCTCCGACACCGTTAACTACCCCGTAAAAGACGCGCGCACCGCGCTCAAGGTTTTTGAATTCGGTGGCCGCCCCACCCTCTACGTCTACTCGGCGTTCTTCGAGAAGGGCAAAAAGGCCAACTGGATGGGCGACGCCGACCTAAGGTGCGGCGACAAACGCGAATTCGACACCCTCATCGACGCCGTTGCAACAGCCGCTGCCGACGCGCGGAAATTCGCCGAATTGCAATTCGAATTTCTCGAAAGCCACGACGAAATAGCTCCCGACGTTTTTATGTGCGTCTACTCCGACGGCACGCAGGCGGTCTTCAACTACTCCGCCGCTAAATTTGCGCACCGCGGCAAAGAAATCGCCCCGCTTTCATACGCGCTTTTCCCATCAAAAAAATAGACACACAAACAAAAAATGACACAAATAAAAAAACTGTTTTTCGCGGCCGCATTGGCGGCGGCACTGTGCCCGCGCGCGCATTCCGCCCCGCAAAATCCGCACAACTACATCGAGGGCGAACGCTACGAACTCCGCCCTACACAAAAAGTCGGCAAGTTCGGCGAAAACTACGACACCTCGAAAATCGACATATACAAGAAGCTCGACATTCTCGATAAAATCGACGCGAGCGGCCGCATAACGTCGGTGCAGGACTGGCTGAAACAAAGGCCGCAAGTGATGGACTTTGTTTCGCGCAAGCTCTACACGCCCGTTCCGCCGCGCCCGCGCTCTGTTCAATTCAGGCTGCTCGAACGCTCCGACAACGCCCTCAACGGCGCGGCAATCAGAATGCAGTTTGCCGTTATTTCGGGCGACGAGCGCGGCGAACACTCTTTCACGCTGCTGCTTTACGTCCCGAAAAACGTCGAAAAGCCAGCCGTTTTCATACACCAAAACTTTATGGGCAACCACGCAGCAATCGACGACGGCGATGTGATTATACCCGTGTGTTATTTGGATTCCGACAATTCCTCCGGAGAAAAAACCCTTCCGGAACGGGAAAAATGCCGCAATACGCGCGCCTACCGCCACCCCATTCGCGAAGTTGTAGCCGCCGGATACGCCTACGCCACTTTCTGCTACAACGAACTTTATCCCGACAAATACGCCACGCAGAAAAGCGGCGTAAACGAGAGCATCTACAAAATCTACAACCCGAATCGTTTCAAAATAACGCCGCAGGCAATAGCCGCTTGGGCGTTCGGCAACATTCTCGCGCTCGACTGCCTTGAAAGCGTGGCTGAGGTCGACGCCTCGCGCGCGGCGGTTGTGGGGCATTCGCGTCTGGGCAAGGCTGCCCTCTACGCGGGGGCTGTGGACGAGCGTTTCAAGATTGTCGTCTCCAACTCGTCGTGCATTCTCGGCGCGCGCATGAACAGGCGCAACTTCGGCGGAACGGCTAAAATTGCGGTTGAAAGCTCCACGCGCTGGTATTCGCCCGAGCTTAAAAAATACGTCGAAAACGTCGAAACAATGCCGATTGACCAGCAGCATTTGCTTGCCTGCATTGCCCCGCGCGCCCTCTATGTTGCAAGCGCAACCGACGACTATTGGTGCGACCCCGAAGGCGAGTTTATGTCGCTGTTGCAGGCGTGCGAAATCTACAAACTCTTCGGCGCGAAAAACACGCCTACCCCCGCCGACCTGAAAGTGCAAACGCCCTTCATCGGCGACGTCGGCCACCACATAAGAATCGGCAACCACAACATTCTGCTCTACGACTGGCTTCAATACATCAAGTTTGCCGACTCCAAATTCGGCAAGCCCGTTTTCGTGTCGAAATAAACCGCGCAAACAGGGCGCGCCGTAAAATTCCGCCGACAAAAGCGAAAAACAAAACAAGTCCGTTTTTTTGCAAAACGGGCTATTTTTTTCGTTGAGCAAAAACTGCAGCGGGCTTAAAATTCGATACGGATTAAACGGAAACAGGAAAGGTTTTTTGATGAAAAATGTTGCTTTTTATCTTGCGGCAGGCGGGGCGGTTTTGGCATTCGCGTCCGCACTCCGCGCCGAAAACATCGTGCTTTTCGACGCGTCAACGCCCGCCGAAAAAGTCCTAATCGGCAGAAATCCCGCCGACGACAATACACCCGCCCCGCGCGACGGCCTCGGGCGCATAAAGCTTCCCGCGGCGTTCAGGATTGTCGGCAACTTCGACCTTTCAAACAATACCGATATCGAAATTGAATACGAAAACGTCGACGGCGAATACTCCACAATGCTGAGCGTCGATTTCTTCGACGCGTCGCGCCCAAAAGCGCGAGAGCAAAACCGCGCAATGACGGCGTTGATTGGCGGAAAGGGCAAGCGCACCGTAATTGAAGGCTACCCCAAACTCGCCCACCCCGAAATACTCGCGCAAATGAAGCTTATGCGCAACGACCCGTTTTTGCGCGGCGACAGAACCGCGAACGGCGATATGGCAAAAGTGGCGGCAGTCGCGTTTTTCCGCTTTTCAACAACCGCGCCGATGTCGGAATTTCCCGATATCAGAATTTCAAAAATAACCGCGCTCGACACGTCCGCAAAAAAGCTGCCCGACCACTATTCGATGTCGCCCGAGCAGTTCTTCCCGTTCATCGACAAATACGGCCAGTTTAAGTTCAAACACTGGAAAAACAAGGTGCTTTCCGATGCCGACTTCGCAAGGCAAAAAGCGGAGGAGGAAGCCGACCTGCGCGCGCACCCCGCCCCCGCCGACCGCGACAAATTCGGCGGGTGGCTCGGCAAGAAGCTGGAGGCCACGGGGAGGTTCAGAGTGCAAAAATACGGCGGAAAGTGGTGGCTGGTCGCCCCCGAAGGGCATTTGTTCTGGTCGCACGGGGTTGTGCGCGTTTCGCCGTCGTCGGGGGGTGACGCCGCTTGACGGGCGCGACAACTATTTCGAAAACCTGCCCGCACCCGACGACGCCTTCGCGCAATTCTACCGCACCAACGACGAGCTTCTCGCGCCCTACTACGTTCAGGAGGGGATAAAGCGCACCTACGATTTTTCCGCCGCAAACCTCATGCGCAAATACGGCGCAAACTGGCGCAACGCCTACGCCGACATCTCGCACCGCCGCCTGCACAGCTGGGGGCTGAACACAATGGCCAATTCGTCCGACAAACTCATACGCGGGCAAAACAAAACGCCGTTCATTGAGCGAATCGAAACGCGCGGGCCGATGTTTACCGGCAGCCGCGGCGCGTGGTGGGGCATTTGCGACCCCTTCGACCCCGCATTTGCGGCGTATCTGCGCGGCGTTTTTCAGGCGCGCAAGGCTGAATTTTCCAATCCGTGGTGCGCGGGGTTGTTTGTCGACAACGAGCACAAATGGGGCAGAAACGGACATCTGGCAAGGCTTGTTCTGGGTTCGCCCGCCAAGTTTTTCGGCAAAAAAGTCTTTGTGGAAGACCTGAAGGCGAAATACGGCGACATTTCCGCGCTCAACAAGGCACGGCGCGCGAACTACGCCGACTGGCGCGCCGTGCTCGAGCTGACCGAAGTTCCCGAACACGCTTCGGCAGCGGATTTGGAGGCGTTCAGCCTGAAGGTTGTGGAAAAATATTTCTCAACAATCAGGGACGAAATCAAAAAATTCGACCCCGCCCTCCTGTATATGGGCTGCCGCTTCTCCGACCACAACCCCGCAATCATTTCCATTGCCGCCAAGTATTGCGACGTTCTCAGTTTCAACCGCTACCGCTACAGAATGGACAACGTAGGGCTTCCCGAGGGAATCGACAAGCCCGTAGTCATAGGCGAATTCCACTTCGGCTCAACCGCCGACACGGGCAAATTCCACACTTCGCTTATGTTTACGCCCAACCAAAAAGAGCGCGCCAAAGCCTACAAACGCTACGTTTCCGACGCGCTCGAAAACCCGTTCATAGTGGGCACGCACTGGCACCAATTTTCAGATCAGGCAACCACGGAACGCTTCGACGGCGAAAACTTCAACACGGGCTTCACCGACATTTGCGACACTCCCTACGCCGAAATGGTCGAAGTCCTGCGCGAGGTCGGCAAAACAATGTATAAAACAAGGCTTGGCGAATAACCCGCCCGCCCGAAGTGCCGCCTACCCGCCCGAAGTGCCGCTTGCCCGCCGCGCCGCCCGCGCGTATGGCAAAGCGCAAGCAAGCTCAAAATCCCTGCGGCGAACGCCCGAAAAAAACAGCCGCGCGAAACCGGCTTTTCAAAACGAAACCGCAATTCCCAAAACAAAAGGCCGTCGGATTCAACCGACAGCCTTTTTTGTTTCTTCGCGCCACTCCCGCACCTGCGTCCAAGCCTTGCGCCCGAACGTTTCCGCCCGCGCCGCGCGCCTTAGTATTCAACAGTGCGGACGTTGAACTGCGGCAGCTTCGAGTTTGTGGAAGTATCGTAAATCAGCAGAATGTTGCGTTTTGATTTCTCGCAACGAACCCTGTTTTTGTAGATAACCTCCCACTTGCCGTCAACGCGCGTTGCAATCTGGATTGGAATCGGGTTGTCTCCCGTCTTTTTCGAGGGCGTAAAGATGTGGTGCGAACCGCGCTTAAGCCCGCCCATTTCCTTGTCGAACATAACGCCCAACGCGCGCGCGGAGAGGTTCATCACGGCGATTTTTCCGCGCGGCATTCTGTCGGGCGAAACGTTCATCGGGAAGAACTCCGCCGAACCGTTGCGCTCAATCATCAGCAGGAAAATATCGCGCGCGCTCGAGGGTAAAATAACCTCCTGCAAAGGCGAAAACGACTTGTCGTCCTTCTCGTCTTTGCCGATTTTCTTGAACAGCGTAAGCCTGTCAGAGCCCGTGTAGGAAATGGAAGCCCTGTTTCCGTCGACCGAAAACGAGTGCCACTGCCCGCCCGATTTATACCAATATTCCGACTCCAGCGCACTCCTGTTGCTGCGCGTGCCCACGGAGCGGATAAACACAAACTTGTATATGTTTATGTTTACCGAAATGTCCCTTGCCGACGCCGCGCACAGACCGAAGCCCAAGAACGCGACAAGACCTACAAAAAGTTTTGTCATTGTGTTGTTTAGCATTGCCTAAATTTCGTTTTCGTTGAGCCAGCGGAACGAGACAATCTTGAAGCGTCTGCCCAACTGCTGGTTGAGTTTTGTAAGCCCGCCGTTGGATTCGTTCATAACGGTGTTGTATTCGGTCATGTTCGGCTGGTAGCCAAGCTCCTTTTCTCTGCCGTAGATGTCGGCGGGGGCGTTGCCGAATTCCGAATTGTCTACGTATTCGGGCGTTCTCTGCACGACCATTTCGCACCAAGCCTTTGCCTCTACAACGCCCGAAACGGGATTGCGGATTTCGCCGTAGGCTCTGATTTTGAACGTGTCGGAGCGGACGGTGAGGAATGAGCCGAGCCTTGCAAGCAAATCCTGCTGCATCAAATACGCGGGCGCGCCCGTTGCCGCAGGGCCGATTGACGCACGCCAGTTTTCCCAAACGTTGCGGGTGTCGGAGAAGTATTTGAACTGGTAGTGGTCTTTCCAGACGGTGTTAAGAACCTTGTCGGGCGTGATGATGTAGCGTTTGTGCAACTGCGAATTGATTGAAGTTGCGTCTATTGCCGCCTGCAAAACGCCCTTTTGCGAATGGCCTACGCGGTATGTTTCGCCGCCGCTTTGCATCATTGAATTAAGAACCGACGGCGTCACCTGCGATTCCTGCGTGGAAAGGTCTACCGCAGCGGCGTCGGGGTTGTTTCTTATTCCGTAGCGTTCCTCCGCCGAGTAGTTGGCGGCGGCGCGGTTGACGAAATCGCTCATCGAATAGAACGGGCCCCTATCCTTGATGTGTTCCACAATGGACGCCGCAAGTTCCTCGATTTCCGAGTTCGACAACGCCCTGTATCCCGTAAAGATTGCCTCTTCCTGCGAGATTGACGTGGAGCTTGTAACCTTGTTTTTGGCGTCGAGCGGAGCCTGCCATCTGTGGAACGGCGCGCTTGCGCGGTTGTCGGTAAGCCCGCCGTTGTAGCCTTCGATAGACTGGCCGTAGTATGTCGAAAGAATTGCCTTCCACGCGTCGATGTTCGTTGAGTTCACGTTGAAAGGCCCGTTCACCCAAAGCTTGCCCGCGTTTTCTTCGAACTGCTTGTCGGAGGGGTCTTTTGAATACCTCATATCGGCCACAGTCAGATAGTCGTCGGTGGTTTGGGTGCTGACATACTGTATGCGCGGGTTTTGCGGAGTCGCAACGCCCTTGCCCATATTGTAGTTTGTAGACCACTCCTTTTGGCGGTAGGGCAAAGTGGAGAAGAAGTATTCGTCCCAAAGGGCGTCGTTCAAGTGCCAAGAGGTGTCGTAGGCAACAACCTTGTCTTCCGCGCCGTTTGCCGAACGCTTGCCGTCTTTTACGCCCGTTTTGCTTGCACCGCCGAGGTTTGCATCGTTCATTATGCACGACTCGTCAAGCCACATTATCTGGTGGGTGTATTCGGGGCAAATTCTGTTGGGGCAAAGCGAATTGCCTATCGCCATGTCGACAGTCATATTTTCGGGCGAACGCAACGCGTATGAAACCTGCCACGCGCGCTTGCCGGAAGTCTGGTTGGCGTAGCCCTGATACGATTCGTGGGGGGAGGCCGATTCCGTCTTGCCCTCGCCGAAAGTCAGGTGAGCGCCCGCCAAGTTTGCTATGTTGTGGACAACCTCCTCTTCGCGCAAGATGTGGTGGAGGGCGTTGACATCGGTTCCGCTGGAGCTTGAAAGCCCGATGTATGCGGTGGAGTCGCTCGTGGACGAAATTTTGTAGCCCATTTCCGAGACTCCGCCGAACTGCGGCGCGCGCGAGCGGTCGTCGGCGTAGACGAAGTCGGAAGCGTAGGCGGTTTTGTTGTTTCTGCCCCAGTAGCGGCTTTCGTCTTTTCTGTTGTCTTCGCGGGTGTTGAAGTCGAGCGAATTGTATGTGGCAAGCATTGAGCCGTTGACGAAAAGCCTCTTGTTTGTAATGGGGCTTACGCCGTTACGGTCAGACTCTTCTTCGTCGGCATACGGGTGGCCGAAAACAATACCGTAGGGAATGTATTCAGAAACCACGTTTTGCAGCTTGGTTGCGTATGAGTTGTTGGCTGCTTCGCCCGAGGAAATCACCGTAGTTCCGCCGAGTGGCTTTATTGCCGCGGGGAGAAAATCGCCCACGGCGGGGGTGGTTGCCGAACTGGTGGGTTTCCACGGCCAGTTGTTTGCCGAATGGCGGCGCGGGTTTATGGGCAGCCAGTTGATGAAGAAACGCGCATTGAACGCCGCGCGCTGGTTGCTTGCGGTTCTTGCGTCTACATAATTGGCGTTGTCGATAAACTTCAGATAGAAGTCCGAAGCCGAAAGATTTCTCGAAGTTCCCGAATTGCCGGCAGTGCTGGGCAACGCCTCAATGGCGGCTTGGAATTTGGAGTCGTCCTTTCTGTAAACCGTATCCGTCCTTATCCTGCTGTCTATCCTCTGGAAATAATTCACGGGCGGATCCATTGAAAGCAGCGAGCCCGTGCCCGTGCCGCTGCCCGCGGCGGGATTGTTTTGGAACGCCATATACCCCGGCATTCTCGTGTTGCTCCAGAGAATGTTGTTGTCAGACTTGTTAACCTTTCTCGGCGACAACGTCGGGTTGGGGAAACTGGGATACTTTCTCTGAATGAAGTTCTTAAGCCCCTTGAAATGCGCCAAAAGCGGGACGAAATCGACGCCCGTTCCCTCGCCGAGGTATGATTCGTTCTGATTCATCGGACGCATTTTTTCAAACGTCATGCCGTCTTTTCTGTAAATCCAGATTGAGAGCGAAAGCTGCCTTTCCTCCGTGGTTGCGGAAGCCGTAGACGTTGCAAAACCGAAGCCGTATGCAAGCGGCGTATGCTGCATTGTCGTATTCATAGTGCCCTGAGCGGTGGCGTATCCCGAATTTGAAAAGGGCATGGTCGGGACAATATCCATATCGATATACAAGTCGCTTATGCTGAGGGCTGAAGAACTGTTTCCGCAGATGTCGGTAAAGTTGTCGTCCCTGATTGTCTGCAAGTCGAACAGTATATAGGGGTTTGTAACTGAGCTGTCCCAGCTGTTTTGCGGGTTCCAGTGAGCTTCGGAACTGCCGCCGCTTTCGCTGCCGCCTCTTACCACATTTATAACCTGCGGCCTGTTGCTGTTATACTTGGCATTGTGCTCCATTTCGGGGTGCGGAACGTCTACATAGAAGCAGCCGCCCAAGTTGCCGCCCTCGCCGACGGGCAAAAGTTCGGCCTTCAGTTCCACATACGGGAATCTGCCGTTATTTTCCATGAAGCCGTTGGGCCCGTTTTTACCGCTGTTGCTCGAAGTTTTCGAAGCGTCGCCGAAGTAGTTTACGGGCGAACGCATTGCAAAAACCTTTGTTGCCCCCGCGTCTATACCCGAAGGGTCGTAGGCGAGGAAGTGCATGTCGGCAGTGGCGACTCGGTCGGAATTCGCCGACAAAATCTGCGAGCCGTTTGTGGGAACTTGGTATGCGTCAATCAGACGCTGTCCGCAGAAAACTTTGTCGTTCTGGTAATCGGCCACAGAATTGTAGTCGCCATGGCAAAGGCTGACGTAGAGGTTGTTAAGGAACAGCGGAACTTTAAGCACGCGCCCGATTTTGGAGACTCTTTCGTCGAGATTCTGTCTGTCGGTGTTGTTTGAATAGAGCATAACCATGTCCGTCATGTTGTCCTCATTGAGGATATGCTCAAAGTAGTAGGCATTCACCGATTTTTCGGTTGCACGCTCTTCAAGACCTATATTCCCGATTGCGAACGACTTAAATTCCAGCCTGTTCGCGTAATTTACACTGCCGTATCCGCCGGCATAGTGTATGAAATAGCGCGTGTTGCGTTCACCCGAGTTTTTGGCTACCGTTCCGCGCGCTATTGTTCCGTAGCCGAGCGGATACCACGTTTTGTCTGCGCCGTTCATTGATCTGAAAGGCGAAGTTTGCGAAATAAAGCCCTGCTGGCTTCCGCTGATATAGTCGTTATTACCGCCCGATATCATGCTTCCGCCGCCGTATGTCCAGAATTTAGTGGTAAGAAAACCGTTGCGCTTTTTGTAGTCGTCGTCAAACAATCCGCCGTTGGGGAACAAACCGTTCGGGAAGCTGATTCTTTCCGCGAGGTGGTCGCGCAGGCACTGGAAGTAGCTGCCCGATTTGTAGCCTATGGCGAAGCGGAACGAGCCGATTGGCGAGAAGTAGCGGTAGATGTCGTCGGTGGAAACGCGGATTGCATAGTAGGCGTCTTCGCCGATTTTCGTATCGTAGGGATTCCACAAAACGAGCATCGGGATTATGTGCAGGCGCAGTCCGTATTTCTGCGCCGTCCAATTCACGAACGCGGGGACGAAGTGTATTTGGAAACGCTTCACAACGGGCTTTGCGCCGTAGCGGTCGTCGGTCTGCACGCGCGCGCTGATTACCGAGCCTGCGGGATTGTCGGGCGAGCGCAGGTTGTAGTATGAGCGCAGCTGGTCCCACAACGCGCCGCCGGGGTCTTTGAAAAGCGACTTGTCGGTATCGTAGAGCGACGCCCAGAACGTTTCGCCGCTGCCGTTAAGCCCCGACATTGCCTCGTAATTGCCGACCTTCTTTTCCGTGCCGAAAATCTGCGGGCCGAAGATGTGCCCCGCGAACTCCCTGCCCCCGTTTTCGTTGGCGTCGAGAAGTTTCGGCTTGTTTTCGATTCTCGTGTGTTTCCACTTTGATCTGTTGGTAAAGACAATCGGATACGCGGGGATTTTCGCCATATAGCCCGCCACGCCGTAGGGGCGCGGGAAGTATTCGGGCATTGTCTTGATTTCCTGCTCGGTGGTTTTGGCGTATTCGTCGTCTTTGGCGTTCGTCTGGATAAGGCCGAGCGAAAGGTCTTTCTTCAAACCGCCGTCGCGAACGTTCACAAGAACGCCCTTTGTGTTGCACGTAGCCGCGTGGAAAAGCAGTTTCGACGGAGGGGTATCGGGCGAAACGGCCGCGCTCGCTATTGCGTCGAGGTCGGCGAGGGTTGTGGCGTTTCTTGCAATCATCACGCCCGAGTTGTCTGAGCCGTCGTCGTCAAGCTCTATATCGTAAAGGCGCGAGTCCGTCGAGCCGAGCGTCAAGCCCTGCACGCCCGAGTAGAACGGCAGGCTCTGTATTCTGAATTTGTTGACCGAGCGCGCGTGCATTTTAAAGTCGTAGCTTGCGATGGCGTTGAGCGACGCCTTCTGGCCTTCGTCGGAAACCCACCACGCAATTCTGTGCTGAATGCCCGAATCGCGCTCAACGGTGTCGTTGTCGGTATCCTGCTCAAGCTCCACGATGGGGGCTACAACGTCGTCGAACGAATCCCTTCTGCCGTCGAAGCGCGCGTAGGAATTGCGCGTTGCAACGCGCACGAATTCGCCCTCTTTAAGTCTGTTATCGGGCTTGTAGCGGATATCCGCGTCGGTCGCGCCGTTTTTGACGTTCGCCTCCGAAGCGTATTCGTTGCCCGAAACAAGCCACGTTATTGCGCGGTCTTTCACGTTCTGGACATACGACGAACGCGACTCTCTGCGCTCCTGTTTGGCGGGGTGCAGCCCGCGCGCGGAATTCCACACGCCGACCCAGTATTTATTGGGCGCAACCGACCCCGAAATATCGTCGGCGTCGGTTCTTCTTATACGCATCGGCGACGACCACCAATTAAAGTTGGAGTCGTTATCCAAGCTCGTTATTCCCGAGTGAATCGAGTCCGTAAGTATTGCCGCGTTGGCGGTTATGCGCTGGTCGGGCCCCAGTGTCGACTGGATTTGTCCCATAGCCTGATATGCCGAAAACTTCGCCGCCTGTTTGGCCTTGAACGTGTTTTCCGCCTGTTTACTCAGCTTGGTCTGCATGCTAACCATTGTCGCAAGCGACACTGTAAGCAGCACCATAAAGCCCATAAGCGCAAGCGCAAGAACAAGCGCAAACGCCTTTCTCTGTTTTTTCTGTATACGGGGGGTATTCATTTTTTCGAAAAAAGTAGAAATTGTTTTGATGACAACCACACTATTAAAGCCGTTCCCGCAACGCAAGAAAAAAAAAGCGCGAGGGCGCGTTTCTTGCGGCGGCGGTTTCGCTATTTATAAGCATATGAGATTGAACTTTGTTCAATCTCCTACGATAAAAAACCGCCGCAAGAAACGCTCTCGGACATCACTTGGTTTTGGCTTCGATTGAACTCGCTCGCTTGGTTTTGCGTTGCAAAATCCGCGCTGTTTTGAACTCGCATTTGTTTCACAAATGTCTCGGCACTCGCTTCGCTCGGCTCTTTGCCTACGGCAAAGCTTCCCACGTAAACGTGGTCGCCCTTTGGATAAAACACTTCGTGTTTTATTCTCCCCAAAAGCTTGCCTACGGCAACTTTTGTGGTTACGGGCTTCAGCCCGCTTACGTTGAATTGGCGAAGCCAAGAGCATAGCGACGATAGGAGCGCGCTAAAGTCTAATAAAGTCCTGCCTCGAGCCTCGCGCTTTTTTAATTTTTTATAATTCCTAAAGTGGCGGCGGCGGGCAAAGCCCGTTCGCCTTTGCGTTTTCGTTAAAGTTTTTTATTATTCCTAAAGTGGCGGCGATTGCCAAGGCAATACGCCTTTGTTTGGCGGTTAAAGTTTCAGTTTAGAATGATTAGCCATTGGCGAAGCCAATGCGGGATACAAACAGAAAGGCGTAGCGGTTAGCTACGCCGTATTACACAATGAGCGTTCTACGAACGCTCAGGTCAAGGGGCTGCGCCCCTTGAGAACGCGTCATCACAAAAGTTGCCGAAGGCAAGCTTTTGGGAAGTATAATTGCGTAGCAATTACCCCGCAGGGGTGAGCCGAGCACCGCCGTGCGAGCGAATACAAATTGCGTTTTAGACAAGGCTTTGCGAAATTGAGGCGGTGGCGGCTGTAGTTAGCCTACTACCCCACTGCCGATTGTTTCGCGAAATTTTTTACATTTCCTAAAGAGGTGCGGATTGAATGAAATTCAATTCCGCTTTGATTATTCATTAAAGTTTATGTCCTTTAATAGCGCGTCAAAACGGGGTTCAGACAAGGCTTTGAAAAATTTTTGCGTCGGGAGCATAGTTAGCCTATGTGACCAAGCAAAAATTTTTACAAAACGCAGTATCAACCCCGTTTTCACGCGCTATTTTATTTAAAAAGGGAGAGGAACTCCTGCTCATACACCACCTCCGAAATATCCGCAATCTCGTCCGCCAGACGCGTCATTTCCGCAAAATCCTTTTCGCCCACAACCCCGCGAGCGGCAAGCGGCACTGAAAATACACCGACAGTCAAACACGCCGCAGCCGCCAACGCCGAAGCAAACCTGCCCCACTGCCCCGCCCAACCGTAGCGAGAGCGCGTGCGAACGGCCGCCAGAGCGCGTTCGGTGAAGTCGGCGGAAACCTCGGGGGAGGCGGGCAAACGCCGCAAAAGGGCGTCGCAAAAAGCGTCGATTTCTGCGGTTCTCGCGCGGTCGGCGGCAATCGACGCCATTGCGCAGTCGGTAAAATCCGCCGAAACGCGGGGAGCGGAGTTCTTTAAAAGCGAGTCGATTTTTTCGTCTGTCATGGTGGAAGTGTCCTGTTAAATGTAGTCTTTCATTGATTCCCGCAGGCGGGCGCGGGCGCGGTTGACGAGGGTTTTCACGGAGGCGACGCTCTCGCCCATGATGTCGGCAATTTCCGCGTAGGAAAGCTCGTTTCTGACAAGCAGGGTGATTGCCTCGCGCTGTTTGGAGGGGATTTTGTCGACGGCGGCGGCGAACGCCTCCTCAATGTCGCGCAACTTTGCGCCGCTGTCGGAGGGGGCGGGAAGGTCGATGTCGGCAATGTCGTCGGTTTCGGCGGGGCGCGCCTGACGCTTGCGGTATTCGGTTATGATTTCGTTGTGGGCGATTCTGAAGAGGAAAGTGGAAAACTTCGCCTCGGCGCGGTATGATTCGCGCGCGTTGTAGAGCTTGCGGAAGACGGTGATGGCGATGTCCTCGGCAAGCTGGAAGTCGCGCGTGGAGGCGTAGACGAAGGAGACGAGCGGATTCTTCCACTTGTCGATGAGCGTGCGCAGCGCACTTTCGGAATCCTCGCGCGCAACCTGCAACATAAGCAGGGAGTCGATGTCGGTCGGTTGCGCGGCGCGCGCCGTGCCGCCCGACGCCGATTGCCGCGCGGGTATTGCCGCTGAAAAGCCCAATTCAGTCTCCGAAGTTGTAGTCATCTTCCTCATTTTGTAGAACGGATTTTCGGTAAAAAAGTTTCCGATTTGAAAAAAAATAAAAAAAAAGCTGGAAAGCCAACAAAAAACTGCTACCTTGACAAATTTAACTTTTATAAATTTTAGAAATTAACGAAAAAACAAGAACTGAACAGAAAGAAATAATATGAGCGGACTCGTACAATGGTCTTCGTGCGCAAAACGTAAACCCGGCAAGAAAGCCGCGGGCAAGAAACCCAATCCCCAAAGACAGAGACTTTTGGCTTCGCGTAAACGCAAGGCGCGCCTGAGCGCATACAAGGCGTCCAGAAAACTGGTTGCTTTGGGCGTTTCTGCGTAGTTCGGCGGGCGAATCGGGGCTGCGGGCTTCGGTTTGCGGAGGTCGAAAAATAAAACTTGAAAAATCCGTTCGGATTCGTAAAGTATCACCCTTTAATTTTTACATACAGGAAAGAATTTTATGGCAAGAGTATGTTCAGTAACTGGTAAGCGCCCCGTAAGTGGTCGCAAGATTATCCACAAAGGTCAGAGCAAGAAAAGCGGCGGTATCGGTTTGCAGCTCGTCAAACAGACAAAGCGCACTTTCAAGCCGAATGTCCAGCGCATCAAGGTTCGCACGGAAACGGGCGCAGTAAAGCGCGCTTGGGTGAGCGTAAAGGCTCTCAAGGCGGGCTTGGTCGAAAAGGCGTAAGTTCGGGCACTTTGGTTTTGCCGCAGCAGCGGCGTTTGAAGCGGGATTTTGTCCCGCTTTTTTGTTTTTGCGCACCCGCAACTTTGCGCCGAACGACAATGAAGAAACTTAGAAAAGTTTCCCTTGCCGCTTGCGCCGTCCTAAAAAAAACATACCGATATAATCGAAGATTGGCGGAGGCTGCCTTTCTTTGATTGCCTGTCAAAGGCGCACTGAACGGAGTTCCGCCGCCGCTTCAACACACAAAGACTTTAATTGGAGACAAAGGAACATCGGCTGCGCCGATTGCCGCCACTTCCAAACACACATAACTTTAATTGGAGACAAAGGCATATCGGCAAAGCCGATTGCCGCCGCTTACCGAATCATAAAAAACTTGCAAAATCGAATAAAATTTGCTCAAATGAAGATATATTTGAAGCATTATAATTTCTATGAAGAAGAGCTATTTAAAAAGCCTGTTCTCGCTTAGAACGCTGGCTATTTTCCTGATTTACTTCGGCATTTTGCTGGTAGCCGCCCATATCTCGGTTATGCTGAGGTTCGACTTTAACTTTCAAGATATCTATAAAAATGATTGGTTGAAGTCGGTGTATTTCGTGCTGATTCCAATCCAGTTGACGTCGCTTATAGTGTTCGGGAGACTTAGAGAGCTGCTGGCGTTCTTCCATATGCCCGATTTGCTGCGCGTGTTCTGGGCAATGACAGTGGCGGCAGTGGTGTTCTTGTGCCTGTCGTTTGCGGGAGTGATTATGTCGCGCGGCGTGGTGGTTATGGATTATATCTGCGCAATAGTGATGATTTGCGGATTCAGACTCTCGTTGAGAGTTGCGCGCGAACGCCTTATGCGCGATTCCGTCCATGCGTTCAAACAGAAGCGCGTTGCAATAATAGGCGCGGGCAACCTCGGGTTTTCTCTCGCCTCCGATATGCTTTCCAAGCCGAATATGGGGCTTAAGCCCGTCGCGTTTTTGGACGAGTCGCCCGAGAAAATCGGCAGACAAATGCTTGGGCTTAATATATTCGACCTGAATACCGACTTCCGCGCGTTCGCACTGAATATGAAAATCGACAGAGCCGTTATAGCAATATCGAACCTGTCGAATAAACATATCTCCGATATTACCTCGAAATTCTCGAAACTCGGCATAGAGGTGAGCATTGTGCCGTCCTACTACGAACTTGCGTCGGGCATCTCGAAAGTTTCGAATATCCACGAAGTCAGCATTGAAGACGTCCTCAACCGCCCGCAGATTGCGCTTAATTCGGAGGCGGTAGACAATATGATTAAGGGGAAAATCATAATGGTTACGGGCGCGGGCGGAAGCATTGGCAGCGAGCTTTGTATGCAGATTGCCGCGAAGTCGCCGTCGCTGCTGCTGTTGCTCGACCACTGCGAAGTCCAGCTGTTCAAGATTGAGCAGAAAGTGCTCAACGCGGGCTACGGCGTTTCGATAAAGTCGCTCGTAGGAAGCGTCGCCGACGAACACAGAATGGAGCACATCATTTCGATGTATAAGCCGCAAATCATCTTCCACGCGGCGGCGCACAAACACGTCCCGATGATGGAAGCCCAACCCGGGGAGGCGCTCAAAAACAACACGCTCGGCACTTGGCGCGTGGCGCAGCTTGCAAGCAAATACGGCGTGGAAAAATTCCTGCTGATTTCCACCGACAAGGCAATCAACCCCACAAACGTTATGGGGGCTACAAAACGCCTCGCCGAAAAGGTGGTGCAGTCAATGCAAAACAAGCCCGACAACAAAACGCAGTTTGTGGCGGTGCGCTTCGGGAACGTGCTCGGCTCTTCGGGCAGCGTGATTTTGACGTTCAAAAGACAGATTGCCGAAGGCGGCCCCGTTACCGTGACCCACCCCGAAGTTACGCGCTACTTTATGACAATCCCAGAGGCTGTCGGGCTTGTGCTGCAATGCGGCGCACAGGCCGTGGGCGGAGAGATTTTCGTGCTCGATATGGGCGAACCCGTCAAAATAGTGGACTTGGCGCGGCATATGATACGCCTGAGCGGCTTCGAACCCGACGTTGACATCAAAATAAAATTCATAGGTCTGCGCCCCGGAGAAAAACTTTACGAAGAGCTCCAGCACAAAAACGAGTCGCTCGTAAAAACACCGCACGAACGCATATTCGGCTTCGTTTCAGAGCCGCCGTCGTTCGAGGAAATGCGGGACTTCGTTTCGAAAATCGAGACAATCGCCGATACCTCTTCGAACAACGACCTGAAAAAATACATTCTTTCGAACGTCAAAGAATATAACGTCCAGTTCTACGACTAACCCCCTGCCCCGCTTCGCGCGCGGCAGACGCACCGCCCCGACACTTTGCTTCTTGCCCCGACGCCTCCGCGGCGCACTCACATGAAGCCCTTTGCGGGGCTTTTTTTGCGCCCGCACTTCGCCCACTTCACGCGCGCCAGCAAATGCGACGCGGAAAATAAAGAGTTGAAAATATGCGCAATCAGTCCGATATTCGGGCTATGAAAAAAGAAAACAGGGGAACTCTCTACGGGATACTGTTTGCGCTGAGTCTGGCTCACTGCCTCAACGACACAATGCAGTCGCTGATTTCGGCAATTTATCCGCTGTTGAAAACAAACCTTGCGCTGAACTTTGCGCAGATAGGGGCGGTAACGCTCACATACCAAATTTCCGCGTCCATTTTCCAGCCCGTGTGCGGCTACGTTTTCGACAAGAAACCCAACCCGTGGTTTCTGCCGATTGGCATGACCTTTACAATGGTCGGGCTGTTGCTGATTTCGGTTTCGACCTCGCTTGAAATGCTGTTTGTGGCTGTGGTGTTCTCGGGCGTGGGCTCTTCGGTTCTGCACCCCGAGGCGGCAAAACTCACCTCAATGGCGTCGGGCGGACGGCGCGGGCTTGCGCAGTCGATATTCCAAGTGGGAGGGTCGTTCGGCTACTCCATGGGCCCGCTGCTTGCGGCGTTGTTCGTTTCGCCCTACGGGCAGCAAAACGTGGCGTTTTTCTCGGTCTGCGCGTTCGTTGCAATAGTAGGGCTTATCCCCGTCTGCAAGTGGTATGGACAAAAAATATGCGAGCGCAAAAAAAACGAAGCCGCCGCAAAACACACCCCCGACGCCGATTCCGCGCCGCTTCCCAAGAGGACTGTCATGCTTATTCTGTGCATTCTGGTGTTTTTGGTGTTCACTAAAAACGGATACACAATAAGTATTTCAAACTATTATACATTTTATTTGATGCACAAATTCGGAACGTCGGTCGAAACGGCGCAGTGCCTGCTTACGCTGTTTTTGTTTGCGGCGGCAATGGGAACGCTCGTGGGCGGCCCTGTCGGCGACAGAATCGGGCGGAGGCTCGTTATCTGGGGTTCGATAGTCGGAGCCGCGCCGTTCGCACTTGTTATGCCCTACGCGAACCTCGCGTGGACGGCGGTTTTGAGCGTTGTTATAGGCTTCATAATTTCGTCGGCGTTTTCCGCAATACTCATTTACGCGCAGGAACTTTTCCCGACGCGGGTTGGAATGGTGTCGGGGCTGATGTTCGGACTGGCGTTCGGCGCGGCGGGCGTGATGTCGGCGTTGCTGGGAAATATGGCGGACATATTCGGAATAGAGACCGTGTATAAAATAGTGGCGTTCTTCCCGCTGCTTGGCTTTGTGGCGTATTTCCTGCCGCGCGTGCGGACGCTGCAGGCAATGAAACAAAACGGCAAAAACGCGCCGCAGTAAAAAAACCGAAAAAAAAGCTTGAGTCGGGGAGGAAAATCTACAACATACCTTGACAATTATTCACACGAGGGCGATTAACTCAGTTGGTTAGAGTGTCTGTCTTACACACAGGATGTCGCAGGTTCGAGTCCTGCATCGCCCACCATTTTTAAAGCCGTAAGTTCAACAACTTGCGGCTCTTTGTTTTTCTAAACCAAGTTGTGGGGTCTGGGCAACACGGGTCAGCCCCAAAACGAGTGGATATTAGTGAAAATCGCCACATAGCGTTTCGCAGTGTCTGTGCGCCCCGTCCGTGCCCCGCCCGCGCCCTGCCCGCCGAATGCAAAGCTACAGCCCGAGCTTTTCAATCAACGCCGACGCCTTTTTTTCAATAACCGCGCGCGCTTTCAAAATTTCGCCCCTGCGTAAATTCATATTAGCCGCCGCAATCTCGGAAAGGTCTTTCATATCGTATAAAAACACGTCGTCTAAATCGGCGCAACGTTCGTCCACGTTTTTGGGGACGGAAAGGTCTATTACAAACATCGGGCTTTGCCGCTTTTCAAGCGCGGCGCGAAGCATATCGGCGGTGATGATTTCCCCCGCGGAGCTCGCGCAAACAACAATGTCGAACTCGCCCAAGCGCGCGAAAGCCGCGGAGGCGTCGTCGCTTTGAACGCCGATTTGCGCGGCGAGCAAGTCGGCGTTTGCGCGGCGCGCCGAAACAATGGTCGTGTTTTTCGCCCCGCGCACAAACAGCGCGTCGGCAATCAGCCTGCCCGCTTCGCCCGAACCTACAAGCAGGATTTTGGCGCGCCCAATGCCGTCGAAAATCTGCGCGGCAAGCTCCGCACTGACGCTGCCTATGCTGATTTTTCCGTGCCCAATGCCCGTGTTTGTGCGAACCCATTTGCCAACCTGCGCCGCCTTTTGGAAAAGCGCGTTGAGCACCGCGCCGCAGTGTCCGCTTTCGAACGCGCGCGCGTAGGCGTCCTTAACCTGCCCGAAAATTTCCGTTTCGCCGGTCATCTGCGAGCGCAAACCCGACGCGACTTCAAACAAATGCGCCGCCGCCGCCCCGTTTTTTTCGACGTAGCAAAACCGCTGCTGCCCCGCAAAAAACTCGTTTTTGAGCGCGTCGAAATCGGCGGAATCGGCGGTGAAATAATACTCTACCCTGTTGCATGTCGAAAGCAGCACCGCCTCCGACGCCCCCATGCGGCGCATAAACCGCGCCTCGCAATCGGTTCTCTCCTCTTTCTTGACGGCGCAACAGCCCACCGCCGAAGCGTCCGCCGTTTCGTGCGAAATTCCGCAAAGATACAGGGTTTTGGGCATACTACTTTACGAAATCCATTTCCCTGAGGGCGGCGCAACACTCGAGCAGTTTTGCATTGAACTGCGGGAAGGCGGCAAGCGCGTTTTCCGCCGCCGAAATCCTGCCCAAAAATTCCCTTTCCGAAGTTTCAAGCGCGCCGCATTCCGTCATTTTTGCGCGGATTGTCGCGAAGTCCGAATCGGGCAAAGAGCGGAGAAAATCGGCGGCGGCGTCCTTCGGGAACGTGCGCATAAGCGCAATCAGCGGGAAAGTCTGCTTGCCCGAAACCAAGTCGGTTCCGAGCGTTTTGCCCGCGTCGGTCTCGCTCATAAACCAGTCGCAAACGTCGTCGTAAATCTGGTATGCAATGCCGAGCTGTTTGCCCGCCTTCGACGCCGCTTCAACCCACGCGCGCGGCGCGCCCGCCGACATCGCGCCAAGCCTGCACGAAAGCTCGAACAACGCCGCGGTTTTTCCGTAGACAATCTCGAAATACCTCTCGGGAGAGACAATTTCGTTTTTGTCGGAAAGCGTCTGCCTGATTTCGCCCTCGCAAATAATGCGGATATAGCGCGATGTAAGCTCCGCAACGCTGCGGTCGGCATCGGCAAACGCAAGCGACATCATGTGGGAGAAAATCACATCTCCCAGCAAAATTGCGGTGCGCACGCCGTATTTGGCGTTTGTGGTGGCGCAATTTCTGCGGAGGGTTGCGTTGTCGATAACGTCGTCGTGGACGAGCGTTGAAATGTGCGTAAGCTCGACAATCGCCGCCCTGCGCACGGCGGTTTCCGCGTCGGCGTCGGCAAGCATTGAAGAGAACACGAGCGTCGGCCGAATCAGCTTGCCGTTGGGTCTGATAACCCCCTTTGCGGCCTCGCGGATTTCTGGAACGAAACCGACCGCCTGTTCCGCGAGAAAGCGTCCGAACAAGTCGAACAACGGCTTCATCGAACTCTTCACGGAATCGAACGGGCAACTGGATTTATGTAGTTTATTCAAGACGGCGGTAATTGTCCACTTTGACGCCCTCAGGGCAATCAAAAAAAAGCGTTCGGGCACAAAAAAACGGAATCCGCCCGAGCGAAACCCGTTTTTTACATAAACACGCGCAAAGCAGACCGACCTATTCGGCGGGCTTTGTCTTGGGCAGACCCGTTACGCGGGTAACCGTTTTCAACGCGCCGCGTTTACGCAACAAGTCGATACGTTCAAAACGCTTGAGAACGCTGCGTTTTTTGGAAGTCGATGAACCGCCGCTTTTAAAACTGTTGTGCTGTGACATAAAATTACTCCTTTTTGAAAATCAATAAAGTTGGCATTACACGCCAACGCGCCGCATTTTGCAACACTTTTTTTCACTTTTTTTCGCCGCGCCGCCCGTTTGCCGCGCCGCGCAAAACATCAGTAGCCCAAGTCCTCCGAAATTATCACGACGTGCGTTTCGGCGGAAGTCGGGTTTGAAAGCACGGTGAGGACGCGGCAGATTTTCTGCGGGCTGTTGCAGTTGTAGCATTTGTCAGCCTTTATTGCGCACGGAGTTTTCAGGTTGAGCCTGCGCGCGTTCTGCGGAGCGGCAATGTTGCGCGCCCTGAAAATCGCGCTCGGGAGATCTTCGGTAATTTTGTTTTCGCCGAAAACAATGTAGACGCGCTTGCGGTTCGCGCCCCAAATGCAGCCCGAAACCCTGTTGCCTCGCCCGTCTATGTTGACGATTTCGCCCGTTTGCGAGACCGCGTTCGCCCCCAAAATGTAGACTTCCGCCGCCGCCGCGTTCGCGAGAACGTCGGGCGACTTGTCAACCGAGTGGTAGAAAACCCTGTTGCGCTCTTTGAGCATATCGTATAAGCCCAGCTGCGAAACCGTTACGGAGCCGCCGAACCCCACGCTTGTGTCGACTATTTCGCTTTGAAAAAACGCCTTTGCCTCCTGCGCGGTGGCAAAGCAGTGAACTTTGAATCCCCTTGCGGAGAGATTGTCTACCAAACTTTTCATTTTGAGCATAAAAAAGATAAAACAACGCCCTACAAATATGTCGAGACTTTCTTAAAAAAAATATTGTCATAACGCCAAAAATGTGTTGTGATTGGAAACTTATTGATTTGCCCGAAAAATCGTGTTTAGGCTCTTGTTTGCAAGACGGTATGGGTTGTTCTTTACAATATTAAGGCGCGGACGCGGAACACAACCAAAACGGACAACCCTTTTCAGGGGCAAATCGCCCGTCCGCAATAACATAGAAACATACAATCATGGAAGAAAACAATCAAAACGACTCCGAACAACAGGTCGCGGCGGTTGAACAGCCCGTTCAAACCGCAGTAGAATCTTCCGCCTCGGAGAAGCCGAAATGCTCGCGCCGTAGAAACGGCAGAAACGGCAGAGCGGCTGCGGCGCAATCGAAAAAATCGGGCGAATTGGCGTGCGGCGAAATTGCCGACATCTCCAAAGAAGCCGAAAGACTGAGCGGTTCCAACATCAACGGATACCAGAACAAAAAGAACAGACGTTTCGAAAAATCCGACGCGGAAAATGCCGAAACGCCCACTGAAGGTTGCGAAAAAGCCGAATGCGAATGCGCGGGCGAACCCGCCGAAAAGCACGAAGGTCCGTCGTTCGAAAAGAGGGAATTTACGCCCAGAACAATCGAAGTGCGCCTCGACGACAAACGTCCGCGCCGCTTCGACGAAAGCAAGAAATTCGACGGCGTTGTCTCCTACAATTCTGCGGACGAAGCCAAGTGTAAACCCTCCCTTTTAGCGCGAATCAAGGCGGCGTTGAAGTCGATTTTCGGCGGCAAAAAAGAGAAGAAATTCGACCGCAAAAGAAAGTTCGACAAAAACTTCAAGAAGGATTTCAGGGGCAAAAGAAAGTTCAACAACCAAAAGAACTTCAACAAAAACGGCGGCAACTTCAGACGCCACCAAAACAGGGGCGGCAAAAGACCCGCAGCTCCCCAGCAGTAGCTCGAATCCCGATTTCAAAAACAAGACGCGTTCCGAACACGCGTCTTTTTTTGCGCCCTCAGAAAACGCCCGACAAAAAATGCTGCTGCACTTGGCTACGCTTGGCAGTGGACGGGCACGGGAGGGGGAGCAGGAGCGCGGGCACACTGGACGAACGGGCGCGGGCGGCAGGCGCGCGAACTTGTGAGAGACTGGCACAGATGGGCGAACGGCAAACTGGCGGCGGCGGAACGGGTAAACGGCGGACGCGGGAGGCGCAGGCACGGATAAACGGCAGATTAGCTCTAACAGGTGAGCAGTAGCACTGGCGGCAGACTCGGCGGACGCGCGAACGCGTTGCGGGCAGCCCCGCCCCGCACGAAGCCAAACGCCCAATGCCCAACGCGGCTATCTCAACACAATGCCGCCGTTAAAAAGCATGTAGTCGCGCGGCGGAATTTTTTTGCCGCGGTATTCAAACGGCGCGCGAGAGTAGTTTGTAAGAACCTCGCTGCCGTCGGCGTAGACAGTCAGATAAACGTCTTCGGCAAGTTTGCGGTGGTCTTCCATAAA
Source organism: uncultured Opitutales bacterium (assembly GCA_934613645.1). GTDB lineage: Bacteria > Verrucomicrobiota > Verrucomicrobiia > Opitutales > Intestinicryptomonadaceae > Merdousia. The sequence continues at coordinate 11,177 of CAKTTC010000016.1, read as the reverse complement.
CTCCATTTGCAGGCGCGCCATTGGCTGGTATTCGGCGTAGTAGCTTACTATCGACGGAACGTGGTTGAGCTTCAAGCCCAAGTAATACACGGGTCTGCCGCCGAACTCCGCGTGGTGCAGCCTGATTTCCTCCCAGTCGCCGCTGAGGTTGTTGTTGACATCGGTATGGAACGCCGAAGACGGCACAATGCCGTGGTAGACAAGCTGCCAGACGGGCACAATGCGGTCGAACATATCGGGGAAGCGGTTTTTGAAATTGATGTAAAAGCCCCAGTCAAGATACTTTATAACGTGGTCGTAGCCCGCCTCCGAAGTGAATCCGCCCGTGATTTCGTGCGCGTATTTCATTATCTTCAGATACGCCGCCGCCCACTGCTTGCGGTTTAGCGGGTGGTTTTTGTCGTGGCAGACGCGCGGGGCTATTGCCGAAATCACATCTACGTGGTGAAGCCCGTTGAAGCCGAGCCTGTCGCGCAGCATAAGGTAGTCGGACTTCACGAACCTGTCGAAAATCGCCTTTGGGCACGGCGTGTAAGCCTTGCCGCCCGCCCAGCAGCCGACATACATAAGCGAGCCGTCGGCGCGTTTTGCAATGTAGTCTTCGCTCCAGCAGTCGGCAATTCGGTAGGCGTCGGTGTGGTTGACGTGGGGCGAAATGTAGTAGCCCAAGCTTTTTGCGGTTTCTATTGTCCGCTTCAAAGCCTCCTCTCCGCCGAACTTCGGCTCTACGGGCAACAGCTGCGGATAGCGGCCGTCGTGCCCGCTTTTGTTCCAGCCGACTTCGTGGAAAACGATGTTGTCGCACCCCGATTCCTTCAACGCCTTTATGACCTCCGTAACTTCGTCGAACGTGCAGCCGACGCCCACGGGAAGCTCGGTTTCGGGCGTGTAGTCTTTGATAATCCACCTGCCGTTTTTGTCCTTCGGGATTCTCTTGCCGCCGTGCTGCGCGCGCACGAGAATCGACTTCGCCATAGCCTCCAGCTTGGGATTGTCCTTCACGCGCTCCTTCAGCGGCCTGACCTCGCCGCGCTTTATCTGGTAGGCGCGGTATTTTTTCGCCATGCCCGCGTATGAGGCGTCTTTGCCGCGCAGTTCGTAGAAATCGACCACAATGTCCTCGTATGGCTCGCCCTCAATGCGCTTTATTTCGAAGCGCGGGAACACGCAGTATTCGCCGTTTTCGACTGTAGCCGCCATCGAAAATTCGAGCTTCGATTTCTTGACGATTGCCACCCACGCGCACCGCGGATTCTTCATTCCGAAGAACGCGTAGAAGTTGTGCCCGTTCGACGAATAGCCGCCCTCGTCCTTTTTGAACGTGCCGATTGCGTTTTGCGTGTTGATGAAAAAGCCCTCCTCGCCCTTTTTTGCGTAGCAGGCGGGAATTTTCACGTCGATGAAATCGACCGCCGATTTTGCAAAATCCTCCTTGGGAATGCGCACGCGCCACGCGCCGTCCTTGCGGCGTTTTACCTGATACGGCATATCGGCTTTGCCGCCGCCCGCCGAATACTCAACCTTCACGGAGTTGAAATACTTCTCCGTGGGCGAACCGCCTTCGGCCGCCTCCTGCGCGCCGACCGACGCCGCGAACGCAAACGCAGCGCAGAAAACCGCGACAATTTTTTCAAACATAAAACATCTTTTAATATCAATTACAATTAAAATTCAAAAAACCTACAACCGCCCTACGCGCCCACAAGCTCGCGCACAAACCCCGCAATGTCGCCGCCGAGCGCGTTCCAGCAGCTGTGTCCGCCGCGCGCGAACCGCTCCATACGGCAGGGCGAAAGAATGGCGGCAGTCTCGTCGGGATTTAGCAGTTCGTCGTCGTCGGCAAGAACGACGATTTTCTTCACGCCCGCGTTGCGCGAAATTTCAATTCCCTTGTATGTGTCAACAAGCTCCTTCGGATACCCCAGTCCCGAAGCCGTTTTAAACGGCGTGGCGGCGGGATTTACCAGAAGCAGACGCAGGCGCGGCAGCTCGTATTCGGCGCAGAGGTCGGCAAGCTTCGTTGCGAAAAATCCGCCGAGCGAAGTGCCCACAACAACCACGTTTTCGGAAAACTTTGCGTGATAGAAAAACTTTTCCGATATCACGCGCAGGTTCTCCGCAAACGGCGCGCTTTCCGACGGATACGCAAGCAGGATTACGTCGCCGAAATGTTGCTTCAAGCCTTGGTATGTTGCGGATTTTTCGCCTCCGCCGAGTCCGTGAATGTAGAAAATCATCAGTATAATTTTTGGGTAAACATCAGGTAGAAAGCCAAAGCCCAGTCTTGGTCGTTGGCAAAGGGGTCGTAGACTTTGCGTGGCTGGGCGTCAACCTTGTCGGGGAAAACATACGCGCACGACGCCTTGCCGTCGGCAAAGAACAGGCAGAAATTTGCGCGCAGGTTGTTGACCGCCTTTGCGCGGAATTCGTCCGAACCCGTTGCGTCGGCGAACATTGCATACGATATTCCCGAAAGCGCGCTCCAGTAGTGGGGGAAGGTATCGCCCCACATTCTGTTTTTGCCGAACCAGAAGCCGTCCCAGTGGCGGATTGCAACGTTGTTGAGGCGGTAGTGCGGCTGGCGGCCGTCGAACGCCTCCAAGCGGCGGAGCTGGTCGCGCGCGCCGTCGAGCCACTTTTTGTCGCCGTCGAGCAAATACAATTCGAGCAGGTGCGACGCCGCGGGGGCGACAATGCTCTGCTCGTAATCGACCTCCTGAATCGGGTAGTTCTCGCCGCGCGCAATGAACAATTCGCCCGATTTCACATAGTCGGCCAAGAGCGACTGCGCCTGCTGCTGCATGCCCGCCTCGCGCAGGCAGTCTATGGAAATTTTCACGGGGGTGTCGAGCGTGTAGCGTTCGTGCCCGAACTGCCTGTAAAAAGACTTCATTGTTCCGAACGCGCGTTCGAGCCACTTTTTGTCTTTCGTGAACCTGTAGGTTTCGCAGTAGAGGCGCGCCACCCACGGGTAGTTGAAGAAACGGTTGCGCGTTGTCTGCGACACGCTTGAATACGTCACGAAGTCGGGCGTTTGCAGCTTTCCCGAAACGAATTCTGCGTAGCGCAGCGCGGCGGGGGCATAGGCGGCGTCGGTCTGCGCCAAGCGCGAAAGCAGAATGCCCATTCCGTTGCGTTCCGCGCCCTCGTCGGTGTCGTTCGACTTGCGCGCGCCCGTGTTTTTGTAGATTTTGTTTTCTGCGTTGTCGAAAACCATAAACGCGCCGTCGCGCGCGTCGGAGGGGTCGTTCAGCTGCTGGTGCGCCGTTATGAAGTCGGCTCTGCGCTTTATGATTTTTTGAGGCTGCTCGACGACGTTTGCAACCGCCCGCGTTGATTTCCCGCCGTCTCTTAGCTCGAACACGACTTCGCCAAGCTCGGCGGCGTCGAGCTTTACGGAAATTTCGTCGGAGAAAAACGGCTTGGAAAATTCTGCCGCCGCCCCGTTTACAAGCACCTCTGGATTGCGCGTTTTTCCTTTGAAGACAACCTCTATTTTCTCGCCCAAAACCGCCGTTGTGGGCGTTTTAAAATGCGCCGTTATTGCGCCGCGTGAGCGCGCCTTTTCGAAAAAGTCGTCCCACCCCGCGTGCGAGAAAAGCGTCCATTTGAACGATTTCGTCCGCCCCGCCCCAAGCTCGAACGGCTTCAGGCGCATTGCAATCACGCCCCTGAAATTCGACATTCCCGTTTTCTTCGACCGCTTCGAAATTTCGTAACCGTCCATCGCCCCCGAAACCATAACAAGCCCCAAGTGCGGCGCGCGCGCGCCCATATTTATTGCGCAGACGTAGGAGCTGTCGCCGCCGTCCGCCCAAATGTGCGCGTGGCAACGCCCGTTCAGGCAGATGTCCGACTTGTCGTAGTTGTCGTTAAACGGCGTATTTACAGCTATGTCTGAAATTTTCAGCGCGTTTGCCGACTTGTTTTTGAACGAATACGTCTCGAGCAAATCGCCGTTTTTTTGCTCGCGCGCAACCGTTATTTCCACGTCGCCGCAATCGTATACCGACTTTGCCGCGCCGCCCGAATTTTCCACTTTCACGGGGGCACTCCACGCGCGCTGCGTCTGCGTTCCGTAGGCGTCGGTTTGGACGAACCGCCCCAAGCCCCACTGGTCGGCGGCTTTGATATAGCGTTTCTGCCCCGCCTTGAGCGTCCAATTCATATCGCGCGAATCGCCCGAGACACGGATTGAATCAAGCGCGCCTGTTTTACTGTCAACGCCGAATTCGACGCTTTGGGCAACCGCCTGCGCCGCAAAAAGAATCGGCAAGAATACATAGGTAAATACTTTCATGATAAGTTTCTCCACCGCACACGCGGCAACGAAAAACAGTCTCCACAAAGGCGGTTTACTTGTCAAACGTTTTTATATTTTTTATAATTCCTGAAGCGGCGGCGTTTTTTATAATTCCTAAAGCGGCGGCGATTGCCATAGGCAATTCGTCTTTGATTATTGATTAAAGTCGCAGCTTTAATTTTGGGTAAAGCGGCATTGAACAAGGTTCAATCCGCGCCTCTTTCGGAGTTATAACAGACATAAAAAAAAGCCTTTCGGAATCCCGAAAGGCTTGCGCTAAAAACAATTTTTTAAGTTTACTTGCTAAAATATTCGATTAGCGACGGCGGCGAATCAACGCGAAAGCTATTGCCAAACCGCCGAGGATTGCCGCGCATGTGGCAGGCTCGGGGACGTTGCTTACAACGTTTACGAAATACGAACCGTCGGCCTGTTTAACGGCTTCGATAATCAAGTCGGAGCTGTCGGTCGTGAAGTATTTGTTGATTTCCTCTTCGGTCAAGTCGTAGACTCTGAGTTTGTTTGTAAGTTCCGAAGAGAGAACGATTGAGGCCGAATCAAGAGCCGAACCGCTCAGCGACTTCACGCTTTCGTCTTCGCCGAGAACGAGGCTGCCGTCCTCGCCGAAGTGGAGCTTAAGTCTGCTGTCGGCCGCGTCGAAGAGGAAGCCGCCGATGTTGTTTTCGGCATTGATTTCGATAACGGCGAGAGTCGAGGCAGTTTCGTCGTAGTGGTCGACAATCGCGAAGACCGAAGTTGCCTGCGATGTCGCGCCGCACGCTTCCGAGGCATAGCCCGAAATCCACGCGTCGGTTGTGTTAAGAACCAGTCTCGCAGAACCGCCGATTTTGAGAATGTTGGCGAGCTTCAACGAACCCTTTGCGGAATTCGAAACAACCCTTGAGCCTTTGGCAAAGTAAGAGTCCATTACGGAGCTGTAGGTTTGCTGGTCCAAGGTGGCGTTTGCGCCGAATGTTGTGGTGTAGCCCTGAATTGCGAAGGAATACTGGTCGGCCATAGCTGCCGCTGTGGGAGCCGTTCTGCCGCCTACAATAAGGATTGAACCGTCAATATCGGCGTTGCCGCGCAGAGCCATACCGCCCGTGCCGCCCTGAGCCAAAACCGAGAACGAACCGCCCGTTTCAACAACCAGTGAGTTTACGTTGTTGGAGCCGTTGCCCGAAGTAATAGAACCCGTGCTTGTGATGTAGAGTTTGCAAGCCGAAGTTCTCGCATTCGTGGTAAGGTCGCCCGCAACTTTGAGGAGGTTGCTGTTCGTGTTGATGTCGCCCGCGACTGTGCCCGAGCCGACAGTAACCGTAACGCCCTTTCCGTTTACGAAATCGATAAGTTTAATGCCGGAACCGCCGACTTTTTCGAAGGAAACGTCCTTGTTGAACGCAACTTCCGTTATGTAGTTCGTGCCCGTGAAAGTCGTGTTGCTTGCAAGCGTAACCGCAACGCCGTTGAACGTCATATTGTTCAAGAGCGCGTTTTCACCGAAAACAACCTTGCCCGTTTTGTCGGAAGAAATGAACGACATACCGAGGTCGTTGTTTACGTCCGTCAACGCCGTGTTGCCGGCATTCATACTGTAGAGGGCGTCGATATTGTAGTTGATTGTCGCCCCGCCCGTGAGGTTGATTCTGCCTGTGGTGGTGTTCGGCAAGCCCGTGTTTGTATTTGTTACAAAACCGATTTTCAGGTCGGTGAGCGTCACGTTCGCCTTATCGGCCGAGAAAAGCGTTCCGCCGCCCGTCACGCGGACGTGTCCCGCCTTGTAATCGCCGCCCGTGTATTCCGAGATGGTAAGCGAAGAGGTAGTGTCGCCGCCGACAATCTTGAAGCCCGAAAAACCGAGCTGGTTCGGTTTATTCGAACCGATATACAAGTAGTTATCGGTTGCCCCCGCGGCGAGGTTTATTGTTCCGCTATAGTCGCGAATGCCGCGGTTCGCGATGATTGCAAGACTGCCTTCAGTGAAGTTGATTGTGCCGTTTCCCGCAACTACGTAGGGGTTGTCATACCACTTATAGAAAGTGGACGGATCAGCATTCGACGCATTCGAGCTGTCGAGGTCAACGGACGCCAAGTTTTCTTCCGCCGACAACGCACCCACGAAAGCCGCGACACACAATGTTATCAGTGTTTTTTTCATAGTTTTTGTATCCTTATTACGCGTAATAATAGAATGATTTAGAAAGAAATCCTATCCAACCTTTGAATAAGATGTTGCGTAAATTACCCCCCCCCAGAAATTTGCAAGAAAAAAATTGCGAGGGCGACTCCTCCGTTGTAAGTTTGTTATTTATTATACAATAAAGCTTCGCTTTTTAGAATACAACGGAGGCGTCGCCCTCACAAGTTTTTTTTACGGAACACAATGTTGATTCGAACTTACCTTTCTGCAAATCCGCGAGGGCTTGCTTTTGAATTGAATTTTTCAAGATAAAAATGCGCAAGCTTCGCCAATTCAAGGTGGGATAGTGCTTGCGCACAGACCACCCGAACAAAACCTCCATAAGCCGCGAGACGCCTCCGTTGCGTTTTAAAACGCGAAGCCCTTTCTGTATTATAATAAAAATCACGCAACGGAGGCGGCGTCCTCACAAGTTTTTCTCGCAAGTTTTTTGATTGACGGAGAAAGAAGGGAAGTTTTAGTTTTCGAGATACAATGGATTCACTTTTGATTGAGGGAGGTCGCCCCCTTGAGGGCGAAGTTTCGGTGTCGGGCGCAAAAAACGCGTGCCTGCCGATGTTCGCGGCGGCTCTGCTTACCGACGAAAAATGCGTGCTCAGAAACGTCCCCGACCTGAGCGATGTCAGGTTTATGGCGGAAATCCTCGCGGCGGTGGGCGCGGAAGTTGAAAACACCGCAAAGGGAGTCTGGACAATTCAGGCGAAAGACGTTTCGCCCCTCGCCCCGTATGAGCTTGTGCGGAAAATGCGCGCAAGTATCTGCCTGCTGGGACCGCTTTCGGCGCGTCTGAAAAAGGCGCAGGTTTCAATGCCGGGTGGGTGCGTTATCGGCGCGCGCCCCGTCGATTTGCACCTGAAGGGAATGCGCGCGTTGAACTGCTCGGTCGAAATCGACAAAGGCTACATTTGTGTCGACGCCCGCAGAATGCGCGGTGCTACGGTCTACTTGGGCGGCCGCTACGGAAGCACGGTTACGGGAACGGCAAACATAATTATGGCGGCGGTTTTGGCGGTCGGAACAACGGTCATAGAATACGCCGCGTGCGAACCCGAAATCACCGACCTGTGCAAAATGCTCGTGAAGATGGGCGCACTTATAGAGGGCGCGGGTTCGCCCACAATAACAATCACGGGCGTGCCGCGGCTCGGCGGCGTGGAGCACTCGGTTCTGCCCGACAGAATAGAGGCGGCAACGTGGCTTATTTCGACGTTTGCAACGCGCGGAAAAGTGCTTGTTAAGGGCGCACAGAAGCGGCACTTAAGCTCGGTTATCGACGCGCTCGAAAAGGCGGGCTGCCCCGTTGAGGCAAAGGGCGGAAACGCGATTTTCGCCGACGCCACGAACGCCCAGATTCTGCCGATTGAGGCGACAACCCTGCCCTACCCCGGAATCCCGACCGACGTTCAGGCGCAGCTCGGCGCGCTTGCCACACAGGCCGACGGAATTTCAATCATCACCGAACGCATCTACCCCGAACGTTTCATGTATGTGCCAGAGCTTTGCCGAATGGGCGCGGACATCTCGCGCGAGGGCGCAAGCGCAATCTTCCGCGGCAGAACAAAGCTTTCGGGCGCGCCCGTTATGGCAAGCGACCTGCGCGCGTCGGCGGCGTTGGTGATTGCCGCACTTGCGGCGGAGGGGCAGACGCGCATAAACCGCATCTACCACCTCGACCGCGGCTACGAAAATATGGACGGCAAGCTTGCACAGCTGGGCGCGAATATACAACGCCTAAAAAATTCCGATTAAAATATTGAAGTTTTTTCAAATATCATATTCTATAAAGCATACATCACAAAAAATATACATATAATTAATGACAAACAACAGACCCTTCAGCAGCTACAACGGCTCTAAACCAAACGGAAACAGACCCCAAAACAGGGGCGGACGCAACTTCGGCCCGAGAAGGAACGAGAGAATCAGGACACCCCGCATAAGGGTAATCGGCCCCGACGGCGGGCAACTCGGAATCATGACGCCGCAGGAGGCGTTGGCGATAGCGCGCAGACAGGGCTTGGACTTGCTGGAAGTTTCGCCCACCGCCGAACCCCCCGTTTGCAGAATACTCGACTACGGCAAGTATATGTATGAGGAGTCGAAAAAACAGAAGTCGCACAAGGTGGCAACGGTAAAGGTCAAGGAAATCAAGCTCCGCCCCATGATTGAAATGAACGACTTCATGACGAAAATCCGCAACGCCGAAAAATTCCTCTTTCAGGGCAACAAGCTCAAAATCACCCTCATGATGCGCGGGCGCGAAATGGAGTTCAAAGACAAGGCGTTCGAGGCGGTCAACCGCGCAATCGAAGAGCTAAAGCACATCGGCCATGCCGACTCAGAACCCAAGCTCATGGGCAGAAACATCAACGTTTCGCTCTCGCCCGTGGCGCAAAACCAACGCAAGCTGAAATACTCGAAGGACGCCGACGACATTCCCGCCGACGATTCCGACGAAGAATAAAACCGTGCTTTCACGCCGCTCATTTGTCGCAATTACGGTCTGGTTGCTGCTCTCGGCAACTGGACTTTTCGCGTTTGATATAGGCGGCATTGAATACATAAGCGTTTCGCAGTATGCGCGGATTTTCGGGCTGAAGTTCAAAACGCTTGAACGCGGCAAAAAGATGTCGGCGTTCAACAAATACACGAACATCGTTTTCGAGCTAAACAGCAGGGTCGCCAAGGTCAACGGCTACTACGTCAACTTGGGGCACCCCGTGGCGGTCAAAAAGGGCATGCTGCTTGTCTCGAAGCGCGACGCCTACAAGAACCTCGCCCCCGTGTTGTTCCCGCACCAGCTCCCCGCCCCCCGACGCCCATTCCACATAGTAATCGACGCAGGGCACGGCGGCAAGGACATCGGCGCGCAAAACAAAAGATACGGCGTTGCCGAAAAGCGCGTGAATCTCGACATCGCGCTGCGTCTGGGCGCGGCTCTGCGCAAGCTCGGCTACAAGGTCTCATACACGCGCACAACCGACGTTTTCATCGACCTCGAAAACCGCCCCATCATCGCCAACAAACGCGCCGCCGACCTGTTCATAAGCGTCCACAGCAACTCCGCCGAAAACAAGTCGGTCAGGGGCGTCGAAACGTATGCGCTAACGCCCGTCTGGCTGCCCTCAAGCTCTTCGGCAAAGCTCCGCAAGGCGGACACCGTTGCCTACCCCGGCAACAACGTAGACGGCTGGAGCCAATCGCTCTCTTTCAACATTCAAAAGTCTCTCGTCGATTCTCTCGACGCCGACGACAGGGGCGCGCGCCGCGCACGCTTTGCGGTTTTACGCACGGCGAACATGCCCGCGTGTTTGGTTGAGGTGGGCTTTCTCTCGAACAACGCCGAATGTCTGAATCTCGCCAAGGCCGAATACCGCCAGCGCGTGGCGAACGCCATTGCCCGCGGCGTGGCGAAATACGCCGCCATAGTTAAGGCGAATCTTCCAGCCCGCCGCTAAAAAAAGCGCGAGGGCGCGTTTCTTTCGGCGGCGGCTTCTATATCTTAAGGTTGCGGCGATTGAACTCTGTTCAATCGCCGTTGATTATTAAAGCCGCCGCAAGAAACGCTCTCGGGCATCATTCGATTTTATTTCGGACTCACGGGCGTTAAGCCCGCTACGCCTCATAAAATACGAATCCTGCCTCGAGCCTCGCGCTTTTTTAACTTAAAGTGGCGCGGATTGAATTTCATTCAATTCCGCTTTGTCTTTCGGTTAAAGTTTAAGAATTTAAAAGGCGCGTTTCTTCCGATAGTGAGTTTATTTCTCTTATAGTTAAAGCGGAACTTTTGTTCCGCTTTTTTTGATTTAAAAATTCGTCGAAGCAAACGCTCTCGGGCATTTTTTACGTTTCCGAAAGTGGCGGCAATCGGCGCAGCCGATGTGCCTTTGCTCTTTGATTAAAGCCCCAAACGCAAATTGACGCGTGGGTACGCCCCATCGCGCCCCTTCGGGGTCGTTGCTTCGCAACGCTCAAACGCGCTTCGCTTGTTTTCTGCCTTTTTTACATATTCGAAAGTGACGGCGGCGGGCAAAGCCCGTTCGCCTTTGATTATTGATTAAAGTAAAGCAACATTGGCTTCAGCCAATTTGCGCCACTTCACAACATATAAAAAACGCGGATTGGCGTAGCCAATTCCGCTTTGTCTTTTGGTTAAAGTTTCAATTTAGAATGATTAGCCATTGGCGAAGCCAATGCGGGATACAAACAGAATAGGCGTAGCGGTTAGCTACGCCGTATTACACAATGAGCCGTTCTACGAACGCTCAGGTCAAGGGGCTGCGCCCCTTGGAACGCGTCAAACGTAGTTTTAGGCAAGGCTTCACGTTTTTGTTGTGAAGGGAGCGTAGTTAGCCTACGTGACCGAGCAACAACAAACGGTGAAACGTTTTTTACATTTTCTAAAGCGGCGCGGATTGAATTTCATTCAATACCGCTTTGAAAATTAGTTAAAGCTTGTGTTCTTGAGAACGCGTCATCACAAAAGTTGCCGAAGGCAAGCTTTTGGGAAGTATAATTGCGTAGCAATTACCCCGCAGGGGTGAGACGTTGAATTGCGCCTTTATTTCATCGGCGCAAGAGAAACACTCTTGTGCGCGCGAATACAAATTGCGTTTTAGACAAGGCTTTGCGAAATTGAGGCGGTGGCGGCTGTAGTTAACCTACTGCCCCACT
>CAKTTC010000015.1 GCA_934613645.1 uncultured Opitutales bacterium | reverse complement strand
GAATTGTCGTAGCCGATTAGGTTGAGCGTTTTTGAGTGGCGGCGTTTTATTCTGCGCAGGGTTTCGCCTGTGGAAGCTCCGAAGTCGATTACCGTTGAATCGGGGTATGTAAACCAGTCGGAAAATGTTTCCGCCAAATCCTGAACGTGAACGTAGTTGGGCACGCTCTTTCTGACGTGCTTGTCGAATTCGGGCGCGACGTGCTCGTCAAACACCCAGTTGCTCTGCCGCGAAATAATCCTGTCGTCCGTATGCAATTCCATACAAGACGGCGGAATGTCAAAATTTAATATTCTCCGAGAACCTTATCCCAATTCGGAATTTTTGCGTTCTTAAACATACTCTTGAATTGCGGCGGAATAAAATATCCCCTAATTGCAGATAGGTCTTTTACGCAAATTTGGATATGAGTCTCGTTCATAAAAGAAGCCCCTGTATATAGAGGTTCACCCTCCAAAAACGGAGCGCGAATGACATCAATAAGCGGTTCTTTCTTGGCTTTTCTAAACTCGTTTATCGAATTTATAACCAAGCAGTCGAGTTCGCGAATCTTCAAATAGTCGTCGCCTTTTGACGATTTGCGATTTTTGGGCAATTCCAAACCCTTTTCGGCGTAGATTTCCGAAATGTTGTTGTATGCTTCTCTTACGACCTGCCTTGCGCTTGAAATAGTCAAATCGAGATGGTTTTTCAACTCGATTACTGCGCCGACAACGCAAGGGTGTTCTATTTTGTTGTGAAAAAGTTTGGGATTCGCCGAAACATATTCTGCCCAGTCATAGGCTCTTTCAATATCGTCTTCCCAAAAATAAACGCCATTCCCCAACCAGTCGTATGTATTTCGACTCGGATTCAAATTTCCATCCAGAACAACGTCATACGCCGTCGCTATATCGCAACCGTGATAGCCAGTAAGTATGAGCGAAGAATTCATTTATTTACTTTTCTTCGCCTTCTTACGTTTATCAAGGTCTGGGTCGATAGCCCTTAAAAAAGCGTCGGTCTTACTCCGACTACGGCGAATAATTCGCGCGGCATCTCTGATAACGCGCACTTGACGTTGGATTTCTTCTTCTGTCTGTGTTGCTATCATTGTCATACCCATAATCTCTTCCTTTTATCCGAATTTGTCAACGGTTTGTTTCTTAAAATCGGCAAAACATAGCGATTCTATATCATATTTTCCATACATCGCCCGAGTCTTCGGATTGCTTTCAATGCCGAAGAAATCCGCGCCATTTTTACCGTGCTTTGGGAAGATATACCGCAACAATAGGTCTTCTTTGATTTCGGGTGGAGTAGCGGAAATTTCTGCAAAATACGCTTCCTGCGGTTGCCAATTTGTCTGGGATAAAATCCTCACAAGCGTTTGTTCTTTGTATCTGTTAGGTCTTGCAGTTATAAGAATAGCGTATTTATCCCGCAGAAAATCAACAAGCCACTGTCGGTATGTTTCTTGCGCAATCTGCCTTGAAAACGGCGCAATGCGCGGCTCTCCCCATTTTGGGGAATTCCCAACAAGCGTATAGTTTAAATCAACCAAGTATTTCATAGCGATGCTTGAATGCCGAAATTGCCTCATCTACCAATCCCATACGAGAGCCGTCAGGATAAGGCAGATTGAATTCAAATCTCAACGCTTCTTCGAGGCGTTCCCACGGAATGCGCCTTACATTTTCGCACTTGGCGTTTACGTTGCCTGTCATTTCCGAAATCTGAACGTTTCTAAAAAACGGCGAAAAGAGTTCGTAGAATTCCTTTTTCGTGTGGTATTTCTGGACTTTCGGCTTGTCCTGAAAGTCGCCAATGCGAACTCCCGATTCGTATTCAAGGCGAAAGGCGATATTGCCCGCGTTCGACTCATTATGAAAAGCCTTGCCGTTTACCTGCCTATAACCAGTTTCCGCCGTCGACGAAGCACAGGCGTAAAGCTTTGTAAACGGGCGGCACAACGCGGCGCAAATGCAAACTATGTGTTCTCTATCCTTTGCGAAAGGAACTGAGTTTAACACGCTTGAAATGAATATGCTTGTAAATTCTTTGCCGTTTGCGACGGCGTTTAGAAAATCCCTTGAAATCGCAAGCGACTTTTCCTTGTCGATTTCTGAAACGCTTATGTGATACGGTTCGAACGGAATGCAGTCAAAGCCTGCAGACTTCAAAATATTCGTCTCCGTAAGGTGTCCCGCGCCGAAGTCGAGAATTGAATTTCCGTGTTCCTTGCGCCATTTCGCCTGTTGCGATTTATCGAAAATATCGAAACTGTGGCAGGGTTTGTTGCCGTGAACGGCGAACACAAAGCCGTGCCCCAATTCTTCGCGAACACGTCTTGCGCGGCGAAACGAATTATAGCGAAGCAAATCAGCGTAGCGCGTGTGAATGTCGAACTCCATCGTAAGCAGGTTCATCATAGCGTTGGCAAACTTCGCCTCGTCTTCGGAAATATCGACTACATCGCAAGTGTCGACTTTAAGTTCGGCAAGCATTTCCAAACGCCCGATTCCGTTTATAACTTTACCGTCGGGTGTGCAGACAATCGGCATAACAATTCCAGCCTTGCGAAGAGTTCTGGCAATGCTCTTTGCGTATTGAATCCATCGCCCTGAATTTATCTTACAAAGCTTTGCAACCGACACCTTCGCAGGGTAGGCGCATCTGAAAAAGTCTCTACTCTCCAACTCCTTGTCTTGAATATTTTCGGCGAGTTCCGAGAGATTTAGACTTTCCAGAATGCGCTTAGCCTTTTCGGGTGTCTGGCAAATGTCGCCGTCGTTTGTAGCACGGTTAAAGACTATGTTCAACGCCTTGCGCTTTTCCAATTCCATCGGCGGAATCCTGAAAACGGGAACATTTTTTACGCCCATTCGCGTTGCCACAAAATGGCGTTGGTGGCCCGAAAGAATTTCGCCGTTTGCGTCGGCGTAAATGGGCGCAATGAATCCCAATTTGCGGAGCGAAAGTTCAATCAAATCAAGCCGCTTCGGGTCGGCAGTTCGCGGGTTGTAGGTCGACGGATTTACCGCCGAAAGAGGCTCAATTTTTATCATATGGAAAGCCTCCTGCGAAGTTCCGCGATTACCGATTCCTTGTCGAAGCCGACTTCCTGCTTTAGCCTGTCAATCCATACCCCGAAATCTTCCTGACTTATACGGAAGCGGTAGTTCCCCGCCTGAATTGTAACTTCCGACTGGGCAAGCTCCTTTTCGGTTTCGTCTTCAAAATCGGGAGTTTTTTCGCCAAGCAGAGCGTCCAAATCGGCGGGTTCAAAACCTGCCAAAATTGAATCAAAGTTCGTTTCTTTGAAACCGTCTACAATGTCTTGAAGCCCGTTTAAGTCGAGAGAGGAAAGCTCCGCCAAGCGGTTGTCGCCGACAAGAACGGCAAGTTCATTGTCTTCGGAAGAAAAATTTTGAAACTCCACGGGAACGATTGAAACGCCCAATTCCTTTGCGGCTTCCAAACGCCCGTGTCCCGCTACTATGTAGCCCGAAAGCTTTGAAACTATAATCGGGTGCCGCCAGCCGTGGTAGCGGATATTTTGCGCCAGAATTTTTATCTGGTTTTGCGGGTGGGTATTGGGATTTTTCGGGTGGGGGATAAGTTCGTCAACCTTTACGAGCTTGTCGTAGGCGCACCAAACTTCAATTCCGTCCGCCAAAATGCGTGCTTTTTCTTCTGCCATACATAACGGCGGAAGTGTCAAATTTAGAGTGATATTTTAACGCCGTTTTCGTCGATGGCTGGTGCGGACGCAATCCCGTAATTTGAATATATCGCGCGGGTTTTAGGGTTGCTCTCTATTCCGAAAAGTTCGGCTGGACTGTATCTTGGCAAAATATATTTGTGCAAGAGATGTTCCTTTTTTAGGTGCGGGAACGTTTTTATTTCCGCGAAATACGCTTCCCGAGGTTGCCAATTTGTGAAAGCCAAAATCCGCTCGAGCGTCATTTGTTTGTATTTTACGGGGCGCGCCGTTATCAGGATTACATAGCTATTTAGCAAGATTTCAACGAGCCACTGGCGGTATGTCTCGCGCTCTATTTGACGCTCAAACGGTCGTATTCTGGGCACGTCTTTCTCGCGGTCGACAAGTGTCTGGTTTAGGTCGAGAAGGTATTTCATCAGAACCCTCCGAGCCTTCTTCTTGTATTGGCAATTCCGTGCGCCGCCATTGGATTGCGTTTATTGCAAATTATCGAAGCAAACCCAGCTGGCGGGATTGATTTTGTTTTGTCGTGCGTGATAATATCGCCTTCGGGAACGGGTTTCTTGTTGATTATCGAATCGACAACTTCCTTGATTATATCGACGGGGATTTCCGTTATGGAATACGTCAACCCCGACAAATTCCGCCGTCCGACCTTTTCGCGCAAGAGCGTTATTGCAGCTTTTCTTGACGGGCATTGGAAACGCCCTTCGTATATTACGCGTTCGCCAGCAGTGCAAAATATGTGGTAGAAATTATTACTCGGCATAGTCGAACCCTTTCAAAACGCGGGAATTCCAAGTTGTCATTGCGGTTTCAATGGAGCTGTAAACTTTTCCGCCGCGACGTTCGGAATTTGTATCTCTCAAAACCTGCTCGACAAATTTTCTCTCGCCGACTTTCTCGATGAATTGTCTAGAGAACGGTTCGGATTTCATCTTCTCGATTAGTTGTGCTATCCATCGTGATTTTCGCGTGCCGATGTTAAGACTCCTCCAATTATTGTCGGGGTTAGACTTGTCAATCTTAACGTTTCCTTCGGGAGAACTTTCTATTTTCGGGTCGTCGGCGTTGTCTGAAATATCGACAGTTCTACTGCGGACAATCACAACTTCTTTTCCGTCGCTCGCCTTTGCGGTTAATATCTTTTCATCTTTGGGTTTGAATATTTCCGCAATATCGAGCTTTTTTACTTTCAGGATATTGTTCGGTCTATCGCTTCCTAATTGCCCGCTTTTCGTGAGTCGATGTAGAACCATCTGTTCTTCCGTCTCTTCGATTATCGCCCAATATCCGACAGCTTTTGCGGGGAATTTGTAGCGTTTAGCCTGTTCTTCGGTGATTGTCATTGTATCGTATTGATTCATATATCTTGCCTTTGTTCTTGTTGGTTTATGTTGTTAATAATAACATAGTTGGATAATATTTGCAACATTTTTCTTTGGCTTTTTATCGTAAAAACGACAAATAAAACCGTTGCGAATTGTCATAAAATATGGTATAATAATAAGATGAACAACCGACAAAAGAGAAAGGTAAGATATAATGAACCAAAAGTTTGAACTCGGACAGATTGTGGCGACAACTACGCTTTTCAACTACTGCAAAGAAAAAAGTTTTTTTCTGCTTCCATACCTATTGCGCCATGCTAATTGCGATTGGGGTTCGATATGCGAAGAGGACAAGAAAGAAAACGACGAATCATTGAAAAACGGTCGTCGGCTTCTAAGCCAATACGAGCTTCCAGACAAAACGAAATTCTGGATAATCACCGAATCCGACAGAAGCTCAACTACAATGTTGTTCCCAGAAGACTACTAAGATTCGTCTATATCGACGGGTTCTTTGATTGATTCCGCCGCGACGGAAAGCGCGGAATATGTTTCGTCCAAAACCTCCTGCATTTTTTCGCGAATCTGGATTGCGTCAAGTGTGGTAAGTATCGGCGGAAGCTCGTTTAAAAATCGACTTTCGAGAATGTTCCTGATTTGCCCGATGTGCATAGTCCAAACTTCACGGACTTTCTCAATCGGCACATAAGTGCCTTCCATAACTTTCAGCTTAATTTCCGCCTGCTTTACCTCCGCAAGCAGTTTGCGAGACTTCAAAACTTCGTCTTCGGGAGTATCGGCTTCTTTTAATCCGTTTTTCTTGATGAACTGCCGCCATTTGGAAATATTGTGTTTGCCGTTTGCGGTAGGTTTGGGCGAACCCTTGATTTTGCGCCAATTACCGATAGTCCTACGCGAAACGCCGAGAATTTCCGCAAGTTCGACGACGGATTCGGCGTATGTTTTGCTAATTTCGGAGTCTCCGTTTTGCACTTCGATGAGCGCGCGTTCCGAGCTTGTGAGAGTTTTCCCTGCGGCAACTTTCTTTGCGATATTTTGGAGATTGGCTTCAAGAATCCTGTTTTTAATGTTTTCGTCCATATAGGAAAGAAAACTGTCAAAAGTGGGAAATATTTTGCCGATTTCCCATAAATTTCCCGCAATAAAAAAAGCCCGCAAACACCGATTTTACGGGACTTGCGAGCTTGCTATCTCAAAAAAAGTGGGAAATTCAAAAAATACCTGTCGCAAGAAGAAAGCGGTCTGCCGAACGTCCCTGCCGTATATTATTGGCTAATAGATTCCTTTGGCGTTTAAATTTACTCGACATTATCTATTCATAGAATGAATTTGTATCAACATTGAATGATAATATTTCTGAACTATCAGGAAAATTATCGTCAATTTTTATCTCAACTTCAGATTCAAAAGGGAAACAAGCATTAGTTTCACATCCGTCTCCTCTTTCACAATCTCCATCTGAACCATACTGAAGTGATACGCAAACAGTTCCGTTTACATTCACCAAAATATTATCAAAATTTTTATCCACAATTTCGATTGTTCCTACCGAAATGTCATCAGGTCGCGAATGAGTAGATAAGCAATCAATGTTATCAATATTTTTCAGGAAAAACTCCGATGAAACTGTGGATTCGATTAGATTTTCGAGATCTCTGTTGAATATATCTATAGCGTCTTTTATAACATCACAAAATTCACAAAATATATTTAATATTTCACTCGCAAATTCCTCTTCATCTTTTTCTGACAATTCAAAACTATCTTCTTCAATATGAGTATATTTATTTAAACTCTTATATGTGTTTGTGATTCGTTTAATCGAATCATCTAAATCGCTAATGTTTTTATGAATGTAAACATCGGGCAGGTTCTTCTGTATCGCATACTTTATTCTTTGCTTTCTTGTTATAGTTTTTTTCCCATTTTCTGTTTCTTCCCATTTGAACCAATCACATTTTGTAACCTCATAATCAGGCGCAAGTGATGTTAAAATATGTCGAAATAATTCCCTTATAGATGCTGCAAAATTATTAATTTTTAACGGATTATTTTTCTGATCTAATATTTTTATAGATGCCGCAAGAAGTTTTTTTTCAAAATCATTAGAGGTCAAATTTTTTAGTTTAGATATATATACATCAGTTTTAATCATTTATGCAATCTATCTTTTTATTGAATCGTAGTCAATGAAATTTGTAGTTAGGAAAAGTTTTCATTGCTAATTCTCCGATTCTTTGTCGTGTATTTTTTATTAAACTACTGCGTAGAGAAGCGTTTCAATCCTCTTGTAGGTCGAGAAGCTCGTTGTAGATTTCCACCCACGGGCGGAGTTCGTTTATCAGAAGCCCGCGAACATTCGGCTGCCAATTTTCAATCGGGTCGTGTTCGGTGCGCTTTTTATACCAAAGAACAAGAGCGTCGATGTGGCGCGTAAACGTGATTGTAGCCTCGGATACACCCGCGTTTACATCGGGCTTCTTCGGCTCTGGGATTACTCCCGCCGCAATGTAGGCTTGCGTTAACGTCTTGGGCGAACCGTCGAGAAGCTTTGAAACGTTTTCGGAAGATGTAGTCGGCAAATCCGAATCCGCATTCGTTTTTGAAGAGTCTTCAAGCTCGCAGATCTTGCGGGAGAGGCGCATATACTTTTGCGCGGTTCTCTCGGAAATGTTCGGGCAATTTTCTTTGAGCCAACCAAGCCACGCGCCGTGCCCGACGGCTTTTTTCTGGCCGTTCAAAAGCCTGCCGCACTCGACGGCAAGGGATATTGCCTGCGAGGCTGTATCCTTTGCCTGTTTCGAGAACAGTTCGGCTTGTGTGTAAAGTTCGTTGATTTTTGAAGCGATTGAAAGTTGCGTCTGCATACCATTAGCGGCGTGTCAAATTTTTCAGCCGCGCATTGCGGTATGCCCGACACGCTTTTTCGCTTCGCATAAACGACGACGGCGACAAACCCAGAAGCTTTTGCCACGATTTTACGCGAACGGAAAACGCCGCCTTCGTAATGCCGTATTGCGCGGCGATGGCGGTTTCGGTTCTACCTTCGAGGCTTGCCATGCCAAGCGCGAATACAAGCGCGTCGCGGTCTATACTGGCATTTCGCGCAGTCTTGTGGGCTTGCAATCTGGCAAACACCCAAGAAAGCAACTGCGCCCCGTAGGCTTTCGCCCGCTCTTCGACAAGGTTTTCGATTTCGGCGTAGGCTTCGCGTTCGTCGAATTGTCCGTAGTCGAAGTCTTCGCCCATTTTGGCAAAGGCTATGTCCGAATCTGGCGTGTTCAGCTTGAAGTCGTCGAGCGGTTTGTCCAAACCTTTGGCTTTAAGCTTGGCGCGTTGCTTTTCCGAAAGGCTGTCAACCCACTCGCGATATTGGTCTTCGTAGCGGCTCATTGCGCGCCTCCTTTCGGGTAATGTGAACGGCGGGGTGAAAATGACTCCGAGTCGCGCCCGCCACCTCTGGTGAATGGTGAACGAGAACGTATATATCTAAAGATATATATAACGTTCACTTTCACCAGTTCACTGTCAGGGTGGCGGGTTGGGGAAAGTGAATAACCGCGATTCACCGATTCACATTCACCAGTGAAGGTGAACGGTTTTTTGTTAAATTCACCGCGTTCACCGTCGGGATATTCCGAGAAAATTGTAATCATTGTATGTCTCCTTTCAAAGTTGTATCATTTGTATTTGCAGGAATATAAAGCCTGCCTTGCCATTTGTTGGTAGATTCGTCGAAAACTATCATTGCGCGTTTTGCCAGATTCACCACCTTGGCGACGTTCGCCGAGTCGCAGGGCATTGCGTGGCTGGAAAGCTCACGGGCGATGAAATCAAGCAACTCCTCCTTGCTCATAGGCGCAAGAGTCTCCAATTTCATAAAATCGTATTTCGACGGACGGCGGGAATCGCCTTTCTGCGTCTTTACGGTTTTTGCGGGAGCTTGGCACTCTTCCCAGAAAATTCCGTCGGTTGCGTGCCTTAGAAAGGTCGTTGTCTTCGTGCCCGACAACAGACCGCGCTTTGTGTGGACGAATTCGTATACGCTTTCGTCCTCGCGGTTTTCCTGAATTACCGATACGGCGCGCGCCCAGTTGGTAAGCTCGGAAGAGCCGATTCCGAGATACGACAGGCTCGAGCCTTTGCCAGTGGCTTTAACGTCCTTTGGGGGCTTTCCCGTGTGGTGGATAATAACGACGCCAACCGAGTATTTGCATATCAGGGGATTTAGCTTGTTTCGCAGAAATTCCGAGCAAACTTCCTGCCTGCTGATGTCCCCGCCGATGTATGAAAGCAGCGGGTCAATAAACACAATGTCGGGGCGCAAACGCCCGCAGGCATCGTCGAACAATTCCAAGAACTTGTCGCCGCTCGAACTTTCCTCCGAAATAAAATTCAGATTTTTGTCGATTAGGGAATTCTCGTAGGGCGAAAAATCCGCCTTTTTGATGACCGAATGGAACGGCCTCGACAAGTCTATCGAATTATTTTCCGCCTGAATGAACAAAACCTTTGAAGGCTTTTGAACTGGAATCCCGAAAACGCTTTTGCCTACCGCAAAATGCAACGCCATTTGCATTGCCATAACAGACTTGCCGATGCCCGACTGCGCGACAATCAGCCACGAGCCGTTCCTGCAAAGAAAGCGATTTCCGAGAATGTTGTCCGACATATCGTTCGGGTCAATAGCGCGCAACTCGCCGGCTGGAACAATCGTGTATTTGGGAACGTTCAACGCCTTTTGCCAATCGGCGAACGACTTTGCGCCGACGTTTGTCGCAATCAGCCTTTGCCGGTTGCCGTTTCTTGTTACGGCGGCAATCCGCGAAAGTCGGCTCGGATTCTTGCAAGCAGTATCGACGGGAAAGCCGTGCTTTTCGAGAAACGCGTGGAGTTCGCCAACCCGTTCTCGGTAGAGCTTTTCGTCTTTTCCCGCGTCGATTTTGACAATGGCGTGGACGCTCTTCCCTCCCGAATCGACAATCGCCGAACACGGCAGGTTAAGATCCCTTATTTTCCGCAGCTGCTCGCTTTTGGGCAAAGTATCGGATTCAATCAAACAGTGGCGAAATTCCGCAACATCGGAATTTTTGCACCCTTCGCCCGACATCGGGTTTATGCGCACCCAAGCTCCCGCCTTGGCATTCCAATCGCCAAGGATAAAGCCCAAGTCGTCGTATGTGTCGCAGGCTTTTACAAGCTCGTCAAACGGCTTGTTTACACCCTTGCCGCAGGGCAGAAACTTGCCGTCTTTTTCAAATGAACTTACGACAAAGTTTACAATATCGCCCGATTTGAAAAGAGCCGACAAGTATTCTTTAAGCTCCGTATTCGGGGACTTTCCGCGTTTGCAAGTGTCCGATAGGGTCGTTCCAACCGAAGCCCTCCGATGGCTTGTAGCCGTCGTCGATGGTCATTTTTGCAATGCTTGCAATGGTGATTGGCGCACCCGCATAATTCCCGAAAGTCGCCCAACGCCTTTGGCATTCGCCCTCGCGGAATTTCGCCGATTTTCTGCTCCAATTTTCCCAAAGGACGCAACTTTCACCCGAGGCGTGCAAAGCCATTCCGACTTCGAGCCACGTTTTGTAGTCGTCTACGCGCGAGAGAGAAAGCGAATCCAATATTCGTTTTATGTCGTCCATTATATGCGCCTCCAACCGTTGTTTGCTATTTGCGAAATGCAGTTCGAAGCGTGTTCGAAAGAGTATTCCTGCACGTTGCTATAGCCGTATTTTTCAAGCGTTTTTATCTGGCTCGGCGTTGCAAGTTTTGCCGCGCGTCGGGCTATGATTTTGTTTAGAAGCATTGCGGCATATCCGCGCGACGTGATTGTTTTCGGGTCGAACTTCATCTTTGAAAGCACGGCCATTTGCTTTTGGGTAGGCTTTTCGCGCTCCCAAGCAAACGTCGGCGAATAATCCTCCAATGCGTCGTCGTGAATAGAAAGCGCGTATTCAATGGGGTCGATTAGGCGCGACTTTTTGTTGACGTTGGCGTTGATTGCCGAAACAAGGCTCGCTTCGCGTTCCTGACGCGCGGAGTCTTTCGCGTCGGCTTCAAGCTCCTCCAAGTCGAAAGTTCCGCCGAAGTTGGCAATTTCGGTCATCTTGTCGGCGATTTCCCGTTTTTCGGCAATCAGGTGCGAAGCGTGGCAAAGGTCGTGTTGCGTCGTCTGCCAAAGAAAATCGAGAATAAGAAGGTTGTCTTTGCCTTCGCAAATGCGCGTTCCGCGCCCGACAATCTGGGCGTAAAGAGAGCGTATTTTTGTCGGACGAAGACATACAATACAGTCTATGCTCGGTTCGTCGAAGCCTTCGGTTAACAGCATCGAATTGCACAAAACACGGCATTCGCCCGTGTGCAGACGTTCGAGAATTTCGCGCCTGTCGGGCGAAGTTCCGTCGATATGTTCGGCTTTGTGCCCGAGAGATTGCAGAATTTCGGTCATACGCTTAGACGTCGCAATAAGCGGCAAAAATATCAGCGTCTTGCGGTCTTTGGGAATGTGCTTTGCGATTTCCTCCAAATATGGGTCTATCGCAGAACCCAAGTCGTCGGCTGAAAAGTCGCCCGCCGTGGTCTTTACGCCGTCGAGCGAGATTTTAAGCGGAACTGTCTTTACAAGAATCTTCGAGAGATAATTTTCCTTTATCGCGTCCCTTATCGAATATTCAAAGGCGATGTCCTGAAAATACGCGCCGAGATTGCGCTTGTCGCCGCGATCGGGCGTCGCCGTGACTCCCAGAACGCGGGCGGACGAAAAATACCCCAAGATATTTTGGTATGAATCGCTCAATGCGTGGTGGGCTTCGTCTACTATTATCGTGTCGTAGTGTCGCGGAGAAAATCTGCCAAGGCGCGGTTTGCGCATTAGCGTTTGAACCGAGGCGCAGGTAATGGACGCAAGCGAATCAAGCGACGATTCGCCCGCTTTTTCAAACGCGCAGGGGAGATTTGTCGCGGCGTAGATTTTGTCCCGCGCCTGCGTGAGCAATTCCTCGCGGTGGGCGAGCACAAGAATTTTCCCGTCGCCCTCGTTTAGCGCGCGTTCGGCGACTTTCGAGAAAACGACGGTTTTGCCCGTGCCCGTCGGCAAAACAAGCAGCGTTTTGGAAAACTCGCGCCACGAATTGAAAACGGCGTCCACCGCCCTTTGTTGGTAGGGCCTAAGCTCCATTGCAGACGCTCCTTCCGTAGTCGGCTATGAGAATTGCGTCCGCCGTTTTAAGCGTAGGCTTTAACTGCGGATAGCGTTGGGTTGCGATTTCCTTCAACCTGCGTTTTCTTGCTGTATATTCGACGGCGCGTATGCCCGAAAGCCCCAGTTGCCACTTTTGGGGACGCACGGTGCGGAACGGAATTTCCATTCCGACAAGAAGCCCCAAAATAGAACCGTATGACTTGCCCAAGACAAACGAACGGCTCGCGGGTTGCGGTTTTCCGCCGATATAGCCCGTTACTTCTTCGACAAAACATTCGAGAATGTAGGCTTTCCCGTCGGCGTATTTTTTCGCCGCCGACAAAATGTCGCGAAGTTCCGTTATGTTGCCAGCAGGGGCGGCATAAGCCGCCTTGTCGGGATACAACACACAAATTCCGCCGTTTACGCCAGAGTCTATTCCTGCGACAACTTTCATCGGAAATCCTCCTCGGCTACAATGCCCATAATTTCGCCTATGCGACGGATTGCCAAAATGTCGCGCCTCATTGCGTTCAACGCGGCTTGTCGGCTAATACTCCACAAAGCCTCGAACGGAGTCTGGACTGCTTCGTATTTTAGTCCGAAGAATTTTGCCAAATTAGCAAAAGTTGCGCGTTCCGACGTTCCGCAACCCCAAACCTGTAAAAGGTCTACGAAATTTCCGTTCAGGAATCTTCCGCGGAATATATTGGGCACTACGACGCGGTTTAGCCACGAACGCCTCACAAGAAAAGGAATATCGAAAGAATTACACCCGAATCCGATAAAACGGCAGCCGCAGTGGGTTCGGTAGAAATCCCAAAAGTTTTGAAGAATCTGCGTTTCGTCCGCGCCGTCGGCAAAGAATGCAACGTCTTTGCAAGGCTCTTGCAGGGCTATTGCAAGAACCTTTCCCGACAAAGCTGAACCCGAAGCGTCCAAGAGCCATTCCTCCTGCTTTTTCGCCTTGTATGCCTGTATTTTCTCCGCGTCCTTGTAATTACTCGGAGCTGAAAATTCGGGCATAAGATGGAGGATTTCGTCTTTGGGAAGTCCCGCCGTTTCGATATTGAATACGATTTCCATAGCGCGCCTCCCTTAGAAAATGTCCTCATCGTCTGCGGGCTTATCTTCGGGTTCGAGATAGTCCTTGATGACGTTGCCTTCGTAGGTCTTGCCGTCTCTGCCTTCCCAGCTTTCGACGCCAAGGCGAGCCTTACCCGAACTGCCGTTTACCAAGTTCCATTTGGGAACGGAGCGTTCTCCGTGTTTTCGAAGCCCGACACAGGTGAAAAACTGGTTGATGCGCCATTCGCAACGGCGCAAGAGCACCAAGTTTTCGCGAAGCGTGGCTTCAAGCCCCTCTGCCGTGAGGCATTTCAGGGTAAGCTTTGCCATATTGTCGCCCTTGGCGGTCGTGGCGCGCTCAATTCGTCGGGCGATACCAAGGAAAATTCTATCGCAGTTTCAATCAGCGTAAATGATGATTTTTTGTTCCCACTAAGCCAGTTGTGCGAAGATGTTTGAGCTCTACAATATTCTTTACATTGTTGTCTTGGCGAGGTGGTTCTAATTAAAAATAATTTATCAAATTATTATTAATATATTGTTAAGCTTTATTGAGGGCAATAGAAAGAAGACTTGAAGATTTTTTGCAAGAAGCTAAACTCCTTCCAGTATATTAAAGATAAGAAGAATTTGTTATGGCGAAAAGTATCGAAGAAAAAGTCGAGGATATTATAAAAGAATTTCTCCGCAAAGGTAATGTGCAGTTTTTTACAAAGACGGAACCGATAAATTCGGAAATAGACGCAGCCTTAGAAAAAGCTCCGTCAAAGAGCGGTGGCAGCGGAAATAATTATCCCGACATAAAGCTGTTGCTTGACAATATTCCCGTAATGATAGAGGTAAAAGGCAAGAAAGGTGATTTGGAAAAGCTTGGCATCGCTGGGGAAATCGCTAATACCGAGAAAGGAGGCAATCCAAGCTACAAAAACATTCAAAAATATGCCGTAAACGGGGCCGTGCATTACGCAAATGCCATAATAGACAATACGAAGACCTACAAATCCGCGATCGCTATTGGAGTAAATGGGTACGAGGTAAACAACCAAATAGAGATTGAGATAGGTGCCTATTATATCTCTTTAGACAACCTCAAGCAGCCGAAGAAAATCTCGGACTATTCCGATTTAAGTTTTTTATTCAAAAAGAACAGACGCGAACTTTTAGATAAACTATCTCAAATTAATCTTACCGAAGACGAAAAAGAAAAAGCGGCTAGGACACTTGAAAACGATTTTGAAGATAGACTGAAACGCTTAAACCAGAAAATGCACGACAATTTGGGAATCGCCGTTGGACAGCGTGTTGGATTGTTGGTTGGTATGATTATGGCGGGATTGGGGGTTGATGAAACTGAAACAAAAGTTGATCCTCTGGACATAAGCGAATTAAAAGGACAGACAGGCAAGAATTCTACCGACGGCGACATAATTATAAATAAGATAAGTTCCTTTCTTTCAAATAGGAATCTGCCGGACGCAAAGAAAGTAATGATTTTAAGGGTGTTGGAAAATATATTTATTCCCACAAATCTATGGAAACCGAAGAACGGCGAAAGCATCTTAAAAAAGCTGTATATCGACGTAAAGGACGGTATATTGCCCGTTATATCACAAAAAGACCAACATCTCGACTATGCCGGCAAGCTCTTTAATGTTTTAACGCAATGGGTGGCCATTCCCGACGGGCAAAAAAACGATGTTGTGCTGACTCCACGCTATGTCACGGAATTTATGGCAAAGCTTGCGCGTGTCAACAAAGACAGTTATGTTTGGGACTACGCCGCAGGTTCTGGCGGTTTTCTTGTTTCCTCCATGAAACTTATGATTCAGGATGCCGTGGACACCATAAAAAGCCCGGACACAAGGGAAAGCAAAATAAACGCTATAAAGAGCCGCCAGCTTTTGGGGATAGAGATAAGGGCGGATATTTACCTTTTGGCCGTACTCAACATGATTTTGATGGGCGACGGTTCATCCAATATTTTGCACGAAGACAGCCTCAATTACGATGGTAACTATGCTCAAGGAGATATGAGTGGTCAGCCATTTCCCGCCAATGTATTTTTGCTAAACCCGCCATATTCGCAAGAAGGGAAAGGTTTCAATTTTGTTGAAACGGCCTTTGGTAAAATGAAGACCGGACGCGGAGTTGTTCTTATACAGGAAAATGCGGGGAGCGGAAACGGTCTGCCTTATACAAAGAGATTGTTGGAGAAAAATTCGCTTGTGGCTTCAATACATATGGCTGATATTTTCTGTGGCAAGGCGGGGGTGCAAACGGCAGTATATGTATTTGATGTGGGAATACCGCACGATAAAACCAAACTTGTGAAGTTTATAGATTTTTCCGATGATGGTTATACTAGACAGAATCGCAAGAAATCAAGCGCAAGCGTTAATTTGCGCGATACAGGAAACGCCAAGGCGCGATATCAAGAAGTGGTTGATATAGTCCTTGGAAATAAAAAATCTACAAACTACTTTGACGATTGCGTAATAGAAGACACAATAAGTTTAAACGGAGACGATTGGACGTATGCGCAACACAAGAAAATAGACACCGTTCCCACGGAGGCTGACTTCAAGAAGACAGTAAAAGATTATTTGAGTTGGAAAGTTTCAACCATAATACAGGAGGAAAACCAAAATTTTCAGCAAGCCCCCGCTTGCAAAAACTCAAAGAAGAGTTTGAGCAAAACGGGGGCACTTGGAAAGAGTTTAAAATAGATGAAATATTTGAAAAAATAAAAACGCATATATTGAAATACAAGGTAAAAGATCTCCCCATACAGAAGGATTCCTTTTACAATTTACCAGCACTAACCGCAGGAATTTTGAATCAAGGATTATCTTGTTATGTGCCAAGATCCAATGCAACCATTCTCAAAAATGTCATAAGCGTTTCTGCGAATGGTGCAAATTCAGGAGCCATGTTTTATCAACCAGATGATTTTACCATTCTTCAAGATAGTTACGCGATAAAACCAAAATCATTCAAACTGACAAAACGACAATATTTATACATATTAGGAGCTCTACAAAAAACGATTAGAGGCAACTATAATTGGGTTAATAAAGCTGGATGGGAACGAATAAAAGGTAAAGTCATAACATTACCTTTTATTAACGAAAACATAGCCTTTGACTACATGGAGCACTATATAAGCGAGCTCGAAGAGGAGCGTATAAGCGAGCTCGCCGCTTACCTAAAGGTAACCGGCCTTGAAAACTGCGTTTTAACCAAGCCCGAAAAGCTTGCACTTAAGTCGCGGGGGGGGGGCAACTTGCATAAATTTAAGATTGGTGATTTGTTTGAGGGTAAGACAGGCGATACAGATTTGCAGCAGAAAGACGTAAATAATAGGGGACACCTCTTTATAAATTCTGGAGTTCAAAATCTTGGCATAAAGGGAAGGACAGATAGACTCGCCTGTATATTTCCCAAAAATACCATAACTATAGATTTTTGGGGGAATGCCTATTATAGAGATTTTGAGTATAAATTAGCTACCCATAATCACGTTTTCTCATTGTCGGGAAATGTTATAAGAAACGAAAAAGTTGGGCTTTATTTAAGTGCTACGATGTCTTACATGCCTCATTTTTTTTCATATAATAATATGGGGACTTGGAACAAAATCAAAGAACACTATATTTCACTTCCCGCCACCAAAACAGGTGATCCCGATTACGAGTTCATGGAAACCTACATAAGGGCGTTGGAGAAAGTTGTAATCAAGGGAGTAGTAGACTGGAAAGACAGGATAATAAAAACTACAAGAGACATCGTTTACAATAAGTAAAATTGGTTTACTCTTTGCCAAATATTGTGTTTCTCAATATCATCGTCAAGTTGTGATGCCAAGCAGCGCTTGCAGTTTAAAATCCACGCTCTTTGTGTTGCCTTCATTTTACTAGTTTCACCCTCAACGATTTCAGGGACAATCTTTAGGCGCGTTGATTTTGATAGTCCGAGGGGTAGATATTAAAATACCTCTCGGCGTTTTCCTTTGTGGCAATTCCGCGATAGTGCTTGAATAGAATATCCGTGCCTTGGTGCGACATTATCAACGCCGTATCTTGGAAGTCGCGCTTCCAAGCGACGTGGTAGCTTGCAAAGCTGTGTCTAAACGCGTTTTTCGGCGGAATCTTCTTTTTGGGGAATTTGCCGTTTTCATCGGGAACTTTCAACTGTGCGCCGTTTATCAAAAGCCCCGCGCGTCTCAACGCCGTTTCCTTGCGTTTCTTCCATTTGCGTTCGCACCAACCGAAGGCTGTCTTGGGAGTTCGTTCGAGCCAAGCCCAGAGGTTGTCGGGCAGGTTTTCGATGTAGTTGCGCCGATTTTTCTTGGTCTTTTCGGCGGGCGTCAAAATGCCTTGCCGCATTGTTATTTCGTCGTAGGCGACTCTCGCTATTGCCGACGTTCTCATTCCCGCAAAAAGCCCCAACGCCATAAGTCCGCAAACTTCGGGGTCTATCTTTTCGTTCGCCCGCAAGAGCCTTTCTGTCTCTTCCACAGTAAGAATGCCGATTTCGCCCATTTCGATATTCGGGCAGTCGATGAGTTTTGCAACGTTCTTTGAAACAAGCTCGTGCTTTTCAAACCATCTCCAAGTGGCGCAAAGACAGGAACGGTAGTTTTTCACGGTAATGGGTGCATAGGGCAGATTTTTTAGCCAGCTTTCAAGTTCGTCGCGCGTTATGTCTTCAACTTGACGCTCACCGAACGATTCAACAAGCACTTCCAAAATTCGCCTGACGTGAATGAAATGGGAGTGGATTACTTTTGCGTTTGCCTGCATATCCCGCAGGTATTCGTCGCAGGCGTCCCACAATTTAAGAACACGTTTTGCCGTATGGTTTCGTTCCCAAAATTCCCAAATTTCGCGGAAGGTAATTTTGCCCCGCATAGATTCGATTCGGGCAATGTCGGAAATCGTGTCCATATCCAATTTCATCAGGGATTGGAAAGACGACTTCTCCAAATAGTCGTTTGCCCGAAGGAATTCGTCGCGCTCGCGCTCCGTTTCAAAGAAACGCGAATGACGGCTCCCTTGTTCGCACCAAGTAAGTTGATACGGAGATTTTCGACCTCCACAATATCTCTTTGTAATCTTCGCCATAGTGGTTCAATTATAAACCCAAACTGCTCCCTAAGTCAAGATTATTATTAAAATAAGGCTCAAAAATATCCAATTTTGTTAGTTTAATAGTTTCGTCCTCAACGGATTTTGCGGAGACGATGTTGCGGTTTGGTCGCACATCTGAGCGTGAAACGTAGCAGTTGAACCCTGATGATGAAGCATTTGCAAATTGGGGTGTGGCGTCATAAGAAAAGGCAGACTCGCAACTTAATGCAAATCTGCCTGTTACATTTAAAAACTGGCGGAGAGAGAGGGATTTGAACCCCCGGTACCGTTACCGGCACACCTGATTTCGAGTCAGGCACAATCGGCCACTCTGTCATCTCTCCTTTTTATTCTTCCCCATACTGCCGCTTTTCGTCGGTTCGTCAATATTTTTTTACATTTTTTTATTTCCGCGAAAAACTCAACGCATTCTCTTCGGCTACTCCGACGGCTCGACGTGGACGCTTATTGTCCCCCGCCCCATTTCGTCGCGTATTTCCCGCTCGAGCTTCTCCGATATCTCGTGCGCCTCAACAATCGTCAGCCGCGGCGAAACGTGTATGTTCACGTCGATTTCATATTCGGATCCCGCGCTTCTAATGCGCAAGTCGTGCCACTTTTCTATGCCGTTTGTGGCGCGCAAAATGCGTCCCACCCGCTCCGACGCCCCCGCGGGCGCGGTATCGAGCAGTTCGTCAACCGCCCGCTTTGCAAGCTTCACCGAAACGTAGGCAATAATGACCGACACCCCCAGCGCGGCAATACTGTCCGCCGAGTAGTAGCCCATCGCCGAGGCAATCAGTCCGAAAAGAACAACCGCCGAGCTTAAAATGTCGGTCGAAAAATGGAGAGCGTCGGCCTCGAGAGCCTGCGAATTGTATTTCTTCGCCATCTTCATCAAGTGGCGCGAGCGGAACGCATCGACGGAAATCGACGCAATCACCACAACGAACGCCCACGCGTTTATTTCGAAATGCGTAGCCCCGCCGCCAAGTCGGCTAACGGCCTCGAAGACCACCCACACGCACGTTGCAAGCAGCAGCGCCGACTCCGCCAACGCCGACAAATTCTCCATTTTGCCGTGTCCGAAAGTGTGTTCCTTGTCGGCGGGTTTGTCGGAAAACTTCACCGCGAACATAGTCATTGCCGCGGCAAGCATATCGAACAGCGAATGCAACGCCTCCGACAATATACCCAAGCTGCCCGTGAGAATCCCCACAAGCAGTTTCATTGCGGTAAGACCCGCCGCCGCAAAAACCGACAACGCCGCCGCCGTATTTTTTTCGTTCATCGAACGACGATACTTTTTTTTGCAAGCACTCTTCAAGAAAAAAATATTGCAAAGCCCGCCGCCGTGAAGAGAATTCCGCGAATGAAGAAAATCAGATGTCTCGTGACTGCGGGGGCAACCCGCGAATACTTCGACCCCGTCCGCTTCATAAGCAATCCGTCGACGGGGAAAATGGGCGTCGCCGTAGCCGAAGCCGCGCGCGACGCAGGCTGGCAGACAACTCTGGTTCTCGGGGCGTCGCCGCTCGGCAATCCCGACGGCATAAAAACGCGGCGCGTGGTGTCGGCGCAAGATATGCTTGAGGCGTGCTTGGACGAATTCGAAAATTGCGATATCCTAATAATGTCGGCGGCAGTAAGCGATGTCCGCCCGAAGCACCGCGCCGCGGAAAAGGTGAAAAAAGACGGAATCGACCTCAACCCCGAACTTGAACGCACGCCCGACATTCTCCTTACACTTTCCCAAAACAAGGGTTCGCGGGTTTTGGTGGGCTTTGCGGCCGAAACGCAGAACGTGCTTGAATACGCGCGCGGAAAAATTCTTGCAAAAAATCTCGACGCCGTTGTTGCAAACGACGTCTCCGCGGCGGGCGCGGGTTTTGCCGCCGACACGAACAAAATATCGATTGTCTTTTCCGACGGCGAAACTTTGTCGCCCGCGTTTGACACGAAACGCAATTTGGCAAAAAAAATAATCGCTTCAATCGGCGAAAAATTTTTCGCCTAAATTTTTACGCTTCGACGGACGCGCTTGCAGAGTGCTGCCTGCGCCCGTGCCGCTCCGCGCAACATCAGCCACGGCGGGAGAAATTCGCCCTCACCCCGAGCCCTCCACCCGAATGAGCGCGTTCTTCGGCAGTGTTCGTGAAAGGTTCGGCGTGCCCCACGAAGACACAGGCGCGGGCGCGTTTTCGGAGAGGCGAAAATTTCGGAGAATGAACGAAAAATTTCGGAAAATCCGCCCCCTCCCAAGCCCACTCCACAAAGACAAAGGCACGCAAAAATGCCGCCTAATTTATATGCCCAATACTAAAAAGAGCTCGTCCCATGTTGTCGTTGTGGGAATATACGGAGAGCCTATTTTACTGCAATAGTTGGAACTTGCATTGCCCCCCTTTGCGAACTCGTAGGCGCAACCGTCAGTTTTTGTTCCGTAGGATATTTGCGTGTTCGGAGGCACTCTTGCGCTGATTCCGTAGGCGGCAAGTATGTTGTTTTTTGCAATGGAGTTCAGAAGCCCGCTCGGGTAGAATATATTAATACAAAACGGATCGGAATTGTATCCGTGTAAAAGCTCGTGATACGCACGCGGAATGGGAACGCACATGTATTTTTTTATTTCCATAAACGCCTCCCTTAAATTTCCGCATTCAGACACATTCTTATCTTTCCCGAGCTGATGGTGCCATTCCAAGTCAGGATAATAAGCACTGTTATGATTGAATAAAATCTGGAAAAGATCCGTTTTTACTTTATCCAAAATAGATTTATCTGCGTTGTTCATATCAGCATATAATTGTTATGTTTTCACATCAGTCAATATTAAAAATATATTATGCACTCTCACAAAATTCCGCAGATGTTCGCAATTCGTTCCCGCGAATGCCGCATACGTTAAAATGCCTTGAATACACCGGTAAATAAACTCGTTATTTTGTGCTTACCGTTGTTGTGCGCTTGTAGCCGTATGCTATCAAAACGCCACTACTGCGCACAAAACCCATTCGCCCTGCCAGCACTTCCTTTGAATACATCACACCAGCACGCACACGTGAAAACAAAATCGCCGCAAGTCGAAACTTGCGGCGACCTCCTTACAAAAAGGATAGGATCAGGATAAAATCGCTTTTTTATTACCCTACTTGTTTAATATTGGCTATATTATCGTTCAAATTATCTGCATAATGTCAAGCCAACATCTCGATAAAAAAATATCGCTTCCGCCCACAAAAAATAAAAAACGCTAACCACAAACAGGCCCCCACCTGCCGCGTTGAGAATAAACATCTTCTACAGCACCACCTTGCAAATAGAATGCTCCATACCGCCCCTCAGTAAAAATTCAATACTCCGCGCCCGCGAGGGGGCGACCAAAAAAGCGGGTTGAAGCACGTGTAGAATGCCTTGTTTCAATTCACGCACCCACGAGGGGCGCGACTCCACAATTTTTGGCAATATCAATAATGTAATCTCGTTTCAATTCACGCGCCCGCGAGGGGCGCGACATTATGGCGGGCTTTTGTGTATCCAACAAAGCCAACGGTTTCAATTCACGCGCCCACGAGGGGCGCGACTAGTGGAGGAGTATTTGGCAAATTACCCGTCGCCCGTTTCAATTCACGCGCCCACGAGGGGCGCGACTGTTGCGAGATGTCGAGCGAAACAAATTGCCCGTTTCAATTCACGCGCCCACGAGGGGCGCGACTCTTTTTAGCGCGGACGCCGCTTATAAAGCCGATGTTTCAATTCACGCGCCCACGAGGGGCGCGACAATTGCGAGGACTACAAGCTCGCGCACGTGGAAAATGTTTCAATTCACGCGCCCACGAGGGGCGCGACCCCGACGGGAAAACGTTCACAAGCTATTGGCACGTTTCAATTCACGCGCCCACGAGGGGCGCGACCTACAAAAACAAAGTGGGTTTTGCGTATGTGCCCGTTTCAATTCACGCGCCCACGAGGGGCGCGACCGAGCCGATTGCCGAAGACCTCAAAAGCGTCGGCGTTTCAATTCACGCGCCCACGAGGGGCGCGACCTCTCGACGGGCTTGGTAAGCGCGCGCGGGACATCGGTTTCAATTCACGCGCCCACGAGGGGCGCGACTATAGATTAAAATGACAACAAAAATATCAAAAGGGTTTCAATTCACGCGCCCACGAGGGGCGCGACTTTCCGTGGAGGAGAAAACGAAATCTTACATTTTGTTTCAATTCACGCGCCCACGAGGGGCGCGACAGTATGTATATTTATCTCTCTTATTATTGTGTTGTTCAAGGCTTTTTTTGCGAACGGATTCTTTTCTTATTAGGTTTATCGTTTTATTTGCACAAATTTTTCACAACTCTCTAATATTCCGTTTGTGCGAATACTTTGCGGATTTCGGCGCGCTTGGGATTCGCAAAAGCGAACTTTTCTCCTCTCGGCGAAAATGCCTACAACATACAGCGCAAATTTCGTCCCAAAATCACAAGAAAGCAAAACAACTGCCGAAAACTACAAAGCTACAAAACATACGCAATAAAAAAAATCAATTTCAAAACAAGACGTTTTTAATTTCGTAAACCGCGAAAAAAAACATCGTCCGCAGTGTCAAAATGGACAGGCAAAAAAAACGCAATGTCGCAATGTAATCGCAATTTCAAGCATTTCAAGCCAAAGGGCGCGCAAAAATCGCCCGCCGAAAAAGAAGGACAACGGCGAAAAATTCTTCGCGTAGATTCTCTCTTTTGACTTGAAAACGGCGGAAGAGTCGGTCTTTAGCACGCGCCCGCCGACTCTTTCGACAGCTCAAACACCAGTCGGTTTCCGCAAGATTTCGACTGTCAAAGAGCAGAAATAAAAACCGAAAAATATTGTCGTATTTCCTCAATACACCGAAAAAAATAGGCGTTTTCCCAAAGGCGTCCAAAAATACCAAAAAAAGCTAAAAAACACACAAACACACCCTTCTTGTTTTTTTGGTTTTTTCGTTGTTCGAAGTGTTTTTTGGGAAAAATTCGACAACTTTTCACTGTTTTTTATGTGAAAATATGGGATTTTGTTCAGTTTTTGTTGGATAAAAGACTTTTTTCGTTGACAATATATGTGAGAATTTTACGTTGAAAGTCTTATGAAACAGTTTATCTATATATTGACTATGTTGGGGTTGTTGGTGTCGGCTACCATCGCCAACGCCGAAACAAAAATCGTAACATATCCCGCGCCGCAGTCGGAAAAAGTATTCGCCAGCACTTACGAAGTGAGTGTTAACGGCAAAAAGCTGGACATTTATAAAGCATTGTCGCCAAAGTTCCCGGGTGGCGAATATTATTTCTGCTACTTCGATTTCGAAGGCGAAGTAGATGTGAAAGTCAAATCGACCATTCAGTTCACAAAGCGCGTAAGCTACATTTGCACGCCCGAGCAAATAGCCGCCGCCGACAAGATTTACGTAGGCGAGCTTTTCCCCGACATATTCAAAAATGTCAAAAAAGAAAAGTATAAGATGTCGTTTACCGCCGATAAGCCTTTCAAAGCCATTGTCATACGCACAGAGCGCGAAATGCCGCTTGTGATTTTCGGCAACCCCATTGAAAAAGACGCCCCCAAAGCCGGCGACAAAAACGTTGTCTATTTCGGCCCCGGGGTTCACTACTTGGACAAAACGATATCGTTGGAGTCTAATCAGACGCTTTATATTGCTGGCGGTGCGGTTGTTAAGAGCGATATTTCAACCCTCGGAGACAACATTACCATACGCGGGCGCGGCATAATTTCAGTAGACAATAAGGCGCGTTATTCGGGCAGTTGTGTAACTTTCAACAACGGTAAAAACCTTAAAGTTGAAGGAGTTATAATTAAAGACCCCACAGGCTGGACGCTCGTTTTCCGCAACTGCGAAAATGTTGTTATTGACAATGTTAAAATTTGCTCGGGCAGAATGCTTAATGACGACGCCATTGACCTTTGCAACACTTCGAATGTCAAAATCACCGATACTTTTGCGCGCGCCGAAGACGATATTATCGCCATGAAGGGTCATTACAAAAGCGGGGAACGCATTGGGCTTAAACTTGTCAAGGACTTGGAAAGCCGCCACAACAATTTGCCCTGCAATAACATTGTGATTGACAACTGCATTTTCTGGACGGACTCGGCGAACACGTTCCGTATCGGCTACGAATGCTATGCGCCCGAATTCAAGGGGTTAAAATGTACAAATCTTTATGTGCCGTTTTACTCCGACCGTCCGTCGAAATTTGAAGACTACTGGGTTAGGGCGATTTTCCTATTTCAGGTTAACGCGGGCTTGACGATGTCGGATATGCATTTTGAGAATGTAGTTGTGCGTTCGAACGGTTCGGACACCCACCTGATTTTTGCCGAGCCCCGCATTGTCCTTCATGGACCGGTTCGCGACAAAGGCGCGCCCGGCGAATATGGCAAAATTGAAAACTGCTCCTTCAAAAACATCAAGATTGTCGGCAAAGAAGGCTCTTTCAAAGGCGCGATTTTTATCCGCGGCAGAGACGCCGACCACAAAGTTAAAAACATAACGATTGAAAACATTGAGTATTTCGGCAAACCAATTACCGAAAAATCCCCCAATGTTTACATCGGCGAATTTACCGAGTCAATTTCAATCAAGTAAAGACAATACCCCCCGACCCCCGTCGGGGGTTTTTTATGTTTGGCAAGCGGCGGCAATCGGCATTGCCGAATGCGCCTTTGCTCTTTGATTAAAGTTTTTTATATTTTCTAAAGGAGCGCGGAAGCAAAGAGAAAGATTGCAGAAGGTTTGTCATATTTTTCAGAAGCCGCGTTTTGGGTATCGGGTTGTTGTTTTGGCAGGTTGTGGTTTTAGGTTGAGCAAAAATTTCGGCGCGGCGGAATGTTGTCGGGGTATGCAACACGAGGTTAATAAAACATATTGTTTCCTGCCGACGAAGGTTAAAGCGTGTTCGATGGGAAACGCCGGTGTGGGACGAAGCGAAAAATTCGGGGCGGTCGCCCCACGCCCGCGCACCGCAATCTTCGAAATAAATGTTTGACGCGCGATACCCTTTCTGTCATATAGTTCCCGTAGCAAGTCGGAAAAAGAAAGGAAATAATTATGAAATTGATTGCATCGAAACAAACGGCGTTTTCGGGCGTGCTTGTAGTTGCCGTTGTGTGCATAGTAGTATACTCGCTATACAACTCGCTAATCTTGGGAGATTTCTCCGATATGGAAGAAGACGCTCTTGTGGAAAACTCGCAAGTTGTGCTGTTGGCGATAGCGTGCCTGACATTCGTGCGCTACCTGTTCCTCGACGGAGTGAAGTTCCGTGCGGTATTCGCGTTCTTCGCATTCCTGTATTACTCGTTTATAATGCGCGAACTCGATTTCGAAAACTTCGGGCTGGACGAACGCATTGTGTTTTTCTTCGACGGCGTAGGTAGAAACACCATAGCCGTGGTGATGTTTACTGCAATATTTTTGTGGGCAATCTTCACCGACCTAAAGGGCTACTGGGAACAAGCTCTCAAAATTACCTTTTCGAAATGGGGCGCGGCAATGGTAGGGTCGCTCATACTTGTAGCAGTTGCGCAGATTTTCGAGAAAACGCTTAGCGGTAATATGGCGAATTTGTGCGAAGAAATCCCCGAAATTGTCGGCTATCTCGGATTCACCCTGTGCGCAATCGACCCTCTCGGCTGGCTGAAAGAACACTTTGTCTTCGAAAAATAAACGCGTCTTCACAAACCGAGCCGCAGGTGTTGGGCAAAACCCAGTGTCCGTTTTGTTTGCACGATAAAAGGCAATGCAACATCGTAGAGAATTAGAAAAGAAGGGAATCGGGAAACCGATTCCCTTCTTTCTTTGAAGCGAGTAAAGCTTTAACTGGTGCTAAAGGCGGATTGGCAAAGACAATCGCCGTCTTTGAAGCCCCCGAGCTAACTTCAATAAAAAAGCAAAGGCGGATTGGCATAGCCTATCGCCGCCCCAGAAACTTCATCTCTTTAACCTAAAGACAAAGGCGCATTGCCAAAGCAATCGCCGCCCCGTGATGCTTCACCACTTTAACCAACGAGCAAAGGCGCATTGGCAAAGCCAATCGCCGCCCCTTCAGGAATCATAAAAAAATTAGTTTACCTGAACGCCCGCCGCCTCAAGCTTTTCGATGAAAGAGGCGTCCGCACCGGAGTCGGTGATAACGCGGTCAATGATGTCCATGCCCGCAAAGAAACGCGTGCTTCTGACACCTAACTTGGAGGCGTCGCAAAGAAGAATCCTTTCGGCGCAAAGCGGCAATACGTTTTCCTTGAACTCCGCCTGAATCTCCGCCGCCTCGCTTGCGCCGCGCTCCAAATCGACACCGTTGCAGGAGAAGAACGCCTTGTCTACAGAGAATTTTTTGACCATTGTCCACGTCATAAAGCCGCCGTAGCTGTGGCTGAAACGGTCGAGCTTTCCGCCCGTTGCAATCAGGTTGATTTTCGACTTGGACATAATCGGGCCTATGCAGTCGTGCGCGTTTGTAACGACAGTCAATTCCATGTCGGGCAGAATTTCCGCAAGGGCGAGCACCGTGGAGCTTGCGTCGAGAAAAATTGTTTCGCCCTCGCTGATGTATTTCAGCGCGATTTTCGCGATTTCCTGTTTTTGGACGCGGTTCTCCTGAAGGCGTTTTTGCATGGGCAGGTCTACGCCGCGCTTTTCAATGCGGAGCGCGCCGCCGTGGGTGCGAATGAGCTTGTGTTCGGAATCGAGATACTCCAAGTCGCGGCGAATGGTTTCGTCGGTGACGTCGAAATGCCTTGCCAGTTCTATTGTTCTGAGGCTCGATTGGGTTTCGAGCATGTTTAGGATAACCCTTTGTCTTTGTCTTGCCAACATATATCGAATTATTGATTTAGTTTAGTGTTTTTTGGAAAGGTTTTTGGAGGTTGCAAGAGCGATTACCCTACCCTCGCTTCCGACAGCGCAGTAGAAATGGTATACTACGCCGTTGTCAGTTACAACCCACGGTTTGTGCGCATAGACGTTGTCGAATTTTTCCGACGGAACAACAAGCGGCACGCCGTTCCAGTCTGTCCAATGAATAAGGTCGGTGGAACACGCGAAAGTTTCGACTGCCGTTTTCGGGAAATTTTTGCAGAAGGCGTTGAAGTAAAACATGACATAGATGTCGCCCAAACGCACAACCTGAGGGTCGCCGGAAAGGCCTTTGCCCGCATCTACAATCGGTTCCTTGCCGAATCTGCGCCACGTTTTCATATCGTCGGAGAGCGCCATTGAAATGCGTTCGTAGCCCCCTGTGGTTTTGCAGTTGTAGAACATTACAAATTCCGCTCCGAGCCTTTTTTGAGGGTCGCGGATAATGTTGCTTTTGTAAAGCGTCAGTTTTTCAAAATAGCGCGAATCCTTGTCCGACGCGGAAAGCACAGGAAGCGGCAACCTTGTCCATTCGGCGGCAATTGTCGGATTCTTGCTATATGACATTCCTATCGAGAGAGGGTCGGTTTCGTAGCCTTTGAGCGCGCCGCCGAGATAGCTCATCCAGTATTTTCCGTCGAATTTTTCCAGAGTCCAGTCGCCGTAAAAGTCGCAATTTTGCAGAGCCAAATAGCCCGCCGCCTGCTGACCGTCCCAATCGGCATTGTTTTTACGCTTTAGAATTTCCCCAAGCAGATGCCAGTCGAGAAGATTTTTGCTCTCCGCCAGATGGGTCGAATAACCTGCACCGTCCTGCAAGATGTATATCATATACCAGTTTTTACCGTGGCGAAAAACACTGGGACTGTCTACAAGCATTCCTTTGGGGGGGCGGACAACTACGCCGTATTTGTATGGAGTTTTGATTTTCTCATAAATCTCCGCCATTTTTTCGGGCGAAACACCATTGGCTTGAACGAACGCGGAATCCGCGGGCTTCGAGCCTGCCCCTCCCGAAACCGCATATGCACACAAAGTCGCGAAAAACGATATAGTCAAAATAACTTTTTTGGATATAATCATAAATACTTGTAAGACGTTAATACGAGCGGTAAGTTTCTTTTGCAGTGTTTCAATTTTCGGCGCAATAGTCGAGTTT
This sequence comes from uncultured Opitutales bacterium, assembly GCA_934613645.1. Classification (GTDB taxonomy): domain Bacteria; phylum Verrucomicrobiota; class Verrucomicrobiia; order Opitutales; family Intestinicryptomonadaceae; genus Merdousia. The sequence goes on along the minus strand of CAKTTC010000015.1, from coordinate 24,054 downwards.
TTTTTGCGCCGCACACAATAAAATCGCCACGAAACAACTACAAAATTGTAAAAAATGTTCAAAATTGTAGTTTTTGCAAAAAAGTCAAAAAAACGGTTTGACTATTGATTTTAAGCGGTAAAGATGGGCGCCAATTTCAAACTAAACACCAAAAAAGGTAAAAAAATGAACAAATATGTAGCAAAAGTAATGGAAGACCTCAGAGCGAAACAGCCCTGGGAAAAAGAATTCCTTCAGGCAGCGGAAGAAGTGCTGTCTTCGTTGAGCCTCGTTCTCGACGCCGATTCGAAATACGAGAAGAACAAGATTCTCGAAAGAATGGTTGTTCCCGAAAGAGTAATCCTCTTCCAAGTTCCGTGGGCGGACGACAAGGGCGAAATCCACGTCAACCAAGGCTACCGCGTTCAGTTCAACAGCGCAATCGGCCCCTACAAGGGCGGTCTGCGTTTCCACCCCTCGGTCAACTTGGGCATTCTCAAGTTCCTCGGTTTCGAACAGGTTTTGAAGAACTCGCTTACAACGCTCCCGATGGGCGGCGGCAAGGGTGGTTCGGATTTCGACCCCAAGGGCAAGAGCGACAATGAAGTCCGCAACTTCTGCAACAGCTTCATGCGCGAACTCTACAGACACATCGGCCCGAATACCGACGTTCCCGCAGGCGATATCGGCGTAGGCGGCCGCGAAATCGGCTACCTCTTCGGCCAATACAAGCGTTGCAGAAACTCCTACGACAGCGTTTTGACGGGCAAGGGTCTCGAATGGGGCGGCTCGCTGATTCGTCCGGAAGCGACGGGCTACGGCAACACATACTTCGCGCAGGAAATGCTCGCCACAAAGGGACAGAGCTTCGAAGGCAAGAGAGTTTTGGTTTCGGGTTCGGGCAACGTTGCTCAATACACAGTTGAAAAGCTCATTCAGTTGGGCGCAAAGCCGCTTTCGATGTCGGACTCCAACGGCTCGATTATCGACGAAGACGGTATCGACGAAGAAAAACTCGCTTTCGTGTTCGACCTCAAGAACAACAAGCGCGGCAGAATTGCCGAATACGCAAAGAAATTCCCCAAGGCCAAGTATTACGAAGGCAAACGCCCGTGGGGCTTGACGAAGGCGGAGGTTGCAATGCCCTCGGCCACCCAGAACGAAATCGACGGCCAGAACGCAAAAGACCTGTTGGCAAACGGCTGCATGTGCGTTTCCGAAGGCGCGAATATGCCCTCCACCCCCGAAGCAATCGAAGCCTACAAGGCTGCCAAGATTCTCTACGCTCCGGGCAAGGCCTCCAATGCGGGCGGCGTTGCAACGTCGGGCTTGGAAATGTCGCAGAACGCAATCCGCCTGAGCTGGACGCGCGAAGAAGTCGACGAAAAGCTGCACAACATCATGCGCAGCATTCACAAGAACGCCCTCGAAGCGGCAGCCGAATACGGCACACCCGGCGACTACATGAACGGCGCGAATATCGCGGGCTTCAAGAAGGTCGCAAACGCAATGATTGCGCAGGGCTTCTAATCGGCTTTGAACAAATTGCACGAATCGGGGCGGTCGGTGTTTCGGCCGCCCTTTTTGTGCCCGCACCCAAGCAGACGGCATTGGGCGGGCGAAAATCTCCAGAAGAAGCCGTCCCTCGCAGAAGCGCGCTACCGAAGAACGCAAGCCCCTCCGAAAAACGCGGACGCCCTCGCCCCACAACAACCCCCGTAAACAGCCACACTTGGCGCCAACGCGCCCGACTGTCCGAAAATCCACCGCCCCGTCGGCGGCAATTTTTTATTTTACACGGCGCAAATAATCTGTAAAGATACGCGCAATATGATACCAAACATTCTCGCTGAAAGATACGCTTCCGACGCCATAAAAAACATTTGGAGCGCGGAAGGCAAAATACTGCTTGAACGCAATCTCTGGATTGCCGTGATGAAAGCCCAAAAAGAGCTGGGGTTGGACATTCCGCAGGAGGCAATAGACGCCTACGAAAAAGTAAAAAACACAATAAGGATAGACGAAATAAACAAGCGCGAAAAAATCACGCGCCACGACGTCAAAGCGCGCATAGAGGAATTTTGCGAACTCGCCGGCTACGAGCATATCCACAAGGGAATGACAAGCCGCGACCTCACCGAATGCGTCGAACAGCTGCAAGTGTTTGAATCGCTCAAGATAATCCGCGTGAAGGCGGCGGCGGCGTTGTGGCTGCTTTCGCAAAAGGCGCGCAAATACAAGGCCACAGTCCTCGCGGCGCGCACGCACAACGTAATTGCGCAGCTTACGACTTTCGGCAAACGCCTTGCGGAATTCGGCGAAGACTCGCTCCGCGCGCTCGAAAACCTCGACGCGCTCATCGACACCTACGCCGTGCGCGGGCTTAAAGGCGCGGTCGGCACACAGCTCGACCAGCTCACGCTTTTCGACGGCGACGCCTCAAAGGCGGTGAAGCTCGACGAAAAAATCAGAAAGCACCTCGGCATTCCGCACTGCATCGGCGCAACGGGGCAAGTCTACCCGCGCACGCTCGACTTCGAATGCGTATCGCGCCTGTATCAGCTCGGCGCGGGCGCGTCGAGCTTCGCAAAAACACTGCGCATTATGGCGGGAATGGAACTTGCAAGCGAGGGTTTCGCAAAGGGTCAAACGGGTTCTTCGGCAATGCCCCACAAAATGAATTCGCGCAGCTGCGAACGCATAAACGGCTTCCACGTGATTCTGCGCGGATATATGGAAATGGCGGCGTCGCTTGCGGGCGACCAGTGGAACGAGGGCGACGTGTCGTGCTCGGTGGTGCGCCGCGTTGTGCTGCCCGACTCGTTCTTCGCAATAGACGGCCTGCTTGAAACTTTCATAACAATAATGAACCAGATGGTTGTAAACGAGGCGGTAATCAAGGCGGAATGCGCAAAGTATATGCCGTTTTTGCTTACTACAACGGTTATGATGAACGCAGTCAAAAAGGGAATCGGGCGCGAAGACGCGCACGAAGTCATCAAGGAGCACGCCGTTGCAACCGCCAACGACCTCCGCGCGGGCAAAATCGCCGAAAACGACCTCCTCAAACGCCTCGCCGACGACCCGCGCATGCCGCTTTCCATGCCCGAGCTTGAAAAAATAGCGCACGACGGACAAAAAGCGACCGCCCTTGCGGAAGTCCAAACCGAAGACTTCTGCAACCGCGCCGACGCCGCCGTGGAGAAAACGCCCGAGGCCAAGACCTACACGGCAGCCCCCATTCTCTAAAGGCATGTTCGAAGTTCTGAAAAAATCCGACGCCTCAAGCGCGCGCCGCGCCGTGCTCAAAACGGCGCACGGCGACGTGCATACGCCCGTGTTTATGCCCGTGGGCACACAGGCTACAGTCAAGGGGCTTACCCCCGCGCAAATCGACGCAACGGGCGCGCAGATAATACTTTCGAACACATACCACCTCAATATCCGCCCCACGTCCGAGCTGGTTGCGCGCTTCGGCGGGCTGCACGGGTTTATGCGCTGGAACAAGCCCATACTCACCGACAGCGGCGGATTTCAGGCGTTCAGCCTCTCGAAGCTCAGAAAAATTTCGAAGGACGGCATTACGTTCAGCTCGCACCTCGACGGCAAAAAGCTGTTCATCAGCCCCGAAAGCTGCATGCAAATACAGAAAAATCTGGGTTCAGACATCTGCATGGTGCTCGACGAGTGCATACCCTACCCCTGCGAAAAAAACGCCTGCAAAAAATCGGTCGACCGAACCCTGCGCTGGGCAAAACGCTGCCACGAAGAATACCTGAGGCTCGAACTCCCGCAGGCGCGGCGGCTGGCGTTCGGCATCGTGCAGGGCTCGTGCTACCAAGACCTGCGCGAATACTGCGCGCGCGAAATTTCGCAAATAGACTTTCCGGGGTTCGCAATAGGCGGCGTGAGCGTGGGCGAACCCGAAGAGGAAATGCTCTCGCAAGTAAAGTGGTGCGCCGACATTCTCCCCGCCGACAAGCCCCGCTACGTAATGGGAGTTGGAACGCCCCCGCAAATCCTGCAAATGATAGCCTCGGGCGCGGATATGTTCGACTGCGTTATGCCCACGCGCCTTGCACGCCACGCGTGCGCGTTCACGCTCGACGGCGAAATAAACCTCAAAAACGCCCGCTTTGCCGAAGACCACTCGCCCCTCGACCCCGAAATTCCGAGCTACGCGTCGGACTTTTCGCGCGCATACATCAGGCACTTGGTAAAGGCGAACGAAATGCTGGCGTGCACGCTCATTTCAATACACAACATAGCGTTCTTTCAAATTCTGACGCGTCAGGCGCGCGAACACATCGAACTCGGCGACTTCGAACAGTGGAGCCGCAACTGGATTGCGCGCTACAACGCCTCCAAATAAAGGATATTTTATGACTCTCGAACTTCTCCGCTGCACAAAAGCCCCCGCTCTGGTGGGGCTTGATTTTGAATACACTTTCGCCGACGTCTACAAGCGCGCCGTGAAAATATCGGAAGCCCTGCCCGAAAACACGGGCAAGGCGGCAATCTGCGCGGAAAATTCGCCGAACTGGGTTTTCGCCTGCTACGGAGCGTGGTTCAAGGGCGCGACAGTCGTGCCGATTGACGCGAAATCGTCGGCGGAGGAAATCGCCTTCGTGCTAAACGACGCAAACCCCGAAGTGGTGTTCGCCTGCGCCGAAAACCTGCAAACAGTGCGCGAGGCGGTTGAAGCCGCAAACTCTTCGGCGAAAATAATGGAGCTTGACGGCTTCCTGCAAAACGCCGAATACAAAGACCCCGCCCAGAACGCAGTCTTCGAGCGCGAACTCGACGACCTCGGGCTGATTGTCTACACTTCGGGCACTACGGGCAACCCCAAGGGCGTTATGCTGACTTTCGCGAATATGGCGGCAAACATGAAGGCGGTCGAGCAGGCAAAATATTATTTCCGCGGAATGAGCGTGCTTGCAATGCTTCCGTTCCACCACATTCTGCCGCTTATGGGCACAATGGTTATGCCGCTTTCAATAGGCGGGAAAATCGTCATGCCGCGCACAATTTCGCCCGAGGAAATATCGGCGGTGCTGCAAAAATACCCCGTGGATTTGATAATCAGCGTGCCGCGCTTCTACGAACTGCTGCACTCAAACATAATGGCGAAAATCCAGCATTCGAAAGTCGCGCGGGCAATGTTCGCGCTGTCCAAACTCGTCGGGAAGCTGTGGTTTTCGAGAAAACTGTTCGGGGTAATCCACAAAAAATTCGGCGGAATAGTCCGCTTCTGGGTCTCGGGCGGAGCGGCTCTCGACAAAACCGTCTGGAGCGACCTCTACGCACTCGGCTTTTCAATCCGCGAAGGCTACGGAATGACCGAATGCGCCCCGATTATCGCCTTCCCGCGCATAGACAAAATCAAGATGGGCTCGGTGGGGCAGGCTCTGAACGGAATCGAAGTGCGCATTGTCGACGGCGAAATAGCCGTGCGCGGCGGCAACGTCACAAAAGGCTACTACAACCGACCCGAAGAAACGGCGGAATCAATCAGAAACGGCTGGCTCTACACCGGAGACTTGGGCTACCTCGACGACGACGGATTCCTCTTCATTACAGGCCGCCAAAAGGAAATAATAGTTCTTGCAAACGGCAAAAACGTAAACCCCGCCGAGCTTGAAACGCTCCTGCAACGCCAAAGCCCCGACGTTCTTGAGTCGGGCGTTTTGATGTATCAAAACACGCTGCGGGCGATTGTGCGCGTTCCGCAAAAACTCGTATCGGAGCTGGGCGCGGAGGGCGCGGAAAAGAAAATCCGCGACGAGGCAATCCTGCCGTTCAACCGCAACGCCCCCACATACAAGCGCATAATAAAATTCGTGCTTACAACCGACGAACTCCCGCGCACGCGCGTGGGCAAACTCAAACGCCACCTGCTTGCCGCCTACATAGAAAACGGCGGCGCGCTCGAGGTAAAAAAATCGCAGCCCGAGCCCGAAAACGATGTCTACAAACAGCTGAAGTCGGTTCTCGAAAAACAGATTTCGCTGCCCGTCGATTGCGACGCGCATATGGAAATGGACCTGGGGCTTGACTCGCTCGGGAAGATAGCAATCCAGTGCTTCGCCAAGGAAAACTACGGCGTGGAGGTTTCGGAAAGGGATTTCGAGACAAACTGCACGCTCAGGACTTTCGCGGAAATGGTCTCCAAAAACCGCGACGAAAAATTCGAGGGCGAATTCAAAAACGTCTCGTGGAGCGACATCGTTTCCGACGCCAAAAACGTCCGCCTGAACAAGCCGAACTTTATGCACCGCCTCACGGTGGGCGCGTTCAGACTGTTCGCGCGTGTGGCGTATAAAATGGAGGTTTCGGGCGCGGATTCCCTGCCCGACGACCGCCCGCTGATTTTCGCGGCAAACCACCAGTCGTATCTGGACGGCGTTTTTGCGGTCTACGGAATGAAAATCGACCGCGTTCTCAAAACGTATTTCTTCGCCAAGATAAGAAACATTCTCAAAAACGGAATGCTGCGCGCCTTCGCCGACCACAGCAACGTGATTGTAATGGACATCAACGACGACGTTAAAACCTCCATTCAGAAACTCGTGAAGGCACTCGAAATCGGCGGCGGCGTTGTAATCTTCCCCGAGGGCACGCGCACAAAAGACGGCGACGTTGCGGAGTTCAAGCAGACGTTTGCAATAATCGCCAAGGAAACGGGCGTTCCCGTAGTTCCCGTGTGCATTGCGGGCGCGTTTGAAAACATTCCCGTGGGCAAAACGCTTCCGAAATTCGGCTCGAAAATCTCGGTTTCGTATCTGCCGCAAATGACGCCGCAAGCGGACGAATCATACGAAGCTTTCGCCGCGAGAGTGCGCGAGGCAGTCGACGCGCGCCTTGCCGAACTTTCGCCCTCCGCCGAAAAGCGTTGACACCGCGGCGCAATCGGGACAATCTGGCGGACTGATAACATACTTTAAAACCGCGCTGCTCGGCTTGTTCCCGCGCGCGGACGAACAAAATTTTAAAACAAAACCACTATGTTAGACAAAATCTTGAATGTAAAAGGCAAAGGCGTTTTCGTTCCCGGAAACGACATCGATACCGACAGAATCATTCCCGCGCGCTTTATGGTGTGCGTAACCTTTGAAGGACTCGGCAAATACGCCTTCTACGACGAACGCAAAAACGCCGACGGCACTGACAAAAAACACCCCCTCACCGACCCCCGCAAACAGAACGCCAAAATTCTGCTTTCGGGCGCGAACTTCGGTTGCGGTTCCTCGCGCGAGCACGCCCCGCAGTCGCTCTGGCACTACGGCTTCCGCGCAATCGTGGCGGAGAGCTTCGCGGAAATCTTCTTCGGCAACTCCACAACGCTGGGCATTCCGTGCGTGTGCGCCAAGGCGGAAGACATTGCAAAAATAGCCGACGTTATCGAAAAGAATCCCGAAGAGCAAATCGACGTTGACGTGGCGAATATGAAAGTTTCGTGCGGCGGCGTTGAAATTCCCTGCACAATGCCCGAAAACGCGCGCAACGCGCTCGTCTCCGGAACGTGGGACCCCATCGCGGAACTTATCGACGCCGAAAAATTGACGGCGGAAACGGCGCAAAAACTCCCCTACTTCAAATAGTATGGAATTTCTCCTCGAGGGCGCGGGAGTGTTCATCTACCCGCTCGGGCTTTGCTCTCTGGCGGCCGTCTTTATGATTGTGGAACGGCTCATTTCTCTGCGCAGTTCCAAAATCATTCCCGAACGCATAGAAAAAGACCTCTTCGAGGGGCGCATACCGCAGACGGGCGGCAACTCCTCGGCGGGAAGAATTGTCGACTTCTACAAACTCGCGCATGTCGACGCCGACGCGCTGAAAGCCTTTGCCCAGCTGGAAATCACGAAGCTCGACAGGGGAATGTTCGTGCTCGATATCGTAATTTCCGCCGCGCCGCTGCTGGGGCTTCTGGGAACGGTTGCGGGTCTTGTTTCGGTGTTCGCAACCGAAAGCGGAATCCCCACCGCGGAGGCAATGTCGAAGGGCGTTGGGCTTGCCCTTTCAACCACAATCATAGGGCTTTCAATAGCAATTCCCGCAATCATAGGAAGCTCCTTTCTGAACAGGCGCATAGACAAACTCGCCGCGCGCATAAACGTGTGCGTGGAAAGACTTCTGAACATAGCGCGGTAGACGTATGCAGATAAGAAGAAAAAGGGCTCAGGCGCAGGTAAACATAGTGCCGCTTGTGGACGTGCTTACGGCTCTTATTTTCTTCTTCCTGCTTACAATGCAGTTTAAAGACATCTACGCGGTCGACATCACCCCGCCCGTTATGAAAACGTCGGCTTCGGAAAGTTCGGCTTTGCCGAACGTGCTGCTTGTAGACAAAAGCGGCGGCTACTCTTTCAACGGCAAAAAAACAACCCTTGCGCAACTGCGGGGGGAATTCGACAATGTTGCAAAATCGGGCAATTCGGCGGTGCTTGTGTATGCCGACGCCAAAACGCCGCTCGAATTCGTGACCGACGCCGTAGACTTGGCGCGCCTTGCGAAAATTAAAAAAGTAAGTTTGCGCTCCAACAAATAAAAAAGCTTGTCTTCGCCCCGAAAATATACTTAGTTGTGTCTGTTTTTATCGGGGCGACAGTGTCGCCGATTTCGTCTTGCGGAAAATTCCGCGCGGAATGGAAAATCCCCCTTTCGGGAAAAATTTCTCACTTTAATAAATTATGGATAATTTGCAAATCGTGGATGTGGGCGGTATTTTTGCGCCCACAAGCAACAACAACGGCGTTCTTCTGAACCCGAAATTCGGCGGAAAAACAAAACCTACCGACCCGTATGTCCCCAAAGAGCTGGTGCAGCGTTTCAACATCAAAAAGGGGCAGTTCATAACAGCCAAAGCCCATCAGGCGCAGGGGCACAAAAACCCGAAAGTCCGCTTTATCGAAACAATCGACGGGCTTAAATGCACCGAACGCCGCAAAGTGCCCTCGTTCCAAAACCTCACCACAATAGCCCCCAACAAAAAACTGCGTCTGGAAACAAAAGACGGACGCCTCACAAACAGAATCATCGACATTTTCTGCCCCGTCGGCAAGGGCACGCGCGGACTTATCGTAGCCCCGCCGCGAACGGGCAAAACAACGCTGCTTAAAGACGTCGCCTTCGGGATAATAGAAAACCACCCCGAATGCCACCTGATGATTCTGCTTGTGGACGAACGCCCCGAAGAGGTTACCGACTTCCGCATGGACGTTCCGCAGGCGGAGATTTTCGCCTCCTCCAACGACGAAGACATCAACACGCACATCAGAATTTCCGACCTCGCAATAGAGCGCGCAAAACACCTCGTGGAAACGGGCAAAGACGTCGTGCTGCTTATGGACTCGCTCACACGGCTTGCGCGCGCACACAACGCGGCAAAGGCAAACGGCGGAAGAACGATGTCGGGCGGGCTTGACATTCGCGCGCTGGAGCGTCCGCGGCAGATGTTTTCGGCGGCGCGCAATACCGAAGAGGGAGGCTCTCTTACAATTCTTGCGTCGGCTCTCATAGAGACCGGCTCGCGCATGGACGAACTTATTTTTCAGGAATTCAAGGGCACGGGCAATATGGAAATGGTCTTGGACAGGAAAATAGCGGAAATGCGCATTTGGCCCGCAATAAACGTTGCGGCTTCGGGCACGCGGCGCGAAGAACTGCTGCTTTCGGAAAAGGAACTTGAGGCGGCTTCGTTCCTGCGCAGGGCGATGGCGGGCGCAAAACCCGAGGCGGTCGCCGAAACGCTCATATCCAGAATGAAACAGAGCAGGTCAAACGCCGAATTCATCTCGCTTATTTTGTAGATTTTTTTGCCGCGCCCAACGCAAAAAAAACTTGATTATGCCCGCTCGGTAGATTAGCGTGGTATCGTTTTTTACGCGGCCTGTAAAGTTGCGGAAAGCGGAATTTTGGAATTACTTTGAATATTTCCGTTTTTCGACGTTTTTCGGGCGGCGGACAAACACCCGTTGTCAAAAAAACAACCGCGTTTTGCGCGGAACGCTACGGCAAAAACTTCGGCGCGCAAAATAAGAACAAAAAGAAAGGCATGAGATGATTGGCAAAATCGACCATATAGGAATAGCGGTAAAATCCATTGAAGACGCCGCAAAATACTATGAAAACGCGCTCGGACTGAAGTGCGAAGGCACTGAGGAAGTGGCCGACCAGAAGGTCAAAACGGCGTTCTTCAACGTGGGGGGCGTGCATATCGAACTGCTCGAACCCACCTCGCCCGAAAGCCCCATAGCCAAGTATCTCGAAAAGAACCCGCACGGGGGAATCCACCACATAGCCTTCAACAGCGACGACATCTGCGCGAATCTGGCGCAGGCAAAAGACGCGGGCGTAATACTGCTCAACGAAACGCCGAAAATTGGCGCGCATTCCAAGAAAATCGCGTTCCTGCACCCCAAGTCGACGTTCGGCGTGCTCACGGAAATCTGTCAGGACGGCTGCGACTGCGCGTGTAAATAATTTTTTCAAAAAATCGAAAAACTCAATATGGCAATATCACAAAAAAAACAACAGGAGCTTGCCGATAGAATTCAGGAAGCATTGAACGCGGGCGGAGCGGAAAAACTCAAAGCCCGCCGCGAAAAAGGGCTGATGACCGCGCGCGACAGAATCACCGCCCTCTTCGACGAAGGAACGTTTCAGGAGTTCGGCATGCACGTCCAGCACAACTGCCACAACTTCGGAATGGAGAAAAAGAAACTCCCCACGGACGGCGTAATCTGCGGAATAGGGCTTGTAAACGGCAGACCCACCGCGGCGTTCAGTCAGGATTTCACGGTGTCGGGCGGCTCGCTCGGCTCCAACCACGCAAAGAAGATAGTCGATTTGATGCAGTTCGCCGCCAACAACGGAATGCCCGTGGTGGGCGTCAACGACAGCGGCGGCGCGCGCATTCAGGAGGGCGTGGAATCGCTCTCGGGCTACGCGCAGATATTCCGCCAAAACGTGTCGTGCTCGGGCGTGATTCCGCAGATTTCGATTATCGCGGGCCCGTGCGCGGGCGGCGCGGCATACAGCCCCGCGCTGATGGACTTCATCATCATGACGGAGAAAAACGCAAACCTTTTCATCTGCGGCCCGCAGGTTATCAAGGCGGCAATGGGCGAAGAGGCGACGCTTGAAATGTTCGCAACGGCGAACGCCCACGCGACGGTTTCGGGCAATATCCACCTTGTGGCAAAAGACGACAAACACGCGCTTGAGTTGGCGGCGAAACTGTTGTCGTTCCTGCCGTCGAACAATATGCAGGAACCCCCGCACGACCTCTCGCAGCCCGTAGTCCGCGACTACGACCCCGCCCTCAACGACATCGTTCCCGAGGCGGCAAACTCCTCCTACAACGTAAAAGACGTGATTGCCCATTTGGTCGATAACGCCGACTTCTTCGAAATTCAGGAGCACTTCGCAAAGAACGTCGTTGTGGGCTTTGCGCGCATTCAGGGAGTCGTGGTGGGAATCATAGCAAACCAGCCGAACTTCAAGGCGGGGTGTCTGGACATCGACGCCTCCGACAAGGCCGCACGCTTTATCCTCACCTGCAATTCCTTCAACGTGCCGCTTGTAAGCCTTGTTGACGTTCCGGGGTTTATGCCTGGGTTGGCGCAGGAGCGCGGCGGCATAATCAGACACGGCGCGAAAATGCTCTACGCCTACGCCGCGTGCACAGTGCCCATGGTGACGCTCGTGATGCGAAAGGCATACGGCGGCGCGTATATTGCAATGTGCTGCAAAGATTTGGGCGGCGACGTAATCTTCGCCTGGCCGACGGCCGAAATAGCCGTTATGGGCGCAAAGGGCGCGGTAAACGTGCTCTACGGCAAGGAGCTTAAGGCAATAGAAGACCCGAAAGCCCGCGCCGAAAAGGCGGCAGAGTATATGAAAGCCTACAGCGAAAAATTCGAAAGCCCCTATCAGGCGGCAAGTCTGGGCAAGGTAACCGACGTTATCGAACCAGCTCAGTCGCGCGGGGCAATAGCAATGGCGTTGAGAGCCGTGCTTTCAAAACGCGCAACAACCCTGCCGAAGAAAAACGGCAACATACCGCTCTAAAAAACGGAGGAAACTATGTTGATGTTGTCGATTATCCCGCTCAAACCCGACGTCTGGCAGACGCTCGGGTTCTCGGCGGCGGGGTTTATTCTGGTGATGGGCGTGCTGCTCGTGCTTTCGCTCGGCATTTCGGGTATCGGCGTGTTCTTCAAGCTCGCCGAAAGAAAGGCCGACAAGCCCGCGCCCGCGCAGCAGAAGCCCAAAACAGTAAAACTTGCAAACGCAGAACTGCCCGCCGACCACGCATACGTCATATCGGCGGCGGTGGCAAGCGTTATGCCCGAGCTTAAAAACGACTCCGCCGAACTGCTCGCCGTGCTCACCGCGGCGGCGACTATCGCCCTCGACGGCGAACGCGCGCGCGTTGTGAATTTCAAGCCCGTTGATTTCAACTACTCCAGATACGGCCGCGAACAGATTTTCGCGGAACAAAACTACATTCCCGTAAAAAACCGCAAACACTAAACACAAAAAACGAAGGAAAAAATTTATGAAAAAATTACGCATCACAGTTGACGGAAAAACATACGAAGTTGAAGTCGAAATTCTCGGCTCGAGCATTGCGTCGGTAACGCCCGTGGCGGCTCCCGCCCCGCAGGCTGCGCCCGCACCCGTTGCGGCAGCCCCCGTTGCAGCTCCCGCGCCCGCGCCGAAAGCGGCAGCTCCCGCGCCCGTTGCGGCTTCGGCGGGAGACGTTGTGTGCCCGCTGGCGGCTTCGATTTCAAGCGTCGCGGTAAAAGAGGGTCAGGCGGTCAAAGCGGGCGACTTGCTCGTAATGCTTGAGGCCATGAAAATGAACACGCCCGTAAACGCGACAAAAGACGGAACGGTAACCAAAGTCTACGTAGCCGCGGGTCAGAGCGTCCAAGAGGGCGAACCGCTCGTTTCGATGTCGTAAAAAACGGAGGCGAATTTTTCGCATACGCATTATGCTAAACAGTATACTGGAACTGGTCTACGATTCGGGATTCTGCTACGTCGATTGGCGAATGGTCGTTATGTGGGCGGTGTCGGCGGTGCTGTTGTATCTGGCGGTGTTCCGCCAATACGAACCGCTGCTGCTCGTGCCCATAGCTTTCGGCGCGCTGCTTGCGAACCTCCCGACCGAAGGCGTGGTCAACAAGCCCGCGGGGTATCTTGTTTCGCCCGCGGAGGGAATCGTGAAAGCGGTGTTCGTGCAAAAGGGCGACGAAGCCTTCGCCCCGCGCGTGATAAAACATCTGCCAACGAAAGTCTCGGAAATTGTCCGCAGCGAACAGACCGCGCAAAAGGACATTGCCGACTTCTTCGCGAAGCTCGACGACGTTTCCTCGCCCGAAGGCAGAAAGGACGTTTTCAAACGCGCCGAAGGGCTGCCCGATATGCTCGCGATTGTCTCGCCGCTTAAGTTCGAAGCAAAGAAGGACATTGAGCGCGCGCTTGCGGGCAAGGTGTTCAACGTTTCGTTCAAGGGCAAGCCGCTCGCGCTTAAAGCCGACGAACATTTCGTCTGGGCGGAAGCCTCTGGCGGAGTTGTAGAGGCAGTCAAGGCGGGCGCGCCCGTAAAATACGGCGAGAAGATAATCGACGTCTACAACCCAGGAGTTGGCGGACTTTACTACTACCTGCAAATGGGCGTGCTGCTTGAGTTGTTCCCGCCGCTCATCTTCTTGGGCGTCGGCGCGCTGACCGACTTCGGCCCGCTCATTGCAAACCCCAAAACGCTGCTGTTGGGCGGCGCGGCGCAGTTCGGCGTTTTTGCAACGTTCATCGGCGCGCTTGCGCTCGGGTTCACTTCGCCCGAAGCCGCGTCAATCGGAATTATCGGCGGCGCGGACGGCCCGACCTCCATCTTCTGCGCAAACAAACTCGCCCCGCACCTGCTTGCGCCCATTGCCGTTGCAGCCTACAGCTATATGGCTTTGGTGCCCATTATACAGCCGCCTATAATGCGCCTGTTTACAACGCAAAAGGAGCGCAAAATCAGAATGAAAAGCCTGCGCAAAGTCTCGCGACTTGAAAAGCTGATTTTCGCGCTCGTTGTTGCCATTGCGTGCATTCTGCTTGTTCCGCCGGTTTCCGCGCTTATCGGAATGCTGATGCTGGGCAACTTCATCAAGGAATCGGGCGTTTGCGACCGCCTCAGCAAGGCGGCTCAAAACGAGCTTATCAACGTAATCACGATATTCCTCGGAACGTCGGTGGGCATCACAATGACGGGCGACCGCTTCATCAAGGCGGAAACGCTCTACATTCTGCTTTTGGGCGTTGTGGCGTTCAGCTTCTCGACCGCGGCGGGCGTGATCATAGCAAAGGGAATGAACCTGTTCCTGAAGGATAAAATCAACCCGCTCATCGGCTCGGCGGGCGTTTCGGCAGTGCCCATGGCGGCGAGAGTCTCGCAGGTTGAGGGCGCAAAGGCCGACCCCTCGAACTTCCTGCTTATGCACGCAATGGGCCCGAACGTTGCGGGCGTTATCGGCACGGCACTTGTTGCGGGATTTTTCATATCCTCGCTATAAATTCGCCGAATAAACAAAAAAAGCTTTCCTATGGCGCGAAAACGTTTACAATTTCGCGCCATATTTTTTAACACACAAACAAACAACCAAAATGAGCTACAATTACATAACAGCAGAGGAAGCGGCAAGCTTCATTCAGAACGGTCAACAAATCGCCTTCAGCGGCTTTACTCCCGCGGGCGCAACAAAGGTAATTCCCTCGGCAATAGCCGCAAAGGCGGAAAAGGAACACGCCGAAGGCAGAGAATTCAGAATAGCTGTCGTTACGGGGGCGTCGTCGGGCGACCTGTGCGAAGGCGTTTTGGCGAGGGCGCACGCAATAGCATACCGCGCCCCCTACCAGACAAACCCCGATATCAGAAAGGGCGCAAACTCCAACGAAATCCGCTATACCGACCTGCACCTTTCGATGACCCCCCAGTATATGAACTACGGCTTTATGGGCAAGTTCGACTGGGCCATTGTCGAAGCCGCCGATGTCAACGAAAAGGGCGAAATTTTGCTTACAACTTCCGTCGGTATCTCGCCCACGGGCTTGAAACTCGCCGACAAAATCCTCATAGAGCTTAACGCACACCAGTCGAAAGAGCTTTACGGAATTCACGACATCTACGAAACGGCGAACCCCCCGTTCCGCCGCGAAATCCCGATTTATGCGGCAGGCGACAGAATCGGCTCGCCCGTTGTGAAAGTTGACCCGAAGAAAATCGTCGGCATTGTCCGCACCGATATGCCCGACCAAGTAAACCCCTTCAAGCCCAGCGACCCCATAACGCAGAAAATCGGGCAGAACGTCGCCGACTTCCTCGCGGCCGAAATGAAGGCGGGCAGAATTCCCCAGCAGTTCCTGCCCATTCAAAGCGGCGTCGGCAACATTGCAAACGCGGTCTTGGGCGCGCTCGGCGAAAACCCCGACATTCCGCAGTTCTGCATGTATTCGGAAGTATTGCAGGATTCTGTTATCGACCTCATCGAACACGGGCACATCAAGTGCGCTTCGGCTACATCGCTCACCTGCACTGCCGCGAAAATCGACGAAGTATACCAGAACATCAAATTCTTCAAAGACAAGCTGGTGCTTCGCCCGCAGGAAATTTCCAACAGCCCCGAAGTGGCGCGCAGAATCGGCATAATCTCTATGAACACTGCCATTGAAGTCGACCTCTCGGGCAACGTCAACAGCTCGCACATCATGGGCAAAAACATCATGAACGGCATCGGCGGCTCGGGCGACTTCACGCGCGCGGCGTATCTGTCGATTTACACGTGCCCGTCGGTTGCAAAGGGCGGCCTTATCAGCGCGATTGTCCCGAACGTTTCGCACTGCGACCACACCGAACACAGCGTAAACATCATCGTCACGGAAAAAGGCGTAGCCGACCTCAGAGGCAAATCGCCGATGGAACGCGCCCAGATTATGATTGAAAACTGCGCCCACGAAGACTACAAGCCGCTGCTGCGCGACTTCCTCAAAGCCGTTCCCTGCGGACACACTCCCCAGACGCTTTCGAAGGCATACGCAATGCACGAGGCGTTCGTCCAACAGGGCGATATGCGCTTGGCGAAATTCTAAGCGAAACGGAAATTTTAGTTTTTGCGACGGCGGCGAACAACCGCCGTCTTTTTTTTGCGCGCAAAAGAACCGCCGCAAAAAAATTCCCCCAACAAGAATGCCCCCAATAAGAATACCAATTTCACAAGCCGACCACAATCGCGCCCGATAACGTCATCGGCTTGTCAAATTGGTTTTTAGGGGGTGGCTTTGTTTTTCGCAGGCGGTAGGAACATACTTGAGTATGCGACTACTGCCGTAAAAAAACGAAACGCATCATAAAGACCAATTTCACAAGCCGACCGCCGTCTTTTTTTGTTGTCTAACATAACCCGTTGAGCTATTTTCCGAAAGAAAAATTATGAATACAACAGGCTTTCTCCAAACGAACATTCCCCCGGACTGGACGCAAATGACGCCCGAGCGCGCAAAGTCGGATATTCTCGCGGCAATGCAGTCGGCGCGCGAAAACATCGAGGCAATCAAGAAAATCCCCGACGAATCGCTCACTTTCGAAAACACTTCGCACGCGCTCGATACCGCCTGCGTGATGCTCGACAGGGCGTGGATTTACCTCAACCACCTCGAAAGCGTGATGACCTCGCAGCCCCTGCGCGACGCCGTAAACGAGCTAACCCCCGCAGTCAGCGACTTCTTCGGGCAAATCCATCTCGACTCCGAATTGTTCGCGAAAATCTCGGCGTTTGCAAAATCGCCCGCCGCAAAAAACCTCGACTCGGAAGCTAAAATTCTGCTCGAAGAACAGATGAAAGACTTTCTCGAAGAGGGCGCGCTGCTCGACGCCGACGGCAAAAAACGCCTGCTTGAAATCAACCGCGACCTCTCGCTTTTGGGACAGAAATTTTCCGAAAACGAACTCGACTCCACAAAGGAGTTTTTCGCAAACCCGCAGACAGAAGAGGAAGTGCGCGGAATACCGCAAACCGCCCTCGACATCGCCGCAAAAACAGCGCGCGAACGCGGGCTTTCGGGCTGGGTGTTCACGCTCGACCGCCCCAGCTATGCCCCCGTTATGAGCTACGCCGAAAACGACGCCCTGCGCGAAAAAATGTGGCGCGCCTCCTGCGCAGTTGCAACGTCGGGCAAGTTCGACAACCGCCCGATTATCGCCAAAATGCTCGCCCTGCGCGACGAAAAGGCGAAGCTGCTAAACTTCAAAAACTACGCCGACTACACGCTTTCGCGCAGAATGGCGCAAAACGGCGACCGTGCACTTGCGTTTGTAAAAGACCTGCATTCCAAATTCGAAAAGCCGTTCAAAAAAGAGTGGGAGCGGCTGGAGCAGTTCGCGAAAAAATCGGGGTGCGAAAAAATCAAACCGTGGCAAAGCGCGTATTTCGTGGAAAAACTCCGCAAAGAAAAATACGATTTCGACCCCGAACAACTGCGCGACTACCTCCCCTTCAACGCAGTCTTGGGCGGCGTTTTCAAGGTCGCCAAAACCCTCTACGGGCTTGACATAAAAAAGGCCGGCACCAACGCGGGCGTCTGGCACGAAAGCGTTGAAGTTTTCGACATTTTCCGCAACGGCAAACTGCTCGGCAAATTCTATACCGACTTCGTTCCGCGCAAACAGAAACGCTCGGGCGCGTGGATGAACCTGCTTTCGCCCGCGTTCGAAGGACGCCCCGCCCTCGGCGTGATTGCGGGCAACCTCACCGAACCCTCCGCGCACAAGCCCGCGTTCCTCTCCTACGACGACGCCGCAACGCTCTTCCACGAGTTCGGCCACCTGCTCCACTTTATGCTCATGAACGCGCGCGAGCTTTCCCTGCGCGATGTCGCGTGGGACTTCGTGGAGCTGCCCTCGCAAATAATGGAGAACTGGTGCGCCGACAAACGCTGCCTCGACCTGTTCGCCGCCCACTGGCGCACGGGCGAAAAAATCCCCGATGCGCTTTTCGAAAAATTCAAACGCTCCGAAAAGTTCGCGGGGGCAATGGCGTGCATGCGCCAGCTTTCGTTCGCGAAAATCGACCTGCTGCTGCACATCAACCCGCGCGAATTTCTTGACGCGCCCGACTTGGAGCAGCGCGCCCGCGACGAAATCGCCGACTGCACGCACGATTTCGGCATGCCAGTGCCCACAATTCTGCCGCGCTTTTCGCACATATTCGGGGGCGGATACGCCGCGGCGTATTACTCATACAAATGGGCGGAAGTGCTCGACGCCGACGCGTTCACACGCTTCCAGAAAGAGGGGCTGCTCAATCCCGAAGTGGGGCGCGACTTCGCCGAAAAAGTTCTGCAAGTCGGCAAAACAGTTCCGCCCGAAACAGCTTTCGAAAACTTCATGGGACGCCCGCCGAACGCCGACGCGCTTGTTCGGCGTTCGCTCGAACCCGACCTCTTGGAGGAATAAATCCGACGTTTTTTGTTGACACAAACAACGCACTCGGGCAGATTTTTTGGCAGAGGAAAGACAACTATTATGATGAGAACAAAATATCTGATTTTTGCATTGGCGGTTTCGGGTGCGGCGGTTGCGGCGGCGGAAAACGTCTATCTAAACGGCGTATGGGAGAAGGGAAAAACAATGAAATTTTCCGACCCACAAGCGTGGAACTCGCAAAAGGGGTTGCTCGGCAGACTGCCCGACAAAAACGACGTGCTGTGCATAATAGACCGCTCGGGCTACACAACCGTCGACGGGCAATACACGTTCAAGTCGCTGAGTCTCGGCAGATTTTTGGCGTCGCAGTCGGGTATCGGCAACATAACCTTCACCCTCACAAAAGGCTCGTCAATTACGCTCGACACCGCAGTAAAGGCGAAGTTCTCAACGGCAATATCGTCCGCTCTTGAGACTGTCAAAAACACGCCCCAAAAAACGCCGATGTCGCGCCAAAAGCTCACAATCAGCGGCGGAATGGTAAACGTGCTCGACTCTCTCAACCCCGCGGGAACGGTAGTGTTCGACATCAACGTTGCAAAGTCGCCGAAAACCCTCAAAGGGTTCACAGGCGGAATTGATTTCGACTGCCTGCTGAACGTCAAGAACGACCTCCTTATTTCCTCCAAAAATCTGGCAGTCTACGACGGAATCGGCTGGCAGGTCGGCGAAGTTTCGTTCCTCGGCAGAACGCGCTTGGCAAACGCCGCCGACAAAAAATCGCCCTACAAGAAATTCACCGTAGCGCAGTCGAAGACAAACTATTTCACGCCCGTTATGATTGTAAACGTCGGCAACGAAAAGCACCCGAAAGCCGATATGAAAACGGGCGACTTCAAGTTCAGCCGCGGAGCGCGCGTAAACGTGTTCGGCAGACTGGAAGTAAACGGCAGCCTCGATATGAGCTGGGCTTCGGAGCTTGACGTAAAGCGCGGCGGTAGGCTTGTAATAACTTCGCAAAACATAAACAGCTTCGCCGAATTCCGCTCGGACAAGCTCGCAAGAATACGCATTGACGGCGAACTCAGCGTGCTCAACCCCAAGCTCACGAAGGAAAACACAAAGTTTGTCGACGTTCAAATGGTGGTAGGCGAAACGGGCAGCGTGCGCATTGACGGCACGGGCAAAGACGGCAAAAGCGGAATGTATTTGGAACGCTCGCTGCTGTCGCTTCAAAAGGGCGCAAAACTCTACGCGCGCAACATGGTAAACCTCGGCGACCAAACGCGCCTGCAGCTTTTCGGTGAAAACCAAATATCGGCGCGCGAACCCGCCAACGGCTTGTGCCGCATTATGCTCAGAGGCAAAGACACGATAGTTGAACTTCACGCGAACCAAAAGTTCGACAGCTTCGGCGGACTGAACGCCCGCACCACGCTGCGCCTTTGCGACGGCGCAAACGACGTTTCCTTTGTGCGCCTGTTCTCGGGCAACTGGGCGAAGAAAAACGGCTTCGCGCTCAATATTGAAGGGTTCAAAAACGGCGTTGTAAGAGTTGCCGAAGACAGCCCCATGATTGCCACAAACGTGTCGGCGCGCGGCTGGAAAAACTTCAGAGTTGAAAACGGATTTCTAACGGCAGATGCCGAATAACAACATGTAATTACCAATCAAGGCGGTCGGGCAACCCCCGACTGCCTTTTCTTTTGCCGATAGCGCAAAACATACGCGCGCCGCGTGCCCATGCGCCGCGACCAACGCGCGCACACCTCGGCTCTCGCCCGATTCCCCAAAACAATACGCATTTTTTTTAAAAAAAGTGTTGACTGAACGCCCGCATTGCGGTTCAATCAAGACGTTATTTTTTAAATGGCCAGATAGCTCAGTTGGTAGAGCGGAGGACTGAAAATCCTTGTGTCCCTGGTTCGATTCCTGGTCTGGCCACCATTTTAAAAAAGCGCGATTCTTTTGAGTCGCGCTTTTTCGTTTTTTTGCACACCTTTGCACACCATCTCCCCGCCGCCCTACAAATCAAGCCAGTTGCGGAGCATTTGCCCGCCAGCGGGCGTAAGGAAACTTTCTGGGTGAAACTGCAACCCGTATGTTTTCGTGCCCGACAATCTAACCGCCATAATTTCGCCGTCTGCCAGCGCAAGAACGCGCAAGCGCGGCGGAAGCGTCTGCCGCTCGACGCTCCAAGAATGGTATCTGCCCACGCGGAAGTCGGAAACGCCGCGCCAAAGCGGGTCGGAAAAATCAATGTCGGTCAATTCCGACTGCGCCCCGTGCGCGGGCGTTATGCGCCGCAGTTTTGCGCCGAAAAACTCGCATATTGCCTGATGCCCCAAGCAAATGCCAAGCAGCTTTCCGCCCGAAAATTTTTCCACAAAACGCATAAGAAGCCCCGACTCGGCGGGAACGCTCGGCCCGGGGGAGATAATTGCGCAATCAAAACCGCCGTCGAGAATTGCGGGGTCGTCGTTCTTGCGGACACAGTAGGCCGCGCCCGCCTCCTCCAATATCTGCGCGACGTTGAAAACAAAGGAATCGTAGTTGTCAACAATCAATACCATATATCAGAAAACAACATTTTCAATGTCCGCGCCGATGTTGTCGGAAATGTCCAGCATTGCATTTACAAAAATCACGCGCTTGAAGCGGCGTATGTCGGCGGCGCGTATTTCGCGCTCCCGCACCGCCCCAGAAGCCAGCAGGCTGCGGCGTTTTGTGCCGTTTAACAGGAAGGTTGCGGGCGTCCAAAGCCCGCCGTCGTCCGCAAAAACGAGGTTCGCGTAGGAGCTGTCGGTTACAAAGCCGTCTTTTGTTATTATGGCATCGTCGCAGTTTGCGTTGCGGGCGACAAGCGTAAGCGCGTTCAACGCGGTTCTGTCCGCCGACTTGAAGCGGTAGTCTATGCCGCCGCCGTCGAGCACCTTGAGCGAATTTATCTTCTTAGGCACATACGGCGCAACTGCGGCGGAAAAGCTTTCGCCGTATTCCACGCGCAGTTTTTCTACGCCCTCCCCCGCCCCGCGCGCCGCTTCAACAAAGCGTTCCGCGGGAACGGGGCGGACGTGCGGATAAAATTCGGCAAGCGTTTTTTTGTAGCGGTCGTAGTGGATTTCGGGCGAACAGATTTTGCCGCCGCAGACTTTTATTGTCTCCAAAAAACGCGGCTTCGGGCGAAGCGGAATGTAGATTTTTTCAATCACTTCGCGGTATTCCGCCGACGCATCGCTCAGCGCGGTTATGCCGCCGCCGCTTCTGAAATACGTTTTGCCGCCGTCGCGCTCCACAAACCTGATTGCCACTGCGGAGTCGAAATTCTCGGAATCGAAATAGCCGAAAATCCCCGTGTAGAAGCCGCGCCGCGCGCCCTCGCATTCGCGCAGAATCTCGAGCGTTTTCGGCTTCGGCGCGCCGCAGATTGAGCCTGCGGGCAACATCGAACGCAATGCATCGCCGAGGGGAACGCGCAGCCTGCCGCATATTTCGGAACTCGTCTGGATTATGTCCGCCCTGCCGAACCGCCGCACCGTAGACGGGAAACGGAAACGCCGCACGCGCACTTCCGACGCCGCCGCGGAGAGGTCGTTGCGGATTAAATCGACAATCGTGTTGTGTTCGCGCAGCTCCTTTTCGTCGGCAAGCAGACGCCGCTCGGCATCGGGAACGGAGGCGTCGATTGTCCCCTTCATAGGATACGAAAAAATTTCGCCGTTGAAAACGCGCACAAAGCATTCGGGCGAAAAACAGGCGAAAGCGTCTTTCAGGCACATCGCATACGGGCTGTCGGACGCGAAAAAAACGTCCTCAAGCGCGGCGTCCAAATCGACTTCCGTGCGCTCGGTGAGGTTCGCCAAGAAGGAGTCGCCGTGCGCTATTGCGCGCGAAAGTTTTTCGAATTTTTTCGAATACGCCGCGCGGTCTGTGGAAACCGCGCCGATTTTCACCGAATCCAAAAGCGGGCTGTCGGCGTAGGCGCTCACTGTCTGACCCACCCTGAATTTCACAACGTCTGCCGCCTTTCGAATTTCGCCGCCTGCAAGCAGCAGCGCGCGGTCAAGCTCGTAGTCGATAGCCGTGAAGAACGGAATTTTACGCTTTTGGTAAAAGTTTATTTTGTCTATTGCGCTGTCGAAATCCTCAAACATACCAACACGTCGGCTAAAATAAAGGCTGCATTCTGCTTGGTCGGCGGGGCGAGTTCAACACATATTTCGCGCCGACGCAAAAAAACCCGCGGCGAAAACCGCGGGCTTGCGCAGGCACTGGCTATTTGCCGAGCTTTGCGATAATCAGCTGGGCTACCTTTTTGCCCGACATCAGCATTCCGCCGAAAATCGGGCCCATGCGGTATCCGCCCATGACGTTGTTGGCACTCATGCCGCACGCGTAGAGCCCGGGGAAATACTCGCGCGTATTTTCCACCGTGGAGGCCTCGCCGCTGTCAACCCACATGGGCTTTTCGCCGAGAATTTCGCCCGTGGGGGTGTCGAGCTTGATTTTGGCCTTCGCGGTCGCCATCTTCATAATTTCGCAGGGGTGTCCCGTGCCGTCTACAACGCATTCAGAAATAACCGTAAGCGGGTCGACGTGCATTCCGAGCCTTTCGACGGGCGTCCAATTTATGACCAGTCCGTTGACTTTCCCGTTCTTGAAAACGATGTCTTCCACGCTGATTGCGTTGAAAATTTTCGCCCCCGCCTTGCGCGCGCCGAAAATAAGGCCGCTCGCCATTTCGACCGAATCGAGCGTGTGGTAGCCCTTGGCGTCTTCGATTTCCACGTGCGAAATACCGAAATCGTCGAGAATCGAAAGCGCGTCGTCCTGAACGACAACCTCGTTAAAGAGCATACCGCCACCCCAAGTTCCGCCGCCGGGAGCGAGCTTGCGCTCAAACACGCCGACTTTCAAACCGGCGTCCGCCATATACTTTGCCGCGACCAACGCGCTGGGGCCGCCCCCCACCAAAGCAACGTCGAGAGCCAGACTATTTGTGAGCTTCTCCGAAAATTTTTTCAGAATCGCAACCGAAATTGTATTTTCAATCATTTTTTATCTCGTTTCTAAATCCACTTTTTGTGAATGCCCCACACTATCCCCCTTTCGCCCCACGGAATCAATACTAATTTTGTAGTTTTTTTCTTAAAAAAGCGCGAGGGCGCGTTTGCTTCGCCGACGAGTTTATTTTTTTATGATTAAAGCGGAACAAAAGTTCCGCTTTTTGATTTATAAACTCGTCGAAGCAAACGCTCTCGGGCATTTTTTACGTTTTCGAAAGTGGCGGCAATCGGCATAGCCGATTTGCCTTTGCTCTTTGGTTAAAGCCCCAAACACAAATTGACGCGTGGGCTACGCCCCATCGCGCCCCTTCGGGGTCTTTTTTGCTACGCAAAAAATCTCAAACGCGCTTCGCTTGTTTTCTGCCTCGAGCCTCGCGCTTTTTAACTTGAAGCGGCGCGGATTGGCGTAGCCAATTCCGCTTTGATTATTCATTAAAGCCTGTGTCTCTCAAGAACGCATTCTCATTATTTCAAATAGCGCGTCATCACAAAAGTTGCCGTAGGCAAGCTTTTGGGAAGTATAATTGC
>CAKTTC010000014.1 GCA_934613645.1 uncultured Opitutales bacterium | reverse complement strand
TAGATGCGTTTGAAAAACGCACCCGAAGGGCACGCAGCGGCGTGTCAAACGGTTTGCGAATGCAAACGCGAGTCAATAATACCCGAGAGCGTTTGCTTCGACGAATAAAAACTTTAACCCAAACGCAAAGGCGAATTGCCTGCGGCAATCGCCGCCACTTTAGGAAAGTTAAAAAACTTTAACCAGAAGACAAAGCGGAATTGGCTACGCCAATCCGCGCCGCTTTAAGTTAAAAAAGCGCGAGGCTCGAGGCAGGACTTGCGTTTTGGCGAGCGTAGACGGGCTGAAGCCCGTAAGTCGAAGCCAAAACCAAGTGATGCCCGAGAGCGTTTCTTTCGGCAGTTTTTTATAATCAATGGAGATTGAACAAAGTTCAATCTCCATTACTTTTTTAAATAAAAACTGCCGCCGAAAGAAACGCGCCCTCGCGCTTTTTTTTAGTAGAAGACGGCGTCAAGCGCAAGCCCAGCCGCAGGGGCGGCCTGAATGGGACGCCCGCGTCGGGGGTTCTCGAGAGCCTCGTTGAGCTGCTCGATAGATGACCGCCCCAACCCGACCTGAACGAGCGCGCCGACAATCATTCTGACCATCTTGTAGAGATAGCCGCTGCCCTCGGTCGTGATTGTGATTTCGCCGTCGGATTCGATAACATCGAGGCGCGTGATTGTCTTTACGGTGTTCTCCCGAACGCCGTTTCCCCTGTTCGCGCTGAACGAGGCGAAGTCGTGGCGGCCGAGAAAGATTTTTGCGGCTTCCGCCATCGCGCCCGCGTCAATGCGCCTGCCGCCAAGCGACCACCTGTAGCGGGTGAGGTCGGGCATGGCGTAGCCCTTCGAAATGCGGTAGACGTAGCGTTTGCCGACGGCCGAAAAGCGCGCGTGGAAGTCGGGCGAAACCTCTTCGAGAGAGAGAATGAGAATGTCGCGAATGTTGCCCGAACGCATGGCGCGCAGAAGGGCTTCGGGCGAGTGCGCCCACGGGGCGTCGAAGTGGAAAACCTGCCCGCGCGCGTGGACGCCCGCGTCGGTGCGGCCGCTTGCGTGGATTCGGACGGGGCGCGGGAGAATCGCCCGCAGCCTGTATTCGATGGTGTCCTGAACCGAGTTCCCGCCCGCCTGCGACTGCCACCCGCAGTAGTCGGTGCCGTCGTATGCAACCACGCATTTGAAGCGGCGCAGCGGCGCAGACAATGCTTCGCGGGAGGGGGCGTTCTTGCGTTCGCCGAAAAAGTCTTCGAGTTCGTCAGACATAAAAAAGCGGGTTGGCGGGGCGGGTTTGTTATTCGAGCGGGATTGAATCGACAGTCTCTCCTGTGTCGAGATACTCCTGAAGGAAGAGCGCGGCTGCGCGGGAATCGACCTCGCCTGTGCGCCTGTTTTTTTGGCGGGCTGCAACCGACTTCGGCTTCCTGCCCGAAAACGCCGCCATGTCGCTTTCGGCCTGATACGAACTTAGGCGTTCGTCAACGCGCACTATTTTTCCGCCGAACGACGCCGAAACGCCCTCAATGAACGCGTCGACTTCGCGCGCCTTTTGGCTTTTTGTGCCGTCCATGTTCAGCGGATAGCCCACTACGAGAACGCCGATTCCGCGCATTTTTATTTCGTCGAATATGCGCGCAAGCCGCTGCTGCGGTGTCTGCTCAACCGCCGCCTTTACGGGAACGGCAACGCCTATTTCGGAGTCGGCATACGCCAATCCGATTCTTTTGTGCCCGTAGTCGAGTGCCAAAATGTTCATAATGTCGGAAAAAAATAAGAAAATTCGCCCGAAATATGGCGCAAATAAAAAAATTTTTAAAGCGTAAAATTTACAAATTTGTATGAAAACGGGGGTGTCCGACGCGCAAAACGGACAATGAACCAATTCGTATTTTTCTAATTTTCAAAACAATAAACAATCCCGAGGGGAGCAATCGCCCAAAAACAGACAAACAAGAGGCGCGTTTTGTTCACTTCGGCTAAAAAAGAGCCTTTTGGGGCGAAAACAAAAACGCCTTCCAATGCAAGAGATTTTTTGAAAAAAAATCGCCCGTGAAATTGTTAATAACTTGTGCAAAACTATTCCTTGAAAGTTTCGGGCAAAAGTAGGATGATACTTGCCGAAATCGGGAATAGGACAAACAAACGTCCTGTTCCCGAATTTTAAACACTTGGGAGTTCGGAGCAAATTTCTAATACTCAACAAGTTATAAAATCAATTTCCAAAAAACAACAAACAGGCAACCCCGCAAAAACGAAACTGCCAACAAATCAAGCTCTTAAAAAATCCCCAAATAAAGCTTGACCGCAGTGCTCGGTTTTTGTGAATAAACCGACAATAATTTCAATAATGACAGAACAACTTCAGGAATTTTACCCCTCGCAAATATGGGCCAAGGCAAAGGAACATATAAAGGGCGAACTTTCCGACGAAATATTTGCGTCTTGGTTCAAAAATATAGAATGCCAAGGCGGCGCAGACGACGCCATTACGCTTTCGGCGGAAAGCGATTTCGCGGCGATGTGGATTAAGGACAACTACTCCGACCTTCTCGAAAAGAACCTGTCGCTTGTGTGCGGCAGAAACATAAAGGCGAAAGTTGTAGCCCCCGCCCAAAGCGAAGACGACCCCGCCGCGCAGGCGCAGCGTCAGCGCACCGCAAGACAGAGCGCAGAGCCGAAACAGCTCAGAATCAACACGCCCATTTCGGCGCGCAACACGTTTGAAAACTTCGTCGTGGGCGAAAGCAACCAGTTTGCGTATACCGCGGCGTTGGCAGTGGCTCAGAACCTCGGCGTTGCGTTCAACCCCCTTTTCATCTACGGGCCCACGGGGCTGGGGAAGACGCACTTAATGCACGCCATAGCGCATTTCGTGCTCAAAAACAACCCCGAAAAGCGCATAGTCTACCTGTCGTCGGAGGCGTTTGTAAACGACTTTCTGGCGGCGTTGAAAACGGGCAACATTTCGGGCTTCCGCAAAAGCTGCCGCCAAGCCGACGTCCTGCTGATTGACGACGTCCAGTTCCTCGCAAAAAAGGAGGCGTCGCAGACGGAATTTTTCCATACGTTCAACGAGCTGTTCAACGCGGGCAAGCAGATTGTCCTTTCCTGCGACCGCCCCATAAACGAAGTGGCGGCAATGGAAGAGCGTCTGGTTACGCGCTTCAGCTGGGGCGCACCCATCGATATTCAACCGCCCGACTACGAAACGCGCCTCGCAATTCTGCAAAAGAAAATTGAGGCAGCAAGAGCCGACATTTCCATATCGCCCGAAGCCCTCGACTTCGTTGCGCGCCGCTTTACAAAGAACGTGCGCAGAATGGAGGGGGCGCTTACAAAGCTTGTCGGATACGCAACCCTCATAAACAGGGGCACGCAGATTTCGCTCGAAAAGGCGCAGGAGCTGCTTTCCGACGTTCTCTACGAAGAGGACGAATCGCAGCTGGTCGACGTGGAGAAAATCCAGAAGCGCACGGCGGAATACTACAGGGTTGACGTGGAGCAAATCTGCGGCAAAACGCGCGTGGAAAACGTCGTGAAGGCGCGTCAGGTTGCGATGTTCCTTTCGCGCGAGCTTACAAAACTTTCGCTCGAAGAAATCGGCAAACGCTTCGGGGGCAAAAACCACGCAACGGTAATCCACGCCCGAAAAGCGGTGGAGGAAATGATAAAGCAGGACGAAAACGTCCGCCGCGAGGTTGAATACCTGCAAAAAACCCTCTCGGCATAACGCTTTTCGGCGGCAAGAATTTCAGGTTTAGTTAACACAAAAGGGTCGGCTTAAACGCCGGCTCTTTTTTCGTCCCTACGCGGCGGCGCGCCCGAAAACGGCGGGACAAAGCGGGACAAAAAAGGGCAGAAAAAATGTTGCAAAGCACTTGGAGTGTAGTATTCTGCGCAGATACCATAATAAACCCAAAAAAAGACAAATGACACCTCCTTCCAACAGAGCAAAGGGCACTACTGTCAACTTTATGGCAACCTGCCTTTGCGACGCCATCTTTGCCGACGCGGCAATATCGTCGGTAAAAATACTGAAAAAATTCGGCTGCAAAGTCCTCTTCCCCGAGGCGCAAACGTGTTGCGGGCAGCCCGCCTTCAACAGCGGCGACTTCCCCAGCGCGCGCAAAGTAATTATGCACACAATAGACGCGTTTTCGGGCAACGACTTTCCCGTGATTGTCCCGAGCGGCTCGTGCGCGGCAATGCTGTTTGAATCGTCGCTGATTGCCTTCAAAGACGCCGACAAGGCCACTTTCGCAAAGGTCGAAGCCTTCGCCCGCAGAGTGTGGGAGCTGAACGATTTCCTCGTAAACGCCCTCGGGGTGGAAAAAATCGGCGGAAAATTCGGGGCGAAAGTTGCGGTGCACAACTCGTGCCACACAAAGGGAACGGGGACACCCGCGGCAATGCTCAAGCTGTTGAAGTCGATAGACGGAGTAGAAATTGCGGAATTCGACAGCGACGGCTGTTGCGGTTTCGGCGGGACGTTCTCTGTAGTGTTCCCGCAGATTTCCGAGGAAATGGGCGTGAAGAAAGTCAAAAACGTGCTTGCCTGCACCCCCGACGTAATCACGGCCGCCGACACTTCGTGCCTGCTGCACCAAAAGGGGATAGCCGACAGACTCGGGCTGAAATACCCCGCGCAACACGTCTGCCAAATATACGCAAAAGCACTTGAAAACGGAGGACTTTTATAATGGCAACCCAACCCATCGACAAATTCTGCGCCGACATAGACCCGAACGTTAAAGACGCGCTCACAACCGCGAGTGTCGGCAGCACTGTTGCGCGCGAAAAATGCCTCAATCAGGCGTTCCCCGAGCCTAACAAAACGCTCCATTTGCGCGAACTGGCAAACGCCATCAAGTCTACGAACCTCGCCGACAACCTCGAGATGGCGGTGGCTTCGCTCGAAAAAAACGGCATAAAGGTTCTGTTTGCAAAAGATGCCGCCGAAGCGCGCGAGATGATTTTGAAAATCGCCAAGGAGCGCGACGCCAAAAATGTCGTCAAAGTAAAAAGTATGACCACAGAGGAAATAGAGCTTAACGTGTTCCTCGAGAAAAACGGCGTTGAGGCGGTTGAAACAGACCTCGGCGA
This sequence comes from uncultured Opitutales bacterium, assembly GCA_934613645.1. Taxonomy (GTDB): domain Bacteria; phylum Verrucomicrobiota; class Verrucomicrobiia; order Opitutales; family Intestinicryptomonadaceae; genus Merdousia. The sequence continues at coordinate 55,939 of CAKTTC010000014.1, read as the reverse complement.
GCTGATAATACAAATCGACCACGAAAGACCTTCGCACATAGTAAAGCCCGCAATACACCGCAAGCGCGACGACATCGCCGCGTCTTTCGAAAAACACGGCATTGCCCCCTACGACGAAGAGCCCACGCACATCACCCTCAACGCCAGAAAATACCTGCGCAAAAAGTATTTCAACGCCGACATAGTTGTAAGCGGCGCAAACTACGTTTTGGCGAAGGAGGGCGCAATAGTTCTGGCCACTAACGAAGGCAACGCGCGCTTCTCAATGGCGGGTGCTAAAACGCACATAGCAATAGCGGGATTCGAAAAGGTGATTCCCTCTGCGCGCGAACTGTCGGTGTTTTTGAACCTGCTCGGGCGCAGCGCAACGGGGCAGCACACAACAGTCTACACCGATTTTGTAGCGGGCGCGGGCAAGGCGAAAAACAGCCCGCAGGAAATGTTCCTGATTTTCCTCGACAACGGCAGAAGCCAAATTCTGGCAAGCAACTTTAGGGATATTCTCAAGTGCATGCGCTGCGGCGCGTGTATGAACAAGTGCCCCGTCTTCAGGCTCGTTGGCGGGCACGCATACAGGGCGGTCTACCCCGGCCCGCTCGGGATAGTGCTTTCGCCGCTGCTTGCGGGCAAGGATTTCGACAAATACGCCGACCTGCCGAAGGCGTGCTCGCTCTGCGGCGGCTGTGCCGAGGTTTGTCCCGCGAAAATCCCCCTGCCCGAGCTGATAGTGCAAATGCGCGACGAAGCAAAAAAACGCCACTGCAAAGTGCCCAACGATGTCGGATTCAAGGCGTGGGCGGTGCTTGCAACGTCGCCGAAGCTCTGGAAGTGGGGAGTGCCCATGAACAAATTCGCAAACTTTATGCCCGTTGACAAAATGCGCTTCGGCCCGCTCGGACGCTGGCTCAAGGCGCGCAAACTCCCCAAATTCAACGGCGGCACATTTAGAAAGTGGTTCAAGAAAAATGGATAAAAACGAATTTATAAAAAGGGTGCGCAACGCCCAGAAAACAAGCTCTCCCCTGCCCGAATACTCGGAGGCGGACACGGTTTCCACAACGGCGACCGCGGGAACGCCCTTTGAGGCGTTCGGCAGAAACTTCGGCGCAAACCACGGAATGATTGTAGAAAGCGCGGAAGAGCTGGCGCAAAAGCTGGCGGAGCTCGGCTGCAAAAAGGGCGTTGCCGACGCGTTTTTGTCCGACACGTTCGGGCTTGAAAACAAGTTCGAACTCGTCCGCGATTTCGACCGCGCCAACCCCGACCAATACGACTTCGGCATTTCAAAGGCGTCATACGCCATTGCCGAAAACGGCGTGCTTGTAATGAAAGACTCCGACGTTTCCGACAGGCTTGTTGCCATCGCGCCGTGGGTTCACGTTGCTGTTCTGAAAAAATCGGACATAGTTCCGACAATCGAAAAGGGGCTTGAAAACGTGCTCTCCGACACTCCCTACGCCATTTGGGTTGCGGGCCCCTCGAAAACAACCGACGTTGAAGGCGTGCTTGTAGAGGGCGTTCACGGCCCGGGCAAACAGATTTGCTTCGTGATTTAACCAAAAAGCGAATCGGCTAAAACAAAGAAATCCGCGGGGAATTTTCCCGCGGATTTTCTGTTTTTTGCAAACGCCTTTTCGGGGCGGCGAACGCCGAAGCGGGGTCGCCCCCGAAGCCGCTATTTCAAGCCCGCAAGCAGTTTTTCGACCTCGGCGAGCTTTGCGATGTTTTCTTCAAGCTGTTTCTTTGCGCCGTCGATTACGTTTTGCGGAGCTTTTGAGGTAAACGCCTCGTTCGAAAGGCGGGCTTTCGCGCCGTTTATAGCCCCTTCAAGCTTGGCTTTTTCCTTCTGCAAACGCTTTGTTTCAGCCTCCACGTCAACCGCGCCCTTGATGTCAACATAAACCGTTCCCAACGCCGTAAGCGACGCGGGCGCGTCAATCTGCGCGTCAACAACCGCTATTTCCGCCGCGCCCACAAGCTTCTTGAGCTTGTCGGAATTTGCCGAAATAAGCTTCTTTGCGGCTTCGTCAACGGGCAAAAGCATGAGTTTTGAATCGCGCTTGGAAGCCAAGTTGCACTGCGCCTTGAGAGCGCGCGCCTTTGTGGCGAAATCCTTGAGCTTTTCGATTTCCGCCGCGGCGGAGGCGTCGGGCGTGAAGCCGAGCGAGGCAAGTTCCACCTCGAACGCGGGCGACTCGTTCTGAATGAACGCGCCGTCTTTGCCGAAGCCCATACTGTGCCACAGTTCCTCCGTGATGAACGGCATAAACGGGTGCAACATCAACAGAATTTGGCGAATGCAGAGATCCTGAACCGCCAAAACCGACGCCTTTGCGGACTCGTCGGCGAGGCGCGATTTCGAAACCTCCAAATACCAGCCGCAGAAATCGTTCCAGAAGAACGAATACAACGCCTGCGTTATGCTGTTGAACTGGTATGATTTGTAGTCTTTGTCAACCTGCTTGGAACACGCGATTAGGCTTGCGATGATTGCGTGGTCGTCGGCGTCGAGCTTCGACTTGTCCATACGCGCCACAATCTCCGCCAAAGAGCCGTTCTGCACCATTTCCGACGACATCTGGCGGAAGCGGCACGCGTTCCAAAGCTTGTTGCAGAAGTTTCTGCCAAGCTCCACGCGTTCTTCGCTGAAGAGAATGTCCTGCCCCTGCGGCGCGCAGTTCATCACGCCGAAACGCAGGCCGTCGGCGCCGTATTTTTCGATAATCTTGAGCGGATCGGGCGAATTGCCCAAGCTCTTCGACATCTTTCTGCCCTGCATGTCGCGGATAATTCCCGTGAAATACACGTTGCGGAAGGGGATTTTTTCGGGCATTGAGTCGGGCAAAAATTCCAAGCCCGCCATAATCATTCTGGCGACCCAGAAGAAGATGATGTCTGGGCCTGTAACCAAGTCGCTCGTGGGGTAGAAATACGACATTTCCTTTTTCGCCTCGGCGTCCTTGTCGGGCCAGCCCATTACGCCGAACGGCCAAATCCAAGAGCTTGCCCAAGTGTCGAGCGAGTCCTCGTCCTGCACCCAGTTTTCGGGGTCGGCGGGGCCTTCCACGCTGACGTGAACCTCTTCGGGGTTGTGGATATCGGGATTGGCCACGCCCTTTCTATACCACACGGGGATTCTGTGCCCCCACCAAATTTGGCGGCTTATGCACCAGTCGCGGATATTTTCGAGCCAGTGGGTGTATGTTTTCTCCCAGCGTTTCGGCCAGAACTTGATTGCCCCCGATTCCACCGCCGCCTTTGCCTCGGCGACTTTCGGGTAGCGCATAAACCACTGGTCGGAAAGGCGCGGTTCGATGGGAACGCCGCCGCGTTCGGAAAAGCCGACGTTGTTGTCGTAGTCTTCCACGGCGACAAGCTGCCCGAGCTCGCGCAGCTTTTCAACGGCCTTGTCGCGCGCAACAAACCTGTCAAGCCCGCAGAATTCTTCGCCCGCAAGCTCGTTCATAGTGCCGTCGGGGTTCATAACCTCGATTATGGGCAGGTTGTGTTTTTGCGAAAGTTCGAAGTCGGCGGGGTCGTGCGCGGGGGTGACTTTGAGCACGCCCGTGCCGAATTTCATGTCTACGTATTCGTCGCCGATGATTGTAATTTGCGCCTTCGGGAACGGACGCCAGATTTTTTTGCCCACAAGGTGCGCGTAGCGAGGGTCGTTGGGGTTGACGGCAACGGCGGTGTCGCCCATGATTGTTTCGGGGCGGGTCGTTGCAATTTCGAGGAACTTTCCGGGTTCGTCGACAAGCTCGTATTTCATTTTGTAGAGCTTGCTTTTTTGCGGGGTCATAATGACCTCTTCGTCGGAGAGGGCGGTGAGGTTTACGGGGCACCAGTTCACCATTCTCTTGCCGCGGTAGATGTAGCCCTCCTTGAAGAGCTTGACGAAAGCGGTGAGGACGCCCTTGGAATAGTCGTCGTCGAGAGTGTGGACAAGCCTGCTCCAGTCGCACGAGCAACCGAGCTTTTTGAGCTGCTCAATGATTATGCCGCCGTGTTTGTCGCGCCACTGTTTTGCCGTTTCCAAAAACTTTTCGCGCCCGAGCTGCTTTGCCGAAGTACCCTGCTTGCGCAGATACGCGTCGACTTTCGTCTGGGTTGCAACGCCCGCGTGGTCGGTTCCCGGAATCCAGATTGCCGACTTCCCCGTCTGGCGCGCGCGGCGGATTAGAATATCCTGAATGGTGTTGTTGAGCACGTGCCCCATTGTCAGCACGCCCGTTACGTTGGGCGGCGGAATGACGATTGAATACGCCTCTTTATTCGGGTCGGCCTTGCCCTTGAAGCAGCCCGATTCGACCCAAGTTTTATACCACTTATCCTCCACTTCCGAAGGATTATACGCTTTGGATATTTCGCTCATTTCTAAAGTATTTTTGCCCTCCAGAATGCGCCCGCCGAAGCGGTGTGTCAACCATTTTCGCGTGCGAGCGGGGCTTCGGGACGAAGATAAAACGGCGCGGCGCGGACGTATCGGCGCACGCGGCGCAAATCGGGCGAAAAAACAAGTCGCTGCGCCCACCGAAAACCGACTGAAAAGGCGCGGGAATACGCAAGAAAAACGCAAAAAAATTCTGCGCGGAGCGGAGCGAAACGAAGATACGGAGCAGAACGGACGGCGTGGCGCGGAACGAGCGATGTAAACGCAACGAGCACAGCTGGCGCAGCTGGCACAACAAGCACAGCGGGCGCAACAGCAATCCCGAAAGCCGAAAGCGCGCTATTCGTCGGTCTCGATTTTTATGACGGCGCGGCCTTTGGGCTTCATTCCCTTCGGGACGCGGAGGAAGTCGAACTGTCCCGACTTCGATTCGTCGATATACTCAAGCTTTTTGACTTTGCCCTTCGGCTCTTCGCGCGGCTGCTGCGGCGCGTGTTGCGGCAGCGGACGCGCCTTTCGGGACGAATGCGGGGCGTTGGGCAATTCGGAATTTTTGTTCTTTTCAGTGCGGCGGTTTGCCAAATCTTTGCGCCCCATCATCGAGGGCGCGGGGGTGTCCATATCAATGCGTTTGCGCGACGAAAACGCATCGAGAAATCCCGAACCGCTCTCCGATATTTCCCTGTTGCCGCCCGCCGCAGTAGTTTTGATTCCGGGGGTTGTGGGGTGCGAATGGCGGAACTGGTAGCGGTTGATGTCCTGCATTGAACACTCCTGCATTTGCTCCATCGAGTAGAGAATTTTTTCGGGCGAAAACGCCGCGTCTTTGCCGAAATCGAGCTTGCCCGAATATTTTTTCGACAAATCGGTATCGGTGGCGAACCGACTTTTGCGTTCGGCGAAATCGTTGTCTTTCTTTTTCGGCTCGAAATCCTTTGCAAGCGTCGATTTCTTCCCCTCGCCGAAACGCGCCTCGACGGAAAACGGCGAATGCTTATCGTCGGCGTAGAACGATTTTTCAAGCAGTGCCGAGGCGTCTTTTGTGTTTTTATACTCCTTGCGCCCGAACTCCTTTCCGCCCATTTGCGAACGCTTGTCTACAAGGTCGGACTGCTTTTTTTCCACAGTCTTTTCCGTGAGCGAATTTCCGCGCGAAAAGTCGTTGGGCTTTACCTGCGCGAAAAGCCCGCACTGAACCGCCGCGCACGCCGCAAAAACGGCCGCGCAAACTGTCGTTTTTGCGCTCAAATCCTGACGCCGATAACCTCGAGAATGCGCGACAAATCGTCGTTGTCCATATATTCTATGACGATTTTCCCGCGCTTGCCGCCGTGTTGAATGGTAACCGCGGCGTTGAGTTTCGTGGAAATTTTGTTCTGAATGTCGCGCACTACGGCGTTTTGAACCGACGTAGACAACGCCGAACCCACCGTGCGGCGCGATGTCTCGTTTTTCAGGCGGCGGACGGCGTCCTCCGTGTTGCGCACGCTGAGATTTTTTTCTATAATCTGGCGCGCCAAAACGAGCATTCTGGCGGTGTCCTCAATACCCGTGAGAATTTTCGCGTGCCCCACGCTTAGCATTCCCGTGGAAATGTATCCCTGAACCTCTTCGGGCAGTTTCAGAAGGCGCAGAGAGTTTGCTATGTTGGAGCGCGGCTTACCCAAACGCTGCGAAACGGCGTCTTGGGTGAGGTGGAAATTCTCCATCATATTGGAGATGCCCTTCGCCTCTTCTATCGGGTTTAAGTCGGTGCGCTGGAGGTTTTCAATAAGCCCCTTCGCGGCGGCGGAGGCGTCGCTTGCCGTCTGCACGCAGGCAACGACTTTTTTCAAGCCGAGTTTTCTGCACGCGCGCAGGCGGCGTTCGCCCGCTATAAGCTCGTAGCCGTCCGACGTTTTGCGGACAAGAAGCGGCTGAATAAGCCCCTCCGAGGCGATTGAATCGGCAAGGCTGCGTATTTCCTCCTCCGAGAACTCCTTTCTTGCCTGATAGGGGCTTGGGACGATTTTCTCGAGCGGAATTTCGCTGAAAAGGCAGTCGGAAACGCGGACTGCGGCTGCGGTCTGCGGCTTTGCCGAAATCTGCACTTTTGCCTGCGGCTGTTGCGGCTTGGGGGCTTCGGGACGCTTTACGCCCGCCGAAATTATCGAACCCAAACCCCTGCCCAATGCTTTTTTCTGCGACATACCAAACTACCGTCCTTCCCTATTTTTGCGGAATGAAAATCGACGCGCCTACGCGCAGGTCGCGCGGGTCGGCAATTTCGTTTGCGTTCAAAATCCAGTCGGTGCGCGAATTGTGTTTGCGGGCAATTTTGGAAACGCTGTCTCCTGCAACAACAACATAGTTTATGCCCGTCTTGGGATAGTCGGTTGAAAACGACGTTTTGGCGGCGGGCGCGGGGCGCGAACCTACCGCCTTTGCCAGCTTCTGAATGGCGGCATCGGTCTGGACGGCGAGCGCGTCGATGTCCTTTTTGACGCGCGCGATAATCTCGCGCTTCAACGCCTCGTTCTGCGCCGAAACCGACGCCTTCACCGACGAAACCTGCGTGCGCACGCTCTCGCTTGCCACGCTCGAAGACTTCAGCGCGTCGATTGCGCGCTTGAGCTGCTCGTTCTCAAGCCTGAGCTGCTCCACCTCCATGCGGAGCTGTCCCAGCTCGCTGCGCATCAGGCTTACGTCCTGACGCAAATCCAAAAACGCCGTATTGTTCTGGCAAAAAGCCGACGCCGAAACCGACGCCGCAAATAAAACCGCAAAAATTTTCTTCATAATTGGTGTCTATATAAATTTGCCGCAAGTTATAATTGCACAACGCGCCCATTACAAGCATTTTTACGGGAACAACGGAAAAATAAAAAGGCTTGCATACGGGAAAGGTTTTTCGGAAAATCGGGGGAAAATTGAAAGCATAAAAAGAATATGTGCGGAATCACAGGATACATCGGAAGAAGAGACGCAACGCCCATTCTCATAGAGGGGCTTAAAAAACTCGAATACAGAGGCTACGACTCGGCGGGGATTGCCCTGCTCGACCACGGCGAAATGTCGGTCTGCAAAAAGAAGGGGCGCGTAGACATTCTCGCAAACGAAATCCAGAAACACCCATTCAGGGCTAAGCTCGGCATAAGCCACACGCGCTGGGCAACCCACGGCGGCGTTACCGACATAAACGCCCACCCGCACGTTTCAAGCGACGGCAAGTTCGCGATAGTCCACAACGGGATTATCGAAAACTACGAAAACATGAAGAATTTCCTTTCGGGCAAAGGCTACACTTTCAAAAGCCAGACCGACACCGAAGCCCTCGTGAACCTCATAGCCTACCACTACCGCTACAGAACCGACGAAAATTCGGAAAACAGGTTTCTGGAGGCAGTCCGCAAGGCGTTGCTGCACGTTGAGGGAACTTACGGAATAGCGGTTCTTTGCACCGACTGCCCCGACGAAATGATTGCCGCAAGAAAAGGCTCGCCGCTTCTAATCGGCATAGGCAGGGACGAACACCTCGTCTCGAGCGACGTTCTCGGCTTTGCGGGGCGCGCAAGCAACGTGATATATCTTGAAGACGGGCAGCTTGCGCACATAACCGAAGACAACTGCAACATCATTTCCATAGGCAACAAGCCCATCGACTACACTATCAAGGAAATCGACTGGGACTTGGAAACGGCGGAACTCGGCGGAGCTTCGCACTTCATGCAAAAAGAGATTTACGAGCAGCCCAAGGCGATAGAAAACGCCCTGCGCGGCCGCATTTCCGACGACGAATCCTCCGCAATTCTGCACGGGCTTAATATGACCCCCTCGGAAATGCGCCAGATTGACAGAATAATTTTCTGCTCCTGCGGAACGGCGTGGCACGCCTGCCTTGTGGCGGAACAGCTCATCGAACGCTACGCGCGCATTCCCGTGGAAGTGGAATACGCAAGCGAGTTCCGCTACAGGAATTCGCCGCTCGACAAAAACACGCTTGTGTTCGTGCTCAGCCAAAGCGGCGAAACGCTCGACACCCTCGAAGCCCTGCGCGAAGCCCAGAGAAAGGGCTTCAAAACGCTGGCAATAACAAACGCCATAGCCTCCACAATCTCGCGCGAATCCGACGGCGGGTTGTATCAATACGCGGGCAAGGAAGTGGGGGTTGCCTCCACAAAGGCGTTTACCTCGCAGGTTGCAATATGCCTTCTGATTGCCCTTTACATCGGCAGAATGCGCGACCTTTCGTTCTCGGAAGGCAAGAAGATTGTAGCCGCGCTCAAACACCTGCCCGAAGACATCAAAGAGACGCTCAAGCAGGCAAAACACGTCGAAGAAATTGCAAAAAAATACGCGAAATACAACGATTTCCTCTTCCTCGGCAGACTCGACGAATTCCCGATTGCCCTCGAGGGCGCGCTCAAGCTCAAGGAAATTTCCTACATTCACGCCGAAGCATATCCCGCGGGCGAAATGAAACACGGCCCGATTGCCCTCATCTGCCCCGAATGTCCCACGGTGCTTTTCGCGGGGTCGGAGGAAATTTTGCCCAAGATTATCTCGAACGCGCAGGAAATCAAGGCGCGCAAGGGAAAGATTATCGTGATAACGCCCTTCGCCGAAGCGTTTGAGGGACTTGCCGACGAAATCATACCCGTTCCGCACGTCCACGAATCGGTAAGAACAATAATCGCCACAATCCCCGCGCAGCTTTTCGCCTACTATGTAGCGGTGGAACGCGGTTGCGACGTAGACAAGCCGCGCAATCTGGCAAAGGCCGTTACGGTGGAATAATGGAAATAACGGTAGTCCGCCACCCGCGCGAAAACAGAAAAAAGTGCTCTCTGCGCCACCTCTGCGGACGCGCCGACGTGCGCTTTTTCAACGCCGTAGACGGCTTCGAATTCGACGCAAGCGGCTACACGCTCCTTGAAATGGACGCGCCGCCCGTCTCGCCCAAAGACGCGCTCAGACCGCTTCTGCTACTCGATTCCACTTGGTTTCTGCTTCCGCGAATCAGGGGGAAAATCCGCGGCGACTTCGTTGCAAGAAGCATTCCGCCGACAATCAAAACGGCGTATCCGCGCGTTTCCAAAACGCATACCGACCCCGACGGACTCGCCACAATAGAGGCTCTATACGCCGCCCTCTTTTTAATGGGCATACCCGATAAATCGCTACTTGACGGCTACCCGTTTGCCGAGCGTTTTTTGCAGCTGAACAATTTTTAACGCGCCCGCCTGCCCGTTCCCGAAGCGGGAAAAACGGCAAATTTGTGAGCGGAAGAAGCCAAGCCGCACACTGCCGCGCTGACAGAAACAAGAGAGCGAAAAGTAAAAAACGCCACCGCGTTGTCCGCTGCCCGAAACAAGAGAGCCCCAAAAAAATGCCCCCGCCGCGTTGCCCCCGCCGCACGCATTTTCAGAATCGGGAGTGATGAAAAGCCAATGCCACGCACCGCTATCACGCCCGAATTAGGAAAGTGGGACGCAAGCCGCCTCGCCTGCCGAATCAGCGCGCAGAACGCACAACCGCCCGAGCAAATCAGCGCGCGGAGCGCACAAGCTCCACGCACTTCGAGACTATTTTCCGCTCTTGTTGCGGCTTCATTGTAAGATAGCGGACTTTCCCGCTTTTGCCGTCTTTGGAGGGAATGAAGGTAGTTACGCCGTTGCGCGCAACCTCGACTTCGCCCGCCGCCGAAACGCCGAACAACTGCGGCTCGAACACGAACAGGACGCTCGTTAAATCCCACATGTAGCGGTCGAGTTCGAGCGTGTTTTTTGAGGCGTTGAAAATACGCCGCACGTAGGTGTCGCACGCGAACGACGCGGGATTTTCCGACGGATTTTTGAAGTCGTGCAGCACGCTGTAATACGGGAAACGCAGGTTTATGCAAAGCTCGAACGGGCTTAGAACAACGGGGCACGGCGGATTTTCGAGGACGGCTTTCGATGCGGGTAAATCCACAATCACGTTGTATTCGGGGTAGACCCTGTCGGTCGTCCTTCCCCAGAACTCAGCGGGCGTGAAACCGCCAGCCATCGCCGAAACGTATTTGACTTTCTTCGCCACAAGCTCGTGCCCCGAAAGCGGCGAAACCGCGTCGGGTTTCGACTCAATCAAACGCGCCAAGTTCGTGAAAAAGCCCACCGATATGTAGACTACCGAGTTGTCGGGCTGCGCCGCGAGCGTTTTGCGCAACCCCGAAACGGAATCGGCAAAACTTTCCGACCCGTTTTTCAGCGTGTGCGCGGGCTTGCCGTCGGGCGTTTTCCTGTCGAAAGTCTGCCGCAAAAAGTGCCCGTCAAGCGGGGATGCGCCGTTTCGGACGGCGTAGACGGGAATATCGCCCAAGCCGTAGTATTCGCAAATGAGGCGGACGAACTTCGGCGAAAGCGCGTTGTCTTTGTTTGTTGCAATGCACAAAATCTCGGCGCGCGCCTGTTGCGCGTAGCTTAACAACATCACCTGAGCAAGAACGTCGTCGCAGTCGTTGCCCATGTCGGTGTCGAACACGACTTTTTCCGCCCCGCGCGCCGAAACGGCGGCAAGCAAAACAAACGCAAACAAAAATATCCTCTTCATAAAAATCCCTTTCGACTACAAATTTGACAAAACCACGCCGTAGCGCAAATTAAAAAACGTGTGCGTTATTTCCGCCGCGCCGATGCACCGCATAAGCACCGCGACTGTCTCGAACGCCGCGCACACAATGTCGGCGCGCGACGGCGGTATGCCGAATTTTTCCGTGCGCTCCGCCGCCGAAACGCCGCGCAAAAGCTCCGCCATTTTCAGCATGTCGGAAAGCGAAATAACGTCTTCGCGCCCCGCCAGCCCGAGCCGCTTTTTGAGCATGCGCGCCGCCACAACCGCGCCGCCCGCACACACAACGCAATCGGTTTTCGGAAAGCCGCACAATGCGTCGGAAACGCAGCGGCGCACTTTCGCGCGCAGTGCTTCGAGCGATTCGAACGAAATCTCCCCGTTCGGGAAAAACTCGCGCGTGAGCCGAACCGCGCCGATTGGTATGCTTGTAAATTTCAACGCATCGCACCCGTCGCCGTAGACAAGCTCAAGGCTGCCGCCGCCGAGGTCGAAGTAGAAGCACTCGCGCGGCGCGTCAAGCCCGCTTACCGCCCCCGCGTATGAAAGCCGCGCCTCTTCGCCGCCCGAAAGAACAGTTATTTTTTCGCCCGTCAAACGCAGAACCTCGGCAACGACGGCGTCCCTGTTTTCGGCGTCGCGCAAGGCGGAAGTGGCTACAACTACAGTGCGGAAACTGCCGAACGGTTCGGCGTTTTTTTTGAAGAGCAGCACGGCGTCGGAAACGAGCTTTGCGGCGTTCGGCACAAGGCGCGCGCCGTCGGCGCAAATGCGCGAATCTACGGTCTGCTCGAAAATTTTTACAACGCGCCCGTTTTCGACTTTGCCCAAAAGGCACTTCATCGTGTTCGAGCCTATGTCTATTGCAAGCTTCACAGCGCGTAGCCCTCCGGCGCGATTATCACAACAAATTCCCCCTTTGTTGAGGCCGATTTAAGCTCGGTTTTTATCTCACCCAACGTTCCCACGAAAAACCGCTCGAAGACTTTCGAAATCTCCTTTGCCACGCACGCAACCCTGTCCGCACCTAAAACGTCTACGGCGTCGTCGACAAATTTTTCTATTCTATACGGCGATTCGTAGAACGCCAGCGTGTGCCCGAAATCTTTGTATTTTTCGAAAAAGCTGCGGCGCGCCGACGTTTTCGGCGGAAGGAAACCCGCGAACAAAAACGAGTCGCTCGGCAGTCCCGAAGCCGAGAGCGCGGCAATGAACGCGCACGCGCCCGCAACGGGAACTACCTTCACGCCCTCCGCCCTGCACGCGCGCACTATTCGGAAACCGGGGTCGCTCACGCAGGGCGTGCCCGCATCGCTTACAAGGGCTATGTTTTTGCCCGCCTTGAGCTTTTCCAGAAGCAGCGGCGCAACAGATTTTTCGCGCGAATTTTCGTTGACGAACATCTCCTTGGAAATGTCGAATTTTTTAAGCAGCGCGCCCGTTACGCGGGTGTCTTCGCAGGCTACGATGTCGCAGTTGCGCAGGGTTTCGAGCGCGCGCTGGGAAATGTCGGAGAGGTTGCCGATTGGCGTGGCAACTATGTAGAGAGTGCCGTATTGTTCCATAATTATAAATCGCAATATTTATCAAACGTTCGCATTTTGCCACCAAGTAGGGCGCGGACTTTGGCGAACTCTTCGCCCGCAAGCGCGCCGCATTCAAGCAGGTCGAGAAGCGGCGTTAGAACGAACGCGCGCTCCGCCCAGCCGCGGTGCGGAACTTGCAGAATGTCGGTGGAAATTTCCTCGGCGCCGTAGAAAATAATGTCCAAGTCGGCGGGTCTGGGGGCGTTCCTGAACGACGGCGTTCTGCCCAAGCAACCCTCAATGCGCTTGCATTCCGCCAAGAGGGATTCGGGCGGCAACGACGTTTCAAGGCAGACGGCGGCGTTGAAGAAGTCGGGTTGGTCTTCGTAGAAGACGGGCGGGGTTTTGTATACGCCCGATTTCGCCGTTATCCGCCCGATTCCGTCCAAATGCGCGCACGCGCGCCGCAGGTTGCAAACGCAGTCGCCCAAATTCGAACCGAGTGCTATGACCGCCGTTTTCATTTTATGTAGTCGGCGCGCTTTCTGCGTATTTTCGCCGAAATGCCCGCGAACTCGAACCCGACGTCTACGCCGAGTTTGAAAATTTCTATTTCCGTTTCAAGAAGATTGGCGAAGCGCACGAAAAGCCGCTCGGCAATTTTGTCGGCGAGCTTTTCGATAAGGCGCACGCTTTCGCCCGCAAGCACGCCTTCGGCTATTGCCATTGCCTGCGGGTAGTCGATAGTGTCGGAAAGTTCGTCGGTTTTTGCGGCGCGCGAGAAGTCGCCGAAAAGCCTGATTGAGACTTCGAAGCCGCGGTATTCGTTGCGTTCTTCGGCAAAGCAGCCGTGCTTGCCCTTGAGTTTGAGTCGGTCGATGAATATTTCGTCCATAGTTTAAAGAAGCGATAAAGTTTTTAGAGCCACAACCGTCGAGGCAACGTCGTGGACGCGCAGAATGTCGCACGAGTTTTCGGCGGCGGCGAAGACTGAAACGGCGAGCGTTGCGGCGTCGCGCAGGGCGAAGGAGTCGCCCGCAACCTCCGCGAACATCGACTTGCGCGACACGCCCAGAAGAATCGGGCAGCCCAGTTCACGCAGCGCGCCCATTTTTTTGACGAGCATAAAATTCTGCCGCGCCGTTTTGCCGAAGCCTATTCCCGCGTCGAGAACAATTCCCGAGCGTTCAAGCCCCGCTGAAAGCGCGCTTTCAAGGCGTTCGCACATTCCCTCCATGAAGAAATCCCAGAAGTCGCCGCGCGGAGTTTCGCCCCTGCAGGAGTGCGTCAAAATAAGCGGCGCGTGCAGGCGTGCGACAGTTTCCGCCATCGGATAACGCCCGTTTAGGCGCAGTGCGTAGACGTCGTTTATGATGTCCGCGCCCGCCCCGATAGCCGCTTCGGCGACTTCGGGCTTGTAGGTATCGACCGAAATCGGCAGGCTCTCGCCAACCGCCGCCCTAACCGCTGCAAGCCTCGGCAGGAGAATTTCAAGCTCCTCTTCGGCTGAAATTTTTTGCGCCGTAGGCTTTGTGGATTCCGCGCCGACGTCGATGATGTCCGCGCCCTGCTCCGCCATTTCGGCGGCGCGCGCGGCGGCGGCTTCGGGCGAAGCGTATTTTCCGCCGTCGCTGAACGACTCCGTCCCGACGTTCAAAATGCCCATCACCGCGGGCGTTTTTGCGCGCGAGAGAATTCTATTGTGCGGACTTTTCAAGAGCATTGCAGTATGCCTCCAATTTGCGTTTGAAATTTTCCATGTCGGCGTCGGGATATTTCAGGGCAATTTCGCGCGCCGTTGAAAGCGCGTCGGCGTAAAGCCCCATTGCCATTGCGTTGCGCAAAAGCCCGTATCGGGCGCGCCTGTCGAATTTTTCCGACGCCCGCAACCGCGCAAACACCGCCGCCGACTCCGCGTATTCGCCCAATCCGTAGAGGACTTCCGCAAGCTCGGCCGAAGTCTGCAAATCGGCGGGGTCGGCTTTTATGCATTCGGCAAGAAGCGTTTTTGCCGCGCGCAAGTCGCCCCTGCGCGCCGCGGCTATGCCCGAAACTTTTTTGGCGGCACTGGGCGCAAGCTTGGCGGCTATCTTCTCCGCCGTTTCGAACTCGCCCGAATTTATGCACGCAAACGCCAAATTCTCAAGTTTTGCGGACGGCGCGCGCGAATACAACTCGGCGGCCTTCGAATACGCCCCGAGCGAAAAATACAGGTCGGCGAGCGTTTCCGCGTCTTTTGCCGAAGCCTTTCCCGACGCCGAAAGCAGCTCAAGATACGCCGCCGCCGAAACCCTGTCGCCCGACTCCGCCGCCGCGAGAGCCGCAAGCTTCAGGTAGCGCGCGTCCGAAGTTTTTTGGAACATCTGCTCAGCCGTTGCGCGCGCCGAATCGAACATTGAAAGCTTTATCAAAAATCCGCATTTTGCGTAGATTGCCGAATCGTTTTCGGGCTCGTGAATGAGTGCCTGATTGCAGAGCGCAAGCGCGGAGCTGTAGTCGCCGCAGTCGGCGCGATAGCCCGCAAGCCAAAGCAGGCACTGGGCGTCGGAATTGCCCGAGATTGCCGCGGCTACGGCAAAGGCGCGCGCGGCGGCGGGTTTGTCGCCGTCGGCCGAAAGCGCGAACCCGAGATTTTTATACGCCGCGAAAAATCCGCTTTTTTCAATGGCGGCGCGGTAGAATTTGACGGCGTTTTTGAAGTCGCCCAAACCGTAGTAGGCGTTGCCCAGATTGAAAAGAACGGGCGCGCCCGCCCAGCTTTTGGAGCTTGCCCGCAGGAGAATGTCGCGCGCGGCGGCGGGAGAGTCGGCCTTGGCGGCGTCGGCAATGACCTCCGCTTCGTATTTGTTCATGGCGGGCTTGAACATCAGCTCACCGACCGTGCCCGCCGCAAACGACGCGCACGCCAAAACCGCCGCAACAACTGCAAAAAGAATGTATCTCATTTCGAAATCCTAAACGGAACGGGCAGGATAAACTTGGCTCTGACCGCCCTGCCGTTGCGTGTCGGAGCTTCGTAGACGAATTTTTCCGCGGCGCGAACCGCGCTTTCGAGAAAGAACGCGTTTGTGGAGGAAACAACCCTCTCCACCGAAACCGCCCCCGTAGTGTCTATCACGACGGCAAGGCGCACGTCGCCCTCTATGCCGCGCTTGAGCATTTGCTTGGGATAAACAATACGCGTGGAGTCGAGGCGGCGGGGAATTTTGTCGAGCATATCGAGTTCGAAAACGTCGGTCGAAACCGCCACGTCGGCGTCGGTCGGGAACTGCGCAAACCCGATGTCGGCTGTCGCCGCCACGCTTTCTGCGAGCGAAAAATTCGGCAGCGAAAACGCCGACGCGCCCGTTTGCGGAACATCGACTTCAAGCCGACGCCCGCCCGCTGCGCCCGCAAATTTGGCGTCGAACGCTCCCGCGCGTTCGGGCTGTCTGCGCGGCGTTTCGCGCGGGGAAACCGACGCTACCGCGCGTATTTCGGCGGGCTTTTCGTCGGCGTTCTTCGGCTTGGAAACCGAGACCGCCTGAAGCGCGAAAAGGCACACCACAACGGCTGCCGAAAACACCATTCCGCCCGCCGCGCCCGCAATTTTTTTTGCAAAACTCCCGCTCATTTTTTCGTGGCCAAATACACCGCCGCACCCGCCGAACGGACGGAATCAATTACCTCTACAAGCCTGTCGGCGCGCACCGATTTGTCGGCATATACCAACGCCGATTTTTTGCCGCTTGACGCCATTTTCCCCGCAACCGCCGCAAGCGAACACTTTTGGGAGTCGAAGAAAATTTCGCCCGAAGCGGAAACGGCGATGTTTGCAAAATTCCCCGAAATCTGCGCGGAATTGGAAGAACTCGGAACGTCGATGTCGAGCGAACGCTTGTCGGAAAACGCCATTGTAACGACGAAGAAAATCAGCAGAATGAATATGACGTCGATAAGCGGGGAAATGTTGATTTCCTCCGACGTTTCCGCCTCGTCGAAATTTCTTTTAAACCGCGCCATCTCAGCCCGCCCTTTCGCCCAAAAGTGAATCGAGTTTGCGCAGGCGCGCCGCAAGCAGAATCGACGCAATCCAAGCGGGGATAGCCATAATCAGCCCCGTTTGGGTGGTGCGCAGCGCATATGAAATGCCCGCGGCAAGGGCGGCTTCGTCGTCGGAGGCGTCTATGCAAAGACCTATGCCCACAACCGTTCCGAGCAGCCCCACCATAGGCGCGCCCGAAGCCAGAACGCGGAGCAGCCCGAGGTCGCGCGCGCACCCGCGCAGCAGCCGCCTCGACGCGCATTTTTCGGCGGCGCGCAGGTTGGCGTATATTGAAAAAACGAGGTAGAACGCCGCCGCGCCGATTGCCGCCAACGCGCACGTAAGAACGGGCGCGCACCTGAAAATCGACAAAATTCCCTCCAAAATTTCCATACTATTTCGACGCCGAAATTCTGAAATCGGCAAACTCCCTGTATTTTTCAAAGACCGCCCGCGCCCTGCGCGAAAGCACAGTGCCCACAATCAGCGCGGGGATTGCCACGGCAAGCCCGTATTCTGTGGTGATGAGCGCTTCGGCAATGCCGTCGCTTATTGCGCGCGTGTCCGCGCCCGACGCGGAGAGGTCGGCGAATGTTTTTATTATGCCGCTAACCGTTCCCAGCAGCCCGAACAGCGGAGACGCCGTGGAGGTTATTGCAAACACGGGCAGCCAACTTTTGAGCTTTGCGTTCTCGCGCGCGAGAATTGCGTATGCAGCCGTTTCGGCTTCTTCGGAAGATTTTGCGGAATCGACAGCGCGGGCAAGTTCGGCAAACGGGCTACCGAGCGAATCGCCGCCGCAGGCAGCTTCGGGCGAACGCGCGCGGCGGAGAAAATAAAGCTGGACAATCTTGCCGAACGCCGCAAGCAACGCCGCCGCGCCGAGCGCGAGAATTGGATAAATCCACACGCCGCCCTTGTCGATTTCCTCAGCCATTGTGCGCGCGTATTTTTCGGCTTTCAAAATTTCGCCGCCGCTTGTATCGGCGGGCAGAATGTCGGTTTTGCCCGAGGCGAACGCCGAAATTTCGGGGGCGAATTTTTCGCCGTAAAGAACGCCGTTTGCGTCGACAAAACCCGCCGTGTTCGCGCCCGCAAAATAGGTGAACGCGCCGATTCTGAACGTCCGTCCGGAAAGTTTTTCGCGCGAACGCAACGCGACAACTTCGGTAGCGGCGGTCCGGCGCGCGGGATTTTTAAGCGCGTCGAAACGCGCCCCGATTTCAGACTGCGCCGCAGCCAAAATTTCGCCCGCCGACACCGCCGCTACCGAAGCGTTTATGCGGCGCAACTCCGCCGCCAGCTCCGACTTTACCGCCGCATAGAAGCCGCTTTTTTCGCGGAGATTTTCGGCGGCGTCGAGCCTCGATTTAAGCAGCCCGACGGCGCGCGTTTTGGCGTCGATTTCGGCATACGCAGCCGCAAGCTTTTCGCGCTGCCGCAAAACTTTTTTTTGCGAATCCTCCGCAACACGCGCGTATTCGGCCTGCGCCGCGGCGTATTCGGACTGCGCGTATTTTAGAATGTCGGCGCGCGCCGCAAGCGGCAGAAGCGACAGCGCGACAAAGAAAAACGTCCGCAAATTCGTCATTTTACGCCCTCCACTTTTATGCGGGCAACGCCGTCGGACACTTCGCCCGCGCCCCGCACAAACAGCCCCGTTTGCACGCGTCCGCCCGAGAACCTCGCGGAGGAGTCGAACGCCTCCAAAGCGTCGAGGAAGCGCAACACAAACCTGAGTTTTTCGGGCGCAGTCTTGCCCGCAAGCGCGTCGGGCGCGAATTCGGCGAACTCGCGCAAGTCGGGAAGTTCGGCGCGGGCGGAGGCGTAGAATTTGTCGAGAAATGCGGAGAGTTTTTCGAGGTTTTCCACGTCGTTTTTTATTGCCGCGGAAATTTCGGCGTTGGCGTCGGAAAACTCGGCAAGACGCTTTTCGAGCGAAGCCGTCTCGGCGTCGAGCGCGGCGGCGCGCGCCTTTGCGGCGGCGTCGAGCCTGCATATGTTTTCGCACTGCTCGGCGGCGTCGGCGCGGGTTTTTGCCGAGAGAGCGCGCAGCTCGACCGCAGAGCGCATAATTTTTTGCGCGTCGGCATTCCCGTCCGAAAACGCGCTTGCACAGGCTGCGAAACAAAGAATCAAAGCGGCAGACAGTCTCATTTTTCGATTTTTATTTTTACAAGTTTTGTCTCGTTGAAGCCCTCGGCAAGAACGGTAACGGTTTTGTTTTTGGATTCGCGCGCCTTTTCAAGCAGCGCAACGGCGTCGTCGAACGTCTTTACGGGCTGCGAATTCACCTCCAAAATGCGGTCTCCCTCCTCCAGATAGGCGGCGTTGTCGGTTTCCGCCGAACCGTTGGGCTTGACGAACTCAACGGTTGCCCCGCGCGCGGAGGCGTCGAGTATTCTGTGGGCGAAGGCGTCGTCAAGAAGCAGTTCGCGCACTGAAAAGCCGAGTTTTTCGAAGTATTTCACCCTGCTGCGGCGGACATCGGGAGGAAACCGCCCAAGCTTTATTTTCACGCTTTTTACCGCGCCGTTTTCAAGCACGCCGAACTCTGCGGCGGTGTCCGCGCCCAGAAGCGCGAGGGCGTCGGTGAACGTCTCGAGGGTGTCGGCGTCGGTTAGCATGCGGCGCACGGGCTTGCCGTTGAGCGAAACTACTATGTCGCCCGCCTTAAGCCCCGCGTCGGAAGCGGGCGAATTTTTGAACACGTCGCTTATTGCAACGGCGGCGTCTTTTAAGCCCATGAGATTCGCCGCCGAGCGCGAAACAACCGACAAATTGGCTACCCCCAGCCAGCCGCGGTTGTCGGCAAGCGCAGTTGCGGGAACGCGCGCGGCAATTTTTTCCACATCGGCGGCCGAAAGCAGAACGTCGGCCTGAAACGGGCGTATCGCGGCGGTAATCTCGTTTCCGTTTTCAAGCTCCAAAACGGCGGGTTTGGACGAAGACGAAACGGCAAGCCCAACGAATTTTCCGTCGGAATCGAACACGCCCGAACCGTGTCGGGTTATCGCGTCGGAAACGAGTATGCGCACAACCGAACTTTCGCGCACCGCCGAAACGTGCCCCTGCCCATACTGCAGTATGAAACTGTTGTCCTCTATGCCCGTAATAAAGCTCCAAAGCTTGGCGGCAATTTTCGCGCGGGAACGCCCGAACGCCGAAAGCGGAACAACCTCTTTGGGCGCGCCGCCTTTTATGCGGACAAAATTCATTCCCGAAACGGGGTCGCTGCCCAAGAACTCGGCGTCGATTCCGTCGGCGGGGCCGCCCTTGCAAAAGACTTTAAAATTCTTCAGACAGTCAATGCGGGCGTCGTCGGGAATGTCTCCGGGGGCTACAAGGGCAAGGCCGCTTTTGTCCCACACGGAGGCCACTGCCTGCAACTTGATGTTGCCGTCGGGGCGAACCAGCATAAAATCGACAATAACCGAGCTGCGCGCGCGCGTTTCGAACATTTCGGAAAAATCGCCGAAGCAAACCGCCGCGCAAAGAAGAACCGCCGAAAACAAAAATCTACGCATAAAAACCTCCTACGCAACAACCCAGTTATAGTGGAAATTCGAAAGCATTTTCGCGCCGTATTTGTCAACAACAACGTTGTCTTCAATTCTGCAGCCGCCGATGTTCGGATAGTAGAGGCCGGGTTCTACCGTAACGACGTTGCCGCGCCGCAAAATGCAGTCGGCTCTGCCCAGCGACGGCGACTCGTGCACTTCAAGCCCAAGCCCGTGCCCCGTGGAGTGGAAGAAGCCCGTCCACTTACCCTTTACGGGTTTTGTAGAATACCCCTCCGACTCGAAATACTCCGCCGTTTTTGCGTGGACTTCCGCGCCCGAAACGCCCTCGCGCACGGCGTCGATTGCCAGCGACTGCGCGTTCAAAACAGTTTCCACAAGACGCACCTGCTTGGGGTTCGGCTCGCCTTTCAGGAACGTGCGCGTCATGTCGCCGAAATATCCCGAAGAGCGCAGGCGCGGGAAAATATCGCAGACAATGAGCGAATGCGGGGCTATTGCGCCGCTGCCTACTTCGTGGGGGTCGCATGCCTGAACGCCCGCCGCGCAAACGGTATCGAGCGCGTCCGCGCCGAGCGAAACGGCAAGCTTTTCAATCTCCGTGCGCAGGAACTCGCTTGTGAGGATTTCGCCCGAGCGGAAAAGTTTTCCGCCGCGGATTTCCGAAGAGCGCAAAATCTCCTCCACAAGGCAGAAGCACGCCGAAGCAACGTCGTTTGCCTTCCGAATTTCGGCAAGCTCCGATTCCGTTTTCACCTCGCGTTCGGCGAAAAATTCGCCCTCGACAATCTCCATATCGAAGCCCGCGTCAACAAATTTTGCGTAGAGCGACACGGGGAAATACTCGGGCACTTGCAGACGGCGCACGCGGCGCGATTTCAATATGCGGCAGACCGCCGAAAAGTAGCTTTTTTCGGAGTTTTTCGGAAGCGAGGCGGCTATTTCGGAGTAGTCGAAAATTCCGTCCAAACACGACTTGCGCCTAACGCGCCCAAGCTCAAGCGGGCTTATGAGCGCGCAGCGTTTGCCGTCGAGCGAGAAGCAGAAAAAGTCGTCGTGAACCGACACTCCGCAAAAGTAGAGTATGTCCGCACAGGTGCGGGTGTTGCCGTAAAGTAGAATTTCGGTTTTCATCTGCGTTTTGAATTTATTGTTGCAAAAGTCCGCATTTGCTCAAGTGTAAACAATATGTCTTTAAACAACAAAGTCGCATTTTGGGTATCGGCGTGTGTTTTGCAAGCCTTGATATTAAATCTTTGCGGTTGCGCGCAATCCGCGCCCAAACCCTTCGACACCGTTTTCGAAATCTCCGCGGGCGGAAAAACGCTGTCGGCGCAGGTTGCGGTATTCGACGTCGAAAAGGCGCGCGGGCTGATGTTCAGGAAGTCGCTCCCCGAAAACGGCGCAATGGTTTTCGTAAACGAAACCCCGCAGAGGGCGTCGTATTGGATGAAGAACACGGAAATACCGCTCGACATAGCCTTTGTTGCGGCGGACGGCACAATAACCCAGATAGCCAAGCTCTACCCGCGCGAGCTCACCCCCGTTGACTCCGAACGCGACGATATAGCCTTCTGCGTCGAAACAAACGCGGGCTGGTTTGCCGCAAACGGCGTTTGCGCGGGCGACAAAATCGACGTAGAGGCAATCCGCAAGGCGGTAAAACAAAGGCGCGGAGAATGAGGAAGACGCCCGTAAAACGGAAGCTTGCCGTGCTTTGCGCAAGCGCACTTCTCGGCTTTGCGTGCGCGGGCGGATACTACGCCTACGCGCTCGGCAACATGACCGACTGGCAGCGCGGGCGCGAAATCGACTTCGACAAACAGACAGGCTCTACAAAATTCCTCGCCCTCGTGCGCGCGGCGAACGTCGGCGGAATAGCGTTCTGTGCGTCGGCTATACTAATATACAAATTTTCGAAAAAATGAACGACACTATCGTAGCACTTTCAACCCCGTCGGGGGAGTCGGCAATAGCAGTTGTGCGTCTGAGCGGCGCGCAAACCCAAACGCTTGCCGCCGAAATTTTCGGCGCAACGCCCAAGCCGCGCACGGCCGCATATGGCAAATACACCGACCGCAACGGAACGGTTCTCGACGACGTTGTTGCGGTTTTCTTCAAAGCCCCGCATTCGTATACGGGCGAAGACTGCCTCGAAATCTCCACGCACGGCAACCCGTTCATAGTCCGCTCCGTGATAGACGACCTCATTGCGCGCGGCGCGCGGGCGGCGCAGGCGGGCGAATTTACGCGGCGCGCGTTCGAAAATGCGAAGATGGATTTGAGTCAGGCTGAGGCTGTCGCGCTTCTTATAGGCGCGCGGAGCGAACGCTCTCTGAAGGCGGCGCGCAAGCAGCTTTCGGGCGAGTTGGGCAGGCGCATAAACGATATGTCGGCAAAGCTTCTCGACGCGCTCGCGCTGATTGAGGCGTATATCGACTTCCCCGAAGACGACCTCCCCGAAGAGGACAAAACCGCCGTTGCAAACTCGCTTTCGCAGTGCGCCGAAGAAATGCGGCGGCTGATTGCCACGGCGAAAATTTCGCCGCTCGTGCACGAGGGCATAGACGTGGTGATTGCGGGCGCGCCGAACGCGGGGAAATCGTCGCTGCTAAACGCGCTTCTGGGCGGCGAACGCGCCATTGTAAGCGACATTGCAGGCACCACGCGCGACTTCATCTCCGAAAAAACAACCCTGCGCGGCAACATCGTCCGCCTAACCGACACCGCGGGGTTGCGCGAGGGCGGCGACGACCTCGAGGCAATCGGAATCCTCAAGGCCAAGGAGAAAATCGCCCACTGCGACATCTGCCTTTTTGTGGCGGATTCCTCCGCCCCAGATTTTTCGGAATTCGACGCCGACGCGTTTTCGGAGCGCAACACAATCATAGTCCTCAACAAATGCGACATTGCAAAAGCCGCGCCCGACGCGCGGTTTAACAAATACGAAAAGGTCGAAATTTCCTGCAAAAATTCGGAGGGGATTGAAACGCTGCTCGACACCCTCGCGCGGCTCATCGACAAATACCACATAACCGCCGCCGCCGACGACATTCTCGTTTCGGCGCGCCACGCGCAATCGCTTGAGGCTGCGCGTTCGGCGGTTGAGTCGGCGCGCGACGCCTCGTGCGCGGGGGCTGCCTGCGAACTTGTTTCCGCCGACCTGCGCGAGGCGCTCTCGAACCTCGGCGATATAGTCGGCAAAACCGACAACGAAGCCGTGCTTGACCGCATATTCTCCAAGTTTTGCATTGGCAAATAGATTGTTGACACACCGCCGTTTTCTGTCATTTTCAACGCCAAAATGTGGTATTATCAAAAAGACGACAAATCAAAGGAAGGACCGATTGCCGATCCCGCCCTTGAGCGTCTTTTCGAAAAGGGAATCGTAAAAACCACAACGCGCGTCTGGAC
The DNA here is from genome assembly GCA_934613645.1 of uncultured Opitutales bacterium. Lineage (GTDB taxonomy): Bacteria > Verrucomicrobiota > Verrucomicrobiia > Opitutales > Intestinicryptomonadaceae > Merdousia. Next base: position 32,473 of record CAKTTC010000014.1, on the reverse strand, counting down.
ACAAGGGCAGTCGGGTTGGACGGAGTTCGGCAAAACGCAGTTTTTCAGAAAAATCACCGCCCCGCACCACAACAGAAAAAAGGCGGATTTCGTTTTCAAAACGCGGGTTCTGCGCGCAATAATAGGCGCGTTGGCTGTGTTTTTGGGGGCGCAAATAATGCTTACGCGCCAAATGGTTGATATATACCAGTTCGATATTCCCACAATCGGCAACATAGACGATATGTCAAAGGCGTTGCTTTACAACGAAAAGATTTTGACGCTGAATATGTCGGAGCTGATTTTGAAGGGGCTGTATGTTGCGCTGTTTGTGATGTTGGCGGGCTGGATTGCGAGTTTGGTGAGAATCGCGAAATCGTATTCAAGCACCCTGTTGCTTTCGTCGAAGCTGTCGGCGTTGGGGTGCTTTGCGCCGATTGCAAACATTGTGATAGTGCCGATGGTTCTCAGAAAAGTGTGCCGAAGCCTCGAACGCTCAACACGCCGCGGTCGCACGCTGTGGGCGTTTGCCTGCATTTGGGACTGGACGTTCCTGTGGGCGATGATGTGGGTTTCGATATTCGTGGTAAACTACTTCGCCCCCGCGGTCGTGGGGCTTTACGTGAGAACGGAAGTCTACGATTTCGCAATCTACAGCAAGGCGTTGCAGATTGCAACTTGGCTTGCCGCGGCGGGAATTTTTACGTATCTTGAAAGAATGATTGTTTCGGGAAGAAACCCTAATTTAAATCGACGTCGGCGTAAATAGGGCGGTGGTCGCTTCCGCCCCCGTGCGAAACAACCGTGGCACGCGGGGCAAACGGCGCGAGGGCTTCGGAGACAAGGAAGAAATCATAGCGGTAGAAAACGTCGCGCTTGACCCAGTGGTATGTGTAGGGCTGCCCCCTTGAATCCGACTGCGGCAGAAGCTTCACGCCCGAAAAGTTGCGCAGAAGCGCGGGGGTGGGTTCGTCGTTGAAATCGCCCGCAACAAGGAACATTTTGCCGCCCGCAACCGAATTTATGCGCGCGGAAATTGCGCGCATTTCCGCAAAACGGAACGGAATGAACTGCTCGTCCTTTTTCTTTGCGCTGACCTTGCTTTTCAGATGGACGGCGAAAAGAAACAATTCGCCTTTCGGGGTGTCGAATTTCACGCCAAGCGCGCCGCGCGGAGAGTATGCGGACTCACCCTTGACGCTGATTTTTGTGTCGGAAAGGTCGAACACGCTCTCGGGGTTTGTCTTGGAAATCACGGCGAGCCGCGAGGGGGAATCGAACTTGGAAACAACCGCGAAGGGATAGTTTTTCCCCGCCTTTTTAAGGCGCGAAGTGAGGTCGCGCAGGAAAGTGATGTCGCCCATTTCCTCTATGAGAACCACGTCGGCGTCGATTTCGGCAAGCACTTTGCACACGGCGTCGCGCTCCGCCTCGGGCTTGGGATACGATGTCCACCGCCCCTGCGCCTTGCGCATTGAAACGTTGTAGTTGCGCACGTTCCAAGAACACACGCGCAAACGCCCGCCCAACTTGGGCGCGCAGGCGTCTACAACCGTTTCGGAGTTGCCGTTTTGGAGCGTTTCGGGAAAGAAGACCGACAGCAACAGCAAAACCGCGAACGAAACCAACGCCGCCGCCGCGCGTCCGCGCGAAAGGCGTCGGAGCGGGCGTTTCCTCAATCTGCGCGCCTTCATTACGGCTGATACGGAGACTTGTCGCGGTTGCCCGTGGCGATTTTTTCGACGTATTTTGCAAGCAGGTCGAACTCGAGATTTACGAATTTCCCCGCCGCGCAGTCCGCCAAATTGGTGACTTCAAGCGTGTGCGGAATAAGCCAGACCGCCAAATACCCGTCTTCCGCCTCGGCTATTGTAAGCGAAATTCCGTCTATTGCAATGCTGCCCTTGTATACGCAATAGCGCGCAAACCGCTCGGGAACGGCGACGCGCAAATAGAAGTTCTTTCCGCGCTGCTCGAACACTTCCACAGTGCTGCGCACGTCGACGTGGCCGCTTACAAAGTGCCCGCCCAAGCGCGCGCCCGCGGCGAGGGGGCGTTCCAAATTTATGAGCGCGCCCTCTTTGACTCCCTCGAAACTCGTCAGGCGAATCGACTCCTCCAGAAGCTCGAAACTTGCAATGTCGCCCTCCATATTCACGAGTGTCAAACAGCACCCGTTGCACGCGAGCGAATCCCCCACATTGAGCGACTCTGCTATGAATTGCGGCACTTTCAGCCTCAACAGCCACGCCGCCTTTTTCTCCTCGAACGACACCACCCTGCCGGTGGCCTCCACAATTCCTGTAAACATACTTTCTCCTGTTTTGCGTTTTAAATTAACATACTATCGCCTAATATAAATCGCACCCCAAGTCAACTACCAATCGCCCCTGCCCGCTTCGGGACACCCACGTTTTGGCTGCCGCAAAATTCCGCCGCCGAATTTTCACGCCCACTGAATTTCACGCCCAACTAATTTTCCGCCCGAAGAATTTCACGCAATCGGCGCAAAAACCCAAACTTAACCAAGTAAATCAAACGAATTCCGATGCCCGAACAAAAAAGCTTTGAAAAAGTGTATCGAAAGATGTTGACAGAATTTAAGCCAATTTTTAGATTAGCAGCCAATTTTAGAAGTTTTATCTTTATATGAAGTTTACGGTAGGATATCAGGCTGACGATTCTCTGGGGGAAACTATACTCAGACACAAAGACTCGGTGGTCGAAATATACTTCCCGTGGGAGGGTTTCACAAGCGGCAGAGGCGTTGTTCAGGACAGGTTCGTGCAGCGCAAAATGGAGACCGATTTGGAGAAATTCGCGCAGGAGGGGCTGGCAACAAACCTGCTTCTTAACGGCAACTGCTACGGCAGATACGCGCAGGCGCGCTCGTTCTTCCAGTCGGTGGGCGATACCGTTGCGGAATTGATTGACCGCTACAAACTCGGCTCGGTTACAACAACGTCGCCGCTGATTGCCAAGTTTCTGAAAGCCAATTTCAAAAACATAGAGGTTCGCGCGTCGATAAATATGGAAATAGGAACTGTCGAAGGGTTCAACTACATAGCCCAGTGGTTCGACAGCTACTACCTGCGCCGCGAGTTTAATTATGACTACAACCGCCTTGAAACGGCGAAAAAGTGGTGCGAACAAAACGGCAAAAAGCTGTATTTGCTTGCAAACAGCGGCTGCCTGAACTTCTGTTCGGCGCACAATTTCCACGACAACCTCGTGGCGCACCAGCATGAGATAGCCGAAATGGACAACGCCTACGACTTCAGGGGCGTCTGCCACGACTTCCTCGCCAATCCCCAAAACAGAAAAAGACTTTTGCACTACACAAACTTTATCCGCCCCGAAGACGTTCCGCTCTACGAAACGCTTTGCGACGGCATGAAGCTTGCAACGCGCACAAACCGCAACCCTTCGGCGGTTGTGGAGGCGTATTGTTCGGGCAAATACAGCGCAAACCTGCTCGACCTGACAGAGCCGAGCCACGCGGGGCATTTGTATCCGTCGGTAATAGAAAACGGAAAAATCGCCGCCGATTACGCCCAACACCGCCTGCATTGCGACAAGCGTTGCCAAACGTGCACTTATTGCGACACCGTCCAGAAAAACGCCACAATAAACCTCGAACAGATAGGCTCGGCGAATTTCTACGCGGATCTCGACGCCGACCGCCCAACACCCGCCGATTCGTGCAGCTGTTGACGGCAAACAAAACCATAACCCGTCCCGAAACGTTTCCACCCGACAAAACGCCCTCGAGACGAAACCGAAGTTCTTTCACAGTCCACAAAAAATACGCGCCCCGCGACGTTCAAACCCGACAGAACGCGACGGAGCAAAGCGGATTTTTGCGCGGTTTTGCCCTCCGTTGAGGGCGCAAAAAACCGATTCGGGCGCGGCGACGCGCGCGGATGCAAAATACAACTTGAAGGTCAGCCCGCGAAAGCGGGAGGGCAGTCAATCAATTTCGGACGGACAACGCCCCGCGTTTTCCGACTTGGAATTACAAAACACTAAAACCCAACTCTTGAATATAGGAGGTCAACAAATGCTAACAAGTGAAATGGTAAAGAAAGCGGCTCTCGCAGCGGGCGCCGACGCCGTTGGTATAAGCGATATGTCTCGCTTCGACCACGCGCCGAAGGAACTCGATCCGAAGCAGCTGTTTCCCGAAGCCAAATCTATAATCGGTATGCTCTTCCGCATTCCCCGCGGTTTGCAAAGAGGCATAGAAGAAGGAACGCAGTTCTACCAGTATCCCTCAATGGCATACGGCGGCATCAACGAAATATCCGCCCCCGCCGTGTTGTATCAGGTAGGCAAACTCATAGAAGACCACGGCTACGAAGCGTTCGCGTATCGTAATACGGGTGCGCGCGGCTGCGTGTCGGATATGGACGGCAAACCCGGCAAGACGGTTTCGCCCGAAGAACACGCCGAAATCACGGAACTCATCAATAGCGGCGCGCCCCTCTGGAAGCACGACTACAACCGCTCGGCGATGGCGCGTCCCGCCCGCCCCGGACAGGTTCCGCCGGACTTGCTCATACACTTCCGCCTTGTAGGCGTTGCGTGCGGCTTGGGCGAAATCGGCTGGTCGAAAATGTTCCTCAGCCCCCAGTTCGGCTCCAGACAGCGTTTGGCGTTCATCTTCACCGACGCGGAACTCGAACCCGATCCGATGTATTCGGGCAAGCCTTTGTGCCGTCGCTGCTATGCGTGCGTGCGCGAATGCCCCGGCCACTGTATCAGCCAGAAGGAAAGCATCAAGGTCGATATCGGCGGTAAAATCTGCGAATGGGGCAAGCTCGACGAATGGAAGTGCTACGCGTTCTACACGCACGGCGGTCCGAAGTTCAACCCGTTCGTCCCGAAGGAAGTCTGGGATAACGACCCCAATGGCGACCTCGACCTGCTCAAGGGCAAAAAGGCGGCGAACGTCGAAGAGTGCCTGAAAGCATACGGAAACCTCGAAAGATACTTCCCGTCTTGGGTGGGCTACAATATGGCAAAGTGCGGCGGCTGTCTGCGCGGTTGCGAAAGTATGCTCGAAAAGAAGGGCGGCGTGCTCTATCAGAAGTTTGAACACCCGTTGCGCAACAGACCCAAACCGTGGGCAATGGACAGATAATAGGAGGCGAATATGATAAACGCACAAATTATTAAGCAAAAAGCCATTGAACTCGGCGCAGTCGCGTGCGGAATTGGCGACATCAAGTATTTCGAAGGCACAAACCCCCAGAGAGACCCGAAGTCAATCCTGCCGTGGGCAAAATGCGTAATCGGCTTCGCTTTCCGCGTTCCGAAGGCGCTCTACCGCGTTATGGAAGAGGGCAAGCAGTTCTTCAACTACACCCAGCTGGGCACGAAGTTCATCGACGAAGAAATGTCGGAAATCTTCCTGCTTAAAATGGGCTCTTTGATTGAAGACGAAGGCTACGACGCCTGCCTGCAAAGAAACATCTCCAACTTAAGAATCAAGGGCGACAAAACGACCAATCCCGAATTGGGCGACACCTACGAACTCATACACGTCTCCCCCGTCGAGGAAGGCAAGCCCGCCCCCGAAATCATTATGGATTTCGCACAAGCGGCGCAAATTTGCGGCCTCGGCGCAAAAGGCAAAAACGGACACGTAATTATGCCGAAGTTCGGCCCGTATGTCCGCTTTGTGTTCATCGTAACCGACGCTCCGCTTGAATGCGACGAACCCTTCAAGGGCAACCTCTGCGACGGCTGCGACGAATGCGTAAAAGCCTGCCCCGGCCACGCAATCGCCGAGGACGGCACAATCAACACGTGGCAATGCGCAGTGTATTACCGCGGCGCGCACAAGTCGAACCCCTTCATGACCGACGACTTCCTCAAGGGCGATCCCGAACGCGAGGCAATCATCAACGGCGAAAAGGTTTTCGACAGGGAATCCGCCCGCGAAATCTACAAGAAAATCGACTTCCTCCCCTGCCACCCCACGGGATATTCCCCGTGCCTGTGCGGTAAGAAGTGCGATACTGCCTGCTACAAACACCTAAAGGGAAAGAACGTTCTATGAGTAATTTGAAAAACCGACTTATTGAAGAAATCAAGAAGGCGGGCGCGGACTTGGTTCGTTTCGGCAATGCCGACAGATTTCAGGATAAAAACGTAAAGTTTTTGTTCCCGAACGCCAAGACCGTAATCTGCATTGCGGCGCGTTCGTTGCGCGGCTCCAGACGCGGCGTTGAAGAAGGCACTACATACCACCACTTCACGACCGTCGGCTTGGAGACAATCGAAGAAACAATTTTGCCCACGGCGTTGTTGCGCGTATGCAACGTGCTTGAGGACGAAGGCTTCGAGGCTCTTCCGCAGCGCAGAAACCAACTGGTTATGTCGGAAACCGACAGCACCAATCCGGAAGTCAGCTATAAGAAAATCTACCGCGGCAGAACGGCGGAACATACGCTTAACTTCGAACAGTGCGCCATTGACGCGGGTCTGGGCGAAAGAAGCTTCCACGGCTCCATTCTCACCGACGACTTCGGCCCGTTCCAGCGTTTCGCGTTCGTGATTACCGACGCGGAAATCGAACCCGATCCCGTTGTCGAACCGCATTTGTGCGACAAGTGCGGCGAGTGCGCCAAGGCGTGCCCCGGCCATGCAATCGACGAAAAGTCGGGCAAGCTCGACGTTTGGCAGTGCGCGGCGTATTATGTCGGCGCGAACGGCACTAAAAATCCGTTTATGCCCACATACGCGTTTGAAAACGAGCCCGAACGTATGGCAATCATCAAGGGTGAAATTAAGCTCACCCCGCAGAGAGCGCGCGAAGTCATCGATCAGGTGAACTTCTACCCGCCCATTCGCCACGCGTATTGCTCGAGCATTTGCGGCAAGGCCTGCGATACCGCCTGCTATATCCACTTGGAAAAGAAGGGCGTGCTCAGCAGAAAGTTCGAAACCCCGTTCAGAAAGCGTCCCGAGTGGCACTTGTCGGCGGAGGATTTCGAGCAGAAATAAACGCAGTAAATTGGGGGAGCGTCCGAAAAATCGGACGTTCCCTCCTTTTTTGGCGGAGGAAAACCGCTCCCATAAAAGAAACGGAGAACACACTAAATGACTGATTTCGCAAGCACTTTAACAGACAAGCAAAGAAAAAAATACCGCATACTCGCCTACGCGTCTACATGGTTCGGAAACTTTTCCGACGTGATGATTGACAGTAGCGCAATCCTGATACTCTTCTTCACAATGCTGGGAAGTTCCGACTCAATGGTAATGCTTACAACAAGCCTTGTCGGACTTACCGCAATGTTCCTTTTCGTGCCGTCGGCGGGAATTGTAAACAAACTCGGCCCGAAAAAAGTTGTTGAATACTCCTGCTACCTTGGCACGGCTTCGCTGTTGCTGGTGGCGGTAAGCCCGTTTTTCGGCGACGCCGTAGACCAATACGTGGCGTTCGTGGGCTGCTTTTTCTATTGTATTTCAAAGGCGATTTGGCCGCCCGCGTGGTATCCGATTCTCAACAGCATTCTTCTGCCTAAAGAACGCGCGGGATTTTTCGGATTTTTGCGCTTCAGCTACTTTATCCTCACAGGCTCTGTGTTCTGGCTTATCGGACACTTCATGGGGAAAAACCCGCCGATGCTGTTTTTGCAAATCGTAATCGGCGTAATCGGCATAATGGTTATGGGCAGACACTTCTGCTTGGCGCGCATTCCGCTTCCCAAGATGGAGTCGGCTTCGTGCGACATTGTAAAATCACTGAAGGAAACGGTGAAAAACTCGTCGTTGGTGGGCTTTTCGGTCTACATCTGCATTCTGCTTTTCGCGTTCTCGCCCGTGCTGCCGCTCGCGCTGAAATACCTCAAAAGCGGACTGAATCAGGGCGACGGCTTCGTTCAGGAAGTGTCGGCGTTCGGCATTGCGGGAATGGTTCTCGGATACCTGCTTTATAGCACGATTTTGCGCCTGATTGGAATGAAGGCGTTGCAGCTTTCGGTTCACGCGCTGTATTTCATAGTTCCCGTGGGTATATTCTTCCTCGGGGCAAACCACATAGCCGTTACCCTGCTCTATTTTGTGGGCAGCTTTGCGTATGCGTGCTTCTGGTGCATGATGTCGCAGGAAATTCTGGCGTTGGCAAACCCCAAGAACTTTGCAATGAGCAGCGCGCTTGTGCAGACCTACCAAATGATTGGTATGGGTCTCGGACGCGTTGCAAGCTCGGTTCTGCTCTGCGGAATGCTCGCGCCCTCGTGGGATTGGAACATTGACTTGTTCGGCTGGGCGACAACGCTTTCAATCAGCCAGTATCAGACAATATTTTTGTTCTGCGGCGCAATAAGCCTGTTGTCGGTCATATTCCTGATATGCCTGCCGAGTATCGTGCCCCAGCACGACGACTATTACAACCCGTAGTTGAAAACGGCCTCCCGAACGCCCGATGCGCTTGAGCGTTCGGAAGACGTAAAAAACGCGTTTTTAGAAAAAATAGCTTGTATGAAATTAAAAAAGTCATACAAACAATCCGAATATATTTATGGGAAAATGGCGCGAAACAACATTTTCAGGTTTCGCCCTACAAACACACACATTAAACGGGGAGACCCACATACTACACACTACACACACTATGCCCAAAATCAGCAAAGAACAGGCTCTGAACTACCACAGTTCCGGCAAAAAAGGTAAAATCGAAATAGTGCCCACCAAGCCGCACTCCACTCAGGAAGACTTGTCGCTGGCATACACTCCGGGGGTTGCAGAACCCTGCTTGGAAATACAGAAAAATCCGCAAGACGCATACAAATATACGGGGAAAGGCAACCTCGTGGGCGTAATCTCCAACGGCACGGCGGTGCTCGGATTGGGAAACATCGGCGCGCTGGCAGGCAAGCCCGTAATGGAGGGCAAGGCGTTGCTGTTCAAAATCTACTCGGGCGTTGACGCGTTCGACATCGAAGTTGCGGAAACAAACGTCGATAAATTCGTCGAAGCCGTGAAGGCAATAGCCCCCACTTTCGGCGGAATCAACCTTGAAGACATCAAAGCCCCCGAGTGCTTCGAAATCGAACGCCGCCTCAAGGAGGAGCTTGACATTCCCGTCATGCACGACGACCAGCACGGCACGGCAATAATCTCGGGCGCGGCGTTGCTCAACGCCCTCGAAGTTGCGGGCAAGAAAATCGACGAAGTAAAGGTTGTTGTAAGCGGCGCGGGCTCTGCGGCCATTTCGTGCTCAAAAATGTATATCAACCTCGGCGTCAAGAAGGAAAACATCTTGATGTGCGACAGCAAAGGCCCGATTACCACGTCGAGAACCGACCTCAACGAGGCAAAAAAATTCTTCGCCGTAGAAAGCAGCGCAAAGTCAATCGCCGACGCCGTTAAAGGTGCAGACGTGTTCCTCGGCGTTTCGAAGGCCGACATTCTCACGCCCGAAATGCTCCTTTCAATGGCGGCAAATCCCGTAGTGCTGGCGTTGGCGAATCCGAAGCCCGAAATCGAACCCGAACTTGCGGTCGCCACGCGCTCCGACATCATCTTTGCAACGGGTCGTTCCGACTACCCGAACCAAGTCAACAACGTGCTCGGCTTCCCCTACATCTTCCGCGGCGCGCTCGACACAAACGCAAAGTGCATCAACGAGGAAATGAAAATCGCCGCAACGCGCGCCCTTGCAGCCCTCGCGCACGAGCCGATAACCGACGAAGTGAAGAAGGCATACGGAATCGACAACATCGAATTCGGCCGCGGATACATTCTGCCCAAGCCCTTCGACAAACGCCTTATCGTGAAAGTCTCCTCGGCAGTGGCAAAGGCTGCGGTGGAATCGGGCGTGGCAAGAAACGTCATTACCGATTGGGACGCCTACGAAAAACGCCTCGCCGAAATTTCGGCAAACTTGAAGTAGCGCGAATTTTTCGAACTAAGGCCGCGTGTTTGCGCGGTCTTTTTTTGTGCCCAAATTTTCGCCCGCCGCCCGCAAAACCCGCAAGATATGCTTGACTCAGCCGCAAACGTAAATATAGCATATTCCACATTACACAGACACATAATTACGGCACATAAATTACCAAAGGTGGGAGATTGTCGCGCAGCGGAAAATTTCGCCCGCGACGGTATGCCGCAAATCTACGCGCAAAGAAACAAAGACGCACTGCCGAAAAACATTTTCGCGGCGGTGAAATTCTAATCTCAAACAAAAAAGGTTTAACGGAATGAACTTGAAAAAAATTCTCGCGGGGAGCTTCGCGCTTGCGCTCTCCGCCGTTGCGGTGTCGGCGATGAGCGACTCCGCAAAAATGGTGGTCGAATGGAACGACGGCAAGAAAACCGAAGAAAACATAAAGCTTGAAAAGCTCGACACAAACACAATGCGCCTGCGCGTGCCGTTCACGAAATACTCGCGCAGCGGCTGGCTCAGAATAAAGTCAATCAGCCTCTTTAGCGACGACGCAACCGCCGCCAAGGGCGACAAGGGCTATTGGGTGCTCGCCGACGGCAGAATGGGCGAATTCACCCACGACAGCGGCCTCATTGAAGAACCGCGCAACCCCATGCAAATGTGGGGCTTCAAAAAGGGCGACGAAGCGTTCGTTGCAATCGTGAAGGAGCTTAAATACGAATTCAAAATGGTGGTAAAGGTAGAAAACGGCGTCTACCAAATGTATCCCGTCTTCGACATAGCGGGAATAGGCATGCCCATTTACCAAGACATTGTAATAGACTTCACCTACTTCAAAGGCAAAAAGGCAAACTACTCTTCAATGGGCAAAGCCTACCGCAAATACCAGCTCGACCGCGGCGAAGTGCGCCCGCTCAAGGAGAGAATTGCGGGTAATCCGCGCCTTAAATACACGTCGGAAGCGGTATTCTTGAAGTTTATGATGGCGTCGTTTATGCGTCAGGGCGAAACACACCTCAACCGCGGCTTCCACTGGAAAAACGTAGACGCCCCCAATATCCAAGTCTTCCGCAACTACGACAATATGATTGGCGTTGTAAAAAAGCTCAAAGAACTGGGTATCGACAAGGCTGACATCATCGTGACCAACTGGAATTGGCGTTCAAACGGCCGCTGCCCGATTTACGGCGTGGCCGAACCCGAACTCGGCGGAAACGCAAAGTGCCGCGAGCTTACGGCGTTCGCAAAAAAAATGGGCTACCAGATTTCGCCCCACATTCTGCATACGGAAAACTACACGGTCTCGCCCGCGTTCAATAAGGACGACCTCGCATTGCAAAAGAACGGCGGCTACATTCACTACGACGGCATGGGCGGCGAAGCCTATAACCCCTGCTGGCACCAAGTTTACTACAAACAGGTTCTGGAAAACTACACGAATATGCAGCAGCTCGGCTTCAACGGCCCGATTCATATCGACGTTACAAGCGCAATCAGCCCCTACCGCTGCTTCGACCTCAACCACTTCTGCACACGCAACGACACCGCGTTTTATATGAACCAAGTGGGACTGCTCTCCGACGGCTTCTTCGGCGGCTGGACGAGCGAATCGTCGTGCGACCAAACCGCCAACACGCTCGACTACGCACTGTATGTGAGCGCATATCCGTCGTATCTGGGCGCGCAAAACAAACTCATCACGCGTATGATTCCCATATGGCAGCTCGCCTACCACGGAATAATTATGAGCAACCCGTTCGCGTCGACAATAGACTACAACGCGCGCTCGCGCCCGTCGAAAGGCTGGGGCCCGACAAACTCGTTCACGCCGCAAACGCGCCGACTCAAGTTTGTGGAATTCGGCGGCCGACTCACCTACTACTGGAACCTCATGCACGATTCCACGCTTGAAGACGTGGCAAAAGCCTACCAAGAATATAAACCCCTGCGCTACCTGCAGCTTGAGTATATGGACTTCCACGATGAAATCGCCCCCGACGTGTTCCTTACCGTCTACGGCGACGGCAGTGAAATTGTAACGAACTACTCGCAAAAGCCGTTCGCCTACAAAAAACAGAACGTCCCCGCAATGGAATATAAACTCTTCAAACCCGCAAAATAATTTTTCGAATTTTTTATATTTCCGAAAGCGACACGGGATTGGCATAGCCAATCCCGCTTTTTTTGTCCCTTAAAGCGGCATCTTTTATGTTTCCTAAAGTGGCGTTTTTTACATTTCCTAAAGTGGCGGCGGATTTTTTATAATTCCTAAAGCGGCGCGGATTGGCTAAAGCCAATCCCGCTTTACTTGCGAATTAAAGTCTGCACTTCTTGAGAACGCGTCATCACAAAAGTTGCCGAAGGCAAGCTTTTGGGAAGTATAATTGCGTAGCAATTACCCCGCAGGGGTGAGCCGAGCACCGCCGTGCGAGCGAATACAAATTGCGTTTTAGACAAGGCTTTGCGAAATTGAGGCGGTGGAGGCTGTAGTTAACCTACTGCCCCACTGCCGATTGTTTCGCGAAATATTTTGTATTTCCTAAAGCGGCGCGGATTGAATTTCATTCAATTCCGCTTTGATTATTCGTTAAAGTTTCTGCGCTTTAATAGTGCGTCAAATTGAGCTTCAGGCGAGGCTTCAAAAAAAATTTGCGGTGGCGGCTGTAGTTGACCTACTGCCCCACTGCAAATTTTTTTTGAAACGTAGCATCAAGCCAATTTCACGCACTATAGAAAAAATGGGTTGACAAAATATAGAGTATACCCCTATATCCTATATCCATAATACAAAAACCACTCTCCCATTTTATGAAAACCAAACAGACCAAACAAACAACATACGCCCCGCATTGCCGCACGGAAGAGGAAAAACAAAAACTCTGCGCGCGCCTTCACCGTATTGAAGGGCAAATTAGGGGAATAGAAAACGCAATAAACGTGGATACCCCGTGTATCGACGTTCTCCGACAAATCAATTCGGCGGCGGGCGCACTTAAGGGCGTCTGGCTCGAATTTTTGGAGGGACACTTGAAACACTGCATAGCCAATTCGCTTGCGCATAAAGACGAATCGCTTGTGGACGAACTTATAGAACATCTGAGGAAAGCAAAATGAGTAAAGAACATCATTGCTGTTGCTGCGGCGGACACGAACGCGAAAACGCCGCCAAACATTCACACGCGCACGAAGAACACTCGTGCTGCTGCGGGCACAACCACGACCACAAAGGCGGCGGTTGCTGCGGTAGCGGCGGGGGAGAAAACTTCGGCATAAAACTTGTCCTGTCGGCGGTGTCGCTTGTGGTGAGCTTTGCAATATCGCTTACGGAGAGCAAAATTCCGTTCTACCCGTGGACAGACCCCGCGTGGGTGGCGGTCTTCTTCTGCGCGGGCGGAATTTTCAAAGACGCAATCGCCGACCTGCGGGCACGCAAGATTGGGGTTGCAATGCTCGTGAGCCTTGCAATGATAGCGTCGTTTGGGCTGCAAATACTGGAGGCGTTCGGCGTCGATACAGGCGATGCCCACTGCCACAGCTATATTTTCGTGGTAGCCGAAATATCGTTTTTGATGCAATTGGGCGAATGGCTCGAGGGGCGCACCGTAGCGAAAACCCGCGCGGGGCTTGAACGCCTTGTCGGGCTTATGCCGAAAACTGCGCGCGTTGTGCGCGGCGATTCGATAGAGGAAATTCCCGCTTCGGAAATAGCGGTGGGCGATATCGTGGAAATCAACCCGCACGAAATGATTTCCGCCGACGGCGTTGTCGTGGAAGGCTCTACAACAGTGAACGAATCAAACATGACCGGCGAAAGCGCGCCCGTTGAAAAACTCAAGGGCGACTCCGTTTTGTGCGGAACGTTCAACGAGTCGGCGCGAATCCGCATACGCGCAAAGAGCGCGGGCAACGAAACGTCGCTTGCAAAAATGGTGGAGCTTGTTGAAGAGGCAGAGGGGACAAAATCGCCCATTACCCGCGCGGCTACAAAGTGGGCGGCATACATAGTTCCCTGCGCGCTCGTGCTGTCGGTTGTGGTGTTCTTGGTTGCAAAATTTGCACTGGGCGCGACCGCGGCTGAAGCGTTGGTTCGCGGGGCTACAATACTTGTAGTGTTCTGCCCGTGCGCGTTCGTGCTTGCAGCCCCCACGGCAATCTCGGCGGGAATGGGCAACGCGTCGAAAAACGGCGTGCTCGTGCGAAGCGGCGAAGCCCTCGAGGAGTTCTCGAAGGCGACCGAATTTTTCTTCGATAAAACGGGAACGCTTACCGAAGACAAAATGCGCGTTGCAAAATTCGAAACGTTCGCAGGCAATGCCGACGAAATACTGCTGGCGGCGGCCGCCATTGAAACGGCGTCGAAACACCCGACGGCAAAGGCGGTTGTTGAATACGCCAAAGGCGCGGGCATAACAGACCTGCCCTCCCCCGAAAACGTGCGTGAAGCCGTCGGCGAGGGAATCTCCGCCGAGGTGAACGGCAAAAAATACAGAATAATAAAATCCGCCGAAAAAAGCGACGGACAAACAGCGTCGGACGTTCTCGAAAACGGCGTGCTTGCCGCGAGAATAAGCTTTGCCGAAACGGTGAGGGCTTCGGCGCGGGAGGCGGTCGACAGCCTCAAGGCGCAGGGCTGCTCAGTAGCCATTCTCAGCGGCGACAAACTCGGTGCAGTCAGGGCGATGGCGGAAAAGCTCGGCATAGAAAACTACCGCGCCGACCTGCTTCCGCACCAAAAGCTGGAGGCAATAAACGCCGCCAAAAGCGGGAAGACAGTGTGCATGGTGGGCGACGGCGTGAACGATTCGCCCTCGCTTGCCGCCGCCGACGTGTCGGTTGCGGTGAACGCCAAAAACGACATAGCCCTCAATACCGCGCAAATTGCCATTCTCGACTCCGACCTCGGCAAAATCGCGAAAATGCGGACGCTCTCTCGCTCGGTGCTCAACACGATTTACACAAACATAACAATATCGGTTTTGGTGAACATCACGTCAGTTCTGCTTGCGCTGTTCGGAATAATCACGCCCGTGTGGGGCGCGCTGATACACAACGCTTCGTCGGTGGGCGTAGTGGGAAATTCGGCGCGGATGCTGAATTCAAAGGCGTTGAAAAAATAGCGCAACGCCGAAACGCGAAACGGGTCGAAACAACTTCGACCCGTTTTTTGTGCGGCAACACGCCGCGTCGGCGCAAACCCGACTATTTGAAATAGCGGTTGAGCAAGCCCAAGAACGCCGAACCGTGGCGGGCTTCGTCTTTGCACATTTCGTGGACGGTGTCGTGAATGGCATCGTAGCCAAGCTCCTTGGCGCGCTTTGCCAAAGCCAGTTTGCCCGCGGTTGCGCCCGCCTCGGCGTCTACGCGCACGGAGAGGTTCTTCTTGGTGTCGGCGTCTACGCATTCGCCGAGAAGTTCCGCAAATTTCGCGGCGTGTTCGGCCTCCTCAAAAGCAATGCGCTTGTATGCCTCAGCCACTTCGGGATACCCCTCGCGGTCGGCTTGGCGGCTCATCGCCAAATACATTCCCACTTCGGTGCACTCGCCCGTGAAGTTTTCGCGCAAACCCTGCACCACTTCGGCGTCGAGCCCCTTTGCAACGCCGATTCTGTGTTCGTCGGCCCACACCATTTTCTTTGTGTCGTCAACCGCGACGAATTTCGATTTCGGTGCCTTGCACTGGGGGCACACTTCGGGGAGGTTCTCCGAGTCCATTACATAGCCGCATACGCTGCATATTACTTTTGCCATTTTGTTTCCTTTGTTTATTCAGTTAGGGTTGTTGCGCGCTGTTTGCGCGCGTAAATTCATTTTTCCGAAACGCGCTGCCCCACCATATCGGCAACCTTGAGATAGCATTCGCGCGGAACGCCGTGGCGCGCCTCGGGGTTGATTATAAGAATCTTTTCCTTCTTGAGATTCGAATACATCGCAAAGCCCGTTGTGGGTTGGCAGACATCGTCGGAGAGGTCGATTGTAATTATCGAAGGCGCACTGATGTGGCGGGCGAAGTTCGTGCCGTCGAAATACGGAATCGACTCAAGCCAGCTTTTGTCGAATTTACCGTATACGCCGTTTTTGTCGGCTCTTACGTAGTGCGGCCAGCCGCTCACGCGGTCTTTCACGAACCCCGCCATATCGCAAAGCGCGGGCACGAAGGCGCACACAAGCGTTACCTTGTCGGAAAGTCCGCCCATTGCAAGAGCCTGCCCGCCGCCCTGCGATGTCCCGAAGACAACGAGGTTTTTGCCGTCCCACTGCGGCTGCGCCATTGCAACGTCCAACGCCCTGAGCGCGCGCAGATAGATTGTGCGGAAAATGTTTTTCTGCCTGTCTTTGGCGTCTTTGTAGGGATAGCCTTTGAAGTTCTTTTTGTGGACTTCCAAGTCGGCGGCAGTGCCGTCGCTGTCAAGCCCGAGCGCGTTGAAGTCGATTGCCAAAAAGCCGCGTTTTGCGAATTCCGCCGCGCCCGCAACCCCGCCGAACCTACTGTAGCGCACGCCCGCCCCGTGGGGAATAACTATTGCAGGCAGCGATTTCGGGGCGGCGTTCTTGGGCATAACCATATACGCATCAAGCTTTCCGCCGAACGTGTCGGCCTTTACTACGAACAAATCAAGCTTTTCCGAAAGGGCGCGCGGAAGCAGCTTTTGGCGCGGCTGCACCTGCATGTTAAGCGGAATGTCTGCCAAAATCTTTTTCTGGGCGTCCCAGAATTGGACGAAATCGACGGGCTCGGGAACGCTCGGGGCAATCGACAGCGGTTTTACCGCCGCGCCCGCAAGCATCTCGACGCGCTTTTCAACGTCGGGCAGCTTCACGAAAACTTGGCATTTCACAACTCCCGAGTCCGCAAGCGAACTTGAAAAAGTCTCCCTTGCCGCCGCCGACTTTTTCGACGAACGCGCAAGCGGCGCAACTTCGTCTTTCGAAATTTTCACGTCCAAATCCGCGCCCGCAAAAGGCTTGCCCGCCTTGGAGACCTCGAGGATAAAGTCGATTTTTTCGCCCGTATCGTAAATTGCGCCGACGTTCGCAGCCTTGAGCGTTATGGAGTAGTCGCCCGCGGTTTTCGTTTCGGCGGCCGCCGAAAGCGCAAACGCGCACAGAAGCAAAAAAATCTTGGTGGTTGCAGTTATAATCTTCATAGGCGAACTACTTTATTATGGTGTCAACAAAACACAAGTTTTTTAGAAATGCAAGCCTAAATAGTAATAATTATCGTTTAGCGCGCGAATGTCTTGACAAACCGCCGCCAAATCAAAAAAATACGCGTTAAAAAAAATCACGAAAATGCAGGCAATAGTATTTCCCCCGTTAAACCTCTCGCCCAAGCGGGAGCTGAGCGAAATCCAGAAGAAGATTCTCGAAGCCAAAAAGCGCAGAAACGCCGTTATTTTGGCGCACAACTATGTGTGTAGGGAAATACAGGAGATTGCCGACTATGTGGGCGACAGTCTCGGGTTGTCGCGTCAGGCAAAGCAGGCAAACGCCGATGTCATAGCCTTTGCGGGCGTCGATTTTATGGCGGAGACCGCGAAAATCCTCAACCCCTCCAAAACCGTGGTTCTTCCCGACCACGCAGCGGGCTGCACGCTTGAAGAACTTTGCGACCCTATCGAGCTTGCCATTTTCAAAAAGCAGCACCCCGACGCAATCGTCATTTCCTACATAAATTGCAGCGCGAAGGTCAAGGAGCTTAGCGACATCATCTGCACGAGCGGAAACGCGCTCGAGATTGTAAAGCAGATTCCGCCCGAGCAAAAAATCATCTTCTGCCCCGACCAAAACCTCGGCTCTTGGGTGATTGAGCAAACGGGACGCGATATGATTCTCTGGAACGGCTACTGCTGGGCGCACACGCAATACAAGGCGGAGGAGTTGAAAGCTCTGAAGCGCGCGTTCCCCGACACCCCGATGATTGCCCACCCCGAATGCCCCAAGGCAGTCCGCGACGTTGCCGACTGCGTTTGCAGCACCGAAAAAATGATAGCTTTTTGCAGGGAAAATCCGTCGGAAAAATTCATTGTGGCAACTGTCGTAGAAATGGTTCACCGCCTGCGCAGGGAAATTCCCGACAAAACTTTCATAGCCGCAACGGCGTCGGGCAGACCCTCGCAGCACTGCAAAAATATGCTTATGAACACGCCCGAAAAGTTGCTGGCGTGTCTGGAAAACCTCGAACCGAAAATAGAGCTTTCGGAACAGACAATCAAAAAAGCCGCCGCCCCAATCGAAAAAATGCTCGAAATGTCGGCGAAAATAGGCGGCAAAAAATAACCGCAAACAAGGCGAAATGAATATGGCGCGGAACAAAAACCGCGCCGTTTTTTTCGGCACGCAAAACCGCTTCGGCGGCAACGTTCGTTTACAAAGGGCGTCTGTTCTTGAAGTTTTTTCGGAACACACTCCCCCCCCACGGCAACTCATCGCGCCACGCGCGCAAAAATTATTCGAACGACGAAATCACGTAGCGCGCCGAAACTTTGCCCGTGCGCGAATCGCCCGCGAACGACACTTCTTCGATAGTTGCATACGGCGCAAGCTTTGCAACGAGGTTTTCGAATTTGACAATATCCGCCAAGTTTTGCGGCGACGTTGAAAGCGTCAGCCTGTTGAGCGAAAACCCGCCCGACTTTGAGCGAACCGCGCTTGAGAGCGAATACTCCAAGCCCGAAGTCTTTGCCGCGCTTTCAATTTCAATTTGCAGCGCGTCGGCGGAAAGGGTTTTCGACATGTCCACGCGAGAGCGCGCCGCCTTGATTCTGGCTTCCACGGCGGGCTTGAGGGCTATCGTAGCCCGCGCAACCGCCTCGCGCTTGCCAAGCTGCGCAAGTTCAGCGGCCTGCCGCGCCCGCGCCGAAAAAACAGCCGAAGCCCAGACAGCCAGCGCGCACCCCGCAACCCCCGCAAGCATAAGCCGCTCGCGCTTTGAAAAACTGAATGAAAATCTACTTTGCATATTTCGACAATTTGACAGAAAAACGCGTTTTGCCACGCGCGGTGTCGGTTGTAAGTTCAACGGAAAATTCCTTTGCAAGGGCGTCGGCGAATTTCTTTACTTTTGCTATTGAATCGGCTTCGCCCGAGACGGAAATTTCGCCCGAACCCGAAAACTTCGCCCGCGCAAACCAAACGCCGTCGGGACGCAGCGCGTTAACCCGCGCGAGCGCGGAAACAGGCTCTATGCGCGAACCGATAACGTCGAGCAACTTCAGCGCGTCGGCATTCGCCGCCTCAATTTGTTTCGCCGCAGGCTCAAGTTCTGCCAGCACGCGCGTTTTTTCTTCAATCTCGCGCGAAACGAAAAACGCATTGACGGAAGCGTAGACAAGCCAAACAACGGCGAGCGCAAAAACGGCGCAGCAAACCTTCGCCGCCGCGCGCGCGCGTGCAGCGCGTTTCAGCGCAGCCATATCGGCGGGCGGACGCAACTCCGCGTCGGCAAAAAACGAGACGTTTTTGCGCGCCGAAAGATGTTCAACAGTGCCGTCGGGCAAAGTCTTTTCGAGCTTTATTTCGATTTTTCCGCCGCGTTCCGAAACGGACTCAACCGCAAAAACCGACGCCCGCCCGCGCGCTTCGGCATCGATTCCCGCAAGAGCCATTGCGTTTTCAAGCGCGTTTTCGCCGCATGCCGACGCCGTTTTCTTGGTTTCGCCGAAGTCGAAAACACAAACGCCCGCACCGTATTTGAACGCGCAAACGCCGTCGGCTTCGAACGCCGCAAGCAACGCCGAAGCGGGCATTACAAGCCGCGCCTCCCGCGCCTGCGGCGGCAGGGCTGATTTTTCGCACACATACACAACGCCCGCGCGCACAAAGCCGAACAGCGTTTTTTCGGGCGGAAAAATGGAGCACTCCAAGGCGGTCTCGCGCGCGAACGAACGCGCGTCGGCGCGCGAAAGCGACTCGGGAAAAGCAATCCCCTTCCCGAACAAAGCGCAATCCTCAATCAAAACAACCGACATACACAGATTCAACGTTTTCTTTCGCCCTGAGTTTCCGAAAAAATTGTTGCAA
The DNA here is from genome assembly GCA_934613645.1 of uncultured Opitutales bacterium. Classification (GTDB taxonomy): domain Bacteria; phylum Verrucomicrobiota; class Verrucomicrobiia; order Opitutales; family Intestinicryptomonadaceae; genus Merdousia. The sequence goes on along the minus strand of CAKTTC010000014.1, from coordinate 12,573 downwards.
CATCAACAAAAAAATGCGAAATACTCGCGCCTATGGCAGTAATAGTTTATTCGGGCGGACTCGATTCCACTGTTTTGTTGCATTTGCTAAAGCGCGAAGGCAAAGCCGACGCCGCGCTGCTTTTCGACTACGGGCAGAAGCACAAAAAGGAGTTGGAGTTTGCGCGCAAAAATTGCGAAAAACTCGGCGTGCCGTTCGACATCGCCGACCTGCGCCCGATTACGCGGCTTTTCGGGCACAACTCGCTCACCGACGCCTCCGAGGAAGTGCCCGACGGCAACTACGACGACTCCAATATGAAATCGACTGTCGTGCCCAACCGCAACATGATTATGATTTCAATAGCCGCCGCGCGGGCAATCGCGCTTGAAACCGACGAAGTAGCCTACGCGGCGCACTCGGGCGACCACGCCATTTATCCCGACTGCCGCGACGAATTCGCCGACGCGCTCGACGGCGTTCTCGCGCTCTGCCACTACGAACCCGTAAAGCTCCTGCGCCCGTTTGTGGATATGTCGAAAGCCGACATTGTGGCTCTGGGAGCGGATTTGGGCGTAGATTTCTCGCAGACGTGGTCGTGCTACAAGGGAGGGGAAATCCACTGCGGCACTTGCGGAACGTGCACCGAACGCAAAGAGGCGTTCAGGCTTGCGGGCGTGCCCGACCCCACTGTTTACGCCAAATAGCGCGCAACGCAAAACCCGCGGGAAAAAATCAAAACCCGCGGAAAAACGCGGCAATATGCGCCCCGCCCCGCAAAACGGCGCAATCGGCAAGCAGCGGCGGAAGCTACCTAACCTGCAAAATCCCGCCCTTTGTAAGGACAACTTCGCGGTCGGTCATTTTCGCGAAATCGGGATTGTGGGTTATCAGAAGCAGCGCGGCGTTGTTTTCGCGGCAAAGCGAAAGCAGCATATCCATAACCGACCTTGCAGTGTCTTCGTCCAAATTTCCCGTAGGCTCGTCGGCAAGCAGAACCTTCGGGCGGTTGAGCACCGCGCGCGCAATGGCGACCCTCTGGCGTTCGCCCCCCGAAAGCTTGTTCGGCAGATACTTTGCGCGTCCGCCAAGCCCCACCTTTTCAAGCAGGTCTTTGGCGCGCCGTGCCGCCGCCGAATTGTAGCCGCCCGAAATGCGTGCGGCAAGCTCCACGTTTTCAAGCGCGGTAAGCTCGGGCATAAGGCAGTAGTTCTGGAAGACGAACCCCATAAAACCCGCCCGCAGCTTTGCCTGCGCGGAATTCGAAAGGTTGTCAACGCGCTCGCCGCGCCAGAAAACCGAACCGCGCGTGGGCGTTTCAAGCCCCGAAAGAATGTTCATAAACGTGGTTTTGCCCGCGCCGCTTTCGCCGCGCAGCGAAACGCTTTCGCCCGCGCCCACCGAAAGCGAAACGCCCTTGAGCACTTCTATGGAACTGCCGTCGGGAGCTTTGAAAACCTTTGCAATGTCCGACGCTTCAAGCACTGCGCTACTCATTTCTCATCGCCTCCGAAATTTTAAGACGCGCCGCCCTGATTGCCGGAAACACGCCCGCAAGCGTGCACAAAACCACGGCGAAAACACACGCCGAAAGCGCGTCGGACAGCTCGTATTTAACGGGCAAATGCGCAAAATGGTAGAACTCCACAAGCGACTCCCTGTCCACCATAAGCTCCACAAGCGGCTCTCTGAAATGCAGCACAAGCACCGTAAGCGCGATTCCCGCAAACGACCCCAGCACGCCGATTATCAGCCCCTGCAGGCAATACGTCAGCGCAATCTGATACGGCCGCGCGCCCATCGCGCCCGAAAGCCCTATCTCGCGCGTTTTTTTCAACACCGAAGTGTAAAGCGAAATGCAAATTGAAAACGACGCCACAATTATTATCAGGAAAATTATCAGCGACATCATCACCTTCTCCATTTTTATCACGCGCAAAAACGCCTCGTTCGCCGACAGCCAAGTGGAAATTCTATACGGGACGTCGCCCGAGCGGCGCAGCTGCCGCGCGAATTCGTCGCAATCAACGCCCTGCTTGAGGCGCAAAATTATCGAGTGAACCCCGCCGCCGAGCGAATACAAATCGGACATTCTCCGCAGCGAAACAAGCGCGACTGTGGAATCGACTTCCGAATAGTCGGTATTCAGCAGCCCCACAACGCGCAGCGAGGCTGGCATTGGCACTTCGTCCTTCTTGATTTTGTCGAGCATTGTGGGCGAATAAATCTCCACAAAGTCGCCCACGCCGATTCCGTTTGCGGCAGCCAGACGCTGCCCCAAAATGATTGAGTCGTCGTCAAGCTCGTCGATATTGCCGAACTTGACGAAGCCGTTTTCGCGAATGGGCAAGGCCGATTCGTTGCGGACGGTATCGTAGCTGCGCAACATCGGGAAGACGGGAACTTTGCCCGAAAGCATCATAACAGGCCCGTTGGCAGCCTCTTCCACAACGGCCACCTGCGGATTTTTTTCAAGCTTGGCGCGGAGCTTGGAAGCGTCGGCAATGGGGCGTCCGTAATTGCGTATTATTACGTCGCCCGAGGTTGCGCGCAGCTTTGCCGCTATCTGCGAATGGAAGCCGTTCATCACGCTCTGCGTTCCGAAAAGCCCCAAAATGCCGAGCGCAACGCCGAGCACCGAAACCGCCGCAAAAAACGAAACAACCCTCCCCGCGGGGAAAAGTTGTTTCAGTGCGATGTAAAACCACCACGGCATAACTACCGCTCCGTTATTCGGGACGCAACGACGGGAACAAAATGGTGTCGCGAATATTCGCCGCGCTTGTAAGCAGAATTACGAGGCGGTCAATACCGATTCCCATACCGCCTGCGGGCGGCATTCCGTGCTCCATTGCAACGAGGAAGTCTTCGTCGAGGTTCTGTTTTTCTTCGCCGACTTGGGCTTCGAACATTTCGCGCTGAATGAACGGGTCGTTCTGCTCCGAATACGCGGGGGCAATTTCCTGCCCGTTGATGCACAGTTCGAACACGTCCAAAACGGTCGGGTCTTCCTTGTTGAGCTTTGCAAGCGGGCAAAGTTCCTTGGGAATGTGCATTACAAACGTGGGCTGAATGAGATTTGGCTCTACAAGCTTGCCGTAGACGTTTTCGGTAACTTCGTAGTCTTCCAAATTGGGGTCAACCTGAATGCCGAGCTTTTCGCAGGCGGCAAGCTTCTCCTCGCGGGTGCGCGAGAACCAGTCTTTGTCGCCCGAGGCCTCGCGAACCAAGTCGCGGTAGTCGGCCTTGCGCCATTCGCCGCCGAGCTCGATAGTGCCGCCGTCGGCGCGCGGGATTGACGTAGTGCCCAAAACCTTTTGGCAAAGGCGCGTAATGAGCGAGCGCACAAGCTCCATCATGCCTTCGTGGCTTGAATACGCCTGATAGACTTCAAGCATTGTAAATTCGGGATTGTGCTTGCGGTCGAGGCCTTCGTTGCGGAAAACGCGCCCCATTTCAAAAACCCTGTCGAACCCGCCGATGAGCATTCTCTTGAGGTAGAGTTCAAGGGCGATTCGCAGATAGAACTGGCAGTCGAGCGCGTTGAAGTGCGTTGTAAACGGACGCGCCGCAGCCCCGCCCGCAACGCCGTGCAAAACGGGCGTTTCAACTTCGGTGAAGTCGCGCTCCCAGAGGAATTCGCGGATTTCGCGTATGATTGCGCTGCGCATTTTGAAACGCCTGCGCGACTCCTGATTGGTAATCAGGTCGAGATAACGCTGGCGGTAGATTTGCTCGCTGTCGGTGAGCCCGTGGAACTTTTCGGGGAGCGGGCGCATGCTTTTGCAGAGCATTTTGAAGTCGTTCACGCGCACGGTGATTTCGCCCGTCTTTGTTTTGAAGAGCTTTCCCCTCGCGCCGATGATGTCGCCTACGTCTATGTTCTTTTTGAAGTCGTCGTTGTAGACGCCCTCGGGGAGGCCGTCGCGCGAGACGTAGAGCTGGATAATGCCGTCGCGGTCGAGGATTTTCAGGAAGCTCGCCTTGCCCATGAGGCGGTAGAAGAGAATGCGCCCCGCAACCGAGACTTCGTGCTGGGTGTTTTCGCCCTCGGGAAGCGAGTTGTCGAACGATTCAACCGCCGTTTTGCTTGTGTGGGTCTGATCCCAATTCGCCCTAAACGGGTCGAAGCCCGACGCGCGCATTGCGTCGAGCTTAGCCTTGCGGACAGCCCACAAGTCGTGGCTGTTGTCTTGAATTTTGTTGTTTTCGCTCATTTTGTAAAAAGTTTCTGTTTCCTTATTACATACAATGGAGCACATGGCAACATATTTTTGAATGCGGTTTCATAAAAAAAAGCCCCCTGAGCGGAGGCTTTGTTTCAGTGCCGATTCCCCGCGGGCTGCCCCGCCCGACTCAGAACGACACAACCACTTTGCCCACAAGCCCCGCGCGCATAAGCGGGTCGTCGGCGGCAAACCCCGTAAATATACGCATACCGTTTCGCGCGCCGCGCACGATTTTAAAATTGCCCGAAGTTATGCGTTTGCCGTCGGGGGCGGCGGCGTCGCCCACACAGCGGTTATACCAAGTGTTTACAATGTCTATTTCGATTTTGTTTTCGCCTTTTTTGAGGAATTTGGAAATGTCGCATGAATACGGATACGTCCATAGCGTTGCGCATTTTTGCCCGTTGATGTAGACTTCGGCGATGTAGTTTACTTCGGGCAAATCCAAGCGCGCGCGCTGCGGAACATTGTCGAGAGTGAACGCATTGCAATAGCGCGCCGTTCCCGAAAAATGGCGAACGCCGAAGTCGGGGTGTTCGTTTAGCGGAACGAGTTTTTCAAGCGTGATTGAGGCGGGCGCGCCGCGGTTTTCCCGAAACGAGACCGTCCATTTTCCCGAAATTTCAAGCCGTTTTGTAGGCGTAAACGCGTCGGGATTGGGAGCGTCGGAATTTTTCCTGAACACGACGAACGCCGAACCGTTTTTCGGCAATTCGAGCGAAACTGGAATTCTGCCGTCCGCCGTTTTGCGCCATTTTTCCGCCCTGCGAACAGAGCCGTCAACGGCATTCCAAATCTCGGGAACGCCGTCGGCTACAAAAGTAGCGTTGCCGCTGCCCTCCCCCGTCAGGAAGAAAATTTCGGCGTCGTCGGCGGAGCGCGCAATGAATTCGAATTTTTCCGACTCGCACGCGGGAACAAAGTTCTTCGCGCAATATTCGCCGAAATCGCGCCCGTCCCAAAGCGCGTCGGCAAGCTGTTTTACCGACGTGCCGTCTTCGCCCAAGCCCGCGCAATCGTCGGGTTTTACCGACGGCGCAAAAACGGGTTGTTTTGATTTTACGGCGAAATCGGGAGTAGAACCGCTCGCGCCTTCTGGCGAGCAGAACACGGGCAACCCTGCGCGCTTAAGCTCGAGAATCTTTGCCAAAGCCTTCGGGGAAACCTCCTTTCGGCTCAGGTCTACATACAACGCCTTGTAGGAAATTCCGCTTTTCAAAACAAGCTTGCCGTTTTCAAACTTTGCGCCGTTTAGCAGAACGTCGTTGTTTATAACGTCATAGCAAAGCCCGCGTATAAACGGCGATATTTTCCCGCCGAACGTAAGCCAATGCTCATAGGGAACGTCGCCGTTGTATACGGCAAAATCGACAACGGGTCTGCCTTGGCGCAGCAAATACTGGCAGCGCGCAAGGTAGGTCATAAATTCGACGCTCTGGGCGTACCAAGTGGTGTGGCGGTTGAAGTGCGTTCCCGCGAAGTATTCCATACCGGGTTCGCCGAAAGAGTCGGGAGACGACGTATATGAGTGGCAAATCGTGAAATTTGACCCCATTACAAAGGAAAAATCGGCGGCGGGCTTCAGCATTGCCGGATACGCCGTCCAGTGGTAGGTCATATGCGTAAAAGCCTCTATCGAAACCAGATTTCTGCCGTAGATGTGCGCCGCCCACGTTATGGGGCGAACCAAAAATCTGTTCCACTGCGTCCACAACATTTTCCCTTTGTCGTGCTCGAGCGGGCACCAAAATTCGCCCTGCGGAATGTCGTTCATTCCCAAAAAGGCGAGCTGGTCGGCCTCGCCGAAAGCTGCGGGTTGGCGCGACCACGGGCCGCCCGATTCCGAATGCCACTGCACGCCCTCCCTGTGGGAAAGCTCCGCCATAGTGGCGTAAAAATGCTCCCTGAAACAGTTGTTGCGGGCGCGGCGGAAATCGGTTATGAACTTCCGCGTTCCCTCGGTGTCGTCGAACGCAAAGCCACAAAGGGTAGGCAGCCACTTTTCGATGTCGTAGCCGCGGTCTTTTTTGAAAAACTTTTCGAGGCCGTGCGTCCAAGTCGGCATTGTTCCCTCCCAACTGACGTTGTAAAAATGCGTAATTGTCCGCCCGATTGCTTCGGGGAAGTTCTTTTTGTATACGTCTACAAATCTGTTGAAGTGCGCCGCAACGGCGTCGCGGTCGAGAATGTCGACGTCGTATTCCCGATTGTCCAAAACCGTATAGCCTACCTGCAACAGAGCCCAGTTTCCGCCGTCGGGAACGTTCCACGAAAGCGCGCCGTCTTTGACTTCGGAAGTCAAATCGACAACTTCCAAAACCTTTCTGGAAACGCTTCCGCCATCTTTTACAAGCGTTCTGTTGCGAGCGGTATCGTATGCGCCGTCGCCTGCGTCAAGCCAATTTTGCGAAGAGCCGAATGTTTCCCCGCCGTATTTGACGGCAAAAACCGCAACGCGCTTGTAGAATTGAGACGGATATTTTTCGAGCGCGGCCGAATACGATTTTTCAAGCGGCGTTATTTTGTAGACCAAGCGTTTCGGGGCGTCAAAACCGACTTTCCACGGACCTTTCAGATTCCCGCCGCAACTGCTCAAATTTATGCTGATTTTAAGCCCCAACCGCTCGATTTCCGATATTGCAAACGAAAAATTTTCAATCCAATCGCTGTCCAAATACTGGTTGCGCGGGCGCGGCATGGGTATGTTTTGGTCGTTGTAGCCGCGGTTGTCGAAAAACAAAACGCCCGCCGCCCCCATTTTTTTGATTGCCTCCAAGTCTGCGGTGATTGAGGGCTTGTCTACATTGCCGTTTAGCCACAACCAATAAACCCACGGTTTTGAAGAATCGTCGGGCGTTGCAAATTTCCCGATATCAACCGACGCCCGAAGAACGGCGAACGACCACAAAAATACAAATATAACAGCCAATTTTTTCATAATTTCCCTATAGTGTGTTGAATGGAGAAGAGAACGCGACAATGGCAAATTTTCGGCGGAACGTCAACAAAAATTAGTATACTAACCTTTCAAACACACTGGAACGCCGCAAAGAAAGCGGGTCTGCGTAATTCCAACGCCGACCCGCATTTGCCCAAAAGTTTAAATTCCCAAAGCAGGCGTTCTGCGCGTGCTCACTTCACAACAAAGCGCGCGGGGTCCACGATGTCGGCAAAGACCGCAACTGCGGCAATTCTGCCGTGGAAAAAGTTGCCCATTCCGCGCTTGAGCAAAACAGAACCCACTGTGAAGTCGGAGCCGTTGCTGCGCATTTCGTGCGGGAAATAATACGGATTCTTCCGCTGGACAAGCCCGTTCGGGTAGCCAGCGAAACCCTTTGTGTGCTCTATAAATTCGGGTTCGGAAGGCGTGAATTTTCCGTCGAAGAACGATTTTATCTCGCGCCCGTCGAACGTCATTGCAACCTGCACCCACTCTCCCACGGGGACTTTCTCGGGGCTTGTGCTGTAGTCGACCGAATACGGGAACGGCGGCGTTGCCTTGCCCGTCTGCGAGATGTGCCCGCAAACCCTGTCCGCGCCGTTGTAATACGGGAGCGAAACGAACAGTCCGTATTGGCGTTTGCCGCCGTCGGAATGCTCGTTCCAAAGTCCCGCGACAAAGCAGTTGTGCTTGCCCGACGCGCGCTTCACCCACGCAACCACCGTGATTTTCTTTGTGATGTCGAGCGCGCCGACTTTCTCTTTCGGCAAAGTCAAATACGAATTTTCGCCGTTAAACTCAAGGCACGCCCCGCCGAAAACGCCGTCTCCCGAAACGCGTTTGACGCTCCCCGAGGCGTCGCACAGGGCGAAATTCCCGCGCGTGTCGGCAAACCCGCCGTCCGACTTTTGCGGTTCGGAAAAATCCCAAAACGCCACAAGCGACTTCTCCGCCAAAATGTCGGCGCGGACGCGCTCCGCAGAGCTTTGAGCGCGCGTTTCACCCCCGCAACACGCGCCCAAGAACGCGGCGGCGGCGCACAAAATAAATCCCGTAAACTTTTTCATTTGGACAGGCTACCCTACGCGCCGCCTTGTATCAACAAAAAAAACGGAGACGCCTTTTAAAACGTCTCCGCGAATTTACGCGTAATTAGCGAAAAAACTACTTTCTGCGACGCACAACCGCCAAAGCCAAAGCCGCCGCGCCGAAGATTGCCGCAACCGTTGCGGGTTCGGGAATAGTAGAGACAAGCGAGGAATACCCGTTGCCCAAGTCTTTCCAGAAGAGGTTTTCGACAGTCGTTTCGCCCTGCTTGGCAATGATTTTATCCAAATCAATCATGCTGATGTTTTCGGTCTTCGCAACAAAAAGCCCGTCGGCGAAGTCGTCGATTGTAAGCGTTATGTTTTTGGAGTCGAACTTTTCAACTTTGAATTCGTTGCCGTTGAGAACAAGCTCCATTGCATAACCCGACTTGTTGTTCGAACGAATGTGGCCGAATGCGTTGTCCGCGCCGAGGTGAATTTTCCGCCCGCGTTGCCGCCCGAAAGTTCGAAGTCAACGGGCGAAGTTCCGTCGCCTCTCACCAGAACGTTCGAGGAATTAAGCTCGAGATTTCCGTCCCACATCGTGAAGTTTCCGCTGTTGATGATTATCTTTTTGTCGACGCCCGCACCGATTTTGAATGTTCCGCTGTTATTCAAGCCGCCCGCGCTCACATACGCGTCTTCGGAGAGCGAATTGATTACGGCGTCGTTGAGCATTACAACACCCGACGATTTTGTGAATCTGAACGTGCCGCCGTTTACAACGAGCTTTCCGGGGAGAGTGGTGTAGCCCGTGCTGGTAATGTTGGCTTCGTATTTAGAACCCGCGCCGATTGTAACCGTGCCCGAGTAAGTGCCCGTGAGGCTTTCGAATTTAAGCGAATTGCCGTTGCCGAGATTTACAGCCCCATTGAGTGCGGCGTTTGATTTTATAACCGTGCTGATTCCCGTTATGCCCGCACCTGCCAAGTTCCACGCACCGTTCATATTGAACGTGCCCGCGCCCTGAACCAAAACGGTAGAACCCGCAATCATTCCTTCGCCACCGAATGCAAAGCTCTGGGCTGTCAAGGTGAAACCTTCGCCGATGTTTATTGTAACGTTGCCCGCAGTTCTTCCATTCGAACCCGAGAATTGGAACGCCGTTGTAGTAGACGTAATTTCGCCGTTAACGTTGGCGTCAACCGAAACGCCGTCGCCGCCGAAGATAACGAGGTCTCGGTTGCTTACGGTGACGTCCGTGCCGTTGTAGTTCCAAACGGGAAGCGTGTTTGAACCCGTTGTCAACCACAGCCAGTGGTCTATTGCAAACGCCGACGTAGCAAAGAACGCCGCCGAAACAAAGAGTGCCGTTTTTTTGATATTCATAGTAAACCTAACTTTTGATTGTTTTTTAGTGGGAGCGGGGAAAATTAAGCCCGTAACAGAAGATTGCAAAAAATATTCCGAATAATATTATAACAACAAAATATTTGACTACCCCACAACTTCTTTATTCTTGAACGTTATGAAAACGAGATTCTTTGCCTGCTTTCTGTTTGTATGTTTGACCGCCTTTGCGGGGCACATGCAATCCGACGGCAAAGGCGGCTTTTGGCTGCCCAACGGCGGAGGGCATGTAGAAACCGACGGGCGCGGCGGCTTCTGGCTGCCGAACGGCGGCGGCCACGTGGAGTCGGACGGCAAGGGAGGTTTCTGGCTTCCGAACGGAGGCGGGCATATGCAATCCGACGGCAAGGGAGGCCATTGGCTTCCCAACGGAGGCGGACACATTGAATCGGACGGGCGCGGCGGCTTCTGGCTGCCAAGCGGCGGCGGCCACGTGGAGTCGGACGGCAAGGGAGGTTTCTGGCTTCCGAATAAATAGACGTGCCGCTCCCCTGCCCCGTATTTCGCAAAAGCAAAAAAGCCCCGCCGCGGCAAAAAACAAAGTGCGGCAGGGCTGTTCCGTTCAAAAATTCTATTCCAAAATGACGCGCTCAGTGGGCGCGGAGGTGTCGTAGCGTTTTGTTTGGGGCGTTTCGGTGAAGACGTTGCGTATTGTGCTGTCGCACAAAGGCCCTTTTATCCAGACGGCTACCTTGCCCTTCGCCATTACGCCGTCGACTAAAATGTTGCGCATTTCGCCCATTTGGGAGCGTCTTTGCTTATAGAAACGAATGTCGCCGATGCGCACTGTTGCCTGCGCGCGCGGTTCGTCGCCCACGGCGGTATCGACGATGTCGCGGACTATTATATTATACATGTTCACGCCGTCCTGATTCAAAAGCCGCACAATGCCGTGCCCGCCCAGACACTTCGCCCGAACGTTTCTTATTGTGATGTTGTAGATGTCGTCCGCGCCCGTCTCCCAGCGGCCGCCGTATTGCATGCCCTCGCCGCCTATCACGCGTTTTTCGGGCGCGACTGAAGCGATGTAGCCCGTGAGCGCAACCGCGTCGTCGCCGACGCTGCCGAAGATGTTTTCAATGGTGATGTCGTGGCAGCCCTTTCGAATGTCCACGCCGTCCTGATTGCGCATATCGTTTTTGTCGTCGAAAGTGATGTTCGAAATGCGCCCGTTTGACGAGCCCGATTCGACTGAAATTCCCCACGCCTGCGTGTTTTGCAATGTCAGATTTTCGATTTTAAAACCGTTGACAGAAACGAGCAAAATGCCGATTGTGCGCCAGCCGTTTTTGTCGCCCGTGCGCACGCCGTAGTGCGAACCCAGCCCCCCGCTCAGCACGGGATTGCCGATGCCACAATCGAAATGTTTTTGTTTGGAACAAGCTTTCCGTTTTGCGCGCCCGCGCTGCGGATTATGTTGTCCCTGACGTTTGGCGCAAGCCTCACAAGGCAGTCGCGCAAGACAAGCGTGAAGTCGTCGGGCAGCAGAATGGCGCGGTCGATAAGCCAAACGCCGCCTTTGCGATATTTGTTTTTAGTATTTGTAGTGATTTCATATGTGTTATTATTTTACGTTGCTTTTTTGTGTTGTTTAGAATTCGGTTTGTTTTCCCGAAAAAAAATCTATACCCGCCCCAGTGCTTCGGCTTTTTTGCGCGCAATAACGGCGTTCAGTTTTTCGGCGGAAATGCCCGTAATGCGCTCGAAAATGGCGGCGTCGAAATTCGGGAGGGCGAAAGTAGCCTGAAGGTCGTCGATGTCGGCGGATTCAAGCGACGCGCTCAAATCGCCCTTCTGAAGCCACTTCGGCAGACGGATTTCGGAAGCGCGCAGCCCCGTAGGCTTGTCGAACATATACGCGGGAGGTTCCGCAGTGTTGAAAAACCCGCAGCTGTTGTTGCAGACATTCCACTTGCCCGAGTTGCGGTTGCCGCGGTTGAAACTGCCCGTGTTGGCGTGCCCGATGTTGTGGTCGCCGCTGTTGAAGCTGCCTCGGTTGAAACTGCCCGTGTTTGAGTGCCCGACGTTTGACGAACCCGAATTGAGACTGCCGCGGTTGTCGTTGCCTACGTTGTCAATGCCCGTGTTGGAGTCGCCCGTGTTGAAGTCGCCTGCGTTCAGATTGCCGACGTTGCGGCTGCCGATGTTGAAATCGCCCGCGTTGCAGTCGCCCTCGTTCGAACGCCCCGTGTTGCCGCAGCCACAGTTGAATTTGGCGTCGCCCGAATCGACGGAAACTTCGCGCAGGAAACGGATTGATTCACAACACGCCTGCTTTTCCACGCCGTTTAGCTCTTCGCGCCGAAGCCCCCTGCACTCCACTTCGAACACGCGCGCACCCGCCGTCCACCAAATGCGCCAGTGTTTGGAAACGTAGTAGCCCGCGCCGCGTATTTTGGCGGCGGGAATCGGAGGAAGCCACGCCCCCGCTTCGCCGCCGCGCGGCAGATACGGAGTGTAGTCGAAATTTTTCGTGGGTGATACCGACGACGGCAAAATTACCTTGTAATACTTTTCCTCCATTTTAAATAATTCCTAACCCTCAATATTTTTCGGCAAAATCCACTTGATGTGCGGAAACAATTGCCGAAACCGCAGTAAAGCGAATACATTTTTGGCTCTTTCGCCCGACATTTCCGCCGAACAACGGCAACCCGCAAAAACGCGCCAATGCCATATAACCTAAAAATAACCGCCTCTTCATAACCGTTGGATATCGTAGAAATATAAAAAATACAGTCAAGATAATACTGAAAAGCCCCGGGGAAAGGCACTAAATAAGATACAGGGAAATATACCCGATAAAAAAAGACACATGGAAGATTGTGAAAATGAGAGATAAAAAGAAAAAGTGAAGAAAAAGAAAAAAATATAGTTGACACGCGGGGTGGGAATGGGCAACATAACGAAATAATAATCAATTGGGGTGGTAGTTCAGTTGGTTAGAACGCCTGCCTGTCACGCAGGAGGTCGCGAGTTCGAGTCT
>CAKTTC010000013.1 GCA_934613645.1 uncultured Opitutales bacterium | reverse complement strand
TAGGTGATGAAATTCGTGATGCTCGCCTGTGCGTTGAACTGGTCTCGAACGGTGAAGCCGCGCGTTGCCGTTCCGCCGCGAGAGCCGCCGTAGCCCGTAATCAGCGTCTGCGAATCGGAGTTCGAATTCGATTCGGGGATATACCAACTCACGTCGGTGCAATAGCAAACTCGGGCGTCGTTTGAGATTCTGACTTCCACAACCTGCGAAAGCTGCGTTGCCCGCGCGGCGTATGCGTATTTATACGGCTCCAGCTGAAGCACTTTCATTGCCATGAAAAACGAGAGCGAATCGCCCACGTTGAAGAGATTACCCTTATCTGTGAAAACAATCTGCCCGAGTTCGTATCGGAACGAAACGGTTTCCTGCACTTTGTTTTTCGCCGAAGTGTCGCGCAGGGCTGGGAATTAGACGACTTCGCCCGAATACGAGTTGAACGTCTCCGGCGGCGCGTAGCCGTAGACCTCCGTCACTTTGTAGATGTCCTGAAACGCCGTCTGAGGCTCGACGCGCTCGTCGATTACCTTGTAGGGGATTGCGGCGATGGCGTTGCGGTCGGGCGCGTCTTTTTGCGTTGCCCTATGATTCCGACGCTAAACGACGGAGAAGTTTATTTGCATAGAATTGCCTATTTGGCAAATATGCTTTCGTCGGTGGAGGAGATTCACATAGAGCCGTATATCCCCTTCGGTATAGAAAAAGCTGCGGCTTTGGGAAAAGTTTCGTATAAAGCGGATATGCCGGAGCGCGGCTATGGCGAGAAAATTGTCGAAAGGCTGTCCCAATTAACGGAGAAAAAGGTATTGTTGCCGTAGGCTTATTGTATTGAGTTTGGACTTTGTTTTTTAAGGAACGCTTAAACGCGCAACAGGCAGATTTTATAGAAGGCAAACAATTAGATTTCTATGTTTCGCAAGTGGAGAGTCAACCGCTCTATCGTTAATGGGCAAACCCAAATGTTATTTTTTAGAATCACTCCGCGAATCAGTTTTTGTGGGCGCAAAAAAACGCGCCGCAACAGGGGCGCGCCTTTTGCCGTCGTTCGATTCGGTTATTTGCCTGAATAGAATTCGACAATCTTCTTTATGATATACGAGTGTTCTTCTTTCGAGATTTTGCCGTCTTTGAGCATTTGGTCGGCTTTGTCGATGTTCTTTTGCATATCGTCGAAAGCTTTGAGGCTCTTTACGTCGGGGAGGAAATTGGGCTTCATTTCGTTTTTGTCGCACGAAGCCTTGAGCGACTTGTAGTAGCCCATATCCACGAGCGGGCCGAACTTCACGAACGGGTTGTCGCGCAATGCCGAGACCGTCAATTCCTGATTCTTGTAGCCTTCCTTTACCAAAACAACCTTGTAAGTTCCGTCATTGGGCAGGGTGATGTCCACGGGGGTTACGCCCATAATTTCGTCGTTTATAAACACAATCGCGCCCTGCGGATTGGAGTTGATTGTTACGGTGTCTTTGAACTGGATATTGCACGCGCTCAGGGTCAACGCTGCCAACGAGATGAGGAGTAATTTTTTCATAAATATCAAATTGATTTGTTGTATTAGTTGCTTAATTGATGGATTTTTTTCGCCGAATAGTCAAGCCTATAATTTAGACAATTCGCCCGAACGCTTTTCCGCGGCGGCGAGAGCCTCGAACACGGTTTTTCTGAAATCGGCGTTTTTGAATTTTTCCAATCCCGCAAGCGTAGTGCCCCCGGGGCTTGAAACGGCGGTGCAAAGCTCGTCGGCGGAAAGCGGCGACTGGCACAGCAGCATTGCCGAACCCAACAGCGTTTTTTTGACGAGCTTTTCGGCTTCCGCGTCGGTAAAGCCTATTTTCTTTGCGCCCTCAATCATTGCCGCGGCGAACTCGAAAATATACCCCGGGCCGCTTCCCGAAAGCGCGGTAACCGCGTCGAGCCTGCATTCGGGCATTTCGATAGATTCGCCGATTGCCCCCAAAACGCTTTCAACCGTTTTCTTTTCCTCTTCCGTAAGCGAGCTTTCGGGTGCGTAGCAGGAAATTCCCTGCGCTATTTGCGCGGGCATATTGGGCATTACGCGCACGATTTTTTTGACGTACGGAAAGCATTGGCGCAGGCGCGAAATAGACGTTCCCGCAAGAATCGAAATCAGCACTGCGTTTTGCGCGTGTTGCGCCGACTGCGCCGCCGCCGCCAGCTGCTGGGGCTTGCACGCCAGAACTATTGTCTGCGACGTTTCCAGAAGCTCCGCCGCGGAGTCGAGGCACGCAATTCCCGTCTGTTCGGCGAGCTTTTTGCCCGTGTCGTCTCCGCCGCACACGCAGGAAATTTCGCTTGCGGGGACTGTTTTGCGCAGTCCTTTTACTATTGCGCCGGCCATTTTGCCCGCGCCTATAAATCCGTATTTTTTCATATTATTTGAGTTTTGATGCAAATTCTTTTGCGAGTGCCGAAAGGAACTTAGGGGCGCGGTTCTGCGCCTCTACGGCGTTCGGAGCAAGCGGCAGGATTTGCCCGATTTTCGCGCCGGCAATTCCCATTGCCTTCAGCCCGTTTTCGTCCACTTCCGACTGCCCGCACAGTATCCACGCCTGCTTTTTGTGCCTGAGTGCAAGCTTTACAAGTTCGAACGGCCCTTTGCCGTGCATATCGGTTATGTCGAACTTGCCTTCGCCCGTTACAACAACGTCGCACGCTTTTACGCATTTTTCGATGTCGGCGTATTTGGCGAAGAGGTCGAACCCGCTTACGCGCTCGGCGTCGAGGAAATTCATTAGCGAATACGCGCAGCCGCCCGCCGAACCCGTTCCCGCCTCGGCGTGTTTGCTTTTGCCGAAGCATTTTTTCACAACTTCGACATAGTTTTTCATATTCTTTTCAAGCTCCAGAGCCTGCTGGCGCGTAGCCCCTTTCTGCTCGGCAAACCCAAGCGACGCCCCGTTTTCGCCCAAGAGCGTGTTTGCAACGTCGGTCGCCACAATGAACTTGGTTTTAAATTCGGTGTCGGGCTTTTCTATTTTTGCAAGATGCGCCAAGCCCGCGCCGTTCGGCTCTATTTCCCTGCCGTTTTTGTCGAGAAACTTGAAGCCCAAGGGCACGAGCAACCCAATGCCGCCGTCGTTCGTCGCGCTTCCGCCGACGCCGATTATGATTGTCTTGTAGCCGCGGTCTACGAGCTTTGCCAGAATCTGCCCCGTGCCGATGTTCGTGAGCGTTGCGGGGTTGCGTTCCGTCTCCGAAACGAGGTTGATTCCCGACGCCTCCGTAAGCCCCACCAAAGCCGTGTTGTCGTCGAGGAGGGCGCATTTTGCGGTGAGCGTCTGCCCCGTGGGGTCGATTGTTTTGAGCCTTATTACTTTTGCGCCCTTTTTTGCCTTTGCTATTGTATCCACAAAGCCGTCGCCGCCGTCGGTCATTCCGAATTCGGTTATTTGGGCGTCTTTAAACACTGCGGTCAAGCCCATTTTGATAGAGTGAGAAGCCTGACTCGCCGAGAGCGAGCCTCTGAACTTGTCGGGAACTACCAAAAATCTGTGAACTTTACTGCCCATACGCCTCCTTTTGCTTGTGAAAACTAAATATGCTTTATTTCTTCATAATCCTCAATCTCCGAAAAATTGCAAGCTTTTTCTGCCTGTGCGTTTTGCCGCCGCGGTTTGCGCGTCCGCAGGCTCGCGCGGCAAGCGGGTCGAAAAAGTCCGCCCGAAGGGAGCGTTCGAAAAGTTTCCGTCCCGAGCCGAAAACACCGACGGCAAATGCGCGTGTTTTGTTCGCCCAAAACGCCTGCGTGGCAATATCTGTATTTGTTTTGTTTTTTGCCTGTTTCCCAAAAAAAAACTTGAAATCGAAAGGGAAATCAAACAGACTCCGTTTCCATATGGCAAACAATTACAAGAATGCAAAAGACAGGTACGCAAAATTCGGCGTAGACACGGAAAAAGTTTTGAAAATTCTGGACGCAATTCCGCTTTCAATGCACTGCTGGCAGGGCGACGACGTTTGCGGTTTCGAAAATCCCGACGGCGGCTTGGCGGGCGACGGAATCCAGACTACGGGCAACTACATCGGCAAAGCCCGCAACGTTGAAGAATTGCGCGCCGACGTTGACGAAGCCCTCAAGTATATCCCCGGGGCTACGCGCATGAATTTGCACGCAATCTACGGCGAATTCGGCGGAAAGAAAGTCGAAAGAAACGACATTGAATACAAGCATTTCGCGGGCTGGGTTGACTGGTGCAAACAAAGAAACATGGGAATCGACTTCAACCCCACATACTTCTCGCACCCGCTTGTAAAACACGGCATGACGCTTTCAAGCCCCGACAAGGGCGTGCGCAAATACTGGATTGAACACGGTATTGCCTGCCGCAAAATCGCCGAAAAAATCGGCAAAAACCTCGGCAAAACGGTCATCACAAACTTCTGGATGCCCGACGGAATGAAGGATATGCCCGCCGACCGCCTCGCCCCGCGCGAACGCATGGCGGACTCGCTCGACCAAATTATGGCGGCGAAGGTTTCCAAGAAGTTCAACAGGGATTCGCTCGAGTGCAAACTTTTCGGTATCGGCAGCGAATCCTACGTTGTGGCTTCGCACGAATTCGTGATGGGCTACACAGTCAAGAACCAGATGGTAATGACGCTTGACTCCGGGCACTTCCACCCCACGGAAACGATTTCCGACAAAATCTCCTCGGCTTTGATGTTCGTCCCCGAACTGCTCCTGCACGTTTCGCGCGGCGTCCGTTGGGACAGCGACCACGTAGTGCTTTTCGACGACAACACAACCGCCATCATGCAGGAAATTGTCCGCACGGGCGCGGTTGACAAGGTTCACATCGGTATGGACTTCTTCGACGCAAGCATCAACAGAATCTTCGCGTGGGCAATCGGCATGAGAGCCGCCAGAAAGGCTTTGATGTTCGCGCTGCTCGACCCGATTGCGATGATGAGAAAGGCGGAAAACGACGTCGATTTCGGAACGCGCTTGGCTCTTATGGAAGAGGCGCGCACGCTGCCGTTCGCCGACGTTTGGGAAGAATATTGCCTGCGCACGAACAAGCTTACGGGTTCGAAGATGCTCGAGGGCATCAAGAAATACGAAAGCAAGGTTCTGGCGAACAGAAAATAGTTTTTGTTTTGCGGCGGCGGTGGGGCGTTGCGCCCGCCGCTTCCGCGGAAAATCGGGCGGCGGAGATTGCTTTTTGCAGTTCCGCCGTTTTTTCAAATGCGCTTTTTGCGCGGCGTTAACATTCGGGCGCGAAGTCCGATACAAAAGGAACAACTATGGATTCAATGATTGGCATTATGATTTTCGCGCTGGCGGGATTTTCTTCGGCGGCGTTTTACACTCCGTTAAAATACGTCAAATGGAAGTGGGAGGTTATGTGGATTTTCTACTCGCTGTTCGCGTGTCTGGCAGCCCCGATTGTCATAGCCACCCTTGCAATGCCCGACTGCTGGACGGCAATAGGGCGCGTTGAGTTCGACGTTATTGCAAAAACGTTTATCTTCGGCGCGCTCTGGGGCGTGGGCGGGCTTACGTTCGGGCTTTCAATGCGCTACTTGGGAATCGGCTTGGGCACGGCGGTTGCGCTCGGTTTTTGCGCGCTTGTGGGCACGCTCAGCACGCCCGTTCTCAACGGGACGTTCTCCGAAATTGTTTCCACGCGCGACGGTCTTTTGAAGCTTGTGGGCGTTTTCGTCTGCGCGCTCGGCATTGCCGTAAACGGCGTTGCGGGAATTATGAAAGAGCGCGACACTTCTTCGGCGGAGGGCGGCAACGGCGAATTCAGTTTGGCGAAGGGCTTTTTGGTTGCAGTAGTTGCGGGTTCGCTTAGCGCGTGTATGTCCATTTCCATGGGTTGCGGCGCGCCCATTGCCGACAAGGCTCTTGAAATGGCGATTGCCGCGGGTGCTGACAAATCGACTTCGGAGCTTTTCAAAAACAGTCCCATTTTGATTATCACGTTGCTGGGCGGTTTTCTGACGAACTTTTTGTGGTGCCTGTTCCTCGCGTTCAAAAACAAAACAATTAAGTGCTTCGGCGAATTCAGCACGGCGGGCAACATTGCGTTTGTTGTTTTGTGCGCACTGGGCGGCTTGCTGTGGTATTGCCAGTTCTTCCTCTACGGAATGGGAATGACGAAGCTCGACCCGAGCTACGCGTTCACAAGCTGGGCAATCCTAATGGCGTTCATCATAGTTTTTGCGGGCGCGATAGGGCTTATAATCGGCGAATGGCGCGGAACAACGCCGCTTACGAAGTCGGTTCTGGTTCTCGGAATGCTCGTTCTTGCGGCTTCGACGTTCGTGATGTCGATGTAGAGCGGTATTTGGCTGCGCCGCGTGTTGCGGCGCGGGGTTGTTTGGGCGCGTTTTTATTTGCAAAAGCGCGCCTTTTCTTTTTTAGTGGTGTCAATTTTTACGGTATTTCAATGAGACGTTTTCTTTACACGCTTACGCTTTTTTTGTCGGTCTTTTCGGCTGCGTTTTCGGCAGAGCAAAAGCCGGCGCAAACATTCGTGAATGTCGATGCCGACGCCGATTTCATCTATCTGCCGATTGACTCCGCCGCGCCGTATAGGCAGGTGAAGATTGCCGATGCCGCGGGCAAAACGCTTTTCTTCGAGCCTGTTATGCTGGCGGAAGGCAAGGGGAAGTGGTATGCGCCCGTAGACGTGTCGGCGGCGCGCGGGCAAAAGTTGGAGGTCTCGTATCCGAACAGGGACATGAAGGGCGTTCCAACAATTCTTACAAGCGACAGCCTTTTTATGCGCGACTATTCCGCCGACGAAAACAGACCCGCCTTCCACCTAACCGCTCCCGACGGGCTTTTGGGTGCGTTCGGCGGATTGTTCAAGTTCGACGGAGAGTATTGCGCCTACGTTCTGACGAACCCGAAATCGCTCGCATTCGACGGCACGTTCGGGTTGTCGCTTTTCAAGAGCCGCGATTTGGTCAACTGGCGGCGCGTCGACGCTCCCGCGCTGCTCAAAAGCAAAATAACGCGGCCGTCGTCGGTTTGCGTTGACGCCGAAAACAGAAGCGGGCTTTTTTCGAAGGGCGGAATAATCATTGCCTCGGCCAATTCGGAAGGCGTTTTCTTGGCGCATTCGGAAAATCTGACAGACATTGGGTATTTATCTACTTTGCCCGCAATAAAGGGCGAGGGCGGCGCGCCGTTTATTTTCTTCAACAAAGACGCCCCGTTGTGGACTATTTTGCGCGTTGAGGCCGAGGGCGGCGCGGCGGGCGAAACGTCTATTGCCTTCTACACGTCGAAGGATTTGAAAAAATGGACGTTCGCCGACAGAATCCCCAACCCGAGCGGCGCGACTGCCGTTTCCATGGCCAAGATGTGGCGCGAGGGCGGCGTAGAGCCAGACGCCAAGTGGGTGCTTCTTTCGGGCAACGGCTCCTACATTGTGGGAGAGTTCGACGGGCGGAAGTTCAAAACGCTTTCGGCCAAACGGTTGAACATTTTTGCGGGCACTGTCCGCTTTGCCCAGTTCTGGGCGGCTTCCGACGCCGACGCGGAGGTCATGGCAAGCGCGATTATTCCGCAGCCCGTAAAGCTCGCCTACGCGCTCGATTTGCGCTTTATGAATTGCGCGAGCATTCCGTGGAAATTGTCGCTCGTGCGCGTTGTGGGCGGCGAATACCAGCTGCGGGCGTCGCTTCCCGAAGCGTTTGCGGAGCACGTCGGCATAGGCGAGCGCGTAGCCGACGGAATGGGTTTTGCCTCCAACACGTTTACGCTGCCGAACGCCTACGGAAATTTCTGTATGTTCGACGGCGCGTTCGACATCACAAAGGAAACGGGCAACGTTTCTGTTGAAATTGGTGCGGGCGTTTTTACATACAACGTGGCGACCAAGCTTTTCGGTTTGGCGCGCCTGCGCGTAGACTACGGCTTGTGGACAATGCCGCTTTGCCGCGACGCGGGGCGGCTGGCGTTCAAGGCGTTTGTTGACTCATACAGCACTGAAGTTCTTTGGGGCGCGGGCGACTGCGTTGTAATGTTCGGCGACACGTTTTTCGGCGAACTTCAGCCCGTTAAAGTGGGCGGTGCGGGCGAAGTGGAATTCGACGGGCTTTTCAAGTATCCCGTTTTCCGCTCCAAAATAAAGGATTTGCGCCGCACGGCAGACGGAATTTACAAGTTCAAATACGGGAAATAAATATGTTCTTTCAGATATTGGAAAGCTCCAGTTCGGGCAACTGCTCGTTCCTTGAATGCGACGGCGTCCGCATTTTAATAGACGCGGGAATCGGTATCAGGAAAATAGGTTCGTTCTTGGCGCAAAGGTCGCTTAAGCTGTCGGATTTGGACGCCGTTTTTGTCACGCACGAACACATCGACCATTACAAGTCGCTACGCTGTTTTGCGGGGGAGGGCGTCAAGATTTTCGCGAACCGCCCGACCGCCGAGGGCGTCCAATACAAGGATTCGGAAACAAAGAGGTTGGACTGGCATTTGTTCGAAACGGGGACGAATTTCGATTTCTACGGCGTGGGCGTCTCCTCTTTTTCAATCCCCCACGACACAAGCGATCCTGTCGGTTTCACTTTCTCTTTCGGCGGCGAAAATCTCGTTTACGCAACCGATTTGGGCAAGGTAACGCTTTCTGTAAAAGACGTTGTTTCGCGCGCCGACGTTCTTGTTCTTGAAAGCAACTACTGCCCGCGTATGCTCGACAATTCGAACAGGCCGTTTTCGCTGAAATCGCGCATTAAAAGTTCATACGGACACCTTTCCAATTCCGACGCAATTTCCGTTTTGCGCGGGTTGCCCAAGCGCGTGAAAAAGGTTTATTTGTCGCACATTTCAAAGCAGTGCAACAGTCCAGAGCACATAGCCGAGCTCCTCGCCCAAAGCGACATTCCGCGCGAAACGCTCGCCAAGATTGAGATTGTTTCGCCCTTTGCAAAGCCGAGCACGCCGTTTGAGTTTTAGGCGCGCCGTCTGTTTCCTACTGCACGCACTCTGCCTCTACCTCCTGCTTTCAACCGTATCGCGCGCTTACTTCCGCGCGCGACGCGTATTCTTGCCGCCCTGCCTACGCGCGTTTCTTCTTCGCGCTTGTCTCTTGCGGTAGCCGTGTCGCACACGTTGTCAATTCGCGATTGCGTTTCCGCGCTTTCGCCCGCATAGTGCGCCTCCTGCCGTCCGCCACCGCCAGAGTCTCCCGCGCTTAGCGTCCATTCGCTATTGTGCGCTCATCGTTCTCGTCCTGTTTTCCCGCGTCGTGCATTCGCGCTCCACGCGCACTCCGCGCTTTTCGAGTTCAATTCTCCTCCCGTTTGCCGCTGCTTACGGGCGCAAAAAAAGACCGAGTCTTTTCAGACTCGGTCTTTTTTTACATCTAACAAATTAGTATCTCAACATCGCATTGAGCGAAACCAAGTGCTGGTTGTAGCACGCCCAAGAGTAGGACGAATCGTTGTTGAGGTAGTTGTAATTTACGCCGAAGGAAACGAACTTGTTCGGGACGTATGTAACGCCGAGGCGCGTCCAGATTGTTTTGTCTTTTCTGCCGGTGAATTCATACTTCGAATCCGTGTATGCGAACGAAGCCGTTCCGTATACCTTCGGGTTGAAGTAGTAGTTCATGCCGATTTCGCCACCCGTGTTGACAACGGAATCACGCACTGCGGAGTTGCCGAAATCTCTGTTGAACTTGACGTATACGCCCATCTTTTCCGAAACTTCGTAGCCGAGTGTGATGTGCGTTGCAAAGGACCATTCGTCGCCGCTGTCTACGCCGTCAACGTCGCGGTTTTGCGCGCCGAGGTAGAGTTCGCAAGTGAGCTTCGGGGCGATTTCGCCGAGAACCGTAACGCCGATGAAGTGGTCGTCTCTTTCCTTACCCCAGATGGCGTAGGAGTTCGGGCCACTGTAGTATTCCGTATTGCGGTATTGGTAGGAGAGACCTGCCGAGATTTTCTGCGTAACTCTGTAGTAAACGCTTACCGGAACGGAGTAGACGTTGTAGGAGGAATAAATGTCGTCCCACTTCTGACCGTAGGAGTTCGTGCTTGTGTATTCAATTTGCGTCCACTTGAAACCGAGTGTTGCAAAAACTTTTTCGGAGAAGTCGTATTCACCGTTGAAGCCTGCCGCCCAGTTGTTGAAGTTTACGAGCTGGCCTTGGTCGCGTGCGGCGATAAGGGTATCGGTAGTGTTCTGGCGGTTTTGGTCAAACGCGAAGAACGCGGTAACCTTCCAGTTGGCTTCAACGTAGGAAGCGTTGGCCGCCAAGTGCGCCAAATTGCAGTCAAATTCGCCGTGCGAAGCGTATTTTGTAAAGTCTTCGTAAGCCTTGAAGTTGGCCTTGAACTTGCTCGAGCGGCCGTAGTCAACTTCGCCGCCGAGACGGATTGTGCCGGAGACGTCGTCGATTTTCTTGTCGGACGCGTAAGTAATGTTCGAATTATAATTCATAAGAACCGCGCCCTTGAAGAAGATGTCCATCTGATCTCCCACGGTAACCAGAGGCGCCGAGTTCGCTGCGGCAGCAAAGGCCGCGACCAACGATGTTATTACTAATTTTTTCATAATTTGTTATTTGTTTGAAAAACGGTTAGAGATTAAATTTCTAAACTTGAGTCCAATTTCGTAAAAAATATCCTATAAGTCAACACTTTTTTCTGCTTTTATTATTGTTTGTTGTTTTACTTTTATCTTGAAATACTTTCGGGCGGGCGTATAAATTTGCGCGTTTAAAGTTCGTATTTTTATGAAAGACATTGCTTCACAGAACACCACCCGCCCGATATTTTTCGGAATGGCGCGCAGAAAGCTCGCCGCCGACAACCGCTGGACAATTGAGATAGTCTGGAGCAGGGTGGGGATATTCGCTCTGTTGGGCATAGCTGCGGCGTATTTGGCGTTGTCGTTCGCGGTATACTGCATTTTCAAATACGTCAGAAGTTACGACGAAATGTCTTTTGCCGACGCCGTAACGGCCATCGTCAACAGAAAGGCTCTCACCGAAAAATTCGGCGACTACAACATTCGGCAGTCCAAAAAATACATGTCGGAGGGCAAATTCCGCGAGGCGTATATGAGTTTGGTTACGGGCACGTCGCGTTCGCCCAAAAATCTCGAGGGAAGGCTCATTCTTGCCGAATTCTATTCGGCGTTGTTCAAACGCCCCGACAGAGCCATCGAAACGCTTGAACGCAGCCTCTCATACGCGCTCGACAACGTTCAGTATGTCAGAATGTATATGAAGCTCCTCATGGATCAGACCGAGGACGCCCGCGCGGTGAAAGTCGGCGAAAAAATTCTGGCTTCGGGAACGAAAAACAAGGAGGTGGAGTTGTATGTGGCGATGTGTATGTCCACAATTTACGCCTACCACGGCAACTACAAGAAATCGCACGAATACATCTACAAATACGGGCTTGAAAAGTCGCTCCCCGGGATTTTGCGCCTCTCCAAAAACGAATGGGAGCTTGGCAACCGCGACGCCGCCATAAAGGTTCTGGCCGACAACATTTCCTTCCCTCAAAACAGGGAGGCAATCTACGAGCTTCTCGTAAACTACTACGTTGCGATGAAGGATTTTTCCACCGCCCGCCAGTATTCTATGTTGCGCTCGCTTGAAAACCCGTTTTCCACCGAGCAGCGAATGGAGTATTTGACGCTCCTCAAGCACAGCGGCGACGAAGACGGCGTTCGGCGCGACATGGAGCTTTTCTACAACAACTATCAGGACGACAACAAAAGCATGCTCTACTTGGCGAACTTCGCCGCCGACGTAGGCGACCTGCCTTTCATGCGCAGAATTTACGACTTGGCTATACGCAAGAACTTCCCGATTGCCCCCTACTGCCTGCTTTTGCTTGAAACCACAATCGCTCAGGGCGACTACAAAGCCGCGGTGTATTTCGTCGAGGACATAATGAAAACAAAGCCCCGCTGGCGCGAGCAGCACGACGACGTTATTTTGTGTTTGCGCGCCGTGGCGTATTACGCCGTAGGCAACAGCAACATGTCGGACATTTTAATAAGCGACATCATCAAGCGCAACACCATTCCCTCAAAAGTAATGGTTGCAACCGCCAGAATGTTCGACAGGCTCGGCGCAACGGCGGTATCGCTGCGGATTCTCGAACGCGCCGCCGAGTTATATCCGCGCCACCAGCTCGTTTTGACGCGTCTGATTCAAAGCGAGCTGAAAATCGGCATGTCGGGGAATCTTCACAAGCACGTTGCCAAGCTCCTTCAGATGCGCCGCCCCCCGCGCGAGCTAATTGCCGACGCCCGCGTAAATCTTTGCAGCGACCGTTTCATTTTCGCCTCCGACCGCGACGAAATCATCAAGGAAATTGACGACCTCATGACTTCCAACGAAGGCGCGGTCTTCTCTTCGGGTAAGGACATTGTAGACAAAGAACGCATAACTGACGGCGGCGGTCTGAATTTCTAAATTTTTTATTATTCCGAAAGCGGCGGGGATTGCCGTAGGCAATTCCGCTTTGACTGTGATTGAAGTTTTTTATATGTTGGAAAGCGGCGGGGATTGCCGTAGGCAATTCCGCTTTGACTGTGATTGAAGTTTTTTATGTGTTGGTAAGTGGCGCGGATTGCCGTAGGCAATTCCGCTTTGACTGTGATTGAAGTTTTTGTTGATTTAGAAGTAGCGGGCGAAGTCCGTGCCCTCTTTTTTGCAAGCTGAAATAAAAAGTGGCGACTGGCTTTCGCCACCCACCGCTTAAAAAACACTACTTTAAACTACAAGCAAAGGGGGAATAGGCTGCGCCTATCCCCCGCTCCTTTAGGAATTGTAAAAGACATTACTTTAAACAACAGGCAAAGGCGGATTGGCTTTCGCCAATCGCCGCCACTTTCGGAGTTGTAAAAAACATTACTTTAAGCAGTAAAGTGAAGGGGGAAATGGGCTATGCCCATTCCCCGCTCCTTTCGGAATTGTAAAAAACGCCGCCACTTTCGGAGAGGTAAAAAAACATTACTTTAAACAGTAAAGTAAAGGCGGAATTGGCTTGCGCCAAAAAAACACTACTTTAAACAACAGTCAAAGGGGGAAATGGGCTGCGCCCATTCCCTGCCACTTTAGGAATCATAAAAAATTCATAAAATAGGGGGGAAGAGCTTGAAACTTTTCGGCTGAATGGTCTCGCCCCTGAAGGGGAAATCCTTGTCGGTGTAGTTGCAAATTGTCTGAGAGCCGTCGGAGTAGGTCGTGAGAAATACGCCTTTGGAAAGCTCCCTGTGGCCTTCAATGAACTCCCATTGTAGATGCTTTAGCGGCTGGTAGAGGTCATACATTTTCTTTACGGCAGCCATTCCGTCCCGTTTGAAGTTGCCCCAGTAGAAAGAGGGACGCCCGCCGTATTCGATAAGCTTTAGCAGACGCGCGTCGGGGTCGTTTAAGTAGTGGGTCTTGCGCTTGAAGAACGGGTCGGTTGTGGAGTCGTAGGGTTGGCTTAAGACAATTCCGTGGTAGGCTATCTGCCAGAAGGGAACCATTTCAGAGATGAGGTCGTTGCCGACGGGGCGCGCGGCGGGATAGGCGGAGATGTAGAGGGCGTAGTCGAGATTTTTCATGTCCCAGTCGTAGCCCGATTCCGAGGTGAATCCGCCGAACCGCTTTATGCACTCCTCCTTGATTGTAGCATAGGCGCGGACTGCGTCCTCCCTGCTGCAGTAGTGGTTGGGCGATTGGCAGATGTTCGGAGGCATGCAGGAGAATACGTCGATGTGGTGCATTCCGTTTACGCCGAGCGACTGGATTATGTCCATGTCCTCCTTCAGACGCAACTTAACTATTTGCTTGGGGCACATTCCGTATGCCTTGCCGCCGCTCCATGCGCCGTGCCCTTTTATTTTGCCCTTGAGGTCGGTTTTTATGAGGTTGTCGTCCCAGTTTTGGGCTATTCTGAAGGCGTCGGTGTAGTTTGTGTGGACGGAGAATTGGTAGCCTGCGTCCTTAGCCGCTTTGATTGCCTCGCGGAATTTCAGCTCGCCGCCGAAGCGCGGGTCTACGGGGAGCATCTGCGGCCAGCGGCCGTCGTGCCCGCCGATGTTCCAGCCCACCGAGTGTATGTCAAGCTCCTTGACGCCGTTCTGCTGCAGATAGACGATGTAGTTTTTGAGGTCGTCAAAAGAGTTCATTACCCCCGGCGGAATTTCGTTTTCGGGCGTGAAGTCCCTCTCCATAATGGGCTTTGCGCCGTGCTTGATGCGCAGCAACATTGACTCAACGCTCTTTTTGAGCACGGGGCGGTTCTTGGCGCGTTCGCGCAGGGGTTGAACGCCGTAGTCGCGCATCTGGATTTCGCGGTATTTCTTCGCCATTCCGACGTAGTTGTCGCGCGAGCCTCCAAGCTCGTAGACGTCGATAACCAAGTCCTTTTCGGGCTTTGCTCCGTTGCGGTGGGTGGGAATGTTGATGTAGATTCTATACGCGCCGTCTTTGACCTCCGCCAGAAGCTCGCAGTCATACGGATTGTTGCGCACGAAAACAAGCTCGCAGGCTCTGGGGGTTTTGACGCCGAACGCCGTCATCATCCAAAAGCCCTTTATTTTGCCGTTGTCTTTGTCGAACTTCAGCATTTGCATGGGCGGCATTATGTAGTAGCCGTCTTCGCCCTTTTGCGCGCGCCAGTCGGGAGATTCTATCTCGACGTTCAAAATGCGGACGCCCTTGAACTTTGTGTGTATGTTGATGTATTCTTTGGGGATTACAAGGCGTTTTGCGCCGTCGGGCTGGACGACGAGCGGCGTGAGCGTTTCCTCTACTTTGCCTTTGCGGTCGGTCATCTTTACGTTTATGGCGGAACTTGCCAGTGCCGATACCGCAGCCGATAAAACAGCCAATGTTAGTATTAGTTGTTTTTTCACATTTCCTCCTAAAGTTGGTAGCTTTGCGTTTTCTTCTTCTTTGAAATTCCGTTTAGTTGGCGGAATTTTTGCAGGTGGCATAAGCGTTGTAAAGATTAAAATTTAATACACTGTTGTATATTTGCACTTTTTGCCCGCCCGATAGCTTCGCGTGCCAAAAAAAAGACTGCCGA
Organism: uncultured Opitutales bacterium; assembly: GCA_934613645.1. Taxonomy (GTDB): domain Bacteria; phylum Verrucomicrobiota; class Verrucomicrobiia; order Opitutales; family Intestinicryptomonadaceae; genus Merdousia. The sequence continues at coordinate 46,279 of CAKTTC010000013.1, read as the reverse complement.
AAAAACAAAACTTTAGCCAATAAACAAAGGCGGATTGGCTTTCGCCAATCGCCGCCACTTTCGGAATTGTAAAAAACTTTAGTCAAAAAATAAGGGCACCCGAACGAAATTCAGCCGCCACTTGAAAAAACAAAACTTCAGTTAAAAAGCAAAGGCGGATTGGCTTTTGCCAATCGCCGCCACTTTAGGAGTTATAAAAGACTTTAATTAGCAAGCAAAGGCGGATTGGCTTTTGCCAATCGCCGCCACTTTCGGAAATGTAAAAAAAATGTAAAAAAATTAGGAAATAAAAGATTTGTCGATTGTGACCTTTTTCTTCTTGGAGTCGGGTAGGGTATACATTATGTCGAGCATGATGCGCTCCATGATGGAGCGGAGCGCGCGTGCGCCAGTGCCCATGTCAATGGCTTTTTGGGCGATTGCTTCAATGGCGTCGTCGGTGAAAACGAGCTTTGCGCCGTCGAGCGCGAGAAGCTTTTCGTATTGGCGAATGAGCGAGTTTTTGGTGTTCTTTAAAATGTCTACCAAGTCGTCGCGCGTAAGCTCCGCGAGAGAGGATACAACGGGAAGACGCCCGATGAATTCGGGAATGAAGCCGAATTTCACCAAGTCTTCGGGCTGGACATCCGCCATAAGCTGGGTTTCCGAGAGGGTTTTGTTGTCGGAAGTAAAGCCGACAGTCTTGCCCTCCTTGCGGCGCGCCACGATTTTGTCAAGCCCCACGAACGCGCCGCCGCAGATGAAGAGAATGTTGCGGGTGTCGAGCCGTATGTATTCCTGGTCGGGGTGCTTTCTGCCGCCTTTCGGTGGAATGTTGCAGACAGTGCCTTCGAGGATTTTCAGCAACGCCTGCTGGACGCCCTCTCCGCCGACGTCGCGCGTGATGGAAACGTTTTCCATTTTGCGGCAGATTTTGTCGATTTCGTCGATGTAGATTATGCCGCATTGGGCTTTTTCTACGTTGAAATCGGCTGCGCGCAGCAGGTTGAGGACGAGGTTTTCAACGTCTTCGCCCACGTATCCCGCCTCGGTGACGTTGGTGGCGTCGCCGATTGCGAAGGGAACGTTGAGCATTTTCGCGAGCGTGCGCGCCAGATACGTCTTGCCCGAGCCTGTCGGGCCAATCAGCAAGATGTTGCTTTTTTCGATTTCTACATCGCCGAATTCGCCGCCGTCTGCTTCGGGAGTTTTCAGAACCTCGGCGCGCAGGCGTTTGTAGTGGTTGTAGACCGCTACCGACAGCACCTTCTTGGCGTTGTCCTGCCCGATTACGAACTTGTCAAGCTCCTCCTTCATTTCGGAGGGCGTGCGCAGGTTGAAGTCGAGCATTTTCGCCATTTTGCGCTGCTTGTTTTCCTGCGCCTTGAGCTGGAAATAGTTCTCGAGCGCGCCCACGCATTCCTTGCACACGACCGCGCCTTCGCGCCCCTCGATTAGTTCGCCAACCTCCTTTGCGGAACGCCCGCAAAAGCTGCACCGATTGTCCTTTGCGCTCATTGTCTACGCGTCTTTTTTGTTTTCAATTACCTTGTCTACGATTCCGTATTTCACCGCCTCTTCCGCCGACATAAAGAAGTCGCGGTCGGAGTCTTTGGCGATTTTTTCCACGCTGTTGCCCGTGAGTTTTGAGAGGATTTCGTTGACTTTCGTGCGCCAGCGCAGGATTTCGTTGGCGGCAATGGAGACATCGCGCGCCTGCCCCGACGCGCCGCCGTAGGGCTGGTGAATCATCACGCGCGAATTCGGCAGCGAGTAGCGTTTGCCCTTTGTGCCCGCGGCAAGCAGAATGGTTGCCATGCTTGCGCACTGCCCCACGCAGTAGGTCACGACATCGCACGAGAGGAAATTCATTGTGTCGAAAATCGCCATTCCCGCCGTGAGAGAGCCTCCGGGGCTGTTGATGTAAATGTGCACGTCCTTTTTGGGGTCTTCCATTTGCAGGAACAGAAGCTGCGCTATTACTGAGTTTGCAACCCCGTCGGTGATGGGAGTGCCAATGAAAACTATTCTGTCGCGAAGGAGTCTTGAGTAGACGTCCCACGAGCGTTCGCCGCGCCCGTCGCGTTCCACAACTGTCGGTATGTAATATTCGCCCATATTTTTTTATCGGTTGAAAATTGATTAAGAAAAAAAGCGCGCGAAGCAATAAAAAACCGCCGCGCGCGCCCCGTTTTGAAAGCAGCCGTCAACTACGCCTTGACGCTTGTTTGAACTTTTTCGGCGATAAAGTTTATCGCCTTTTGAAGGAGGGCGTCGGAGCGGAGGCGGTTGGCTTTGGCGGGGTCTTTCTTGAGCTGCTTGATGAGGTCTTCGGGCTTTACGCGCGTTCTCATTGCTTCCTGCCAGAGTGCTCTGCCCATATCGTCGTTATCGACTTTAAGGTCGTTTGCTTTAGCAACGCGGTTGAGGAAAATGCGCATTTTTGCGCGGGCTTCCGCCTCCTTGTTGGAGGTTTCAACAAGCATTTCCCTGTTCTTTTCGATGTCGTCCTTGGAAGCTCCCGACGACATAAAGCGCATCATCATCTCCTGAAGGATTGATTCGCGTTCGTCTTCAAGCGCGCTTTCGGGCAGGGGGAACTGGACTTTTTCCAAGAGCTGTTCAACCGCCAGCTGACGCTTCATAACCTCGTTGTTGTTTTTCTTTTCGGCTTCGATGTTCTGCTTGATTTTCGCCTTGAGGTCGTCCACGTCCTTGGCTTCGAAAGCTTTCAGGAATTCGGCGTCAAGCTCGGGCAGGATTTTTTCGCGGACTTCGAAGATTTCGACTTCGTATTCCGCCTTTTTGCCCGCGAGAGCCTCAATGGGCATATCCTTGGCGAATTCGTGCGAAATCGTTTTCTTGTCGCCCTTCTTCATTCCGATGATGCCCTGAACAATACCCTGAACTCCGGGGGCTTCGGTGTTGCCCGCTTCTTCCCACGTCGATTTTTGGTCGGCGAAAAGCGGCATATCCTTGGCTACTTCCGCTACGGGTTTGCCGTCGATTGTGCCCTTGTAGGACAGGCGGACGAAGTCGCCCTTCTTGATTTCGCGGTCTACAACGTCGTATTTTGCGCGCTGGTTGCGGTAGTATTCAACGGCGTTGTTGACTTCCTCTTCGGTGGCTTCGGTAGGCTGAAGCTCGACCTTTGTTTCGAGGCTTGCGGGCATTTCAACTGTCGGGTAGATGTCGGCAGTGAAAGTGAGAACGCAGCCGTCTTTGTTGTCGTTTTCGATATTGACAACCGAATACAGGTCGAACTCCTTGATGGCGTTCATTGCGTCTATTGCCTTGCTTGTGAGCGTTCTTTCCGATTGCGCCTTTATGGCGTCGGCATACGTTTTTTCAACCATTGCTTTGGGCGCGTGGCCGGGGCGGAAGCCCGAAATTTTTGCGCCGCGAACAAATTCTTCCGTAATTTTTGATGTTTCTTCGGCTACTTCCTTAGCGTCGAAGCTGACGATGATTTTTTTTCTCGTATCGTTGATGTTTTCGATTTTTGTGTTCATAAAAGGGATTTTCTAAGAATTTAAAGGCGAATTATAATGCGCTTTAGCCTTTCCGCGTCAAGACTTTTTATGCTCCGCGTTTTTCCGAAACGGGGGTTGTTCGGCGCGCTTAGCCCGAAGACAACGCCCGACGCCGTTTGGGCGTTCGGCAGTTGCGGCGTCTGCCGAATTACCCGCGCGCGCTTTTGTTGCGTGCGCGCCCGAGCCTGTCGCCGACTGCAAGCCACGCGTCGCCGTCGGGCGGGCGTTGGCAGTAGAAGCCGAATTTCGAGGTTTTGTCGAGCTTGCGCAGCAGCGAAAACAGGTTGCGCTGCACGTCTTTGGGGTCGCCGTTTTCGCTGAGCCAAAATTGGTTGGGCTTGGGGTTTTTCGGGCGCGACAAATACACGATTTCGCCTTTGAAATCGGCGGGAATTTCCGAATCGTCGTCGAACAATTCAAGCGCGTGCTTCGGGCTGTAGTGGCTTTTCAGCATTCCGGGGGCTTGCGGGTGGGCTTCGTTGACTTTCGGGGCGCGGTCGATTTTTTCGCCCAGAGCCGCCTCTATCTCATCGGCGCGCACGGGGCCGGGGCGGAGGAGTTTTTTGGGAGTCGAAGTCATCAGCACGATTGTCGATTCCACGCCGCATTCGCATTCTCCGCCGTCCAGAACGAAGTCGATTTTATCGCCCAACTGCTCCGCAACGTGGGCGGCGCAAGTGGGGCTGACGTATCCGAACGGGTTCGCACTGGGCGCGGCAATCGGGACGCCCGCTTCCACGATGAGCTCGTGCATTATTTTGTGCGACGGCATTCTGACCGCCACTGTGGGCATTCCCGCGGTAACCAAGTCGGGCACGCAGGGCTTTTTGGGCAGAATCATTGTAAGCGGCCCCGGCCAGAAACGTTTTGCAAGCCTGCGGGCGTCTTCGGAAAATTCGGCAACGCGTTCCGCCATTTGCATATCGCTGACGTGCACAATGAGGGGGTCTATAAACGGGCGCGATTTTGCGCGGAATATTTTCGCCACTGCCGCCTCGTCAAGCGCGTTTGCGGCAAGCCCGTAGACGGTTTCTGTGGGGACTCCGCCTATTTTGCCCTCTGAAATAAAACGAGCCGCCCCAAGAATGTCTTGCGACGGCTGCAAAGGTTTTTCCATTTCGACAACCCGAACTTACTTCATAAGAAGCATATTGCGGGCGTGTTTTACTGTCTTTTTAATGTGGCGTTGTTCCTTGGAGGACAAACCCGTGAACTTGCGGGGCAAGATTTTGCCCGTTTCTGTAACATAGCGGTTCATCGCTTCGGCGTCGATGAACGTCAATTCCATTACGTTTTTCTTTTTTGTTTCTTCTGCCATATCTGTTTGTTTCTTATTATTAAATGGTTCTTCGGTCAGCTTCCGAGCCTTGCCCGAAACCGACCCGTTTGAAAAATAAACCCCCAATGTTGTTGTTTCCCAAAAGCTATGCAAGCTTTTTTTTCGACTTTTTGCATTCGCCCGCCTTCGGCTTTCCTGCGCCCTGCAATCCCGACGCACAAAAGGGGGCGTAATGTATTTGTTCTCAAAAAATGAAGCATTATCACCATTTTTACTTTATCTTTGACAACATTTAAATATGGTATTCCCTTTTTGATAACGAGTGATGAGGCGTTTTTTTTTTCAGTATTTTTTCTTTCGGTGGTGTATGTCGGTTTTACTGTTTGCGGGGGAAATTTTGCCTTGGGCAAGCCCGCTGTAAAGCACGTTTATGCCGATGTCGCTCTTTCCGACGCCGACAAATCGGCATACTATAAAGACCCCGCGGCATTTGTGGAGTCGCTCGCTCGGGGAAACAGTCTTAGGGCATTGGAGCTTTCCCTTTATTATCAGGGGTGGAATTCGGAACTCGTATTCTTCCGATTTAACGACAGGATACCTCCCGAATTATTGGCGTTTCCCTCCAAGACTGAAATGTGCAAAATGGCCGACACTCCTAAAATGCGCGACAAACAGATGGCACTTAAATGGGCGGAAATTTCGATAAGGAATAAAAATTTGTTGGACGCTCCGTTGGAGTTTTGCAACTTTGCCAACCTGCTTTATTCCGAAAAACAAAGCAAGCAAGCCGCGGAACTTTTCAAAAAATTGTATTCCGATTTCGAGCTTGACGTATTTTGCGACGCGCCTTTTGCGGGCTCAAACAATTACGGATGCGGCGGCATTTATGCGCTGGCTTTTCGGCGCGGAGAAATGGGGTTCCCGCGCGATATATTTCGCAGCGACAAAATCATAGTCCGTTCAAACCATTTGCTTTGGCGGAATTTTTACGTCGGCTTTTTTACCCCCAAAGACAGGGATTTCGCGATATACATACTTTCTCGTTCGCGAGATTTCTGGGATATGCAGGCTCTTGCCGATATTTATGGCGGCGTTTACGATTCTCGGGACGCCGATTCAAAACTTGCCGACTATTGGCGGTTAAAAGCAGCCGATGCGCGCAAGAAGTATATCCAACGCCGAGTGTCAATGTTTAAAAGGCTACCGCAATTTTCGCGGGAATGGCGTTGTTTGTGGGAAAAACACAAGCGCGAAATTCGGGAGAAAAACCCGAATACTACAAATGACCTGTTGTTGAAACTATTTAACGAGAAATACAACATAATAAAATACGGAACGAAACGGAAAGTTGTAAAATTCCCGTATTACGCGTGGACGGAAGCCCTTGTCGTTTCCGAGTGCAATCCCGATTACAACCGCAAACAAGCCGAAAAGGTGCTGAAAAACCTCATTGTCGAGGGTGCGGCTATTGAGGCGGTTGTTGCTGCGTTTCTCTCGGAAAATCTTTTAACGGCACTTGAAGTCGACGAAGATTTGGTTGAAACTTTCTACAAAAAAGTAGGCGGAGGTATTTATTTTCCCGCCTATAAAAGAATGAAAAACGAACGCCAATCGAGATTGGATTCGCTAAAAATTAGAGAATTAAAGTAGGTCAAGCGCGGTTCGCAGGTTTTTCAACTTTTGGGGGCGGAAACAAAAAACGCGATGGGTATCGCGTTTTTGTTTTGGTGGAATGTTGGTTGCGTTTATTTAGCGGGGGTTTGTTTTATTTCTATTACGTCGTGTGTGGAGCTTTCTTTTTGTCCCGCGCCCGTAAGTCTTGTATAGCGGGCATTCGCGCGAAGTTCCGAAAGCGTTTTCGCGCCGAGGTAGCCCATGCCGCTTTGGATTCCCCCCACGAACTGGCGCAGGGCGTCGTCAACCGACTGCGAAACTTCCTTGAGTGCTTCCACGCCTTCTGCGGTGATTTTATCGGTTTTGACTTTGAAGTCGTGCCCGTATCTTGCCGCGCTTCCCGCCTTCATTGCCGACAAGCTGCCCATTCCGCGGTATTGTTTATACATTTTACCGTTGATTTCCATTATTTGGCCGGGGGCTTCGGGGCAACCCGCCAAGAGGCCGCCGCAAATCATACAGTCGGCGAGCGTAAGGGCTTTCACCATATCGCCGCTCTTTGTTATGCCGCCGTCGGCGATAGTGCGGACGCCGAGTTTGCGCGCCTGTGTGGAGCAGACGTAAAGAGCCGTCAACTGCGGAATGCCTACGCCCGCAACGATGCGCGTTGTGCATATCGACCCCGGGCCTTGTCCGATTTTGATTGCGTCTGCGCCGCGTTCTGCAAGGAACTCCACGCCCGCGGCGTTCGTTACGTTGCCGCCTATGAGCGTAAGTTCGGGGAAGGCGTCGCGCAGAGCCTTTACGGTGTCGCCGACTCCCTTTGTGAAGCCGTGCGCCGTGGAGACTGCCGCCACGTCAAGACCCTTGTCGACCATAGCACCCACATGGTTTATGATGTTTTCGAAGTCAAGCTCCCCGTCGGGTTTGCGCATCATTGCAATCGACGCGCCGCAGCGCAGGCGGAACTTGGCGTCGCGCGTGTGCTTTTGGGGGCGGTTGCGCTCTTCGGAAATGCGCTCAATATCGCTGAGGGTGAACAGACCGCGGAGTTTGTCGGCGTCGTCCACGACAAGCAGCTTGTGGACGCCGAAATGTTTGTCGAAAAATTCGTCGGCAACGGCGATTGGGTCTTCGCCCAGCTGGCTTTGGCGGACGGTGAAAACGTCGGCGCGGGGCGTCATCGCCTTGCTGACGGGCATTGCGGCGTATCTTTCCTTGACTGTGCTTCCGGGGAGAAGACCCACAAGGGTGTTGTCTTTGTCGACAACGGGGAACGTGCGGAAGCGGAAATTCTTTTCGCCCACGAGGTGGAGGACATCGCCGATGAGCATATCGGGGGAGACTTTGATAGGCTCCTGAATCAGTCCGTGAATGTAATTTTTAACGCGGACAACCTCCGCGAGCTGGTCTGCCTGCGACATATTGCAGTGGATAAGCCCCAGACCGCCGTTGCGCGCCATTGCAATGGCCATTTGCGATTCCGTTACGGTGTCCATATCCGACGAAATAATGGGCAGGGGCAGTTCTATCGAATCCGACAGCGAGGAATCGAGCCTTGTTTCGCGCGGGAGCACCTCCGAATACTGGGTCGCCAACGATACGTCGTCGTAGGTGAGCGCGTAGCCGCAGTTCGAAGTGAAGAACTTTTCGGCGTTGAGGAAGAATTTTTCGTCTATACTGTTCATAAAGTTTCCTTTTCCCTTACGTTGGGTATACCCGACGTTTTTCGGTGTCAAGTTTTTTTTGCTACGGGAACAGTTTTTTTACTGTGTCTATTAGCGTGTTGCGGATTAAAATTTTCCCGTTGCGGACAGTGAACATAACGCGGCAGCGGCGTTTTATCTCGGCGGGGTTGAAGTTCAAAACTTTCAGGTCGCCTTTTTTCATATTTTCGGAGGTCGGAATGTTTACGCGCACGAGTTTTTGCGGCAGCCCATACCAAGTAAACGATATGTCCCAGCCGTTGCCCGCGCCCGCGTTTTCCACAAGGTTCGGATACATTTTCGCGAAGTCGGGAACGGCGTCGGTAGCAACTCTTACCGTGAATGCCGTGGGCAGCCCCTTTATGTATTCCGCCATGGAGTTTATTTTGCCCGCGCGCGCGCTGTAGAAGAAGTCGAGCGGGTCGAAGCCCGTAAGGTTTATTCCGTTGTAGTTGCCGAATCTGTTTTTGCCTTTGAAGCGGTGCGAGCCGTAATACCATTTGTCGAAATTCATGCTCGACATCAGCCCGATTTCGAAGTGCAGGTGCGCCTGTGCCTTTGCGATTGTGTAGCCGCCCGCCGAGCGACCCATTTTGCCCAGACGCGCGCCCGCGCGGACGTGCCCGCCGACGGCTACCGAGGGCGAAATTTCCGCCAAATGCGCGTAGAGCGTGTAGACGGCCACGTCTTCGGCGTCGTGGACAAGCACGACGTATTTGCCGTAGCCGCTGTTGCCCGCAAAGCGGTTTACGAGCGTTATGCGCCCGTCCATTGCCGCGTAGATGTCGTCGAGGGCTTCGTATTTTTTGTCGCGCTTAAGCGGTCTGATGTCGATTCCCTCGTGGAATTTGTAGCCGTTGCTGCGGACATCGCCGAACGCCCCGCTCATGGGATTGCCGCTTACCGTCGGCTGGAGGAACGTTTCGGGCGGACGCCCTTCGGCGAAGTCTTTGGAGGGCGTCGGCCACACTACGTCGGCGCGCGCCGAAAGCGCGGAAGCCGCCAGTGCGAGCGTTGCGAAAATGCTGAATGCGGTTTTTTTCATCTGTCCGAAAACGTCCGCGCTACTTGTCGCGCTTTATTTCGCTTACGTCCGACACCGACTGGCGCATTTCGTCGACAAGCTTGTGGATAGTGCGTTTTGGATCGCTGAATTCGCTGCACACAAAAAGGCGGCCGTCGGTGATGATTGTGTCTATTATCCTGAGGCCTATGGGTTCGCCCGCGTAGCTGAGGACTATGTATGAGCCCATATTCGACGCCGTGATGTTTGTGAGCTTGCGCGTTCCGTTGGAGTTAAACACGAAGTAGAAGCCCGTGATTTTTTCGCCCGAGGGCATCGGGTTTTCCGCCACGTAGATGTCGGAAATGTCGCCGCTGTAAAGGACGGTGTCGGTATTCATAACAAGGCGCGTGCCCGTAAACGGCATTGTTATGTTTTTGTATGCAAGCCCCGTCTCCACGCCGCGCATAGACGCCACGTTGAACGAGATAAGCTTCACGTCCTTTTTGCCGCAACCGCCGAGCACCGCGGCGGCAAGCCCCAACACAATGATTTTTAAAAATTTCGTCATACTATTATACTTCCTAATTGCGATTGTATTTTAATTATAAGCGATTCGTCCAGATTTTTTTGGGGAACATCGAAAACCCTCGCGCTTGCAACGTGCAGGTATTTTTGAACGCCGCCCGAGGGTCTGCCCTGCGGGCGCAGCACGCGTTTGCGCTCCAGCAGAAGCGCGAGCATCTGTTTTATTATATCGGTTTCCTCCGCCTTCACGCCCGAATTTTCGTCGTAAAGCGAAAGGAAGAAATCCTCCGACGACGCCAGCGACATCTTCCGCGCCATTCGTTCGTCCTCTTCGGGGTTTGCGCTCACGGTTCTCTCCCACCGCCCGACGATTTTCCCGCCCACGAGCGATTCGTCGAACTCCGACTTCAGGAAGTCGGCTCTGTCGAGGTTGCCGAGCGCGTCGACGAACACGGCGCACACAACGTCGTCGCCGGCTTTGATTTCGCTTCCGGCCGCCGATTTTTTCGCGAGGGGTTTTATTTGCCATTCGGGCATAAGCGTAGTCCTTTCCGTTATTCGTCGTCTATTTGAATGTTTTTGTTGCGCGAGTTCGGGCAGCCCGCGCGCAGCCACGCGTTTACAAACAGGTCGATATCGCCGTCCATAACCGCCTGCAGGTTGCCCGTTTCCGCGCCCGTGCGGAGGTCTTTTACCATTTGGTAGGGCTGGAAAACGTAGCTTCGTATTTGGTTGCCCCACGAAATTTCGCCCTTTTCGCCGTAGAATTTGTCCATTTCGGAACGTTTTTGGTCGAGCAGTTTTTCGTAGATGCGGCTTTTGAGGATTTTCATTGCCGTGGCCTTGTTTTTGAACTGCGAACGCTCGTTCTGGCAGGCAACAACGATTCCCGTGGGCAGGTGCGTTATGCGGACTGCGCTTTCTGTTTTGTTGACGTGCTGCCCGCCCTTGCCGCTCGAGCGGTAGGTGTCGATTTTCAGCTCGTCTTCTGGAATGTGCAGGTCTATGTCCTCTTCGATTTCGGCGATTACGTCGACCGAGGCGAACGACGTGTGGCGGCGTTTGTTGGCGTCGAACGGGCTTATGCGCACAAGTCTGTGGACGCCGCGTTCGGCCTTGCAGTATCCGTAGGCGTTCACGCCGACTATTCTGAAAGTGGCCTTTGAAACACCCGCCTCTTCGCCGTCTTGAATGTCTTCAATTTCCGCCGTCCAGCCGCGGCGTTCCGCCCAGCGCATATACATGCGCATAAGCATTTCAGCCCAGTCGCAGCTTTCCGTGCCGCCCGCGCCGGCGTGGATTGTTATGATTGCGTTGCACTTGTCGTGCGGGCCGTTGAGGAACGACTCTATCTCGATTCTGTCGAGCCACTGCGCAAGCGCGGCGGTTTCTGCGGCAAGCTCCGCGGCAAGGTCGGGGTCGTCGTCGGATTCCTCCGCCAGTTCGAACAGTGCCGACAGGTCGGAAACCTTTGCCGACAGCTGCAGTTGCGGGGCTACTACCGCCTTCAGGCGCGTGAGGTCGGCAACGGTTTTCTGCGCCTTTTCCTGATTGTCCCAGAATGTGGGCGACGCCATTTCGGCTTCAAGCGATGCTATTTCCTCGTTCTTTTTCGGGACGTCAAAGAAACCTCCACAAATAGCCAGCGCGCTTTTTTATGTTTTCAGCCGAATTTTTTACTTCCGTGTCGATAATCATGCCCGCATATTTTTCAGACGCGCCAATCTTTAGCAACACAAAAAGCTTGAAATGGTGTCAAAAAAATAAAATACTGTTTCCACTTTTTATACGAAACAACAAGGTTCAATTTATGTCAGAAGAAAACATTGCCCCGACTGCGCCCGAAAGCGCAAAAACAGTTCTCCCCGAAGCCCCCAAGACGGTTTTGCCGGAAGCTCCCAAAACGGTTCTTCCCGAAGCCCCGAAAACGGTTTTGCCGGAAGCCCCCAAGACAGTCCTTCCCGAAGCTCCCAAGGCGGCAGCTCCCTCCGCGCCCGCAGCTGCGGCGGCAGCTTCCGTTTCGGCACCCAAGCCCTCCGTCGCGCCGCAGGCGGTTCGCCCGCAGGTGAGAGCGCAGACCAACTTCACTGTAGCCGAACCCAAGCAGCAGGCGGGCGTGTTTGACTTGGCTTTCGATTTTGCCGCCGCCGCCGTGTGCGTTGCTTTCGCAATCCTGATTATTTTGGACGCTTAATTTTCGGCGGAAAACTCCGAAGAGGAAAATACTATGGCAGTAATCCACCTAAATTCAGAAAATTTCGAAAAAACGATAAATTCCGACAAACCCGTGCTTGTAGATTTCTGGGCTACTTGGTGCAATCCGTGCAGAATGTTCGGCCCGACAATCGACGCGCTTGCGAAGGAAGTCGGCAACGACGCGCTTGTTTGCAAGCTCGACGTTGACCAATCGCCCGAGATTGCCCAGCAGTATTCGGTCAACGCCGTTCCCACAGTCATCTTCTTCAAGAAGGGGCGCAGGGTTGCGGCTTGCGGAATGAGCAGCAAGGACGCCCTCAAGGCAAAGCTGCTCGAGCTTGCGTAGGGCTTTTCGAAAAAAATGCTTTTACACGCCGCCGCGCAATGTTTGTTGCGCGGCGTTTTTTTTGCTAACAGTTGAAGAACGACCTTATTATCAGCGCGGAAATAAGCACCGCCAGCAGCGCGGGAATGAATTTGAATATCCCCAGCAGCGAGAAAAAAAACAGAAGCCCCACAAAATAGTGGACTCCCTCGAATCCCGCGTTTATTCCGAGAAACTGCAACGGTATGAACCACGCGGCAATTCCCGCCAAAATGCACACTACAAACTGCAATATTTTTTTGTTTTTCATAATTACTCCTTGTTTTCGGGTTTAAAGTTTTTCGGGCTTCGGCTACAAAACCGAAAATTGCCTAAGTATCATAACGGAAAAAAACGTTCCGATTGTCGCGCACAGCAAAAACAGCGAATATTCCAAAACCCTTTTCGAGGGCTTTGTAGGCTCTACAAGCACCTGCGTTATGTAGTTTTTTAGAAAGAGGTATATTGCGGGAATTGTGCACAGCGCAAGAAAGTAGTCTTCGGTGATTCCGTAGAGTTTCGTTTTGGGAATCGACAGAATCGCCCAGTGAAGCAGAAGCATTGCAAGAATCAGGTTTATCCTCTTTTCGAAAACGAAAACAACGCCTATTGAAAACACCACTACCGAACACGGCATAATAGGCGACGTCATTTCTGGAAAACTTCTCCCGCAGGCGAGCGACAGCAGCGGATAGATTAGCGGAGCCGACAGCAGAACGGGCGCGACAGGATTTTTGGAAACCGCTTGCGGCGTCACCTTTTTGTTGCCGATATCGTAAATCCACGTCATTGCCATAAAAATCCAGAATACCGCCATTGCGCCGCTGTATTCGCGTTCGGCGCAGAAAGTGAGGTAGTATGCCGCGGCAATCCAGAGGCACACCGCCGCCATAAAGCCTTTTGTGACGGCGTAGATTTTCCGCGTGGGGCGCGCGTAGAGGGCGCAAGTGAGCACCGCGCCCGCGATAGTGATTGCCAGCTGTATCCGCCAAGTTTGCGTGTTGTATTCGCCGATTGTTTTCCAGAATATTTCCATATTTTACGAATTCCTCGGGGGTCTCGACAGCGCGTGCGAGAGCTTTTTGAATATGAACGTAGGCAGTGCCGCGCCCGCGCCCAAAAATGCAACTACGGTTGTCGAAACCGTTGCGTTTAAGAAGAAACTTTGAATGTATGAAAAGCTGCGCTGCGTATCGCCGAGCGACTGCAAAAACATTATCAGCGAGAACACCGTTTTGTATGCGTAAATCCCCGGAATCATCGGCAGGAGCGCGGGTATATACAGAATCGTCATTGGAACAGATATTTGGCGCGCAAGAATCAGGCTGCAGCTGCCTATTGCGAATCCCGCAATGAACGACGCCGTTGCAATATCCATTCCCCAGTGCATAAGCACGAACCTCAGTGCGTGCCCCACGGCGGCAAGGCAGGCTATGCGGGGCAGGGCGTTTGCGGGAGGGTCGGAGATTGTCCCGAAGCCCGTCCCCGCAACGGCGGCGAAAAACGCGTCGAGCAGAATTTCGGTCGGGCTCATAGGATAGCCCCCCTCACCATAAGCAGCGTAAGCGACAGCCCCACCGCTATGCAAATTATAAGCAACGCCGCCTTGATGAGGCGGTTGACGCCCGAAAGCGTGAAGCCGTCGAGAATGTCGATGATTCCGTTTATAAGCGGCACTCCGGGGATAAGAAACAGCGGGCTTGTCGCGAGCGCGGTTTCCGATTCGCACTCAAAACACAACGCCGCCGCCGCGCAAATGGAGGCCGCAAACGCCGACGTTATGAAGGTGATGTATTCGTTCGCCGCCTTTTTCTGCATATACAGTTTTACGGAAAACCCCACGAGCGTGGAGCTGAAGACAATGGCCATTGCAAGGAAGTCGCCGTTGAAGAGCCTGCAGAAAGACGCGTTTGCAAACCCCACAATGAACAGCGTAAACAAAGTGTCCATTTTCGGCTTTTTCAGAATTTCCGAATAACGCCGCTTTATTTCCGCCAGCGGCAGCGATTCGTCAACCGCGCGCCAGGAGAGCCTGCAAAGGTTGGCGTTTAGCTCGAAGGAAATGGAGCTTTTGCGGTTTTCCTCTATCTTTGTGAGGATTAACCCCGACTCCGAGTCTTCCACCGACACTATTATGCTTGCGTGGCTTGTTATTATCCCGAGCCTCACGCCCGCCGCCGCCGCTATGCGCTTTGCGCTGCGCACCACGCGCGACGTATACGCGCCGCTTCCCGAAAGCGTGGCGGCGTATTCGCATATGAAATCGAGGGTTTCGTGCAACTCGGCTTTTGTCATAACCTTTACAAGTTGCGCCGATTTTATCCCTCCGCGGCGGCGTATTCAATGCAGAAAAAAAGCGTTCTTAATAACTTTTTGTTATCAATTAAGGCTAAATATCGAATTTATCCCTTAAAATTTTGATGAAATTTTGGAGCGGCTTTGAAATTGCGCCCTTGCGCCACACGCCCACATACCTGACGTCGGCGTCGAGGTCGGAAATATGTTTCAGAACAACGCCGTCGTAGTAGTTCTGGCTTTTGAGAAGCTCGGGAACGAACGAGACAAGTTTCGAATTGGGCAGCGATTTCAAAATGGCGTCGAAGTTGTATATTTCCTCGGCTACGTTCGGCTCGAAAATTCCGACGCGCTTGAACGCCACGTCTATGAGCTGTCGGAAGAACGGCGACTCTTCGCGAGGAAGCATTATGAATTTCTCCCCTTTCAGGTCGGACATCGAAATTTTTTTGCGCGCCGCCAGCCTGTTTTTCTTGGAGACCGCCAGCAATATTTTCTCCCTGCCTATCTCCACGAACTGTGTCCCCAAAGCGGACGTGTTCGACACGCGTATTATGCCGAAGTCAACAAGCCCGTTCTCCACGCTTGAAAGTATGTTTGCCGAGGAGTGCTTGCTCAGTTTGAGAAACACGTTGGGATATTTTGAGCGCATTGCGTTGAGCGTTTCGAAAAATTTTTCCGAGCAGAAAAACGACGGAATTATGCTCATTGAAAGCGAGCCGCTGTCGCCCTTCGACGCCTGTCGGGCGCGTTTGCGGGCGGTATCGGCGGCGTCAACTATTTTCAGGGAGTCGTCCAAAAACGATTTTCCCGCGTCGGTGAGTTCAAGCTTCCACTTGTTGCTTCTGTCGAAAAGCGCGCACCCAAGTTCTGCTTCAAGCAGCTTTATCTGCCTGCTGAGCGCGGGCTGGGCTATGCCGAGCTCGTCGGCGGCGCGCGAAAAGTGGAGTGTTTGCGCCGCCTTCACAAAATATTTCAGCTGTCTTAGTTCCATTTGTAAAATCCCGAATACCGCCGATTGCCTTATTTCTCTTCCGCGTAATAATGTTTTGCGCGGGCTGCAAGACAAGAATATAAAACGCAAAAATATTGTAAAAAAAGGTTGACTTGGCGAAAATGCCAATTTGACTTTCATTCGTTCTTTGAAACGGGTTTTTGCCCGAATGCTTTTTATTGCGACGTTTTTCTTCAAACGGAAGTCCCGTGGGTCGGTGCGCTGTTGCGCATTTCGGCGATTCGGGCGCGGTCGCGCCACTGTGATTCCCCAAAAAAGGTTCGAATTTCCCATTGCCGTAGGGCGAGAAGGGAGAGCCTTGAATTAACTTTCCAAGGATAAGTCAGGAGACGAGTTGAAAAACATTGCCTGCGTAATTCTCGCGTAATGGAGTGCGGAGGTCGCCTTGTTTGACCGGTTTTTTGTGTGTTATAGTGTCCGGTTGTATTTGTGCGCGTCCGTCCCCTATTGTGCGGGGTTGTCGAATTTGGGGCGCGTTAACTCCGATTTTTGCAGGAAAATCCGATTCCGTCGGGTTTGCCGTTTTGTGCCTTTTTTTCGACGATGCGCAGGATTGCCTTCTTCGGCTGTCCGTCGGCGTTGGTTTGCGTTTTTGCGCGGCTAATGCCGAACCATTTTTATTGTTAAATGTTAGCAGTAAAAAAAGCATCCTATATTCGGGGAGCGTCCGGTTGTTGGGTTTTTGTTCGGGCGCTCCCCTTCCTTTTTTAGGTGCTCGGAATTTTTTTTCGGGCTTGAAACAATTTGCGCCGCACGGCTTTTTGCTGTGCGGCGCGTTTTTTGTGCGAATGTCGCTAATGCCTCGAACGCCGCGTGCGCGGCGGTTTGCGAGGGGGGCGGGCGAAGAGTTGTTTGGCTACTTCGCGAGAATGGAAACGTCGAAGTCGCTCATAAACACCGCGCCGTAGGAGAGCGTGAGGTGGAACAGCGACGTGTTCCATTTGGCGTCTTTGCTCCAGCCTTCGAACGTTGTTGTTGCGCCGTCCTGCAGCATTCTAAGCCACGCGTTTTTGTCGGTGAGGATTTCGTAGAGCAGCTGTTCTTCGCCGTCGCGGCGCAGAGCCGACATCATCGGGAACGTCACGAAAAGCATGCTTTTTGATACGCGCTTTTCGCGCACCAAATCGACAATGTTTTTGCGCGTTTGCTCGTCGGGGCAAAGTCCCAGAAACCACGGATAGACGTTCGCGGGAAAGCTTATGTGGGAGGAAACGTCGCTGTCTTTGAACATTTTTTTGTCGGCGTCGTAGAACGCGTCAAGGAACGCCTTTTTAAGCTCCGCTTCGCCCGCGTATTCGGGCACGCCGAGCCTGCGCGCAACCTCGTTGTATTTGCGGATTGCGCCGATATACCACGCGTTGATTACGTTGTGCTTTGTTTTGCACACGCGGCCTTCGCGAATGTCCACATCGTAGCCGTCGCGCCACGGGGCCGGCCATTCCACGACACACCATTTGTCGAGGTTTACAAGCAGTCCGTCCCCGTCGGCATACGATTTCGCGTAGTAGTCCAAAATTCTTTTGAAGGCGGGCATGCGTTCGCGCACGAATTCGCGGTCGAGGTCGCTGCGCTGCTCGAGCACGGGCAAGAGCAGATACATCATGAACGGATATTCCGCTATTTCCTGCATGAAAGAGCAGTTCGCGCACGTCACGAGCCCTTCGTTGATGAACGAAGTGCGGAGGAAATCGTCAATCATTTTGCGCATCGGGGCGAAGTCGTCGACGAGAATGCACCAAGTGAGCATCGTGTAGCAGCCGTCTCCGAGATAGTAGCCCTTTTCGCGCTCCATGCAGTCCTGAATCTGTTCCTGCACGCCGTATTGGATTGAGCGCACGCACAAATTCCAGATTTTTTCCACGACGGGGTCGCCTTTGTAGCGGTTTTTCGCCTTCAGCTCGAACGGCATATGGCGGGCTATCAGCTCTATCGAAGATTCGTCGATTTTCGCGTCGGAGTTTTCGGGCAGGACAATCTCGGCGTAGCGGAAAGACTTGAAGTCGAATTCGTCGAGGACGTCGGTTTTCGCGCCCGAGAGCTTGAAGTATTCAAGATATTTGCAGTTCGCGCGGAGCTTGTAGCGCGCCGAGCCGTCGGGGTTCAGCTCCTGGGCGAAGCGCAGTTCGATTTCGTCTCCCTTTTTGCCCGACGCCGAAAACTTCAAGTAGCCCACGAACATCGCGCCGAAGTCGACCGAAATCACGTTGCCCTTGCGCTCCACTTTTGCGGGCTTTACCTTTTCGAACTCGAGCATTGAAAGCGGAGAGGCGAACAGCTTGTAGTCGGGGTTTTGTTTGGCGCGCGCGTTCGCCCAGCGCGAGTCGTCGAAGTCGGGCGAAGCGAAGCCGACCTCGGGCGCAGAGGCGTCGTAGCGTTCGAGGAACTGCGTTTCGTAGCCTGCAATTCCCGCCGAAGAATACGCAGTGTGCGGCGATATTTTCCACAAAGTGTCGGTCTTGAGGACTGTTTTGCCGTCGGAGACAACGTCGCAAATGAAGCCGTGGCGGTTGTCGCCGCTCACCCAAACGCGGTTTATCATTCCCTGGTAGTAGGAGTGCACGGCGATTGTGTTTTTGCCCTTTTTAAGAAGTTTTGTTATGTCCGCGCCGTGGTAGAAGTAGTGGAACGGATAGCCCGCAACGGGCCCCTGCGCGGCGAACCTGCCGTTGACGTAGATTTTCGCGTAGTCGTCGGCGGAGAAGAAGACTTCCGCCTTTTGGGGGAGTTTGTCCAATTCGAATTCCCTGCGCAAAAGAATGTGGCGGTTTTGTATTTTTATGGCCTTTTTGATTTCGTCGCGCCGTTTGTAGTCGAGCTGGCGGCGGTAGACGTTTATGGGGGCGATGTTTTCGAATTCGGCGGAGGTTATCCATTCGCCTTGGAAATCGTGTTTTTTTGTGCCGTCGCTGACTGTCGGCGCGGCGGCGGTTG
The DNA here is from genome assembly GCA_934613645.1 of uncultured Opitutales bacterium. GTDB lineage: Bacteria > Verrucomicrobiota > Verrucomicrobiia > Opitutales > Intestinicryptomonadaceae > Merdousia. The sequence continues at coordinate 27,836 of CAKTTC010000013.1, read as the reverse complement.
CATGCGCCAAGCACGCCGCAGAAAGCGCGGCAATGCAGGTCAAAATGCGTTTTGCAAGTTTCATAATCTCTCCTGATGTGTGTTGTTTGAAGTGGATTTGTAAAAGTCGGGACAGGTTCTACTATACAATGCGCGCGGGTTGCAATTTTTTATTTTCGCGCCGCGCCGATTTTTTTGCCGCGCGGTGTTTCGCCCCAGTAGCGCGCGTATGATTTCGAGAACGCGTGCCTGTCGGCGAATCCGCATTCGCGGGCGAGCTTTTCGATGTCGGCATTGCGCGCAAGCTCGGCGCGGGCGAAGTCCATTTTCGCCGCAAGCGCATATTTCGAAAACGTCGCACCGTGGCGGCGGACGAACTGCGCGTTGAGCACCGCCGCCGAAAGCCCGCAGTATTTGGCGGCTTCGGCGAGGGTGATTCCGTTTTTCGCCGCACGCGCGGCAAGCTGCTCCAGCCTTTTTTGCGGGGTTTCGGCGGCGGAAAAACGCGCAAGCTCGGCGTCGATGTTTGCAAAGATAAGCTCGGCGGCGTTCCTCAGGTATCTTTGCGGCGTTCCGCTTTTGTATGCGCCCTCGGTGTAGACTTCCGCAAGCTTTGACAGTATCTCCGCGCGTTCAGATTCCGCGCAGAAAAATTCGCGCCCGAGCTTCTCCCGCCAATACGGCGTTTTTTTTATGTGAAACCACAACGCCTCAATGTCGGCTTTCGGCGAAAAACTCGTAAGTGCGGCTGCGGGCGGGGCGGAGTAGAACATTCCGCTTTTCACCGAATGCTTTTTGCCGTCGCACCTGACTGAATAAGAGCCCGACAAGACGAACGCCAGCACGTAGTAGTCGGTCTTTGCGCGCTCTATGTAGAAGCCGCGCGCGTGCTTTACAAAGGCGGCGGCTATTATGCCGTAGTCGGCAAAAAGGTTTTTTTTGACGGGCGGAACGGAGATGTCGCCGCGCTCGATAAGCTCCGATATGGGCAGTTTCATCGGCGGGGTGAGGTAGCATTGGCGGCTTCCCGTTTTCCAGATTTGCAGGCGCGTGGGGTTTGCAATTCTCCATTCGGCGTTTTTTTCGTCGGATTTTTTCATTGCCCAATTTTGTGTCTTTTTTTATTTGTGTGTCAAAATTTTTTTCTTCACAAAGGCGGTAGCCGCGCGTAGAATCGGAATATGAGGAAAACATTTATACTATCGTTATTGTTCGCGTGCACGTCGGTCTTCGGCGCGCCCAAAGCGGAAATCACCGAATACAACGGACACCCGCGCCTGTTCGACGACTCCAACGCAAAGCCCTCCGCCGTCTACAAAGTGGAAATGCGGAAGGTCTCCGACGGCGTTTGGCGCGTGCGCATACCCGCGGGGAAGGTCGGAAAGGACGTTTCGTTTCTGGAGATCGCCGCCGATTTCGCCAAAGCGAAAAAGGGCGAGGAGGGGTTCTACGTTTTCCCCGACGGCAGACTCGGATACTACAATACCGACAACGGCAGCATCGACGGCCGCTCGCGCATGCTCGTGCGCAATAAGAAAAAGGTTTTGTGGGCGTTCCCATACAGCGTCATGCCGATTATGGGCATGAAGACTCCGCGCGCGACGTTCGTTTCGATAGTCAAGGGTTTCGCTCTCGAAAGCTCTCCCTCCGTCTACGCGCGGGACGGTGAATACAAAATGTTCCACCGTTTTTATCCCAGAGAGGCTGGCGGCGCATACGAGGACATCGTAATAGACTATTATTTTCTTCCGGAAAACGCGGGCTATCCCGAAATGGCCAAGACATACCGCAACTACCAGCTTTCGCGCGGGGCGGTGAAACCGCTGCGCGAGCGCGCGAAGTCGAGCCCCACGCTCAAGTATACGGCGGAGTCGATTTTCGTGCGCGTCAAACACGGCTACAAGGCGTTGAACACCCAGCGCGACAAAATGATTGAGGTGCAGACTCCCGAAAACGAGCCCCCGCTGAAAGTGGACATCAGCTTCGACCGCTTTATGGAGATTATGCGCAACATGAAAAACGCGGGAATCGAAAAGGCGGAAGTGTGCTCGGTAGGCGGAACGGCGGGCGGCTTCGACGGGCGTTTCCCCGACGTGCTTCCAATTCCCGAAGAGTTCGGCGGCGAGCAAAAATACAGGGAGGCGGTAGCGTTCGGAAAATCGTTGGGGTATCAAATGACGGTGCATTTCGCCACGACGTGCATGTATCAGATTTCGAAGGAGTGGAATCCCGATTTCATCTGCGTCAAACAGGACGGCAGCCTGCTAAAGCAGCAGATTTCGGCGGGCGGCCGCGTATACAGGCTTTGCCCCCGCGTTTACCTCGACCACTTCATCAAGCGCGATTGGCAGACGTTCCTCAATCTGGGCTTCAAGGGAACGCACCATATCGACGTTCTTTCCTGCATAATGCCCTACCGCTGCTTTTCCAAAACGCACCCGCTCAACTCCAAGCAGAGCGCGGAGTGCATGAACGAAATAGCGAAATATTCGCGCGAAGTTTTTGGCAGCTTCGGCAGCGAAGGTTCATTCGACTGGCTCGCGCCGAATCTCGATTTCGTCCTCTACACGTCGTTCTTCCCGAGATCGGCAGAACCCGAGAAAATGGTCGATAAAAACGTTCCGTTCTGGCAGCTGGTCTATCACGGAATAATAGTCAGCAACCCGTATTACGGCACAATAGACCCCACCATAAAACGCTACGACCGCCTTTCCGACAACAAAAAATTCTACTCTTGGCTGCAAACGCCCGCGCGGCAGATGCTCAAGGTTGTGGAGTTCGGAGGGCGTCCCGTTTTCTACTACACGCTCTACAGAGACGTAGCTCCGCTGAAAAAGGCATACGATATTTACGAACAGCTCAAGTATCTGCAATACGAGTTTATGGATTTCCACGGCGAGCTTGCTCCCGACGTTTTCCTCACCCGTTATTCGAACGGCGACGAGACAGTCTGCAACTATTCCGACAAGCCTTTTGTATACAAGTCTAAATCGGTAGAGCCGCTTTCCTACGGGCTTTTCAAGGCGGGCAAGTAGCGCGCAGGTTTTTTCGGAAGGCGTTCCGGTCGGGGAATCGGGACGCCTTTTTTTGCGCCCGCGGTTTTCGGCAAACGCGTCCGAAAGCGCGTCTTAGGCGGAAGAAAGTGCGGATTGAAAAATATTGTGTTTGCGTTTTTGCTCCGCGCGGTGCAACATCGCGGAGATATGTTCGGAAAATATTTAGACGCCGTCAGGGCGGTTCGTCCGCTCGTGCACAGCATTACCAATTACGTTACCGTAAACGACGTTGCAAACGCCGTTTTGGCGGTCGGCGCAAGCCCCATTATGGCGGACGACGCGCGCGAAGCGGCCGACATGGCTTCGATATGCTCCGCGCTGAACATAAACATCGGCACGCTCAACGAGCGCACGGTGGAGTCCATGATTGCAGCGGGCAGGCGCGCGAACGAACTTTCAAAACCCGTAGTTCTCGACCCCGTGGGCGTGGGCGCGAGCGCATTCAGGAACGAAACGGTAAAGCGGCTGCTCGGCGAAGTAAAAATTTCGGTTATAAAAGCGAACGCTTCCGAGATGAAATTTTTGTGTTCGGGCGCGTTCGGAACGCGCGGCGTAGACGTTTCCGCGCGGGACAGGGTGGGCGACTCCGGTCTGCGCGAAGCCGCCGCCGCCCTTAAAATGCTGGCTTGCGCAAATTCGTGCGTTGTTGCAATGACGGGCGAAATCGACATAGTTTGCGATTCCCAAAAGGCGTTCGCCGTCCGCAACGGGCGCGCCGAGATGGAGAAAATCACGGGAACGGGCTGCCAGCTTTCAGGAATTGTCGCCGCTTTTGCGGCGGTCGACTCCCGCGCGGAATCGGTCGCGGCGGCGGTGTGCGCAATGGCGGTTGCGGGCGAAATAGGTTTCGAAAATATGCTTGCCTGCGACGGCAACGCAACATACCGCAACAGGATAATCGACGCCCTTTCTAACCTCGACGGCACCCAGCTCGACGCGCGCGCAAAAGTGTATGAACTCTGATTCCCTGCTTCTTTACGCCGTGACCGACAGCCGCTGGCTTCGCGCGGGCGAAACGCTTGAACAAAAGGTTTTGCAGGCAATCGAGGGCGGCGCAACGTTCGTGCAGCTGCGCGAAAAACACGCCGACAGAGCCGAACTTTTGCGGACTGCCGCAGCCCTCAAAAAACTCTGCGCCGCGCGCGGGGTTGCGTTCGTGGTAAACGACGACGTTGAAACTGCGCTTGCGTGCAAAGCCGACGGCGTGCATGTGGGGCAAAGCGACATTTCCGTGGAACGCGCGCGCGAAATTTTGGGAGCTTCGGCTATAGTGGGGGCGTCGGCGCAGACGGTCGGGCAGGCTCTGGCTGCGGAGCGTGCGGGGGCTTCGTATCTGGGCGTGGGCGCGGTGTTTCATACCGATTCCAAAGCCGACGCCGCCGACGTTCCGTTCGAAACTCTGCGCGAAATTTGCGCGGCGGTGAAAATTCCGGTTGTTGCAATAGGCGGAATTTCGGCGGAGAATATCGGGCAGCTCGCGGGCAGCGGAATAGCGGGAGTTGCGGTTATAAGCGCGATTTTCGCCCAAGTCGACATTGCGGGGGCGGCGCGCGGGCTGCGCGCAAGCGCGGAGAAGCTGTTTGCTCGAAGAGGGACTCGAACCCTCACTTCACGGGAAACCAGATCCTAAGTCTGGCGCGTCTGCCAATTCCGCCATTCGAGCGAACAATCCGTGTAAAGTCCTGCATTTTACTCTGTTAGTCAAGCCCATACTTGGCGTAGGCGCAAAAAAACGCGCTCGGCGTAAAAAAACTAAAAAAAAGCTTGCTTTCGGGGACGAAAAATACACACTGCATATCTTATTAAAACGGTGTTGCGCCTGTAGCTCAATTGGATAGAGCGTCTGACTACGGATCAGAAGGTTGGGAGTTCGACTCTCTCCAGGCGCGCCACCGTTTTTTTTTGTGCCTGTATCCCTCCTCCCCTGCGCGGTTTGCGTTTTGCCCCGCATGATTGGCTGGCGTGCGTTTAGCCCTTTGCGTATTTTGAAGGGGGTAGTCCGAAGTATTTTTTGAAGGCGCGCGAAAAAGCAAAGGCGGTTGCGTATCCGACTTTCTCGGAAATTTGGGTCGCGCTGTATCCCCGCTCCAAATATTCTGCGGCGCGTTTCATTCTGCACATCAACGAATATTTTGAATACGTAAGCGATTTTGTCTTCAGGCAAATGCCGTCGAGTTTGTCGGGTTTTACGGAAAGCAGGCGCGCCGCTTCGGCGGTTGTGATATATTTACCCTTTTCGATGCGCCTAAAAAGTTTTTCCGCGCGCGCAGCGAACGTATCGTATTGGTCTGCTTTCAGGGTGATTTCCCTGATTAGCGCGTGCGATAGTGCCGCCGCAGTGTCGGTTAAAATTCGGACTGAAGGCGCTGCGGAATAAACTTCCGCTTCGTATGCGCGCGCGAGATTTAGGACGGACGAGGGGCTTTTGCAGCGACGTATTGCCGTTTTTCCCAAGCCGGTGCGGCGTGCGCGCGTTTTGCAAATATGCGCCCAGAAAATCCGCGCACCCGCGATGTTTGTCGAAATAGGGCCGCAATCGACATCGGGCGGCACAATGAGAATGTCGTTTTTTTTCAGAAGTATATTCCCTTCCCCCGTTCTTACACGCAGAGAGCCGCTTTCTATCAGAACAATGCTTGTATATTTGTTTTTGCCTATGATGTGGAAATATCCCGCCGCTTTTCCGGAAAAACCTGCGTGCAGTATTCCGAAACGCGGAAGGATTTCGGGGGAGGTTTTGGGAGGTGCCTGTATTTCGCCGCCGCCGTCGCGGCGTATGAGCGACTTTGGAACAACTTCTGACGGCGATGTAAGGTATTTGCCGTCGCTTGATTCCGACCAGAAAACCATCGAGTCTTCGTCCGAATACGTCCAGAGATATTTGTGTTTTCCCGACATACCTTTTTTCAATATTACATACCTATTTTTTTAAGTTGTAGACTTTCTTCCCCGAAATTACAATACATCTTTGCAACGAATCTAAAAATGTAATTTTAAAGGGAGATATTTTGTATGGGAATTTTTAATAGAATCTCGGTTCTAACGGCGGCTTCGGTATGTGCGTTCGGAAGCGTTTCGGCTCAAACGCCCGTAATAAAGGGGTTCGCGCCCAACGCCGGAACGGACAGCTTCATTGCGGGTTCATACATTCCGTATGCGGGGACTTCGGGGCGCAAACAGGTAATGTCCATGTTGTTTGGCATGTGCGCAAGCGCGATAAACTGGAACGACCGCGTTTTCATTGTGGGCGACACTCTCGTAAGACCCGGAATGAACTGGGTTAGAGACCACGCCCTTGCGTCGAAAAGTTCGCGCTACGTTAAAACCGATATGACGTCCTTTCTGAACCTGCTTCTGGAAAACCAGACTTCCGACGGGTTTTTCTACGAAATCCTCGCGCCCGAAACCGACATTCACGGCGGCGACATTTCCTCCGAGAAATTCCGCAAGCTGCTGCCCAATACGGGCTATGGCTTGTGCCGTCTGGAAATAGAGGCGGACGTCGAGTATTTGATGGTAGAAGGCGCATACTACGCGTGGCAGGCTACGGGCGACGACCAGTGGCTTAAAAACGCCCTGCCAAAACTCGAAAAAGGGCTCAACTACATCATGACCGACCCCACCCGCTGGGACAAGACATACGAACTTGCAAAACGCGTCTACACCATCGACACTTGGGATTTCACAACCGAATTGGTTTCGAAAAGCGTGCGGGACATTCTCCCGAACGCGCCCATGGGCATTATGCACGGCGACAACACGGGGCTTTACCGCGCCATGCGGCTTCTGGCAAAAATGTATGCCCGCGTCGGAGACACGGCGGCGGCGGCCAAATGGAACGCTTCGGCGGATTCGTTGAAGACACGCATAGACAGGCATATTTGGAACGGCAGGTTCTACAAACACTATCTGCCGCTCGACAAAGTGGATTTAGGTGTCGATTTGGAAAACCAGATGACGCTTTCGAACTCCTACGACATCAACAGAATGGACTCTCCCGAAAAAGCCCGCGAAGTTTTAAGGCAATACAGGCTTATGCGTGAAAAATTCGGGGGAAAATTCGACGATTTCCGAACAATCAATCCGCCATTTCCCGTGTTTCAGGCCTTCAAGAGCGGCGAGTATACCAACGGCGCAATCGGCTTTTTTGTGGCGGGCGAGCTTGCCGCCGCCGCGTTTAAAAACGGAATGGAATACTACGGCTTCGACATTCTGGAACGCTCCGCGCAAAAGGTTCTCGGCGACGGAAAAATATCGTTCCTTTATAACTACGACGGCAAAGACGTTGCGGGCGGGCCGCGCGTCTGGGTGGGGTCGGAACTGATGTTCGGTTTGGTCGAGGGGCTGGCGGGCGTAGTTGACAACGGCTGCCTTTTCAAAGACGTTGAAATATCGCCGCGTTGGGTTGCTTCGCGCGAAAGGAAGGCCCGCGTTTTTCTGAAGTATCCGGCGTCGGGCGCATACATAGACTACGCTTTCGAATGGGACAAACTCAGGCGTAAAATCTTCTTCACCCTCAATTCAAAACACGACCGCGCTAAAGTCCGCATTCTGCTTCCCGCGGGGGCTGAGAACGCGACCGCCACTGCGGGCGGAAAGATTGTGGAAAGCAGGGTAGAAGACGTATTTTCGAGCAAATATTTGGTGCTTGAAAATTTTTCGGGCAACGGGCGCGCGGAAATTTCGTATTCGCAGGGTGTCGAAGTGTCGCCGTATGTATCGGTTCTTGCGGATTCCGCGGGAATATACATAACCAACAACCTCGAAGCTCCGCAAAAATGCACGGTTGATGTCAGGATTTCGGGGTGGGAGAGTTTGGGCAAGCGCACGTTTACGCTTCTTCCATACGAGAAACGGCACGTCGAAATTTTGCCGCTTAAAAAAGTTCCCAACAACGGAGCCGAACCCCGCGTGATAATAGAGCGAAACGGCGCAATGTTTTCGTTCCCGATTACAAAAATCGACAATAGGCAACACCATCTCGACCTTTTCAAAACATACGGCGCGCCCGCGCTTGAGATACTGCAGCAATAGCGGCGGGTTTTGCCTCCGTTCTAAGGCGCGCAAAATTAAAACAGTCGGAATAAAAAAGGACGCAACAATGTGTTGCGTCCCTTTTTTGAAACGGTTTGCCGAGTTTATTTGGATTCGAAAACCGTAGGAAGCTTGTCGGCGGCTTTTTCTTTTACGAAATCGTCGTAGCGTTTCTTGTAGAATTTGTAGAGCTTCAGCTGGCTGCTTTCGGCGGTAGGGTCGGTCGGCTTGTTCGTCCTTGAGAACGTGTTTGCCGCCGTAAGACGCCGGCCTTTGCGGCGGTCGCTGAGCTGGAGTTCCAGAACCATATCAAGCTCTTTGCGCAGCGACTGTTTTTCAATCGGGAACAGCACTTCCACCCTTCGGCGCAGGTTGCGCGGCATAATGTCGGAGCTGCCTATGTAGTAGGAGGGGTCGCCGAAGTTCGCGAAGCGGTATATGCGCGCGTGCTCCAGAAACCTGTCCAGAATGCTCACAACGCGTATGTTTTTTGCGGCTTTCGCGGGGAGCGACCACGGGTTTATTCCGCAAATGCCCCTGACGATAAGGTTGATTTTTACGTTCTTGCGGGCGGCGGCGTAGAGGTGGTCTATTATTTCGAAGTCTATGAGCGAATTTACCTTTATGGTAATCTCCCCGGGGTTTTGCGCCGAAGACGACTCCGCCTCGCGGTCAATCATATAGATGAGGCGTTCGCGGATATTGAACGGGGCGGCGAGAATTTTGTTCCACTGCGGCGAAGCCGAAAAGCCCGTTATTACGTTGAAGAGGGCGGAGATGTCGTTGGCGATTGATTTTTCGTCGGTAAAGAAGCCGAGGTCTGTGTATTGTTTGGCGGTTTTGTCGTTGTAGTTGCCCGTGCCGAGGTGCATGTATCTGTGGATTCCCTCGGCTTCGCGGCGGACAATCATAAGCATTTTGCAGTGCACCTTAAGCCCCGCTATTCCGTAGACCACGTGCGCGCCCGCGTCGGCGAGTTCCCTCGCCCAGTTGATGTTGTTTTCTTCGTCGAAGCGCGCTTTCAGCTCCACCAGCACCGACACCTGTTTGCCGTTGCGCGCCGCGCGTATGAGCGCGTTTACCACGGGCGAATTGCCGCTTACGCGGTATAGCGTCTGCTTGATTGCAAGCACGTTCGGGTCGGCGGCGGCCTCGTTGAGCAGGCGCACGACGGTGTCGAACGACTCATACGGGTGGTGCACGAGAAACCCGCCGTCCGACTTTGCTATGTTTTCGAACATGGAAAGGTTGGCATCGGCGTGTATGGAGGGCAGCGGCGGAAGCGGCGCGGCCTTAAGCGACGGCTTGGAAACGATGTCGGCAAGCTGGAAGAGGTCTTTGAGATTGAGCATTCCGGCGTGGCTGAACACGAGCGAAGACTCGAACGCGAGGTGCCCGCACAGCCATTCGCGCGACTTCTTTGTCATTCCCGCCGACACTTCCACGCGCACCACGCGCCGCCGCGTTTTTTTGCGCAGCGCGGTCTGGATTTCCTCGAGGAGGTCGTCGGTGGCTTCTTCGTCTATGTAGAAGTCCATATCGCGCGAGATTCTGAAGCAGGAGCATTCCAGTATTTCGCACTTGTTGAAAAGCAGGTCGAGGTTGTTTTCAATCAGGCTTTCCGACGTTACAAGCGCGACGTTTTCGCCCGAAGTTTCCGCCACAATGAAGCGCGGCATCGACGCGGGCACTTCCACCATTGCGAAGCGTTCGCGCGTTTCGCCCTCCTTCTTCAGGCGCACAAGCAGCTCCAAGCCGAGGTTCGGCACGAGCGGGAACGGGTGCGAACTGTCGACGCCGACGGGCGTCAAAACGGGCAGGTATTCGTTGCGGAAGGTTCTGCGCAGGCTTTCGCGCTTGGCGATGTCGAGGCTGTGCCAGTCGGCAATGCGCACGCCCTCGCGCTCGAGCGACGGCAGAATGTCGGCGTAGAGATAGCGGCGTTGGCGCGCGGCGAGCTTGCGTATGCGCGCGTCGAGCTGCGCCAGAAGCTCCGCGGGGTCGAACCCGCCCTCTACCGAGACCGCTCCCGCGTCGAGCTGTTGCGAAATTCCCGCAACTCTGACCATGTAGAATTCGTCGAGGTTGCCGCTGAAAATGGCTACGAACTTCAGGCGTTCCACAAGCGGATTGCCCGCGTCGGCGGCTTCGTCGAGCACGCGCGAGTTGAATTCCACCCAGCTGATGTCGCGGTTGACGTATTTTTGTTTTGAGCGTGTTTTTTCTGTCATCGTCAGGAGAAAATTATTTTCGTTGCAAATGCGTATTGGAAAAGCGACGTGTCTATCCCGGAAGTGTCCGCGCCGCGCGAGCGCGCGTTTCCGTCGACACACACAACCCCGCGCCCGAAGCGCAGTTTAAGCCGCGCGCCGTCGGGATACGCGTCGGCAAGCCCGCACGCAAGCCGCAGAATGCCCGCCAGCTTGTTGACCGCAAAACGCCTTTCGGCGGGCAGCGACATATATTCGGAGTGCTGCGGCTTGGGCAGCGACTTGCGGTGGTAGCGCGCAATCAGCGCAACCGTTTTGCGCTCTTCGGCGGAAAGCCCCGCAATATCGGTGTTGGAGACCACATAAAAACTGTGTTTGTGGTATGCCTGATTCGAAATGAAAAGCCCCGTTTTGTGGAGCATTGCCGCCACTTTAAGCAGAAGCAGGTCGCGCGGGTCGAGGCCGTGCAGGCTTTGCGTCTGCCCGAAAAGCGTTTCGGCGAACTCCGCAACGCGCTTTGTTCTCTGGGGGTCGCAGCCGTAGCGCAACGCCGTCTGCATGCTCATTCCCAGTATTTGAGGCTCGAAGAAATCGCGCTTTGAGACGTGTTCGGCAATGTAGTCCTCCACGAGGGCGTATTTTGTGGAGATTGAGGGGGCTACTATTTTGCCCGCGCCCGTAAGGCGCATAAGCTTGTCTATCATCAGGCAGCAGGGCAAAACAGCCTCCGCCAAGTCCGACTTTATTCCGCATTTTCTGACGATTTCCTCCACCGTCATAGACGCGGCTTTCTGCATTATTTTTTCGAACTGTTCCCTTTTGAGCGACGCCACCGCCTTTGCGCCGTTTTTGCCGCCCGCCATATCGAACACTGCGCGCACCGACGCCCCCGCAAGAATGAGCCAGTCGCAGTCAAGTCTTTCGGAGAGGTATTCCATTTCGCCGAAGGCCGAGGCAATCATCGGCGCGAGATACTCTATGCGCGCGGAGGGCGCGGAGGTGTCGGAGAGGTTTTCAACAAGCCTGAGAGTGCCTATCCTGACCGTTTCCGTGAATCTTATTACGCCGTTTTCATACGCGCTTACTTGGCACGCGCCCGTGCCGATGTCGGCGAGCATAACCTTTTGTTTCTCGAACCCGAACGACGCGGGAATGTTGTTTTTTACAATCAGATAGCCCAGCCGCGCCTCGTCCGCGCCCGTGAAGATTTTAAGCCTTATCCCCGAGCAGTGCAGAATGCGCTCCAGACAGACGTCGGCGTTGACGGCCTCGCGCACTGCGCTTGTGGCTATCGCCCTGTATTCGGAGATTTTGTATTCGTCGAGCTTTGTCCTGAATTTCTTCATTACGGAGCACAGCAGCTCCACCGAGTGGTTCGAGATTTTCCCCGTTTTGAACACGTCCGAGCCAAGCGGCACGGGAACTTCAAGCTCCTCTATAGCTTCGTATGAGCCGTCGCGTTCGTCGGCCTCCACAATCAGCATGCGAACCGAATGCGCCCCAACGTCTATTGCCGCAAGCGTGTTCTTCATTTTTGCGCCGCCTTCCGCGCGAGTATTGTAGCCCCGACCGCCACGGCGTTGTCGCCGAGCGTCGAAAGCTTGATGGGTATCGACTTCGGGTTCATTCCGAACAAATGCTGCGCAAACGACATTTCCACGGGCGGCAAAACAGCCTCTCCCATTGAGACCGCAAAGCCGCCGCCCAATACAATGCACTCGGGCGCGACAACCGCGCAGGTAGACGCCATTGCAACGCCGAGCATGCGCAGCCCCTTGTCAACAACTTTTCGCACCGACGGGTCTCCCTCGGCGTAGGCACGGACAAGGTATTTGCTTTTGATGTTCTTCGAGTTTTTGTCGAACTTGTCGGCGGGCAGCGACGTTTTGTTGCCGCGCTTGAAAACCTCTTTTTTCAACGCCTTTACGAACGCCAGCTTACTGCAATAGGCTTCGGCGCAGCCCCTGTGCCCGCACCCGCAGCGGCGTCCGCCCGTGGCGATTATTGCGTGCCCAAGCTCCGCCGCCATTCCCGACTTGCCGAGAAGAAGCTCGTTGTTTACTATTATTCCGCCGCCGAGCCCCGTTCCGATAAAGTAGCCGACCGAAGACGAATAGCCCTTTGCCGCGCCGCAGAAGTGTTCGCCCAAAATTCCCAAATTGCCGTCGTTGCCCAGAACAACGTCGCGCCCGAATTCGCGCTTAAGAAGCGTTTTAAACGAAGCCTTCTTCCAGCTTAAATTGGTGGCGAACAACGCCTCGCCCGTAGCGGGGTCTACGGGGGAGGGGACTGCCGCGCCCGCAAAATCGACGTCGGCTATTTTCAGCCCCAACTTTGCCAACGCCTCTGCGGCCGTGGCTTTCATTGCCTTTACTATGCCATCGGGCGGGAGGGAGGCGTCGGTCGGGTTTTTCGCCGACGCAATCACGTTGTTTTCGGCGTCGGTTACGACCGCCAGAATTTTGCTTCCGCCGAGGTCTATGCCCAACGCGGTGTTCGAAAGGATTTTTGACATATCCATAGTAGTAGAAATTGTTTTTCTGTGCCGCAATTTCTAAGGATTATCGGATTTTCTTTCAAGTTTTTTATGCTCTTTCGGCGTCGTTTTTTGCAGAGTGCCGTCAGCCGCGCACACGCGCGAATTAGGCTATTTCAGCGAAGGAGTGCCTCCGCCGCGCGGCCTTGCGCCGAAAATCGCCGCGCCCGCAAACGCGGTAAACGGAGCTACCAGAACAAGCCCGAAAGAGCCTACAAGCGTTTTTACCGACTCGCTTGCAACATACGGGTTGTTGAGGAAATCCAGCGGCTCCACGCCCTGGGCTGCAAACGCCATCATAAGCGTGAGGTATCCGCCCGAATACGCCAGCAGAAGCGTGGTTGACATTGTGCCCACAACAAGTCTTCCTATGCGCAGTCCCGAGCGCAGCAGCTTGCGCGCGGAAATTTCGGGATTGCGCAAAACAAGTTCGTTCATTCCCGCGGCAACGTCCATACTCAGATCCATAACCGCGCCCGACGACGAAAGGAAAATCGCGCCTATGTAGATGTCGGCAATGCTCAAATCCTCGAAGCCCGAATACAGCAACGCCTGCGAAAACGGCATAATTGCGCCGTTTATCTTGAAAAGTTTTGCAAACAAATACGCCGTTGCGCAACTTGCAAGCACGCCAAGCATTGTGCCCGCAAACGCCGTCCAGCCCTTGCGCGTGAAGCCCGCCACGAGAAATATTATGGCCGCCGACAGGACGAAAACCGCCGCAAAGCAGACCCATATCGGGTTTATTCCGTCCAGACACATCGGCACTACGAACTTCCAGATTACAAGGCACGAGAACACGAAAGACACCAACGCCTTCAGCCCCGTCATTCCCGCGAAAACAAGCAGCATTAGCGCGAACAGCCCGAACAACGCCGCCATGTATCCCGCGCGGTAGTAGTCTTGCGCGTTGATTGTGTCGCGGTCGGCGCGCGCCCCGTGCGGGACTGCAGCAAGCGCGGTATCGCCCGCCTCGAAAACCTTGTCCAAATCCATTTGCGAGCGCAGCACGTTCACGCCGTTGAACACTTCGCCCCTGTGTTCGCCCGAAAGAATTTCCAGCTTCAGCGACTGCTCCCCGCGCAGCAGAAGCCCCACGCTGAACACGTTTGAATTGTCGCATTCAAGCACGCGTGCGCGCTGCTTTATGCCCTCCTGCGGGGCGGAATTGTAGGGGGGAATAGCCGCCATGAAAACGCACGCAACGCCGAAAACCAGAACGGCTACGGCGTTGCCCCAAAACGGTTTTGAAAGAATAGACATTCCCTATTTGACTGCCTGTTTGAGCAGCTTTGCGATGTCTGTGTTGTCGATAGTTCCGTTGAACGCGCCGCTTTGCGCGCCCGTCGCGGTCGTGCTTACGGGCAGGGCGGTGTGCGCGTTGGAAGTCCAGCCGATTGACGCTTTGTTGTCCAAAGTCAAGATGAGCGTGTTGACGAACTTCATCACGTTTTTGCTTTCGGGTTTCTTGCCCTTGATGTTTTTGTCGAAGCTGTCGCGGATTTTTGCAATCTCCTTTTGGGAGAGCACCATTCTGTCTTTTTTTGCATCGCCCGAGAACTTGAAGCCGAACGCCTCGGTTATTGCGGGGCGGAATTTTTCGAACGTCATATCGGCGTCGGCGGCGAGGATTTTTCTGAATTTGTTGGTCGTGACGTCGCGCGAATTTTTCTGGTTTGCAAGTAGCTGAATGTGCGACGCATAGCCCGTGCCCGCAAAGCCGAGCGTAAGTCCGCCCGTTTCGTGGTCTCCCGTTACGACAACAAGCGTTTCGTCGGGGTGCGCTTTTTGGAAGTCGAGCGCAACTTTTACCGCCCTGTCGAAATCGAGCACTTCGCCGATAACCGTGGCGGCGTCGTTGGCGTGGCACATCCAGTCGATTTTGCCGCCCTCAACCATGATGAAGAAGCCTTCGGGGTTGTCCAAAACTTCGATTGCCTTTTGCGTGAATTCGGCTATGCGCGGGCCGGAGGGGTCGTCGATTGCGTAGGGAAGCGCGCCGTCGGAGGCAAACGCCATAACTTTGCCGCAACCTTTTTTAACGCCGTCGAGTGCCTTTTTGCCCCTGAAGACCTTGTAGCCCGCCTCTTCGGCGAGTTTGTAGGCGTCGCTTTTTTTGCCGCCCGCTTCGCTCTTGTAGGAGCTGCCGATTCCGCCGCCGCCGAAGAAGTCGAAGTTTGACGCTATCATATCGAGGGCTATTTTGTAGTAGTTGCCGCGGCTGTCGTTGTGCGCGTAGAACGCGGCGGGGGTTGCGTGGTTGATTGTAACGCTCGTTATAACTCCCACTTTTCTGCCGTTTTTCTTGGCCGTCTCCGCGACCGATTCAAAGCGTTCGCCCGTTGCGGAAACGCCCACGCGCCCGTTGTTTGTTTTGCCGCCGCAGGCTATTGCAGTGCCGCTTGCGGCGGAGTCGGTTATGAAGGAGTTTGCCGAACGCGTGTAGGTTACGGCGTTGTTGGGGAGGTTGTTTATCAGAAGCTCTTTTTGGCCGCTTAGCTTGAGGTATTCGTCGGTCATCATTCGCTGCGGAATCGACATTCCGTCTCCGATGAACAGGAACACGTATTTTACGGGCTTAAGCTCGCGCGCCTGCGCCGCAAATGCCGAAATACAGACCGCACACAAAACGGCAACCGCCGCCAATTTTTTCAAAATCTCGCTTTTCATAATATAGATTGTTGGTGATAGAATCCAAACATCGTAATTCCGCCGCACTTGGCGGGCAAGCTTTTTTTGCGATTTCGGCGGGCGGATTGCGCGCCGCTTCGCCCTATTTTGACGCGTCTTGTTTGGCGGAATTGCGCACTGCCGCCGCCGCGCAGGCTACGCCCGCCGCCGAAATAGCGAGCGCGAACAGAAGTCGCGTTTGCCCCGCCGCCGCCGTTTTTATTGAAAGCCCTTCGAACCCGCAGTTTTCGGCGGGCGGAATTACAAACGGAAACGCGCATGCGGCAAGCAGCAGAGCCGCACACAGCGCAAACAGTGAATTCGCAAAAATTGCCGCGCCGAACTTTCCGCGCTGCGCCTTCCACACGGCAAAGCGCGCCGCCGCAAAACAGCCCGCTATTGCCGCGCTTATTGCGTAGCTGTCCAAGACCGCCCTGAACGGGTCGGCAACAAGCATATGGAATGTTGCATACATCACCGCGAAAAACAGGAATATCAGGCACACAAGCATTCTTTGTGCAATTTTCGCGAATTCCGCGCGCGCTTCGCCCTCCGCCGAAACAGTCCCCGCAAGCGCGTGCTGCGCCGCAAAAAAGCACGGAACAAAAACCGCGCATACAAGCGAAAGCGGCGTTATGGATTTCAGAATTTCGAGCTTTGGCGACGGAAACCGCCCACCGACCTGTCCGCCCAGAGCCGCTCCCAGAGCGAATCCCAGCGCGGCGGCAAAAAGCGAGGAGGCAATCGGCAAAGCTTTTGCGCGCAAGTTTTCGCCGAATGCCTGCGGTTGTTGTTGCCGTTTGCGCGGGCTTAAAACCTGTGCGGCAAGCATTGCCGCAAAGCCCGCAAAAAGCGGGAAAGACAGAACCGTTTTGGAAAGGAGGATTTCGCCCGCCGTCGGGAATGCCGCATAAAGCGCGGCCAAATTCGACACAAACAACGCGGCGGTTAAAGGGGCGTTTTTGCGCGCCGCTTCAAAGGCGCGTCGGCGCGCGTCTTCGTTTCGGACAAACGCATAATTGATTCCCGCGCCCGCGCACCCCGCCGCAGCAATCAAAAAAGCCGCGAGGTTCGCCGCCAGAAAAAAGAAACAGATTTCGGGTAAAAATTCCATAACACGCATTCCGCAGTTTGACACATCCGAACAATAGAATTTTCGCGCTCCGCTTTTCAAGCACAAAAACCATTTAAAGCTTGCATAAAAACCGACGATAACTTCAATACTTGGCTGCTTTGCAACAAAGGTTTTTGAAACAAAAGGAAAAAAATATGAACAAATTTTTCAGGGATATGTATTCGCTCGACAAGCTCGTTCTTACCGATTTGCTGCTTTGGATTTACAGGGTAGGCGTAACGTTTATCGGCATAGTGGGCGTGCTTTACGGGCTTTCGGAAATGGCAAACTCGTTTTTCGGCGGGCTGTTTACGGTGATTATAGGCACGCCCCTTGCAATGCTCGTTTTCAGAATACAGATAGAGTTTGTGTATTTGGTTGTGGGTATCTACAACAAGCTTTCGGCAATCAACGCAAAGATAGCCGCACCCTCCGCCGAAGCGGCAGCACCTTCCGCTTCTTCCTGCTGTTGCGACTCTCCCAAGAGTGAGTCCGACTCCGATTCCGACAAATAGAATCTTCGGGGCTTCCCGAACCTACAACCAGCCAAATGCGCGGCGACAGTTTTAGGCTTTCCGCGCAGTTCGGTTTGGTTGTGCCCATTTCGGCGTTCACGTCTTCGGGGGCGACGATTATTTTTACGCTCTCACCCGCGTTCATTGCGGGGCACTTCCACGGAAGCACTACAACCGCGTCCCCCTGCCGTATTAAAATTTCGACTGGGCGAAGTTTGCAAATTTGCGGAAATTTTTGCGGAAGATTTTCCGCCGACATCGGCATTTCAAATTCGCATTTCGGCTCCTCACACAAACTCTCGAGCTCGGCTATTGTTGCGGGGTTGCGCAGTCCGAGCATTTCCGCCAATTCGTTAAGAAACCCCGATTTGCCGTAAAAACGGTCGATTTTGTAAAATTCGTCGGTAAGGCGGAGAATTTCTTCCGCCGAATTTTCGCCCGCCTTTGCGTTTATTGCCCGCGAAACCGCCTCCGCAAGCCGAAAAAGTTTGAAGTGCCGCAAATACGGAGGATTGTTGTGCGCCCAGCCCTCGGCGCACGCCCACGTTCCGCCCGTTTTGACCGCCGCGCCTGCGTAGTGCCCGTCAAGCCCGAGCTTGACGCTTTTGCTTGCCGCCGCCACTTCAAGCGTTGCGATTTTTTGAATTGCCTCGTAGGCGTTGCGCGGAAGCGGCATTGCGCCGCGCGCATTTTCCCTTTGCGGGCGCGATATTTTGCGCACAAAAAATCCGCCGTTTTTGCGTCCGAAAAACAGCGCGGTTTCGCCGAATTGCGAATTGACAAAAAGCAGCATTTCGGCGTTCGCCGTTTCGGGGGAATCGAGCAGCCTCTTGGGCATATCCGATTTTCTCAGACACCCCGCTTCCTCCGCGAACCCGATTCCCGCCAAGAGCGCGGCTACAATCGCAATAAAAAACGCCTTCATAACGGAACGCATTTTCCGAAAGCCCGATTTTTATTCAAGGAAATTTTTGCTGCCGCGGATTCGCGATGCCCGTCCGCAAAAACGCCGCCACTCGGGTCGGAGGGCGGCGCGAAGCTGTGAAATGCGTCTGCGCTCTGCGCCTATCGGCGTGCGGGCAGGAGCTTGTAGCCCTTTGCGGGGATTGTTTCGCCGCGGTATTCGAAAGGTTCGCTGCGGTAGTTTACGGCGGTTTCCTCTCCGTTTTCGTAGGTCGTTACAAAAACGTTTTCGGCAACTTCTGCGTGGTTTTGCATAAACTGGAGTTGGAGGTGCTTGAGCTTTTGAAATTCGTCGTAGGCTTGTTTCATCGGCTTGAGGTTTTTGTAGTCGGTATAGTAGAACGTGGGGCGTCCGCCGAATTCCACTGTCTTGAGCCAGCGCGTCTGCGGGTTTTCAAGGTAGTCGTAGGCTTTGCGCTGGTCGGAAGTGGCGTATGACTTCGGGTAGAGGGCGTCAATCGTGGTGTAGTATGGGTTGCTCATTATTATTCCGTGGTAGACAAGCTGCCAGAGCGGGACGATTTTCTCGGCGAGCCTTTCGGGCTTGCCCTCCCACTTTGGATACGCCCACAGATACAGGGCGAAGTCGAGCGTGGGGGCAAGGTGGTCAAGCCCGCCCTCCGACGCAAGCCCGCCGAAAATTTTGTGCGCATATGCACCTATTTTATTCAGATATTGCGTTGTCTGCTTTCTGTTGAGCGGGTGCATCGGGTCTTTGCAGGGGTAGGGCGAAACGTATGAAATTACGTCGAGGTGCATTATGCCGTTAAGCCCCAAGTTTTTCATCTTTTTGAAATCGTCCTTTATCCAGAGGTCGTGGAAACGTTGGAAACACGGGCGGAAGGCGTCGCCGCCGGGTTGGAAGTAGTCGAAGAACGGCGAGCCGTTCGGGAACATTGCAATGCCGTTGTCGTTGTATCTGTTGGAAATTGCGAAGACCGAAAACGGGTTTATGTGGCAGTTGATGTGGTAGCCGAGCGACTTCCCTTCGGATATTGCCGCGCGGAATTTTTCCTCGCCGCCGAGCTTCGGTTCTACTGGAAAATACTGGGGAAAACGCCCGTCGTGCCCCGAGATGTTCCAGCCCACGCTCGACATTTCCGCCTTGTCGATTCCCTCCGCCTTCATTCTGCGCATGATGTCGGCGAAGTCGTCGAACGTGAAGAATATTTCGAGTTCAGGCTCGTTTTCAACCGTCTGCATTCTGTGCAGCGGGTTTTTCGCGTCCGACTTTTTGCGCGCGTGCTTCAGCCGAACGTAGATTGAATCCGCCGTGTAGGCGAGTGCGGGGTTGTCTTTTACGCGTTCGCGCAGCGGGCGAACCTCTCCGCGCGCGAGTTGGTAGTTGCGGTAGACTTTCGCGATGTCGGCGTATCCCGCGTCGTTTTTGTCGAGCGGGTAGAAGTCCACGACAATGTCTTCATACGGGTCGAACGCTATTGTGCGCGAAATTTTGTTGCGCGTGTTGCAGTCGGGGTCGGAAATGAAAAAGCGCGGGAACACGCGGTATTGCCCGCCTACCGCCTCGACCGTCGGGGCTTGCTCAAGCTTCAATCCCTTTACTATGGCGGCGAATTTTCCGCGCGGCGTTTTCATTCCGAAAATCGGCATATGGCTGAACGTCGGCGTGTATTCGCCGTCGGAGTATTTGAACTCCCCGTAGGAGCTGTCTCCGAGGACGAAAAAGCCCTCTTCGCCCTTTTTTGCAACGGCTTCGTCGGCGAGAATGTCGATGTATTTTACCCCGCGCGAAATCTCGCCCACGGGAATTGTTATGCGGAACGCGTCGGCTGTTTTTTCGAACGCGACCGTTTTTTCGACAACAGAGCCGTCGAGCATTTTGGTTCTGAGCGTCGCCTTTTCGAACGCTTGGGAGGCCGCGCACGCAATGGTTGCAAACGCCGCTGCAATTATGGTTTTAAGTGTAAGTTTAGTAGTAATCATGTGCATATAAGAACATACAAGGCGATAGGTTTTTGGTTGTCAAGGGTAAACGCGCCGCAACGGCTGGCGGCTTGGGCTGGCGGGTTCTGCGGACGGTTTGGGCGAGTGCTTTGGGCGGGCAGGCGTTCCAAAAAAGTCTTGAATCGGCGCGCGAGGTATGTAGAGCGTTTTGCGCTGCCGAAATTCGAACGGAACAATTTCGGGAATCTGACAACATCTATAAACACAGGGAGAAATGAAAATATTTATACGGATTTTTTTTGCGGGTCTTGCACTCTTTGCCGCGGCGTGCGGCGGACGAAAAACGGCGCAGGTAGCCGACATTTCGGCGTTCGTAAACGGGCAAATGCTCGGCGTTAAAAATATCGGCGCGGGTGCGCACTCGTTCGGCGGAATGGATTTTATAATCCCCGCCAAAACAGAGAGCGGCAACTGGGTTGTTTCCACTTCCGACAAACTCCGCTCTACGGAAATCGACGTTTCAAAATACGTCAAGGAAAACGACAAATACATATTTGTGCTGCACACGTTCGAGTCCCTCCCCGAAGGCGGGAAGTTTTCGGGCACTATCGAGATGACTTTCGCCGACGGCCGCAAGCGCAGCGTGTTTGTTGTGGGCGGGCGCGACATAGCCTCGGCGCAGGCTCCCGCAGACGTTTTCGACAACGCGTTTCCCGTGTATGTGGAAAACAAGGCGGACAAAACGGGCGTTCTGTATCTGTCGCGCTTCATTGTAAGCTACGGGGCTTCGGCGGGGAAAAATCCGTCGCCGATTGCAAAAATTGCGTTCCACAACCGTGGCGCGGGCGACTGGAAAGTGGCGGGTGTTGCCGTTTCTTCGGAGGAGGTTCAGACAACCCGAAACTACGTTTTCGACCCGAAAGTATGGAAACCCATCGACACTTCCGACCTCGAAATCAAGGCGGGTTCGGCTCTCGACGTTTCCTCGCAAATGTTCGGCGCGCCCTGCGGAATAGACGGCAAAGTTGTTATCGGCAAAAGCGGGCATTTCGAATTCGAGAAAAAACCGAACGTCCCGATTCGTTTCAAGGGCACGAATTTGCGCTTGGCAAACCGCTTCGAAGTCAAGGACGAAGTTATTGACCCCTCCGCGCCGCGCGTTTCGGGCGAGCTTGTCCGCACCCACGCCGACATCGACGCGTATGTGAAGCTTCTGAAAAAGCAGGGCTACAACGCCGTCCGCTGGCGCGTTGCAATGCGCGGCAAGGCGGAATTCGACGCCCCCTACCGCCTCAAGCCCGAAATTCAGGATATGTATGACTACTACGTCTACGCGCTCAAGCGCGAGGGCGTCTACATTTTCTACTACATTTGCAGCAACGACGACGGCAGCCCCGACTTCCGCTGGGACGAGCGCGGCACGCTCAAAGCCAAGATGATGCTCGGCGACAAAACCGTCCGCGAAAACTGGCGCAGGCTCGCCAAAATGCAGCTTGAGCACTTCAACCCATACACGAAAACATACCTCAAAGACGACCCCGTAATAGCCACGCTCGAATACTGGAACGAGTTCGAAATAGGCGCGGACAACTACCCCGCGCTTACCGCCGAGGGCAAGGCTTTGGTGAAATCGAAGTTCGCGGAATTTTTGCGGAAGAAATACGGAACTGTCGAAAAGTTCCTCGCCGACAACCCGAATTGGAAACAGGTTTCGCCGCTTAAAACTTTCGACGACATCGACCCGCTCGACAACGCAAACCGCGCCGTAAAAGCCTACGGACACTTCATCATAGAGGCAATGCGCGAGACAACCGCATTCTGGGAAAACGTAGTCCGCAACGAAATTGGAATGAAAGTTCCGACGTTCCAGAACAACTCAAAAAGGCGTTTGTATTGGTCGTTTACGGGGGCGGAGAGCGGCAGCTTCATTTCGTGCAATTCGTATTTCGCGCACCCCAATTCGTATCTAATCGGCGGCATGGTAAGCGGCGCAAGCGAGTTCTCCGACGATATCGCCTTCTGGCGCGCGATTGCAAGCCGCAGAGTTGCGGGAATGCCGATGACCGTAACCGAATACCAGCACTGCCACTTCAACAAATACAAGCACGAGGCCGCTTTGACGTTCCCCGCGTATTCCGCGCTCAACGACTTCGGCGCGCTCATTGTTTTCGACGCGGCTGTTGCCCCGCGCGGCGGCGAAATGGGCTACTTCAACGTGGCGGAAAACCCCGTGTTCCGCGCAAACGATTTCGTCAATTTCTTCCTCTTCCACCGCGGCGACGTGAAAATTTCGCCGAACCGCGTCGATTTGGTTTTCGACAAAAACGCAATGCAGCACAGTCCCGAATTGCGCAGCCGATGTTCGAACACGCAAAAATAGCCCTGATGACGGGCTTTGCGCTCAACTTCCCTTCGGCGCGAAAAATAGAAGAGCTTGAAAAGGTGTCGGTTGCGCCCGCAACTGTTTCGATTGCGCCCGACGAAAAATTCGACATCGCCTCTTTCGCAAAGCGTCTGCGCGCGGAGGGCGTCCTTCCCCCCGACAACATCACCGACCCCGCAAACGGCGTCTACCAGAGCGATACCGGCGAAATCACCCTGCGCGTTAAGGACAAGCTCCTGAAAGTTTCAACGCCCAAAACGGAAGCCGTGGTTATGCGCGCCTCGCACAAAAACGAGCGGCTCGGCAGGCTTACGGTGAAGTCGTCGACGGCGAACGCGGCCATATCGGTTTCGGCTCTCGACGACAAGCCCATAGCCGATTCGGACAGGCTTGTGCTCACCTACAATACCGACGCCGTTATGAAAAACTTCGGCGTTTCCAAGAACCGCCTTTACGTCACCGCTTGGGGCGAAATGCCCGTCCTTATTGAAACGGGCAGACTTTCGGCGGAGCTGAAACTTTCGCCGAATAAAAAGTATTCGGTATATCCGCTCAAGCTCAACGGCGAGCGGCTTGAAAAACTTCCCGTTGAAAACGCGGGCGGCACGCTTAAGCTCGACATCGACACTTCAAAGCATGTCGCGGTTTTCTTCGAGATAGTCGCCGACGCCTCCGAAAAGTAGGGGGAACTCACAGCTCCAAAACAATATCTACGCGCGAAAAGTTCGGGTTTAGCTCGGAATCCGTTTCCCTGAACCCGAGCTTTTTGTAGAGGTTTATTGCCGCCGTAAGCTTTGTGTTGCTTTCTATGAGGATTTTCTTTTCGCTCAGCGACTGCGCCTTTTCGACCGCCGCCCTGCAGAGCTTTTCGCCGATTCCCAAGCCTTGGTAGCGCGGTTCTACGGCTAGTTTCGAAAGCTCGTATTCGTATTTCGGCGTGGAGATTTTTTGCAGCGCGCACACGCCCGCAACGTCTCCGCTTACAAGCGCGCAGAAAATGAAGCCGCCCTTTTGGATAATCGTCTTTTCGGGAGAATTGAAAATGGCGGTATCTGCGGGTTCTATGCAGAAATACTTCTCTATCCAAGCCCGATTCAACCCCACGAATGCGCGTTCGTATTCGGCTTTGTATGGAACTATTTTTACCTCCTGATTTTTCATACCCTATCAAATTGGTAGTTTTTATTTTTCTTTCAAGCGTTTTTTGCGCTTAACTTTTCCTGAATCCCGAAATTGAATCCGCGTGTGCAGGCGCAAACACAAAAAAACGGACGGCCTAAATGGCAGTCCGCTTCAAACATAAATCCGAAATCTGGCAGGGGCGGCAGGACTCGAACCTGCGACCAATGGTTTAGAAAACCACTGCTCTATCCACTGAGCTACGCCCCCGTCGGATTGGGGAAATTATCGCTCCATTTATGATGTATACCCGATTTTTTGCAAGAGTTTTTTTAGCAAATTGCGCTTTTTAGCTCGGCGGCAACCCGCGCCGCGCAGATTGCAAAAATCGGGCAGACCCTATTTCTTGGTGGCGTCGCTTTCGATGTAAAGCGATGTCGAGGGGAATGCGAAAGACAGCCTGTGTTTTTCCACAATCCGCATAATCGCCAGATTCACTTTGCGGCGCGTTGCCATATAAAAGGCGCGGTCGGTCTTCGAGGTATAGTAGATTATTTCCACATTGAGCGAAGAGTCGGCAAAGTCGCAAAATTCCGCCGAAACGCCGTCGCGGCGGCTGACGCCTTCAATCTCCGAAATCGACGCGCGCAAGTCAGCCATAATCGATTCCATTTGGTCGGCGGTTGTCGAATACGTAAGCCCTATTGTTTGGACGACCTTGCGCGTGTTGCGCTTCGAAAAATTCTCTACCGAGTCCTTCGCCAAAACGGAATTGGGGATTGTAATTACCGTCTTGTTCGCCGTTCTGATGCGCGTTGAACGGAAGCCGATGGCGTCCACAGTGCCCTCCGCCGACGACGTTTTCACCAAGTCGCCCACAATGAACGGGCGGTCTATTATTATGGAGACCGAGCCGAAGAAGTTTGCAATAGTGTCTTGCGATGCGAACGCAAGTGCAACGCCGCCTATGCCCAGCGAAGCCATTATGCTGTTGACGTTCACCCCGCAGTTGGTGAGTACCGACAACACCGCTATCAGAAGCAGAATCACCTTCACCACGCGCCTTGCAAACGAAACCAGATTGGCGGTCGATTTTGCCGAACGCTGTCCGAGTTTGTTGGCGACCGCCCCGAAAACGGAGTCGCTTATGATTATCACGAGCCAGAAAACCGCGCACCAGAAAACAATGCCTATTGCCCGCGAAAGCATCGCCACGGCGGCTTCACCGCTGACGGTGAACACGAGGGCGAAATATATTCCCAGAACTATCGCAAACACGTCGAGCGGCATGCGCACGTTTTCGAGAAATACTTTTGCGAAGCCGTTTTCGTCGCCGCCGGAAAGCGCGGCAAGTCTTTTGAAAACGAATCCGAAAACATATTTCACCAAAAAATACGTAATAAGCAGGACAAAAATTGCCGCCAAGTATTGTATAACTAAAATTCCGAAGAAATCGGCTTCAAGCGCGTCTGCCGTCGCGGTCGAAAAACCGCGGATAGCGCGCAGCGCGGAGCGCAAAACCGACCTGATACTGTTCGCGTTTTGCACTGCGCTTGCGTCGATATTTTTCTGCAATACAAGGTGGTCTATCTCCTCTTTGGTGAGGTTCGCGGGGAGGGGCTTTGAGGCCTGCTCGGCGGCTGTTTTAGCCTCCGCAGAAGAATCGGTTGCGGCGGGCGCGGCTTTGGCTTGCTCGGCTTGGGCAACCTGCGTCTGCTCGACCGTCGGTTCAGCCGCCCGTTTTTCGCCCGTTTGCGCCGCCGCAAAAACAGCACCCGCGAAAACCAATATGGACACAATGGAAAAAATGTATTTCAGCGATTTCATAATAAATAACCTGCCGCAACTGTAATGCGCGCGCCTTTCCAGTCAAGTTTTTACGGCGGCAGGCTTGAAAACTAAAATTTTTTGCCGATGCAGGGTTCAGTAATTTTTACGAAAAGGAATTGTATGGATATGTTCTGTTTTCAATGCGAGCAAACTGCATTCGGCAAGGGGTGCACAAAAAGGGGCGTGTGCGGAAAATTGCCCGAAACGGCAAACGCCCAAGACAGGCTTTTGAACGCGGCGGTCGAACTCGCGCTGCACGCCGACGCGTCGAACGAAACGACCGACCTGATTGTTGACGCGCTTTTTACCACCATCACAAACGTCAACTTCGACACCCGCGTTATCGAAAAATTCGCCGAAAAACTCGGGGCGCGGCACGCTTCGCACTTCGACATTTCCGATGTCTGGAACAGTCCCGAAGACGTTAGAAGCCTGAAGTCAACAATCCTCTTCGGGCTGAAAGGAATGGCGGCATACGCCCACCACGCGCGGGTGCTCGGCTTCAGAGAGGCCGAAGTCGATGCGTTCTTCCGAAAGGGATTGCGCATAGTTGCGGAGGAAACAGACGCCGAAAAACTGCTCTCCGCCGTTCTCGAAACGGGGCGCGCGAACCTGAAGTGTATGGAGCTGCTCGACAAGGCGAACACTTCAACCTACGGCACGCCGCAGCCCGTGAAAGTTTCCACGAACATAGAAAAAGGGCCTTTCATAATCGTTACGGGGCACGATTTGCGCGACCTGCATCTGCTTTTGGAGCAGACAAAAGGCGAGGGCGTAAACGTCTACACGCACGGCGAAATGCTGCCGTGCCACGCCTATCCCGAGCTGAAAAAATACAAACATCTCAAGGGAAATTTCGGAACGGCTTGGCAAAACCAGCAGCGCGAATTCGACGGCGTTCCCGCGGCGATTGTCTGGACTACAAACTGCATTATGCCCGTGAAAGACTCCTACAAAGACCGCGTGTTTACTACGTCGGTTGTCGATTTCCCCGACACCGCGCACATCGGCGAAGACAAAAATTTTTCGCCCGCAATCAAAAAAGCGAAAGAGCTTGGCGGATACGCGCGCGACACCGAAATGGCGGGAATAAACGGCGGACACGTTCTGACTACGGGCTTCGGCCACACGGCAATTCTTTCCGCCGCCGACAAAATAAAACGCGCCGTGCTTGACGGGAAAATCGGACACATATTCCTTGTGGGCGGCTGCGACGGCGCAAAACCGGGGCGCAACTACTACACGGAGTTCGTCAAAAAAACGCCGAAAAATTCGCTCGTGCTGACGCTCGCCTGCGGAAAATTCAGATTCAACGATTTGGACTTGGGCGAAATCGACGGCATTCCGCGCCTGCTCGATATGGGACAGTGCAACGACGCTTTCGGTGCAATAAAAGTGGCACAGACTTTGGCGGACGCGTTCGGTTGCGGCGTCAACGATTTGCCCCTTACGCTCGTGCTTTCGTGGTATGAACAAAAGGCAGTGTGCGTGCTGCTTTCGCTGCTTGCGCTGGGAATAAAAAATATCAGACTCGGGCCGACACTCCCCGCGTTCCTTTCGCCGAACGTTTTGAAAATTCTCGTCGAAAAATTTTCCATAAAACCGATAACCACCCCCGACGCCGACTTGACAGAAATCCTCGGCGCACAACAATAACCCCTCGTCCCCATACCTGCATATCTGCAACCCCCGCCGCTTTAGGAATCATAAAAAATGGGGGAGAGGGAATAACGTTTGTATTGTTATCCGACGTTTGCTCGAACGAATTCGTCAACGTCTTTTTTGAAAATCGTTTTCATCAATTTTTCAATTTTCGGGCTTGTGCTTTTCAATCCCAAAAATTTCCCCGTCTTTTTATTGTAGACGGCAAAGCACGTCATTATTTTCGCGTTGCCCGTGCGCCAGCGTCCCCAGCCGTATGTTGAGGCTGCCCAGTTGATATCGGTTTGCGTGGCGGGTTCGGGATAGAATGTTTTTTCGAACGGCGTCATTGCAGAGGCGGTCGCAAGGAAGAAATCCTGAGTGACTTTTCCGCCCGACGAGTAAAACGCGCAGACAATCAAGTCAACCTTGCTTGAGGATTCAACCTTTATTGTAACGGCTTTTGAAACAATCTGGCGCGACTCTTCGTATTCGTTAAAAATGCGAACCTTGTCGGTGCGGCGGTTTACCTGCTGCGAGATGTCGAGCCTTACATACTGGGCAAAGCAGTTCAGCGAAAGGACGAGCGCAACGGCAATAAATAAATATTTTTTCATACTTGGAAACAATAAATCGCAAAAGCGATAAATCAAGTTTTTTGCGAACCAGAATGAAAAACCGCCCGAGCACCTTGAAAAAACACGCGGAGAAGACGGCGCGGCAACCCCGAAAAAATGGCAATAAAAAAAAGAAAAATTTGTGTTGACAACGGGGGGTATAAGTGGGATAACACTCACCATTAACGATGATTGTTCAGTAGCTCAGCGGTAGAGCAGGTGACTGTTAATCACTTGGTCGTAGGTTCGATCCCTACCTGAACA
>CAKTTC010000012.1 GCA_934613645.1 uncultured Opitutales bacterium | reverse complement strand
CAGTATTTACAATACTATTGCGGGAGCGGAAGTTAGGAGGGAGGAGGCGGTATATTTATTTGGCGTGTTTTTTGGGGTTTGTATGAACGGGAGGGTGCATATCATTTTTCAGAAAGCATATCATTTATTTTTGCTGGATAAGGGAAGGAGGGTTTTGTAAAATCGGTTCTGTATCGGCGGGTGGGCACGGAACATTTTTCGGTGGTCGGAACATTTTCGGCGGTGTCGGCGTCGGATACTCTAACGACAAGGAGGTTTTTTTATATGAAATACGGCAAAATATTTATAGCGGCGTGTGCCTCTATGCTCGGCGCGTGTGCGTTTTCGGCGGAGCAAGCAAAGTCGGCGGCGGCGGCGTCTGCTGCGGCGGCGGGTTCAGACCAATCAACGGCGGAGATAAAAATCGAAAAGCCCGTTATGCGCTGGCTCTTCGGTGGGTTCGGTTTCCAGAACTCGGAGGCGTCGCTTACGCCCGTTATGGACGAAGCGTTTATGAACGAGCGCGCGCTGAAGACGTTCCGCGAAATTTCGCCCACGTTCTGCCGCGTCTACACCGCCAACTACGACTGCCCGAAATCGCAGCTGGACAGGTTCGCCGACTACTACGACAAAACTTTC
This sequence comes from uncultured Opitutales bacterium, assembly GCA_934613645.1. Lineage (GTDB taxonomy): Bacteria > Verrucomicrobiota > Verrucomicrobiia > Opitutales > Intestinicryptomonadaceae > Merdousia. The sequence continues at coordinate 64,578 of CAKTTC010000012.1, read as the reverse complement.
AGGCTTTCCGACACAACGCTCTACGTCTGCCCCGGGCCTATGCCGTCGTTCCCCGAGAAGATGAATCCGGAGGAATACGCCGACAAAATCGCCGCCAATTTGGAGTATTTGATAAAGGTTCGCGACTGCCGAAAAATCCGCTACTACTGTCTGACTAACGAGCTCGGTTCGGGCAACAGGTTCGACTACTTCATCGGCAACATGGAGCTGTTCAAAAAATACAACGACGCCCTCTACTGGGCGTTCCAGAAGCGCGGGCTTGACATCAAAATAATAGCCACAGACGTTGCGGTAACAACAAACCTCAAAAAGGGCATCGACTCAATCCAGTGGGCAATAGACAACATGGACGAATACGTCGGGCTTTATTGCGCGCACTGGTATGTCTACAAACGCCGCGTCGACGACCTGCGTCTTTACGGCGAATACAGGGAATATTTCGACAAGCTCGTGGGAATGTCGCTGCGCAAGAACAAGCGTTTCCTGTTGGGCGAATACGGGTTCTGCTCGGTCTGGAACTCGTCGCCGGTTATGGTTGACGACTTCAGCTACAACGTCCGCCAGCCCGAAACCGCCAAAGAGGCCGTTTTGGCGAAGCTCGAAGTGGGCGTTGCGGCGATGAACTCGGGTGCGCTCGGCTGCATTTCGTGGTCGTTCTGCGACTACCCCGACCCCTTCCTTGTCGAAGACGGGCACTCGCCCCGCCAGCAGGCAATTTTCGAGGCCGCGCGCTGCGTCTACCGCCTCGACATAAAATACAACAAGTGGGGAATGTTCCGCTGGGGCTCGCGCGAGGGCGACTATTCGGCGTATCCCGAACTCTACGCAATGGGCTATTTGGCGAAGCTTTTCCGCTCGGGCTCAACTGTGCTTCCCTCGGTTTCCTCCGACTACACAGTCCGCACGGGCGCGGTGGAAAACGGCGACGGCACGATGTCGGTAGTGGTAATCAACCGCGGCGGAGCGAAGAAAATTTCGGTGGACAGCAAGCAGAAAATTATCAAGCCGCTGAGAATGTATGTCTACGAGGCCGCCAACGTTCCCGAAAACAAATTCAACGACCTGCAAAACGCCAAGTGCACGATTGTCCCCAATGGCAACTCATTCACGGCGGAAATCCCCGCGAAGTCTGCGTGCTTCTTCACAACCGACTACCAAGACCGCACGCCCGCGGCAATCAACGGGGTTTCAATTTACAAAGGAAATCTGATTTGGATTCCCGACCGCACGCCCGAGCACCGCTACTACAGAGTCTACAAAAACGGCAAGCAGATTGCCTCCACGGTTGACACAAAGTTCAAAGTCAATTCAACCGACGCGTCGGAATACAAGGTGCGTTCGGTCGATTGCTGGGGAAATTTGGGCAAGTAAACGCGGGAAGTTTCGCGCAAAAAAAGGCGGCAAAAAAAGCTGCCTTTTTTTGCGCCCTGCGCGCGGATTGTTCGGAAGAACTCCCGCGCGCTTGGGCGTTTCAACGCCCCGCAAAGTTTTTGGGAGAGCTTCCGAAGTGTTTTTTGAATGCGCGCGAAAACACGAACTGGTTGGCATAGCCCAAGCGGGCGGCGGTTTCGCACACGCTTTCGCCGCGCCTTAAATGCTCCAAAGCCGACTCCATTTTCATTGACCGCACGCACTTTGAAAAGCTTGCCGAATACCGCGCTTGGCAGTAGTCGTTGAGCGCGGACGGCAAAATTCCCAGTGTTTTGGCGGCTTCGGGAAGCGAAACTGCGAAAGATTCGCCCCTTTTGAGCGCGTCGATAAATTTGCCGATTTTCCGAAAATCGCGCGCGGGCGGCTGTGTGTCCAGATTTTTTCTCAGAACCGAAACAAGCGCACGCGCCAGATTCCACAAAATTTCCGTATTGCAGTTTTCCGAATACGCCTCCAATTCGTAGGCGCGCGCGATGTGCAAAACAAGTTCGGAGCACTTGAATTTCCTGAAAATTTCTATCTCCGCAAGGCCGCGTTTATGCCTGAACCAGTCGGCGTCAAGAAACCCCCAAAGCGTGAATGCGCAGCCCCTGTCGACCGAGATTTTCGCGAAATCGACCGACGGCGGAATGAGCAGAAAATCGTGCCTGACCAGAACCGTTTTTTTGTTGCCGACCGAAAGCGGCATTTCGCCGTCCTCCACAACAAAAAACATAAAATATTTTCTTTTGCCTATGATTTGATAGAACGATTTCGGCATTGTGGAAAACCCCGCCCAGACAATTCCCAAGCGTTCGAGTATCGGCGGAACGTCCCTGCCCACCGCCTCGATTTTTCCGCGCCGCGCCCCGCCGCGCTGTATGTAGCTTTCGGAAATAAGTCTTGAGGAGCTTGTAAGAAAGCTGCATTTTGCCGACTTCGGCCAGAATATCATTTCGTTGTCGTCGGCGTATTTCCAGATGAATTTCCGTTTTGCGTCCATATCATTTCTTTTAAAACATATCATTATTTAAAGCTGGAAAAGCGGTCAAGTATTTTTATAATCTACACAACGCAAAAGGTTAAACAAAAGGAGTTTTTATGGACAAAAAAGTTGCATTGGTAACGGGTTCTTCGCAGGGGCTCGGGAAGGTCATAGCCAAACGTCTCGCTGCGGAGGGCTGTTTTGTTGTTGTAAACTGCCACAGCAACGTCGAGCGCGCGCAGGCTGTTGTTGACGAAATCAAGGCTGCGGGCGGAGACGGCGCGGCGTATGTCTGCGATATTTCGAACCCCGACGCCATTGTAAAAATGTTCGCCGAGCTTAACGAACTTTACGGCGGCGTTGACGTGCTTGTAAACAACGCGCGCGTAGACCCGATGTCGCGCCGCCCCGACGAATCGGAGGCCGAATGGTGGGACAAAAACATTGCCGTAAAGCTTCGCGCGCCGTATTTGTGCGGGCTTGAATTCTTCAAATATGCCGAACCGAAAGGCTGGGGAAGAATAATAAACGTCTCTTCGGCGCGCGCGCATTATCCCGCAGAGCCGAGCATGGTAGCATACACGGCGGGCAATCTGGGGCTGCATGCGCTGACGCGTTCGTTCGCGCTCAGGGGCGCGCCGCACGGAATTACCGCCAACACGCTCGCCCCCGGAATGATTGCCACGGAGAATTTGCAAAAGCGCATAATTCCCGAACGCTACGAGCTTGAAATGAGCATGATTCCCCTCCGCCGCGCGGGCACTTGCGACGAAGTAGCCGACGGCGTGATTTTCGCGCTGCACAACGGCTACGTTACGGGCGAAACAATCAACATCAACGGCGGCATGACATACGCCCCGTAGTTTTCCTGCGTCGGCATAAAAACGCCGCGTTGGAAATGCAAAAACAAAAAAGCCTTTCGGGATTCCGAAAGGCTTTTCTTTTATATCAAATCTTTAATTTTAGTTAAAGCGATGTTGAACAGAGTTCAATTCGCGCCACTTTAGGAAGTGTAAAAAAATTGATTTTGCTAATTAGGCAAGGAGGAGTTGAGAAAATGACGCGCGGTATACTTAACGTATCCGCATGGTCTTTGTAATTTTAACCCAACTCTTTAATTCTTGTCAGAGCCGCATAGACTATGCCTATCGGCGACGCTTAACGAAGGCTAAAAGAAGATGAACGACCCCTACTTGCCTGTTTGGCTCATTGATTTTGCGAATTAGGCAAGGAGGAGTTGAGGAAAGGGCGCGCGGTATACTGGCGTATCCGCGCGGTCTTTCCGATTAACGACGACGACGCATAAACGCAAAAGCAATAGCCAAACCGCCGAGGATTGCCGCATAGGTGGCGGGTTCGGGAACGGCCGTGAGAGCCGCCTTGCGCAGTGTCAAAGCCGTATCGAGGTTTTCCTGCGTTGCGGAGATTACCTTCAGAATCAGCGCGTTGTCGGTAAGCTCCAAGCTCCACTCGCCCGCGAAAATGTCGCCGTTTGCGAGGAAGATTTCGAGCGAATCCGACGTGAACGCGCCGAAGTCTATCTTGCCGCCGTTCAACGCCGCCATCAGCGTGTATTCGCCCACGAAATCGGTTTCGGTGGCGTCGAAGAAAACGTTAATCGCCGCTTCGGCAATGTCTATGATTGCGCCGTCGGCCAAAAGTTCGGCGTGGCTGGAGGCGAGCGAAATGTCCTTGTAGATGAGCATTCCCGCGCCGATGTCGCTGTCTTCCGTAACGGTTACGGAGTATACGCCGTGCGGGCGGATTGTCAGGAAGTCGCCTTCGCCCATCTGCAGCGAACCGCCGTAGACTTTGCCGTTTTTGAGAATTGTATTCTTGAGGGTCGCCGACTCAAGGTTAACGTCCCAAGTTCCGCGCATATCGGCGAAGCTGAAATCGACGTTTTCCAAATACGCGCTCGTAAACGACGTGTCGCGGACGAGGGCGTTTTTGAAGCTCGTGTTCTTGATTGTGGCGTAGTTAAACGACGCGTTTTTAAGCTCCGCATTCGCGAAAGACGCGCCCTCAATTTTCGCCGAACCGAACTGGGTTTTGGTCATAATCGAGTTCGAAAAATCGGAAGACGAGATTGTCGCGCCCGAGAATCTTGCACCGTAGAGGTTCTTGGAAACGAAGTTCCAGCCCGAAAGCGTGTTGCCGTCGAAGTTGACGTTGTAGAGTTCGCCCGACTTCCAGCTGGCGGTCGATTCGAACTGCTCGCGCGTGAAGCCCTTGTCGGTTGTATACGCGAAGTTCGCGCCCTTGATTACCGCGCCTTCGAAGTTTGCGTCGGCCAAAGTGGAACGCTTGAACGAGGCGTTTGTCAAATCGGCATTGGAGAAGTTCCAACCCTCCATGGAGTTGCCCTCCAAATTGACGCCCGCAAGCGCGCCGTTTTTCCAGCTGGCGGTAGATTCGAACTGGTCGCGCGTGAAGCCCCACGACGTTACGGAATCGAGGTTCGCGCCGCGAATGTCGGCGTTCGTGAAGTTCGTGCCGTAAAGTTTTGCCGAAGTGAAATACGCGCCCGAAAGCGTCTTGCCCGAAAAGTCCCAGCCCGAAAGCGTTGTTTTGGAGAACGAAACCCCGCGCAAATCGCCCGACTTCCAGCTGGCTGTGGATTCGAGTTGCGCGCGCGTGAAGGTCGTGTTCTTGAAGAAGCTTGCGCCGTTGATTACGGCGTTGTCGAACTTAACGTCGGTGAGCGTAGCACCCGCGAAATACGCGTTTGTGAGGTTGGCGAACGAAAAGTCCGCGCCGTCGAGCGTTGCCGATTCAAAGCGAGTATCGGAGAAATCGCGCGCGGCGGATTCCGACGAAAACACTACGTTCTTCGCCGTGGCAAAGGAGAACGTAGACGAGGTGAAGTCGGTGGAGTCCCACTGGGAGTCTGTGAAGTTTACCGAATCCGACTTCACGGTCTTGAAGTAGTAGTCAACTTCCGCGAACGACGTTGCAGCCGCCGCCAGAGCGCATATTGTCAATAGATATTTCATAATATGGTGTGTTATAGTTTAGGTTTGTGTTTGTTTTCGGGAAAATCCGCCCGCCGAGAGAACGCCAGCGCAACCAAGCCGAATATTGCGGCGTATGTGGAGGGCTCGGGGACTGCCGAACGCGTCGCAGTGCCGTCGGAATTCAGCGAGAAGTTGCCTTCTACCGCCGAGCCGTTCGAAATAAACGAAACGGAGACGTTTTCAGTGCCGCTGAGGGCAATGTTTTCGAAGAGAGTGTAGGCTTCGTCAATGGAGGCGTCTTTCGCGCCGAAATCGAAAATCAGCTTGCTGCCCGCGCCGAACGCAAGGCTTGTGCCCTCCTGACCGACAATAGAACCGAAGCCCCACGGGTCGTCCTGCGAAACCGCTTCGGAGAGCCTGAAAAGGAAAGTTGCGCCCCCCGAAACCGAGTAGCTTTGCGCGTCCAGAAGAATATCGACACCTTTTGAATTGTAGACTACGAAAATATCGTCGGACGAATCCATTTCAAAATTCGAAACGCTGCCGTCAACCATAATGGTGTTCTTGAAAATGCAGCCGGAAGTGTCGAGTTTCTCCGCCTTTCTGAGGTCGGCGGAGGTAAAGTCGGTGTTCGAAGTAGTGGATTTATACCCGAAATTCGCGCCCTGCAAATTGGATCTTGCAAACGTCGCGTCCGTGTAGTCTGCGCCAGATTTGAACGTTGTGTAAACGGCGGAACAGTCGCTGAAGTTAGAGCCTATGAAGTCAGTAGCCTTTGTCGACCATTGATAACCTTCACGCGAAATGTCTTCGCCGTGTTTGTCAAGAGTTGCCGCGAACGATGCGCAAGCAGTCGCGACTGCTTGCACGCTGTTAATAATGCTTTTGTGTATTTCATTTGTATTCCTTTGCTTTTGATTGAAATTCAATGCCCGCAAGGAACACGCCCGACGACAGCCGTTTATAAATACGCAACGCCGAACAAAGCATACTTCTCGCGAACATTTTTTCCACAGCGGGAATTTCGCGGGAATCCGTGTAAACACACCGCGCCGCAACCGACGCAACGAAACATACAGCGGGTTTTCGCGAAACAACCGATATGGATTTTCAAGACGTCTTCCGGCTTGTATCCCTACCCCGCCCGCCTTCCCGATTGTTTAAACCAGTGGCATTTTTGGGCGAAGCGTCGAATCTTACGGCGGCGCGTCCGCGTTGGAATTTAACCAACTTCCGTTTCTTGAAAATTGTCAGTAAGCAAAGCAAGCACCCCCGCCCGAATTGTCAACATTTTTCTGATTCCTTTTTGGGAAATATAAAAAAACGCAAACAAACCTGCCCACCGACGCTTTAGGAAGTGTAAAAAACTTTAACTAAAAAACAAAGACGCGTTGAATTTAATTCAACCGCCGCCGCTTTCGGAAAATAAAAAAACACAAACTTTAAACAAAAAATAAAGGGGGAATAGGCTGCCGCCTATCCCCCGCATTTAATGATAACTTTAACCAACGAACAAAGGGGGATTGGCTACCGCCAACCCCCGTCGCTTTCGGAAAAATAAACTTAAACTAAAAGTCAAAGGCATATCGGCTACGCCGATTGCCGCCCCTTCTGAAAAAATAAAAAATTTAGAAGTAGCCGCCTTTTTCCTTGATTTCCTTGATTGTCTGCCCCGAGTGAACCCAGCTGAAAATCTTTTTTTCGTTGGCTTTGATTTCCTCGGCGCGAATTAGAACGTCGTAGGCGATGTCGCGGGGGACTACAATCACGCCGTCAATGTCGCCTATTACAATGTCGCCGGGGCGGATTACGACCTTGCCGATGAGAATCGGAACTTGGTAGTGGGTTATTAAACAACGCCCAAGACTTCCGTTGGAAATTCTGTATTTGTAGAAGATGGGGAAGTCGGCTTCGAGAATCTGGTGGGTGTCGCGTATGCCGCCGTCAATGCACGCAGCCTTTACCTTTTTGCCCTTGGCAGTGGCAGTCATAACGCCGCCCCAGAGAGTGGCTTCCTCGTCGTTTGAGGTGTCCCAAACAACGAAGTGGTTTTCGCCAAGCTCGTCGAGCATCTTGGTTCTGAAATCCATCTCGCCCTTAATCATTACGTTGGGCGCGCTTTTTACCGTGAACGCAAACCCCGCAACCGACCTGTATTCGCGCAGGGGCTTGATGTGCCACGGCAACGCCTGATTGAGCAGACAAAATTCGCGCAGAACGTCGCTTATCGCGCCCGTGTAGAGCTGCTCGAAGCGCGAAAGAATTTCGCCGTCGGAAACGGGGAACTCCTTTTTTGAAACGTATTCGCGGGATTCAATCAACTTTTCCAAGTTCATCATTCCCACTTCTTTTTTATACTGTTCTATACTCATATTTGATTGTTTTTGATGTTTAAATGTATAAGCTGAAACCGCCGTCGACGAAGAAATCCGCGCCCGTGATGTATCGCCCCGCGTCGGAACAAAGCAGCAGAGCCGTTCCCGCACAGTCGCGCGGCTCGGCAACAAAGCCGAGCGGAATTTTGGCCTCAATGTTTTTCCTGAATTCGGCGTCCGCTAAAACCTCGCGGTTGCGGGTTGTTGCAAATACCCCCGGGGCGAGGTTGTTTACGGTTATGCCGAACGGCGCAACGCGCGCGGCTACGTTTTTTACCAAATTGACAAGCGCGGATTTCGACGCCGCGTAAATTGCCATGCTGCGGTTGTATCGAGCCTGCTGAACGGAGCCGATGTTCAAAATGCGCCCCCAGCGTTTCTGCTTCATGTGGGGAACTGCCGCCTGCATAAGCTCGAGCGTGGAGCGGACGTTTACGTTCATCTGCACGGCGAATTCGTCCTCGGTGATTTCGTCCCACTCGTGGCGGAATTGAACCGATGCGTTGGCTACGAGAATGTCGGCGGGGCAGTCGTTTTCAAGGGCGAAATTCTCCCAAGCCGATTTCACGCCCGACGCGGAAAGGTCGAATTTCCACAGCAGCGCGCGCACGCCGAACGATTCGGCTTCGGCTTTTGCCGACAACGCCTCCGCGTCGCCCGAGTGGTAGTTTATGACGACGTTCGCGCCGAATTCCGCAAGGGCGAGAACTATCCCCCTGCCGATACCCTGACTCCCGCCCGTAACAAGCGCGGTCTTTCCCTTCAAATCAAACAGCTCTTTCATAATAAAAAAATGGTTGTAGCAAATTAAGATTCGTAGTTTTTCCTAAAAAACAACAGTGTGGCAAAAAGCAAAAATACCGCGCCCGCCGCGAAAAACCAGCCAAGCGATGCAATGCCTGTAGCCAAGTCGGTAGCCTCCTTGATGTGCGCAAGAACGCGCGGGGCGAGCGAACCCACAACAAACGCAAACGCCAGATAAAGCCCCGAGGCAGTCGCCCTGTATTGGGGCTTCACAACGTCGAAAAGCGCGGCGAAGAGGTTTGAGTCATACACTCCGCGGAAGAAGCCGAAGCCCGCCATTGCCGCGCAGCAAACGTAGAAATTCCGCGTCAAGCCTATCGCGAAAATGAACGGGACGGCAAGCGCAAGCCCGACTATTTCAACCCACATTCTGGAGGTTTTGAACTTCGCGGAATACTTGTCGGAAATTTCCGCGCCAACCATAACGCCCACAAAAGCGAACGCAAAGTGCCACAACATCGAATTAAGCCCCGCCGACGAAAGCGACAGCCCGAAGTTTTCGTAAAGATACGTGGGCATCCAAGTGTTGTAGCCCACGTTTACGAAACACTGGCACGCGAATGCGAGCGAAAGCAGATAGAAAGACTCTTTGCGCATAACCGCCGCAAGCATTTCGGAAAATTTTATTCTGTGGGACGCGCCGCTTTGGGCGGGCGGAGGGGTGTTGCGCAAAACGAACATTGCCGCAGCCGCCCAGAGAACGCCGACAAAGCCGAACGCGTAAAAAGCCGCGCGCCAGCCGTAGTGTTCGCCTATGTAGCCCGAAACGTAGCCGCTTACTATTATGCCCACATACAGCGATGTCTGGTGGATTGAAAGCGCGGTTGCGCGCGTGTTTGTGTGAAGCTGGCTTAAAAGCGAAGTCGCCGCGGGATAGTAGAACGCCTCGCCCACGCCCGTAGCCACACTGCGGTAGACAATAAGCATTGCAAGACCGCCGCTAAGCCCCGTAAGAAGCGTGCCCACGCTGAACACAAGCAGGCTTACAACAACAATCCACTTGCGCGAAAACATGTCGCCCAAGAAGCCCGACACGGGCACGAGCACGCCGTAGACCGCAGTGAAAATCATCACCACGTTGCCTATCTGCACGTCGCTTACGCCCAAGTCGGCCTTCAGCAGCGGAATGACCGTGTTGAAAATCTGCCTGTCTCCCTGATTCAGAAAATACGCGAACCAGAGAACCGCAACCAATGTCCACTTGTATTGAAACAGTCCCTTTTTTTCTCCCATAATCCCGATAAGTTATTTCTCGTAGAACTCGTAGAAGTTCGTCCACTCAAACGACGCATTCGGCTCTACGACAATCCGCGTGAAAGGCTCCACGCAATACGTTTTTTTGCACGACCAAAACGTAACCTTCATAAGCGGTCTGTCGGAGGTTATCCTAACCGACGCGCCCGTTTTGGCGTTTTCCAAGCGGAAATCGTAGTTCTCCAGTTTGTTTTCGCCGTCGAAATTTTTATACAAAGCCAAGTCGCCGTCTTCGAAATTTTTGTTGTAGACAAACTCTCGCCCCTTGAGCGACACAAACTTCTCCGCGCCCAAAAGCAGCTCCGCGCCCTTGGGTTCGAAGGCGAATTTAAGCGAGATGTTTTTGCCCGCGGGCTCGTTGTCGAGCATGAAGAAATTGTGGCAGTAGACGCTTGTGTCTATCGCCTTTTTGCCCGTGTTTTTGAGCCTGTGGCGGATTGCCATTACGGGCGAATTTTCCACAAGCTCAAGCGTCTTTTCGTAGACGTATGAGCCGAGCGCGCTTTGCAGAGTCTGCGTGTAGGTTATCGAATTTTTCGAGGAGCGAACGCTCCACTTCCCGCCGTCCAGAATTTCGTATGGGTCGCGGAAAGAGTAGGGTTTGTCGGACGAACGCCGCAAAACGCCCACGCCGATTTTCAGAAATCCGCCGCCTATTTCGGCGTCGTCGTAGCCTATTTGCGTGAACTCTTCGGCGGGGCCGCAAACGGTATCGTGGAAGTTCGGATCGAAGTTGTCGAACCATTCGCCGAAGTAGGAGTGCCCCTTGAAGCGCAGTGAATAGACTATTCCCGCCCAGTCGAAACGCTGCCCGCGGTAGAAGTTTGCGGGGTTGCCCGTATCCGACGCGACGGAGGCGTCGAGCAGCCCGTTTGTAATCTCGGTTTGGGGGTATCCGCGCGAAACCGCCGGACTACCCGCGCAAACCGAGGACAACATAGTGAATACTAATGCCATCTTGTTTCTCATATTGTCGATTTGTTTTTAAGGATTGGTGTGCTGTTTGAATTTCCGTCGTGATAATCGCAACAAAACTCAATCCCGTCAAGCTTTGCTTACGACCAGCGGCGGTCGTTCGCCCACTCCTTGTCCCAAACCGACGTATCCCCCCATATTTCAGGGAAATCTTCGTGCGCCTTTTCCTTGATAAGCTCCTCGTTGAGCGACTCTATGCCCAGCCCCGGAGCGTTCGGAACGTCGATGTAGCCGTTGTTTACAAGCGGCTTCGGCAGTCCGTTTACAAGGCTGTCCCACCACGGCACGTCTACCGAGTGGACTTCAAGCGCGGTAAAGTTTCTGGTAGCAGCCGCAACGTGGACGGCGGCCATGCAGGCAATCGGGCTTTCCGCCATGTGGATTGCCATCGCGACGTGGTGTTCCTCGGCCAAGTCGCCGATTTTCTTTGTTTCGGCAATGCCGCCCGCAGTGAGAATGTCGGGGTGAATTACAGCCAGCGCGCCCGATTTCAGCAGCGGCATAAAACCCTCTTTCAGGTAGATGTCTTCGCCCGTAGCGATGGGGGCTGTGGTTGAATTGGAGAGCTTTACATACTGGTCGGTATACTGCCACGGAACGGGGTCTTCAATCCACGAAAGATTGTATTTTTCAAGACGCCGCGCCAGCTTTATGCAGTCTTCAAGCGGAATGTGCCCGATGTGGTCAATGGCAATCGGGATTTCGTAGCCGACTTCCGCGCGGACGTCGGCCATGTATTTTTCAAGATAGTCCAAGCCCTTTTCGGTGAGGTGAATGCCCGTGAACGGATGGGCGGTGTTGAAGAGGTCGTAGGCTTCGCCGCGCATTGCGCGCGGGTCTATCGAGCCGTGCGGCGTGGTGAAGACAGTCCGCTTGTATTCGCGCATTTTTTCGAGGAAACCCAAAGGCGCGCACAACGCCCCTTCGACATCGCTCAAAAGCTCGATGCCCAAGTCCATTTTCAGGAACGTGTAGCCCTGCGCCATGCGTTCCTTGAGGGCTTTGCCCATATCGCGCCCGCCGCCTTCGCTGTCGGTGTCGCAATAAATGCGGATTTTGTCGCGGTATTTGCCGCCGAGCATCTGCCAGACGGGAACGCCCCACGCCTTGCCGGCCAAGTCCCACATTGCAACTTCCAGACCGCAGACGCCGCCCGCTTGGCGCGAGTCGCCGCCGAACTGCTTTATGCGGTTGAATATTTTTTCCACGTTGCACGGGTTTTCGCCCAAAATTCTGCTTTTGAGCATTGCCGCGTATGTGCGGCTGGAGGCGTCGCGGACTTCGCCGTAGCCTACCAGCCCCTGATTTGTATACACTTTAATGAGCGTGCATCTTTTGGGCGCGCCGTCGATGTCGGCAAAGCGCACGTCGGTAATTTTCAATGTGGAGGGATCAACTTTCATCTGTCTTGATATGTTTGTTTTGTTTGAATAAAACCGATTCTCGAAAAGATTATTTTTAGTTCAAGGCAATTGTGGGCGTTTTTTGGTTAACTGTTAACCTGCCCCCGTGCGCGGACAAAAAAAAGGTTTGCGCGCTGCGCAAACCCTTTGAAAATTCTGTAGGAGAACAAAACTACGCCTTGAAAGCAGCACCCGCCTTGAACTTGATGCCCTTCGAAGCCTTGATCTTGATTTTTTCCTGAGTCTGGGGATTGAAGCCCATTCTGGCCTTGCGGTTGACAACGGAGAAAGTTCCGAACCCGATAAGCTGAACCTTCTTCGACTTTTTGACGCCAGCCTTGATGGAGTCGAGAACGGCGTTCAACGCTCTTTCGGCGCAGGCTTTGCTTGCGTCTTTACCGAGCAATTTCTGAATTTCTTCTACGAGTTGTGCTTTATTCATATTTTTTTTAGTTTTGTTGTTTTGGGTTTAGAAAAAACTTCCAAAATGAAGTTTTCCGAGAAATTGAACATTCGCACTTACTAAGACACAGGGGAAACCCTCCACCTTTTCGGCACCGAGAGCCAACATCGAACGCGCCTGCGCGTCCTTTGTTGTAGTTGCAAACTAAAATAGCGGGGGGGCGTGTCAATAAAAAAAACGGATAGAACGGCATTTTTTATAAAAAAAGTCGCAAAAACAGCCGTTTGCGGGGGTGCTGACGCCCCAAAACACGCCTGTTTGCTTCGTTTTTACCATACGAATGCCGAATTTCCCACGTTTTCTATGCGTCCGAGGGCATCACTGCCGCTGTTTTTGCACGCGTAGTTCGCAAGCGCGAGTGCCCAAAATCTGTCGGAATGTCCGTTGTCGTCGCGGTCGGCGCAGAATTTTGGCTGCCCCGAAAGCGAGTAGCCGCGGCGGATTTTGTGCAGGTCGGCGACAACTTCGCGCGAATCGGGAATGCGTATTGTAGCCTCCTCGAAACGCTTTTTTAGCGGATACGCCATAAGCTCCTTCTGCGCCGCCGTAAAATACACGGGCTCTATGCGCGCCGAACCGTAGCGCGAAAGCGCGCGCTCGGCAAACTGCCTGCCTATGCCCGAATTGTCGATGCACGCGCGGCGCAGCGACGGGTTTGCCAAATAAGAATCGAGCACCGCCTCCTGTTCGGCAAACGGCGAGTTCTTCAGTGCGCGGACATCGCGCGTGTAGAGCACGTCGGCCACTTTTTCCAAGAGCCAGAACACACTGAGGTCTGAAGTCCTGCCTATGTCAACGCCCAAAAACATCGGGTTCGACTTCGATTCCGCCGCGCGCCACGCACCGCCCGCACTGTCTTTGTATGCGCAGCGCGAGATGAGTTCGAACGGCAGAAAACGCAAGTCTTCGGCGCAGGGCGTGCACATGTATTCCTGCATGAACATAGACTCGTCGGCGCACGATTTTTTTATGTAGTCGAAATACGCAGCTTCGTCCATTTGGGCGATTTCGCTTTCGGGGTCGATTCCGCGCTTGATTTTGCGCAACAACCCCTGATTGAGCGCGTCTTCGAGGGTCACTCTGTGCAGGGAAATGTTTTTCGGGTTTCCCCCGTAGCGCGTCTCTTCCACAAGCTTGTTGAAGAAACAGTCCGCGCCGCGGTGCGTCGAGATTATCTCGATGTTTCCGCCCCAAGTGATTCCGGGCATGGAGATTGCGTAGAGCTTTTCGGGGTCGGGGTGGAGGGCGAATTCGTCGAGCACGCGCGCGCCGCGCTTGCCCGCCTGCGCGTCGGGATTTGACGAAAGCGACCAAATGCGCGTGCCGTTTGCGAACTCAAGCGAGGCGCAGTCTCCGCCCGCAAGCACCGCCGCGCCCGAATGTTCGCGGACGGCGCAGTCGAGGATTTTGGCGAACTTTTTGCAGTCGTCGATAAACAGCTTCGCCTGAAGCTCGTCGCGCGAGCTTACCCAAGAGTCGCGTCTGTGTGCCGACAACGAATGCGCGCGCACAAGCCTGTATGCGGTAGTCCAGCTGATTCCCACCTGTCGCGACTTCTCCATAAGTTTTATGCGCGAATTGTCCAAAATCCACTTTTTTTGATATGGCAAAAAAAATCCGTCCATTCCGCTTTTAAAGAAGGTTCAGTTCGTTTTCTATTTTTGCGAGCGTCTCGGGCGAAACGCGTCCCGCGCCGCCGCCCTGCCCCGCCGATTCCGTTTTTGCGCCGAAATTCGCCAACTGCACGCGCGACGACGAAAGCCGCTGCGCAACGCTTGAAAGGTTCGCAATTTCCGCCGCCGACACTTCGCGCGCCGAGCACAGGTAGTCGAACACCATTTCCCACAAAATCTCTATGGAAGCGCGCGCGGCGTCCATTTTCGACGCCGTTTCAACCGCCTTTTCGGCGTCGAGTTTAGCCTGTTTTATGCGTTTTATGTGCGCGGCAAGCGTTGCAGTCCGCCTTTTTGCGGGCGTTTTTTCGGGCGAAGTCTCCGCGTCCTCCCGCGCCGTTTTAGCCGCCATCTCAGAACTCCCCGCTTTGAAGATAGTCAAGCCCGCGCGCCGTGATTTTAGTGCGCACAAACGACGGGCACAACGCCGAGCTTACGCTTTCGGCGAACTGCTTTTCGCGCAAATACTGAAGCTGGCGTTCAAGCTCTGCGGCGTCGGACGAAAACCCCGCAAGGGCAAGCCCCTGCGCGATTGTGCCCGACGGCAGCCCCGCGGGATAGGCCGCCTCAAGCTGCGCCAAAACGGCGCGGCGGTAGAGAATGTCGGCGTTCATTTTTCGTCCTTCGATGTAAGAATTATCCTGTCGGTCTTCACCGACAGTTCCGATATGCGCTGGTTCGCCGCCGCGCACTGCGCAATAAGAGAGCTTATGTTCTCGGCGTTGCGGGCAATCATTTCGTTCATCTGCATAATGCTGCGCTGGTAGCTTTTGGAGAGCGTGCGGTTTTCCTCGCGTATCTCCAAACGGAGCGCGCGCAAGTCCTGCAGGTAGTCGGAAAGCATTTTGACAACCTCGCACCTGACTTTTTCCATCTGCGTGTGCGTGGCGTATGTTAATTTTGGATCGGGCTTTTCGCTGAGCTGGTCGCGGATTTTCAAAACGAGATAATACGCGCCCAGAAGGGACGTTGCCGACATCAGCGCAGTCCCGATTACTTCTGGATTTTCAATATTCATAAAAAACAATTTATATCATCGCCCGCAGAAAACGCAAAACAACTTTGGATTCTTTTGCACAAACGCCTCTTTTGTGAACAAACGCCCCGCCCCGCCCGCCGCGCACCACAAAAAGTTTGACAACCCGCGCCCGTCTTGGCATTTCTCGGCTTCCTATGAAAAAAGCAATCACCCTTACAATGTTCGCCGCAATGGCAGCCCTTTCCGCCTGTGTGTGCGATAAAACCTGCAACAAACCCGCGCAATGCAAGACCGCCGCAGAGTGGTCGCCGCTGTTCGCCCCCGACCTCTCCAACGCCGACTTCGACAAGGACGTTTGGAGCATCGACAAAGACGGCGTAATCAGGGCAAACAAGGACAGAATCATCTTCACGAAAAACGATTTCGAAAACTTCGAGCTTGAACTCGAATTCAGAATCGAAAAGGAATCCAACAGCGGCATAGTAATATACTGCACCGACACGAAAAAATGGATTCCCAACTCCATCGAAATCCAGATTGCCGACAGCTCCTGCGAAAAATTCGGCAAGCCCATGTGGAACTGCGGCTGCATTTTCGGGCACGTCGATTCCGAATTCGACACCCGCCTGCCCTTCGGCGAATGGCAGAAAATGCGCGTGCGCGCCGACGGACAGAAAATCGACGTCTGGCTCAACGACAAGCACGTCAGCAAAATGGACATGTCGGAATGGAAGGACAACAAGCTCACCCCCAAAGGCGAGGCAATTTTACCATGGCTTACTCTCCACAAAAAATGCGAGATGCCCACAAAAGGCAAAATCGGTCTACAGGGCAAGCACGGCAAAGCCACCACCGACTACCGCAACGTGCGCATTCGCAATCTCTCCAAATGATTTTTTTATAATTCCTAAAGCGGCGCGGATTGAACGAAGTTCAATGCCGCTTTACACTCCAATTAAAGTTTTTTGTATTTATTAAAGGGGCGCAGATTGGCTTTGTCTATCCGCGCCCTTTCTACATACAAAACTTCAACCCGATTCAAAGGCGAATTGTCGTGGACAATCGCCGCCGCTAACAACTCTCAATACTTTAACCAGAGTCAAAGCGGAATTGGCTTTGCCAATCCGCGCCGCTCTTGCAAACCAAACTTTAACCAAAAGTCAAAGGCGAATTGCCTGCGGCAATCGCCGCCCCTTTAGGAAACATAAAAGAGTTGCAATCGGGGGAAAATTCGGCAGAGTGGGGAGAAACGTGTGAAAGTTGCGGTGTCGGACGAGAGCGGAGTGGGGGTCTGCTTTGCTTTGGTGGACGCGCCGTGATAACATTGAAAGAGAAAATATGAACGCAAGAAAAAAAGCACTGGCAAAAATAATCGAATGCTCGAGAGAATATACCTCGACTGAAAAGCCGTATGATGTGGATAATGAATACGGCACAGATTCCTTCAGTATAAAGGCTATGGAAGACTACCTTTCCAAGCCGATTTATAGAAAGCTTCTGGAGACCATTGAAAAGGGCGTTCAGCTTGACCCCGCAGTGGCGGACGATGTCGCCCATGCGATGAAAATCTGGGCGATGCAAAAGGGGGCAACCCATTATACACACTGGTTCTTTCCGCTTACGGGCACGAGCGCGGAAAAACACGATTCCTTTATAGAGCCCGTGGGCGAAGCAAAGGCAATAACGAGATTCTCGGGGAAAAACCTGATTGTGGGCGAACCCGATGCGTCGAGCTTTCCGTCGGGCGGCTTGCGCTCGACGTTCGAGGCGCGCGGCTATACCGCTTGGGACCCCACTTCCCCCGCGTTCATCAAGCGCGTCGGCGGAGTGGCTACGCTGTATATCCCCACGATTTTCCTTTCGTATACAAGCGAAGTTCTCGACAAGAAAACGCCGCTTTTGCGCTCAATGCAGGTGCTCAGCAAACAGGCGCGCCGCCTTGTCAAGTGCTTCAGCATAGACGAAGACGACAAAGTTTCAATCACCCTCGGCGCGGAGCAGGAATACTTTCTGATAGACAAAAACCTCTACGCGTTGCGCCCCGACTTGATGGAATCGGGCAGAACGCTCTTCGGCGCGCCGCCGCAAAAGCACCAACAACTTGACGACCACTACTTCGGGCAAATCAAGCCGCGCATTCTCAATTTTATGCACGATGTCGATTTGGAGCTGTGGAAAATCGGCATACCCGCCAAAACGCGCCACAACGAAGTCGCGCCCGCGCAGTTTGAAATAGCCCCCGTGTTCGAAGACCTGAACCTCGCCACCGACCACAACATAATGGTGATGGAAATTCTGCGCAACACCGCCGACAAACACGGGCTTACCTGCCTTTTGCACGAAAAGCCCTTTGCGGGAATAAACGGCTCGGGCAAGCACAACAACTGGTCGATTTCAGTCGGCAAGCGCAACCTGCTCAACCCCGGCTCAAGCCCGCACGAAAACGCGCTTTTCATCACAACGCTCTGCGCCATGATTATGGCGGTTGACAAGCACAGCGACCTCCTCCGCGCGGCCACCGCAAGCGCGGGCAACGACCACCGCCTCGGCGCGAACGAAGCCCCGCCCGCAATCATTTCAATGTTCCTCGGCGACCAGCTCACCGACATCATCGACCAAATCGAAGTCGGCGGCGCGAAGAACTCAAAGCAGGGCAAGCTCATCAAAATCGGCGTCGACCAACTCCCGCCGCTCAGCTGCGACGCAACCGACCGCAACAGAACAAGCCCCTTCGCCTTCACGGGCAACAAGTTCGAATTCCGCGCCCCAGGCTCTTCGCAGTCGTGCTCAAGCCCCAACGTAATGCTCAACACGATTGTCGCCGAGGCGTTCGACGAAGTTGCAACAAAGCTTGAAAAGCTCGCGCCCGAAAACTTCCAAAAGGGTCTGCGCGAAATCCTCCAAGACATAGTAAAGAAGCACAAGCGCATTGTCTTCAACGGCGACGGCTACAAAAGCGACTGGAAAAGCGAAGCCGCCCGACGCGGTTTGCCCAACCTCGCAAAAACGCCCGACGCGCTCAAGCCGCTCATCGACCCGAAGAACATTGCACTCTTCGAAAAATACGGCGTCTTCAACGCAACCGAGCTGCGCTCGCGTTACGAGGTGTTTATGGAGGAGTATGCGAAGAAAATCCAGATTGAATCTTCGCTGACGCTCGAGATGTCGAAAACGCTCATCGTTCCCGCGGTTGCAAAATACGCAAAAACGCTCGGCGACGCCTCCGCGGCTTTCGCCTGCGCAAAGACCGCCAACCCGATTGCCCCGAAGCTCGAAAAGCTCTCCGCGCTCTTCGGCGAGCTTATTTCCGCGAACGACTCGCTCGAGCAGACCCTCGCAGCAAAAGCCGACGAAAGCGCGAAAATCGACGCGATGAACCGCGTCCGCGCCGCGGCGGACGCGCTCGAAAAGGAAGTTGACGACGAGCTTTGGCCGCTGCCGAAGTATTCGGAAATGCTCTTCATTTACTAACGCAAAATCAATCGGGGCGGCGGCTTTCCGCCCCCCGCTTTTTACGCGCCCAATGAACGACTCCCCCGACAAGCCCAGAAAGGAAACGCCCGAATGTCCGTTCGAGCCAATCCACCCGTCGTATATGCAGATTGACGACGAGTTTTTCATGAAGCTTGCATACAATCAGGCGCTGAAGGCTTGGCACGCGGGCGAAGTCCCCGTAGGCGCGGTCATCGAATACGGCGGCGACGCAATAGCCCGCGCGCACAACATGGTTGAAAGCACTCAGGATCCGACCGCCCACGCGGAGATTTTGGCAATCACGCAGGCTGCGGCGAACATCGGCGGCTGGCGGCTAAACGGCGCAACGCTATACGTAACCAAGGAGCCGTGTCCGATGTGTTCGGGCGCGTGCATAATGGCGCGCATCTCCCGCGTAGTCTATGCGGTAAGCGACCCAAAGATGGGGTTTCTCGGCGGCGCGCTCAACGTCCACGAAGTCCCCACGCTCAACCACCACCTTCAGGTTTCTTCGGGAATCCTCCACGACGAATGCGCGCAGATGCTCAAAACCTTCTTCTCTCTCAAACGTCCCGCAGGGCGGGCTTCCGAAGACGGGCACCGGCGGTAATCGGCAAGCCGATATACCTTTATCATTCCCCACTCTACATCTCAAAAAAGCGGCGGCGGTTGGCTCTAAGCCAAGCCCGCCTTTGACTATTTGTTAAAGGCAGATTTTTGGAAGACGGGCACCTTTCGGCAAGCCGATATACCTTTAACCACTCTCATTTTTATGCTCCACAACGGGGCGCGATTTGCCTTTGCCAAATGTCGTTTTGATTATTCACTAAAGAGAAAAGGCTTCCGCAAGACGCGCACCCTTCGGCTATGTTCCACCCTGCGTTTAAAAGTCGCCGCTTGACAAATATCGAAAACTTGTTCATACTTCGCCACTTTATATTATATTTATAAAACAAACCTAAAATAATCTAATGGCAGATAGCGTAGTAGAAGTCGAAGGGAAAGTCGTTTCAGTCCTTCCCGGAACAATGTTCAGAGTAGAGATAGCCAACGGGCACCAAGTTCTCGCGCACATCTCGGGAAAGCTCAGAAAGAACTTTATCAAACTGACCGTCGGCGACAGGGTCAAGATGGAAATGACTCCGCAGGATTTGGGCAAGGCGAGAATCGTCTACAGAATGAAAAATCTCGACGCCCCCCGCCCCAACCCGATTAGAAGTTTCGGCCCGCGCCACAAGTAGCGCGCGGCGTTTGTTATGAAAGCTGGAAAAGTCAAACTCGCGTTTGCGTTTTCAGTTTTTTTTGTGCTTGCCGTTTCCGCGGCAAGCCTGTGTTTCGGCAGTGTAGACATACCGCCGAACGCCGTTTTCTCCGCGCTATTCGGCGGCGGGGATTCGGGCGAATCGCTCATTATAACGCAGCTGCGTCTGCCGCGGATTGCGGCGGCCTTAATCACGGGCGCAAGTTTGGCATTGGCGGGCTGCGGGCTACAGAGCGTTTTCATAAACCCGCTTGCCGAACCTTCAATTACAGGCGTTTCGGCGGGAGCAAGTTTGGGGGCTGTAATTGCCATAATGTTTTTACCGAACGCCGCCGCGTTGCAGATTTTGGCGTTTACTTTCGCCTTGATAGCGAGCCTCTGCGTGTGCGCCGTGGCGAGGGAGGGAGGAAAAATCAACCCCACTTCCGCCGTGCTTGCGGGAGTTGCGGTAAACGCCTTGTGTGCGGCGGGCGTCGGTCTTTTTATGTATTCCACGCGCGAAAGCGGCATAAAAAGCTTCGTGTTTTGGTCGCTCGGCAGTTTCGACAAATGCGATTGGAGCGACATTCGGACGTGTTTTCTGACGTCCGTGCCCGCGTGGCTTGTAATGCTCGGGCAATACAAACGCCTGAACGTAATGCTGCTTGGGCACAGGCAGGCGTTCAACATCGGCGTTAACGTCCGCACAACCCAGTATTCGGTGGTTTTGGCGGCGGTTGCAATGACCTCGGCAAGCGTTGCAATGTGCGGGGTAATCGGATTTGTGGGGCTTATAATTCCGCACATCGCGCGCGTGGTATGCGGAGCCGACAACGGCAAAGTTATGCCGCTTTCAATGCTTGCGGGTGCAGCTTTGGCTGTCTGCGCCGACCTCTTGGCGCGCGCCGCCTCGCCCGACTACCCCGTTCCCGTAGGCGTTATAACGTCGATTCTCGGCGCGCCGTTTTTCGTGCTAATTCTCAAACAGAAACGCCGCAATGCTTGAGCTTGAAAACATAGGTTTTTCGTATGCCGACCACGTCGTTTTGAAGGGAGTGTCGTTTGCGGCGCACTCGGGCGAATTTGTCGCGGTGCTTGGCGCGAACGGCGCGGGAAAGAGCACGCTTGTGAAAATAGCAAGCGGCTACATAAAACCCGACTCTGGCAAAGTGCTTTTAAACGGCAGGAACATAAACTCATATTCGCCCGCCGAACTTGCGCGCACCCGCGCCGTCTGCGAGCAGGAAAACGTGCTCGACTTCGACTACTCGGTGCTCGATACCGTGTGCCTCGGGCGTTTTGCAATGTCGGGCTTCTGGGGCGTCGATTCCCGCACCCGCGAAATCGCGCAAGAGGCGTTGCGCGAAGTCGGGCTTGGCGGCTTTGAAAACAAAAGCTACCTGAACCTATCGGGCGGCGAAAAGCGGCGCGTGCAGCTTGCGAGGGTGATAGCCCAAATTCTCGACTCTCCCGCGGGCAAGCTGCTGTTGCTCGACGAACCCACCGCGAACCTCGACCCCCTGCACAGCCGCACCACAATGCAGATTTGCAAAAACCTGTGCGCGCGCGGGGCGTGCTGCGTGGCGGTTGTGCATTCGGTGAATCTGGCAATGGATTTTGCCGACAAAATACTGATGATAAAAAACAACTCGCTTTTCAGATTCGGCGACACTGCGGAAATCCTCACAGAAGAAAACATCTCCGCCCTCTACCAAATGCCCGCGAAAATCCTCGGCGGCTCTCCGCGCAGGGCTGTCGTGCTCGGCTGATGAATTGGTTGACAACCGCACCGAAGTCTTGTTAAATATTCGAAAAAAATGGACAGATTACACGCATATTGGCGCATTCCGTATATAGAAACGCCCAAAGACGAAAAGAACCAAAAGGCGGGCGGAAACCCGTTCGTAGAAATGGCGCAAAGCGACGATTTCAAAAAATTCCACATCGTCTGGCGCGGGAAATACTCGTTCATCGTCATGAACAAATTCCCCTACAACTGCGGACATCTGCTTGTGCTTCCGCTCAGGGAAGTGGCGGATTTGGAGCTGCTTAACCCCGAAGAAAAAACCGAGTTTTTCGACGCCGTAATAAAGGCAAAACGCATTCTGCGCTTGGCAATGAACCCCGACGCGTTCAACGTGGGCTTCAATCTGGGCGCAAAGGCTGGCGCGGGAATCCCCACGCACCTGCACTGCCACGTTGTTCCCCGCTGGGACGGCGACACAAACTTTATGCCCGTCATAGCCGACACCAAAGTTCTCCCGCAGGCGTTGGACGCCCTCTGGGAAAAACTCGTCAAATTTGCAAACAAATAGCCCAAGAAGAAAATGGAACAAACGCTCACCTACGACAACCCCGTTCAACTCGCCGAAGCATACGGCAACCAGTATGAAAACATAGAGCTTGCGCAGGAAAAGCTCGGCGTTACAATCACCACGCGCGACGGCTGGATTAAATTCGAGGGCGACGAAGCAAAAGTTGCGCAGGCTGCGAAGTTTTTCGACATTCTCGCCAACGCCCGCAAACAGGGTATCAGAATCCGCACGCCTGATTTCAAAAATATGCTAAAGCGCGTGGTGGCGGGCAAGCTCGACGAAATCGCGCAGGTTTTCGACAACCCCATTGTCATAAACCTCAAGCGCAAAAGCATTGTTCCCAAAAACATCAACCAGAAAAAATACCTGAAATTCATAGGCAAAAACGACATCGTTTTCGGTATCGGTCCCGCGGGAACGGGCAAGACGTATCTGGCGGTTGCCGCAGCCCTCAAAGAGCTTCAGGATAAGAACGTCGAAAAAATAATCCTCACGCGCCCCGCGGTGGAGGCGGGCGAAGCCCTCGGCTTCCTCCCCGGAGACCTGCAGGAAAAGCTCCTCCCCTACCTGCGCCCGCTCTACGACGCCATGTATGATATGCTCGGCGCGGAGGAGACAATGAAGCTCATAGAGCGCAACGTCATAGAAATAGCCCCGCTTGCGTATATGCGCGGCCGCACGCTTGCAAACGCCTTCGTTATCCTCGACGAAGCCCAGAACACCACGAACGAACAAATGATAATGTTCCTCACGCGTCTGGGCGAAAACTCCCGAATGATTGTAACCGGCGACGTCACGCAGATTGACCTTCCCCGCCATAAAGAATCGGGGCTGAAAAAGGCAATGCGCGTGTTGGAGGGTATTGACGGAATAAAACTGTTCTACTTCGAAGCAGGCGACGTTGTCCGCCACCGCCTCGTAACGAAAATCGTGGAAGCCTACGAAAACGCCGACAAAGAAAATGCTTGAAAACTACAGATTAAGACGCGCGCGCCGCACCAATACCGACCCACTCCAAAAATTCTCGGTCGGCAGAAGCAGCCGCATATTCGCGATAGCCGCCGCGGTAGTGGCGATGTCGATTATAGCGTATGCAATATGCTTTGCATACCGCATTCCCGTTCTGCCCAATATGCTTGCGCACAAGGGCGCGCAGGTTCACGTTGTATCGACAATAAACTTCAGCTACAAAAGCGATTTCCTCACGCAGCAAAAGCGCGACCTCAACGCTGAAAAAATCCCGCCAAGCTACAAGGTAAGCGAGGCTTCGCTTAAAAACGCCACGGAAACAAAAAACAAGCTTGCGGCGTTCTTCAACGCAAACCAACCCGCATACGAGGAAAGCGTAAAGAACCAAAAGGAGGTTGTTTTTCTGGAGGAAATCTCCGCGGCGTTGCGCAAATCCACCACGATTGAAATATCGCCCGCCGATATCGCCCTGCTCTACAACCACACCGACGAAAAATCGCGCACCGACCTTTTCTCGAAAACGACATTCTACGTCCGCAACATTCTCTCCGACGGCGTGTATCAGGACGGCGACAAAATCTTCACCGAAAGCAAAGACTGGCTCAACCCCTCCGCGAACGTCAACACAAGCACTTCGCAGCACGCCGTAAGCGAAACCCGCGCGCGTCTGGAGCTGCTCGACCGCATAAAGACGCTCGGCGAAAAGGAGAAAATATCGCTCGCGCTCTACCGAATTTTCCTGCAGGCAATAGTCCCGAACATAGAGTTCGACGCCGAAAAGACAAAGGAGATAAGAAACGCCGCCCGCGCGGAAATAGAACCCGTTGTTGTGAAGATAAGAGAGGGCGAAGTTCTGGCGGACTCCGATTCAATAAACACGCCGATTGCGCAGGAGCGTCTGCGCGCGTATAAAAACGAAATCATCAGGCGCGGAGAGGGCGACATCGGCAACATTCCCCGCTATGTGAATTTTCTTGTGTGCGTGCTGCTTATGGTGCTGGCGGCGTTGTTTTTCGTCATCAGCAGGTCGCAGCGCACAAAAGAGCTGCGGACAATCTACGCGTTCTGCACGCTGCTTGTCTTCAGCCTGCTTGTGGAACGCTCCTACATAGGAATGCTTAATTCCGAAAGCTGGGACAACAGCGCGCCCGTGCTGCAAACGCTCATATACGCCTCGCCGCTGATTCTCGGGCCGGTGCTGCAGGTGCTGCTGTTCGGCTCGTATACGGGGTTTATCATGGCGATAGTTGTTTCGTCGCTTTCAACGCTGATGTTGTCGGAATCGCTGCCGTTTTTCACGCTTTCGCTGACGGCGTCGCTTGTGGCAATCTACATGTGCGACGGCGCAACGAACCGATACAGGGTGATTTTTGCGGGCGCAGTCTACGGCGCGTTCGTTGCGGTTATGGTGGCAATCATCGGCTTCTGCATTTCGAATTCGCTGCTTACAATAGGCAAGCAGGTGCTGGCGGCAATCTTGGGCGGCATTACAACAAGCATTGTTGCGATAGCCGTTCTGCCGATTATCGAACTTCTGTTCAAGCGCAACTCAAACATATCGCTGATTGACTACACCGACCTCAACAACAAAAAGGCGTCGCTTTTGCGGCAGCTGCAAATAGTAGCCCCCGGGACATACCACCACAGCGTAATGGTGTCCTACTTGGCGGAAGCCGCGGCGCAGGCAGTGCGCGCCAACCCGATGATATGCCGCGTTGGCGCGCTCTACCACGACATCGGCAAGCTTTCCAAGCCCGAATTTTTCTCGGAAAATCAGGGCAGCCAAAATCCGCACGACGACCAAAACCCCTCGATGAGCGCGCTCATCATCAAAAACCACGTCCCCGACGGAATTGCAAAGGCCGAAATAGGCAAGCTGCCGCGCCAGATAATCGACGCCATCAGCCAACACCACGGCACTTCCATAATCTCCTACTTCTACCGCAAGGCGAAGAAAAAGGCGGAGCAAGACGGCGTATTCCACCCCTCCGACCTCAACCAAATTCTGCGCGAAGAGGGCATAGAAGAAAGCACATACCGCCACGAAGGCCAAAAGCCGCAGACGGTTGAAAACGCCATCATTATGATTTCCGACTCGTGCGAGGCCGCCTCGCGCTCGATGAAAAAAGTGACAAAGCACGGCATCGAGACAATGGTAGAGGCAATCGTAAACGGAAAAATGACCGACGGCCAGTTCGACGAATGTCCCATAACCGTAAAGCAAATTTCCGTAATCAAAAGAACGGTCTCGCAAACGCTGCTTAATATGCTGCACTCGCGCGTTGACTACAAACAGGTTTAATTTATGAAGTATCCCGTAAAAGAAATTGTAAAAATATTCGAAAACGCGGAAGTTCAGGGCGACGACTCCGTTGAGCTTTCCGCAATATCGAGCCTCGAAAAGGCGCAGCCCACCGACCTCTCGTTTTTGGGCAACAAAAAATACGCGCACGAAGTCCCCGCAACGCGCGCGGGCGCGGTTCTTCTGCCCCGCTCATACAAGGGCGAGCTGCCGAAAAACTCGGTAATTATCCGCGTAGACAACCCTTCGGTAGAGCTTGCAAAGCTCGGGGCAATCATCGAAAAATTCCTCTGGCCCGAAATCAAGCCGCAAATACACCCCTCGGCGGTTGTCGACGCTTCGGCTAAGCTCGGCGCAAACGTATACATCGGCCCCAACACTACAATTTGCGAAGGCGCGCAGATAGGCGACAACACCGTTATTTTGGGCAACGTCTACATCGGCCGTTTCGTCAAAATCGGCGAGAAATCCTACATTATGCCCAACGCCGTAATTATGGACTACTGCGAGCTTGGCAAGCGCGTGCGCCTACAGCCCGGCGTTGTCCTTGGCTCCGACGGCTACGGCTACGAGCTTGTAAACGGCGTTCACGTGAAAGTTCCGCAAATCGGCAAGGTTGTTGTTGAGGACGACGTAGAAATAGGCGCGAACACCTGCGTAGACCGCGCGCGCTTCGACACCACACGCGTCGGCAGGGGCACGAAAATCGACAACCTCGTCCAGATTGCCCACAACGTCCAGATAGGGCAAGGCGCGCTCCTTGTCTCACAGGTCGGCATTTCGGGCAGCACGAAAATCGGCAACTACTGTGTGCTCGGCGGGCAGACGGGCGTTGCGGGTCATTTAAAGATTCACGACGGCGTTATGATTGGCGGGCAAAGCGGAATCAACGGCGACATCAAGCCCCCTGCGAACCACCCGCAAGGCAAGCCTTTTGTTGTCCGCGGCACGCCCCCGCGTCCGTATTTGGAAGCCCACAAGATTGACACGCTCATAGGCCACCTCCCCGCCCTCTTCGAACGCGTCCACGACTTAGAGCAAAAAGCTGGTATCAACCGCAAAACTTTCCAGTAAATTTTTTATATGTTGGTAAGTGGCGCGGGTTGGCTTTGCCAACCTCCGCTTTGCTCGTTGATTAAAGTTTTGTATCACTTCAACGGCAATCGGGCAAAGCCCAATACGCCTTTGCTTATTGATTGAAGTTCTTTTTCTCTCCCGCGGCGATTGGGCAAAGCCCCAGTGTATTTGTTTAACAAAAAAGCGATTGGTATCCCCAATCGCTTTTTTATCAAAACAAAACTTTAACCAACGCGCAACGCTCTTCACTTGCAAGGAGATTCGCCTTGGCGAACGCAAAAATTAGGAGAGCTTGCGCACAAGCATAAACGCCTCGGCTTCGGGCATATTCACTATCGAGCCGCGGAAAATTGACAGCGCGCGCAACGCCTCCACCGAGCGCGCATTGGGCGACAGGAAAAGCTGGCTTTTGTATGCCTGCACCGCCTGCAGTTTCTTTTCCAAAAATCCCGTAATATTGTTGTAGACGTTCGGCAGAAAGCCGCCCTCCGCCGTTTCAATATTCCAGTGGGTTTCGGAAAGGGTCTCATACATGTAGATTTCCTTTATGTTCCTGCCGAAGTCCGTTACCGTGCGGGCTGCCACCTGCGCGGCGTAGGTGATGTCGCGGTGGTCTTTGTGGAGGTCGTAGAGAAAGGGAATGTAGAGAACGTCGGGGCGGACTTCCTTCACGGCGTCGTAAACTACTTTGTTAACGTCGTGGACGGGAATGTCGGGGACAAGCACATTCGGGAGGTCGCGGAAGAGGACGTTTTCGGGCTTGACGCCCAGAATTTCCATTGCCGCCAAAGTTTCCGCGCGGATTTCCGCCTTGTTGGGCTTCATTACGGGGTGCCCGTCTTCGATGGAAGTGCAGGTCAGAACGAAAACGTCGTCGCCGTTTGCGACCGCCTTTGCCATTGTTCCGCCGACTCCGAGCGTTTCGTCGTCGTTGTGTGGTGCAATTACAAGAATTCTCGCCATACTTTCTTATCTCCAAGCGTCAACCAGCCATTTGGCGGGCTTTACAAAGCGGTAGAGTTTTTTGATTCCCTTTATTTTTCCCGCGAGGGCGTCTTCGGGCATTGGGTTGCCGTGGAAAACCACCATTTTAGCCTTTTCGGGGAGCTTCGGCTCGAGGAAAAGCCCGAGAATCCACGGGCGCATGCAGTCGTATTTGAAACTGGGCATCCACTCGCTCGGCCAGAACGAGAGTTTGTTTTGGCGCGAGAGCGCGTCGCAAACGTAGGCTTGTTCGTGGCGGAAGTTTGCCTTAACTTCGTCCATGTGCGCCATAAAATAGTCGTAGAGTTCGGGGTGAGTGCCGGCGTCGAAGCGGTATACGCCCGTTTCGCCTATGCCGTGCTTTTTGGACGGACGCCAGTGGCGGATTAAAATTACGTCGCCGTCGAGCGTGAAGTAGTCGTCGATATTGCGGACAATCACGGTGTCGAGGTCGAGGAAAAGAATTCTGCCCGAAAGGTCGATGTCCTTCTTGAACAGCGAAAGCTTGCGCCAGCCGCGCTCGGGCCCCGCAGGCAAGTCCATTTCGGGAAGCGGGCGGACGTCGATTTGTTCGAGCATTCCGTCGCCGTTGTCGGTGTAGCAGACGAATTTGAACGGTATTGTGAGGTTGCGCGCGCACATATTGTAGAGTCGGTTTACATAATCGGCTCCGTATTTGGTTCCCCATTTCATACACACTACGGTGTTTTCGCTCATAAATAATATCTCCTGCTACGATTGATATGCGGGCTTTTCCGCACTATTACAACCCTTTGAGAATCTCAAAAATAGGGGGGCGTTGTCAAGCCCTTTTGCTCGGCGCGGGCGAATTCGGCGCGAATATTTCGGCGGCGTAGGCGGCGGCGCGCGGCGCGCAAACTTTCCGCCTTTGCGGGCAACAAAAAAGCGGTGTCGGGTCTGCTTCCGACACCGCCGCGCTTTTGCGGAAATTACTCTACAACGCGTTTGCCTTTTACGTTTTTCACGCGCGTAGTCTCGGAGTCGGCGCGAAATTCCGACATGCCCGAAAACTCCAAAATCTCCAAAGTGTTCTCGCCCTTTTTCAGCCACTGTGTGGGCACGAACGTGGACAGGAACGGGGAAGTGTTGTCGTATCTGCCGAGCAGTTTGCCGTTTATCCAGCAGTAGCCGCGCGTGCCCTTTTCGAACGAAAGGAACGTGTCGGCAACGTCGTCAACCCGAAACTTTCCGCGCAGGAACGCGGGGTATTTTTCGCCGCCGCCTATTTTCCGCCACTTGAGCTTTGAAAGCGACTCCAGCGGCATCGAGCGCGTCAGCCAATCGTTCTGGAACTGCTGTTTGTTGAGAACTACGCCGCCCGTAATGCCCTTGAGGTTGTCTTCAATGGTAAGCCCGAAATTCACGCGCCCCATGCTTTCGGCCAAAATCAGCAAGTCCGCGCCCGCCGCGGGAATGTCCAAAACAACCGACGGATTTTCGGTGTTCTGGTCGAAGACAGCTTTCGGCTCGCCGTCGAGGAACACGAAAGCCCTGTCCCTTATTCCGCGCAGCTCTACGGGCACAGGGAACGACTGCGGGCGCATTCTGCTTTCATACGCCACAAAGCCGTAATACTGCCCCAGACGCTCCATCGGCAGCATTTTCTCGCCCTTGTGCCGTTTTACTGTGAGCGCGTCGAGATTTTCCGCCATCGGCGCAATTTCCGTAAATTCTATTTTTCCGTATGACGCCTTTTTGGTTGCGGGCGGCACTGCGTATTTTTTGGCGTCGGGATTGTATTTCAGGAAAACTTCGCGGAAGGCGAAATACTTGGGCGTGGGGTCTCCCGCCTCGGTCAGCATTGCGTCAACGTCGTAGCTCGAAATAAACGGCGTGTATTTTTTCGACGCGGGAACGTCGCGCAGTGCACCGTTTGTCAACCCGAAATTCGTTCCGCCGTGGAACATGTAGCAGCTTACGTGCACGCCGTGCGCAAGAACCGCGTCAAGCTCCTTCGCCATTTTTTCATACGGACGAACGCGCATTGGCTTGCCGAGCAAAAGCCCCTGCCCGACCCACCATTCGCTTATCATCTGCGGCATATTCGGCTGGACTTTTTCCATGACCTCAACGCCCTTTTCCAAGTCGTATCCAATCATCAAAGTGCGCCAGACGCCCTCGGGGTTTTCCGCGTTTATGCGCACGTCGGAGTCGCCGTCGGCGGTGTAGATTATGCCGCCGAACCCCGTCTTCTTTACGGCGTCTCTGAGGATTTCGAGATACTTCATTTCGTTGCCGTATGAAGCGTATCCGTTTTCAATCTGGATTGCTATTACCGTTCCGCCGTTGTTGCAAAAGTAGGGTTCGGTCTCTTTCATTATGCGTTTGAAGTAGCCCATATACGCGTCTAAAAACGATTTGTTTGAGCTGCGCAAAACCATATTTTCCTTTGTAAGAAGCCACGCGGGGAGTCCGCCGAAATCCCATTCCGAACAAATATAGGGCCCGGGGCGAACCATTACATACAAGCCCATTTCCTTGCAAAGCTTCAGAAAGGCAGCCAAATCGTAGCGGCCTTCGAAATCGAATTCGCCCTCGCGCGGTTCGTGAGCGTTCCACGGACAGTATGTGGAAACTGTGTTCAGACCGCACGCGCGGAGCTTTTCGAGGCGGTCGCGCCATTGCTCGGGCATAACCCTGAAATAGTGGAGTTCGCCCGCGAGAACGTGGACGGGCTTTTCGCCCACAAACAGCCCCTTGGAATTAACCTGCGCCGAAACTTTCTCCGAAGCCGACGCCGAACAAAAACAAATCGGCAAAATCAAAGCCGACAAAACATACAACAATCTTTTCACAGTTGTAATTGAATGTGAGATTGAAAAATTGACAAGCTTTTACAAGACGGAACGGCGGAAATGAAAAAATCCGCCGCGCCGCAACAACAAACAAAGCCGCAAAAACGGCTTCGGATACACGCAAAATTATTTCCCCGCGAAGAACCTCAACAGGCGCGCCGCGTGCGCGGTGCATTCGTCGATTACGGGGTCCATAAACAAATCGACCGCCTTGAAGCCGCCGCCGAGAATGTCCATCTGCTTTTTGACCGACTTCAGGAACGTGTCCATAAACTCGGTTGCAATGTTTATCTTGGAAATTCCGTTTTCCACAAGCGCGCGTATTTCGTGCGGAGGCGTGCCAGAACCGCCGTGCAAAACAAGCGGAACGTCGCCGAGGGCGTCGGCGATGTCGCGGCAACGCTGCACTTCGATGTGCGGAGCCGACTTGTAGAAGCCGTGGACAGTCCCGACCGAAACGGCGAGCGCGTCTACTTTGGTGTCGTTGTAGAAGCGGACGGCGTCTTCGACAGTCGTGATTGCGTTTTCGTCGCCCATGGCAACGTGCCCTATTTCTCCCTCGCAGCTTGCGCCCACGCGGTGCGCGTATGAAGCGGCGTAGGAAGTTAGAGCCACGTTTTCGTCATACGGAAGCTTTGAGCCGTCGAGCATAACCGACGTAAGCCCCGCCGAAAGAGCGTCGCGAATCTGCCAAGCCTCCGCGCCGTGGTCGAGGTGCACAACGACAGGCTGCGAGCACCTGTGCGCCAAGCGCAAAAGCGTGCCCGCCAAGTCCGCGCCCTTTTCGGAACGGAACAGACGCTGGAAAATCTGGACAATCACGGGCAGCTTTTCGGCTTCGGCGGCGCGTACTACCGCAAGGGCGCACTCGTAGTTTGCCACGTTGAACGCCGCCACGGCGCGCTTTTGTTTGCGCGCTTCGGGCAGGATTTCGTTGAGTGTTGCAAGAGCCATATTGCGCCTTATTACAAGCACTCGGCCGCGATTTCCGTGAGCGTGGAAACCTTCAGCTTGGTGTTCTTTGTCAGTTGGATTTTAGTATACGGAGAGGCTACGGCTATGGCGTCCTTTTTGGGGTCGTTTGCGCGCGCTTCAACATACTTCGCCATTTTTTTGACAATCTCGGGGCGGATAACGTTCAGCACAACCGCGCCTTCGCCGCAAGTGTAGGACTCTTCGTTGTTGGTGCCGAACATAAAGTCGACGGGCTCGTCGAGAATGTCGGTTGTCCAGCCCGCGGGGCTTTCTGCCTTGAGCTGGGCAAGCAGCGCGCGGGAGAATTTGAGGTTGTCGTTGTAGTTTTTGAGGTAGTCGCTTTCCAGATAGTAGAGCGCGCCCGCCTTCTTGGCGAACTTGAGCTTGAGCGAAGCCACAAACTCGCTTGCGTGCATTACCTTTGCCGAAAGCTTAAGCCCGTATTCGGCGGCGTCGTTTACAAGCGCATCGTAGACGAACGGGCTTGAAACCACAATCTTCTTTGCGCCCGACTTGTTGAGCGCGTCGACAAACTTTTCGGCAGCGGCTTTCGCCTCCGCCGCGTAGCCGAGAACCTTCAACGCCTTGCCGCAATTTCCGCCCGTTGCCGTTGCGTATTTCACCTTTGCTTTCTTGGCGATTTTATCGAACGCCTTGGCTTCCGAAGCGAGGGCGGCGGTGTCGTCGTCGATATAGTATACGACCTCCGCCGAACCCGAAAACTTCGGGGCTGCCTCCGCCGAAACGAGCTTCTTTGCAAGCCTTGCAACCTCCTTCGGAGCAAGCCCCGCCTCAACTATGTCGCGGCGCGCGGCGAGGACTATTCCGTTTTCGTTCCACTTGTTTACGCAGTGGTAGCGGCATGCCGACGACAGGTCGGACGAATAGATTGTGTCGATAAAGTCGGCGTTTGCCAGCTTCGACTTGTCGAGCATAACGCCCCAAACCATAGAGCTGCGCACGCGCGGAGTGTCGGCTTCGCGGAAGGTCACGTTGCCGACGCCCGAAAGGTGGCGGCACATAAAGCAAAAGCGGCACTTTTTGATGTCTTCTTCAAATATGTCGATATTCATTTTCAATTTCCTCCTTACTACAGACCCATTTTTCCGGGGTTCATAATGTGGTTGGGGTCGAGGGTTTTCTTGATGCCTTCGAGAATCGGGAAGGCGTTGCCGTAGAGGTCTTTCATATACCTGCCGAGCTTCAAACCAACGCCGTGGTGCTCGTTGATTACGCCGCCGTTTTTGATTGCCTCCCTGATGGCGGCGTCCCAGACGGCGTTGTAGAGGGCGGCGGCTTCGCGCGGGTCTTGCGGAACGTCCTTGCCCTCGAAGATAAAGCGCGCGTAGAGCATGCAGCCCCACTCATACCAGTGCGAGAAGTGTCCGATAAACCGCGCCTGCGGGAATTTTTCGTTGACGACTTTTTTCATCGCCCAATACACTTTTTCTATGTGCGCGAAATCGGCGACGGTATCGAGCGTGCCGAACGCCTGCGGCAGGTGGAACATATAGCCCGGGTAGAAGAATTTGTATTTGTTTTTCCACCACAAGTCCCCGCCCTTGCTGCCGAGGTCGGTGCCCTTGTATTTGTTCTCCATAATTTCGCGCGCGTGCTTCATCTGCAACTCAACAATGTCCTTGTTGCCGTCAAAGCCGAAAACCAAATACGCGCCCGAACCGATGTCGATGCCGAAAACTTTTTTTACGTGCGTGAGCGTTTCGGTTTCGTCGTAGAGACGGACGGCGCACGGACGCAGGCGGCTGCGCATCAAATCGGCACCCGCGCTCATTGCGGTGTGGAAGTCCTTGAACAGATACGCGCGGAACTGGCGTTCTTCGGGCTTGGGGTGGATTTTCAGCGTGACCTTTGTGATTACGCCCAGCGTGCCTTCGCTGCCGAGGAACATCATCGTCAAGTCGGGACCCGACGCATGGCGCGGAATGGGAAGGGTTTTGATGATTTCGCCCGTGGGGGTAACTACTTCAAGGCTCATTACCATATCCTCTATCTTGCCCCATTTCGTGGAGAGCACGCCCGTGCCCCTGTGCGCCAAAAATCCGCCTATTGTCGAGCACGCAATGGAGGCGGGCAGGTGCATTGTCGAGTAGCCCTTCTTGTTGACCGCCCATTCGAGATGGCGCGTAATTATGCCCGTTTCGGCGGTAACGGTGAGCGATTCTTCGTCGATGTTCAAAACCTTGTTCATTCTCTTTGTGTCGAGAATTATTCCGCCGGCAATCGGCAGCGCGCCGCCCTGCGAACCCGAACCGCCACCCCACGTTACGACGGGAATGCGGTATTGGTTGGCTATTTTCATAATCTTAGCCACTTCCTCCGCGCTTCCGGGGTGGACTACGAAATCGGGCTTGGGCGTGGGCATGCCGCGGTCGTGCCACATTTCGGGAATCCAGTAGTAGTCAATGGAGTGCCCGAACTTGTCGGAATCTCCCGTGTTGACGTAGTCCTTGCCGACTGCGTCGGCGAGTTCCGTCTTTATCATTTCGAACATATAGTTGTCTTTTGAAACAAACATTTGCTTTTTCTCCTGTTTATTTTTTTTGGAAATTTCTGTTTTTGTAAACCGGCGCGAGGGCATCGTGGACGGCTTTGTATTTTTCGAAAAGAACGGAATAAAGCCCCGCGGTTTCGGCGTCGGGACGGACGGTTCTGTCGAACCTCAGGCACTTTTTAACCGCGTCTTTGGGCGAAGAGAAAACGCCCGCACCCACGCCCGCAAGCAGCGCGCTTCCGTATGAAGCGTCGGCGGGCGACGGCACTGCGGCTGCGGTGTCGAAGACGTTGGATACAATCGAGCTCCAAAGCGCGCCCTTTGCGCCGCCGCCTATGAGGAAGATTCTGCGCACGTCAAGCCCCATTTGGTTGATTGCCCCGTAGCAGTCTTTCAGCGAAAACGCCACGCCCTCCATGAGCGCGCGGACAAAATCGCCTTTCGTGGAGGAAATGGAAACACCCGTGAAGCTGGAACGCAAATCGGAGTCCCAATACGGGGAGCGTTCGCCCTGCAGATAGGGGTGGAACATCACGCCGTTCGCGCCCGCGCCCGACTTTTCGGCAAGGGCGTCGATAAGCGCGAAAACGCGCGAACCTCCGCGGGCTGCCTCCAGTTTTTCCTCGCCGCAAAAGGCGTCTCTGAACCAGCGCAGGCAAAGGGCTGCGGCGTTTGTTGCCGCTACCGAATACCACATTCCGTCAACTACGTGCGAATACGTCAGCGTTGTAGCCGACTTGTGCGGCGCGGCTGTCATAACGTTTACGTTGCCCGCGGTTGCAAGTTTTATTATGCAGTCGCCGACTTCCACCGCGCCCGCGCCGTAGTCTTCAACGGCGGAATCGCTCGTGCCGCATACGACGACAACGCCCTCGGGAATTCCGAGTTCCGAAGCCGCCTGCGCCGAAACGCGCCCTACAATATCAGTGGGGCGGACGATGTCGGGAAGCGACGCCATATCAAGCCCCGAGAGGGCTACAAGGTTTTCGCTCCAGCGCATTTTGCGCATGTCGAAAAACAGCGTTCCCTGCGCCTCGATGTAGTCGGTTGCCGCCACGCCCGTAATGAGATAGCGCACGTAGTCTTTCACGAAAAGCACGCGGCGCGTCTTCGCCAAAACGTCGGGCTCGTTGCGTTTAAGCCACATCATTTGCGGAAGCGTCCAAGTGGGCGTCGGCATTTGGTAGGCTGTTTCGAAAATTTCGTCGGCGTAGTTTTCGCGCAGAAATTCGCACTCGGCAACGCTGCGCTGGTCGGTCCACATTATTGTTTTGCGGACGGGCTTCATCTGGGCGTCGAGCAAAACGGCGT
Source organism: uncultured Opitutales bacterium (assembly GCA_934613645.1). Lineage (GTDB taxonomy): Bacteria > Verrucomicrobiota > Verrucomicrobiia > Opitutales > Intestinicryptomonadaceae > Merdousia. The sequence goes on along the minus strand of CAKTTC010000012.1, from coordinate 29,325 downwards.
TGTGTGTAGAGCCGTCGAAGGCGAGCGAAACAACGCGCTTTAGCTCGACCCCCTTTTGCGCCAGCTGAGAAACCGCCGAGCGCATTGCCGCATACCAGTCGGCGGGGTTCTGCTCCGACCAGCCCGCGCGCGGGAACTCGGTTGCGTATTCCACCGAAGCCTCCGCAAGCGGACGCCCGTCCGAAGCCGCAACCGCCACAACCTTGCAGCCGCCCGTGCCGAAGTCTATGCCCAAAAGTATGTCTTCGGGATTTTTCATGCTACTTGCCGACAACCCATTTGTGGTCGGGATCCATTGCCGAAATCAGCCCGCGGTTGACTTTGCCCGCCATTGTCCAGAGGTAATACATTGAATACCCCGGCGCGCCGCAAAGCGGGTGGAAGCCCTCGGCTATTGCAACGGTGTCGTAGTTTTTGACTGTGTATGTTTCGTCAATGCGTCCGTCGGGAGTGTAGATTTTCTGGATTCCGAAGCCCTGAGAGGGGTCGAACATATAAAAATACGTTTCCTCCATGTCGATTTCCTCGGGCGGATTGTCGATGTCGTGGCGGTGCGGCGGATAGCCCGACCAGTTGCCCGACGGAATCATTCCCTCGCCGATGTAGAAGTGTTCGGAGTCGAATTTTTCGTCCAAAATTACGGTTGCGCGGCGCGTGAAGTTTTCGCGGCCAAGCTCGAAAGTGCGCGTCTGTTCGGGTGCGATTACAACGGGCGCGGAGGTGTCGCGCGAAGCGGGAGAGGCGTTTACGGCTATCTCCAAATCGGTTGCGGCGGTGATGCTGTAGCGCGTGCGGCGCGGCAGATACACTGTGTGCGGCGCGCCGTCAAACGGGTTTTTGCGCCCGCCCACTTCGGCAAATTCGAAACCGTCGCCTTTGACCGAACACTTGCCGCCCAAAAGCACGAGCGCGACTTCGAATTCGCCCGTGTCGCCCGCGTAGGAAGTGCCGCGCGCAAGCTTAAGCAGCCCGAACGAAGTCAGGTTCATTCCGAGTTCGCCCACTTCGAATATTTTGTTGTAGCCCTGTTTCGGGGCGAGATTTACAAGAAATTTTCCTTTGCTCATAATGTAAGAATTTTTGTTGTTGAATGTTATTTCACGACAATCGGCTCAATGTCCATTGCGCGGCAGAAAGCCAAAAGTTCTTCGGTCAAATCGCCGTAGGCGAGCGAGAAGTGGTGTTCGAAGCCCCCGTAGAACACGATGTCGTGCACGCGCTTGTTGCCCGCGTCGAACCTGACTTTGAGCGGATTTCCGCGCACGAACATGTCGGTATCAAGCCCAGTTCCCGTCATAATAAGCATTCTGAAGCCGCTGCCGTCGCGCTTTTCGCCGAGACGCGCAACCGTCACTCTGCCCTCCTTGAGCGGGAATTCGTTGATTACGCCCTTTGTGGGAACTGTAGAGCTGTTGTTGAGCACGCGTTCCGCGCCCGTTTTACACAGCGAACACGGAGCCGCGCCGCAGTGCCAGAAAACGGAATAGTCGCACTTTTCCTCGCAGTAAATCATATCGCAGAAGAACGGATTTTCGCCCGAGAGGGTTTCCTCCAAGCGCAGCATTACGGCGGCGTAAACGTCGCCCTCGCACACGGTGAGGTCGCCGTGGTTTGTGAGGTGGCCGATTGTGGAGCAGGCAAGCATTCCGTAGAGGTCGTCGGCTATGATTTCAGGCCAGCAGCGGACTGTGAACGTATCCACGCCGAAACGCCCCTTCATCTCGCGCACGGCGGCAAAGAACGCGGCAGACTTGCGGAGGTTTTCCTCGCTTGTTTTGATGCACGTGGCGTCGCTTTTTATCAGCGCGAGAGCCTCGTCCACTTTCTGCTTAGGCATTTTTTTGGCGGCTTCTACAACCTCCAAAAGCGTTATAAACTTCACCTCCGCGCCGATTTTGTCGCGCAGAAGCATTTCCGAACAGCACGAAGTGTAGAAGCCCGGAACGCGTCCGCCTATCGAGCCTATGCGCATTTTTTTGACGGCGTTTATGCCCCGAACAACGCGGATTGCGCGCCCGATTCCGTCGATTGTCTCGCGCGCGTCAACCGCGCCGTGGACGTGGAAATACGGAACGTGGAAACGCCACATAAAGTGCGAATTCATGTTCGCCGCGCAGAACGAATTTGCGCGCAGGCGGCCGCCCTGCGGGTCGGGCTCGGGCTGCGACCACAGCACTACGGGAACGCCGAGCGTTTTTGCGAAAAGCGGAACAATTGTGCCCAGCGCAAACGTTGCAAAAAACGCTACGATTATGTCGGGGCGTTCGCGCTCGAAGTCCTTGAGGATTTCGCACGCCTGCGCCTCGGTTTCAATCATGTCGCCGCCGCCCACGAGTTCGACGTTTTCGAACGCCGAAAGCATTTTGCACGCCTGTTCGCGCTGCGCCTGCATTATGGCGTTTGTCCAGTTTTGTTTTGTAAGCGGGAGGAATCCGATTTTAAACTTTTTCATATTCGGTAGTGGTTTGGGGGTTATTTTCTTGTCGATAAAAATTCGTCAACCTGCGCGCGCGTGGGTATGCCCGCGCGTCCGCCCAACTTGCCGCACTTGATTGCCGAAACCGCCGCGCCGAAACGCTGGCATTCAAGCAGGTCGCGCGTTTCCAGATAGCGCACTGCAAACGACGTGTGGAAAACGTCGCCCGCGCCCGTGGTGTCTACGGGGTCGATTTTGAACGCGGGGCATTTGACAAACCCGCCGTTTTCGTAGCACATAGAGCCGTGCTCGCCCATCGTGCAGCCCACGACTTTGGCGTTGTAGGCGGAGAGTTTTACCAACGCCTTTTCGAGGTCGTTTTCGCCCGTCCAGTTGCGCGCGAAAGCTTCGGAGGCAATGAGAATGTCGGCGAGCGGCAGAAGCTCTTCCGCGCCGTCGCGGATTGTCCCCGCGTCGTAGTTGACGAGAACGCCAAGCTGCTTGGCGCGGCGCGCGGCGGCAATCGCACCCTTGGGGTTGTGCCCGTCTATGTGCAAAATCTTCGCGCCCTCCAAAAGCGACAAGTCGGCTTCGGAGTCGCCAAGCTCTTCTGTATCGCCGCGCGTCCAAGCCACGCTGCGCTTGCCCGTGGGTTCGTCAACCCAGCAGTATGCAACGGGCGAAGTTCTGCCCGCGCGGACAACAATGCCCGACGTGTCCACTTTCTCTTCGGCGAAATCGCGCAGAATGCGCCTGCCCGCGTCGTCGTCGCCGACTGCACTAATGAACGCCGCCGAAAGCCCCAAACGCGCCGCAGCCACAGTGGAAGTTGCGGCGGGGCCTCCGCCCTGTATTGTGTGTTCTATGATTTTTACTTTGGAATCGAGCGGAATTTCGGGAAGAAGCGAAATGTCGTCGTTGCTGCAAAAGCCGAGGCCTACAAATTGGAATTGTCGCATGGTTGTGGTTGTTTCGATGTTTTTGGTCGGGTCGGTTCGTCGGGGGAAAGCTTGCGCGCCTAAACCTCCGAAGAACGAAACGCATAAAACACGACGCCGAAATTCCGCTCAACCCATTATTTACTTGACAGTTGAGTAAACCCGCTCCCCCTCTTCGGAAAAATCCAAATACGCGCCTCCAAACACACAAAAAACTGACGGCAACACGCCGCGCCGCCGTTCCCGCCACAACGCTCTACACGCAACAAAAACTCTCGGCAGACCGCTCAAACACAAACGCGCACGTCTACTACACACACTACGTCTATCAAACACACGCGCACGCTGCACCAACCGCACAGCCGCAACGCCGCCGAGCACCCGCAACAAAACAGCCGCGCGGCAACGCGCTTCGGGGAAATCAGCTAAATACCGTGGGCGAAATGAGCGTTGCAATGTTCGCGTTTTCGCCCACAACCGACGAACTGCGGCTTAACATATCCGCAAGCCTGCGCATTGCAATCCGCCCCACGACATCGTTGTTCTGCTCTACGCCGCGCCAACCGCGAACATACCTGCGGTGCTCAAGCTGAATCAACGCCACTTTCCCCGAATGCACGCGCGGACTTGACATCAACGCTTCGCGCGCCACGGAGAGCAAATAAAACACTACGTCGGGGCGGTGCTTTTCAACCCACGCGCAAATTTTTTCCCGATAGTCTGGCTGCTTTTCGGAGTCCATAAACGGCGGAATCCTGTTGCTTTCGGGAAGCTTGAGCTGCCCGCGCAAAAAGCCGCCGATGAACCTGCCGTCAACGAGGTCGTCAATGTAGCCCTGAACGGCTATTGCGGGACGCTTGTAGCCCAACTCCACCGCCTTTTCAACCGAAAGGTGCGTGATTGCGTAGTGGTCGGCCGAGACTATTTCAAGCTTGGGATCGCGCGGAATTATGCCCGCGGCGATGAAATAAAAATTGTCCCAAACCGCCTTGTAGGACTTCGGGAAAACCGTCCCGAACGAGTGCCCCAAAATTATCCCGCCGCGTATGCCGCGCGAACGCAAAATGCGCGCGAAAGACTTCCCCGTCATGTCGGGCGAATGAAGCCAAAACTCGTTCACGCTGTAGCCGAGGCGGCTCGCCTCTTCGCGAATGCCCGCGCAATACTTGGGAAGCGTCGGGTGCGTGGAAAGGGCGGACTCGTCGTAGTTGCCGTTTACAAGGGCAATGGTTTCCGAAAACGAACCCTCCCTGCCGCGCTTTATACTCGACATCATCGAAGAGACGAGGGCGTTTTTTACATACCCCATCTCGCGCGCCGTCTTTTCGACCAATTCGCGCGTTTCGGGCGAAACCATCGCCGACCCGCGCATGGCAAGCGATACCGCGCTTTTGGAAATGCCCAACTTCTTTGCAATGTCGGCGAGCGATGTTTTTTTGTCTGCCATAAAATACGGAAAGTTATGCACGCACTCAAACCGCCGAGCGGCTAAACTGTCAAGTAAATTCTTCCATACCCCGTGCACCGTCCGACTTTGCACACCGCTCCTCCCCAGCACTCGCGTCGGGAAAGACGCGCTTCGCATTCCTCCCCGCCCCGTCGTCCTACTTCGCACACCGCTCCACTTCCCGACGCCCCGCCACGCCGTTGCGCCGAAGAGCATTGCCACGCTAAAAAAATCGGTTCGCCGCAAATCCGACAGCGCACGCGGAACATATAAAAAACTTGACTTGAAAATGGGATATAGTAGGTTAGGTCGGCATACATACAACAAAAGCGTGGAATAAAAATTTCGGCTAAATATGAAAATCGACAACCTCAAAATATTCACGGGAAGGGCGCACCCCGCCCTCGCCAAAGCAATAACAGACCGCCTGCAAATACCTCTCGGCAATATGCTTGTAGAGTCGTTTCCGGACAGCGAAACATTCGTTAAAGTCTACGACCATATCAGAGGCGACGACGTTTTCATAATCCAGCCCACCTGCAACCCCACCAACGAAAACGTAATGGAGTTGTTCATTATGGTCGATGCCTGCAAACGCGCTTCGGCAAAGAGAATCACGGCGGTGCTTCCGTTCTTCGGCTACGCGCGCCAAGACCGCAAAGACCAGCCCCGCGTTCCGATTACCGCGAAACTTGTGGCAAACCTGCTCGTGGCGGCGGGCGTTGACAGAGTCCTTACGCTCGACCTGCACGCGAACCAGATTCAGGGCTTCTTCGATATCCCCTGCGACCACATCTACGCGTCGCCCGTTATTTACGATTACCTCAAAGACCAACCCTCCGAAAATATGACAGTTTTCTCGCCCGATGTCGGCGGACTTAAGAGGGCACAAAGTTTTGCAACGCTTTTCAACTGCCAACTGGGCTTTATAGCAAAGCGCAGAGTAAGCGCGGAAGTCGTTGAGGCAACAAACCTCGTGGGCGAAGTGGAAGGGCGCGATATCCTGCTTGTGGACGATATGACGGAAACGGCGGGAACGCTTACGGCGGCCGCGAAAATCCTCAAAGACAGAGGGGCGAAGACTGTTCGCGCGGCAGTTACGCACGCACAGCTTACGGATACAGCCTACGACAGACTCGCCGAAAAGTGGCTCGACGAACTCATCATTACCGATTCCACCCCGCCGAAAGAAAGATACAACGGCCTGCCCATTACAGTGCTTCCCGTTGCGCCGCTTCTTACGGAGGCGATTTTGAGAATCCATAATAACCTTTCGGTCACGTCGCTTTTTAAAGTCAAGGGCTTCTAAAAAATGACTTGATTGCCTTAAAAACGCGTCGAATTTCGGCGCGTTTTTTTGTGCTTTCGCAACAATGGGAATGCCCCGCACGGAAATTTTGCACCCGCCACCAAAACCGCAAAAAAAAGAAACTCAAACTTTAATCAATAACCAAAGCGGAATTGGCTTTGCCAATCCGCGCCGCGCACCCCACAAAACTTTAACCAATAATCAAAGCGGAATTGGCTTTGCCAATCCGCGCCGCACACCTCACAAAACTTTAACCAATAATCAAAGCGGAATTGGCTTTGCCAATCCGCGCCACTTTAGAAGTAATAAAATACTTGAAAAGAGAAGATGAAAAAAATAGGGTTCTGGTATGAAGAAGATTTTTTGCTTTGCGGCACTTTTGTGCTCCGCAACACTGTTGAACGCACTTGAAGTGTCGCTGGGGGCAGTCTCCGCGCGACAAGTGAATGTCGTGGTTGCGCCGAACGAGCCGCAACTTGAAGTTCTGCTGAAAGACCTCAATACGGGGAAAGAAACGTCCGTTAAACAAAACGCGGCTACAGTCGAAATCGGGAAACGGACAATAAAAATTTCGCTTGAAAACCTCGCGCCAAATACGCGCTATAAATATACAATTAAGAGTGCTTCGGGCGAGACTTCTGGCGTTTTTAAAACCGCACCCGATTATAAAGAAAAAACGCCGCCGCCCGACTTCGCGTTCGCAGTGGTCGGGAAAAACTATGTGAACGATAAACCCTTCGACGTGCCATTCAGAACTAACGGCGGTGAATACGAAATCTTCGGCGCAGTCGAAAACGCCAAGTGCGATTTCGCGCTGTGGGTTGGCGGAATCGACACTTTGCGTCCCGCCGATACGGGGTCGGAGGGGGCGATGTTCTACCGCTTCCAAAGAGCGCGCGCATTGCCCGAGGCGCGCGGAATGCTCGCCAACGTGCCGAGCTTCGGGGCAACCGCGCCCGCCGCGTTTTCGACGGAACGCGCAGACAAATACTCGCCGTGCGCGCCGTTTGCAAAGGCGGCTTTCGACGCGCTCTGGGCGAACCCCCAAAACGGCGGGGCGCGCTACTACGCGTTCAGCTATGCCGACGCCGATTTCTTCGTGCTCGATACCTGCTTCGAGCGTTCGAACCTCGACTACAAAACAAACAGGACGGAAATTTTGGGCGCGGAACAGATGAAGTGGCTTATGGCCAATTTGGAGGCGTCGCGGGCGAACTTCAAAATAGTGGTGCTTGCAACGCCGTTTGCAAACCCCGTGAAAAACCCCGACAATTTCACAGCCGCCGAGGGCGAACGCCGCCAGCTGCTCGACTTCCTCGCGCTCAAACAAATAGAGGGGCTTCTGTTTGTTTCGGGCAATAAAAACTACGCCGAGGCAACGCGCTTTATACGCGCGGGCGGGTATCCGCTCTTCGAAATAACGGCGGGCGCGTTCACCGACAGACCCGCGGCCGACATAACGGAGGTCAACTACTTCCGCGTGCCGAACAGCGCAGTCAAGGCGCGCTCTTTCGTGCTTGTGAAAATCGACGGGGCTGAAAACGACCGCCGCGCGTCGTTCGCAATAATAGACGCAAAGGGCAAAACGCTTTGGCAGACGTCGGTCAAACAGTCAGAATTAAAGGGAAACTAAAAAACGGGGGAAGAAATTATGCGTTGCTTTGCGATAGTTGCGGCACTTTTGGCGTTGGTAAATGCGGCGTTCGCCAAACTCTGCTTCGAGGGGCGAACCGACAAAGACGCGCTCTCATACAGAGCGGGCGAAACAATGAACTTCGACATCGCCCTGCTTGAAAACGGCAAGCCCGTTGAGGGCGTGAAGCTCAAGTGGTTCGTCCGCTCCGACGACGGCAGCCCCGAACGCTCGGGCGACGCCGTTTCCGCAAAAACCCCGCTTAGAATTTCCGCGAAGTGCAACGTTGCGGGCTTTGTCAACGTGCGCGTGGAGGCGTTGGACGAAAACGGCGAGGCACTGAAAAAGCCCTCGGGCAACGGCGCGCACATTCTCAGTTTCGAGGGCGGCGCGGGCGCGGACGTGCGCAACATAAAGACGCTTCAAAAAGAACCCGTAGACTTCGACGCGTTCTGGCAACGCCAGATTTCGGCTTTGGCGAAAATCCCGCTAAAGGCCGATATAACCCCGCTTCCCGAATTTTCGAAAAACGGCTTCGACGTCTGCGCGCTCTCGATTTCGTGCGTGGGCAAGCCCGCAAAGGCGTTTCTTTCCGTTCCGAAAAACGCGAAGGGCAAGTCGCTTCCGCTGAAAGTCGTGCTGTTCGGCTACGGCGTAGACAGGCGCGTGCCGATTTCAAAAAAGGGCGAAATCACCCTCGCCGTGGAACGCCATTCATACGAGCTTCTGCGCGAACCCGAATACTACGCGAAACTCAAAGAGGGCGAACTTTTCCGCTTCGGCATAGACGCCGCAAAAAACAAAAACCCCGAAGACTGCTACTTCAAATTTATGATTCTGCGCGACCTGCGCGCAATAGAATACGCCAAGAAAAACGTGCCCCAGTGGAACGGCAGAGACTTGGAGATAACGGGGCAAAGCATGGGCGGCTTCCAGACGATTTTCGCGGCGTGGCTCGACAAAGACACAACGCTTTGCACCCCGCATATGCCGTGGCTTACCGACCTCTGGGGCGTGCGCTGGGACGCAAACAGAATCCCCAGCACAACCTCGGCGCAGTGGACGCCCTCGATGGGATATTTTGAATCCAACTTCGCAATGCGTCGCGTGAAGTGCCCCGTGAAAATCACCTCGTGGCTCGGCGACCAAACCTGCCCGCCCAACGGCGTAATGCAGCTTTTCAACAACGCGTCTTGCCCCGCACTGATACGCTTCGGGCAAAACGGCAAACACATAGGCAAACTTCCGCCCGTATCGGCGGCGGAGCTTAAGAAAAACTCAACGGAGAGGGAAAAATGAAAAAAATATCGGCAACGGGAGCAATGCTTTTGGCGTGCGCGCTCGCGTGGGCGCAAATGTATTTTGTCGGCAATTCCGACAAAGACGCGCTCTCATACAAATGCGGCGAAACAATGAAGTTCTCGATTCTGCTTTTTGAAAACGACAAGCCGAAAGTAGGGCAGAAACTCGAGTGGGAAGTGAAGTCGGACGATGGCACAAAGAAATCGGGCAAAGCCGTCTCCGCCGAAACGCCGCTTGAGCTTACCGCAAAAACCGACGTTCCGGGGTTCGTCAGCGTGGAGGTCTTCGCCGTAAACGACAAGGGCGAACGCCTCACAACAACGTCGTCGGCGCAGCATTGGGGGAAGAAAATTCTGCGCTACGCAGGCGGCGCGGGCGCGGAAGTGCAAAAGATAAAAAATTCGGGCAAAGAACCCGCCGACTTCGACGCGTTCTGGCAACGCCAGCTTGACGAGCAGGCAAAAGTGCCGCTCAAGGCGGAGAAAAAACTTATCCCCGAGTATTCGAAAGGGAAATTCAACGTCTACGAACTCACAGTTTCTTGTGTGGGCAAACCCGCCAAGGCGTTTCTTTCAATCCCCAAGAGCGCGAAGGCAAAATCGCTTCCGCTCGACGTGCGCTACCACGGCTACGGCGTGAACAGAACCTCTCCCAAAATGCGCGACAACACAATCTGCCTTACGGTTGAACGCCACTCTTTCGAGCTTCTGCGCGAACCCGAATACTACGCGAAACTCCAAAACGGCGAGCTGAAAGATTTCGGGCTTACCGCCGAAGACCACCAAACGCCCGAAGCGTGCTACTTCAAGTTTATGATTCTGCGCGACCTCCGCGCGCTTGAATATGCCAAGAAAAACGTGCCCCAATGGGACGGCAAAAACATTAAAGTTTCGGGCGGAAGCATGGGCGGATTCCAGTCGCTTTTCGTTGCGTGGCTCGACAAAGACGTTACGCACTGCGTCGTTGACATTCCGTGGATGACCGACCTCTGGGCTGCCGACTGCGGCACTACGCGCATTCCCGCGCTTTTCCGCCCCGCATACACGCCCGCAATCCGCTACTTCGATTCCACCTACGCAGTCAAACGCCTGAAGTGCCCGCTCGACATAGTTGCGTGGCTCGGCGACTACACCTGCCCGCCGTCGGGAATTATGGTTTTATACAACAGCTCCCCGACCCGCACAACGCTCGACTTCGGGCAAAACGGAATCCACGCAGGTCCCGTCTCGAAAAAGGAAACATCGAAACACTTCAAGCTTTCCAAGTAGCAACAAAACCCTTCGGACTTCCGAAGGGTTTTTTGTTCGACACGTCGGCGCAAATTTCGAAAAACAAAGCCCCCTGCGCCGAAAAGCGGCACAGTGCCGAAGCCGATGTGTCGCAAAGATTGGCTACCGACAGCGGCTGCGAGCTTGAGAGCTACCAACAGGCGGCTGACTCGGGCGCGTTGGGTTTTGTGCGCTGGAGTTTGAAGCCTCGGCTGAACCTGCGCCGCGCCATTCGCGGCAGTCAAGCCACACACATCGAGGCGGTTAAGCTGCGCGTATCGCGGCGGGGCAAGCCGCGCTTCGGCGCGCAAATCACCGATTTTCGCCCTGCGGCTTTGAAAGCGGCGGGGCGGCGGGCGGCGGCGGGACTACTACTTGCCCGCCTCCGATTCGGGGGCTTTCTCCTCGCCGTTGAAGCGCATTGAAATGAGAGTTGTCACGCCGCGTTCCTGCATCGTCACGCCGTAGATTGTCTGCGCCGCCGACATCGTGCGCTTGTTGTGCGTTATCACAAGGAACTGCGAATAGCGCGTGAACTCTTTGAGAATGTCGGTGTATCTGCCGATGTTTGCGTCGTCAAGCGGCGCGTCAAGCTCGTCAAGCACGCAGAACGGCGACGGCTTTACCATGTAGATTGCAAACAAAAGCGAAACCGCCGTCATTGTGCGCTGTCCGCCAGAAAGCAGCGACAAATTCTTGAGAACCGTTCCCGGGGGGCGCGCAATGATTTCAATGCCGCTGTCGAGAATGTCCTCGCTTTCAACAAGCTTCAGGTCGGCAGTGCCGCCGCCGAAAATCTTGTGGAAGGTGAACTCGAAATTCTTTTTTATTTGCTCGAACGTGTCGGAGAACATTTTCTGCGACGTGTTGTTGATTTCGTCGATGTCGGCTACGAGCGCGTTTTTGGAAGTCCACAAATCGTCCGTCTGCGTTTTGAGGAAGTCGTAGCGTTCCTTGAGTTCGGCGTATTCCTCTATTGCAACAAGGTTTACCGCGCCCATTGCATTTATGCGCTCGCGCAGCTGGCGCACCTCGTCTTCGACCGCCGAAAAATCAAGCGACTCCATCGCGTCGAAATCCTCCTGCGTAGGCTCGCCGCGCGGCTTTTTGGGAGTGGGCGCAACCTCGCCGTCCTCAAGCTCGTCGAGCTTTATCCTGCTTTCAAACTCCTCGTCGGAAGCCCACATTTCCGCCTTCCAGTCAACGCCCGCAATCTGCACTTCGTATTCGTTCAAAATGCGCTCGGCAACGTAGTCGAGCTTTGCGCGCAGGCGCGTCATGCGCACCTCTATTTCGTTTTTGGCGGCGTTGTTGCGCATTTGCGCCTCGCGGTCTCCCGAGAGCGAATTTTCAAATTCCGACAGAGCATTTTCAAGTTCCGCCGCCTTTTGGTTTTGCTGGGCGATGTGCCCCACGGAAGCCTCGAGCGTTTCCGCCAACTGCGCCGCCCTGTTGCGCTCCGCCTCTGTTTCGGCGTCGAAAGCAGCCGACTGTTCGCCCGCGGCGGCAAGCTCGCCCCTGCGTTTTTGGATTAGCGTTTCCGTTTCCGCCTGCTGCTGCTTTATTGCGCCCAAGCCGCGCTCCAAGCTTTCCAGTCGCGATTTCTTTTCGGCAAGCTTCAGGCGCGTTTCCGACATCACCGCGTATTTTTGGTCTTTCGTCTCGCGCAGCGTTGCCAGTTCCTCCTCCTTCGCGGCGGAGAGCGACTTCGCCTTTTCTATTGTCTGCTCGGCCTGCGCGAGCTGCTCGGTTGCCGATTTGAGCCTGTCTTCAAGCTCGAAGCGCGAATTTTCCATCTCCGCAAGCTGCGCCGTTTTGCGCTCGGCATCGGCGGTCTTTTCGGCGAGCGAAGTTTTTGCGGCGTCGAGCTGCGCGCGCATCGACGAAATTTCGCGCTTGATTTCCACCGACACGTTTCTGCGGTTTTCAATGTCCGCCTCCGCCGCGTCGAGTTCCGCCTGAATTGCCATTGCGCCCTCGTTGAGGGTAGTCAACGCCTCGTTGTCGGTTTCTATTTCGCGCTTCAGGCGGGCGATTTCCTCGTTGCGCAAAATGAAGCTGTTTTCCGTATCGCGCGAAACCTCGCCGCCCGAAGTGTAAACTATGCCGCGCCAGTCAAGCATTGTGCCGTCGCGCGAAACGGCGAGCGAGAAATTGAAGTCTTCATTGGCGCGCGCGAACTCCGCAAACGCCGCAATGTCGGCGCAAAAATAGCAGCCGCGCACAAGCCCCTTGGCAAAAGCGTCTATCTCCGAATTGGCGGAGCGGACGAAATCGGAACACCTGAAAATGCCGTCGGGCAGGCTCACCTGCGGCTCGGGCGCGCCGTCTACGGGCATCTGCAAGCACGCCTTGCCGAGCGAACGTTCGCGCAAAACGCGCACGACTTGGAAAAGTTTTGAATTGTCGGCAACCGCCACGGCGTCAATCGCCGAGCCGAGCATTGTCTCGAAAGCCGCCGACCACTCGGGCGAAATTTCCAGATTCTGGCTGACAATTTTCGCCTCCTGCGCGGGCAAAACGGCGTCGGCCGCGCCCCTTAAAATCGCCTTTACGCCCTCGGAGAACCCCTCCATTCGCGTCTGCAAATCGTTCAGAATGCTCAGGCGCGCCGACTTCGACGCCAGCTGCCTGTCGAGATTCTGTATCTCAATCTGCTTGTTGCGGTATTGCGCTCTGAGTTCGTCCGACTTCGACTTCGCGCGCTCTATGTCGGCGTCGGCTTCGGCGAGCCGCTCGTTGGCGTTTTCGAATGCGTTTTCAAGCTCTTCGCCGCGGCGGCGCAACGCTTCCGACTCCTCCTTTATCTGGAAGACAGAATCGCTCAACGCTCCGTGGCGGACTTGGTATGACTTAAGCTCGACCTCAAGCGACGTGCAGTTGGCGCGCAAACGCGGCACTGCGCCCTCGCTTACAAGGGCGTCGCGCCGAAGGGCGGAAAGCTCCTGTTCGGCGGCGCGCAACGACGCCTCAAGCTCGGCAAGCTCCGCACTCTGGGCGCGGAAAATTTCGTCGTCTTCGGAAACGAGGTTAAGCTGCATCTGCTTGACTTCCGCGTCGCCCTTTGCCTTGCCCTCGAGAACCGCAAGCTGCTCGGTCAAAGACTCCAGCTCCTTTTCGAGCTGCGCCGACCTCTCCGCCAAGTCCTTTTTGCGCACAAGCGCGAATTCCGAATTGCGCTGCGCCTGCTCCTTTTGCGAACGGATTTCCGCCGCCGCCTGACGCATACGCTCAAGCTGCGCCTGATTTTCCGCGCGTTCGGCGCGCATGCGCGCAAGCGTTTCCTCTCCCGCGGAGAGTTTTTGCGAAACCTCCAAAATCCGCGCCGAAACTTCCCGCAGTTGAACATCGTCTTCGGCGAGCAATTTGGTTTGCTCCGAATAATTTTTCGCGTTCAACGCCAAGTCGAGATGGCGCAGGCGGAAGCTCAGCCGCTTGAAGCGCAACGCCTTTGAAGCCTGACGTTTCAGCGTGCCTATTTGGCGCGAAATTTCCTCTATGCGGTCGGTGGCGCGCGCCAGATTCTGCTCGACAAGCGCGAGCTTGTTGAGGGCTTCGCGCCGCTGCGTTTTGTATTTGGTTATGCCCGCCGCCTCTTCGAAAATGGAGCGGCGTTCGCCGGGGTTCGACGACAATATCTGGTCAATCTGCCCCTGCACCATAAACGAATACGACACCCGCCCGATGCCCGTATCCATAAAAAGCTCCTGAATGTTTTTCAGGCGCGCAACTTTGCCGTTTATGTAATAGTCGCTTCCGCCGTCGCGCGTGACCTTTCGGGAGATTTCGACTTCGTGGAAGTTCGTTCCCAGCTGGTCTTCGCACTCCGAAAACAGAAGCGATACGTTGCAAAACTGAAGCGGTTTGCGGGTTTCTGTTCCCTGAAAAATAACGTCCTGCATTTTGCCGCCGCGCAGGGCCTTTGCGCTTTGTTCGCCCAAAACCCAGCGGATTGCGTCTACAATGTTGCTTTTGCCGCAGCCGTTGGGGCCTACTATGCAGGTTACCCCCTGCGTAAGCTGCATAACGGTTCTGTCGGCAAAGCTTTTAAAGCCGTTAATTACTACCTGCTTCAGATACATGGTTTTACTTCAGCGAATTTTTGAATTTGTCGAACGCCGAACGCAGGTTTGCCGCCTGCCCGCCGCCCTGCGCGAAGTCGGGTTTGCCGCCGCCCTTGCCGCCGAGCTCCGCGGCTATTTGGCGGACTATGTCGCCCGCTTTCACCGACTTTTCGACAGCCTCCGCCGAACACGACGCAAGAACCGTAGCCTTTTCGCCGAAAGCGCAGCCGAGCACCACTACGCCGCTTTTTGCCTTCATAATCTTGACCGACAGTTCGCGCAAAGCGTTCGGATTTTCCGCCTCGACAATCGCGACCATATACGCAATGCCGTCCTTTTCCACCGCCGAAGCCGCGACGTTTTCGGCGAGCTTTGCGGCGTTGCCCTTGCGGAATACCTTCACCTCTTTTTCGAGTTCCGCCTTTGTCTGCAAAAGTTTTTCCAGACGCGCGTTGACCTCGTCGGTTTTGCATGAAAGCTGTTGCGAAACGCCGCCGAGAGTCTGCTGCATTTTCTCGACCGTCTCCAGAGCCGCCATTCCCGCAACTGCCTCAATGCGTCGTGTGCCCGCCGATATTGCGCCTTCGCTCAAAATTTTGATGAAGCCCAAGTCGCCCGTGGCGGAAGCGTGCGTGCCCGCGCAAAGCTCCTGACTGAAAGAGCCCATCTCCACAATTCTCACAATCGCGCCGTATTTTTCCTCGAACAACGCCATGCAGCTTTTGGGGACTTCCCTGAACGGAAGCTCGCGCCAAGTGATTTTGGAGTTTTCGAGAATCTTTTTGTTGGCGAGCGTCTCAACTTCTTTGAGCTGCTCGGGCGTGGGGGCTTCGAAATGGTGGAAGTCGAAGCGCAGACGCTCGGGGTCTACATAAGAGCCTTTCTGCTTGACGTGGTTGCCCAGCACCTGCCGCAACGCCCAGTGCAGAATGTGCGTTGCCGAGTGGTGGCGTTGGATTGCGCGGCGGCGGTAGGAATCGACCGAAACCGACACTTCCGCGCCGACCATGCTTTTTGTGAACGTTCCCTTGCGGACTTTGTGCAGAACGTGCCCCGCCTTGTCGAGCTGGGTGTCGAAAATTTCGTGAGCGCGGGAGTCGGAGGCAAGCTCCACAAAGCCCGTGTCGCCCACCTGTCCGCCCTTCTCCGCGTAGAACGGAGTTTGCGGGAAGATGAGGTAGTCGCAGTCTTCGCCCTCGACTATTGCCGTGATTTTCGTTTTGAAATCCGACAGGTTTTCGGCGTCGTAGCCCAAGAACTGCGTTGCGTTTTCCACTTCGCTGGCGTCGGAAACGCTGATGATTTCGCGTTTTTGCGCATCGCGCGAAAGCTTGCGCTGGCGTTCCATTGCCGCCTCGAAACCCTCTTCGTCAACGGGCATATTGCGTTCGCGCGCAATCAGCTGGGTGAGGTCGAGCGGGAAGCCGTAGGTGTCGTAGAGAATGAACGCCTGCTCGCCCGAGATTTTGCCCGATGTCATCGTGATGTGGTCGAGCAACTGCAGGCCGCGGTCTATCGTTTTGGCAAAGCTGTTTTCCTCGTTTTCGATTGTCTTGAGAATCATTTTTTTCTGCTCCACAAGCTCGGGGAAAACGGGCGACATTTTCGCTATCACGGGCTCTACAAGCTTGGTGAAAAAGCCGCGCTCCAAGCCCAGACGCTTTCCATACATAATCGCCCTGCGCAAAATGCGGCGCAAAACGTAGTTGCGGCCGTCGTTGCCGGGGATAATTCCGTCGGCTATCGAGAACGTCAAAGTTCTGATGTGGTCGGCGAGAACCCTGAACACGCAGTCGGTAAGCTCCTGCTGGCTCATGTCGCGCGGGTCGCGCGGGAGCGTTCCCTTGTAGTGCTTGCCCGACATATTTGTGATGTGCGTGAAGATGTCGGTGAACAAGTCGCTGTTGTAGTTCGAAGCAAGCGTTGAAAAGTCGGTGAAATTCTTGGTGGTGGCGAAAATTCCCGCCACGCGCTCCAAGCCCATTCCCGTATCGATATTCTTGTTCTTGAGCGGAACGAACGCGCCCGAAACCTCGGCGTTGAACTGCATGAAAACCAAGTTCCAGATTTCAATGCAAAGCGGCGAGCCGGCGTTGACAAGTTCGCCCTGCGTGTCGCCCTTCTCGGTGAGGTCAATGTGGATTTCCGAGCACGGGCCGCACGGGCCGGTTTCGCCCATCATCCAAAAGTTGTCTTTTTTGCCGCACTTTTTGATGTGGATTTTCGGGTCAAGCCCGCACTTGTTGAAAATCTCCTCCCAGTAGCCGTATGCCTCGGCGTCGAACTCGGCGGGCTCGCCCGCGCGGGGTTCGTAGACGGTGGCGTAGAGGCGTTCTTTGGGAAAGTGCCAAACGTCGGTCAAAAGCTCCCAAGCCCACTGGATTGCCTCTTTCTTGAAGTAGTCGCCGAACGACCAGTTCCCGAGCATCTCGAAGAAAGTGTGGTGGTAGGTGTCGAAACCCACGTCCTCCAAGTCGTTGTGCTTACCGCCCGCGCGAATGCACTTTTGCGTGTCGGCAGCGCGCAGGAACGGGTTTTTCTCCTCGCCGAGGAAATACGGAACAAACTGGTTCATTCCCGCATTTGTAAACAGCAAATTCGGCGAAGAGGGCATCAGCGAAGCCGACGGAACTATTGTGTGTCCTTTCGACTTGAAGAAGTCCATAAAGCTTTGTCTTAATTCAGCACTTGTCATAATAAAAAATTGCGCGGCTTATTGCGCCAAGCCGCGGGGCGTTTTTTTGGTTGGTTGAAACTACAGGCGTTCGATAATCGCGCGCGTCATTTCCTTTGTGGAGACGGGCGTTCTGCCGAAGGCGATGTCGCCGGTGCGCACGCCCGAGCATACCGCGCCGCGGACTGCGTTTTCGATTTTCGACGCAATTTCGCCGCGCCCGAAAGAGTAGCGCAACATCATCGCCGCCGACAAAATCTGCGCGCACGGATTTGCAATGCCCTTGCCCGCAATGTCGGGAGCAGTGCCGCCCGCGGGTTCATACAAGCCGAACTTGTTGCCGAGCGAATTTTTGATGTCGCCCAGCGACGCGCTACAAAGCATTCCGAGCGAACCGCAGATGACCGCCATTTCGTCGCTCAAAATGTCGCCGAACATATTTTCGGTGAAGAAAACGTCGAACTGGTTGGGGTCGCGCGCAAGCTGCATTGCGGCGTTGTCTACATACAGATACGAAAGCGAGACTTCGGGGAAGTGCTTCTTGAAGTATTCCGTAACGGTTTTGCGCCAGAGAACCGACGTTTCCAAAACGTTGGCCTTGTCGATTGAGCACACTTTTTTGCCGCGCGCCATGGCAGTCTGCCCCGCCACTTCGGCAATGCGTTCAATTTCCGAAACCTTGTAAGACATGGTGTCGCAGGCGGCAGTTTCGCCCGATTCGGTCGTGTAGGTTTTCTTTTCGCCGAAGTAGATGCCGCCCGTGAGTTCTCTAATGCAGACAATGTCGATTCCGTTGGGAATGCGTTCCGACTTCAGCGGCGACGCGTCAGCCAATTCGGGATACAGCAACCCGGGGCGAATGTTTGCGAAAAGCTTGAACGCCTTTCTCAGCGGCAACAACGCCGCACGTTCGGGCTGCTGGCTGGGGGGCAAGTGCTCCCACTTGGGGCCGCCTACCGAGCCGAACAAAATGGCGTCGGCCTGTCTGCACGCTTCGAGAGTCGATTCGGGCAGAGCCGTTCCGTGGTTGTCTATGGCAATGCCGCCTACGTCGCAAGCCTTGTAGGAGAGGGTATCGCCGGCATCGCCGCACGCCTTTGTGAGCACTTCGAGCGCGGAGTCCATAACTTCCGGACCAATGCCGTCGCCCGCCAAAACTGTGAATTTTAATGTTGCCATATTTATCGAAAAAAATTTGCGATTTTTAAAGATTGAAGTAAAACAACTTTTCGAACCGATTGCCACACAAAAATTCCACTTTTTCGGCTTTCCCACATACCGCCGCGGCGCACCGACCGCATGAAAGAACCCGACTTTCCCGCGCCCCGACACTTCAAAACCCCGCAAGAGGTAATCCCAAACCCCGCAAGAGGCAATCGCGGAGAAGCCCGCCTCGCCCCGATTTTCCGCAACCGCGACGCGCCCGCCCGAACAAAACGGCGGAATTGGCGTGCGCTAACATACTAAGTTTCGATAAGTTTCAAAAACATCGGAAAAATTTTTATTTTTTTCTTGCAACATGCCCCGAAAACGCTTTGTATGGTTGGATAATTAATTGTTAAGCCTGATTAGCTCAATCGGTAGAGCAGTTGACTCTTAATCAATTGGTTCAGGGTTCGAGTCCCTGATCAGGTAAAGCAATTAGAAAGCGGCTCTCGGCTCAGGAGGCCGCTTTTTTAGTGCCCTCACGCCGTGGGGGAAATCTGAAGTCCATATATGCAAAAAATAATTAAATTTGTAGCTACCATTATCGGATTATCTACGTTGGTTGCATGCACATCAACACAAGTTCAAGTTATCGACAAATGCACCAAAGAACCGATAAGCAACGCTTATGTATACATAAGACCGATGCAAACACTTCCCTTTGCGATAGACCCGCTAAATATACTATTGAAAACGGAAGCCAATGGAATGGTGGAAGTTCAAACGTCTTCATTTTACATAGACGTATTGAAAGACGGTTATTCGTTGGCAAATTCTGCAAAATATGACAAAAACTTAAATATACACACAGTTGAATTGGAGAAAGATTCCGGGATAAATAGAATTATTTTAAATCTCACAACTAACGAATTGCTAAAATTAAAAGAAAATAATTCGGAATGGAGAGATTTTCTTTCTTGTTGTGATAAAAACAACATAAGAGTTATAACACGAAAGCAGTAAGAAATGGTTAATATGGGAACGCTGAATGCAAGCGTTAGAACATCGACATCTGGAGCCCGCCTACCTGATTGTGCAATAAATCCAACTCCGAGAACAAAATGAAAAAATTATTTTTAGCGTATATACTTGCTTTGGTTATCGCAAATTTTGCTGTTGCAAAATTAAGCATAGACATTCCCGAAAAAATGTATGTTTCGGTAAAAAAAGCACCTATTTTGCAGGAGACAAAACAGGTTAACAAAGTCGCGGAAAGAAATAAACAAGTAATAACTGATTTTCTTGATTATTTATATTCCAACAATGCATACATAAAACGCAAGATTTCAAGTATGGTCAATTCGGCAATAGAGCCGAAAGAAAATATAATATATACTTTTCTTATGATATATCCGAACTCGGCTGGGTATGACTATTATATTCTTACAGACAAAAAACTAATAAACGCCGCCGTTTGTCCGTTTTTGGACGGGAAAGACAACAATTATTTTGTTGTTTTCAATTACAGAACGCACACAGACAGAGAATTTAAATTGCTGACCTCCCAGCTTGAAGAATTGAAAAATTATAAAGGCTTGATTTCTCCGAGGGGCGGAACTGCCATACAATTTCTCCTCTTCTCCGTATACAAAAACAGCATTCCTGCTAATACATTTGTTCTATATGGGGATTTTGATAATGGTGCACCCAACATTGAAAAAGTATATCAAACATGCTACGATTTTACATCAGTATTGCAGCAATCCAGAGTGAAAGATTATTTCAAGTACATGCTTGATAAGACCAAAGCGGAATCAAACTAACTCTATACTCCTTCTGCTTTTGTGGGCAGCTCTTGTATATTGCTCGCTCTGCCGTGCTTTCAGATACGTTGTATTCTTGCGCTATCGTTGACGATAGGCAGTATTCACTATTATATGTGTTGCGTTTTTTGTGTCCCCATAGAAGCGATGCACAAAAAAGTTGCATTTTTAACGTTCACGCCGCGATACGCTTTCCGACCTGCCCCGCCCGACTTGTCCGCATTTCGCCCGCGCGCAGAACACGCCGCGCCACCAATATTCACGCGGCTATTCACGCGACTTCTAAACGGGAACAAAAAAAGAGCTCCGCTACGGGAACTCTTTTCATTTGAGAAATGCAATCTGTTATTTTTGCTTTAAGACGCTTTTTATGTATTCTGCTTCTTCGGCGCGGTAGGGCGTTCCGTCGGGATTGAGAACATCGTGAAACCACGGCGGCAGCGTTTCTTTCGTGTAGTTTTTTTCCCACGAATTCCACGGATAAATGGTGTTCGACTTCCCCGCTACAAAACCCCAATTTATTGCGGCAACCTTGTGCTTTTTGTAAAGCCCCAAGTCGGGATTGAACGTGCTATACGGGCGCGCCATATATTCAGTGCAGAAAATCGGACGCCCCAATTTTTCGAGGTTTTCCACACATACCTCCGCCTTTTTCGAGTTGTAGCAGTGGAACGAAATTATGTCGGAAGATTCCAGCATAAACTGCTGCGCATCTGCCAACCAACCCTTGGTGAACCTCGGCATATCCACATACACGCCCGCCGTAAGCGGCTGCATGGGGTCGGCTTCGCGCGCCCATTCGAAAGTCTTTTTAAGAAGCTCCTTTACGGGTTCTATCTTGTCGGATTCGTCGCTGAACTTTTTGTCCTGCAACTGGGCGGGCTCGTTGAACAAGTCCCACGCTATGACGCGGTCGTCTTTGCCGTAGCGGCACAAGGTGTCCTTGACGTATTTTTCCAGAATTCCCCTCCCCGAAAAACAGATATATAACACTCCCCCATGAACAACCGATTTACACCCATAATCCGAAAGCGGAGTAAAATTATGAAAAACAAATTACAAAAAAATCGTTATTCCACAACCTTTGGGAGTTGCCCCACAAATTACATGAAACGCCTTGCTTCATAACTTTTGATGCCGCCCACTCTCTTTGGTGTCGCCCCCCAACTAATACAACGAATGGCTTACGATTATAAAAACTTCCAATTCAAGCGAAGCGTGAATGAGCGTTGCGAAGCAACGACCCCGAGCGAAGCGAGTGGGCGAATACAAGCCGAAGGCGCGTATAGATGCGTTTGAAAAACGCACCCGAAGGGCACGCAGGGGCGTGTCAAACAGTTTGCAAACGCAAACGCGAGTCAAATTACAGATTGAGGGTCTTGGTTCTATGCGACGTCTTTCACTAAAATCCACTCTCTTTGGTGTTGACCCAAAAATTTCCCACTGTGGAACGATGTGGGACGAAAAAAGCCACGATTTTGGCTGCGGGGAGGCGCGGGACACGGAGTGAAAACACGAACCGTGTTAAATGGGTTGTGCTCCGCGAAGCCGTTTGGGGAGTGAAGTGGAGGCGAATAAACAAAAAAAAATTTCACACGGGTTCGTGTGAAATTTAAAACGCGGAGAGGGAGGGAATAGGTCGAAATTCATAACTCGCTTATTGTAAGTATGATAATTTTAATGGCTCGTTCCAGTTGCATTTAGTTGTAACGTCTATTTTTTATATGACTAACATTCGACAATTTGAATATTTTTTGAGTTTCTCCAAGAAAATTTATAGATTTTTCGAATTAACCTTGATAAGAGATCCAATCCATTTTGAAGCTCGTTTTCTCACAATTGTGAACGTGTAAGGATGTCTTACAAGTTGTTCGGAAATTCCGAACAAACACAACTTCAACTCCTTCTTTGCCCAAAGTTAATGGATAATATATTATCTGCTCTTCCCTTTATTAAATCCATTAAATCTTGTTTTTCTTGAACTGAATTATTATCATAATTATATAAAAGGAATCGTGAATCTACAGATATCAACCATACACTATTATGAAAATCTTCATCATCAGAATTTTTCCAAGTTGATGTCGCATATCCTAAATATTTATATGGAGTTTCAATCCCATTATCGGCAGGAATAATAAAGGCGTTGTATATTTTTTTTAATTCACCTTTATGCCGTTTTTTTACTTCATCGCCATATATAATTTGTTTCGCTACAGATTCTGTTCCCGGTAAATCTTCAGTCCGAAGCGTTACTCCGTATTTGTAATATTTGGAATCAAGAATATACGCAATATCCCCATTTATATGAATTGAATCCAACCTTAAAGGAGCAGGAGTTGTATATGATGAATTTTCCAACAAATGCCACTCGGCACGAGGATGGTATTCTTTCTGAAGATCCTTATCTCCAAATTTTCTATCTACTAAATATTCCCAAACAGGAGCAAAAGTATCTGTTCCGAACAAATTTCCATTTGCTTTTCCTGTTTCGCTATTTCCAATAGATTTTAGAATATTTAATATGTGTTGAAATAAAGTCTTTTTCTCATCTGAAAATGAACACTGTAAAATTTTCGAGGTAACGCTTGTTGCTTCTGCAATTGTTACCCTTTGCCCCATCGGCGGAATTTGTATGTTGCCGAATAAGAATCCAATTTTACTTACAGCTTCCGACAAACATTTTTTGTATATTATCGAAATCAATGAATTTTGGTGCGAAATTTTCTTTTCGACAACAAACGTTGAAAAGAAGAAACTATTGTCTACAACGTGCGGCTTATGCTTTCGGATTGTATCTTTCCAATTTATTTTTCCCCTTGTCTCATTACATTTCTGGGTATCTTTTACTTGGAAATAACCATTTTTTAAAAAATCACGTATTATATAAAGATATGACTCAAGCGGGAATCCATTCTCCTTCGATGAAATACTTACTTTGTTTGATAAAGATTTTCTTTTAAGAATACGTAATAAAGAAAGCACATCCTTTCTAGTGTAAGCATCGTCAGAAGAAAAGCCCCTTGGAAAATAAATATGAAAACTATTCTCTATGTTTTTAATTCCAACAAAAGAGTCGTCTAAATTATTGTAGTGAAACTGGATTGACATCTATTAAGAGTTTTCGTCAATAGTTGCGTCCTATACGAAGACACCTTTGGCAAACAAATTTGTAAAGTTCTCTGGAGTACAATTCATATATTCGGTTCGCAAAGAATTGAAACTATTAAAGTTTTCAGAGAAAAGAATACTTTTATCAAAACGCACAACGTCAGACCAAAGATACATCAGCACCTTGTCTGCGAAGTTTTCTTTGTCAGTCAGTAACGCTTTAGAAATAAAATAAGCACCAAGTTGCTTGTCTTCATCTATCGCAGAATCTTTAGCAGCTTCGCAAATTTTTTTATTTATAGTATCCAAAAAATCTTGCCATGTTATTGATGAACCAGGGACCAAGATTTCGCCGTATTCACATTTTGGATTTTTTACATAACGATAAATCCATCTACGCTTAAATGCAGTATCAAGGATAAATACATTTTGGTCGCAGGTGTTCATTGTCGCATAGATTGTTAGATTGCTTGGAATAAATATCCCATCTTTTATTTCTGTATCTTTTTGGAGAAAATCCATTATATCTTTATTTTGAATTTTGTATTTGCTTACACCAAAATCATTCCTGTCCAGTAGTTGAAAAATATCTCCAAATATTGCCGATGCATTACCTCTGTTTATTTCTTCTATGATGAAATAATATTGCGTATCGGGATTTTTTAGAGCTTTTCCTAAAATACGGGTAAAGGCACCTGGCTCAAATTCATACGAAATTGAGTCTCCATTTTTTTAGGAAGTAGCTGACCGATAAATTCGCCGTAGGAATAATCTGGATGAAATGTAATTCGTTCTTTCTGCGTTTCTGGAATATTTTGTTCTTTTAAATCTTTCTCTATTTTAAAACTTTTTCCAACACCTGGAACGCCATAATAAAGTATATTTTCTCCATTTTTAGTATGAGCATTGTTGGATTCCTCGACCGATATATTATCAGTTTCTGATTCGGAATAATTGTAATTCTCCCCCATATTCAATGAAGGATGCGATAAATAAATTTTTACTCGTTCAGAATAATTATTTAATCCTTCTCCAACAGTATAAATTTTATTAGCATTATCACTTAAATAAAAATTAAGATTACTCTTTATAATGTTAGGAAGGATTCTCGCAGGCCCGACTTGTTCTTTTTCATCTTTTATGTCTATGCCCGTATCGGGGGCACCTAATAACGATTTATATAATTCGTAATTTCTAAAATATATTTCATTTGAATCTTTTCTTATTAGATAAATACAGTCTTCTGAAAAAGTTGTTAAAATTTTAATGATATTAGCTTCGTCATTTTTTTCGTCTTCGGAAACATCTTCATTTTTTAACCATTTCCATAATATACTTTTTGTATGGGAGAATGTCTTTGAAAATAAATTTAGGATATCGATGTTCTTTGTATAGTAAATTTGTTTTGAAAACCTCGTCATCCCTGTTCTTTCGGATGTGACATTTTTTGCAGTATCAACAAATTTAAAATCTGCGAGTCTCCATATTGTAAAAAATGCCATAGATATGTGTTCAATTTGAGCTGTAAATAAAGGATTATCTTTTAAAACTCTTTTAATATCTTCTTCGTCGGTATTAAAATACTTTGATAATTTATTAACAATATCTCTGGTGGGAATTGTAGTATTACCATCTTCTTCTGAATATGTAATAGATGCGATATTATCTTCTTCAAAAGCATTCCATATTGACAAAACCAAGGCTAATCCCTGCTTGGGATTCGGTAAAGATGATTTTATCCGAAGCGCAAGCTTTTTGGAATAATTTATCATTTTTTCAGGCGTCATTCTCTTTCAACTCCTTTAAGATTGTTTTTGCTATTACACGTGAAAGTTTTGGAGGAACAGCATTGCCTACTTGCTTCATTTGTGAACTTTTATTACCCCAAAAAATAAAACTATCCGGAAAAGATTGAATTCTTGCGGCTTCGCGTACTGTAATAGCTCGGTTTAAAAATGGATGCGCGAATCTTCCAGACGAAGGGGTGTCAAAACGGGTTGTGATGGTCACAGAATGTTCGTCTTTTTTCATCCTACTCCAAGTTCCACTATATATAGATTTCGTCAACATCTTAGGCGGCAATGATGATTTGTCTCCTCCGTTAACAGGGATTAACGACAATTTTTTTAAAGCCATTAGAGAATGTTTTGTGGCAATGTGATTATATAAACGTTGCGATTGTCCACGTAATTCTTTTTGATAGTCAGATTGTGGAGGATATTTATAATCTTGAGAAAATTCACCTTCTCCGGATTCTAAAAAATATAAATCACTAATAGCGTCCCAAATTGTGACCGATATTTTTTCTTCCGTTGATATTCTAATTTTTCTGTTTTTCTTGCTTCCAATTATAATAGCTCGTTTTCTATTTTGTGGTACTCCAAAATCCGCTGCCGATACAATTTGGAAAGAAGTAAAATAATTTATATCGCTAAAACTTTAAAAAAACCATTTTCATTTGTAAGGAGATTAGGGACATTTTCCATTACAAAGAATTTAGGTTCTACATATTTTACAACCTCAAAAAAATACCTAAACAAAAAATTCCGACTATCGTTTATCGATTTTCTACTTCCCTTTTGAGAAAATCCCTGACAAGGTGGACCTCCGACAATAACATCTATTTTATTTTTATATTCCCCAAAAACCTCAGATATATTAAGTTTTGTTATATCTTCATTTATTACATTTGTTTCTGGATTATTTTTTTTATAAGATTCCGCAATCGATTTATCTATTTCATTCGCAAGAAGAATATCAAAATCTTCCATCTTAAATCCCAATGAAAGACCTCCGACTCCTGCAAATAAATCTATAACTGAATATTTCATAGTTTTACGGCTTCTATTCTTTTTTGAGCAATTTTGAAATACTGTTCGTTTAGTTCTATTCCTATAAAATTCCTCTTCATTTTTTTTGATACACAACCTGTCACTCCCGTTCCCATAAAAGGATCAAAAACATAGTCGCCTTCATTTGAAAGAAGCTTTATGAAAAATCTCATTAATTTTTCAGGTTTTTGTGTTGGATGTCTACCAAATTTTTTTTCTGAGAGTGGCGTAACCGGAACTTCAATAAAATCATGAAAAGCTTTGTTATTATTGTTAAAGGTTCCTGTTTTTACTTTTTTTGTAAAATAAATCCATGCTTCTGTAGAATTAATAAAATGTAAGTTCATATTTCTTGGCATAGGATTCGTTTTATGCCAAATACCTGTAGTCTTATAGTAAAAGCCATACTTTTGGGCAATCGAAATTATGGTTTCTACTTTTATTATTGCCATAAAAATGATAACACTTCCTCCATCTCTTACAGTGCGGGAAAGTAATTTAAAAAAATAACTCATTCCCCTTAGCCAATCCTTATAGTTTAAATCATCCCATCCTGCTCCACAAAAATGATTTTCTCTTAATGCATTTATATTTGTATTCCGTTCTTTCATAAAAACTCCAAGATTATATGGTGGATCTGTAATAACTAGGTCTACCGAACCAGGAGACAGTTTTTTTATTTCGGTTAAACAATCACCGTTAATAATTTTAATGTTATTATCTTTAGGGGGCATTTAGTAAAAGGTCTATTGCGTTTTATCATTTGGCAAATATTTCTTCACAAGCATTTCAGGAGTGTCGTTCTCTTTTGCATGTCCGACAACCTTATGATATTTAGTATCAAAGAAATTTACAGGCGGATATGCCAAGTTTGCATTTAGTTCTTTTGTTTTAACCATTGGAACTTTAGCGGGTATACACTCGTCTTCCAAGGCAATCATCAGGCAACGATCATCGCCTTCTTCCAAACATTCCGCATAAACTAAAATATCGTTTTTTCTAATCATCTATTCTCTTTTTATTCGTGCGGTATAACGATAGCATATTACGATTCTACTTCAAGATTTTTTGGCTATAAAACGAAAAAAAACCTCTTTATTGAGGGCTTAGAATCAGAAGAACATTCTAATCAAAATCGCGACCAGAATACCCACTTGCCAGACGGCTATGCGTTTGAAGGTGTTTATTTCCGTTTTGAGTTCTATGAGTTCCGCTTTCAGTCCCTTATGTCCGTTGCCGTAGACTGTGTGTTCGAGGGTTTCCAAGCGTTTTACGATATGCTCGATTTCCTTTTCAAAGACTTCGTTCATTTTCCTAGTGTAAACGCCTTTCTCGTTATTCCCGCGCCTATGTATGCGGAAATTAGATTTGCCATAAGTTCTTTCCAGACATCAGCCAAGTAGAACCCGTTTATGTAGGCAACTCCGAACGATTCTTTCTCAGGAATGAGTCCCCAGAGCCAGCCTCCAGTCTGCTGAACGGTTTCGACGGCTATCGGAATATCCCCGAAAAATGCGAAGATAAACGGGCAGACCGCCAGCACGAAGAACACCATAAAAAGCATAATGCGCCTGACGACAACGCCCTTATCCCCGCTTCTTGCGAACGCCGAATCGTGAACCGCCGAGTCCGAAACCTGTTGTTTTTGGAAAGCTTCCAGAATCGCCCTAAACTTCTGGTTGTTCAATGCGGAAAGCTGTCCGAGCGTCGTAACAGCCATTGTAGCCATCGCGCCCAGAACTCCGCTATCCCATAATGCGGATATTGTTCCCATTTCTACGCCTCCCGTGCCTTGCGGCGTTTGAGTTCCTCCGACTTCCAGGATTTCAGGACATCGGCTTTCAATGCGAATCGTTGGCGGGAAGCCCGTCGATGCTCTTCGGAAGCGAGAACGTCTGCGAGTGCATAATGTTTGAATCGCCGTCGAGCGCTTGGCAGATGTAGCGGTTGCCGCAAAAGCCCAAAACGCCGACAATTTGCGCGAAGTCGCTTGCGTCTTCGCCGAGAGTGATTTTTGTGATATATTTACCCATATTAACTAACCTTTGTGAAAATCAAATCGACCGAACCGCCGCAGTTGCACACATACATCGGCGCAACTTCCAGCGAATAGTAGAGTTCGGGAAGACCGCGCTTGGGATATATGTAATACGGACTGTTGGCGGGAATCGCGGGAAGCTGCTCCTCCCAAACCGTGTCGTCGTTTGTTCTCAAACGGAAGACATTCTTTTGGATTTCGTCTTCGGCACTTGAAGTGTCGGGCAGCTCCGAATCGAAGCGCAGGACAATCTGCGAAAGCTCCAAGCCCGACGGGAAGCCCTCCGCGTAGAGATACGTCGTGCTTGAAAACGACGAAACCGCAATGTGCTTTGTATAACTTCCGTTTCCCTCGAACGGCAGCGACCACCCGTAGTATGCCAAATCTCTGTTCGACGCGCCGTAGTTCTTCCAGAATCCCGAATTCCCCGCTCCGTAGAAAAAGCCCTCGAAGCCCTGCAAACACGAGCAGGTAATCGAGTGCAGATAAACCGCGTCGGTCGATTCCTCTTCAAGCTTGAAGTATGAGTTGCTCCCCTTATACAAATAGAGCTTGAACGCGCCCGACCATTTGAGTGTGAGTATCATTTCCACGGTCTGCCATTCGTCCTTGGGCAGAATCACGCCCGACTTGTCGATGTTGTCGGTCTTTGAAACTATCGTCCCCGCGCTTGCGGGCGCAATGCTGCCGAGCCTCAGCTGGACTTTCGTGATGTTCGGGTTTGTCGTCGGCAGGTAAATCGAGAACCTGATTTTGTGCAGCATTCCGTTGCCGCTAAAATACTTTGCGGGCAGTTCGTATTCGTGCGACGTATTGTAGGTGTCGGGCACGAGCGAAATTTTCAGCACGTTCTTTTTGCCGCCGATTTCCGCGCCGCCGACGCCCTTCGAATGCGAGCTGTTGCGCGTAAACGAGCTTGCGAACGTGCTTCTGAAATAATTGTAGCGCGAATTCAAAATACCCTTCGGCGGGAAATTGCCGTTCGCGAAGTCCTCAATAGAGTAGTTGATTTTCGCGGTCTTGCCCTCGCTTGCGGTAAGCGGCAAGAGGAGCGAATTCGAATACGCCATAATCTGCTTTAAGCCTTTCCAGCCCAAGAACGAAGACGCGCCCGTAACGGAAAGTTCGTCGGGAATTACGCCCGAGGAGACAAGCTCGACGCCTTTGTATAGCTTGAAATTTCTGCCGTCTACGGTGAGCGCGATTCTGTCGCCGTATTCGATTGCCTTTGAAATCGCCGCCGTTTTTTCGACAATTTCCGAACCGCCGCTTTCGCTTTCCTGATAGATGTAGCCCAATTTCAGCGTCCTGCCGTCTGCGGAAAT
>CAKTTC010000011.1 GCA_934613645.1 uncultured Opitutales bacterium | reverse complement strand
TCCTGCGTGACCGACTGCTCGCCCAAGCTGGCATCGTCGAGCCTCTGCCGCCCGCGCCGAGTCTCGACGAAATCGCCAAAATCCAGTCCTGCCCGCAATTCGAGCAATACCGCAAAAATCGAATGATTATGGGCTATTTCCGCTACGGTAGTCTCGCAAGCCAAATCGGCAAGGCTCAATACGACAACGTCGGCTCTATCGAAAAACGCCTTCTATTATATAGAGCGGATAAAAACCGCGAACACCTCGTCGATATTGCAAACCTCGCAATGATAGAGTTCGCCACCCACCCGAACTACCCGTTCAACGCCATCGATGACGGCGAACACACCGCCAAAAAAAAGTAAAAAAATGTCCGAAGAGAGTTGACTTCGTTCCGCCGTAGAGCGTGTGTGTGCACCAATTCAAAACGACAATGGAAATCGACGAAATACTCAACTCAAACCTGACCAAATCGGACAAGATGCGCAGGCTCTTCGACGAGGGCAAAACTAGAAAGGAAGTCGCCCTCCTGTTGGGAGTCGGCTACGGATTCGTCCAAAACGTCTACGCAAAATACTTCAACAATCGCCCTCTCTCGCAGGAGGGCGATTTTGTTTTCAACAGAACTTTCGGCGTGGAGCTTGAAATCGTCCACGGCGACAAGCGGCAACTGCGCGACGCAATCAGGCGCAGGGGCGTAGCCTGCGAAATAGAGGGCTACAACCACGCCACGCGCACAAATTGGAAGATTGTTTCCGACGCGTCCGTAATCGGCGGCTACGAGCTCGTAAGCCCCGTGCTGAAAGGCGAACGCGGGCTCGCCGAAGTGAAAGCCGTCTGCCAAGCCCTCGAAGAGGTCAATGCCACGGTCAACAAATCCTGCGGCTTCCACGTCCATTTCGGCACGCAGGATTTCAAAA
Source organism: uncultured Opitutales bacterium (assembly GCA_934613645.1). Classification (GTDB taxonomy): domain Bacteria; phylum Verrucomicrobiota; class Verrucomicrobiia; order Opitutales; family Intestinicryptomonadaceae; genus Merdousia. Next base: position 65,168 of record CAKTTC010000011.1, on the reverse strand, counting down.
AGGACATTTCCGTTTGGCGCAATCTTTTCGCCAACTACGCAACGCTCGAAGCCGACATCGACGCCTTTATGCCTCCGAGCCGCCGAAACAACCGCTACTGCGCGTCGATGAAGGTTTCAAACTGGCGCGAAAAGATAGATTCGGCCCGCAACCTCGAACAGCTTTCCCGCTCGATTACGGGCGGATGCAGGTATTTCAAATTGAACGTCCAAAGCTACTGGCGGCATGGCACGGTTGAGTTTCGCCAACACAGCGGAACGGTCGAATTCGTCAAAATCCGAAATTGGCTGCTCTTCTGCGCGAGGTTCGTCGATTTCTCGAAGCGGGAACGGCTCGACAGGGGAGGCGAACGCGCCCTTGCAAAACTGCTCGACAACGAGCTCGCAAATTTCTACAAACAACGCAAAAATAAATTCGGAAGGAGATAACCCAATGAAAACATACGAAATGCGCGGAGGAGGCACAGTGTCGGGCGACAACGCCCGCGAAGTTCTCGACGCCATAAGAAATTCGTCCTACAATCCAGAAGCCGATTTAGGCGCATTTGTCCGCGAACTCGCCGAGCGGTGTAAAATATACGACGGCTCGACAATTCGGACAACATCGGCCGAAGACACGCTCGCTGACCTGATAAGCAGCGGATTTTTGATTGAGAAAAAATAGATTCCGCAAAGCCGTTTCAAGGGGCTTGCAACTGGGTTGCAACGCCTCTTTTTTTGCGATTTTACAATCCGACGCCGCGTGATGCGCAACACCACTCAATAAAAATTTCCGACACCCACCGCCGCACGACAAAATCCGAAAAAATGGTCAAACGTTTGGCACTGCGCCGTAAAATCGGGCATTTCGCCGCAAAATTCGGTCAAACCTTCCGCAACGGCACAAACTGCCTGCAACCCCGCATAAAATCCCATAATCGTCCATAATCTCCCCCCATCGTCCACTATTCAAACCTTCTGTCACTAATCAGTTCACGCTTCTGGCGGAAAAAATCGTCTTCGGGAAGAATCCCTCACGCGCGGAATGCTGCGCGGCGGCGGTTGTAATGATTGGTTCTGTTCTTGCAAGCGGAATTGCAGAGCGCGGCGCGGGCGAATACTCCGCAAGGGGAATTATGTTTGCGCTCGGCGCGGCACTAAGCTACGCGGCATACATCACCGCGAACGGGCACATTGCGCAGACGTTTTGCTGGCGGACAAAAAGCGCGCTGATTATGACGGCGTCTGCGGCGGCGATTTTTGCCGTAAACGCGGGCGAAATCACTGCTAACTCGCACTTCGGCGGCGGGTTCGTTCTGTGGAGCTTGGCGTTTGCGATTTTCGGAACGACAATTCCGACAGCCCTTTTTGCCGCGGGCATTCCGAAAATCGGCGCGGGGGTAAGTTCAATTCTTATGGCTGTCGAACTTCCCGTGGCGGTTGTCTGCGCGCATTTTGTGCTGGGCGAACGCATCGACGCCGCCCAAACGCTTGGCGTATTGGTTATGCTGTGCGCCATTGCCGCAATGAACCATTTAAGGAGTAAAAGCCGAAAATAGCCAAGCCCGCCCGAGCGAAAGGGCGCGCCCCTGCCGCTTGCAAAATAAAAAGCCCCGAACGGCAAAAACGCGCGGGGCTTATAAAGCAAAAAAATCAACCGAGTGGTGGGGGTGGGGGTCGAACCCACGAACAGCGTAGCTGAACGGATTTACAGTCCGCGTCCTTTGGCCTCTTGGATACCCCACCGACTCAAAGTTGATTTAATAAAACACGGACTTTAGCACTTCGCCGACTCCGTTCAAGCCTTTTTTTTGTCTTTCGGCATTTTTTTGGGTTTTGCCGCCCCCGCATCCGCGCCGCGCTTTGCGCCCGCGCGCGATTTTTCAGCCGCGGCGGGTTTCGACGCCGCGCTGCGCCTTTTTGCGGGCTTTGCGCGCCCGAGCTTCTCCGCCGCCTTTGTTGAAGCGGGTAAAACTTCGGCTTTTTCGCGAACCGTTTTCCGCAACGCCGTTTCTTTGCGCGGCAACGAACGGCTCGATTCGGGGCGGACGCCCTTGAACACTACCGTAGACATAGGCGGCACAATTATCAGCGCGCCGCAGGGCTGGTTGTGCATTGCAAACTCCTCCGACGCGCGTATTGCGCCGAAGTTGCCCGCGCCCGTGCCGCAGTAGAATTCGGAGTCGGTATTCAAAACTTCGCTCCAAGTTCCCGCGAACGGAAGCCCGATTCCGTATCCCGTGCGCAGAACGGGCGTGAAGTTGCTGACTACCGCGTAGCAGGTTTTGCCGTCGGCGCAATAGCGCAGGAAAGAGTAGATGCTGTAGTTGCCGTCGTCGGCGTTAATCCATTGGAAGGCGAGCCTGTCGAAGTCGGCGGCAGCCAAAGAGGCGTCCTGCAAATACAGGCGCGCGCTGTCGCGGACTACGTCGCGCACGGAGCGGTGGACTTCGTATTTAAGCAGCCGCCAATCGACGGAATCGTCGTATTTCCACTCGGTGCTTTGCGCGATTTCGTCGCCCATAAAAAGCGTTTTCTTCCCCGGCCAAAACCACATATACGCATAGAGGGCGCGCAGGTTGGCGATTTTCTCGTTCCAGTCGAACGCGCCCATTTTGCCTATCATGGGGCTTTTGCCGTGGACTACTTCGTCGTGCGAATACACGAGCATAAATTTTTCGTCGAACTGATACATCGAAGGGAACGTCATCTTGTTGTGGTGGTATTTCCTGTTGACGGGATTTTCCTTCATGTAGTCGAGAGTGTCGTGCATCCAGCCGAGATTCCACTTCAGGTCGAAGCCCAAGCCGCCCTCGGAAACGGGCTTTGTAACGCCCTCGAAAGTTGTGCTTTCCTCGGCAATCATAAGCGCGCCGCCGAACTCTTCGTGGACAACCGCGTTTGTGTGCTTGAGGAATTCTATCGCCTCCAGATTCTCCGCGCCGCCGTAGCGGTTGGGAATCCAGTCTTTGCGCGAGAAATTCAAATACAGCATTGAGGCGACCGCGTCTACGCGCAGGCCGTCAATATGGAAGCGGTCGAACCACGCAAGCGCGCTTCCCATCAGAAAATTCGAAACCTCCGCGCGCCCGTAGTTGAAGCAGAGCGTGCCCCAGTCGGGATTCGCGCCCAGACGCGGGTCTTGGTGCTCATATAGGCAGGAGCCGTCGTAGCCCGCAAGCGCAAAGGAGTCGCGCGGGAAGTGGGCGGGAACCCAGTCGAGAATTACGCCTATGCCGTTTCTGTGGAGAATGTCGACCATCTCCATAAAGTCGCGCGGCGTGCCGTAGCGTTGGGTGGGCGCGTAAAAGCCCGTAACCTGATAGCCCCAAGAGCCGTCGAACGGGTATTCGGCAAGCGGCATAAATTCGACGTGCGTAAAGTTCATTTCGGCGCAATACGCGGCAAGCTCGCGCCCGATTTCCACGTATGTCAACGGGCGGAAGCCGTCGCCTTCAACGCGTTTCCAAGAGCCCAAATGGACTTCGTAGACGGAAACGGGGCTGCGGCTGAAATCGGTTTTCGCGCGGCGTTCCAGCCAGTCGGCGTCGCCCCACGCGTAGCCGTCCAAGCTCCAGACAATGGAACTGTGGTTGGGCGCAGGCTCGAAGCGGACTGCGTATGGGTCGATTTTCAGGAAAGGAGTGTCGTTGTCGGCGGCGAGAATTTCGTATTTGTATTTGTCGCCGACTTTCGCCGACGGAACGAAAATCTCCCAAATTCCCGACTGCCCGACGGGGCGCATTTGGTTGTAGCGGCCGTCCCATTCGTTGAAGTCGCCTACAACGCTCACGCGGCGCGCGGTGGGTGCCCACACGGCAAAGCCCACACCCTCGACGCCGCGGATTTTGCGGACGTGGCTGCCGAGTTTGTCGTAGATTCGGCGTTCGTCGCCCTTGCCGATAAGGTAGACGTCGGTGTCGGTGAGAGTAGGGGCGAAGGAGTAGGCGTCGAAGACCGTGCGTGTGCCGCCGCGGTAGTCGGAAACCTCGAAGAAGTAGGCGTCGGAGGGCTTGCCGCCTTTTATGAAAAGTTCGAAAAATCCCGATTCGTCGAGTTTTTTCATCGGCGTTTTCGCGCCCGAAGAGGAATCGACAAAGCTGCACTTTTTTGCGTCGTCAAGATAGCAGCGCACCACTGCGCCGCCGTCGCACTTGTGCATACCGAGATAATTGTAGATGTCGGCGCACTTTGCCGACGTGATTTTTTTCAACTCTTTTTGCGATATTATCATACCCAGTCGTCCCTTAAAGATTTCGGTTTTCCCAAAATTTCGGAAGCAGCAAACGCGCGTTTGAGCGAATCGGCAGAATCAAGTCCGAGCCTTTGCGCCGCCGACACTTTGCAAGTATCGGAAAATTTTTCCGAATCGGAAATTCCGCCGACTGCGTTATCGGGCGCGCTTTGCAGGCTTTCAAACGCGGCTGACAAGTCCGCATCTACGCCCGAAAGCCGACTTCCCCCGTCGGGCGAATGCGGGCTTACCGGCGGTTGCGCCGTCCGTTCCCGCGCGGAGGAAACATCGCGTTTGCGCGGGCGTTTTTCGGGAGTTGCGGCAATTTCTCCCGACAGTTTTTTGCCCGAAAAATCTTTCCCGCGCGCTGTGCCCCGCGCCGAATGCGGTTCTGAAGCAGAACGCGCGAATGGGCGCGGTTGGCGGACGTTCCGCGCGGGCGCGCCGTTTCGGCGTTTCAATTCCTCCACGTAGTCGCGCGCTTTTTGGGCGTCCTCCGAAGACGTTTTTTCCACGGAACGCTCCGCGGCGGATTTCAGAATGAGCCCGCCCAAAACGAAAAACAAGACGACGAAAAATTCCATTACTTTTTGGGCGCGTCGCCCGAAATGCTTTCGCGCATTGCGGTGTCGGCCTGAATGTTTTGGAGTTTATAATAGTCCATAAAGCCCATCTTGCCCGAACGCAAACTCTCGGCGAGCGCAAGCGGCACCTGCGATTCAGCCTCCACGACCTTCGCTTTCATGTCCACAACTTTCGCCTTCATTTCCTGCTCAAGCGCGACTGCCGCCGCGCGCCTTATTTCCGCCTGCGCCTGCGCCATATTTTTGTTTGCTATTGCCTGCGCCTCCTGAAGTTTTGCGCCCACGTTTTCGCCCACATCAACATCGGCTATGTCGATTGAGAGAATTTCATACGCCGTTCCCGAGTCGAGACCGCGCTCAAGAACAACGCGCGAAATTTTGTCGGGGTGCTCAAGCACGAACTTGTAGCTGTCAGCCGAGCCGATTGTGGTAACGATACCCTCGCCCACGCGCGCGATAATTGTCTCCTCCTGCGCGCCGCCCACAAACCTGTCGAGATTCGTCCGCACCGTAACGCGCGCGCGGACTTTCACCTGAATGCCGTCTTTTGCAACGCCGTCGATTGACGTTCTGCCGCTGCCCGCGCTGGGGCAGTCGATGACTTTCGGGTTGATTGAGGTTCTGACCGCCTCGCCGACCGTTTTCGCCGTGCCCTTGGTTGCAAGGTCTATGGCGCACGCCTGCTTCCACGACAAGTCCATTCCCGCTTTCTCCGACGCAATCAACGCCTGAATTGTCTGGATAAGATGTCCCTCAGCAAGGTAGTGTTCCTCCAGCTGGTTGATAGTCAAATCAAGCCCCGCCTTTACCGCCATAATGCGCGAATCGACAATCATTCCGTATGGAACGCCGCGCAGGCGCATTGCAACAAGCGTAAACATGCTCACGGGCGCGCCCGCAAGCAACGCCTTAAGCCAAGTGTTCACAAACGACACCACAACGATAAACGCCGCAAAAGCGACCACCGCAACAACAATTATACCTATCGTCAATATATCCATTTTTATTTCCTATATCTAAATTTTTTTCACCAAAACCCCGAACGTATCCGACCCCACAACTTTCACGCGCGAGCCGTTTTCAATATGGGGAAATTCCGAACGGGCGTCGAAAAGCTTTCCGTCAATCTCGACTTTTCCCGTGGGCATAAGCACGCTGCGCGCCACGCCCTCCCTGCCGACAAGTTCCGCGAAGCCGCCGTTGAGCACGCGCCCCTGCTGCGCCGACGAAAGGTAGATTTTCCGCCCGAGCTTCGTTTTCGGAATCACATACAGCCAGACCAAGAACGCTCCTACGCAAACCGCAACCGACGCCGCCGAGCTTACAACAGCCCCCGCTATTCCGAAATCTGCATACGCCAAGAACACTGCCCACGCGCACAGGCCGATTCCCGCGGCGCACCAAATTCCGCCCACAAGTATTGTCTCGAGAAAAATCAACACCGCCCCGAGCAATATCAGCAAAATTACATTCAACATGCTTAGTTCTCTATCAAAAGCGTCCCCCAAAAACAAGTTTTTTTAAAAAGCGCGAGGGCGCGTTTCTTTCGGCGGCAGTTTTATAAAAAACAATGGAGATTGAACTTTGTTCAATCTATGTTGATTATAAAAACTGCCGAAAGAAACGCTCTCGGGCATCATTCGATTTTATTTCGGACTTACGGGCTTCAGCCCGCTACGCCTCATAAAATACGAATCCTGCCTCGAGCCTCGCACTTTTTAACTTAAAGCGGCGCGGGATTGAATAAAATTCAATTCCGCTTTGTCTTCTGGTTAAAGTCTTTTATATTCCCGAAAGCGACGGCGATTGCCGTAGGCAATAAGCCTTTGATTTTTCATTAAAGTTTGTGTTCTTCAAATAGCGCGTCATCATTATTTTTGAGAACGCGTCAAATTGCGTTTTAGACAAGGCTTTGCGAAATTGAGGCGGTGGAGGCTGTAGTTAACCTACTGCCCCACTGCCGATTGTTTCGCGAAACGCAGTATAAAACGTGATTTCACACGTTCTCATTAGAAGGAGAGGAGCACCTGCCCACCTATAATTAAAGCATCGTCAATATCGGAATCCCCGTTCGGGCACAATACATACTGCATCACCGGCTGCACCGACAAATACTCGTTCACCTGCCACAAATAGTTCGCCTCGAAAACCGTCTCGCACGAAGCGTTGCCGCCGCGGTATTCGCCGCTGAAAAAGCCGCTTGTCCAAGACAGGAATATGGCGTCGTTTTTTCTGCGCGGAATTACGCCCTGAATTTGCACGCCCGCATACGGCTGCCACTGAACAGTGCTTATCGACGTTATCGGCGCGTATTGAACACCCGCCCACAAACAGACAAACTTTCCCGAATCGTCGGAATCGACCCACACGTTCTGCTGTCCCTGCAAGTAAAAGCCGTAGCCGTTTGAACGCGAACCCGCGCCCGATAAATACGACATTTCGTAGCCGCCGAAAAAGTATCCGCCCGCGCTATACGTTCCCTGCAGACCGCCCGCAAACGTAGGCGTCCACTGCACTTGGGCGAGCATCATGTAGCCGTCGTCGCGGTGTATGCCGAATTCGAAGCCGTCCCAGTCGGGCGAATTTTGGCTTTGTAGTGCCTGAAAAAGCCCGTATGAGAAGGCGAGATTTTCCGCCGTCTGATACTCCACAACAATTCCCCACGTGGCAATGGAAGACGACGTAAACGGCGACGCCGAGAAAATCGCCTCGGGAACGGAGTCCATCGCGCCGCCGCCGAGATAGCCGAAAACTGGCAGACTTGCGAAAGAGTCGTCCATGGACATTCGCCCGAATTTCACTACAATCGCGTCGTCATTGGGGAGGTCGAATTGCTGCGTGTAATACATCTCGTAGAACATCCAGCCCGTCGTGACGCTCGATTCCGAAATCGTGAAGAAGTTGCCTACCCTTCCCGACAAATCGCTGCCCGAGTTATACGCACCCGACACTGTGAAGCTCGCGCCCTTGATTCCCGCAATTTTCTGCAAGTCGGCAGTGGCGGAAAACTCCATGATGTGCGTGTATTGCGTGCCCTGCTCCGCGCCGCCGAGCGGGTTGGAAAACACGTCGGCATAGTAGTCGAACGAAAGCTCCACGCCGGAGGCGTCGTATATTTTCGCCTTTGCGTCGGCAACTTTCGCGCAAACGAAGTCTATCCCGAAGTTTCCCGCGGGAAGCGTGTAGTTGTCGGACTGCGGCGAGGTCTGCGAAAACAGCGGGCAAACGGCGGCCGCAAAAACAAATGTAAAATATTTTTTCATAACTTTTCCTGTTGTTGAAAGACAAAAAATGCGGAAGCCCGTTTTTCGGACTTCCGCTTTGCGTTTATTCGAATACATCGACAGTTTCGATGATTATCACGTTCTCGCCGTGGCGTTTTGTAAGCGGAGCGGCATTTGCGCGCGCAGCCTGCTTCGACTGTTTTGAAACGCCCGCCTGCGACTGCGCCGCAGACGAACTTCCCGCAGAACTTCCGCCGAGAGAGAGCCTGCCCGTTGCAAGCAACGCCACCGCCAGCACCGCAACCGCCGCTACGAGAATGGCCGCGCAGCGTTCCACGGAGGAGAATACCGACAGGTTGTGCTCCCTGCGCGTCCAGACGAACACGGGAATTCCCAAAGCCAAAAGCACAACCGACGCCAGCAGATACTCAAGCCCCGCGGCGTAAATCAGCCACAGCGCGAACACCGAGCCGCACACGCCCGAAACAAGCGCGTATGTTTTGCCCACAACGGCACTGCCGCCGTTTGCGCCCAATTCGCCCTTTTCGGCGAGCTTCCAAAGATACGCCGTGCTTGCCAAATACGGAGGCAAAACCATTACGCCCGTAATGCTGAGCATTGTGTTCCACGCGTCGTTGGAGAAATACACAAGCAGCATTGCAACCTGCATCAGCGCGCTTGTAATCCAGAGCGAAACCGACGGCGAGCCGTTTTTGTTTTCCGCGGCAAACGCCTTCGGGAACGTGCCGTCTTTGGCGGCGGCAAACGGCATTTCGGCGGTAATCATAGTCCACGCAAGCCAGCTTGCGAGAATCGCGACAATCAGCCCGAGATTCATCACCCAGCTGCCCCACGTTCCCACCGCAGCCTCCAGAACGCCCGCCGTGGAGGGATTGGCAACGCCCGCAAGTTCGCGCTGCGACATAAACCCGAACGGCAGAACCGACAGCAGAACGAACACCACAAGGCCGCCCGCAAACCCGAGTATTGTTGCGCGTCCTACGTCGCGCTGGCTCTTCGCCCTGCCAGAAAGCACAACCGCGCCCTCTATGCCGATGAACGCCCAAAGGGTCACGAGCATTGTGCTTTTAACCTGCGCGCCGAGCGAACCGAGGTTGTCGCCTTTGGCGTGCCCCCAGAAATCGAACGTGAATTTGTCGAAATTGAAGACGGCAATCATCACGATTATGAACAGCACAATCGGGAGAATCTTGCAGATTGTGGCAATCAAATTCACCGCCGAAGCCTGCTTCATTCCGCGCAACACGATGTAGTTGAACGACCATATCAGAACCGACCCGCCAACTATCGACCACAAATTATTGCCGCCCGTAAACACTCCGGGGAAGAAGTAATTGAGCGCGTCCATAGTAATTACCGCGTAGCCTACGTTGCCGAAAATCTGGCACAGCCAGTATCCCCAGGCAATCGTAAAGCCTGCGTAGTTGCCGAAGCCGTCGCGGCTATACATGTAGATTCCCGCAGTCAGGTCGGGGCGCGCCGAAGCGAGAATCCTGAACGTGTTTGCGATGAAAAATATGCCGATTCCCGTGATAATCCAAGCGATTATAACGGCGGAAACCGACGCCGAAGCCGCCATATTCTGGGGCAAACTGAATATGCCGCCGCCGACCATCGAGCTTAGCACGATTGCCGCCAGCCCGAAAGTCCCCAGCCTGCGCGACTCTCCGCCGCCCGCTGCAGCTGCGGGCGCGCCCGCCGCGCCCGTCGAATTTTCGCCGTTATTCATAGCCGCCTCCTACTTCACTTCGACGGGATCGGCGAACTCGAAATTGAGGAAGCCCAAAGCCGTGAGGCAATACCCGAACGGTTTTTCGATATTGATGTAGTTGTTGAAAATTTGGAATTCGCTGTGCTTTTCCACGCCGCGGATTTCAAGCTCGTGTTTGAGCGACTTGTTCAGCCACATTTCGGTGTGTGCGCGCGCTATGTCGGCGTCGATCCAAGTGTCGAAGTATTCCACATACTCGGCAGCCCAGCCGCCAATCAGCTCGCCCTTGCGGTTTTTCCCCCAGCAGACGCCCACGCCCGTGGCTATTGCGCGGTGCTCGCTTGAACGCGCGCCGTTGCCCGCAATTATTACCTCCAAAACAGCCCCGTGCTTGAAGTGCTGCTTTACCTTGTCTACGGGGTATATTTTTCCGAAAAGCTCCTTCGGCAAAACCGACGTGTAGGGAACAACGTTGAAGTTTTCGATTTTCGCCTCCATCAGCGCGGAGTCGTAGCAGAAGGTTTCGAACGGTTGCGGAGGAATGCCGTCTTCGGCCTGCCCCGCTCCGCCCGTGTGAAACGCCAGTGTTGGATATCTTGTTCCGAGTGTCATAGTAATTCCTTTGTGTTTTTGCGGCGGGCGCGGAACTTGGAAAAAAGTCCGCTGCCGAACGCTCCGCCGCGGTTTGTTTGACGCATTGGGTATCGACATACTCGTTTTTTTTATAACGTTTTTTTCGGGCGGCGCAAAAAAATCCCCCCGAAACGCGCTTCGGAAGGATTGTTGTTTTCTGATAAATTCTATCCTGCGGAAATACGAACTACCATTTATTCCAGTGAACCTTTTTGGCGTCGAAGCGTTCTTCCGTCTGCGGATTCTCCTTCGGATACCCGACAATCACGAGCGCCATAGGCTCGACGTTTTCGGGAATTGCAAACGCCTTTCTCATTGCGGCAATGCGCGTTTTTTCGGGCGCAATTCCGCACCAGCACGTTCCAAGCCCGAGTTCTTTGGCGCGCAAAAGAATGTTCTGCGTTGCTGCGGAGCAGTCGTATTGATAGTATCCGCCGTCGGGGCATTTGAACTGTTTGTCGAGATTTCCGCACACAATTATTGCCGAACCCGCGTCTTTGAGCGACTCGCAATAAGGGTGGTTTTGCATCACAAGCGCGACCGATTCGGGCGTGTCGGCAACCAGAAACTCCCACGGCTGCGCGTTCATTGCCGACGGCGCGTGCATTGCCGCGTCGAGCAGGTCTTCGAGCTGTTCCCTCGAAACGCGTTTTGAACAATCATACGCGCGAACTGAGCGGCGCGTAAAAATAACACTGTTTTTTTGCATAACTTTTCCTTTCGTTTTCGTAAATCAACGTTCGTCGGCAACCGACTTGTCGCCTGCGCGCGGAGACGAAGTTACCACATACACTCCCGCGAAAACAAGCGCGGAGGCAAAGAGCTTCGACCACATAAACGCGTCCTGCCCGACGGCTATCGCCACCACGGAGGAGACTATCGGCTGAACATAAATATACATCGCAACGGTCGTGGGGCGCATTCTTTTTATGCCCATCGGCAGAAGCATATACGCAACAAACGTTGCCCCCGCCACGACATACGCAACGCCCGTCCAGTCCCAAGCCGAAAGCGTGCCAAGCCCCGCAAGTTCGTCGCCGCTTGTCCACCAGAAAAACGGCGCGAATATCAGCGTGGAAAACGTGAACATCCACTTCATCATAGTTATTGGCGAATACACTTTGGCAAGCGGTTTGGAGGTCACAAAATACGTTGCCGCACAAACAGTGGTAAACAGCACGAGAACGTCGCCGAAAATCGAGCCCGAGCCTCCCGCCGCGCCGCCGCCCGACGCCGTTGTAATAAGCCACACAGCACCCGCAGCCCCCGTGAAAATGCCCGCAAACTTGCGCCCCGTGATTTTGTCGCCCAAGTAGGCTGCGGAAATGAACAACGCGGCAAACGGCGTGGCGGTAAGAATAACCGATGCGTCTATCGGCGAAGTGTGCCCGAGCGCGAAAATAAACAGCCCCTGATTCAGCACAATTCCCGTGAGCGCGAAGAAGAAAAACCAGCAGAGCGTTTTGAAATCTACGCGCTTTTCCTCAATGAACAGCGACGCCGTCCAGAACAACGCCGCCGCGCCCAGCATGCGGAACATTGTGAGCATATACGGCGAAACGTGCCCGCTCATCAGGTATTTTGATATCGGAATGAAAACCCCGAAAATCGTGTTTGCCGTAAGGACGCACAAATGTCCCTTCACGCGCTCGCTTGTCATAGAAAACAAAGTCCTTCTTTCTAATTGTTATCCCCGTTTTTCTACCATTGCGCCGCCTTTCTTCAACCTTTTTTTGACTGTTGCGGGCGCAAAAAAACGGCGGAGAAAAAATCCCCGCCGCAAATGCCGCAAAAATTAGTGGCCGCGCAGATACTTTGCGCACTCTACAACGTCGCCGAGGTTGTTGTCCCACTTGGCTTCGTATTCTATTATGAAGTAGCCGTCGAAGCCCTGTCTGTCAAGCTCGGCAAGCATTCCCTTCATATCGAGCGCACCCGTTCCGAACGGCACGCATTGATTTTTGATGTTGCCGAATTCCGCCTGATCCTTGAAGTGGCAGGCCAATATTTTTCCCTCGAGCTTCTTGTAGCCCGCAACGGGGTCGATGCCCGAGCGCGACCAGTGGCCGTTGTCGGGGCACGCGCCGATGTTCTTGTATGGCTTCACGAGGGCGGCGACTACGTCGGGATTGTAGTAGTTGTTGGCGCGGCTGTTTGAGGCGTGGTTGTGCAACGCCATCTTCACGCCCGTTTCCCCGCAGTATTTTTCCCACGCGGGGAGCAGGTCGGCGGGGCTTTCGGTGAGAATAAGCGGAACGTCCATTTCCTTTGCGAATTGGCAAAGCTCCTTTACTTCCGCCTCCGTTTTGGGAGTTGTTACGCCGAAGCTTACAACCTTGCAGCCGTTCGTCTTCACGAAATCCTTGAACCACGCGCGCTGTTCGGCGTTCATCTTCGGGCCGAAACGCAGTTCGGGATACTTCGCCGAAAGAAGCTGTCCGCGCGTAACGCCCAAGCCGCGGATTCCGTTTTTGACGAGCCACGGAACGGATTCTTCAAACGTATAGTTTTTGAACGTATACATCTGAACCGCAATTTTGCGCTCCTTTTTGGGAGCGTTCTGCTGCGCGCACGACGCACGTTCGCAAGAGCCGCATGCCGACATCGCAAACGCGACGCCCAATGCCAATAGTGTGTATATTATTTTCCTCATAGTGTTTGTTGTTTATTTTACTGTTTCGAATTGAAAAGAACGTAGTCCATTGAAGGAACGTCTTTGTTTTTATATGTAAAACTCTTTTTCGAATAATTGCAAACAGTTTCGCTGCCGTCGGAATAGGTTGTAAGGAAAACCTGCGGGGCGATTTCGCGGTGCGACTGCATGAACTCGTATTGAAGATATTTCAGGGGCTGGTATTCATGGTATGCCTCGGCGATTTTTCGGCAGGCGTCGTCGTTGTATGATATGAAATAGTATGTCGGACGCCCGCCGAACTCCACGAGTTTCAGGCGGCGCGGGGCGATTTCCATAACATAGTTATACGGAGTAAAGTGGCGCGGTTGGGCTATGTTGTAGTCGATTGTGTAGTAGAACGGATTGCTGAGAATTATGCCGTGGTAGACAATCTGCCAAAGCGGAACAACGTCGTCAACGAGCTCGTGCGAACGCCCCACCCATTTGGGATAGGCGGACGCATAGAGAATGTAGTCGATACTGTTTGCAACGTGGTCGCACGGGCCTTCGCTGCCCCAGCCGCCGAAATACTTGCGCGCGGCAAGCCCCACTTTGTTCATGTAGTCGGCAGTCTGCTTTCTGTTGCAGGGGTGGTCGGGGTGGCAGCAAATGTAGGGGACAATGCAGGAGGTGACGTCGATGTGGTGGTTGCCCTTGAAACCGAGCGCGGTAAGACGCGTGTAGTCGTCGTCGATGTATTTTTCGAGAACCTGCTTGAAGCACGGATAGTTTATGCGGCCTCCCGCGAGAATTACGCCCGTCCGCAGCGTGCCGTCGGGCTTGCGCGCTATGTCTTCGGCGTTGTAGCGTTTGGCGATTGTGTAGAAGTCGGTGTTGACGACATGCCCGACAATCTGGTAGCCGATTGAGTGTGCGTAGTCGATTGCCTCGCGGAGTTTTTCCTCTCCGCCGAACGCGGGCTCAATCGGGAAAATGTCGGGGAAACGCCCGTCGAAACCGCCCGAGTTGAAGCCGACCGAACACATTTCGACACGCTCCACGCCCGCCTCCTTGAGCCTGCGCATGATGTCCTTGAACTGTTCGAAAGAAACGTATGTATTTACTTTCGGCTCGTTTTCGGGAGTTTGGTCGGCGATACCCTGACTGTTGTTTTTTATTCCGTGCTTGACGCGCACGAACATTGTGTCGGCGCTGTAGGCGAGCTGCGGATTGTTTTTTGCGCGCTCCTTCAGCGGAATTACCTCGCCGCGGTCGAGCTGGTATTTTCTGTAGACGCGCCCCATTCCCGAATAGTCGGCGTCTTTGCCCTCCAGAAAATAGAAGTCTATTACGATGTTTTCGTAGGGCTTGCAGCCGAGACTCTCCCTATCGACGTGGAAACGCGGATATACGGAATACACGCCGTTGTCCACTTCCACGACAATGGAGAACTCGTATTTCATTTTTTTTACAACCGCCACGAACGTACCCGTCGGGGTTTTCATTCCGAAAATCGGCATCGGATTTCTCCGTTCTATCAGCAGCCCCTCGTCGGCGCGGAAGAAGCCCCGCCGCCCGTCGCCGAGAACGAAATAGCCGTCGTCGCCCTTCAGCGCGCCCGCGGAATCGAGGCGGAAATCGATGTAGCTTGCGTTCGCGGGAATTTCCGATTTCGACATTTTCATTCTGAACGAATTTTTCATCTTGCGCGGCGTAAGCGCGACGCTGCCGTTTATCTGCGTGCCGTCCTTGTTCGTGATAACTATGTTTACCGTGTGCCCCATGCACGCCGCGGCAAAGCCCGCGAGCGAAAAAACAACTACGGAAATTCTCCCGAGCATTGAATTAAAAATTGTCATAAAGTATTGCTTTCTATTTTTGCTGTTTTTCGGCAATCCGCTTTACGTTTGCGAAAACGCGCTCGAAATTAGATTCAATCGTTTCGTCTTTCGAAGCCTTTATCATCTGGCGCGTAAGCTCCACAACTTCGTTTGCCTTGTCGGTTTTGCCCTCGCGCAGAAGCGTTTCAAGCACGGGAATTACAATGCCGTCGAGCGTCATCGCCATGCTGCCCTTGAACAGTCCGAAAAGCTTTTTGTAGGAGCTTTTGAGCTTTTTGACATCGTTGTCTTCTATGTCCGAAAGCAGCCCCACGCGCGCGAACTCCATTGCCAAGTCGGGGCGCGCTGTTTTATTTTTTAACACAAAAGCGTTTGCGGTTTTTTTCATCTCCGCCTTTTTACCCGCGGCGGCAAGACGCTTTATAAGCAGCCGTCTGAAATACGCGTCGCTGTCGGGATAGCGGGCGAACGCCTTCATTGCCTCTGCGCAAACCTTTTCGGGCGAGCCCTCCGTTTTTTCGGCAATCAGATACAGCAGCTGCCACGCCTGAAAATTGCGCCCGTCGCTTTTCACCGACTGCGCGGCGGCAGCCCGAGCGGCTTTGAAGTCTTCTTCGGCGAAAAATATTCCCGCAAAATCGGCGTGAATCTCGCTTGTTTTGTATTTCGGATTCCTGCGGAAATTTTCGCGCATTGACTGCAGAGAGTGGTCGGTTGCCTCGCGCCACGTCTGCGGGTCGATTGTCGTTCCCGTAACGAAATTTCCCGAGGCGAAACGCCCCACGGAGAAATCCCACTTGCCGCTTTTTTGCATATACGCAACCCACGCGTGGAAGCCGTCGCCGCCCGCGCCCGAAAATATGAACGCGGGCAAGCCCTTTGCCTTAGCCGTTTCCGCCGTATAGTATGATTGGTCGGTGCAGATGCCGCCACGCTTTTTTATTTCGCGCAGCGAATACGGGGCGGTCTCCCAATCGAACCTCTTGGAATTTAGGCGGGAGTGGTCGTAGGAGATTGTCGAATAAATTTTGCCGAGGTTCGCGGCGTTTGCCGAAACGGAACGCTGGGCGTATTCGCGGTCTTCTGCCGTTGCGACTGTCGCGACCAAAAAACGCAGCTCCTCCACCGACATTTTTTCCAACGCCGACAACAATCTGCCCTTCTGTCTGTCTTCAATCCACATTTTGAATGCGTCGGCGGCGGGCGGAAATTTGCGCGGCAAAATCTTTTCCGACACCTGCGAATGCGGCCAGTTGGCGGGCGGCGGGGTATCGAAAACTATCGCCAGAGCGAACGCGAGGTTTGTGTATTTTTTGAACGCGTCGGAATCGCTCCGCCAGAGTTCGTCCAAAATTTCGAACACGCGCGGAAGGTTGTCGTCGAAGCGGATTGATTTTGCCGCAGTCTCAAGCACCGATTGGTTCGCCAGCACGAACGTCAGCATTTCGGCGTTCGGTTTCGATTTCGACTTCGCGACAAGTTCCAGAAAAGTGGCAGCCGCCATATTTGCCCCCGCTTTGGGCAAATCCTTTGTCGAATAGGCGTCTTTGGCTGTCTGCAAAAGTTCCGCCGCCGCCTTTGCGCATTCGCCCGACCGAACCACCTGCGCCGCGGTTGCTTCATCAAACGGTGCGGAAGCCGACGCGAAAGCCGAACACGCAACCGACAACAACAGCAAAGCCACAACTCTCTTTTTCATAAGACCAAGCCTACACTCCCCCCGTCTCTTGTCGAGTCTTTTATAATTCCTGAAGTGGCGCGGATTGGCATAGCCAATTCCGCTTTGTTTATTGCTTGAAGTTTTTATTCCCGAAAGCGGCGGCTTTTTTACATTTTCTAAAGCGGCGGCGATTGCCGCAGGCAATACGCCTTTACTTGTTGATTAAAGTTTTTTGTTTTTGCTCTTCCGTAAGCAGCGACTTTTTTACGCTTCCTGCAGTGGTGGCGATTGCGTAGCAATCCGCCTTTGTTTATTGCTTGAAGTTTTTGCATTTCGGTTCTCGCAGGCAAGCTGCCTTTGCTCATTGTTTAAAGTTTTGTTTAGAAATAAAAAAGGGACTCCCGCAAGGGAGTCCCGAACACTAATAACTAACTAACTACTAACTAACTACTAACTAACTACTAACTCTTAAATTTGTTATGTTTTCTCCTATCTGCGCCTCCCCGTAACGCGTAAAGTGAAGAGACGCTCACAATGCCTGCCCGTTTGGCTCATTGATTTTGCGAATTAGGCAAGGAGGAGTTGAGAAAAGGACGCGCGGTATACTGAAGTATCCGCACGGGCTTTGTAATTTTAAAGCAACTCTTTAACTCTTGTCAGAGCCGCATAGGCTGCCGCCTATCGGCGACGCTTCACGAATGCTAAAAGAATCGCCAAACCGCCGAGGAGTGCCGCATAGGTTGCAGGCTCGGGAATTGCGGAGACGGAGAGGAAACCCGTGTCCTTGTTCCAATACAACTGCTTGGCTGAAGCTTCGTCGGAGGAGACGCCCGCAAACACGTTTTTGACAGAGCCGTCGGCCGAGAGCAACGAAGAGTCTATCGTGTCAACTTTCACGAGATTTTCCTGAAAGTCTTCGAAGAAAATTTTGCCCGCATTTGCAATCTCGCCGAGGTTGAGCTTGTTGCCTTTTAACGTGATGTTGACAACGGAGACGTTGTTGAGCGTTTCGAGCTTCGCGAAATCGTTGTCGGCATTCAAGACCAAAGACGCCACCGCGCCCGTGTCAACCAAAAGCTTCATTGCCTTCTGCCCGTTTGCGCCGTATGTAAACACGTTGGAGGAATCGAGCGTCAACTTAGCCGAATCTGTCAAAACCATTTCGTCGCGGTTCATTTTCACCGAACCCGCTTCGGAATTGCTTACAACAAGCGAACCGCTGACACGCAGTTTGTTGTAGAGAAACGACTGGTTCGCCGCTGTCTGGTTGGAGATTGTAGAGTTTATCAGCGTGAAGTTGCTCGGATTCTTGTCGGCAGAGCCGATTCTAAACTTTCCCGCGAACGTTCCGCCCACAAAATATCCTTTGGTTGCAAAAGCGGCATTCAATTCCGAACCCTGCTTGACATCGAATTTCAATTTGTAGTCGGCGGGATTTACGCTGTTCCAATTCAAAACGCCGTTGTTCTGAACAGTCATCGTATGTGTATACGCCGTATTGAAAGAAGTGTTTGTGGGCATATTGAAATTGAGAGTAATGCCGTCTACGGTAAATCCTTGTATGATTAGAATTTCTTTCGATACAACTTCGCTGCCGGTTCTGTCGGTGTAATTGCCGACGGTGAGCGAACCGCCGTTACCCTTGAATATGACGCCGTTGAAACCGAATTTTGCGCCCGCAGGCTCGGTCGGGTTTGTGTAGACAATGCCCGTGTGGCCGCCGATGTCGAACACAGTGGAGCTTGTGAGGTGTCTTTGAGGCGCGCTGTTTGACATTACAATGCCGTCGGCGGTTATTGTGTAAGTTGAGTCGTCTAGCGCGATAAACGATGTATCCGACGATATGTTGACATCTTCGGCAAAAGCAACCGCCGACGATGCCAACACTCCCAATAGTAGTATTTTTTTCATATTTCAACCTTTGTTTATTTATTTTTTATGTGCACAAAAAAGCCGCTCCCGAACGAATGTCCGAAACCGACGAAACTGCTATTTGATGTAAAAACTGAAAATTCCCCCACGCTGCGAGGCTTCAGCAACAAAGAATGGGGGGGGGGGGGGGGGTAAACACACAACACAGGCGGGCGAATTCCCCGAGAAACCGCCTTTCAATGCCTCTGTTGAAGATACTTCCATCATTTTATATCCCTTGAAAACAACCCCGAAAAACGCCGAATTAAAAAAACGCTTTTCGTTCAAATTTAAAACAGATGTTGATATAAAATTTTGTTTTTGCAAGTTTTTTTTCGCTATCTTAAACGTTTTTTCATATTCAAGACAAAAATAACATTTACCGCCCCTGAATGAAGCGAATTTCGCAATAAAAAAAGGAGAGCCGAGTTTTCGGTTCTCCTTTTTGGCGGGATTGGCAAACTACATCTTTTGAATGCAGTCCATAAACTTTGCCGAAAGCGATTCAAGCAGCGCGTCCAGACTTTTGCGCGCCTCTTTCTTTGCAGCTTCAAGCAGCTCTTTCGACGCCACATTCTCCACCGCGAACGCGTAGAACTTGATTTTCGGTTCGGTTCCGCTTGCGCGTATTGCAAAGCTGTAGCCGTTTTCGAGCGTATAGAAGAAGAACTTTTCCTTGGGAATGCGCTGTCCGTCGGCGTCGATAATTTCGTCTTTGTCGAAATTCACCGCCTTTGCAACCTTCACGCCGCCCACTTCCGACATCGGGGTTTCGTCGAGCATTTTCAGGAACGACTGTATTTCTGCCGCGCCGCTTGCGCCCTCGCGGTAGATGCTTTTGAGGTCTTCCAGATAGTAGCCGCATTTAAGGTAGATTTCGTCGAGGTATTCGTCGACTGTTTTCCCCTGCGATTTCAAATACGCCATCATCTCGCTGAACATGATAACCGCCGCGTTTGCGTCTTTGTCGCGGACGGAATCGGTGCCCAGATAGCCGTAGCTTTCCTCGCCGCCGAAGACGAAGAATGTGCTGTGTTTCTGCATTTGTTCGGCGCGCTCGGCGTATGTGAGGTTTTCGCAGTCAACCCCCGCGGCCTTGAGGATATTTTCATACATCGTCAGGCGGCCGCCAATCCACTTAAAGCCCGTAAGCGTGTTTATGCACTTAAGCCCGTGCGACTTTGCAATGGCGTCCTGAAGCGGACTTGTTACGAACGTTTTTATGAGCGTGCACTTTTCGGGATTTTTGATTATGCCCTTTGCCTTCATCTGCATAATGCGGTATTCCGAAAGCAGCGAGCCAATCATATTGCCCGTAAGCAGACGGATTTCGCCCGAACGCGTTTTGATTGCAACGCCCATTCTGTCGGCGTCGGGATCGGTCGCCATAAGGCATTCCGCGCCCGTTAGCTTCATTTTTTCGATACCCATCGAAAGCGTTTCGGCGTATTCGGGGTTGGGCTGTTTTACCGTCGGAAAACGCGGGTCCATAACCATTTGTTCCTCGACCAAAACGGGATTCAGACCGAAGTGCCGCATAACCGTCGGACAGAGCGAAGCACCCGTGCCGTGAACCGCAGTAAACACGAGGTTCGGCTTGTTTGCCGACATCACCTGTTTATCTATCACGCAGTTTTCAATGGAAGCCACATACGCCTGTTCCGCCTCTTGGGCAACTGTTTTCACGCCCGCCAAATCGACGTTCAAAAGCGCGCCGGCGTCGCGCCACGAGACCTTGTTGACCTCCGCGACAATGCCCTCGGCGTGGGGGCTGATTACCTGCGCGCCGTCTCCGAAGTAGACTTTGTAGCCGTTGTCGTGCGCGGGGTTGTGCGAAGCCGTTATTACTATGCCCGCCGTAGCCTTCAAATGGCGGACAGTAAACGAGAGCTGCGGCGTGGAGCGCGCGCCGTCGAAGATGGAAACCTCGCCGCCCGACTTGCGCCAGACGCTTGCTGCAAGCTCGCAAAAATGTTTCGAGAAGTGGCGGACATCGTGGGCTATGACGAGGCTGGGGGCTGCCTTTGAACCCGACTTTTCAAGCCAGTTTTTGCAGTAGTTGAAAAGCCCCAGCGTTGCGCGCGCCACGGTGAAGTCGTTCATATTGTTTGCGCCGACGGCGGCGTGTTCGGGCGTGCCCTGCGCCGAAATTTTGCCCAGTTCCGACTCCGCCGAAACCTTGCCTATTGTCCTGCCTCGCATTCCGCCCGTTCCGAAGGAAAGCGGCTTGAAAAAGCGGTCGTTGAGTTCGTCGTATGTGCCTTTGTCGAAAAGTTCCTCAAGCGAAGCAATCGCCCACGCGGGCAAAAACTTGCCGTCGAGCCAAAACTTGATGTTTTCGGCGGAGCTTTTAAGAATTTTGCCGTCTGCAAGGGCGGTCTGTAGTTTTTGTTGCAATGAATCCATAGTTAAATCCTCGTAGACAAAAAGGGAGGCGGACACAACTCCGACGCTCCCTTTGTTTGTCTTTTATTGTTTGTTTTTATATTAGTAGGGAAGCGGATATTTTTCGCAAAGCGACTGCGCAATGGCCTTCGCCTTTGCTATTTCCGCCTCGTCTTCGGGAGCGTTCAGGACTATGGCGATTGCCTCCGCAATCTTTTCCATATCCTCCTCCTTCATGCCGCGGCTTGTAACTGCGGGCGTTCCCAAACGGATTCCGCTTGCCTTGAACGGCGAGCGCGTTTCGGCGGGAACTGTGTTTTTGTTTGTTGTAATATTCGCCTTGTCGAGCGCGTTCTGGGCGTCCTTACCCGTGAGTTCGGGGTGGCTCTTGCGCAGGTCGATAAGGATAAGGTGGTTGTCGGTTCCGCCCGAAACAAGCCCGAAGCCTCTGTCGGTAAGGGCTTTCGCCAAAGCCTTTGCGTTCTTTGCAATCTGCTGCTGGTATTCTTTGAACGAATCCTTCAAAGCCTCGCCGAAGCAGACAGCCTTTGCGGCTATAACGTGCATGAGCGGCCCGCCCTGCGTTCCGGGGAAAATGGCGGAGTCAATGGCTTTTGCGTATTGCTCTTTGCACATGATTATGCCGCCTCTGGGTCCGCGTAAAGTTTTGTGCGTTGTTGTTGTAACGAAATCGCAATACGGAACGGGAGACGGGTGCACGCCCGCGGCTACCAAACCCGCAATGTGCGCGATGTCAGCCATGAGCATTGCCCCGCACTTCTTGGCGATTTCCGAAGCGCGCTTGAAGTCGATTTCGCGCGGATATGCCGACGCGCCCATAAGCAGAAGCTTGGGCTTGCATTCCATAGCCGTCTGTTCGAGTTTGTCGTAGTCGATTCTGCCCGTGGCGGAATCCACGCCGTAGTTTACAATGTGGTAGGTTTCGCCCGAAATGTTCTTGGGGTGGCCGTGCGAAAGGTGTCCGCCCTCCTCCAGCGACATCGAAAGGATTGTGTCGCCGGGTTTGAGAACCGCGAGGTATACCGCGACGTTCGCCTGCGTGCCCGAGTGGGGCTGCACGTTGACGTGTTCCGCGCCGAAAAGTTTTTTGGCTCTGTCAATGGCCAACTGCTCCACAACGTCCACAAATTCGCAGCCGCCGTAGTAGCGCTTTGCCGGATACCCCTCCGCATACTTGTTTGTGAGCGTAGACCCCATCGCCTCCATTACGGCGGGGATTACGAAGTTTTCCGAAGCAATCAACTCAATGTGAGTCTGCTGGCGGTTTGTTTCCTTGCTGATGGCGTCGAAAACCTCTTTATCGAGGTCTTTGAGCGCGGTTGCCTGAATGCCTTTATTCATAATGTTTTTTCGGTGTAAAGGTTAATGTGAGGTATGTTTTAAAGACTTTAGAAAACGCCGTATTTTGCAACAAAATTTTTATGCGTTTTCAAATTCGGTGAATTTCGCCACTCGGCGTTCGTGGCGGCCGCCGTCGAAGTCGGTTGCGGCGAACTTTTCAACTATCTCGAGCGCGGACGCCTCGGTGAGGTATTTCGCCCCCAAACAGCAGACGTTTGCGTTGTTGTGGCGGCGCGAAAATTCGGCGGAGTCAAGATACAGGCACAACGCCGCGCGTATGCCCCGTATTTTGTTCGCGGCTATTGACATTCCTATGCCCGTTGTGCACACCAAAACGCCGAAGTCAACCGCGCCCGAAACGACGTCGGCGCACACTGTTTTTGCGTAGTCGGGATAGTCCACGCTGTCTTTTGTAAAGCAACCCTTGTCGGACACTTCAAAGCCCGCCGCTTCAAGCGACTTTACAAGGCTGTTTTTCAGCTCCAGACCGCCGTGGTCGGAACCGATGCTAAGCTTTTTTGAGTTCATTTTGCAGATATTTTAAAATTGCGGGTATTGTGGAAGCTATGTCGTCGCGCGCGTCGAGGTATTCGTCCAAGCCGCCGCCGTAGGGATCGGCAACGTCGTCGCGCCCGTTTTTGAGCATTTCCATAACGGTGAAAACGCGCGGGGGAAGGTTTTTAAAGCGACTTCTGAGAATGTCGATATGCGGGCGCGCCATCGCGAAAATCGCGAACGACTCGTCCACCAGTTTCTGCGTGAGCGCGGTTGAAACGCTGTCGGAAATATCCACGCCTATGCGCGCCAACGCCTTCACCGAGTTTGCGCTTGCGGGCATTCCGTCGACAGTCGCCGTTCCCGCCGAAACAATTTCCAGCTTTTTGAGGTTTTCGTCGGCCGAGTCCGCCACGGCTTTTTTCAGCAACGCCTCGCCCATGGGAGACCTGCATATATTCCCCGTGCACAGAAATACCACTTTGTTGCGTTTCGTCGGGCTTTTCATACTTTTACGCGAAGTATCGGTTTTTTCGCGCGAAAGTCGAGAAAATTTCTTCCGCCGAATCTGACGCACAAAAAAATGGTTGAAAAAATCGGCGTTTTCGGGAGGATAAACTGCGATGAACACCGACACGCAACCCGCGGAAACCGCCGCCCCGTTCGACGGGCTTTTCAGCGCAATCGTTCCCTGCAGGGACGAAGCCGAAGCCCTACCCCTGTTTTACGCCGAATTCACCCGCGTTATGGCGCAAATGCACGCGGAAAATTTCGAGCTTGTTTTCGTAGACGACGGCTCTACCGACTCGACTCTTTCCGAGATAAAAAAGCTCGCCCAAGCCGACGCGCGCGTAAAGTTCATTTCGTTTTCGCGCAATTTCGGCAAGGAGGCGGCTATGTTTGCGGGCTTTCGGGCGGCAAAGGGCGATTTCGTCGCGGTAATGGACGCCGACTTACAAGACCCGCCCGCACTTCTGCCGCAGATGTTCCAGATGATTTCCGACTGCGACTGCGTTGCAACCGCCCGCAAATCGCGCGACGACGAACCTGCGGTGCGCGCCTTTTTCTCGCGTCTATTTTACAGGTGCATGAACGCCGTTTCGCCCCTCAAGTTCAGGTCGGGCGCGCGCGACTTCAGGCTTATGCGCCGACGCGCCGTCAACGAGCTTCTACGTCTGGGCGAATACAACCGCTTCACGAAGGGCTTTTACGAATGGATTGGGTTCGACGTAAAGTGGCTTGAATTCGACAACGTTCCCCGCGCTGTGGGCAAAACAAAATGGTCGTTCTGGGGGCTGTTGTTATACTCGATAGAGGCGTTCACTTCATTTTCGGCGATTCCCCTGATTACGATGTCGGTTTTAGGGCTTTTCTTCTGTGCGTTTTCTGCCGCCGCGATAATTTTTCTATCCGTCCGCCAGCTGATTTTCCACAACTCCGCCTTCGGCTGGACTTCGATGGTTTGCATTCTATTTTTTCTCAGCGGGCTACAGCTATTTTGTCTGGGCATTCTCGGGCAATATGTCTCCAAAATCTATCTCGAGACTAAGCACAGGCCGCACTACATAATCAAAGAAAAAGCGTGAGGGCGCGTTTTACGTTTCCGAAAGTGGCGGCAATCGGCGTAGCCGATGTGCCTTTGCTCTTTGGTTAAAGCCCAAACACAAATTGACGCGTGGGCTACGCCCCATCGCGCCCCTTCGGGGTCGTTGCTTCGCAACGCTCAAACGCGCTTCGCTTGTTTTCTGCCTTTTTTACATATTCGAAAGTGGCGGCGGCGGGCAACGCCCGTTCGCCTTTGACTATTGATTAAAGTAAAGCAACATTGGCTTTAGCCAATTTGCGCCACTTCACAACATATAAAAAACGCGGATTGGCATAGCCAATTCCGCTTTGTCTTCTGGTTTAAGTTTTTTATTTTTTATGTTTCCTAAAGTGGCGGCAATCGGCACAGCCGATGTGCCTTTGCTCTTTGGGTTAAAGTCTATTTTAAAAAACTCGTCGACGCAAACGCTCTCGGGCGTTTTTTACGTTTCCGAAAGTGGCGGCGGCGGGCAAAGCCCGTTCGCCTTTGCTCTTTAAAATTAAACTAGCACAACTTCAATTTGAGGCAAAGCGGACATTGAACAAAGTTCAATCCGCGCCGCTTCACAACATATAAAAAACGCCGCTTCACAACATATAAAAAACTTCAATCAAGGGCAAAGGCGAATTGCCTGCGGCAATCGCCGCCGCTTTAGGAATTATAAAAAAATAAAAAACTTGAAAAAGGCGGGGAAGTCGGCAAGATGGGGGAAGTATGATAAACAATTATGTATTTTCGTCCGAATCGGTTGGCGAAGGCCACCCCGATAAAGTAGCCGATTATATATCGGATAGTGTTCTCGACGCCTGCTTGGAACAGGACAAGTTCAGCAGAGTTGCCTGTGAGACCCTCGTAAAAAGCAACTGCGTTGTTATTGCGGGTGAAATCACCACAAAAGCCGTTCTCGACTACGAGAAAATTGTCCGCAAGGCGATTCGCGAAATCGGATACGTCAACGACGACGACGTTTTCCACGCCGACAAAATTTTCGTCACAAATCTGCTCACAAAGCAGTCGCCCGACATTGCGCAGGGCGTCGATGCGCGCAAGGCAAAGGGCAAGAAAACCGCCGAGCAGGGTGCGGGCGACCAGGGCATTATGTTCGGCTACGCCACGAACGAAACGCCCGAATACATGCCTGCGGCCATTATGTTCGCCCACAGAATTCTGACTGAGCTTGCAAAGCAGCGCAAGTCGGGCAAAGGGCCGAAGTGGCTGCGTCCCGACTGCAAAAGCCAAGTTGCGGTTGCGTATAAGGACGGCAAGGTCGACCACATCGAAAACGTTGTTGTTTCAACGCAGCACGCGGCGAATGTCGATCACGACACAATCGAAAAATACATTGTCGAAAAGGTCGTCAAGAAAGTGTTGCCCAAAAAGCTGCTCACAAAAGATACGCAGTTCCTCGTCAACCCCACGGGCAATTTCGTGGTGGGCGGGCCTCAGGGAGACTCGGGGCTTACGGGCAGAAAGATTATTGTAGACAGCTACGGCGGCTACGGCAGACACGGCGGCGGCGCGTTCTCGGGCAAAGACCCCAGCAAGGTTGACCGTTCGGCGGCATACATGTGCCGCTGGGTTGCAAAGAACATTGTGGCGGCGGGTCTTGCCGACAGGTGCGAAATTCAGGTTGCCTACGCAATCGGCTATCCGCAGCCTTTGAGCATTGCAATAGACACTTTCGGCACGGGCAAAGTGGACGAGGAAAAAATCGAAAAGGCCGTCCGCAAGGTGTTCAGTTTCAAGCCCGCCGACATTGTCGCGCAGCTGAAGCTTCTGCAGCCCATCTACAAAAAGACCACAAACTACGGGCACTTCACAAAGGCCGACCTGCCGTGGGAAAAAACCGACAAGGCGGACGCCCTCAAAAAGGCGGTAAAGTAGAGTGTTTTTTATTCCGACCGATGCGGAGAGAATCCGCGTCGGTCATTTTTTAACAACATTTATTACAAAACAACAATATGGCAAAAAACGAAAAATACAAAGTAGCCGACATCTCGCTTGCGGCGTGGGGCAGAAAAGAAATCGAAATAGCCGAACACGAAATGCCCGGGCTTATGGCAATCCGCGAAAAATACGCGCCCAAAAAGCCGCTTAAGGGAGTGCGCGTAAGCGGCTCGCTGCACATGACAATCCAGACGGCAGTGCTCATCGAAACGCTGAAGGCGTTGGGCGCGAACGTCCGCTGGGCAAGCTGCAACATCTTCTCCACCCAAGACCACGCCGCGGCGGCAATAGCCAAGGGCGGCACGCCCGTGTTTGCATGGAAGGGCGAAACGCTCGAAGAATACTGGGAGTGCACCTACAAAGCCCTCACTTGGGACAACGGCAAAGGCCCGCAGCTGATTGTGGACGACGGCGGCGACGCCACTTTGCTTATCCACAAAGGCTACGAACTTGAAAACGGCGACAAGTGGGTTGATTCGCCCTCCGACTCCAAAGAGGAAAAGGTAATCAAAGCGTTGCTGAAGAAAGTCTACAAGCAGGACAAAAACCACTGGCACAAAGTTGTTGCCGAGCTTAAGGGTGTTTCGGAAGAAACAACCACGGGCGTGCACCGTCTCTACCAGATGATGGAGGCAAAACGCCTGCTCGTTCCCGCAATAAACGTAAACGACTCCGTAACGAAGAGCAAGTTCGACAACATCTACGGCTGCCGCGAATCGCTCGTGGACGGAATCAAGCGCGCAACCGACGTAATGATTGCGGGCAAAGTCGCGCTCGTGTGCGGCTACGGCGACGTAGGCAAGGGTTGCGTTCAGGCTCTCAAGGGCTTGGGTGCCACGATTCTCGTTTCGGAAATCGACCCGATATGCGCGTTGCAGGCTGCAATGGAGGGCTACAGAGTAGTCACCGTTGAAGACGCCCTGCCGCTTGCCGACATCTACGTCACCACTACCGGCAACTGCGACATCATCACGATTGACCACATCAAGAACATGAAGGATCAGGCAATTCTCTGCAACATCGGACACTTCGACAGCGAAATTCAGGTTGCGAAATTGCAGGCGTTCCCGAAAATCAAGCGCACAAACATCAAGCCGCAGGTCGATAAATACACGTTCCCCGACGGCCGCTCGATTTTCCTCTTGGCGGAGGGACGCCTTGTAAACCTCGGCTGCGCAACGGGGCACCCGTCGTTTGTAATGAGCAACTCGTTCGCCAACCAGACGCTCGCGCAGATGGAACTTTGGCTCAACCGCGACAAATACGAAAACAAAGTCTACATTCTGCCCAAGAAGCTCGACGAAGAAGTGGCGCGCCTGCACCTGCAAAAGCTCGGCGCAAAGCTTACAAAGCTCACGAAAAAGCAGGCCGACTACATCGGCGTGCCCGTTGACGGCCCGTTTAAGGCGGAGTTCTACCGCTACTAATCAAAGCGGAATGCAAATCAAAAACGGAGCGGGAAGCCGCCCCGTTTTTTTGTGCGCCCGCAAGATGCCAAGCCCACGAACCCCCCGCGCGCCCAAAATGCCCGAATGAACCGCGCAATAACTCCCCCCCCCCCGAAAAAAGCCCACACCCCGCCGTATCGTGAATGACGCGGGAAGCAATGGAGCGGGGAACGGCGAAGACACAGCTACGGCGGGCGCGCGGCGCGGCTGAAAGGGCGGCGAAGCGAACATCGGGGAAACGCCGAAACTATCGGCGGCGTTTTTTGTTGCGGCGCGGCGGCTGGGAGAATTTTTCCGAATCGTCGGCGGGCGCAAAGTCAATCTGGCGTTTGAACGGATCGACGCTTTCAACGCGCAGTCTGATTTTGTCGCCTATTTTGAACTGCTGGTTTGTGCGGCGGCCGCGCAGTTCTGTTGCGGTGTCGTTGAGGCGGTAGATGTCGTCCTTGAGCGAGTGCACGTGCACAAACCCGAACGCCATCGACTCCGTAAGCTCGACGAAAAATCCGTGGTTTGAAAGCTGCGTGATAATGCCATCGAATACGTTTTTAGTGCCCGCGCTGCGCCCGAAAAACTCAATCAGCTTTATCTTACGCGACTCCCGTTCCGCCTCCGCCGAGTTCTGCTCGGTGCGCGAAATGTGGTCGGCAATCTGCTCGAGCGCGTGCTTGGACATCAGCGTTTCGGAAGTCTTGGAAGCATACTTCATATTCATCGACTTCATCAGGCAGCTCAGATTCCTGTGCACTGTCAGGTCGGCATAGCGGCGAATCGGCGAAGTGAAATGCGCGTAATACGTTTTGCCCAAGCCGAAGTGCCCGTCGGCACTTGCGCGGTAGACGGCGCGCTTGAGACTACGCAAAAACTTAGTTTTCAAAATGTAGCTTTGCGGGTGCTTGGAAATTTCGGCAAGAACCTTTATTATTTCCCTGCGGTTTGTCAAATCGCCGCAATAAATGCCGAAAAGCTCAAGCTCTTCGCGCAAATCAAGAAGTTTGTCTTCGTCGGGCTTGTCGTGGACGCGCGAAATGAACGGAATGTGGTGGGCGAAAAGCTCGCGCGCAACGGCCTCGTTGGCGGCGAGCATAAACTCCTCCACAAGTTGGTGGCTTTCGTCGGAGGCGAGTTTCTCAACGCGCGCGGCGTAGCCTTGGGCGTCGCAGAAGATTTTTATTTCGGGCACTTCCAAGTCAAGCGCGCCCTTGCGCATGCGCTTTTTGCGCAGCGTTGAAGCTATCGACCAAAACCTGCGAACCGCCCCGCGCAACCGCGCAAGCTCTTTGTCGGAAAGATCGTCAAACGACTTCCCCGAAAACGCCGTCTCGAAATTTTCGGGCGGTTTTACGGCGCGCACGTAGGCCAAATCGTCGCTTTTAAGAAGCGCGTATGCCTGCTCGTAGCTGAGGCGTTTGTTGCTTCTTATCACCGAATCGGCGAAGGAGACTTTTTTGCAGTCTCCTGTGGCGTCGAACGCAAGAAACACGCTCTTTACAAGCCTGTCTTCGTCCTCAACCAGAGAGCAAATTCCGTTGGAAAGCCCGACGGGCAGCATGGGAATTACAGTGCCCGTAAGGTAGGTTGAATTGCCGCGTTTGCGCGCCTCTTTGTCGGTGGCGGAATTTTGGCGGACGTAGTGCGAAACGTCGGCAATGTGCACGCCGACTACCCATTGCGAGCCTTCGCGATGCAGCGAAATGGCGTCGTCGAAGTCGCGCGCGTCTTCGGGGTCGATTGTAATCGTGAAGTATTTGCGGCAGTCCAAACGCCCTTCGGTTTCCTTTTTGGAAACGGTTTGCGGAATTTTTTCCGTCTCGGCGAGAACGGTTGCGGGGAACGTTTCCTCAAGCCTGTATTTTGCGAGAATCGCCTTGTATTCCGCCATGGGCGTGTGGCTTTCGCCGAAATTTTCGACAATTTCGCCCGTCGGATTTATGTGCCGCTGAACCCAGTCGTTGAGGCGCACAAGAACTTTGTCGTCCTCTTTCGGGAGGGGAACGACGCCAGATTTTGCGGGGTCGGCAACAATGACGTCGTAGAAAAAACGGGGGTCGTCGGGGACTATGTGCCAAAAGTTATACGACCTCTTGAGCGTGCCCACAACGGTAGTGTTTGCGCGCTCCAAAATCCTGATTACCTTTGCGTATTTTTTTTCGCGGTTGTTTGCAAAGGCGTTGCCGTCGCGCCGCTCCGAATGCTGTCTGCGGCGTTCGTTGCCGCCGAAATTGCGGTGCAAAGCGCGCGCAAGAATTTTGTCGCCGTTAAGGGCAACTCCCGTGTCTTCGGGGTTGATGTCCGCCAAAACCGCGCCCGAGGCGTCGCGCAAGACCGCCCAGCCCGACTGCCTGAACTCGGCAGTTCCGCTTATCAAATCCAAGTCTTCCGACGCCCCGTAGCGGTCGCCCTTGACCTTTGCAATGCTTCCGCTTTTCAGCAGCTCCGCGGCAACGCGCCTTAGCGTGTTCATCTCCTTGCGCTCAAGCCCCATCGACATTGCAAGCTCGGGCAGCGTCATGGGCGCGTATGAGCGCATTTTCATAAACTTCACCAACTGTTCGGCGAGAACTTCCCTATCCATAATAAACCCCCGTTTCTATCGAGACAAACGCGGCCAGTGCCGCAACAAACAAAAGCAGACAAAGCTTTGCAAGCGGTGCGTCTTTTACGTTGCGCGAAACTATGGCGAAGGCAATCGCGCACTGGATTGCAAAAACCGCAACCCCCGCCGACATTTTAGCCGCCGCAACCCCCGCGCCGCCGAACGCCGCCCAGCAGCCGAACCCGAGCGAAACCGCCATCGCCCCCGCCGCCGCAACCGACAAAATCTTCAACGCCCTGTTGAGCCGCCCGAGCGAAATCCCGAACGAATACGTCCCCGACTGCCTCCTGTTTTTGAGGGCGCGCCGCTTCAGCAAATACGCGGCGGAAATCGACGCCGACAAAAACATCAGCGCGTATGAGCACGCCGCCGCAACCGCGTGGACGAACACCACCGCCGACCTGCCCTCCGCGCGGGCAAGCCCCGCCGACTTCGCCAAAAAAGCGGGACAGCACGCGGGCGATACCGTAAGCAGCGCGGCGGCGGCAAGCGGAAAGTTTCCGAGCCAGTCAACGCCGAACAAATATCCGCAAAGCGACATTCCCGCCAAAATCCACGCAATCAACTCCACAAGCCAGTGCGGGCTGGAAGTCGGCAACGCCGACACATCGGCGCAAAACAAAACGAGCGCAAGCGTGTGCAGCAAAAACCCCGCGCCCGCCAAGCCCGCCCTGCGCAAACGCGAAATTTCGGGAAAGAAATTCTGCGCAAACGCCCAGACGTAAAAGACGAAAGCCGCAAACAACAAAACTTGAAATTTCATATTAAATATCCTTTTTTGGCATATCCTATTTTTGCAAAAAGACGCGCCACAACCTCCGCGTGCGCGTCGGAATAGTTCAAACACGGGCACAAAAGCAGTTCCGCCCCGCGCGCGGCGCAAAACAAGCGCAGCCCGCGGTCAAGCTCCACAAGCGTCTCGGAGCAGTCGCACGCAAACGACGGGGCTATCACGCAAACGCGCTTCGCCCCGCCGCCGATAATGTCGGAAACCACGCTTTCAATGTTCGGCTCAAGCCACTTTCCGCGCCCCATTTTAGACTGGAACGCAACCTCAACTTTCCGCCCGAGCCTTTGAGCAAGCAGCTCGGCAGTCCGCGCGCACTGCGCCGCGTAGGGCGTTTTTGCAGCGTGCGAAAGCGGAACTGAGTGGAACGACGCCACAACGGCGTCGCATTCGGGCGGAACTGTCCGCGCAAGAGCGTCGATAAAAAGCGCGTCGTCAAAATACGCAGGGCTAATGTGCGCGTAAATGCCGCCGCATGCGCGCAGAATCTCCCTCCGCGCGGAATGCGTGGTGGAGGGCGTTTCGTGCGGATAAAGCGGGACGAAGAAAATTTTCCGCACGCCGTCGGCGCGCAGTTTTTCGACAACCTCGGCAATGCTTTTGCCGCCATATCTGTATGCCGCAGCAACTGGCAAGCCGAGCTTCAGCCCGACCTTTTCCGCGAGCAATTCCGTATTGCGCAACAGCGGGTGAACGCCGCCTGCGGAAATTTCGCGCAGCATTTCGGCATAATGCCCCGCCCTTTTGCGGGCAATCAGCCGCGCGACAAGCTGCCTTAGCGGGAACGGAAGCGGCAGAACGCACCCGTCCGACAAAAACTGGGCAAGAAACGCCCGCGCCGCGCGCGCGTCGGAATTTTTCGGCGCACCGAGGTTGACAATCACTCCTGCCTCTTTGTCCACGTCAGTTTATTTTCGAAAGTCTGTCGGCGGCGGCAAGCGCGTTTTCAATGCACGAGCTTACCCCGACCCCGCCGCGATACGAGCCTATAAAAGAGATGTTTTCAAACCGCGCCTCCAGTTCGTCGAGGGCGTCGAGATACTTTTGGTATCCGATTTCGTATTGCGGAATGGCGTGTTCCCAGTGGAAAGCCGTCGTGAAAATCGGCTCGCCGCGCGCGCGCAAAAGCTTTGCCAAATCGGCGAGAACAAGCTTGAGCTGTTCGTCCTCCGACGCCTCCGCCAAGTCGGGACGCCGCATTCCGCCGATGTAGTTTGTAAGCGCAACGCACCCCTCGGGCGCGCGGTTTTTGAACACGCTTGAAACGAACAGCGAACCGAGAATCGACAGCTTTTCGCGCTCGGGCGTGAGCACGCCGAAGCCGTCGAGCTTGTGGCCTATCTGTTCGCGCCTAAAGCCCGTTGTAAGCGTGGTGACGGCGGCGTATTTTATTCCGTCGAGAATCTTCAGCGGTTCGGAAAGCGAACCGGGCAGCGGCAGATTGCGAATTTCGGGCGCGGGAACGGCAATTACCGCGGCATTGAAGCGGTCGCAGCCCTCTTCGGTGTCGTTGCCCCAAGAGACCTCCCAGCCGTCGGGCGCGAAATCGAGCGAAAGCGTTTTCACGTTCTTCTTGAGCGAGTCGCCCAGTTCGGCCTCGAGCGCGTCGATAAACGTTTGCATTCCGTTTTCGAACGAAATCATTACGGGCTTGAAGAAGTTGCCCGCCGCCTTTTTCGCCTTCATCGACTTAATCGCGCCGCGGATAATCGACCCGTATTTTTGCTCCAAATTCCAGAACGGCGCAAACGCGTGCCTTATTGAAAGCCTGTCGGGATTGCCCCCGTAGACACCCGCCATAAACGGGTTGATTGCGTAGTCCAGAACGTCGCTGCCCATTCGGCGGCGCACGAACTCCGACACGCTCGGTTCGGCGTCGGCGGGAAATTTTTTCACGAACGGCTCGCAGAAAAGCCTTATCTTGCCGCAGAGCGTAAAAAGGCGCGTGAACAACAGCCCGAACGGGCCCATCGGCACGGCGCGCGGCTTGCCGTAGCGGACGAAAAACCGTTTTTTGGAGACGGGATTCGCGTATTCGACTTTATCCGACAGCCCGATTTCGGCGAGGAAATCGAGCGTTTTTTGCGACTGAACCATAACGGAGTTCGAACCCGACTCCGCCCTGAATCCGTCCTTTCCGAACGTGCCTACAACTCCGCCCGCGCGCGCCTGCCTTTCGAGAACGAGCACGTCGAAGCCCTTGCGCTTCAATTCCACAGCCGCGCAGAGTCCGCTCACACCCGCGCCCACAATAACTGCTTTTCTATTTTCCATTTGTCCCAGTAAACAGTTTATCGGCGGTTTTTGCAAGAATATCTAAAAAAAATTTCGCCGCCCAAAAGGCCGCGCAAAACGTTCCGCCGCCGATACCCGCCCCGCCCGAGCCGCCTTGCGCTTTTGCGGCGCGCCAAAGCAAAAAATTCTTGCGCGGAAGTGCTTTTTGTGGTTTGATGGCGTCGATTAACAAATATAAAAATATGGCAGACAATTTTTTCAGAAAAGGCCCGCACGCGGCAAAAAACAAAGTAGCCGACGCAAACGCAGTTCCGAGTTCCGACGAACGCAAAACCGTGATTCTCGACGAACAGCTTGAGGGCGTGGAATTTGACGACAAAGTTTGGCTTTACTGGACGCGCAACAAGAAATCCATTGTAAGCTCAGTAGTGCTCGCCTTTGCGATAATCATAGGCGTGAACAGCTGGAAGCTCTACAAGGCCTCCGCGGAACAGGCGCGCGCCGACGCGTTCGAAAAGGCGTCTACGCCCGCGCAGCTCGCCGACTTCGCAAAGCAGTATTCGGGAACGAAGCTCGCAGGGATAGCGTTGCTTCAGAACGCCGACGCCGCATACAATGACGGCAAGTTCGCCGAAGCAAAGTCGCTTTACGCCGACGCCAAAAAGGACTTGAAGGGCACGATTCTTCTGGGCAAAGCCCTCTTGGGCGAAGCGGTTTCGGCCTACGCCACCGACAAAGCTGCGGGCGAAACACTCCTCAAAGCCGCCTTTGACGATTCCAAAATTGACGCCGTTTACAAAGCCCAAGCGGGCTATCTCTACGGCACTGCGTTGGAGCAGAAAGGCGACAAACAGGGAGCGAAAAAAGTTTTCGAAGCTGTCTCGCTCGACGCTCAGGGCGGATATTTCGCAAGACTTGCGGGCGCAGCCCTCGCGCGCTTCTAACGCTTCCGGCAGCTGCGGAAAATATCCCCCTCGGTCGGGCACAAAACACTGCAACAAGCAAAAAAAAAGACGCCGATAATTCGGCGTCTTTTTTGTTTCCGCAATCGGGCTACTTCCCGATTTTCACGCGCTTGACTGTGCGCGGCGTTTTAGTGTCGGCGTTGCCCGCGCCGAAAAGCGACGCCTTCGCGCCCTCGTTCGACTGTGCAAGCGGTTTTACCGCCGCCTTGTGCGCCTTGAAAAGCCTGTAGTCTACGGGATTGACTGTTTCGCCCTTGTAGACGAAAGGCTTGTCGGTATAGTTGCTGATGATTTCGTCGCCGTTGTCCCAGCGCGACAGGAACACGTCGGGCGCGATTTCGTCGTGGAAGACGAAGAAGTGGAACTGCAGATATTTCAGCTTCTGCCAATCGTCGTAAATCCACTTCATCGGCGCGAGGTCGGAGTAGTCGATATAGTAGAACGACGGTCTTCCGCCGTATTCAATCACCTTCAGGCGCGCGCGCTTTGCCGTTCCCATAACGCAATACGGCTTGTTGACGTCGGAGAGATTTTCGCCCGCCTTGCGTTCGTAGGGAGCGTCTATTGTGCCGTAGTAGGGGTTGCTCAAAATTATGCCGTTGAGGACAAGCTCGTTGAGGGGAACGTCCTTGTCGATAATCGGTTTTTTCGCAAGCGAGTCCCAGCGGACGTAAAGCCCGTAGTCGAGCGTGGGGGCGACGTGGTCGAACTTGCCTTCGGAGCTGAACCCGCCGAAGTTTTCGCGCAGTCTTTTGCCGATTTTGTTTTCCACGTCAACCATTGCCTGACGCGTGAGCGGGTGGAGCGGATTGCAGCACGGCGACGGAATTCTGATAGACGTTACGTCTACGTGGTATGTGCCGTTTATGCCTATGTCTTTAAGGTGCGCAATGTCCTCGTTCAAATACCTGTTGAGCACGGTAAGGAAGCAGGAGTGATACGCCTTGCCGCCCGGCCAGTATGTGTATACGCGCCAAGAGCCGTCCTTGTTTTTGTTGACGTTTTTCTCGTCGAAGCGCGCGGCGTTTGAGTAGTAGTTGTGGTGGTTGGTGTGGACTGTCATTCTGTAGCCGAGGCTTTTGCCGTATGCAACGGCCTCGCGCATTTTAGCCTCGCCGCCGATTTCCTCGGGGACTGGGAACAAGTCGGGGAACGGGCCGTCGTGCCCGCCCTTGTGCCAGCCGACAAAACACACTTCGATGTCGTCCATGCCCAAGTCTTTGAAATTTTTCATGATGCGCTTGGCGTCGTCGAAAGTGTGGTCTACAATCATTTCGGGCTTGTAGCCCGCTTTTTTCCAAGCGTTCGGCGGGGCTTTGCGGCGGTCGCATCGGGCGAACTTTATGCGCGCATACATTGTGTTTGCCGTGTTTTGCAGCGTGGGATTGCCCTTTGCGCGCTCGGCAAGCGGCACAAGCCCCGAATCCTTAATGAGGAAGTCGCGGTATATGCCCGCTATGGAAGAGTAGTTTGCCTTGTCGGCGTCGAGCTTGTAGAAGTCGATAACGATGTCTTCGTATGGGTCGAAGTCGATTTTGTCGATGTTGAAGCGCGGGTAGATTTCATACTTGCCCTTTTTGGCTTCGGCAATGAGCGTGTATTCGAACTTCAAGCCCTTGACGATTGCAAGGAACGCCCCGCGCGGGTTTTTCATTGCAAACATGCGCAAATGCGGGTGGGTTTCAACCTCCGCGCCGTCGTCGATGCGGAACGTGCCGTAGCCGCCGTTGGGGGTGAGGAAGAAGCCGTCTTCGCCCTTTGCGGCCTTAGCCCAGTCGTTGACGACGACGATTGATTTGGTGTCGCGCGAAATTTCGTTGACTGGAATGCGCAGCCTCCAAACGTCTTTTTCCACCTCGCTGAGTTGAACCGTTTTCACTTCCCCTGTGTTGTCGAGTTTTGTTGTCCTGATTTCGGCGGTCTGGACTGCGAACGCCGAAGCCGCCGACACCAAAAACATCAAAGCGGTTTTCATCTTCATCATATTGTGTATCCTTTTGTGCAGTGTTGTTTGATTAAATGCAAACGTCCGCCGCGCGCCCCTAAAGCCCGCGGCGGCGCGGAAGCTACATGGCTATATACGGGTCTGCGCCGAGCGTCCCCGCAAGCGATTTCAAATACCCTATTCCCTTTTTGAGTTTCAACTGCGCCTTCAATTCCGCCACGCGCTTTTGTTGCGTTTCGGGCGTGGAGTAAATCTTGCGCTGAAGTTCGTTGACCTCAATCTGCTGGCGGCCGATAAGCCGTTCGGCATACCATTCGGAATTTCTGATATTCTCGAAAGTGAACATATCGCGTATTTCGGGCGAGTCAAGCGTTTTGCCCTCGAACGAGCCGTCGCGCATTATGTGCAGCAAAGCCTTCAGGGGCGGGCACGCGCCCTCTATCGAGCCGTCGTTGAAATACATTTCCGCGGCTCGTCTGTGCGCGCCGACCATATTGTCCATGCCCTCGGCGAAAACGTCCATGCCCTGCAATTCGGGGCGGAGCATATCGGCGGTGAAAATCGACGCGGGGTTCGAGAACACTCTGCCGAAGAAGTTGATTACAAACTCCTCGTTTATTCTCCAGCCCAAGCGCGACGACAGCACTTTCTTGCCGTTGTATTCCATATCCTTGCAACGCTCGAGCATTCCGTTTTTGATGAGGTTTGCGGCGTTGCGTTCCGACGGACGCATACGCGCCCAGATTTCGGGAATAAGCAGGCTGATGTCGTGGTCTACCCTGTATTTCGCGCCGATGTAGCCCGCGCTGCTCAGCCAGCCTTCGTAGCCGGTGAGGGCGAAGGAGACAAGCGCGTTGTTGAGGTCGGTTATCGGGCAAAGCGCGTTGAACGGGCCTTTCGTGAGCGCGCCCTCAAGCCCCGCGCCGACTGTCGAAGGCGACTTGCCCGTCATCGACGCAATGTATTCCATAAACAGTTCGGGCAATTCCAAGTAGTGAAGGGGCCCGTGAACCGCCAAAGCCCTTATGCCCTCCGACGCGGGATTGTTTCTGCGCCCCGAAATAACCGCCGAAACGGGGTGCGGCACCGACTTGCCTATCGGGATTCTGCGCGCCAAGCGCGAGCCTACCTCCGCAACGTAGTATTTTTCCCTGTTTACCATATCGTCGCGGTTTTGCAGGTAGCGGACGTTCTTGCTGGGAACGGACTTTATCAAACGCGGATTGGCGGAACTTACAACATATTCGGGCTTCGACTCCGAAAGGAAGCTGAGCAGGTTGTTTTTCATCGGCGGGGTGAATTTGTCGAAACGCAGAATGTCCTCGCTCATTTCGCGAACCTGCGCCCTGTCGAGCGGCTCGTAGTTGGAAAGGAACATATCCTTGCCCGACATATCCGCTTCGGCGCGCTTGTCGTAGCCGCGGACTACGGCTTCGTCGGGACGCTGGAAGAGGCGGTATTCGCAGTTTTCGGTGAACTTGACGGACTCGCCCGAGTTGCTCAGGTTCTGCGGCAGATACTCAACCGCCGCCTTGGGAACGACAACCGAGCTTGTGATGTCGTCCTCCATTTGCAGCTTCACGCAGGGAGCGAAGTCTTTGCGCAGGCTAAACGTGCGCCAAGAGCCGTCTTCGGTAAAGCCTATGCGCAGATACGACGTAAGCACGTCGGCATTCTTGTATTTAAGCGTGTTGCCGTCGGTTCCGTTTATGGAGTCCACCGAGAACTTGTCCATCCAGTTGTCTCCCCATTCGGGGCGATAGTGGCGTTTTACGGTGAGGACAAATTCCCTGATGTAGAAGGGAATCGACTCAAGCCACGCGTTGTATTCGTCGGTGAAATCCTCCGACGGCGTAAGCAGCTTGACTACCGAACCCATTGTCCTGCGCGAAGACAGTATCGGGCGGCTGTTTTCGCCCTTGTTTTGCGACTGGTCCTTGTTGCGGTTGCCGTAGTTTTTGTTGATGATTTCCGCGACTGTCTGAATGTCCTTTTTGAAATCGGCAACAATGGAAGGGCCGTGGATTATGGCGTCGGAAATGTCCTTGGAGATTTCGCTTTTGCCGCCGCCCGAAACGGTTGCGGGCTTGTGGCAGTAAACGCCCTCCGAGAGAATGCCCACCAAACGCCAGCGGCGGTTTTCGTGCGGACGCCTCATTTCCACTTTCGCGCCCGAGGGCAGTATGTAGATTTTCGACGGCAGCAGCTTTATCGACTGCTCCGCTCCGTTCCTGCTCCAAGTGATACTCTGGGTTTTGATTGAAAATTTTGCGTGCTCGTCAACGTAGATTACGTTCGCAAAACGCCTGTCGCGCGCCCAGCCTTCGGGGAAAACTTCAATCGTGTCGCCCAAAAGCGAAACGGTGTCGGCGAAGGTCATCGAACAGTCCTGAATGAACCAGTCGGCGGCGAATTCCTCGCCCATATCGCGGCTGCTGAACGCGAGCGCGCCGCCGCTGTGTTCCTCTTCGCACTGGCCGTAGAGGTTGGCGGCAAAGCTTATCTGGGTTTTAATCTCCTTTTTGGAGTAGCCGAAATAGTTGTCGGCAATGATTGTAACAATCACGCCCGAAGAGTCGCGCGCAGTAATTTTGAAGGGCTTGCCGTTGTTGTAGAGTTCGGCGGGGTCTTCCCAGCACATGCCGTCGCGCTTTTGGCGTTCGGTGGCATCGGCTACGTTCGGAAGCCCGAGCGATTTCTTTGTGAGTTTCGTAAGGTGCGGGGCAAGCACAATGCAACCCGTCTGCCCCGTCCAAGAGTCGGAGGCTTCGTCGGTATTGTTTTTCGAAAGAAACGGGTTGCCCGCGTTGCCGAAAATGCTCTCCACAAAATCGAGGTTGCAGACAAGCCCGCCGGGGACGAAGAAACGAATCTCCATGCGCTTGCACCCGCCCACATTCGGGATTTCGGGGCAGACAATGGGGCGGACGAAAAGCGAAACCCAGCGCGACGCCTTCTTTTCCTGAGTGGAGGTAAACGGCAGCTCCATCAGGCTCTCGGGAGCTTCGAAAGCGTGCTTCCAGAGATTCTTGAAGACCGCCTTGGGGACTGCCTTTTTGTCGTCGGGAATGGGAAGACCGCCCTCGGCTATGTGGAAAACGCCCGCGGTTGTGCGCCTGTCGTTTTTGGGATTGTTCAAAATGCCCTGACGGACGCGGAAGCTTTCGACGTATTCGTTTTTATACGAATCCTTGTCGGGCGGCATGGAAAGAATGCGGGCAGTGCCGAAGCGGTCGAGAACCAGCGTGCGCTTGGGAAGCGGCGCGGGGTCTTCGTGCGGCGAGAGAACGTCTTTGAGAAACGAGCGCAAAAACGACATCACGCGGCGGTCTGCCGCACAGTATTCGCCCGCGGCTACTGAAACGAAATCCCTGTAGTTTTCGAGCAGCGGCTGCGCCATTTTAAGCAGGGGATAGTCGTCCTCTCTGCCGAAAATAGGCTCGCCGATGGCGTCAAGACGCATGTTCACATACTCGAAAAGGGCGTTGTCGACAACTTCGTTCGCGCCCGTTTCGGAATTTATTCCCAAAGCAGATTTGTAATCCATAGAAAATACCGTTCGAATTTAATATCGGAAAATCCTATGGAGGCTAATTCTTAGTTCAAGCATTTTATCCGAAAAATGGGACGAAAATCGGTGCGGCGGCAAAGCGGTAAAAACGCCCAAAAAACCTACAAAAACACAGACGCATTTTATGGTTGAGATTCGGCGCATATTTGCGATAATGCAGACAATAGAATTCGAAATGCCGCCCGCGCCCGATTTTTCCGCCGACGCGCCGCGGCGCAAGTTGCAGATATGCTATACACAGACTTAAACAGAGAAATAGACGTAGGCTCGAGCGCGCACCTGATTGAGTTCGGCGGGTTCAAAGCCCTCGTGGACTGCGGAATGCACCCGAAAAAAATGGGACTTTGCGCCCTGCCCGACTTGTCGAAAATCCTCGACGAATCGCTCGACTTCATCGCAATCACGCACGCGCACCTCGACCACTGCGGCGCGCTGCCCGTGCTTCTGCGCCGCCAGCATTCCGCCCGCGTGCTCGTTGCCGACGAATCGCGCGAACTGATGTTCAAAATGCTCCGCAACTCGCGCAGCGTTATGGCCAAACAGCGCGAAGAGCACAACATAAAGGAGTATCCGCTCTACGAAAACTCCGAACTCGACACAATCGTTGAGCAAATGACGCCCATGGCGTTCAACAGGGAGCGCGTGTTTGAGGCGGCGAACGGAAAGGTCAAAATCACGTTCACCCCCGCGGGGCACATTCCGGGGGCGGCTTCGGTGATGTTCGAAAACAAAAACAAAAAATACCTTTTTTCGGGCGACATATCGTTCCACGATACCGCCCTGCTCAAAGGCGCGAAGCAAATCGACGAAAAAGTAGACGTGCTCGTGGTGGAAACAACGCGCGGCATGCGCGAAAAGGGCGCGGAGACAAACTACGAATCGGAGCGCGACCGCTTTGTGGCGTCGGTTGCAAGAGTGGTGCGCGACGGCGGCAACGTGCTTGTGCCCGCGTTCGCGCTCGGCAGAATGCAGGAAATTCTGCTTATAATAGCGCGGGCGAAAGCCGAAAAAATTATCCCGCAAGACACTCCCGTTTTCATCGGCGGCTTGGGCGTGGACATTGCCGAACATCTGGTGAAGCTCTCGAAAAATTCGGCGTATGTGCGCTTCGGCAAAAACGCGCTCGAGGGCACAAAGGTGCTCAGGGGGCGGCTCGAGGCGGGAAAGGATTTCGACGAAAAGGGAATCTACATTCTCGGCAGCGGAATGATGATTGAAAACACGCCCGCCTACATAGCCGCCTCTGGGGTAATCAACGACAGCTCCAACGCGGTATTTCTCGTCGGCTATTGCGACCCCGAAACGCCAGCGGGCAGGCTTTGCAACACGCCCTCGGGCGGAGACTTCGCCTTCCGCGACCTCTTCTTTGTGGGCACGCTCAACTGCAAATTCGACCGCTTCGACCTCTCTTCGCACGCCGACAGGGAACAGATTCTCGAATACATTCTGCGCAAAGACCCGCGCTGCGTGGTGCTAACCCACGGCAGTGAGCAGTCGCGCGAGTGGTTCATGTATGAGATTTTGGACAGGCTTCCCAAGACGAACGTCATAATCCCCAACCCCTCCGAAACGCTCGACCTGTAAGCGCGGCACGCCAACTTCCCGAGCTCTTTATTTTGTTGACTTACATTCACCATCTACGAAAATTCCGCTATGTTTGATAATTTTGAAAGCGTAAAAACGTCCACCCCGAAAAAGTCGATTGCCGAAACAATCAAGGCGGCGTCTAAATACCTAATTGACCGCCAGTTCCCCGAGGGCTACTGGAACGCCCCGCTCGACACCAACTGCTGCATGGAGGCGCAGTGGCTCATGGCGATGTATTTTATTGACTTCGACGACCACAAAAAGGAGCGCGTTGTCCGCTACATTCTCGACCGCCAACGCGAAGACGGCTCTTGGGACATCTACTACGGCGCGGAACAGGGCGACATCAACACGACGCTTGAATGCTACTTCGCCCTCCGTCTTCAGGGCTTCGACCCCGACAACCCGATTATGTCGAATGCGCGCAAATGGCTTCTCGACAACAACTGGATTGACAAGATAAGGGTGTTTACAAAATACTGGCTCGCGCTTTTCGGGCAGTGGCCGTGGGCGCACACGCCCGTTTTGCCGCCCGAAATTTTCTTCCTGCCGAAGTGGTGTCCGTTCAACATCTACGACTTCGCCTGCTGGGCGCGAACCACAATGATGCCCATTTCAATCCTCACGGTGCGCCGCCCCATAAAAGAGCTTCCGCCGCATTTGCAGATTGACGAACTCTTCCCCGAAGGCAGGGACAAAGCCGACTTCAGGCTGCCGCGCAAGAACAAGAAAA
Source organism: uncultured Opitutales bacterium (assembly GCA_934613645.1). Taxonomy (GTDB): domain Bacteria; phylum Verrucomicrobiota; class Verrucomicrobiia; order Opitutales; family Intestinicryptomonadaceae; genus Merdousia. The sequence goes on along the minus strand of CAKTTC010000011.1, from coordinate 23,116 downwards.
TCTTCAGCATGGAAAACGTTTTCCTGAAGCTCGACCACGCGCTGCACGCCTACAACCGCTTCCCCGTAAAGCCCTTCAGGGAATACGCAATAAAGCTTGTGCTCCAGTGGATTTTGGAGCACCAAGACGAAGACGGCGCGTGGGGCGGCATTCAGCCCCCGTGGATTTACGGCATTATTGCAATGTATGTTGAAGGCTTCGCGCTCGACCAAATAAACATGTCGCGCGCAATCGACGCGTTCAACCTGCACTGGCGCGTAGACAGGGGCGAGGGCACAATGCTTCAGGCAAGCGAAAGCCCCATTTGGGACACGTTCCTTACAATGACCGCGCTCATCGACGCGGGCGAAACCCCCGGCTCGTGCCCCGAGCTTGTAAAGGCTCTCGACTACGTTCTCGAGAAGGAAAACCGCCACCACGGCGACTGGTCGATAAAAGTCGGCAAAAACGTAGAACCCGGCGGCTGGGCGTTCCAGCGCGCAAACAACTTCTACCCCGACATCGACGACGCCGCAATCGCGCTGATTACCCTCAAGAAAATCCAGAAGCTAATCCCACGCGAAAACCTGCGCGCGCGCAGGATAGACTCGGCAATCCGCAGAACCGTCAACTGGATTCTCGCAATGCAGTCCGACAACGGCGGCTGGGCGGCTTTCGACAAAAACAACACGCGCAAAATCGTGACGAAAATCCCCTTCTGCGACTTCGGCGAAGTTCTCGACCCGCCGAGCGTAGACGTTACCGCCCACATAGTGGAGGCGTTGGCGATGTGCGGATTCTCGAAAAACCACCCCGCCATTGCGAAGGCTCTCGAGTTCATCTACTCGGAGCAGGAAGACGACGGCTCTTGGTTCGGTCGCTGGGGCGTGAACTACATTTACGGCACGGGTGCTGTAGTTCCCGCGCTTGTGGCAATCGGCGAAGGCTCTACGCCTCAGGCGAAAAAAGCCCTCGAATGGCTGGCTTCAAAGCAGCAGGCCGACGGCGGTTGGGGCGAAAGCGTAGCCTCCTACATGGAGCCGAAATACTCGGGCTGCGGCATTCCCTCAACGGCGTCGCAAACGGCATGGGCACTTATGGCGTTTGTTGCCGCAAAGGACAGAAACTACGAATCAAACATCAAGCGCGCCTGCGATTTCCTCACCTCCACGAACAAGGAAGACGGCTCTTGGGACGAACCCTACTACACGGGCACGGGCTTCCCCGGATACGGACTCGGCGCGAAAGTCGACCTCCGCGCCGGCGCGCCCCTTCCCCAAGGCAAGGAGCTTGCACGCGGGTTTATGCTCAACTACAACTGGTATAAGATGTATTTCCCGATTATGGCTCTCAGCCGCGCCCAAAAATTTTATGTATCTTAAAGGGGCGCGGATTGAGTAAAACTCAATTTCCGCTTTGTCCGTGATTAAAGTTCTTTTATATATTCGGAAGCGGCGCGGTTGCGCAAAGCGCAATCCCGCATAAACTGAAGCGAGTATTTTCTTTACAAAAACAAAAGGCGCGCAGAACAACATTCTGCGCGCCTTTTTTAAATATCGGGTTCTATTTCTCAAAAATTTCTTTTCCCCATCTTACCACACTTCGGGAAAATTCAAAAATTTTTTTACTCCACTTTATCACTGTCTGGATAAGGTCCACCACAAGATATATCGCAAACACGGGGATACCAATCGGCGGGCACAAAACGCACAAAAGAATAATCAACACTATCAATATCCATCTGTTCACTTTCGTTCTCCTTTCCGTTTCAAGTCAGCTTTTCAAAACCTACCCGCGCTTGGCGGAAACGCAAGGCTAAAGTTTTTTGTATTCCGCCTGAAGCTCGATGTAATCAGCCATTATGCGCAAAGCCTCGCGCAGTTGAATATCGAAAATCTCCTCGTCTTCGTCGTCAAGCAAATCGTCTTCAACCGAGCCGTTCTGCGGCGCGTCTTTTTTCCTGTCGGCTTTCGAGCGCGCTTGGACTTTCTTTTCCGCCTCCGTTTTTTTGGCGGCGTCCAGAAGAATTTCCTCCTTCTTGTAATTGAGTTTTGCGAACTCCTCTTCGCGCTTTTCCACCGAATCAATGAACTCGTCGGCCTTTTTCAGCTCCGCTTTTCGCTCGGCGTAATTGAGCGAAAAATCCTTCTTGTCCTTGTTCTTTTTGAGCCACTCAATGCGCTCCTGCAGGAACTTGAACTCGGGCAGGCTTTGTCGGCGTTGGAGCGACTGTTCGTTGAGTTTTGCAATCAGCGCGTCGATTTTGTTGCCCGCAACTCCCAGTGCGTAGTTGTCGGGGTTTGCCGACGGAATGCTGTCCCACTTGAGGGCGTTGTCTTTGTATTGCTCGCCGAATTCCATATTGTCGAAAATCGACGGAAGCACAACGTCGGGGGTAACGCCCTTGAGCTGGATTGAATTTCCGCTGGGCGCATACCATTTTTGGATTGTGAACTTCACCGCGCTTTTCTGCTCGGGGTCGAAGCGCGAAAGCGGGCAGACAGTCTGAACCGTTCCCTTGCCGTGCGTGTGCGCGTCGCCGACGATGAGCGCGCGGCGGTGGTCTTGCAGCGCGCCCGCGACAATCTCCGAAGCCGAAGCCGAAAGGCGGCTTACAAGAATCATCAGCGGCCCGTCCCAGACAACTTTCGGGGTTTCGTCGTTCAAGACGTTAACCCTGCCTGCGGCGTTGCGAACCTGAACTACTGAGCCCGTCTGAATGAACAGCCCCGCCAAGTCTATTGCCTCGTTGAGAAAGCCGCCGCCGTTGCGGCGCAGGTCGAGAATTATTCCGCGGACGTTGTATGACTTGAGCTTTACAAGCAGTTCCTCCACGTTTTTCGTGGTGCTGAAGCCCTTTGCACCCTCGTCCGACGCGCTCTCGCCGTAGAACGCGGGCAGGTCTATCACCCCGACGGGAATTGTTTTGTCGCCCATCGGAACAGTGTAGACGTTCGCCTTTGCGAGCTTTGTTGTAAGCTGGATTTCCTTGCGCACAAGCGTGATTGTCTTGCGCGCGCTGGGGTTCGATGCGGGCTGGATAAGCAGGCGGACTTTCGTGTTCTCCTTGCCGCGTATTTGGCGGACGATTTTCCTGAGCCGCATTCCGATAACGTCAACCATTTCGCCCGTATCGCCCTGCCCGACCGAAAGGATTTTGTCGCCCGCCTCCAGAAGCTTGCTTTCCTGCGCGGGCCCCCCGGGGAGAAGCTCCACAATGCTGCAATAGCCGTCCTTTTCCTGAAGCGTAGCCCCAATGCCCACAAGCGAATTTCTGATAGCAATGTCGAACTCCTCGAGCGCGTATTCGGAGAGGAACGACGAGTGGGGGTCATACATTTCGGTGAGGGCGTTGAGGTAAAGCTCCTCAATCTCGATTGTGTCGAACTTGACGTAGTTGTCGATGAAGCGTTCGTAGCGTTTGAGGACTTCCGCCTTTGCCTTTGCGAATTTTTCCTCGTATGTTTTGGGCGCGTCCTTTTTGTCGGCTTCGGTCTGCGCGGCTGCCTTGCGCTTCGCCTTTTTGCCCTTGGCGGGCTTCTGGGGTTCGTCGTATGAAAGCATTTCGCCGATGATGTCGAGCGTCAGGCGTTTGTCCCAAAGGGCGTCGGCTTCTGCGTCGGAGGCCGGCCAGTTTTCCTTGCTTCTGTCGTAGCGGAAAGCGGCGTTTTTTTGGTCGAGGTCGAAGGGCTGTTTCATTCTGTTTTTAATCCACGCCAAACGCGACTCCGCGCGCGAAACGAATTTGTCGTAGATTGAAAACGCGGGCAGAAGCGTGCCCTGATGCAGCATTATGTCGGCGGATTGCGCGAAGAAATCCTGAAAATGCTGAACGTCGGCGGTGGTGAAAAACATTTTGAAAATGTCGATATTCTGCATGTATTCGCGGACGAACTCGCGCATATCAAGCTCCGAAAGCGACGTTTTGGAGTAGTGCCCGTTCTCCATGCACATAACCACCGCGCGCGTTTCGTTGCGCATTTTCGGCGATGTCTGCAGCGGAATTTTGTTGGCGGAAGTTATAGCCTGCTGCGCCTGTGCCGCAAAGGGCGCGAACGCGGCGGCCGCCGCAAAAAGTATGTATTTTATAAATTTCATTTCACTCTTGATAAACTGATGTTGAGATTTTTCCAAGTCTTAAAGTGGCGTCATTGTCCGCGTGAGCGGCGCAAAAACTCGCGCTCCTGTTCGGTGAGCGAAGAAAAGCCCTCCCTCGAAATTTTGTCCAAAATCCTGTCGAGTTCGGGGCGAACGTCGGGGGATATGTTGACTGTAAATTTGTAGTCCGAAGCCGACTTTCCCCCCTTGCGCCTTTCGAAAAATTTTGCAATGCGCCCGTTTTTAAACGAGGCGGAAACGGACGCGCCCCTGAGCGAAAAGCCCCAAAGCGCGCCTACTGCAAGCCCGCCCAAATGCGCCGCATACGCAACCTCCGTGCCGCCGCCGAAAAGCGACGACGCCAATCCTACCGCCTCGAAAACTGCCGCAACCTTGAGCATTGTAATGGGTTTTATGCTAATCGGCAAAATGAAGAAAATCAAAAATGTAATCGGAACGGGCGGGTGAAGCGCGCAAAAACACGCGAAAACCGCAACTACGCCCGCCGATGCTCCCACGAGGTTGGCGGGGGCGTTCCAGAACAAAGCCGTCCACAAAAGTCCGCCCGCAGCAACGCCCGAAAAATACAACGCCAAATAGCGCGCCGTGCCTATCCATTTTTCAACCGCCCGCCCCATAAAATAAAGGCCGAGCATATTGCACATTATGTGGAAAAGTCCGCCGTGCAAAAACGCGTAGGTTATGGGCGTCCAAAACATTCCCGCCGCCAGATTCCGCGGCGAAAGCTCAAGCACGCCCATAATTGCGGGCGCAAAAACACTCAAAACAAACGCGGCAAGATTTACGGCAATCAGCCACGCCGTAGCGGGAAACCGCCTGAAGAAGTCCCCGACAAGCTCGTTCGCCGTTTTCGGACGGGCAAAGCGCATATAATCCCTATCGTAAATAGACATAATTTATCCGTTTTTAACAATTTCCTCCAAAGCCAAATTCGCGAGGTTCAGCCCGAAAACGCCCGTTACCACCACCGAACTGCCTATCACTTTTTTGTGCTCTGCAACCGACGACGAAACGTGGGTTGACTCCTCCACTTTTTCGGGCGAAAACACACACATATACCCGCGCCCCACGCCCTCTGCGCGCAAACGCTTCCTGATTGACGCCGCAAACGGGCAGCCGTAGGTTTTGAAGATGTCGGCAGTTTTTACCTCGAGCGGATTTTTGCGCCGCGCCGCCCCCATGCTTGAAACAAGAGGCACGCCGTTTTCGGCGCACGAACGCGCAAGCGCGACTTTCGCTGCGATGTCGTCAATGGCATCTACAACCACCGAAGGGTGCTGCGCGACAATTTCCGCCGCAACCGCCGCGTCTACAAGAACGTCGTGCACAACAACTTGCGCGGCGGGGTTTATATCCAAAATCCGCTCACGCTGCACCTCCACTTTGCGCCTGCCGATAGTGGATTCAAGCGCGCACAGCTGGCGGTTGACGTTCGATTTTTCGAAACAGTCGAAGTCGAAAATCTCGAAGTTTCCCGCGCCGAGCCGCGCGAGAGCCTCGGCAGCGAAAGAACCGACCGCGCCCGCGCCGCACAGCACGACGCGCGCGTTGCGCAGCTTTTGGCAACACGCGCTTCCGTAGAGAATTTCGGTTCGGTCGGTCATTTTTTCGAATAAAAGGCGTGGAAATTGGAATACACTATATCCGACAACTCGGTTTCGCGCATGTTCCGCAATTCGGCAATTTTGCGCAGGGCGCGCGCGTATGTTTCGGCGTTCGGAACGTCGTCGCTTTCAAGCAGAATCCGTTCCGCCTCCGCCGAATGCGCCAACGCCGCGCCGTTTTTCGACGCCAGCTGTCGGGGAGAAAAAGAGAAATAGCAACCCAATTTCTGGAACTCGCGCGCCAAATCGGGCGAACAGCTTGCGGAATGCAGAAGAAAGCGCAGCGCGCCGTTGCGACGTTTTGCCGCGCGGACTTTTTTAAGCAAAAATCCCCACGCGCCCACGCAGTGCAACACGCACGGAAGTGCGAAGGCCGACGCCAGCTCTATGTGGGCGTCGAAAATTATCTCCTGCTTGTAGAACGGCAGAACCTCGCTGAAACGCTTGTCCAGACCGAACTCCCCGACCGCCGCCGCGCCGCCGAGAAAGTCGGAAAGCGACTTCATATCAGCCTGCATTTGCGCTTCGGGAATGTCGATTGCCTCGCCCAAAAAGAAGCCGAACGTTTTTTTGATTTTCGGGTTTTCGGCGTTTTCAAGGTCGCGCCACTGGGCGGCGTTAATTGCGCAGACGGCGGCTTCGAACGGCGCGGAAACGCCGCCTATGTGGCAATGCGCGTCTGTGCAATTTTCGAACATACCTATCCGATGAAGTCGGCCACGACCTTTTCCGCCTCGGCGCGCGGAACAACGCGCGTTATTGCCGAGCCGATTTTTTCCACAAGCACGAACTTCAGCTCGCCGCCCGCGTTCTTTTTGTCGTGCGTCATAGCCTCCATGAAGTCCGCCACGGAAACTTTGTAGTTTATCGAAACTGGCAGCCCGAGCCGCGCCAAAACTTTTTCGACTTTTGCGCGTTCGTCGGAAAGCCCGAGCCGCTTTGACAGCTCGCAAGCCATGACCATTCCGATTGCGACAGCCTCGCCGTGCAGAAAGCTTCCGTAGCCCGCCGTTTTTTCGACCGCGTGCCCGAAAGTGTGCCCCAAATTAAGCAAAGCCCTGCCGCCGCTCGACGCCGTTTCGCGCTCGTCGGAGGCAACAACCGCCGCCTTGAGCGAACACGAGCGGCGGATAGCCTCGTTCAAATACGCGCGAATGTCGGTGGACTCGTCGGCGAGGGCGTCGAACAACTGTGCATCGCCGAGGATTCCGCACTTGACTACCTCCGCCATGCCCGCGGCAAATTCGCGCTCGGGCAGCGACTCCAAAAAGTCGGTATCGGCAAAGACGCCGCGCGGCTGGTGGAACGCACCCACAAGATTTTTACCCTCGGCAATGTTTATGCCCGTCTTGCCGCCCACGGAGGAATCGACCATCGCAAGCAGCGTGGTCGGCACTTGGTAGAAATCGACGCCGCGCATATACGCCGACGCCGCAAAGCCCGCCAAATCGCCCACAACGCCGCCACCGAGAGCCACAACCGCGCTTTTTCGGTCGAGCTTCATCTGGGCGAAAGCCGAGCAGAGTTTCTCGAGCATTCCGAAGCATTTGGTGCTTTCGCCGCCCGCCACGGGGATTATCTCCGCAACCTCGGCGAGCCTTTGCGCCTTTGCCGCGTGGTATTTGAGAACCGACTTGTCCGCCACGCACACGCACTTTGATTTTCGCTTTGCAAGCTCGGGCGCGAGCAGGTCGAACGCCCCCGAACCTATGGAAATATCGTAGCTTCTGTCCGCCAAATTTACGGTCAAATCAGTCATTTTACTCCTCCAATCCGAACACGCCGCGCACATACGCGCGCACGTTGAACTCGCGCAAATCCTCGGGCTTTTCGCCGAAGCCCACATACAAAATGGGAAGCTTGAGCCTGCGGTAAATGCCCGCCACCGCACCGCCCTTCGACGTGCCGTCGAGCTTCGTGATTATCGCGCCCGTGAGCGGGAAAACCCTGTCGAACGCCAACGCCTGCTCTATGCTGTTCGAACCCAGACTGCCGTCGAGGACAATCAGCGAATTTTGCGGCGCGGACGCGTCGTTTTTCTTGAGCACGCGGGCGATTTTCGAAAGCTCGTTCATCAAATTTTCCTTCGTGTGCAGACGCCCCGCGGTGTCGAGCACAAGCCACTTCGCCCCGCGCGCCTTTGCCGACTGCCAAGCGTCCCAAGCGGTGGCGGCACTGTCCGCGCCGTGCGCGCTTTCAACCAAACGCACGTTCAGGCGGTTTGCCCACTCCCTTATCTGCTCGTTGGCGGCGGCGCGGAAAGTATCGCACGCGCCCAGCACAACGCCGCCGTCGGAGTCGAGAAAATGCGCAAGCTTTGCGGCGGTCGTAGTCTTTCCCGCCCCGTTTACGCCCACAAGGCAGACTACCGACGGGTTTTGCGCGTCGGCGTTTTGCGCCAGTTTGCCCTGCGAACCTTCGAGGATTTTCTCCAGCACCGCCGCGCCAATCTCCGCCGCCTCCTTGCCGTGAAGCTCTTTGTTTTTGCGGTATTCGGCGCGAATTGCCGAGACTATTTCCTCGGTGGTTTCGTAGCCGAAGTCGGCGGAATAGAGAGTTTGCTCTATTGTGTCGATGTCGGCTTCGTCGATTTTTTTCGAAAACAGCGCGGCAATGCCGCCGAGCGCGCCCGCGGCGGTTCGTTTCAAGCCCTCGCCGAATTTTTTGAATATCGAAAACATTACTTGTTTGACGTTCTGAGCGGGCGGTTGAGCGTCGATTTTACGCTGTCGAGAATGCCGTTGATAAAACGTTTGGACTCGGCGGAGGAAAAAGTTTTCGCCAAGTCTATGGCCTCGTTTATCGACACAATCGGGGGAATGTCGTCGCGTTTGAGCAGTTCGAAAATTGCAAGGCGAAGAATCGACAAATCTACTTTCGCGATTCTGTCTATGCTCCAGTTTGTGGCGAATTTCGAAATGAGAGCGTCAATTTCGCCCAAGTTTGCATTTACGCCCGCAATGAGTTCTTCGGCGAACTTGTAGAAATCCCTGTCGTTTTCCTTCGACTCGAAAAACGCGGCGAGGTCGTCGGCAGTATTTGCGCCGCTTACAAGCTGCATATACAAAAATTGCATTGCCGCAATTCTGTTTTCGCGGCGGCTTGCAAGCTTCTGGTTTTTAGTTTCTGTCTCCATAAAATTTTTTGTTTTTGCGTCGGTATGTCCGATTTTTCGTTTTCCGAATCCGCGCCGCACTACCGCGCCGCCGACATCTTGCGTTTGAAAAACGCCATCTCCATGGCGGCCTCGGCGAATTCCGCCCCGCGGGCAATTTCGCCCACAGTGCGCGCCTGTGCCTGCTCGCGGTTGTTTGCAACAATTATGCCGTTGATTGTGGGAACGCCCGTCTCGGCGGCGGCGGCCTGAAGCGCGATGGCCGTAGAGTGGGCAATTATCATGTGGTGGGGAGTGTCGCCGGCAACCACAACGCCGAGCCCGACGGCAACGTCGAACTTGCCGCTTGCAATCATTGTTTTGCACGCGAACGGAATTTCCGCCGCCCCGGGGACGCGCACAACTTCGATGTCTTCGGGCGCGATTCCCCTGTCGGTCATTGTCCGAACGGCGTCGCACAAAAGCGCGTCCACAAGTTCCTTGTTAAAGCGCGACGCGGCGACAGCCACGCGCAGCCCCTTCACGTTTATGTCGGGCATTTGCCCCTTGTCCAAGCTCATTGCATTCCTATATTTTGATTTCCTCGACAATCTCCAGACCGAAGCCCTCGGAGAGCGCGTGCCTGCCTACGTTTGTGGTAAGCAGCCTTATTTTTTTGAAGCCGAGTTCGCGCAAAATCTGCGCGCCCATGCCGTAGTCGCGCATATTGGGCGAGACCGAGACGCCCTCGGGGACGTTCACGCCCGAATCGGGGAGGCTCACATACACAAGCGCGCCGCGCCCCGCCTCGGCAATCGCCTTCATTGCGGAGTCGAACGAATCCGACGCCGAGCGTTCGCCCGCGGGCTGGAACAAGTCGGCAAAGACGTTTTCCGAATGGACGCGCACAAGGGCGGGTTCGGCGTCGATTTTGCCGAGCGAAAGCGCGAAGTGCGCGCGGCCGTCGGTTGCGCGGAAAGTCGAGAGCGTGAAGCGTCCGTATTTTGTATCGAACGGCCTGCTACCTACAAGCTTCACCAAAGAATCGGTTTTAAGCCTGTATTCGATAAGCGACGCCACACTCATAAGCTTCATATTGTGGCGTTTTTTGAATTCCACCAAGTCGGGCAGACGCGCCATTGTGCCGTCGTCCTTTATAATTTCGCAGATTGCGGCGCACGGCGGAAGCCCCGCAAGGCGCGTCATATCGACTGCGGCCTCGGTGTGCCCCGAACGCTCCAGAACTCCGCCCGCGCGGGCGCGCAGCGGGTTGAGATGGCCGGGGGTAACGAAGTCGGCGGCGGTTGAAGACATATCGGCCATAAGCTTTATTGTCTTGGCTCTGTCGAACGCGCTGATACCCGTTGTGATTCCCTCGGCGGCATCGACCGTAACGGTAAACGCCGTGCCTTTTTTGTCGCGGTTGAGGCGAACCATATCGTCTATGCCCAGCTGCGCGAGCCTTTCGCCCGTGGTGGGCACGCATATAAGCCCGCGCGCAAAACGCAGCATTGTGTTTACCGCCTCGGGCGTTATGAGCGAGCCCGCAACAATCATATCGCCCTCGTTTTCCCTGTTTTCGTCGTCGGTGATGATTATTATTTTGCCCGCGGCGAAATCTTCAAGACACGCTTCAACGCTGTCGAAAATCTGCTCTTTGTCCATAACTGTCTACCTTTCCAAAAGTTTCTGAATGTCTTTTTTGCCGAGAATTTTTATTGCCCCCTCGGGAATGCGTTTTAGCACGAACCCGCCTATTTGCACGCGTTTAAGCTCTTTGACGAAGTAGCCCATAACCTCGAACATTCTGCGGATTTCGCGCTTTCTGCCCTGTTTGAGCCACACTTCCGCTCTGCGCGCGGCGTTCTCCGAACCCGAGGCGTCGGGGATAATCCGCTCGGCGCGGAGTGTTTCGCCCTCGTGTTTTACGCCCCGCAGAAGCACGGGAATTATTTTTTCGTCGAGGGGACGGTTTAGCATGACGTGGTAGCGTTTTGTGATGTCGCTTGACGGGTGGGTGATTTTGTTCGCCAAATCGCCGTCGTTAGTAAGAATGAGCAACCCCTTCGAGTTTTTGTCGAGCCTGCCGCAGCAAAACAGCTTCATTTCCGAAAACGGCTCGGGGAGGAGGTCGAACACTGTCTTTGCCTCGAACGGGTCGGAGTTCGAGCACAAATAGCCCTTGGGCTTGTTCATCGCCAAAACGTATTTCTCCTCCACGATACCCTTTGCGCGTTCGCCGTCTACGACAACCTTGTCGGTTTCGGGGTCGATGTCCTGCCCTATCGAGGCGGGTTCGCCGTTCACGAAAACAAGCCCCTCCTCTATTTTACGCTCGGCCTCTCTGCGGCTGCATATTCCGCACTGAGAAATGTATTTTTGTATTCTCATCTGTTCCTTTTGCGCTTGTGGATATATTAAAAAAACAACCCCACCAATCAATAGCATTTCGGCGACACTATCAACCAAAATTTTCGGCAAAACGCAGCGGCTTCGGCGCGGAACAAAACGCGGAAACAAAGGCTAAACGTTGCGCAAAAGCCAGTCGGCGGCGTCGTGTTCGGCCTCGGCGCGCAGAAGCGAATACAGTTCGCGCGCATAGTCGGCGTATTCTTCGCGCCGAGAGATTGCCGTTTTCATATACGCGGCGATTTTTTCGGCGGAGGCGTCGAACTGAATGAACTCGCGCCAAGCGGGCTTGTCGAGCAGAATGTTGGCTATGCCGAGGTATTCTATGTTCACAACCATTCGCCCGCAAATGTAGGTTAGCGGATTGGCCTTGTAGACGATAGCCCCCGGAATGCCCGCAAGGCAGCACGAAAGCGACATCGTGCCAGAGCTCATCATCACGCCCTTCGCCGAAAGCGGAAGTGCCGATTTGCCGACAATCTTTACCCTGCCCGCCAAGTCGGGAAATTTTGCAAGGCAGTTTTCGAGAATGGCGCGTATGGCTTGGCTCGGATACAGTGCAACGGCGCGCTCGCCTTCAAGCAGGCGCATTGTTTTAAGCAGAACGGGGAAAATCCGCGAGACCGCTATTTCGCGACTGCCCGCAAGCAGAAGAATGTCGCCTTCGGGCGAATACCGCACGGGCGAAACGTAGCCTTCGGCGAGAAACGGGTGCCCCACGAAATCGGTTTTTAGCGAAGTGTCGGCGTAGCACTTTGTTTCGAACGGGAAAATCACCGCGAGGGAATCGAGCATTTTCGCCATTTTGAACCTGCGCGAAGACTTCCACGCCCAAATTTGGGGGCTGATGTAATACAGCAGCTTTACGTTCCCGCCGCCTTTGACGGCAATGCCGCGTTTGCAGAGGGTGTCGGCAAGGCGCAGATTGAAGCCGGGGTAGTCGACAAAGCAGACCGCCTTTGGGCGATATGTCTGAATCCAATCTACAATGGCGTTGCCCAGCGCAGAAAAAAACGAAATGTTTTTGAGCACCTCCATAAGCCCCACGACGGAGAACCCCGTGAAGTCGAACAGCAGCTGCGCTCCCGCGGCCTCAAGCGCGCTCCCGCCGAAAGCACACACTTTCAAGTCGGGATTTTTTTTGCGCGCCTCACGCACCATTCGCGCGGCCTGTTCGTCGCCCGAATGCTCGCCCGCAAGAACGAGGACATCGCACCGCCCCTCCTGCGGGGCGTCGAATGCGAACTTGCGCATTTTCAGAACGTCGCTCATTTATTTTTTATGAGTTCGTAAATCTGGCGTTCTATTTCGAGCGCAACCTCCAAAGCCGAAAGCCCGAGCGTGGCGTCGACCTTCGGGTTTTTCTTGTATTTCACGCAATCCACAAAGCTCGCCAATTCCGACTTGAGCGGCTCGCACTTTTCGAACGGGACTTCCTCGGGAACGATGTCGGTAAGGCCGTTGATTTTGACCATATGCCCCTTCTGGTTCATGAAGTCAAGCGACATATACATGCCCTGCTGGAACACTCTTATTTCGCGGAGTTTTTTGAAGCTTACGCGGCTTACGTTGAGATTTGCAACGCACTTGTTTTTGAAGACTATTCTGGCGTTTGCAATGTCCTCCGTTTTGCTTACGACATTCACGCCGATTGCCTCTATGCGCTCGACGGGCGAATTTGCAAGCTTCAGGACAATGCCGATGTCGTGAATCATCAGGTCGAGAACCACGCCCACTTCCGAACCGCGCACGTTAAATGGCGCGAGCCTGTCGGCGGTGATGAAGCGCGGGTGGTCTACGTGCTTTTCCATAAACCCCATCACGGGGTTGAAATGCTCTATGTGCCCCACCTGAACGATGAGGTTTTTTTCGCGCGCTTTTTTTACAATCTCGCGGGCGTCGGCAACCGACGTGCAAATGGGCTTTTCGATGAGAAGGTCGCAGTTCTGCTCAAGCAGGGGCATTGCAACTTCGGTGTGGCGGTCGGTGGGAACAACAACGCTTACGGCGTCGCAGGCGTCGCCGAGTTCCGCGACGGAATCGAAGACTTTGCAGTTGTATTTCTGCGCAATCTCGGCGGCACGCGCGGGGTTGTTGTCGAACACGCCCACAAGTTCCGCCGAATCGAGTTCGGAATAAATTCTGGCGTGGTGCTGGCCGAGATACCCGACGCCCACAACGCCGCACAACAATTTTCCATCATTACTCATAGTAGTTGCAGATTAGGAGGCTTTTTATTTTTTACAAGAAAGAAAATATCACAGCGCGCCGTCGATGCGTTCGATTACTTTTTCCTCGCTGCGGATTATGTCGACGGGCGTGATTCTCGCGGAGAACTTCGGGTCGGAAATAGTGCCCGAGACCGATACGCGCACGGAATCCATAATGGGGTTTACCACTTTGTTCACCGCCGAAACAAGCGCGCTGCGGACGTTGTCGAACGGATACGCCTTCAGTTCGCCGCGCACGGTGTCGTCGGAGAAAACGTAGACTGTTGCGCCTATCACGCGCATTGAAGGCCCCGAAATTTCGAGCGGGGCAAGTTTCAGCTCGCCCGAGGAAAGCTCAAGCTCCGCGCGGACGTTCGTGATGTCGAAAGCCCCCACGGGCAGCCCGACGGCGGAAAACGCCTTTGAAATTGCCCCGAACAAATTGAGTTTTAAAAATTCCGAATTTTCAATCGCCACGTTTCCCGAACCTTCGGCGAATGCCATGTTTTCGATGTCGCCGCGCAGTTTGATGTCGGCGGTGACAAAGCCGCCCTTGTCGCTTCCGAAGAGGGGTTCCGACGCCTTCCCACCCTCGCCCAACGACGCGAGGAAGTCGAAAAACTTGTCCTGCGCCATATTGCGCGCCTTTGCGAAGCCGTCGGCTACAATGCTTTTGCCGACTTTTTCAAGCACCACTCCGCCCTCCGCCTTGCCGCCGCAGAAGACGAAATCCGCGCCGTAGATGTCGGTGAGGATTTTGTCGGTGGCAACAAAAAAGTGGGCGTTTTCAATTTTTATCACGTCAACCTGCAAATCCTTCGCCCAAACTTCGGCGTTGAAAATGTCGCGCATTTTCTCGGGATTGTTCGATTCGTTCGCCATAACGCCGCTTAAGACGAGGCGCGGCGGCGCGGCAAACGAAACGGCGTCGAGCACCGATTGGGCGTCGCTGCCGCCGAGCGCAAGCAGTTCTTTGGCGTCGAGAGTTGATTCGAAAAACAGACGCTGCTTCTCGTATGACGTAAGCCCGCCCGCGCCGTAAAGCCACTCAATGGCACACGCGCCTTTGCGCGAGCCGCCGCCCGCGGAAAGGTCGATATTGTAGACGCTGATTCGCGCGGGGTTCACCCAAATGTTCATTGAAAACGAATCGAACTCGCACCCGTTGTAGAGCGCGTTTTCGCCGCGCACATAGCCGAAGCACCAGATGTTTTCGGGCGCGCCCCATGCCCCCTCTACGCGAACGTCGGCAAACGGCATTTGCGCGCCCTTTTTGAACGTGAACGCGCCCATTACTTTCGTCCACCACGGCTCCATAAAATGCGCTATCGCCATCGGACGAAGCCGCCCCGTGACGGAAATGTCGTATTTGTTGTCGATGAAACTCTGCAGATAGCTGCCGCGCACGCGCCAGCCTTCCTTCGAAAGCGCGTCAACTTCGGGGCACGAAAGCACGCCGTCGGCAAAGGATACGTCGGCGCGAACGCGGTCTATTGCAAGCCCCATAATCTCGCAGTCGGCCGCCTCGACGGAAGCCGAAAGCTTGGGAAACGCCGCGCCGAGCTTGTATTCCGCGCTGCCGCTTAGGTCGATACCCTGAGGGAAATCGAAGCTGCGCATTTCGGGAATGTCGGCAAGTTCGCGCCGCCCGAACAGCGGGGCGGGATTGACGCTCCCCGAAAAATTGCACGAGACAACGCCGTCTTTGTAGTCGATTTTCCCGCCCACCCTGCGGTTGCCGAGCGAAAGCAGAAAATACCAGTCGTCGGCGAACGACGTTTTGGAAAGGAGGCGTTTGGAAACGGCAACCCCGTCCAAGCCCGTGCCGTCGTATTCAAGCCGCCCCGCCGACGCCGCAACGTCGAAAAGCGCAACCTCCTTTGCGTTCACGTTAACGCCCGCGCGCGCCTCGAGCTTTTGCGCCGAAACGGAATACGCGCCACTTTTTGCGCCCGCCGCCGAAAACGAAAGCGTTATGCGCTCGCGCGTTTTGGTGTTGGCGTAGCTCAGCGACGCCAGAACTTCGTCGAGCTGCGCGGGCACGCCGAAAGCGGAAATGTCGGCTTTGTTGGAGTCGAGCCGCACGTTGACAAAGTTGCGCCCGCCGCCGAGCAGCCCGAACTCCACAGTCAAAAACGGATACTCAAGCACCGACGAATATTTGTCGATTTCGCGCGCCGACTCCGAAAGCGCAATGTCGGCGTCGCGCACAAGCACGGCGGCGTTGCACGGCTGCTTGGCGGCGGGCGCGGAGGCGGGCTTCGCGGTCGGCGCGGGGTTGTCTTGCGCCGAAAAATACCCCGAAAGAATCTGCGCGATATTTTCGAAATCGGCGGTCGAAAAATTTTTCTCAACCGCGCCGCGGGCAGAAACGTTCAGATTCCGAAACTTGAAGCGCAGGTTTTCCAGCCTGTAGTTGCCGTCGGAAAGGACGACTGCCGCGTTGATGTCGCGCACGAGCGCGTCGCCGTTTTGCGAGGGAAAAGCCGACGCCCCCGCAATCTCCACGCGCCGAACGGGCGCGGAAAACAGCCTCCGAAAATCGGGCTTCACGCAGACGCGCTCCGCCGAAAAAAATCCGCGCGGCATTCCGTGCGCGCGCACCGAAACGTTTTCGGCAACGACCGAAAAATCAGCCCCCAATCCCGCCGAGGAAAATTCGACCTCAAGCCCGTTTGCGTCGGCGTAGGCGAGAATTTTTTCAAGCAGGAAATCGGGCAGCGGAATGTATTTCCCGAAAGCGGCGCAATACAGCACCGCCGAAAGGCAGAGCGCGGACGCGCCCAATACGGCGTTGAGAATCTTCAGAAAACCCCAGAATTTTCCGACCGTATTCGTCATACGCGCCCTACTTTTTTTGCGGAGCTACAGGCTCGGGATTGTCGAGCTGCGGCGGCGGAGCTTTCTCTTGGGAGAGTTCGAAAAACGCGTTTATCAGCGCGGGCTCGGGGAAGAACAATGCGTCGAAGCCGCCCACTGAGCAATACTGGACAGTTGCGCCTATGCGCTTCGTCAACAGCCAGCGGCGCACAAGCGGCTTCTGTGCCGACTTCGGCAGGTAGCGGACTGTCAATGCGTAGTTCCATTTTTCGATTTTGTTTTTATCGACCTCCACGCCCGTTTCGTTAAATGCGCGTCCCGTCCAAGAGCCTGCAACAGTGTTTCGGGCGAACGCCACAAGCGCGCGCAGGGCGTCGGAATCGCGCTTCGAGAGGGGCGAAGCGGGTTTGCCGTCCTTGAAGGCCACTTCGAACACAGTCTTTGCCGTTTCGAGATTTTCAATTTTCAGCGACTCAATCTCCGCGCCGTCGAGCGATGCCACAAGCGCGTTGCGGAACTGGAGCGCGTCGGCCACGGCGAGGTTCGGCAGGTCAAGCCCGATACCGAACACCGAACGCCCGTCTACGGTTGCATAGCGGCGGTAGAATTTGCCCTGCGCCTTGTATGCCGAGCCTATCGAAATGGAAACGGGCTTTTCCGAATTGCCGTCGATTACCGAAATTTTGAGCGAATCGGCGTTTATTCCGTATTCGGAGGGGCGGGCGTTGTCGGCAACAAATTCCTGCGCGCGAACCGCCTCGAGCTTAAGCAGAAGCTTGTTGACCAAAGCCAAATTCGCCAGAACCGTTTTGCCGTTCTGGGCAATCACCTCCCAGTTGCCGTCCTTTACTTTGCGCAGGCCTATTTTCCTGCCGTTTTCGGAAATGTCTATTCCCGTTATGCGCGACGGCGACGTTCTGAGAACAACCTTGTCGCGCAGGGTGGTCTGCAAGTGCTCTATCCTGCCGAGAATGGACGCGTCGACGGCGAAGATTGTGGGGTTGTTTTCGAAGCGCGCAAACACCTGTTTGCCGTCGTCGGTCGTCTCGCCCAGAAGAAGAACCTCCCTTTTGTTCAAGCCCTGCAGCGTGATTGCCCACGGCAGCGAAAACAGCTCGAAGCCCGTTTTCTGTTTTTTGCCCACGGAGAAATTCAGCGCAACAAGCTTGCTTAAATCGTTCAGGAACGCGTCGACTTCGGCGGCGTCGGCGGGAGCCACTATCGGGGTTTCGAACCGCCAGCTGCCCGACTCCTTCACAAGCCCCACGCGCCTGAATTCGGCGTCGTTTTTCGAAACGGGGAAACGCACCGAGAACGCCGAAATTTCGTATTTGGAGATGTTGAAAACGGTCTGGTCGCGCAGGCGTTCCATATCCTGAATGAGCGAATCCACCGTTTCTCCGTCGACAACAACGACGCTGTCGGCGGACTCGTCAAGCAGGTAGAAACGCCCGCCCAGAGCCGTGCTTTTGCCGATTTTTATCGTGTTGGTATTTGATGCGCTGCCGAAACGCAGAACGTAGAGGGGGTCGTTCAAGCCGTATTCTTCGGGCGAATGCCCCGCGCGCAACGCCTCCGCGAATGAGAAGCTTGTCTGCCTGTCGAGGAATTCTATCTGCGTTTTTATCCTGTTTACGGCGAACAGATTCGCCTTCCATTCTATCGGCGAAACAATGCGCCACTGGTTGTTTTCGAACTTCAACACGCGCGGTTTATCGACGTTTTTCCCCGAAATTTCGAGATAAGAAAAATCGACAATCCTGTTGGCCGCCTGCCTGCCCGACGCCCTCTCGGAAGAACCGTCGAAAGACCAAATCAGAAACAGCAAAACCGCGTTCGCCAACAACAAAAAAACTGTAAGACGGAATCTCATATTTACCTCAATTTCTGCGGACGAACGACACCGTCATTCCCAACGCCAATATTGCGCACGGCAGCGCAAACAGACGCAACGCCAAGCCCAAATACTGGTTGCTTGAAACGGTGAGCGAATACATCTTCATTTTGCGCGGCGGAATGTTTAGCATGCGCCCGTCGTCGAACATCCAATTTATAGTATTGATTGCCAGAATGGAATTGCCCAAGTGATTGAACCACTTGTTTGCCACAAAAGTTTCGTCGCCGAAAACGGCGAGCTTCCCGCCGGGGATTGCCAACCCAAGCTCGTTGCTGCCCGTTCTGCTTGCAACCATTGCAAGGGGGACGGGCCCCCGCAGGTCGGTGGAGTCGTCGAAAGTGTAGCCGCCCGCGCCGTATGCCTTTTCAGCCCAGCTTGAGGGCGAGCTTAAAATGAGGTAGTCAAGCTTAAGCGACGCGTCTTCGGGCGCGCCCATATCGGGACGCACGGGGCGCACCGAGCCGAACTGCACCGGCATTTCGGTAGCTATCAAATATTTCACAATGGGGTGCGATTTCTGCGGGAAAGTGCGCGCAATCAAGTCGCCGTCGGCATTTTTGAAATCGCCGCCCGAGTCCACCACAAGCATATTGTCGCTGCGCAAGCCCCACTCGTAGAGGACTTCGTCAAGCCCGCGCAGCCCGCCCATTTTAAGGAACACCACTACCCTGCCGTTGTTCTTTAGCAGGTATTTTCTGATTTGCTCAACCTCGAACGCCGAAAACGGCGTATTGGGAGCGGCAATCACGAGCATGTCGGCGTCGGAGAGAACGGAGTCGGCTCTGTTGATTTCGAGCGGCTCAAGCTTGAAGTTCTGCGACTGCAACACCGCCGAAAATGACGACAGCCCCGAGACGGGATTCGTGTCGAAGATGTCCGCCTCGCCGTGCCCGCGCGTGAAGTAGATTTTCGACTGCTTCGGGCTTGAAACGTTCAGTATTGCCGAACTCATCAGCGACTCCCCGTTGAACTCCTTCTTCGACTTGTCCACAATCGTGTAGAAGTCGGAAATCGGAATTATTTTGTAGCGAAGCTTCCCCGAAACAATAACGCAGTTGTCGATATTCTGCCCGAAACGCTTGACCAAGTCTTCCGTTTTCAGGTTCTCGCGCGTGGCGTCGACAAACTTCACCGAAATTTTGTTCGGCCGTTTCGACTCATACGCATACTGGTTCAGGAACAGACGAAGGTCGTTGAGAACCGACGTGTTTTCGTTCGCCCTGTTTTTTGTGGACACCACAACATACAAGTCAATCGGCGTTTTGAGGTTCTTTATATACGCCACGCTCTCGGGCGAAAGCGAGTTCCGCCTGCTTTCGGAAAAATCGAACCGCGCGTAGTGGCGCGCCGCAACGTAATTCATCCCCAGATAAAGCAAAACGCCGAGGACTATCTGCGCAAACAGATTCAGTTTGCGTATGCGCGTTGTAATTTTGAAGTCGTCGAGGTTCATACTATCTGTTTTTTGACTCCGTAATCAGGCACGTTATCGCCAGAAAAACGCACGCCGTGCTCAGGTAGAAGAAGAACGGGCGCGTGTCGATAAGCGAATTGTTGAAGTTTTCAAGCTGTCTGAAAGTGTGCAAATTGCCCGACGCGCGCACGAGGTATCCCGAGAATCCGCCGCCCGAAAGGTTCAGGCTTTCCAGCACACCCGCGCCCACGACGAAGAAAAACAGCATTCCGAAAGACAGCATTCCCGCCACGAGCGTCGTCCGCGTAAGCGAGCTTGCGAATATGCCTATCGAAATGTAGGTTGCCCCCGTCAGGAAAACGAAGCTGTAGCCCGACGCCAGCTGCGAGGATTCGAAAAAGTCGTCCGCGCCCACGTGCGGCAAATACCAACACGCAACCGCCACATACACGAGCGTAAGCAGCCACAGCACAACATAGAAAATGTAGCACGCCAAGAATTTCGAAAGCACAATCTGCCAAGCCGAAACCGCCGTGGACATCAAGCTTGCAAGCGTTCCGCGCCTAAGTTCGTCGGAGATGCTGCGCATTGTAAGCAGCGGCACCATAAACAAAACGGGAAGCCAAAATATGTTCAAAAACAGAGCCGTGGGCGACTCCTTTTCGGGCACAATGCTTACGCTGTGGATTGTCCACAAAAACGCCGCCGCCATAAATCCCAAAAACAAAAACGCCGCAAAATATGTAGACGACGAAATCGCCATGAGCCATATTTGATGCCGCAAAAGTATTATAAATTTTCTCATTGTTTTTCAGCCCTGCTTTGCGAAGACAAAACCTGTTCCCAACTGCGTCGGGTTGCCGCCATGAATATCTCCTCGAGACTCGGCTTTTTAAACGAAACCTCGCGAAGCATATTCGACGAATCCTTAGACAGCTCCCCGATGAGAAGTTCCCCCAAATGCGAGTTTACGGGGGCTTTCAAAGTGTGTTCGAAAAATCCGCCGCCCGCGTCTTTTGTTGACTCAAGCACGCAGTCGGGCGCGAAGGTTTTCAGGGCGGCAGCCATTGCGGGCGCGTCCATGCGCAAAACCGCGCAATACCTGTCGGAGGCGATAAACTCGTTGCGCAAAGTCTCCGACGTTCCGCTTGCGACTATCGAGCCTTGGTTGATGATTATAACCCTGTCGCAAACAAGCTCGATTTCGGGGAGGATATGCGAGCTTATTATCACGCTCATCTTTCCCCGCAGCGAGTTTATCAGCTCGCGGATTGCCATAATCTGGTGGGGGTCAAGCCCGATTGTGGGTTCGTCCATAATGATGACGTCGGGGTGCGCCAAAATTGCGTCGGCTATGCCCACGCGCTGCCTGAAGCCCTTCGACAAATTCCCTATTATTTTCCGATACGCCTTGCGGTTTAGCTGGCATATCTCCATGACCTCCTCGACGGCGTTCGCCACTTCGGAACGCGGAATGCCCTTGAGCTTGGCGCGGACTTTCAGATACTCGTCAACGCGCAAATCTTCGGGGAGGGGGTTGTTTTCGGGCATGTAGCCGATATGCCGCTTGGCTTCGTCGGGATTGAGCGCAACGCTTACGCCGCAAATCTCCACGCTGCCCGACGACGCGGGCATTATTCCCGAAACGATTTTCATGGTGGTGCTTTTGCCCGCGCCGTTCGGCCCGAGAAAACCGACAATTTCGCCCCTGCCTATGCGGAAGGACACGTTGTCAATGGCCTTTACCGAACCGTATTGCTTGGTAAGACGCCTGACGATTACAGAATTGGGAATGTTCCGTTCGGGTTGCATAAAAAACGATGTTCCGCCGCGCTTCCGAATGAATCGGAAACAAACGCGGCAGCGTTAAAAAAAACGGGGGGGGCGTCCGCACAAAACGGACAATCTTCCCCCCGCGATAAAAACGATATTAACCGACTTTCTTTGCGATATACGCCTTGATGTCGCCGAGAGTGTGCAAACGCTGAACGTCTTCGTTGTCTATTGTAACGGCGAGGGCGTCCTCAACGCACAGAACAATTTCGACCATTGTAAGCGAGTCCAATTCAAGGTCTTTCACCATGTCAATGGAGTCGTCGCCCTTGTGGAGGAGTTCGCGTTTTTCCGGCTCGGTATAGCGTTCAATAATGCCTATTACAACGCCGTCAAGCAACGCCTTGTTGCCCGTTTTTCTAAACGCGACCGCGTTTTCGACTGTTTCCGCCGAGCATCTTTTCAGGGCTTCGCGCAGGGAAGCCTCCTGTTCCGCTGTAAAATTTTCAGAATTCATACCCGCATACAAACACAATTATTTCTCTTTTTCAACCCATAAAAAACGCCCCGCCGCGATTTTTTATTTGCCCGCGCGCGGCTTGTGGCCCATCTTTGGGCGAATGAATTGCATTTTATTCCCCGAAGACGCTCCGCTTACGCTTTCGCCCGACAACCCGAAACTTGAGCACATCAAAAAAGTCCTGCACACGCCCGACGGCGGCGAAATCTACGCGGGACACATAAACGTCGCGCTCAACGTCTGCAAAATATCATACACGCCCGACGGCGGAGCGGTTCTGACGCCCGCAAGAAACATAGCCGTACCGCGCCAACTGAACGTGTCGGTGGCTGTTTCATACGCGCGCCCGCAAATTGCGCAGCGGCTTCTGTTTGAATCGGCGTGCTTCGGGGTGAAAAAGCTTGTGTTCTACCCCGCGTCGAAAGGCGAGGCGGGCTACGCAAAAAGCAGCCTCTACACTTCGGGCGAATACCTGAAATGGTTCGAGCGCGGCGCGGAACAGGCATGCGCAACGCAAATTCCCGAATTCGAATACGCCCAATCGCTCGAGCAGGCTTTGGAAATGCTCGACAATTCCGACGAAATCAACAACACAAAACTCGCCCCCGACATTTACGAAGCCGAAGCGTCGTTTGCCGAAGCGTTTTCGACATACAACCCGATGAAAGACGACCACACAAGCGTTGTCCTCGGGAGCGAACGCGGCTGGACAAACGCCGACCGCCAACTTTTGCGCGACAACCAATACGTTCTTGTGTCGCTCGGCGAGCGCGTGCTGCGCACCGACACTGCGCTGATAGCGACGCTTTCGCTCATTGCGAACCTTTAGATTTGCGGCGCAACCGCGCAGATAAACGCGCATTTACAAAATGAAGGACGGTAGCATACCCCAATGCTACCGTCCAGTTTTTTTCTACTTTATTTATTTACCCCATCTCCTATCGGAGAAATTCAGTATGAAGTTAAGTCTTAAAAATTTTTTAGCTTTGTCAACAAATTTTTTATATTTTTTTATTTTTATGCAAATCTCCTGAAAAATAGCCACTTTTCGCGCCCGCCCGCATAATCGCCGCGCGAAAACAACCCCACTTCCACCGCAAAACAAAACCCAAAAACAAAGCACTGCGCAACAGAACCACTTGCCCGACGCAGGTTTGCGGGAAACGGGTTGGATTTAGAAGCGAGGCTCGCGCAAAAAACAAAAGGGAACTGAACTTGCTCGCTTTTCTTCCCCTACTTTCGTTCTCCCACTGCCACTTTCTTTCGCTTTCAATAAA
>CAKTTC010000010.1 GCA_934613645.1 uncultured Opitutales bacterium | reverse complement strand
ATAGCCGCGTCAACGGTCGCGTCCTTTTTCTGCTTGCGCTCAATGGCTTCGGCGACATTCGCTGCCGCCGCCATATCCAAGCCGCATTCTACAAGCTCTGTGAGCTTCGGGAACGCCCTGAACACAGCCGCAAGCAGTTGAATAATCGCCGAAACCATAACTTTCTACGCTCCGAAGAATCCTTTGATGATGGAAACCACGCCGTCAACCCAGTTGGTCGAGCCTTGCAAAATGCCGCCGAGCACAACCAGAGCCGCGCCTATTACCGCGCCTTTTTTCGTCAAAAACGCGCCGAGCGATTCCTTCCAAGTTTTCTTCGTTTCTGTTTTCGTTAAGTCTACTTTTTCGTCTGCCATAGTTCAGCCTTTCTTACTTTCCCAAAATTTTGCTGTCCACCAACCGCGCCGTGATGATGGAATTCACCGCCTTTGCCTGCGCCATATACTTGCTTTCAAAAAGCTTTTTCTTGGCAAGGAAGTTGATGATTTCGGTGATTTTTGTTTTCGCCGCCGTGGCGTCGGACATATCCAAGATGCCGTCGAAGACACAGGCGAAGTAGATTTCAGGGCTCTCCATTCCCTCCGCAAGCGAAAGCGATTTGATGTAGTCAAAATCCTGCACCGACTTCGCCAGATTGCAGATTGCATACGTCGGCAACTTTACGCCGTCCACTACAAAGCCCGCAGCCTTGAGGTCGGCGTAGAAGTTGGCATCGTTTGCGCCGAATGCGGCAACGCAATACGACGGGCAGCACAACAACGCCGTGCGTTTGGGCGTGGTCGCTATCTTGTCCGTGTTAGCTACAAGATGGCGCGTGAACAAAAAGCGCATACTTTCGTTTTCCTTTTTCGACTCGGGCGTCATCGAAGCATTGGGAGCTTCTCCGCTCTTGAACTTGCCCGCGTTGGTATTCTTCCACGTCTCGAAGAGCGTCGCTATGTCGGCGGCGTTAGCCTGATATACTTCAGTGGACGCAACCCACATCGATACGCCGTTTGCCTTTGCGGCGTCGAGTTCCGCCACAAGCTCGGCGGCGGTCTTGGCATTCGCGGCAACCGCGAATGCAATTACAGATATGATTGAGATTATCTTTTTCATTTTAGTTTTTTCCTTTTGGTTGAGTTAAAGTGTTGATGTCGTCTACAACATTGAACTTGTCGATGTTACCCTTTGCGGCGTCGGCATCGTTCCACAAATACCAGATGAACGTATTGCTCCCCGCCAAACGCGAACGTTGCAGCGGCGCGGAAAAATCCAGCTGATGAAGCCTCAAACCGCAGTAGCGCGAATACTCGTCAACGTGCTCCAGAAGCGTTTCGTCGAACTCCTCCGCAAAAACGGATTGAAGCATTAAGAATGAAGAAATAAGAATCGTTATCAGTTTTTTCATAAGAATTACTCCTCAAAATAAGTTCTGAATTTCGGCATACGGAAAATTTCTCCCTTGATAAACGGGCCCGAAATACTCACCGACGAAGACCCTCCGTCCAACGCCAAGTAGAACTTGCGCGCGCTTGTTGCGGTATTGCTGTTCTCGGGTTTTGTCCACAACACAGTGCCTTTGCCAGTGCCCGACGTTATGGTTATCGTTCGCGCTGCGGTTGACTTGGTGTCCCAAGTCGCCGTGTCGGACTCGAATTCTAACACAAGACGTCTGTTTGATTGTTTGCTGAAGTTTGTCCCGTAGCGGAAATACAACACATAGTCATACGGACAGGCGTCGCCTGCCACAAAAATAAGCTGGTCGTTTAGGTAATACAGTGGACAGTTGCCGCCGTTTTCGGTGTGTTGGTAGATACCTACCTGCGTCCAACTGTCAAGCTGGCTCACAAACGCGTTATTTTGCGGAATGTAGTTCGGCACTTGGTGCATCTCTCCGTAGCGTTCAACTCGGACTGGACGCCATACTTTTTGGCTGTTGTAAAGTTCGCCCTGCATCGGCGTTTGCCGCCACGCCAAAACGGTTACGTCTGGGCTCGTGAGAATTTCGCGAACGGAAACGTTTTTATTGTTCCACTTAATATTCTTTTCAAGGTTCGGATATACCCACACGCCCGTAATCGGCACTTTGTTGTCGGCGTCGTAGTATATGCAAGAGCTGAAGTCGGTGAACTCGTAGATGCCGCCATAACAACCCGAACCGCCGTAGACCGTTCTATACCAAACCCGAATCGCCTTGTCGGTAATATCTGGGTGCAGAGCCGCCACCTGCGAATTGTTCAGTGCAATCGTAGACGTGAAATAGATGATTGCATTCGTGCGGTTGTCGATTGCCTTTATCTCGCAATCCGTCCAGTAGTAAGTGTTGTAGCTTCCGTCGAGATTTTTATGAAAAACGTCTACCGTCGGGGTCATATCCACATACAGGCGTATGTCGCGGTCGAAGCACTTGACATTCTTTTCGTGGAACTCCGCTTTGCTCGGCACAAGCAGCGCGCCCGAATCGTCGGTCATTACAGTGTATGACTCGCCTTCTGCAAATGCCGAAACCGACGCCACACACGCCGCCAAAAACAGTAAAATCTTCTTCATTTACTTCCCCTTTCTCTTCGCTTTAATCGTGGCGGTATTGTTTTTTACCACCCCTTCAAGCTCGATTGTTTCGCCGTCGGCGGTTGTAAGCTCCACCGTGTCTGTTTTTACCGTGTCGGCGTGGACAGTTTTGCGCCCGTCAAGCCGATTAAAAAACGCCTGAAATTCGGGCGGAACTCCCGCCGATACCTCTTCTGTGTTGTCGTTATTGCTCATTGACTATCTCTCCGTAAAATTGAACTGCGCCGTTTTTTACGCGGCATTTGAGCGCGACCAACTCGCCGCTGTCGGCTCTGATAAATTTCTGCGAATCCGTTGTGTTGCCGATAAACGTCTTTAGGAAAACTTCGTCGAGCTTCCACTCCTGTTCCGTCGCCCCGTTATAGTCCGCACCAATCAAACCGCTGCCCGCCTTTATCGAGGCAAGCTGTCCGCCGTCCGCCGTAACGATTTTATTCGCCTTGATAAAGTTTGCAGGCTCGACAATTTCGCCGTTGGCGTTGACACTTACCGCGCGATACTCCGCGCCGCCTATTACCCACTTTAAAACCGCACCAGAAGACGATACAAACTTGAGCGAAACCCACTTGTTCGCGTCGGCGTTAAAGAATTGAATCTCGCCGTCCTTGAATCTATATTTGGCATTGTCGGGCGCGGTAAACGCCGCCAAATCCGCATCGGAAGCAAACTTGACAGACTCTATACCGTCTACGCCCTCGTGCAGAATGCGTGCAAGCTCGGCAAACGTCATCACCCTGTCGGTGTCATTTGCCACAACAAACTTGTCCGTCGATAAAAGCGGATTGTTTGCGTCAACCGCCGCGTTGTCCATTAAGCGTTTACCAGCCATTACATCTGCCCTCCGTTAACCTGTTGAACGCCGCCCTGCGGAATCTGCGGCTGCGGCGGCTGTTGCGGTTGCACCATCTGCTGAAGAACCTGTGCCAACTGCGCCGCTTTCTGCGGGTTCGCCTGTTTGATTACGTCGAAATGCTCCTGTATGGTATTTAACGCTTGCCGCTTTACCTCGGGCGAAACAACGCCGCCCTGTGCCTCGAACTGTTGCAATTCCGCCAATACACGTTTGATAATCTGCTCGTGTATCGGGTCTAAAACCAAGTCCGTCAAATGCTCGGGCGATACCGCTTCAATCGTATTTTTTACCAACGCCATTTGATTTACGTTCGGGTCGTTGCGGAACAAACTGAGCAACTGCAACGCAACCTGCGCGTGGTATTGCTTGTTCCAACTGTTCGGCGCACCTGCGGGCGCAACGTCAAATTCGCGTTGCATAACCTCGTTCGGGGCTTCGCCGACTTGCCCCTTTTGTATGTATTGCAACGTAGCTCCGCGCTTGTAGTCGCGCAAAATAGCCCATACCTGCCTGTATACTTGGCGTAGACGCTTACGGAAAAGCTGTGCCCTCGCGTCTTGCGAAGCTCCCGACATCTGGCTAATCGCCTGAATTTCTGTCGCAGTCCTGCGCTGGGAAATCTCCGTCTGCCTGCCCATTCCGAAGTCGGGCACTTGCGCCAATCCCTCCGCCGCCGAACGCGTGTTAATCATCTCTTGGTCGAACGAAATCGGCGGCGTTCCCGCGTCAACGCGTTGCAGCGCGGTTGTAAAGACGCTGCCCGGGGTCATCTTGAGGTTCGACGCATTTGAAACGGGCGAACCGTTTGTCGTGTAAATCGGCGCGTTGAAAAACGTCATCGCGTCCGCTTTTTCGTTCCACGTCTTGCACAAATACACCTCAAACGGAGCGAGCTTTTCGGCAACGCCGCGCGGGCTATACCAACGCTTTTCTTTCGCTTCCATCGGGAAGTCCACAAAAGGGTATTCGTCGTGCTCGTAGGGCAACGTAAACGGCACGCGCACAGGCTCGTTTGGCATATGCGGTGCATAGGTATACACGCGCACACGGCGAACCTTGCGCGTTTTCTCAACCTCGACAACCTCGCCCGTAATCGGGTCTTCCTCGATTGTCGTTTCGGTTTCATCGACCCATTCTTTACGGTATGTCTGCCATAACACGATGGTCTTGCCGTCGGGCTGCGTTAACCCCTCGCGGGTGTATTTTACATCGTTTGTTTCGTCGCCGTCGCCGTTCTCGTCGCCCTTGCGGGAAAGGCGGTCTATAAAGTCCGCGTCCTGCCTAAATACCTTTATCTGCTTGTATTGGGCGGGGCTGTATTGCACTACCTCGGTGATAAATTCCGCGTCCTGCAAACGCTTTGTCATCGTGGGCACAATGAAGAATAACGGGTCGAGCACGTCGAAATCGACCTTGCCCAAATCGTCAGCCCAGCGAATTTTCAACACGCTGCGCCCCGTCAATAACATCGAATCTATCAGCGGTTCAAGCTCGTCCTCGAAGTTCGAGTTCTGTTTCAGCTCGTAATCGAAATACCGCGCGGCTTCCTCCGCAAGGGCGGCTTCGTTCTTGCCGCTGCCGTCCGTGGCTATAAAGTCCGCAAGCAACGCCGCGCCCGAAAGCTGTTGCAGATAGAACGGCGTAAGCTTTTCAATCACCGTATCGATGAGCGGATAGTGTAAATCCGCCGCACTCGGGAACGGTTTCGACTTCCTGCGCAAACCGTGGTTGCGCATCTTGTAGAAAAGCTCCTGCCTCTCCTCCCATTTCTGGCGGTCAGACAAATACCCGCGCGTCAAGCCCGCCAAAGTTTCCTCGGGCGTCCTCACCGCTTTTTCGTCATCAAAAAATTGCTGTTCGTTGTCGTCCATTATACCTGTATCCCAAGTTCCGCGTATAGGTTGCTGTCTTCCTCTTGCCCGTCTTCGTCGGAATCGTCCAAACTGTATTTAACAGGCGTCCACGTCATAACGGGCGATGGCATCATAGCCCCCAATACGGCGTCCGCCCTGTCGGGAGAATGCCCACCGCGACGCTTTAATTCCTCTTTGCTCTCCAACAAAAGCTTGCCGTCGGAAGACCTCCGCCACTTGCGGTTTACAAGCTGCTCTTTCAGCACCTCGTCGTCGGGCAATATAATCTTGCAGTCCTCGATGAGCTTGCGTCCTCTGTCCCAGACCTCCGAACCCTTGTTCGCCCATACGTTAGTTTCCGACGCTTTCGCGCCGTTATTCTGGCGGTTTACGTCCCAACCCATCTCGGCAAGGCGGTCATTTATCGCGTGCCCGACTCCGCCGTCGTCCGTCGTGATATGGCGCGGCTTTAAACCAAGCCTAATAAAGTTTTGGATAAACCGCCCGACAGCCCGCATAGTGTCCTTTTCAACCCACGCGTCCTCAATGGTCACCTTGTTGCCGTTGCGCAACGCAAGCACATTTTCGTCGCCGCCTGCGGCAAAATCGCAAAAAGCGTGCTTTTCGCCATCTGCGAATTTAAGCCCAGAACCATAACAACGCTCCAAAATGCTCGACGAAATCACCGCGTCGGCGTCGTCGCCCATAAATTCCGAAAAAAGCATCGAGCGCGTGAACGGGTGGTCTATGCCGTATTTGTCGATGATGTCGCGCTTCATCGCCTCGTCGATATGCGGGCAGTCGTCGCAGGTAATCTTGTGCGTAAAGAAATGCGAACGGGCGGTAGTCTGGGAACGATAGAACGCCCCAGTCTTGCCGCCCGCCGAGGATACATATATCAACAACGTAGGTTGACAGCGGTCAACCGCTGTAAAAATCGGGTCGGTTACGGTCTTGGCTTCGTCCACAATGTAAATGAGCGGGCCCTCCGATTTGTCCGCCGTGTGAAAGCCTTCCGCCTTGCCTTCGTCAGACGCAGAAAAACCGAACGCCCGCGAGCCGTTGGGGGCTGCAACGTCAACCGCATTGAATACCCAACCCTTGAACTTGGGCGCAAAACGCTGCAAATTTGGAAATAGCTGTTCCGATACTTGGCGGAACGCGCCCGACGTGCAAACAATCAACGCGCCCTTGTAAGCGCACATAGCCCACAACACAAGCGACGTAATCAAAACCGACGTTTTGCCGCTTCCGTTGCACGCCAAGATAGACAGCGCGTTCGGGCGGGATTCTGGGTTCGCCAATATCCATTCGCATTCATTCAGGCATTCTTCCTGCCATTTGTAGAGCGATTCAAAACCCAAAACCTTTTTCGCAAAAAGCGCGGGGTGCGCCAATACTTCGCGGGCGGAATTTACGGGTGCATTAGCCATTGCGCGCCTCCTGTCTTTTGCGGATTTTCGCAAAACATTCGCGCCGCGCCGCTGCTGCTTCTTCGAGTTCCGACGCCGAAATTACAAGCCCCGCCAAAACGTCGCCTACCTCGCCCAAATCGACCTTTACGGCTTCATAATCGCCGCACATCTTGTTGTCTATGTCAATCGCGCGTAAACGGTCAGATACGGCTGCTTCGGCAACCTCGCCGCTCCAAATACTTTCACAGACGGCAAGCTTCTTTCGCCTGCGCTCTGCCTTGTTGTCTGCAATCTGCGACTGCAAATACTCAATCCTGCCTTTGACATCAGCATAGCCCAACATTCGGCTTACCGACGCCATCGCAACAACCGACGAGCATTTATAGGCTTTTTTGTAGGCTTCGGAGGGCTTGACGCCGTCCGCTATCAACTGCGCGAATTTTTCCCTTCGCGCATTTGCCAGCGGTCTTGCCGTATCCGAACTTGCCTCGCGTTTTGCCATTGCCCACGAAATACAGTATATCGCGCGCGAGGCAACAAGCCTGAATACTGGTTTTTTATGGAGTGTTTTGGAGTAAAAAGGAGTATTTTGGAGTAAATCCAAACAAAACTCTTTATTTCATAAAAAAATGGATTATACTTTTCGATAGTAATCCATTTTGCAGAAGTTATGCAAATTGCAATTATGGGGCGCAAACCAAAAAAAGTCGCCCGATTACTAATGTAAAAATATGAAATTATTAGATATAATAAAGACAAAAGCTAAAGACGCTGTAGAACATAACTACCTAATATCATACGATATAAAAGATTCAGAAAATTATAATTCCGTAAAAGATTTATTTTTTTCTGCACTTCAAAAGTATGGTATTTTGAGGCTGACCGAAGTTGAATCTACTGTTGACTTACAATCCTTTTATAAAAGAGTATATTTAAAAATTCTTTTAAGGGTAGAAATGAACAGAATTCATAACAAAACAGGAGCTACAATTAAGTTAGTATTCAAATAAGCCACACATTCCACCCTTTGCCCGATAGCTTTTTAGATTTGGTTTTAAAACCGAGTCTTCGGGCTATCTGGGCAAAGGTTGCACGGTCGCCTTCCGATTCGAAGAAGGCGGCTTTTTCTTTGCCCGCGATTTCACGGGCTATTTCCCTAAACCGCGCGGCTTTGGACTTCGGTCTTGGCGCGTCAACGATTTTCATTTGCCCTTCCTTTCTCTTTCCTCGAAGCCCGCGCAGTGGTCTTCGGCGAACCGAATCCTATGGTTCTGACGCGAACAATATCCCGCCGCCCGAAACCCGTGTGGATTGTAAAAATACCTGCACTTAAAGCACCTGCCGCCCTGTAGAAAAACTTTTATCCATTTAAAGAATCTCATTTCTTTTCCCTTTCGTCGAAGTAAAAGTTGGCGTTTGAAACCGCCAAAAGAATCATTAGCATCACGCCAAAAAGGTTGCCCATTGCGGCGCACCAAATCGCCGCGAGGGCGTTTATTATTACAAGCAAAAGGTATATTTGTTTCATTTCGCAACTCCTATTATGTAGTTGATGTTGCGCACGTCGATTTTGCCGATGTCGGCTCCGCGCTTTTCGACTTCCGCCGCGAACAATCCCAGCAACATCTTTTTGAAATTATAATAGCGTTCTGTCGGTTTTCGATTTTTGTTGAAATTCTCGACCGACTGCCTGCCGAAATCCTTTGCGTGCTCCTTTTTTGCAAAGCCGATGATTTTGTTTCGGGCGATTGTTTCGCGCGTGAGCGTCGAGCTTGTCTCAATTTCGCGCCGCTCTTTTAAAACAAGGTCATAGCGGTGAGCGTCGGTCTCGCGGTCAATTAAAAAGCCAGTAAAATAGCGTCGCGGCGTGGAAAGCACGCGCCCCGAAATTGCAATGTAAAAATTCGCGTTAATCATCGCGCGCCTCCATTTAAAAGCCAGTCTTGGCAAAATTGCTTTGCTTCGTCCGCGTTCGGACGCAGCTCAAAAACGGGCGTTATAAGCCGCTTAAGATTGCTGATGGCAACGCAAACGCTTCCCGCGCGGCGGGCGTTGATTGAGCACTTCCACGCGCCGTACGACGCCTCCCAACAACCCCAGTTTTTGCCCAACTTGTTAAACCTCCAGTCGAGCCGTCCAAAGTCAAATGTTGCCTGTGTCATTTCTCTTCCTCTCTCTTGCGGTGCTCATTGTTGGGCATTTCGTCTTCCTCTGGCGGGAATCCGATTTTACACATAGGTTTTAAGCTCCAAGCGACGTAAATTTCGCCGTGCTGTTTGACAAACTCGTCATATTTAGGCTTGTCGAAACGGTAGCGGCAATCGGCGCAAATTTGCTTTGTGGCGATTTCTGGGAGACAGAATGTTTGGTCAAGATAGCAAATCATTCGGCAACCTCCATATCCCAAGTGTAAACATCGCCGTCGATTTTATGCTCTATGCGTTGCGCGAGCGGGCGAGCGTATGTCCAAGTTTTTACTACTTTTTTCTTTTCTCCCAGTGTTTCACAAATATGTCTGTTTGAATATTGCTCAGGAAGAATGGCTACCAATTTTCTTTTTACCCAAACCTGCTTTTCGTCATCCCTTACTTCACACCAATCACCGACCTTCGGCTCGCCCGCGTTCGTAAATTGCTCGTAGGTTATCCAACCGACAACCTTCTCGAGGTATTCATCACGCTCGTCGTTTGAAGAAAAACGAATAAAAACGGGGATTAAGTCGTAGTCTTTACGCCACCCACGCAAATATATTTCGTATTCCCCAAGCTCAGGAATATTACCCAACTTTACGTGCTTCGTTCCCATAAACTCGCCCGTCTGCTCTAAAATCTGCATTACGAGAGCTTTTTCGAATTTTACGAATCTGATTCTAAGCTTCTTTGTCATAAATTACCTTTCGTCTCCGTTACCTTGAATCTTTCCTCTCGCGGCTCTGTCGCGGAGCTTTGCAAGGTTGATTTCCGCGACCTGTTCAATGGTGTAGCCGATAATATCGGCGAGACACGCAAGGTTATACACAATTTCGCGAAGCCCATCATCGTATCCGCGCTCGTCGTAGATAACCGCGCCCGCCCAATACGCAAGGGCTTTCGCACATTCACCCCCGCCGACCCCAACGCCATAAAGGTCGAGTTCGAAGCAATCTGCAAGCTCCCCCGAAAAGATGTTTGTTCCATTGTCCCAGAATTCCGCCAAATTTGCGACAAACCACAAGATGTCGCCAAGCTCTTTTATAAAAGCTTTCTCGTCCCACACTCCGTCGCGGCGGCGCTTTGCGAGCTTGCCCGCAACTTCTCCGACTTCCTCAATAAGCCCGAGTGTGAGATATTCTTCGTTGTTCGCCGTTTCAGTTCTAAACGTCACGGCTTCTTTTTGGTATTCCAAAAATGTCATAATTTTTTGTATCCTGTTGTTGATTGTGATGAGTTAAAAGTTTTGATTGCCCGTAGGCGTTGAAAAACCGCCCCTATTTCCGCGTTTTAAAGACGTGCTGATAAAGCTTGTCGTTTGGGTTCTTAAGACGCCCGAAAATGCCGTTTTCATTCGCCCAGGCCTTCAATTCGTCAAAGCCTCTTGGATCGTCGTCATAGGTGCCGAGGAAATGCCCATAGAACCACTCATACGCCCTTTCAAGCGAATACTGGTCAATGCCTGCTTCTGTCTTCGCGCCTCCTTTCTTTTCGGCGAAAAGCCCCTGCCAGCCGTTGGTGATTGATGTTTCGATGTTGGCAATGGACGTATCCACTCCCCACGCTTCAAGCTGCTTTGCCTGCCGTTTGAGCGTGCTTTGTGTCCAGCGTGCAAGCTTCCGTTCCCTGCGATAACACAGCCAGTTTTCCCAAGATTCCCGAAACTTCTCAGAGTCCGAAAATTCCTGCGGCAAAAAAGAAAAAATCGTGGTCGGCGCAACCGCGCCCCTATTCTCTTCTTTCTCTTTGTTCTCTTCTATATATTTGTGCCCTCGGTGTGCCCCGCTTGTGCCCTTTGGTGTGCCCTCGGGTGTGCCCGCCGAGTCAACAGAAGAGTTGTAAAAGGCGTATTTTACAAGGGTTATAATGTTTTCTCCCTGTGCCCTACGCTGTGTTATTTGGTGTGCCCGCTCCAAATCCGAGAGGAAATTTCTCACTCTTTTGTGCGACCACTGCCAACGCTCGGCAAGATAGCGTCCCGAGGCTATTACTTCTCCTACTTCAACGTCTATCCTCTTTCCACGGATAAATTTACTCGAGCGAACGAACTCCACAATATTGAGTAAATCCAGCCAAGCTTCGGCGCGCGAAAACTCGCGTTGCTCCGTCCAAAAATCCGACAAAAAGAACTTTCGGTATAATTTCAAAAATCCGCTTGTCGGCTTTTCCATCTTAAAAAACCTCTCTGACCCAGCCGTTTTTCGTTTTTTTCACCGCGACGAATTTGAAGGGGAATTGAGCGGCCGCGACTTTGATTTTGACGCGGGCGTCGTCTTCCCAAAAACCCTTTACTTCGTGCATCTCGAACGAAAAGTTCGGCATCAAAACCATAAAATCGGGCGTGTAAAACGTCTTGTCCGCAAGGCGCAACTTGACCGCCTCAAAGCGATAGTCGGCAATGAGACAGTCCTTTTTGAGACTGTCGAGATAAGCCGCATACGCGGCTTCGGTCTTGTTCATCTCGCCCGACTTGTGAAACGTTCCGCGATTGCCCTTGGCGAGCACACGCCCACCAAGAATGCAGCCAATAGAGCGGTTGTAGTCGTCAACCTGTAAGGATTCCTTACAAGTTGTTCGGTTTTTCCGAACAACCCGCTCTACGTCGTCTTTCGTCCAGCCGTTCACTACTCGCCCTTTCCAAGCTTGAGCGTGGGAGCTGTCTGCGTGTAGGTTAAAAGTCCCTTGCTTTCGAGCAGGTCTTTTACTTCGAAGTCGCTCGCTTTCTTCGTCTGCTTTTCGTTTACGAGCTTTCGCTTGGCAAAGTAGAGCGATTGCAGCTTCGTCATTCCTACGTCGCAGACGCCGACAAATTCTTCGGGCGAAATTCCCACACCGCACACCGCGTCGTAGATTTTGCCCGCGTCGCCGAGCTTCGAACGCTTCGCGCCCGCCGACAGTTCCAAAGCCGTGCCGTGGTCGGGGTTGCCTTGCACCCAAGCCTTGACAGCCGCCAAAACTTCGTCGCAGAGCTTTTTTACGACCGTTGCCTTTTCGAACAAGTCCACCGCGTTGTGCTTGCCGATTGCAAGCTGCGGCGTAGATGTCGCCAGCGCGTATTGCTTGGCAATTTCGTTCTGCGCCGCCTTGCAGCGGTAGGCAGACGGGCAGTAGTTGCACCAATATCCGCATTTTTGGCGCGGTTGCTCGGCTTCGATTGCCTCCTTGCAGGCGGCGTTTATCGCCTCGCGGGCGGCGTCAACGTCGTCTTTCGTGTAGACGCATTCGGTGATTCGCTTGCCCTTTTCGAGAGCGCGCGGCTGAATAATCATCGCGCGGATTGTCCGCAAGCCGCCGAAATTGTCCGCCAGCAAAACAGCCATCGCCGCCAGCTGATAGTTGCGTTCGGCGGGTTCAACCTCGCCGCGCCCGAACTTGTAATCGACAATCGTCGCTTCGCCGTTTCCCTTGATAAACACCGCGTCGCCCTGTCCGCTGAACAGCTTTGATTTCGCCCAGAAACGCTTTTCGTAAAGCTCGACGTTGCCCGTTTCGTCGCCCGCGCGGAAACCGTCAACTACGTTGCGCGAAACAAGCCAACACGCCGTGCTAAACGCCTGTTCCTGTTCGTCGGATAGCCGACTTTTCACGTCGTCAAAATCTGCGCGCATTTCCTCGTGTATGTCTTCGGGGAACTGCTGTATTGCAAGCTCCATAATCCTGTGCAACATACGCCCCTCTTCGGCGGCGGCTGATGTTTCGGGCGTTTCAAGCGCATTGAGTTGGAAGCTCGCGGGACAGTTGAAGATTCGCGTCATACGCGACGCCGAGGGGAGACTCCCCCTCGCGTCAGTGAGTGTTGTGTTAGATGTCATCGCCTGCGTCCTCCCTTGCAATGAAACCCTTTACAACGTCCCACGCATTCAGAATTTTCTGCGCGGCGAACTCGTCAATCTTGCCGCCTACAAGCATTCCGTTCTTGCCCGCATAAGCCACACATTGCCCCTGCGTCAAGCCCTCGACTTCGAGCCTGTCTGCAAGCTCCGCACAAAAACTTTCAACTTTCGGCTGTTCGGCTTTATCGACCACTTCCTGCTTCGGCTCTTCGGGCTTGGATTCTTCGGGCTTGGGTTCGCTCTTAGCCTTAAAAAGCTTCTGCTTGGGCTTGTCCTCGATGATTTCGATTTCGGCGTCTTCGATGTCGATTATTTCGTCGGACGTTTTAAAGCCCATTGTAATTTCGGGGCAGTGGATATTTTTGAAGAACGTCGCCGCGCGATAACGCAACATTAGTTCAGGCATCGTTTGCCATTTACTGCCGCTTTTGTCATACCAGCCCTCGACTTTCGCCATCGCCATTGAAATCGGCACACCCTCTACGCGGCGTCCGTCCCTGTCGATTGCATACGCCAAACACGTTCTACCCTCGCGGATAATCTTACAGTCGTATATCGGATTGCCTTTTTTGTCTAAAATCGGCTTACCGTCGCGCCCGATTCTCGGGGTGCGCTGAACCTCGCCAGCGTCGCCGACATCGCCCGACATCTCGTAGTCGAATACCTTGTAGCCGCAACGGCTCTTCAACAAGCCGATGACAAATTTCGCCTCGAACGTCGGCTTGCCGTGGACAACCACTATCGACTGTAAAATCAATAACGGCGACACCGCATAACCCATTCTTGCGCTCATTTCGAGCGCAATGGAGCAGTCGGGAATACTGCCCTTGAAATTGTCGGGCAACATTGAACATTGGCTCAACATCTTGCCTTGGCGTTGCAGCAACTCGAAGCCCGCCATAGTTTCAAATCCCGCCACAACGCGTGTTGCGGGCGTTCCCGCAACTTGTTGATTGGAGACTATTGCTTCACATTCACTCATTTCACACCTCCTTTTATTTTGCATTCAGTTTTTCAATTTCGTCTACACGGATTGAATCGCGTATGGTTTCGACGCAGTTCGTCGATATAAACACTCCCTTTGTCGGGATTGTGATGTCGCCCGCGTCTTTTGAGTATTGCAGCTCGACTTTGTTAAAGTCTTTGCCTTTCGAGTCCGCCGAAACGGCAACCGCATTTATCACCGCGCCGCGGTTGATTTCCTCGCCGATTCCCGAAAGCACACGCTCGATTATCGAACGCATCGCGCCTTTTACGATAAGATACGTCGATACCGTCCGCTCGTCGTTCGAGACCTGCGCCTTGTAGTTTTTCACAACCTCCGAAACAATCACCGACAGCCCGTTCCCGAGCGCGTCCTTTTGCTTTTCGGTCAGCTCCAAATCGGTTGTCATAAACGACTGCTCTTTGAGTTCGTCAGCAAGCCTGTTCGTGATTGCCGTTGCAACGGCGTCCCATTGATTGAGACTTATTACCTTTTCAAAAACAGTCTGCGTCTGCTCCGCCACAGTTTTGTCAATGACCATACGCGCCACATTCTGCACGACAGTCGATTCTTCGTTAGCCTTATGTGCTTTAAGGTCTTCGCTACTCATCTTACTTACCTTTCCCTAATTGTTCCTCCGCAAATTTGCGGAATACGTTTGAAATGAAATTCGAGCGGTTGCGGTTGTCCGCCGCCGCCATCTCGTCAATTTTCTTTACCAGCTCGCGCGGCAGACTGATTGAAATCTGCACCATATCGACCGCGCCTTTGCTCTTACTCCGCGCCATCTTACTTGCCCTCCATCTCGGCTTCCGCTTTGGCTTGGATATTGTCGACAAAGGCTTCGACCTCTTCGCGGGTTGCAAACACGCCAGACTCTTCTATTAACTTGTTCTGGCGTTCGCTCGCAGGTATATACCCCTCAAATGTAGACTTACCGTCAAAACGCGTGTAGACCACCGCAGTGATTGTCGTTTGAACAAATACCAATCCTCCCCCGCCGTTAACATTGCGGGGCATCGGTATCCACACCAAGTCGCCGACCTTGTATTTGGGAGTTTGAGTTTCTACTTGACTATTTTCTGTATCCATATTTTTTTTAGTTCAGCTCGCCAATTCGGCGGGCTTTTTTGTTGTTTGTTTTGCCCCACAGCGGGGCGGAAATTAAAGTGCCCTGTAAACCAGCCAAATGAAGCCGAAATACAGCCCAAGCACGCCCATAAACTGCACCACACACCAAACAGCGCGCATTAAATGCTCCCACTTCGCCAACCGAATCGGACGCAACAATTCATTGCAGTCATAGCGGTTCATAGTGCCGCCTCCTTTCGCCTGCGGGCACGGGCAAGTGCCAAAATTTCGCTCGGACGTAAAAATGTCGATTCATACGCCCTCACCAACTGTTCGCTCTTAAAGAGAAACGTTCGACCCGCACCCTTTCGAAAGGGCAAGTCTTTGGCAGAAGCAATGCGCCTAAGCTCGGCGACCGAAACAACCGCCCCGCGCGTCTTTAAATATTTCGCACATTCCCCCACCGTGCAAAATTCGTTCAATGCCACTGCTTCCATCTTACGCGCCTTTCTTCGCCACGTCTGCGAGAATCAAATCCTCAACATAGCGTGATAATGACTTGTTTTGAAAAAATGCTTTTTTCGCCCCAGAACTTTTCACAGAGGGGAGCATAACAAAATTATAACGAACCCTCTTTTCACCTGCTTTTGGGCGTCCAACCGCCCTTGCTTTTTTCATTTTCATACACAACGCATACACCTTTGTTGTGTATTATGTCAACAGTTTTTTTTCTTGTCTAATTTAATTACACAACTAAATTATGAGTATGAAGAAAAATATAAGAGTAAACATATCCATTTCCCCAAGTGTATTAGAAGATGCAAAAAAAATAGCAACTGAGCGTTTTGCGGGTAATGTATCCGCCTATATTGCCGCTTTGATTGATTATGATATAAAACAGAGAGGGCTTCCCCAAGGCGATGGAGCGACCATAACGAATTCGGTTGGAGTTGCAATAGGGGCGAAAAACAAAGTCAAAAATAAACTAAAAAAATGAAGATAACCGCCAAATGGTTTTTGTTCAAATAGAGAGATTATATGTCAGCTAAATATTTCAAACAAAGAGATAATTACGCTGGATATGTTTATATCGCGTCGAACCCTTGTATCCCCTATCTAAAAATTGGATACACCACGGTTTCCGTGGCAGCGCGACTTGCCGAATTAAACAAAGGGACAGGAGTCCCCGCCAATTATAAGGAAGAATATTCTGTATACACTCGCCGTTCACATTATCTCGAAAAGCTCGTCCACGCCGAACTTGAATCAAAACGCGTAAAAACGCGCGTGAAATGTTCGATATTTCGCTATCGGAAGCTCGCGACATTATAAACAGGCTGTTCAGAAAAGTTGAAGATGAAATTGATAAAGCCCCAAAGCTTACCAGAATATTTAAGTGTATAGATTATCTTTCGGAATCATTAAAAAATATAGATTATCATAACGATACTTTGCGTTATAAAAAAGTAAAATCAGACCTTTCCTATCTGCGACATACAGGATATAGTGTCGACAAAAAATATGAAAAACTCTTAGACATAGAAAAACAAATTAGGAGTCTAAAAGGATATTAACATATGAGCACAAGCGACAACGAATTTCTCGTGGGATTGAAAGCGGAATTTGCCCCTCAAAAAAATGCAACATCTCAACCGTCCAGAGAATCGAATAATTCTGTGCCAAATAATAATTTATCCCCGCTGTTGCCGTTATCATTTTTTATTGTTCTATTGACTCTTTCCGCGTGGGGATTATTGAAATTGAAATGCTTAAAACCTATCGCAAAATTCTATTCAATAAAAGGGCGTGTTTCGCGTAAGACATATTGGATTTGGTGGTTCGCGATGTTGCCGCTATTCGGGGTCTTTACAATATTCTTTGCTCACCTTGCCGATGTTATTTTTTTCCTACAATCGCATAATCTAAGCCCATATTGGGGAATTGTTCCCCTGTGGATATTGTTTTTGGGGTATATCCCGTATATCTGCATCCAAATTCGCCGCCTACACGATATGAACCTGTCGGGGAATTGGTATTTTTTGGCTTTTATAGTAAACCACACTCCACTGGTAGTCGTTAAATGGTTAATTCTTGGGTGTGTCCCAGGGACTAAAACGGCAAATAAATTTGGAGAACCTACGACATCAAGAACTCAAAACACTTCAAAAATAATGATGTCATCAAAATTAAAAGAAGGCATTGAAACCCTTTTTACTTCTACCGAAACACAAAATAAGCCGCCTATGAGAAACAAAAAACAAATACTGTTCTCG
The DNA here is from genome assembly GCA_934613645.1 of uncultured Opitutales bacterium. Taxonomy (GTDB): domain Bacteria; phylum Verrucomicrobiota; class Verrucomicrobiia; order Opitutales; family Intestinicryptomonadaceae; genus Merdousia. Next base: position 62,325 of record CAKTTC010000010.1, on the reverse strand, counting down.
TTTTTGGTCGGTCTAATTATCGGAGCAACCTCAGTATACGCGCTGTCAAATCGCTACGCGTCCTACTCGTCGTTTAAGTGGAGAATTGTCAGAATAGACAGGTTTACAGGAAAGACAGAAGTTGGCGATGCGCGAAGACCGAACGCAGGGTGGATTGAAGTTAAAGAAGAAATAAGCCGCTAACTCGGCAAAATCTCGAAATACGCCTTGGCGGTTTGCTTGTCCACTAATGCTCCGAAATAGTGGTTTTGGAGTGTTTGAGCGTTGTTGTGGCGCGTAATGAAGCGCGTTCGCTCCGCGTCCTTGTAAAGACTCAAATGATACGTCGCAAAACTATGCCGCGCGAAATTCTGCGGTAAATTCAAATCCTTGCCAATCTTTGTTCGAAGAGTGTTTGACGGACGCTTAAAATCCGATTCTCTGTATTTTTCAAGCCAAGCCCATAAATTGGGTTCATAGTCGCGGACAATCCACGCCTTTTTCCCTCCCTTTACAATTTCCTTCGGGAACGTTATAGACCTTCCGCCATAGTCAATAAAATCATTTTTAAAACGTTGGCATTCGTCAACACGAACACCCGCAAAAAGCGCGAGCGTATAAAATTTGCAGTATTGCGGATATTTTTGCTCTAAGAGCGCCATAAAAGATTTCGCTTGCTCGACCGACAAAAAACCGATTTCGAACTTTTGCTCTTCAATAAGAAAGTCGTCGGAAGAAAGCTTGTCAAACGGGTTGCTTAAAATGGCGTCTTTTCTAAAACAATACGCGAAAAAATCGGAAAGCGTGCTTTTGTAGTGAATGATAGTTTTTTGTTTCCCTTTTGATTTTATGTATTCCAAAATTGCGGCGGGAGTCGCATAAGAGAAGGATTTAAAGGTTTTTTGAAAATCCAACAGCCGCGCCCGCGTATGCTTTATGTGAGAAACAGACAACCCCTTCGCCCGCTTTATGTCCATAAAAGAATTGATGAGACCTTCCACGTCGGCGTTTGAATCATATTGCCAAGCCTTTTTGACCGCCTCTACAAGAGTCCGCCCTTTCGGCAAAAGACGAACCGCCGCAACAATATCGTCCATTTGAGCCGATGAAAACGAATTAACAATTTTTGCGGAAGGAGTGCTTACATTTTCGAGATTGCGCTTAAAAGCTTCTGCGTCTTTTTTGGAGTAAAAATATTTGCGACAATATTTGCCGTCGCGCTTGTAGGAACAGACATAACCGTCTTCACCGTGAATTTTACATTTCGCTACTTTCATAAAAACCTTGTCGCGAAAATGTCGCAAATTTTCGCCCTCAAAACAAGCTTTTTTGATGAGTTCCGCTTTCCTTTCAAAATCTTTCAAAACTCTTCAATAACCCTACAACACAGTGATAATCAAACAAAAAAGCCTGCAAACTATGATGTTTACAGGCTTTTATTTTGGTCGAGGTGAGTGGATTCGAACCACCGGCCTCTACGTCCCGAACGTAGCGCTCTACCAGGCTAAGCTACACCTCGCCAAAACACAGTATCACTTTTAAATAATACTACTCGGATTTATACACTATAAACGCAAACGGTGCAACACTTATTTGCAAAAAAATGAAAAGAATAAGCCACAGCCACCCGCCCTCGGTAAATCCGTATGAGTGAAGCCCAATCCCCATCATATTCACGCCGAACCACGCCCAAGCCACGACAACGTTTCCCAACGCCGCCAACGCCAGAAAAAATCTATCGTTGCAAACTTTAAGCAAACGGCAATGGATAACTCCCGCCGTCCAAAGCACAATCATCAGCGCGCCGTTTTCTTTCGGATCCCAGCCCCAGAAGCGTCCCCAGCTCATATCTGCCCAAATTCCGCCGAGCATTGTTCCCGTAAAGGTAAACAGCAGGCAGACGCACAGCAGAACATACACGCCGTCGGCGGTCTTCGTTGTCTCCGCGCCGAAATTCGTTTTCGAAAACGCGTTGCAAACAAGCCTCAGCGACGCCGTCCACCCTGCCAAGAAAAGCCCGCAATAGCCAATCATTATTGTGGTCACATGGGCGGTGAGCCAAAAATTCGAATTGAGCACGGCGCGCATCATCGCCATAGTATCGCCGCTATACGGCAGATTCACCGCCACCACGAGCGACAGCAACCCGCCGAACGCCGCCGCCAACGCCGCCAAATACGAGCCCTTTTTCGCGAACAAAAACAGCCCGAACGCCGCCGCCAACGCGCCCGTAAACACGACCGACGAATAGAAATTCGTAACGGGCGGACGCATCTGTATATACATGCGCGCCGCCATTGCCGCGAGATGAACAACCACGCCCGCCGTCAAAAAAACTCCACCTGCGCAGCCCAATTTTCCGCTCCAGATTTTGGAAAGTGCGAGGCACACGAACGCAAAGGCGTAGAGAATCAAGCCCGCGAAGAACGGGTCGAACGCATTGAAGAGGGCTTCGGCGCGCAGGCGGAACGCTGGAATGTCGCCCAAATTTTGCGAGATTTCCGCCAATCCCTTTTCGAGCGCGACGCGGTCGCCCGCCGACACGGCATCGAGCGTTTCGGCGTATGACTGCAAAAGTTTCGAGGCGCGTTCGGAAAGTTTTCTGTCGAGCATTGCCTGAACGGGCGTTTTGAATTCGCCGCCGTCCCAAACGGTTTTGACAACCGCGTTGTTGTTTTGCCGCTCGAATTTCGCCAGATAATTTAGGTAATTTAAATACGCGCTTGCCGCAACAAGTTTGGAATCGTCGGGGCGGCGTTTCTGTTTTGCCGCGGCACTCAATTCGCTCTCGGCGTCGGCGACAGCCTTGCGCCAAATGGCGAGCGTTTCCTTTGCCGATTTCGCGTCGGGGTGTTTTATCCCGAGTGCGTTCAGCGACATTCCGAGCGAAGACGCCGCCGCAATCGTCTCCCTGCACGATTTTGCATACGGGTCTTTCCCAGCCGCAGTCTCCGCGAGCGATTCGTATTTTTGCGAGACCGCCGAATACTTCACATACCGCCCGTCGGCGTCGAGAAGCTTCTGCAAATCGCGGTTGTCGGTTCTGATTAGCGGCGCGGATTCCGCCCTTTCGGGCTGCGCGTTTGCCGTCCAAAGCCACTTTGTAGCCGACATTTTCGCGCCGTCGATTTTCGCCGAACTTTTGCCCGAAAACGACTTCAGCACGTCGGCCGCCGCGCTCGACATCGGCATAACGCGCCCGCCCATCGACACGGGGAGCGAGCCGAAGCTCCGCCCGAAGACGCCGTCGAAAAGCGAATCGCCCGATATGCACTTAACCGCGAACGGCGAAAACGCAAGCAGCAGCGCGACCACCGCCGAAATAAAAATTGTCAATTTTTCGCCGCGAGTCATATTTTTTGTGTAAAGCGTTTCGACGCGAACGTGAACAGCATTCCCGCAAACACCGCCCCCGACGCCAGCCACGGAAGCGTCCGCGCGGGGTTTTTCACCACCGTGAACACGCTGCGCGGCACCCCGCCGAGCGAATAGGAAGTCTGGTAGAACGTCCAACCGTTGAACGAAACGGGCGCGTTCATCTGCACGACCGCCTCTGTGGAAGTGTTGTTGTGGACGAAAACCACGTCGCTTGAAAAGTTTTTGGGAATGTCGCTGCCTTGCCAGTCGGTCTTTGTAAACTTCAGAAGTTTTACGGAAAACGGCAGCATTCGCGTTTTGCCGTTGCGCATAACAACCGCGGAAGTCGGCACGCCCTCGGCGGCTGTCATTGTGCCCTCTTCGCGCATAAAATACTGGAGCGCGCCCGAAACAATCAGCAGAACAAGCGCGCTGTGGATTATCGAAGAGCCGAAGCCCGCCACGCCGAACGACATATATTTAAGCGAGCTGAACACGATGTTAACAACCGCCAAAACCCCGACCGCCACGCCGCCGAGCATAGGCACGCCGAAAGGCTCGAACACGAAAAAGCTTTCAAAAAAAACTGAGGCAGCGCGCTCAACGCCCATCTGTCGCTGCGCAAGCGTTGCCACGAAAACGAGAACGACGGAATAAAACAGCAGCCCCACCGTCAAGCGCGGCGAGGCCAGCCAATTATCCGCCGACTCCCGAATTTTTTTAAACATTGAATCTAAACAAAGCAACGTCGCCGTCTTGGAAGACGTATTCCTTGCCCTCAAGCCTGTATTTGCCCGCTTCGCGCGCGTGCGCCACGCTGCCCGCCTTTACAAGGTCATCGTAAGAAACGACCTCCGCTTTAATGAAGCCCTTTTCGAAGTCGGTATGTATCACGCCCGCACACTGCGGGGCGGTCATTCCGCGTTTGAACGTCCACGCGCGGACTTCGGGCTCGCCCGCCGTAAAATAGCTCGCCAGCCCGAGCAGGCTGTAGGTGTTGCGGATAAGCGCAGACACGCCGCTGTCTTCAACGCCCAATTCTTTCAGGTATTCCGCAGCCTCTTCGGGAGAGAGCGAAGAAAGCTCTTCCTCCAAACGCGCGCAGATTATGCAAGTTGAGGCGTTGTGCTCCTTTTTGGCGAAGTCCGCCACTTTTTTGACGTAGTCGTTGCCCGAGGCGATGTCGTTTTCGGAAACGTTGCACGCGTAGATTACGGGCTTGGAAGTCAGCATGAAGTAGGACTTTAGCCTGTCGGCGTCCTCGTCCGAAACCTCAAGCGTTGTGGCGGGCTTGTTCTTGTTGAGGTGTTCCAGAACGCGTTCGAGCAGCTCGACGTTCTTGATTGCGTCCTTGTCCATTCCCTTCGCCTTGCGGCGGTTATTTTCAAGCTGTTTTTCGCAGCTTTGGATATCGCTTAGGATAAGCTCCGTAGTTATTACGTCGATGTCGCGAATGGGGTCTACGCTGCCCATGCTGTGGAGAATGTCGTCGTCGTCAAAGCAGCGGACAACCTCTACAACGGCGTCTACTTCCCTGATGTTTGCAAGGAATTTGTTGCCCAAGCCCTCGCCCTTGCTCGCGCCCGCGACAAGGCCTGCAATGTCAACAAACTCGACTGCGGCGGGCACTATTTTCTGCGTTTTTGCTATGTCCGCCAGAACCGCCAAGCGGGCGTCGGGAACTTCCACAACGCCTACGTTCGGCTCAATCGTGCAGAACGGATAGTTTGCCGCCTCCGCCTTGCGCGAGCGCGTAAGCGCGTTGAACAGCGTGCTCTTGCCGACGTTCGGCAAGCCTACAATACCTGCTTTCAGCATAAATACTCCTAATCTCTTGGCCCGTATTCGATTGTTTTGGAATCGTGGACTATCGTAACGTGGTTTTTGCCGTCGGCGCGTTTGGATTTCTCAGTCCTGCCGACAACCGCGGCGTCGATACCGAAGCTCTTTGCAACCGCCACAACCTTTGCGGCGTCGGCGGGCTTGCAGTAAACCTCCATTCGGTGTCCCATATTGTAGACTTCGAACATTTCCTTGTCGGTAGTTTTGCTCGCCTTCTGAATGGTTTTGAAAATGGGGGGAACGGGGAGGAGGTTGTCCTTTACGAAGTGCACGCCTTTTCCGAAGCGCAGGCATTTTGTCTGCCCGCCGCCCGAGCAGTGCACGAGCCCTTTTATCAAATCGGGATATTTTTTGATTATCTTCATTATCACGGGCGCGTATGTGCGCGTGGGCGAAAGCAACGCCTGCCCGACAGTCATTTTAGAGCCTTCAAGCTTGTCTTCCAATTTGAACGGCCCGCAGTAGACGAATTTTTTGTCGGTGTTGGGGTCGAACGTTTCGGGATATTTTTTGCGGTAATACGACGAAAGCATATCGTGGCGCGCGCTCGTAAGCCCGTTCGAGCCTATGCCGCTGTTTTCGAAGTCCTCATACGTAGCCCTGCCCGCCGAGGAAAGCCCCACAATGGAAAGCCCCGCCTTGATTCCCGCGCCCGAGATTACGTTTTTGCGCTGCATAACCGCAACCGCGCAGCTGTCGACTACAACCGCACCCGTGAGGTCGCCCACGTCGGCCGTTTCGCCGCCGCCCGAGTATACGCCCACGCCCAATTTGCGGAGCTTTGCAAGGAAGTCTTCCGCGCCCAAAATCAGCTGCGCAAGAGCCGCACCCGTAAAATTCTTGGCGTTTCTGTTTACCGTGTTGGAAATGAGTATGCGTTCCGCCGCGCCTATGCAAAGCAGGTCGTCTATATTCATGACGATTGAGTCCTGCGAAATTCCCCTGAAGACGGAGGCGTCGCCGGTTTCTTTGAAGTGAAGGTAGGCGATTATCGACTTTGTGCCGCTTCCGTCGGAGTGGATTACGTTGCACTTGTTTTTGTCGCCCGTGAGAAAATCCTTCGTGATTTTGCAAAACGCGCCCTTGAACACGCCCTGATCGAGCTTGTCAACAGCCGCGTGGACTTCCTCTTTTCCCGCCGAAACGCCGCGCGCGGCATATCGACCCGTTTCGATTTTCTTAGCCATTTTAGCCATATTTTTATCCGTTAAATTTTATTCGGCCATAAAACGCTCAAAGGCGTCTTTTAATTGTGCGTAATTTTGCGCAACCTCCAAGTCGGGATTTTCCGCGGCGAACTTTTGGGTGGGGCGGAACATTACCGCCCTGTTTGCCGCGCGCAACATGGAAAGGTCGTTGTAGGAATCGCCCGTGGAGATTACTTTGAAATTGAGAGCCTTGAACGCCTCTACGGTTTTTTTCTTCTGGTCGGCTATGCGGAGATTATAGCCCGAAACAAAGCCGTTTGAATCTACCTGCAGGTCGTGGCAGAAGAGGGTCGGGTTGCCGAGTTTTGCCATGAGCGGGCGGGCGAATTCCTCAAAGGTGTCGGAAAGAATCACCGCGCGGGTCTTCGACATAAGCCACTGCATGAACTCGCGCGCGCCCTCGAGCGGCTCGAGCGCTGCAATTACGTTCTGAATGTCGGCAAGCTTTATTCCGCGTTTCGAGAGAATGTCGAGCCGATAGCGCATAAGCTTGTCGTAGTCGGGCTCGTCGCGCGTTGTTCTGCGAAGCTCGGGAATACCCGACGCCTCCGCGAAGGCTATCCAGATTTCGGGAATCAAAACCCCTTCCAAGTCGAGTGTTACAATATTCATAGTTCGGGGCTATTTTGCGTATACGAAATCGGGGTCGGAAAGCGAACCGAGCGTTGCCGAATGAAGCGGCGTCTGCCTGCCTGTTTCGGTGTCTATAACATACAGGCGGCGCGTTTTGCCGAACGATTTCTGGCAGACTATGTGGCGGCCGTCGCTGAGCCATTTTGCGCCCGAGGTGCTCGCCCCGCGGCTGACTACTTTCGCCTGACGCGTGAGGAAATTGTATGTCGCCACCTGAAAGCCCTTGCCCTGCGCTATCGTGAAGACGATAAGTTCGGGGTTTGTCCAGTTCCAGTCGGGTTCTGAGCAGTATTTGCTAAGGCGCGCGTTTACAACCTGCATTCTGCCGCCGTTTGCGGGCATTGTGTAGATTTGCGGATACCCGCGCATATCGCTTGCGAAAACGAGTTTCGAGCCGTCGGGCGAAAAGCTTGCCGAGCTTTCCGTTGCCGAAGTGCGCGTTATGCGCCTAAGCCCCCTGCCCTGCGAATTGCCCACCCAAACTTCTGCGTTGCCCGAAGTGGTCAAAACCATCGCCATGCGCGAACCGTCGGGCGAGAACGCCCCGCCGCAGTTGCTGCCCTTGTAGGCGGCGAGCGTTTTGCGGGTGTTTGTGTTCAGGTCAATCAGAAACAAGTCCATAAGCCCCGCCCTGTAGTAGCCCGTGTAGGCGATTTTGGAGCCGTCGGGCGAAAAGTGCGGCCAGAGGGAGTCTGACTTGTCTTTGGTGATTACCCTGATGTGCTTGAAAACCATATCGGAAACGGCTATTTCCGAAGTTTTTCCGCCCGCGCGCGAATACGAGAACGCGAGTTTGCCCGCGAAGAATCCGCGCTTGCGCAGCGTTTTTTCCACGGCGAAATCGCACGCTTTCATGAGGGCGTTTACTTGGTTTGAGCCGCCCACGACGCGCTCGAGCGAACCCGAACCCCTTATCGAAACGCGCACGGCGTTGTTGCCTGCGGGCGAAAAGTCGAAAACGAACTGCGCCTTTGATTCGGGGACTAAAATGTAGCTTCCGTGGAGCGAAAACGCGCGCGTTGCAAGATTTTTCAGCGCGGCGTCCGCCGACTTAATAGCGACGCGGTAAACGGGAACGTTTGAGTGTTCGGCGTCGCCCTCGACAGTTATGTTGATGTCTTGGGCCGACACAAAAAGTGCGCCCGAAATAAAAAGCAAAAAAGCGGAAAATATTCTACTACTCATACTCGCCGCCAATCATTTCACATCGCGCCTATATTTCAACCATTTTTTTGACAAAACGCGCAAACGTCCTCAAAAAAAGCCCCTCGCCGCGGAGGAAAAGCCCCGAACGCATTCGCACGGGCAAAACACGGTCTTGCGGGAAGCTGCGAAATTCCCCGCAGCGCGGCGGAAACCGAGGCGGGTGCGCACTCGGCACGCCCGCCTGCCGCCTAACCGATGCGCATATATTTTATGCCGCAAAGCTCCGACGGCGAAAACGTATTTCTGCCGTCGATTAGGACGGGATTTTCAGCCATAGAAGCCTTGATTTTCTTCCAGTTCGGGATTCTAAATTCCTTCCACTCGGTAACGTGGAAAATTACCTGTGCGCCCTTCGAGCAGTCGTAAATATCTTTGGCGTAGCGTATCGGGCTTTGGGGGCGGCGGCGGCGGCACTCGTTCATTGCAACGGGGTCGTAGGCGGAAACTTCGCAACCCGCGACGAGGAGTTCGTCGATAAGCACAAGGGAAGTTGCCTCGCGCATGTCGTCGGTGCCGGGTTTGAAGGAAAGCCCCCAGACAGCCACTTTGCGCCCCCTGACTTCGCCGCCGAAAAAGTCGCTGAATTTTTTGAACAAAACGTGTTTTTGCGAATTGTTTACGCGTTCGACGGCGTTGAGAACGTCGAGCTCGCAGCCCGCGTCGGCGGCGGTTTTTATGAGAGCCTTTACGTCTTTGGGGAAGCACGAGCCGCCGTAGCCGCAGCCCGCGCGGAGGAAACGCGAGCCTATGCGGGAGTCGCTGCCGATTCCCTCGCGCACCATTTCGACGTCTGCGCCGAGTTTTTCGCACAAATTGGCGATGTCGTTCATAAACGAAATTCTGGTTGCAAGCATTGCGTTTGCCGCGTATTTCGCCATTTCCGCCGAGGCTATGTCCATGAATATGGCGCGGAAATTGTTGAGCAGAATCGGGCGGTAGAGCGAGGTCATCAGCTTTTTTGAACGCTCGTTATCGACGCCGATTATTATGCGGTCGGGCTTGGAAAAGTCTTCTATTGCCGAACCCTCTTTGAGGAATTCTGGGTTGGAGGCAACGTCGAATTCAATGGAAACGCCGCGCTTTTGCAACTCCGCGTTTATTGTGGCGCGGATTTTTTCGCTCGTGCCCACGGGGACTGTGCTCTTGGTCACCACAAGCACGTATTTGTTCATATTTGCGCCGATTGTGCGCGCAACGTTCAAAACGTAGGTGAGGTCTGCGCTGCCGTCTTCGTCGGGCGGCGTGCCGACGGCGGAAAAAACTATGTCCACATCGTCCAGAACAGAGGCGAGGTCTGTGGTAAAATGGAGGCGGTCGTTCTTTATGTTGTCGAGAACAAGGGTGTCGAGGTTCGGCTCGTAAATCGGAATATCTCCGCGCTGCAGACGTTCTATTTTTTTTGCGTCAATATCAATGCAGTAAACGTTTACGCCGATTTCGGCAAAGCACGCGCCGGTAACCAATCCGACGTATCCCGTTCCAACTATTGCTATGTTCATTTCCGAAAAATCTGAATGTTTTTATCGAAGGCCAGTTAGCCCGCAACGCCCGCAACTGTCAACAAAAAACGGATTCCCACTTGCCCGCCCGCCCCGCGCGTTAGGCTTGACTTTTTGCCGAAACGGGCGAAAATATCGCGCAACAATGGAAGCATAACTATGGAAAATTTTAAAAAATGGCCTTTTTTTGACGACGGCGATATCGAAGCCGTTTCCGAGGTTCTCCGCTCGGGCAAGATAAACCGCTGGACGGGGAACAAAAACGCGGAGTTCGAAAAAACAATCTGCGAAAGTTTGGGCTGCAAGCACGCAATAGCCCTAGCGAACGGCTCGCTGGCTCTGGAATTGGCTCTGGTAGCGGCGGGAATCAAGGAGGGCGACGAGGTTATAACAACATGCCGCACGTTTATGGCGTCGGCAAGTTCGGTCGTAATGCGCGGGGCAAAACCCGTTGTTGTAGATGTCGATTTAAACTCGCAGGACATTTCGCCCGAAGCCATTGAGCGCGCAATCACGCCCAAAACAAAGGCCGTCATTGCCGTCCACCACGCGGGCTTCCCCTGCGATATGGACGCCGTTTTGGACATTGCAAAACGCCACAATCTTTTCGTAATAGAAGACTGCGCGCAGGCGCACGGCGCGGTATACAAGGGGCGTCCCGTGGGCACAATCGGCGACGTCGGCGCGTGGAGCTACTGTCAGGACAAAATCATAACAACCGGCGGCGAAGGCGGCGCGGTCACAACAAACAACTCCGAATTGTGGCTTAAAATGTGGGAATACAAAGACCACGGCAAAAGCTACGACGCCGTTTTCAACAGAAAGCACCCCGACGGTTTCCGCTGGCTCATTGAAAGTTTCGGCACAAACTGGCGCATGACCGAAATGCAGGCGGCACTCGGCATTCGCTGGTATAAGAAGCTGCCCGAATGGACGGCAATCCGCAACCGCAACGCCGCGATTTATTCCGAAACTCTCGCAAAATTCCCGTGCATAAGGCTGACGGAAGTCCCCGAAGGAATCGTCCACGCCTTCTACAAATACTACTGTTTTGTAAAGCCCGAAATGCTCAAAAGCGGCTGGGACAGAGACAGGATAGCCAAGGAGATTTCCGCGCGCGGCGTGCCCTGTTTTTCGGGCACTTGCTGGAACATCTCGGAGGAAAAATGTTTCAAGGACGCGGGCTGGCACAAGTCGGCGCAAGACCTCCCCAACGCCTATGCGCTCAAGGACACGTCGCTTATGTTGCTTGTCCACCCGACAATCACCGAAGCCGACATGCGCAAAGCATGCGGTATCATCTCCGAAGTATTCACCCTCGCTTCAAAAGCGCGATGACGCGTTTCTTTCGGCGGCGGTTTTTATATTTTTAAGATAGCGGCGATTGAACTTTGTTCAATCGCCGTTGGTTATTAAAAGCCGCCGAAAGAAACGCTCTCGGGCATCACTTGGTTTGTTCGGGTGGTCTGTGCTCAAGCACTATCCCACCACTCACAAACGCAAGTCCTGCCTCGAGCCTCGCGCTTTTGAAATTAAAGGGGCGCGGATTGAATGAAATTCAATCCGCTTTGTCTATCCATTAAAGTTTGTGCTTAGAATAATTAGCCATTGGCGAAGCCAATGCGTATACAAACAGAAAAGGCGTTTTTTACGTTTCCTAAAGTGGCGCGGATTGAATTTCATTCAATTCCGCTTTGATTATTCGTTGAAGTTGTGTTCCTAAGAACGCGTCAAACGTAGTTTTAGGCAAGGCTTCACGTTTTTGTTGCGATGGGAGCGTAGTTAGCCTACGTGACCGAGCAACAATAAACAGTGAAACATTTTTTACATTTCCTAAAGTGGCGGCGATTGAGCTTTGCTCAATACGCCTTTGATTATCCATTAAAGTCAATAAACTTTAAGAACGCGTTTTCACTATTTTCTATAGCGCGTCAAATTGAGCTTCAGGCGAGGCTTCAAAAAAAATTTGCAGTGGGGCAGTAGGTCTACTACAGCCGCCACCGCAAATTTTTTTTGAAACGTAGCATCAAGCCAATTTCACGCGCTATAGGAGGGAAGAGATGGCATTGAAAACCGCCTCCGCCGTCGGAGCTTCGGCTTCCGCAGCCACTTTCATCGAAAACTTCCTCACCGCCTCAGCCGTCGTCGGGCCAATCGCCACAACCTTCGGGCGCGCCGCCCCCTCTTCAAGAGCGAGCGTTTCGGCGTTCTTTACAAAGCTTTCCACTGCCGACGGGCTTGCAAAAACCACTATGTCAGCCCCCGCTTTTTTGAAGTCGCCGACGGCGGCGTCGGTGTGGGAGAGCTTTTTGTGCGATGTCTTGTAGACCTCGAACGTATCGACAATAGCGTTGTGCTTCTCGAGAGCCTTCACAAGCTCTGGCAGCGCAAGATTCCCGCGGACGGAAAGAATTTTCAGGTTTTCGAGGCTCTGGAATTCGCCCATTGCCTTCGCCATTTCGGCGGCGGTCTGCTTCTCGGGAACTACGTCGGCCTTGATGAAAAACTTTTGAAGCTCGCGCGCGGTGGAGTCGCCCACGCAGGCAATGCGGGCTATGCCGAGCGAGCGAATGTCGGCGAATTCGTTGAAGAAAGCCTTGAAAAATCCGCGGACGGAATTGGGGCTTGAAAACGTTATCCAGTCGTATCCGCCGAGTTCGTCGAACACGTCGGATGCGTCGTCGGCGTTGACAGTGTAGGCGCAGTCGATAAGGGGCATCTCGACAACCTCCACACCGCCCGATTTCAGCAATTCAGCCAATGCGGAATTGTCTTTGCGCGTAAGCAATACCCTTCGTTTTGCCATATTAGAAAGTCCAGTCATCGGAATTTTTGAGTGATTTTGCGAAAGCCGTAAGCAGCGCAACGCACGCTTCGATGTCGTCCAAATTGGCCACTTCGCACGGAGTGTGCATATACCTGAGCGGAATGCTCAAAAGCCCCGTAGCCACGCCGCCGCGCGCCGTCTGAATTACGCGGGCATCGGTGCCCGTGGGGCGCGGTTCGGCCTCGAGCTGGTAGGGAATTTTGTTCGCCTTTGCAAGCTTTACAAGACGCTCCACAACCACGGGGTTGAGGTTGGGCCCGCGCGCAATCACGACGCCCCCGCCGAGCTTGACGTCGCCGAATTTGCGGCAGTCGCAAGTGGGGAAGTCGGTGGCGTGGGTTACGTCTACTGCAATGGCGACGTCGGCGTTGACGGCGTAGGCGGAAGTCCACGCGCCGCGCGTGCCTATTTCCTCCTGCGTTGTGCCGACGCTCGCGAGCTTGTAGGCGAGCTTTGCCTTCGTTTTGGCGAGTCGGCGGAGTGTCTCGAAAATGCAATACGCGCCCGCTTTGTCGTCGAAGGCGCGCGAGGCGCAGCGGTTGTTCGCCATTTCCACGACCGACGTTTCGTAGACAATCGGGTCGCCCACGGAAACCATTTCCTGAGCCTGTTCGCGCGATTTCGCCCCGATGTCAATCCAGATTTGGTGCGTTTCGGGAACTTCCTTGCGCTCCTTGGCGTCCATCAGGTGGATTGCCCGCTTGCCCGTAACGCCGCGGACTACCCCGCCCGACGTTAAAATGCACACGGCGCGCCCCGAAATCATAACGTTGTCGTGCCCGCCGAGCTGCTGGAAGAACACGAATCCGTCGGCGTCGATATACGAAACCTGAAGCCCAATCTCGTCGATGTGTCCGGCAAGCATAAGCGTTTTTTTGCCGTTGCCCAAAGTGGCAATGCGGTTGCCGAGAACGTCCTTTTCAAAGGAGTCCGCCGCGTTTGCGACGTATTTTCTTATGACGTTTGCCGCCTCGGTCTCAGTGCCCGTGGGCGAGCGTGTTTGGAGAAGTTCGCTCAAAAATTTGTCCATATTATTTTATCCTCATTTGTTTTACGGAAATTCCCGTAAGTTTGTATGAAACGGTGTCCAAATCGTATTCGGAGCCGTGGAAGTGGAAAACGCGCTGCAGGTGGAACTGGCTTTTGCCAGACTCCAAATTGAGGGCTGGCGATGTCGTGGAAATTTTGTAGAAAAGCGCGGGCTGGAAGGCGTTTTTGGCAATCGGGCCGTTGTTGAAAACGCCGATTGCGTCGCCGTCGAAACCCGCCTGAGAGTCGCGCCACGAGGCGGGGAAATACGCCCTGTTGCCCGAGGGTTTGATATACATTACGAGCGTCAAAATTTCGTTCTCGGCGTCGAAGCTTACAACTATGCCCTCGCTGCGGCGCGGGCTGACACCTATGCCCGACATATACCTGCCGTCGCACTTAAAGCGTATGAATTCGTCGTTGACAACAACGCGGCTTGAAACGGAGGCAGTGCCCGAAAAGGAGTCGAACGAATTTTCGCGCACAACGTCGCCGAGTTTGGAGGCGTCGCCCGCGCGGTAGGGCACGAAGACGTTTACCGTTTTGTTGGCGTTGAAGAAGCTGCCCACGCCTATGTTGAGCATTCCGTATTTCTCCGACCAGTTTTCCGCGCCCTTGTTCGTGATTTTGTTCATGCTCTGGAACGCGGCAACTTTTATGTTTTGCGGAAGCTCTATGCCGAGTATTTTCGAAACGTCGTCGCGCGAAAGCAGCGATATTTCGCGTTCGGCCTCCACCGAAAATTTCGCGCCCAGCACGTTCGATATTTCGCCCGAACGCGACATTCTCACGCGCGTTTTGGAGCGCGAAACAACGTTCCACTTGTCGAGAGACGCAATGGCGGGCGTTTTTTTGTTGTCTTCAGTCCACAACACGCCGCGCTCGAAGAACACCGACGTATTGCCGCCCTCGGGCCCGACCGAAAAAACGTCTTCGCCGCCGATTTCGATTTTCGAAAAGTCCCCCTTGCGCAGCGCGACTGCCTCGCGGTTAAACCAGCCGAGGCTCGGCTCGTTCACGCCGCCGTAGCAGGAAGTCAGCACCCTGCCCTGAAGTTCGGGCGAAAACACAAGCATACTTTCGCCGTTGTCGAGGACTTGGGCATCGACCGAATATTTCGAGAACAGCGACAACTCCTGCCCCATCGACCACAACTTCGCCCCGTCGGAAACGAACGAGCTTTCCTTGACTACCCCGCACGAAGCAACCAGTAGCGACGCCCCTGCGAACGCCGCCGCAAAAATACCATTTTTCATGCCTCCATATGAGCAAATATTCCCGACCTCTTCAACACTTTTTTGGAAGCGCGTATTTATGCCGATTTATGTTGACAACCCGCGCGCGTTCACTTGGAATGCAAAAACCTTAGTAAAATAAGGTTTTCTCATAATCCCATAAATATAGAGAGCTCCGCCCCCAAAAGCGGGGCTCTCCCTTTTTCGCTCTTTCACATTATAAAAGAACTTTTATGTTTCCCGAAACGGGGGGGGGCTTTGCGGCGTTCGGCGCGCCTTTGCCTATCGGGGGAACAAGACAATATCGGCTTCGGCGGGTTTTCGCCCGCGCTGCCCCGCCCGTGCGCGAAAGTTTAATATACACGCGCGCGAAAGCCCAATACCCTAATACCCCTCACCCGCACGCGCGCACGAAAGCCCGCGTAAAAAAACGCTTCGGGAAATGAAAAATTTGGAAAAAAGTTCTCGACAAATCGCGAAAAAGGTTTTGTATTCTGTGCTTTATTCTTAATCAAAATATGCAAAAGACTAAGAAATCAATAGTAAAACGCTTCAAAATTACAGCGTCCGGAAAGGTTATGCGCAGAAGCCCTGGCAAACGCCACTTGCTCAGTGCAAAGTCCATCAAGCAGAAACGTTCGATGGGCCACGATAAGCTCGTTACCCCCGGAATAGCGGCAGTCGTAAAGAAGGCCGTTCCCTTCGCGTAATAGTAAGATTGAAGAAAACAAAAAACCAGCCGAAAGGGTGAAGGCGACCCCCATGGCTTTAACAATAATTCAGGAGAATTAAAACATGCCAAGAGTTACAAGTTCAGTAGCGTCGCGCAAACGTAGATTGCGCACATTGAAGGCGGCGAGAGGCTATTTCGGCAACAAGTCGCGCCTGTTCCGCTACGCAAAAGACGCAGTTCAACACGCGGGTAAATACTCATACAGAGACAGAAAAGTTCGCAGTCGCGACTTCAGAAAGCTCTGGATTGTCCGCATCAACGCAGCCTGCAGAGCCGCGGGTCTTAAATACAGCGTATTTATGGCGGGCTTGAAGGCGTTGAACATTGAAATGGACAGAAAGCAGCTTTCCGAATTGGCAATCAATGACGAAGCCGCATTCAACGTTCTCGTCAAGAAGGTTGCCGACCTCAAGAAATAGTCGGTTTTGCCACTTAAACATTTTGGGCGCGGTTAATCCGCGCCTTTTTTGTTTTTTTGCGCGTCCCCGATTTTTTGCTTTTCCAAAACGGCATTAACGGCATTTTTTGCGCAACGAATGTCTGCGCAAATCAGGCAAGCCGATTTTGCTTGGAAAGCCACACAAAGCCGCACCGAACAACGTTCAACCGCCGCCGCTTTGTAAAACATAAAAAAGCTTGCTTTAATCGGGCAAAGAAAGTTAAATGGCGTCTTTATTTGGAAAGAAAATGAACCTCCCCCGCGGAGTAAAAAAACGGTTTTTATGGAAAAGAAAATAAACGATATTTTGGCCAAGGCGAAAGACCTTCTGCCGAAGGCGAAAACGAAAAACGAAGTTGCGTCGATTAGCGCGGACATTACGGGCCCGAACGGCGAACTTACGGCGTTGATGAAAATTATCCCCACGCTCGACAAAGCGGAACGCCCCGCCGCGGGAAAGATGATAAATATGGCGAAAGTCCAGATTGAACCGCTCATCACCGAAGCGTATTCGAGAATAGAAAACGAGCAAATGGCGGAGGCACTCGGCGAAATGCCAGATGTTTCCCTGCCGAACATCGACGCGCCCAAAGGGACAGTCCACCCGCTCACGCTCACAGTCCGCAAAATTTGCGAAATCTTCAAAAAAGTCGGCTTTACAGTGGCGGAGGCAACCGACCTCGAAACGGAATGGTTCTGCTTCGACGCCCTCAACACGCCCGCCGACCACCCCGCGCGCGACGCCCAAGACACGCTCTTTATGCCGCGCGAAACAAAAGTCGGCAACGTTGCAAAACACGCCGACGAGCTCTACCTTCTGCGCAGCCACACGTCTTCGGTGCAGATTAGGGCAATGCTCAAGGAGGGCGCGCCCATAAGAATAGTAGCCCCCGGCCGCGCATTCCGCCGCGACACCGTAGACGCAACGCACTCGGCAAACTTCCACCAAATAGAAGGGCTTTACATCGACAAAAACGTGCGACTTACCGACCTGAAATCGACACTCGACTACATGTTCAAGGCGTTGTTCGGCTCTTCGGCAAAAACGCGCCTGCGCCCGAGCTTCTTCCCCTTCACCGAACCGAGCTTTGAAGTCGATTTTATGAGTGCCGACTTGGGCAAACTCAGCAACAAATGGATTGAAATAATGGGCTGCGGAATGGTAGACCCCAAAGTGCTCGAAAACGTCGGATTAAACCCCGACGAATACAGCGGCTACGCGTTCGGTCTGGGCGTGGAAAGAGTGGCAATGCTTGTCCACTCAATAGACGATATCCGCCATTTCTACGCAAACGATGTCCGCTTTTTGCGCCAATTCAAATAAAAACAGGGAGACTTTTGTAAAATGAAAGCAAGTTTAAAGTGGTTGAACAAATACGTCGATTTGTCGGACTTGAGCGCGGCGCAAATTGCCGACGCCCTGCCGATGCTCGGGCTTGAAGTCGAAAGTGTGGAAACGCTGGGACTTAAGAAGCTCGAACACGTTGTCGTGGGGCAAATACTCAGCCGCGACCCGCACCCGAACGCCGACAAACTGGGCGTTTGCATGGTGAAAATCGACGAAAACAAAGAACCCATTCAGATTGTCTGCGGCGCGAAAAACTACGTTGTGGGCGACCGCGTTCCCGTGGCTCTCGAGGGCGCAAAACTGCCAACTCCCGAAGGCGGAGTTTTCGAAATAAAAGTGTCGCAATTAAGGGGCGTGCAAAGCAACGGCATGATGTGCTCGGCGCGCGAACTGGGGCTTGGGCAAGACCACAGCGGCCTGATGATTTTGACGAACAACCCCGACGCGAAAGTCGGAATGCCGATAAACGACGTGTTTACCGACTCCGACACCGTGTTCGAAATAGAGCTTACCGCCAACCGCGGCGACTGTCTCAGCCATATCGGCATTGCGCGCGAACTCGCCGCACGTTTCGGCAAAAAGCTCAAAAAGCCCGAGCTTAAATACGCGCCCAAATACGCCGAAAAGCCCGAGGGCGGCCTGCTCGATTCCGTCGAATTGCAAACGAAAAACTGCCCGATGTATAACGCGGTCTCGATAAAGAACGTCAAAATCGGCAAAAGCCCCGAATGGCTTGTGCGCGACTTGGAATCGGTCGGGCTGCGCTCCATAAACAATGTGGTGGACGTAACAAACTACATTCTCATGGAATACGGACAGCCCCTGCACAGCTTCGACGCCGACAAAATACGCGGCAGAAAAATCGTCGTCCGCCAAGCGCAAGACGGCGAAAAAATGCAGACGCTCGACGGCAAAACCTACACACTCACGCCCGAAGCAACCCTCATTTGCGACGCCGAAGGCGCAACGGCAATAGCGGGCATTATGGGCGGGCTTGACTCGGAAGTGACGGATTCCACAAAGAACGTCGTCATTGAAGCGGCATACTTCAACCCCGGCAACGTCCGCGCAACGTCGCGCAAATACGCAATTCATACCGACTCCTCCTACCGCTTTGCAAGAGATGTCGACCCCAACGGCACGCTCGAGGCGGCGCGCAGGGCGGCAGACTTGATTGCGGAACTTGCGGGCGGGGAAATCGAACCCGTTGCGTGCCTTGCGGGCGCAAAACCGCGCGACGACAGACATATTGAAATTTCGCTCGGCTACATAATAAATCAAATCGGCTTCGACATCACTTTTGCCGACGCCAAAGACGCGTTCGAACGCCTCGGCTTTGCGGTGTCCGACAAGGGCGAAGGCAATATGGACGTGCTCGTGCCGTCTTTCAGAAGCGAAGTTGACCGCCCGATTGACCTCGTGGAGGAGTTCGTCAGAATCTGGGGTTCGGACAATATCCCCGAAACTCCGATGGCGTGCGTGGCGTCGTTCAGAGACGACGACCCCCTCTTCAAATTCGGCGTGCGCGCAACCGATTTCCTCGCGGCGAACGGGCTGAACGAAAGCCAAAACTACACGCTCAAAGACAGCCGCAAGCAGACAAAACGCCACGCAAACGCGCAGTTCCTCAAAATGGCAAACCCCCTCACGAGCGATCAGGACAGCCTCCGCGCATCGCTGCTCGACGGGCTTTTGGACAACGTGCGCCTGAACGTTTCCTCGGTCAACGAATTCAAGGGCTTCTTCGAAACGGGCAAAATCTTCAAGGCCGACAACAACGGCGAAATTCTGGAGCTTGCCTCCGTCGCGTTCGTCGTCGCCGACGACTCCCAAAAGCGCGCGTGGAAAAAGCGCGAACAGCCCGACTTCTTCTACGCCAAAAAACTGGCGTTCGACCTCCTTGCAATACTCGGCGTAGACGCGTCGCACCTGAACTTCGCCCCGCTTGAAGAGCCGCTTTGGCAGAAGGGTTTTGCGGCCGCGTGCGGCTCGGAAAAGCGCGAGGGCTTCTGCGTGAAATTCGGCGCAATCAACGTTGGCGTCTTGCGCGAAGAGGGCATTGACAAAATCCTCTACGCGGGTGAAATCACGTTCAAGCCCGAAGTTGCCGCGCGCAAAAAAGGCGCGGAAAAATTCAAAAGCTTCAGCACTTTCCCGCCCGCAACGCGCGACTTGGCGGTAATTGTAAAAGCCGACGAAAAGGCCTTCGACATCGCCAACGAAATAACGAAAATCGCAAAGCAGAAAACAAAGGGCTGCGGTTTCGAGCTTGAAAACCTCGAAATGTTCGACTCCTACGCGGGCAAGGGCGTTGAAGAGGGCTGCAAGAGCCTCGCGTTCTCGCTGTCGTTCCGCGCCGCCGACAAGACTTTGCAGACGGAAGAAGTCAACAAGGTCTTCGACGCCCTCTGCGCCGAACTCTCCAAAAAACGCAAACTCAGAGTAGCGTAGTATGCCCGAACAAACCGACAGCAAACCCGAAAGCAATAACGGCGAAATGTCTTTCCTCGACCACTTGGAGGAAATGCGCGGCGTTATATTGAAGTCGCTGTCGGTTTTTATGCTGGCGTTTTTGATTGTCGTCTGCGGGTTCTACTACTTCAACAAGCTAATGCTCTTCCCCCTCAACAAGGCGAAGGACATTTTGGCTACATACTGCGGGCAGGAGCAGGTGCAAACGCCCGCTGCGGAGCAGAAAATAGGCCCCGTGTATCTGGTTGAAGACAAGCCCGACGCGGAGGCGAAAAAAATCGGCCCGTATTATGTAATACCAAAAGACGACACCGTGGTGCTTGTCAAAAACGCGCCGAGCCAAAGCGGCTGGATTGCCGACATCAAACTGAGGTCGATGTCGATAACAACGCCCATTTTCGTGTGGCTGTCGGTTGGGTTTCTCGGCTCACTGGGGCTTTCGCTGCCGTTCGTGCTGTTCTTTGCGGCGCGCTTCATAATGCCGGGGCTTACGCCGAACGAGCTTAAAATGCTCGCGCCGGGGGTGATAGTAGGGCTGATTCTGTTTTTCGTGGGGTCGGTCTTCGCGTTCACGTTTATGTTGCCGATGGGCATTGCGTTTATGGCGTATATGTCGCAGGGAATGCAGCTTGAAATGTTCCCCGACGCAATGAGCTACTACTCAATGGTAATTTGCGTTACGATTGCCGTGGGCTTCACGTTCGAACTGCCGCTGCTGGAATTCATTCTGGTCTACCTCGGCATTGTGAGCGTAGACTGGCTGAAGAAAAACAGGCGCGTCGTGATTCTGATAATAGTTGTGTTCGCGGCAATAGTCACGCCGCCCGACTGCATCACGCAAATCGCGCTGGCAACGCCGCTTTATCTGATGTATGAAATCTCGCTGCGCATAGGCATAATTATGCGCCGCAAAAAGCTCGCCAAAGAAGCCGAAGAAGAGGCTGCCGCGCAGGCCGAAGAGGAGCGCGAACACAAGGAATTCGTCCGCGAAGAAGCCCAAAGAAGGCTCGCCGAAGAGCGCGAAGAGGAACAGGAGCGCAAGCGTCTGCAAAGCTCCGAAGGCGCGGAGTCGGGCTACAAACCCACCGAAGACAGAGCCTACGACGAACTCGACAACCTCGACGACGAATACAATCTGGACGACGACTACGGGCTTGACGCCTACATGGAACAGCTCGATTCCGAGCAGCCCGAAGGCTACATCAACTACGGCAAGCGCAACAAATACGTTATGGACTTTTCGCCCCGCTGGGAGCTTAACGCCCCCGACACTTCGTTTATGGCTCCCGATTGGAATCTAAACACTGCGGGGAATAAATCCGATAATGTTTCCGAAAAAGAAACAAATGCCTGATTCCGTAAAATTGTCGGCGTTGCGCGGACGCTGCCGCCGAGTGTGTGCGGCGGTTCTGGCGGCGTGTGCGGCGGCTTTGGCGGGGTGCTCGCAGCCCCCGCAGGTAAAGAGGGGCGAATTCCCCCTGCCCGCCGACGCGGAAATATCGGGCTGTAAAGTAGGGAAATACGGCGGGGTGTTCGTGCTTGCAATGTCGCAAGAGCCGAAAACTTTCAACCCGCTCGTTTCAAGCGACGCATATTCGGCGGACGCAATCTCGATGATGATGTCGGCTCTCGTAAGCTACGACCCGTTCAAGCAGGAAAGCGTGCCCGCGCTCGCCAAAAGCTGGGAAGTCTCGCCCGACGGCAAAACGTATACGTTCCGCCTGCGCGAAGGCGTGAAATTTTCGGACGGCGCGGACTTCACCGCCGACGACGTTGTTTTCACGTTCGAGACAATCTTCCGCCCGCTCACCGACGCCGCGGGCAATGTCCGCAAAGACCCGCTTACGGGCGCGACGCTGCTTCAGTATCCGTCGCGCTACGCGGGACAGTTTACAATCGGCGGAGAGCCCGTCAAATGCGAGAAAATCGACAAATACACAGTGCGGTTTTCCACAAAAAAAGTCTACGCGCCGTTTCTTACCGACATCGGCTTCATTGAAATTCTGCCGAAACACAAACTGCAAAAGGCGGTTGAAGACGGAACGTTCCAGCAGGCGTGGTCAACAAAAACGGCAATAAACAACCCCTCCGAAATTGTCTCCACGGGCGCGTGGACAATATACTCATACAAACCGGGGGAATCGCTCGTGCTGCGCCCCAACCCGCACTACTGGCGCGCCGACAGCCGACGCCGACGCCTGCCGTATATAGACTTCCTCGTCTACAAATTCGTAGCCGACGCCAACACGTCCACAATCCTCTTCGCCACCGGTCAGTGCGACGCCGCCGCAGTATCTGCCAACGACTACGCCTGGGTGAAAAACTACGCGCACACCTACAAATTCAAAATCTACGAGCGCGGAGCAGACACGTCAATCTCCTTCATCTGGTTCAACCAAAACCCCGAAAAGGGCAAAAACGGCGCGCCGTTCGTCAAACCCTACAAGCTCAAATGGTTTAAAAACGCCGATTTCCGCCGCGCAGTAATGCAGGCAATAGACCGCGACGGGCTGATTAAAAGCGTGTGGTTTTCGCGCGCGGTAAAGCTCGACTCAATCATAAGCCCCGCCAACAAAAAGTGGCACAATCCCGACACGCCGAAATACGCGTATTCGCCCGAATCCGCGCGCGCGCTGCTGCTGAAGGCGGGCTTTAAATACGGCGAAAACGGCGCGCTTTTCGACGCCGACGGGAACGCCGTTGAATTCGATTTCATAGTGGCAGACGGCTCGCAAAACTCCACCACAACCGCCACTACGTTCGTCGAAAACATGCGGGCAATCGGCATTTCAGTCCGGCTGAAGTTTCTGGACTTCGCGGCGATAGTCTCTAAAATCGACAACACGTTCGACTACGAAGCCGCAATGATAGGCTTCACAGGCGGCGGCGACCCCACCGGCGGCAAGGCAATCTACCGCTCCGACGGTTTCCTGCACGTTTGGTATCCGCGCCAAAAATCGCCCGCGACAAACTGGGAAAGGGAAATCGACGCAATTATGGACGCGCAGGAAACGGAGCTAAACCCCGAAAAGCGCAGAAAGCTGATTTTCGAAATGCAAAACATTTTCGCGCGCGAACTGCCGCTGCTGTTCCTGACAACCCCCATGAGCTACTCGGGCATTCTCGAAAAGTGGGAGAACGTGCGCGTGCCGCCGATAGGCTCGGTTATCTGGAATTTGGACGAACTCTACACGGAGGGCGGAAAATGACGCGCTTTCTTCTTCGCCGCCTGCTTGCAACAATCCCGCTTATGTTCGCAATAAGCGTGCTTGTTTTCCTGCTGATGTATCTCGCCCCGGGAGACTTTTTGAGCGAGGCGCGCAACTCCAAAGACATTTCGCCCGAAATCGTCAGGCAGGAGGAAATACGCCTCGGGCTTGACAAGCCGTGGTTCGTGCAATACGCGCGCTGGCTCAACGGAGTGTCGCCGCTGAAAACAAACCTGCTTCTGCCCGAAAAGGAGGCGCACAAACATTCTGCGGTATTTTTCGGCGCGCCCGACTTCGGCTACTCTTGGAGCTACAAAATTCCCGTGGGCGAACTCATCGCCCAGCGCATAGTTCCCACGCTCGCGCTTGCGCTTGCAAGTATGTTCCTTTCATACGCGGTGGCAATACCGCTCGGCGTTTTGGCGGCTGTGAAAAAGGATTCGGTTTTCGACAAAATCTGCTCAATGCTCTCATACGCAGCCCTGAGCATTCCGTATTTCTTCCTCGCGCTGCTGGCGGTGCTGTTTGCGGCGGTAAGCGGCATTCTGCCGACGGGCGGACAGATGTCGATTCTGCACGAATTTATGTCGCCGATGGGGCGCGCCGCCGACTACCTCGAGCATCTGGTTCTGCCCGCGCTCGTGCTTTCGGTAGGCTCGATAGCCTCAATTTTGCGCGTTATGCGCGGAAATTTTCTGGACTATTCGCACGCAGAATTCGTGACGACCGCCCGCGCGAAAGGTCTGGGCGAAAACGCCATAATGTTCAGGCACGTTCTGCGCAACGCCCTCAATCCCATTATAACGTCGTTCGGCTTCGCTTTTGCGGGGCTGCTCTCGGGCGCGCTTCTGGTCGAAAACGTGATGAACTACCCCGGGTTGGGGCAGCTGATATACGCGGCAATCGTAAAACAGGATCAGTATGTTGTTATGGCGGGCGTGATGATAGGCTGCGCAATGCTCGTTCTCGGACAGCTGATTGCCGACATTCTCCTTGCCGCCGCCGACCCGCGCATACGCCTTGACGACAAGCCCGTTCCGCTTCTGAAAATATCGGCAATATTCGCGCTGATATGCGCCTTTGCCGTAGCCGCAACAAGCGTCTGCCAGAATTTGACGCCCGCAATGAAAACCGCCGCAGTGTGGGCGGGCGTCGCGTTGTTGGGCGTTCTCGGTCTTCTGCTTGCCGCGGGTTTTGTGTGGGCGGCTGCGTTTTTCTGCAAGAACCTGCTGCCCGCCGCGGCGAAGTCGAAGCGCGGACTTGCCGCGCTGTCGGTAATGGCGGTTATGTATGCGTGCGCCGTGTTTGCGCCGTTCATCGCCCCCTACGAGCCCGAACGCCAGTGCTTGGACAAATCGTTCCACCCGCCTACGGGGTTCGTTTTCAAAGAGGGTAAGCTGTTCGTAAAAACATACCGCAACGCCGACCCGAGCATTGCAAAATACGAACCCATTGAAGGCGGGCTTGTGAAAGTCGATTTCTTCGTTAAATCCACCGACCCGAAATACGACTACAAGATTTTCGGCGTAATCCCCTTCCCCTACAAACTTTTCCAGCCCGACAGTTCCGCCGCCGACGCCCGCATTTTCCTGCTCGGTTCCGACTCCACCGGGCGCGACGTGTTCTCACGCCTGCTTTACGGCGCGCGCATTTCGCTCAGCATAGGCTTTGTGGGCATTGCAATAACTATGGTTATAGGCTTTTTGGTGGGCGGACTTGCGGGATATTTCGGCGGCACGTTCGACTTCGTTTCAATGCGCGTGGTCGAATTTTTGATGGCAGTGCCCAGCCTCTATCTGCTGCTTGCAATGCGCTCGGCGTTGGCGCAACACTTCGACAGCTCGCAAATGTATGCAATGATTGTGGTGATTTTGTCGCTGCTCGGCTGGGCATCGACGGCGCGCGTAATCAGGGGAATGTCGCTTTCGCTGGCGAACAGGCAATACGTTCAGGCGGCGAAGGCAATGGGGGAATCGCCCGTGAAAATCATAATAAAGCATTTTCTGCCGAACGTTCTGAGCTACTTGATTGTGGGGGCTACGCTCTCTATTCCCGCATACATACTGGGAGAGGCGGCGTTGTCGTTCCTCGGGCTTGGCATACAGGAGCCTTCGGCGTCGTGGGGGCTTATGCTTGCGCAGGCGCAGAACGACACCAAAGTTCTCATGCTCGGCTTCTGGTGGCTTCTCTCCCCCGGGGTCGCCATTTTCGCGGCGGTGCTTTCGTTCAATATGCTCGGCGACGTTTTGCGCGATATAGCCGACCCGAAAAGGGATTCGCTATGAGAATTTTTGCGGCAGTTTTTCTGGCGTTTGCGTTTTCGGTATGCGCGGTTCGCGCCGACGAATGCGCAACCATACGCACTGCCGCGCCCAAGGTGCTGTTTGCAAAAATTTTCGAAGTAGTCCACAACGACATCGCCGACGCCCAGCTTGAAATGACGCTTTCAATGGCGGCGGCGTTCGCGGGGTATCCCGATTTCGACGGGGTTTCCGACTCCGCCGCGGCAGTCGTGAAGGTGCTAAACACGCAAAAGAATGCGTCGGTATGCGGAGCGTTTGAAGTCGCCGAAAATTCGAAAATCGACAAGCTTCTGCGCGCCAATTTCAAAACAAGGCGCGAAGACAAAAAGCTGCTCGTGCGCTTCTCGGGCGATTTCGCCGAATTTCCCGCCGCCGATTTCGCCACACCGAAGCACCTCGCAGAGGCCGAAGCCGACGTCGCCGCGATTGCCGAATATCTCGACGCGCTCGAATTCGACGAAGCCCGCGAGATAAAAAAATTCCGCCGCGCGCGCATTGTAGCCGACCTCGAAAGCTCCCGCATTCTACTGCGCATAACGGCGTTCGACAATTCCGCGCCCTCCGAACAATCGCTTTCACAAACCCCCGCACAGCGGCGCAAGCTTGAACTGCTCGGCGCGGGAACGGAAATGCAAGTGCGCCGCAACGCCGCCGAAAAATTCCTCTGCGCCGAAATTTCCATTCCGCGCAAGTCGGCAAAAACGGCGTATCAAAAACTGGCAAAATAAAATGGAGGGCAGAAAAACAGCTGTAATTTCCCTGTTCTCGGGCTTGGACAAAGACCTTTCATACGAAATCGACGAAAGGCTTTCCGTTCAGGTCGGCTCAATGGTAAACGTGCCGCTGCGCAACACGGCGGCGGCGGGAATTGTCAAAAAAATCGAAGATTTCGACCCCGCAAAGCAGGCGTTCAAGCTGCGCAAAATATATTCGCTTGTCCAGCCCGAACCCGTGCTTTCCCCCGACCTCGTGGAGCTTGCCGAATGGATAAAAAGCTACTACTGCGCCTCTACGCAGTCGGTGCTTGAAACGATGATTCCCGCAGTGGTGCGCTCGGGGAAATCCGCGCTTGAGGCCAAGCACGTAGAGCTTGCGCGCGAGCTTTCCGCAGAGGAGCTTGACGCCCTCAAACGCCGCGCCCCCATGCAGGCGAAAATCTACGAGTATCTGCTCGAAAACCGCGAGGGCGTGCTGCAGTCGGCTCTGATGAAAATGCTTTCGGTCTCCGCGCAAAGTGCGGAATCGCTGGCGAAGAAAGGCGTGGTGAGCATTTCCAACAAAGTCGTCCAGCGCACTGCGTTCGACGACGACCTCTCCTCAGCCGAGCGCGTCGCGCCCACTCCGCACGTCCTCAACGAGCAGCAGCAAAAAGCCTTCGACGACATCGTTGCCGACATCTCTTCGGGCGTCTTCAAAACCCGCCTGCTCTACGGAATAACAGGTTCGGGCAAGACCGAAGTGTATATGCAGACAATGCAAAAAGTCCTCGAAAACGGCGGCAGCTGCGTGTTCCTCGTGCCCGAAATTTCGCTTACGCCGCAGACTGTGGGACGCCTCAGAAGCAGGTTCTCGGAATACGGACTTGTGCTCTGGCACAGCGCGCTCACCGACGGCCAGCGGCTCGATGCCTGGCGCGCGCTGGCTTCGGGCAAGGCGCGAATTGTCGTGGGCGCGCGCAGCTGCATTTTCGCCCCGATGAAAAACCTGCGCCTAATCATCGTAGACGAAGAGCACGACACCGCCTACAAGCAGGATAAAACCCCGCGCTACAACGGGCGCGACGCCGCCGTTATGCGCGCAAAACTCTGCAACTCCGCCTGCGTGCTCGGCTCGGCAACGCCGTCGCTCGAGACGCTCTACAACACGAAAATCGGCAAATACGGGCTTTCGGAAATAAAAACGCGCGTAGACAAAAGCAGGCTTCCGGTCTCGTTCATTGTAGATATGAAATACGAGAAATCGCCGCTTCTTTCGCAAATGCTCGTCGATAAAATCGCCGCGCGACTGGAGCGCAACGAGCAGACAATCCTGTTCCTCAACCGCCGCGGATACTCAAAGCTCTTCGAGTGTCCCGACTGCGGCGAGGTTGCAACGTGCCCGCATTGTGCGGTATCGCTTACTTGGCACAAAAAGGAGAACATCGTAAAGTGCCACATGTGCGGCTACACCGCCCCCGCCCCGCTCAAATGCCCCAAATGCGGCTCCGACAGGGCGAAATGGAAGGGCTACGGCACGCAGAAAATCGAAGACGTTCTCGCGTCTATTTTCCCGCGCGCGCGAATCGGGCGAATGGACCGCGACACCATGGCGCACCGCGACGACTACCGCCGCGTTCTCGGCAACTTCAGAATGGGCAATCTCGACATTCTCATAGGCACGCAGATGATTACAAAGGGGCTTGACTTCCCCCGCGTTACGCTTGTGGGAATAATCGACGCCGACATAAGTCTGAACATGCCCGATTTCCGCTCCGCCGAGCGCACCTACCAGCTCATCGTCCAAGTCGCGGGGCGCGCAGGCCGAGGCGAATGCGACGGCGAAGTGGTAATACAAACCAAGCACCCCGAAGCCCCGCCGATTCAGTATGCCAAGCGCGACGACATGCAGGCGTTCCTCGAAGAGGAGCTTGAAAACCGCACCGAATACAGGTATCCACCCTCAATCAGGATAATCCGCCACATATTCCGCGCACGCAATCAGGACAAGCTTGCGTTCGTTCTCGCCGAATGGGAAAAGCGCGCGGAAACGGCTTTCGGCGACATCTGTTCAATGACGCCCCCAACGCCCGCGCCCGTAGAACGCATTGAGGACTTCTACCGCTGGCACATATGCTACTTCACGAACTCGGTGAGGGCGGTGATACGCGCGATTGGCGAGCTGAAAAAAGAGTTCCCCTTCGACCAAGACATTGAGGACGTTATTGACACTGACCCCCTCTCCCTCATGTAGCAAGGGGCGAAGCCCCTTGACCTGAGCGTTCACAGAACGCTCATTGTGTTATTCGGCGTAGCTAACCGCTACGCCTTTTCTGTTTGTATCCGCATTGAACAAAGTTCAATAGCTTGCGTATTCTAAACTTTACTTCAAGAAATAATCAAAGGCGAACGGGCTTTGCCCGCCGCCGCCACTTTAGAAATAATAAAAAACTTTAATAAATAGACAAAGGCGGATTGAACAATGTTCAATCGCCGCCACTTTAGGAATTATAAAAAAACCATTTTTGCAATTCCAAGCAAGGGGCGCAAGGGGCGAAGCCCCTTGACCCGCAGGGCGGGCTTCCATAGACGTGCACCGACGCGGATTGAACTTTGTTCAATTTCCGCTTTAACAAACGCCTACACTTGCGGCGGTCTGTGTTATTCGGCGCGGTTGAACACCGCGCCTTTTCTGTTTGTATCCGCATTGGCTTCGTCAATGGCTAATCATTCTAATCACAAACTTTAATGAACAGTCAAAGCGGTATTGAATTTCATTCAATCCGCGTTTTTTATATGTTGTGAAGTGGCGCAAATTGGCTTAAGCCAATGTTGCTTTACTTTAATCAATAATCAAAGGCGAACGGGCTTTGCCCGCCGCCGCCACTTTAGGAATTATAAAAAACGTGAGGCTCGAGGCAGAAAACAAGCGAAGCGCGTTTGAGATTTTGCCGCAGGCAAAAGACCCCGAAGGAGTGAATACAAGCCGAAGGCGCGTATAGATGCGTTTGAAAAACGCACCCGAAGGGCACGCAGCAGCGTGTCAAACGGTTTGCGAATGCAAACGCGAGTCAATTTCGTATTTTATGAGGCGTAGCGGGCTTAACGCCCGTGACCACAAAAGTTGCGAAGCAAGCTTTTGGGGAGAATAAAACACGAAGTGTTTTACCCGTAGGCGACCACGTTTACGTGGGAAGCTTTGCCGTAGGCAAAGAGCCGAGCGAAGCGAGTGCCGAGACATTTGTGAAACAAATGCGAGTTCAAAACAGCGCGGATTTTGCGCAAGCAAAACCAAGCGAGCGAGTTCAATCCGAAACAAACCAAATTCAAGCGAAGCGCGAATGAGCGTTGCGAAGCAACGACCCCGAGCGAAGCGAGTGGGCGAATACAAGCCGAAGGCGCGTATAGATGCGTTTGAAAAACGCACCCGAAGGGCACGCAGCGGCGTGTCAAACGGTTTGCGAATGCAAACGCGAGTCAATGATGCCCGAGAGCGTTTCTTTCGGCAGTTTTTTATAATCAAAGGAGATTGAACAGAGTTCAATCTCCTTTACTTGTTTTTAATAAAAACTGCCGCCGAAAGAAACGCGGCCTCGCACTTTTTAAGGAGAAGGGTTGCCAAATTGGGCTTCAGGGGACGGCTTTGATTTTCGAGGCGATAGGAGCATACTTGAGTATGTGACTATTGCCGAAGAAAAGAGAAACGTTCCAACTTAAAAAATGAGTTGAAAATAACAGAACAAAAAAGTGCGAGGCTCGAGACAGGATTTGTGTTTTGGCGAGCGTAGCGGGCTTAACGCCCGTAAGTCGAAGCCAAAACCAAATGATGCCCGAGAGCGTTTGCTTCGACGAGTTTATAAAACAAAAGGCGAAACAAAGGTTTCGCCTTATCAATAAAAAATAAACTCGTCGGCGAAGCAAACGCGCCCTCGCGCTTTTTTAAATCGAGTTGTAGTAGGCGCGCGCCGCCTTGTATACCTCCGAAGATTTGTCCTTGGCGCGGCGGAAATACTCAAGCAGCGTTGCATTGGCGTCGCGGCGTTGCCCCATCGAATAGAGAGCCTGCGCGTCGTAGTAGTATGCGCGGCTTCCCCAGTATTCGAACCTGAAAAACGCAACAAAAACGCGCTGAAAACAGACGTGCGCGTCCGCCCAAAGCCCCTGCTCGAAAAAACAAAGCCCCGTTTTGTAAATTGCCTCGGCAATGGGTTCGCCGCGGGCGCGTCGGTTCATGTAAAGCTTCATATACTCCTCGATTGCCTCGGCGTATTTTTTCTGCATTCTGAGAACGTCGCCCTTTGCAATGAGGGCGCGGAAGTGCCCAAACGTGTCGGGCGAAGACAGCTTGAGGGCGTCGTTTGCAAAAACCATGGCCTGCGCATAGTCCTTGGCGTCGAGCCTTGATTTTGAAAGCAAAACGGCGGCGCGCCACGCGAACGGAGAGTCGGAATTTTCGAAAGCGGCGCGGGCGAGAGCGTCCAAAATTTCGGGAGTCGGGGTCTGCTCGGCAAGGATTGTCTGGGCGAGAAAACTGATTTCGCCGAAAGGCTGCGCGATTTTCCTCCCCGCCAGAATGTCGGCGCGCGCAATGCCCGCGGGAGTCTTGGGCGCAAAGTCGAGCTTCAAGCCCGCCGCAAACTTCTTCTTTTCCGTTATTGCCGCAACGAGCATATCCGCACCCACAGAGGATTTGTCGTCAAATTCGGAAAGAATCGAGGCGAACATTTTCGCCGATTCCTTCTTCTTGCCGAGAAAATACAGAGCCTGCGCTACGTAGAATTTTCCGCGGCCGCCGAGCAAGTCGGCGGGAATTTTTTCCGAAAACTCCACAACTTTTGCGTAGTCGGAATTGGCGATGAAAAAGCGCGCCGCCTGAACGAACGCGTTGGAGCACGTCTGCGGTGTCTGCGCGTTTTCAAGTGCGAGCGCGAAGTTCCTTTCTGCCGCCTTGCCGTCGCCCTCGAAAGCCGAAATCGAAGCCAAATAGTAGCTTGCCAAGGCGGAAAGCTCCGTCTTTTGCGGGGGAATTTGGGCGAACATTTCCCTTGCGGCGGGGTAGTCGCCGCGCAAATAGAATTCGTAGCCCTTGGTGAACACCGCACCGAAATCCTCGGCGCGGGCGGCAAAAGTTGAAATTGCCAAAAACAGATAAATTATGATTGTCCGCATAATAATTCCTTTAGTTCGGATAAAGTGTTTATGTCTTTCAGGCGCACGCGCAGGCGTTTGAATCCTTCGGCATTTTTCAGAAAACACATAATCTGGGTTTTGATAAATTTGATGTTGTCGGGCGAAGATTTGTCGAACCCCGATTCCGCCATTGTTTCGGCGTATCGCAGGGCAAGCGCGGCGCGCTCGCGCGGAGTCGGCTCTTCGAACGGCTCGCCCGAAACCGCAGCCTTCAGACGGCGGAAAACCCACGGATTACCGAGCGCGGCGCGCCCGATACTGAAGCCCGCACACGCGCTACCCCGCAAAAAATCGGCGTCAAGCTTTTCCGCCGAGCCGTTTCCCCAGAGGGGGATTTCAAGCGCGCGGGCGGTCTGCTCAATAAGCCGCCAGTCGGCGTCGCCGCCGTATGCCTGCGCTTTCGTGCGCCCGTGAAGACAGACCATTTTCGCGCCCGCCTGCTCGAGTGCAACGGCGGCGTCGGGAACTACAATGCTTTGGCTGTCCCAACCGGTGCGCATTTTTGCGGTAACGGGAATGTCGAGACTTTCCGAAACCTTTTGGACAATGGCACACATGCGCGGAACGTCTTTGAGCAACGCCGCCCCCGCGCCGGCGTCAACCGCATTGGGAGCGGGACAGCCGAAATTTATGTCGATGAAATCGGGCGAAAGCCTTTCGCGGATAAG
The DNA here is from genome assembly GCA_934613645.1 of uncultured Opitutales bacterium. Classification (GTDB taxonomy): domain Bacteria; phylum Verrucomicrobiota; class Verrucomicrobiia; order Opitutales; family Intestinicryptomonadaceae; genus Merdousia. Next base: position 30,453 of record CAKTTC010000010.1, on the reverse strand, counting down.
CTGCGCGGCGTCGGCAATCTCGGAGGGGTCGTCGCCGAAAATCTGGATTCCGACGGGGCGTGCTCCGTCTTCGAAAGCGAGCTTTTCAAGCACCCGCGCAGCCCCCTTGAGAACCGCGCGCGAGTAGACGAACTCCGAAACCGTGGCGTCGGCTCCGTATTCGGAGAAAATCGACCTGCACGCGGAGTTCGTAAAACCCGCCATGGGCGCGAGCGTAAAAAGCTTTCTGTCGGCGCGCGAAAACATATCAGCCCACAAACCCCTGAACCGCCTTGGCGGCAAAAACGCCCAAATTGTAGGTCAAATGCGCGCACGCGCACGGAATAATTGAGCGGTTTTTGTTGGCGGGGACAAAGCGCAGTGCGTAGAATAAGAGCGAACAGGTGAAGATGGAAAGCGTGGCATTTATCGGCTGGGCGGAGAAATCGAACTTCCACTGCCCGCCGAAAACCGACGCGCCTTCGGGGACGGAATAGTCCCACATAAACGGGTGCCCGAGAGCGAAAACGAGCGAAAAAACGATTATCGACGCAACCAACGCCGCCCTGCCCCTGTTTTGGACAACCAAATATCCGCGAAAAACGAACTCCTCAGTCCACGCCGCGCCAATCCACGAAAACAACGCCCAAGCCGAAACCGACGTCTGCTTCTGCTCAACGCCCAACGCAGTTTCGACCGCAATATGAACCGCAAGCAGCGCGGCGGCGGCAAGCGCGGCAAAAACCCCAAACTTGGGCGAAACGGAAGTCGCGCCCGCAAAAGCCCCGTTGCGCGGCGCGCCGTTTGCGCGCCAAAAGCGGAAATCGCCAAGCCACATATGGAAAAGGCAGGCCGCAATGGCGAAATTTACAAGGGCGAAAGTGGGATTGTCTTGAAACATACGCGCCAACTAACAGGTTAATCCCCAAACGACAATGGCGCATTGCAGAACAAAAAGCACCGCAGCCAAAATGTAGACAAACACGAAAAATTTGTCGGTTTTGAACTTATTTTTTTGCATATCGGGCTATGTTGCCTAAAAAAAACAAACTCTCAACACAAAAATGGAGGTATCCGACAACGCCCGCCGATTCGCCCGCGCGAAAGGCTATTCCGTTCAAAATTGTATGTTTTTCCCCTGAATTCGAAAAATCGCAAAAAAAGTGTTGCAAGAAAAAAAATCCGTCAAATAATGCGGCTTTAATTTTTATTACTAAACCCATAAAGTAAAAAGGAAATAAAATGATTAAAGTAGGTATCAATGGTTTCGGACGTATCGGCCGCATGGTTTTCCGCGCTGCCGTAGAAAACTTCTCGAAAGATATCCAGATCGTCGGTATTAACGACCTTCTCGATCCCGAATACTTGGCTTATATGCTCAAGTATGACTCGGTTCACGGAAGATTCAACGGCGACGTTAAAGTCGAAGGCAACTACATGGTTGTTAACGGCAACAAAATCCGCCTCACAGCCGAAATGGACCCCGCAAACCTCAAGTGGAACGAAGTCGACGCAGACGTCGTTGTAGAATCCACGGGCTTCTTCCTCACAGAAGAATTGGCGGGCAAACACCTCACAGCGGGCGCGAAAAAAGTCATTATGTCGGCTCCCTCGAAGGACGCAACTCCGATGTTCGTATACGGCGTTAACGACAAGACCTACGCTGGTCAGAAAATCATTTCGAACGCTTCCTGCACGACAAACTGCTTGTCGCCCATCTGCAAAGTTCTCGACGCAGAATTCGGTATCAAGCGCGGCTTGATGACGACAGTCCACGCCGCTACGGCTACGCAGAAAACTGTTGACGGCCCCTCCAAGAAGGATTGGCGCGGCGGTCGCGGTATCCTCGAAAACATCATTCCGTCCTCGACGGGTGCTGCAAAGGCTGTCGGCAAGGTTCTTCCCCAGCTCAACGGCAAATTGACGGGTATGTCGATGCGTATCCCCGCTTCCGACGTTTCGGTTGTCGACTTGACTGTCGAACTCGAAAAAGCTCCCGCCGCCGATAAGGACGCTGCATACGCCGCTATCTGCGCCGCTATGAAGAAATACTCCGAAGGCGAACTCAAGGGTATCCTCGGCTACACGGAAGACGCCGTTGTTTCCACGGACTTCCGCAACTGCCCCAAGACTTCTATCTTCGACGCCAAAGCCGGTATCCAGCTCGACCCGACTTTCGTCAAGGTTATCTCTTGGTATGACAACGAATGGGGCTATTCCAACAAGGTTTTGGAAATGGCTCGCGTTATCGCCAAGTAAGTTAAATTACATTGCAAAGAAAAGAGGTTCGCTTGAACCTCTTTTTTTTTGCGCCCCACTATTCCGCGCCCCGAAGTTGGTTGACATCAAAAAGCGGCGCATTACACTTGCCCTATCCTGCGAAAAAATAACCTGTATAGAAACGGACGAAATATGAAATTGTTAAAGAAAATCATACCCGCTTTTGCGGCAATAATGCTGGCGGCGTGCGCGTTTGCGGAATCGGTCGATTTGACGCTTACCTACAAAAAAAACAGAGTCGAAAAAAGTAAAATCGAACTTCAGCAAATGCCCGACGGCGCAAAACGCCTCGTTCTTCCGGCAAAGTATATGAACAAAGACAACAACCTTGTCTTGACGGAAATAACCTCGCCCAAGTGGAACGCCAAAAAGGGCGACGAAGGCTGGTATTTGTTCGCCCCCGTGGAGCTGATTGAATTCAAAATCGACAACGGCAGTTTTGAAGCGGGCAAACATCTGACGGCGTTCGGAATCAAAACCCCGCAAACCTCCGCCCTTGCAATGTTAAAATCCGACGCCTACGACTGCCGAATTGCCGCAACCGCAAAAGACGGAAACTACGCTCTGCGCATTTACGTGAAGTCGGGGCACATCAGCTGGGTGAAGAAAGACTTGATTGTAGACTTCTACGAAATGCCCAAAAACGCTACATACGCGGATATGGCAAAAAAATACCGCCAATATAAATTGGAGGTTGAAAAAATCCCGACCCTGCGCCAGCGCGCGGCGGAACGCCCCGAGCTGAAAAAGAGCGTCGAAACAATGCTCGTGCGCGTAAAACACGGCGTAAAACCCTTCGCAAAAAAAGACCTCACGCCCCAAACCGACCCCAAGCCCCGCATAATGAACACGTTTGCAGACCTGAAAAACTACATTCAGTGGTTCAAGAAAAACGGCATAGAAGAGCTTGACGTGCACACTGTCGGCTGGAACAAGGGCGGACACGACGGCTGCTGGCCGCAGCTTCTGCCCGTAGAGCCCGTATTCGGCGGAGAGGCGAAACTGCGCGAGGCAATCAAGGCGGCTCAAGACGCGGGCTACCAAATAACATGCCACACAAACTACACCTGCTTTTTCAAACTCGCAAACAACTGGGACGAACGCGCAGTGGCGCGCCGCCAAAACGGGAAGCTCGACGAAAGCGGCTTCTGGAGCGGCGGAATCTCATACCGCACCTGCGCCAAACAGATTGTAAAATACCGCCTGCAAGAGGATATGGACATCATAGAAAACCTCGGCTTCCACGGCCTGCACCATATCGATGTCATCTCCTGCATTACCCCGCAAATCTGTTTCTCGAAAGAACACTACTGCGGGCGCGAGGAAACTGTCGAGGCGTGGAAAACCGTTATGAAAGCCTTCCAAAAACGCTTCGGCGGTTTCAGCTCCGAATCGTCGTTCGACTTTGCCGCGGAATATTTGGACTTTGCATTCTATGTTTCAGCCTACCCGAAATTCGCCCCGCGCAAAAACGATATGATAACAAAACTTGTCCCGTTCTGGCAGATTGCCTACCACGGAATAATTTTGAGCAACCCCTTCTGGGGCACTGTAGACCCCACATACCCGCATTCGCCAAAAGACGAATTTTCGTTCCTGCCCGACATCGATACGCGCGTGCTAAAAGTAATAGAATTCGGCGGACGCCCCTGTTTCTATTTTACCAACTATAGAAAATACGGGCTTGAACCGGTCAAAAAGATGTATGAAATCTACCAGCCCGTAAAGCATTTACAGTGGGAGTTTATCGAAGACCACAAAGAGCTTGCCGACGGCGTATTCATGACGGAATATTCCGACGGAAGCCAAACCGTCTGCAACTACACCGACAAGCCCTTTTCTTACAAGGGCGAAACCGTGGCCGCAAAAGACTTCCGCCTGTTTTCCCCATCGGCTTGGCGGAAAGCTAAAAACTGGCTCAAAAACAAAATCAAATAGCGATATTTCGGTGCGTCCGCCGCGGGCGCGCCGTTTTTTTTGCGCGGCGTAAAAAGTTGTTGCAAAAAAGCGAAATGTCCACACAATGATCCGGACATTTTTTAACAAAAAAGTAAGGATTACCAATGAACAAAAAAACTCTCCGAGATGTAGACTTAAAAGGCAAGAAAGTCGTAATGCGCGTCGATTTCAACGTCCCCGTAAAGGACGGCGTTATTAAGGACGACACCCGCATAAAGGGCGCGTTGCCTTCAATCAAGTATGTGCTCGAACAGGGCGGAAGCCTCGTTTTGATGTCGCATATGGGTCGCCCCGACGAAAAGGGAATCACGCCCGACACCACTATGAAAATCGTGGCGGACTACCTCTCGAAGATGCTCGCAAAACCCGTAGTGTTCGTCCCCGACTGCGCGGCCGCCGACAAGGAAGTTGCCGCAATGAAACCCGGCGATATAGTAATGCTTGAAAACACGCGCTACCACGCCGAAGAACAGGCAAAGTGCAAACAAAAAGACGGCGAAAGCGACGAAGACTTCAAAGCCCGCAAGGCGGCTCTCAAAGAAAAGCAGAAGGAACTTGCAAAGAAACTGGCTTCCTACGGCGACATTTTCTGCAACGACGCCTTCGGCACGGCTCACCGCGCGCACGCTTCTACAGCGGTTATCACAAAATACATCGGAACGTCGGTCGCGGGCTTCCTGATGGAAAAGGAAATTGAATACCTCGGCTCTGCGGTCGAAAACCCCGTCCGCCCGTTCGTGGCAATCCTCGGCGGCGCAAAAGTCTCCGACAAGCTCGCGGTTGTTAAAAACCTCCTGACGAAAGTCGATACGCTCATCATCGGCGGCGGTATGGCATACACGTTCCTGAAGGCTCTGGGCAACAACATCGGCAACTCGCTCTGCGAAAACGACCAGATTGAATACGCAAAACAGATGATGGAAACCGCCAAAGAACGCGGCGTGAAATTCCTCCTGCCCGTAGACAATATCGCTGCCGACAAATTCGACCCCAACGCCAATACGCAGGTTGTCGAAGGCAATATCCCCGACGGCTGGATGGGCTTGGATATCGGCCCGAAGTCAATCGCGCTTTTCTCCGACGCAATCAAGAACGCAAAAACGGTTGTGTGGAACGGCCCGATGGGCTGCTTCGAAATGGAAAAATTCAGCAAGGGCACGTTCGGCGTTTGCGAAGCCGTAGCGCAGGTGAAAGCCAACGGCGGCATCTCGATTATCGGCGGCGGAGATTCCGTTGCGGCGGTAAACAAGAGCGGCTTGGCCGACAAAATGTCGCACGTTTCCACGGGCGGCGGCGCATCGCTGGAATTCCTCGAAGGTAAGGAACTCCCCGGAGTTGTATCGCTTCAGTCAAAATAACTTCAATCAACAATAAATAAAGGATATTAATTATGTCGCGCAAATATTTTATCGCGGGAAACTGGAAAATGAACAAAACGGCGGCGGAAGCCGTCGCGCTTATCGACGGAATCAAGGCGAAGCAGGGTTCGCAGTCGAAGGTTGACGTGGCGGTTTGCCCCACGTTCACGGCTCTCGACGCAGCAAGCAAGGCCTTGGCGGGTTCCACAATCAAGCTCGGCGCGCAGAACGTCTACACAAAGGCGAGCGGCGCATACACGGGCGAAATCTCTGCCGATATGCTCAAGGAATTCGGCTGCGCCTACGTTATCCTCGGGCACAGCGAACGCCGCGAATACTTCAAGGAATGCAACTGCTTCATCAATGAAAAGGTGAAAGTTGTGCTGGCTAACGGAATGAAGCCCATTCTCTGCGTCGGTGAAAAGCTTGAAGACCGCGAAGCGGGTAAAACGATTGATGTCGTTTCCGAACAGACAATCAAGGGCTTGGCAGACATCTCCAAAGAAGACGCCAAGAACGTTGTTATCGCCTACGAACCCGTGTGGGCAATCGGCACAGGCAAAACGGCTACTCCCGATATGGCGCAGGAAGTCCACGCAGAAATCCGTAAAATCCTCACAAACCTCTTCGGCAGCGAAGTTGCAGAGGGAATGCAGATTCTCTACGGCGGCTCGATGAAGCCCGAAAATGCCAAAGATTTGCTCGCCCAGAAAGATATCGACGGCGGACTTATCGGCGGCGCGGCACTCAAGCCCGATAGCTTTGTAGCCCTCATCGAAGCGGCACAAAACGCCTAATTTAAACAAACTCAAAAAACGGATTGGAGAACTCCAATCCGTTTTTTTTTGCTTTTATAAACTAATCAAAAAGACGGGGATTGTGGCAGCCAATCCGCCTCCAGATGAATTGCCATTCTTTGAAAAAACAGCAAAGCGGGCGATTGCCGCAGGCAACCCGCGCTACTTCACGACATACAACAAAGCGGGAATTGGTTTTGCCAAATCCCGCCTTGTTCGTTTTATTTGTCGAAATTTTTAGATTTCTGCGCCGAAGAAGATTTTTACTTTCTGCCAGAAGGTCGGCTTGAAAAGTTTGAAATCTTTTGCCGCAACAATTTCGCCCTTGTATTCAAACGGTTTATCCGAGAAGTTCGTTACAACTTCGCTCCCGTCAGAATACGTCGTGCGCGTTATATTTTCAGCCACTGTTTCGTGTTTTTGAATGAACTCGTATTGCAGGTATTTGAGCGGCTGGTATTCGTCGTATGCCTGTTTGATTCTATTGAGGTCTTTGTAGTCGTCCCAGTAGAAAGTGGGGCGTCCGCCCGCCTCGTAAAGCCACAGGCGCGACTCCTCTTTCGAAAGCGCGAACCACGGCCAGTTGTTTTTCGGGTCTTTCACGCGCGGCGAAGTGTAGTCAATCGACGCGTAGTGCGGGGTGCTCAAAATTATTCCGTGGTAGACAATTTGCCAGAGCGGAACTTGTTTGTCAATCAGCTCTACCGAACCGCCCCAGCGCGGGTATGTAGCCGTATACAGGGCGAAGTCGAGCGAGTTTGCAACGTGGTCTACGCCGCATTCCGAACCGAATCCGCCGAAGTATTCGCGCGCCAAAAGTCCGATTGTGTTCATTGCAACGGCGTTGTCTTTGCGCGTTGCAATGTGTTTGGGATCGTGGCAGGTGGGCGGGGTCACTGCCGAAAGCACGTCGATGTGGTGTGTTCCCGAGAACCCGAGAGCTTTCATTCTTTCGAAGTCGGAGCGGACGAATTTTTCAAGCATAGCCTTCTGGCATTCCAGATACGCCCTGCCCCCGCCCCAGACGCCGCCGCGGCGCGGTTTGCCGTTTTTCATTTTCGAGATGTAGTCCAAACTCCAGCAGTCGGCGCAGGTGTAGGCGTCGGTGTAGTTTGTCTGGGCGAAAATCTGGTAGCCTGCTTCCTTTGCCGCGGCTATTGCCTCTTTGAGTTTTTCTTCGCCGCCGAATTTCGGCTCGGCTGGGAACAGCTGCGGATAGCGGCCGTCGTGCCCGCCCTTGTTCCACGCTACGGTGCAGACTTCGAGCTTTTCAACGCCCATTTTCTTGAGCTGCCTTACCATATTCGCCAAGTCTTGGAACGTGTGCGAAACAACTACGTCGGGTTCGTTCACCCCCGGAATTTGGTCGTCGTCGGGGCAGTGTTTTTTCGCCCCGTGTTTTACGCGCATAGTCATTGTATCGACTGCGTATTTGAGCGTGGGGCGGTCTTTTACGCGCTCTCTGAGCGGACGCACTTCGCCGCGGTCAAGCTGCCATTTGCGGTATGCTTTCGCCATTCCCGAGTAGTCGGCGTTGTCGCCTTTAAGCTCAACAAAGTCTACGACAATGTCTTCGTAGGGCTTGAATTCTATGCGCTCAATGTTGAAGCGCGGAAAGGCTTCGTATTTGCCGTCTTTGGCGATTACGGTCGAAGTGTATTCAAGCTGAAGCCCCTTGACGATTATCGCAACCGCGCTGTCGCCTTTTTTTACGCCCATAAATTTCACGGCGTTGAGGCCGTCGTATGCCGCCCCGTTTTGGCGCGTGAAGAAGCCGAGCCTGCCGTTGGGAAGCACGAAATAGCCGTCTTCGCCCGTTTTGGCTGCGGCTTCGGGCACGAGAATATCGATAAATTTTACGTCGTCGGAAATGTCCTCCTTTTTGATTTTCGCGCGGAAGGTGTCGGGCGCGACTTTTTCGAGGTCGATTTTCCTTTCGATTACGCGGTTGTCCTTAAGAGACGTGCGGATTGTTGCCGTCTGCATTGCAAGGCACTGCGCCGCCGCGAAAAACAGCGCGGCAAGTGGTAGTAGCGTTTTTTTCATAATGTGTCCGTTTTGTTGTTTCGTTTTAGTTTTTGGTTAAATCCAAACCGTAGACGATAATCGGCGCGCCCGTTAGAACGAGCTTTGTTTTGCCGAATTTGACGGGAATTTTTTTGCCGCGCCCGATTGAATCGAACGCCCAAACTCCGCCCGATTTTTCCGAAAATTCGTATTGGTTGCGGGCTGTGTAGGTGTCAATCCACGGCTCTTTGTGGACTGCGTTTTCGCCGACTTTGAACTTCGGCATTGAGTAGCCGTCGGTGCGGTCGTAGAGCAAGTGGAACGTTCCGCGCGGCGAGGAAAACTCGTATACTTTCAGATTGGGCGATTCCGAAAACTCCACTTTCCGCACGAATTTCGCGCCGTCGAGGTGTTCGGCGGCGGCGGCGTATGCCATCATTGAGGGCTTTGGCGAGAAGTCGCGCATCATAATGCCGTAGTGGAATTCGCGGTCGGTGTCGCTAATGCCGTTGATGTCCCAAGAGATTCCGTCGTTGAATTTGAACAGGAAATTTCCCGCTATGTCCTCGGCGTAGCCGAGCGCGAAAGTCAGCATAACGTTGTCGGCGGCGAGCCTGTATGAGTCGCTCCAAGCGTTGTTGGGCATGCACACGGCGTAGGTTTCAGTAAGGAAGAGCGGTTTGCCGCCGAGTTCGGCAATTTTTCTTTGCATATTCTGCACGCCGCCCAGATACGTCCAACCCCCGCCGATTTTGTCGGCGAAGCACGCGCCGCGCCCGGGGTGGAAGTTCATTGCGTCGAGCAACTCCCACACGCCTTCGTCGTGCAGCATTTGGAAGAACGCGGTATCGCCGCCCGCGCCGCCCGTTGCAACCGACATCACTTTAACGTTGTCCATTTTGCGCTTCGTCATTTCTCCCCTGATTGCGCGCAGCCATTTTGCGTAGTTTGCCGCGCGCTTGCGCTTGAGGTTCATATCGCGCCGCGCCGTCCCGCTTGTCGACCACTCGTTGCCGAACTCGAACCACGGGGCGTTGCTTTTCTGAACGCGGTCGAGCATTCGGGCAATTTCGGGCAGGTGCTTTTGTTCGTCGAAGGGAACGTCGGGGTCGGCGTTTTCGGAAACGAAGCTTACAAAGCCGAGCGGCGACGTTTTGGAGTTGTCTCCGTTGCGGATAAGCCGCACGCCCAGACGCCTGAACAGCGCGGCGACTTCCGGATATTTTTCGACCGCAAAATTGCCGCTAAGCCCCATTCGCGAAGTTTCGATGTTTTTGTATTTGTGCGGCGGCAAAATTGCCGCGTTCGTGCGCGTGAAATATTCCGTTGCGTCGGGCGTTTTTACGGAGGCGTCGATGAAGAAAATGTTGCGCCTGTCTTCGGGCAGAACGAACGTTTTGGAGAACGTTTTTTGTTCGGAGAAATCGAGCGTTCCACTCCAGTTGCAGACTTGTTTGCCGTCGAAATCGAACGCCTTTACCGCGCATTCGGCCTTTGTTGCGGAGGGATCTACGGCGGTTACATCAAGCTTGAATTCGGGCACGCCGCTTTCGAAAATGTTGAAGGGTTTTTCGGTGGAAAGATGCAGGGCTATTTTTTGCCCGTCGAATTTTGCGGCTATTTCGAAGTCGCGCAGGTCGGTCGAGACTATGCGCATTTCGCCCGAAAGCTTGCCGTCGCCGACGTTTTTCAGGGCGGCGGTGCAGCGGTTTTTGCCGCAGAAAAACTGGTTGCCCGTGATGTTTACGGCGAACGTCTTTGACTGCGCTTCGAAAAGTTTTATGTATGCGCCTTTTTTTTCATACGGCGTTCCGCCCTCAACGCGCGTCCAGATGCCGTGTTTGTAAACGGTGTCGCGGATTTGCGGGGTGTGGGGGGCTACGCCGAAGATGTATTGGGTAAGCCCCTGAATCTTTTTCGCCGTTTCGCCGTCGGTGTTCATTGAATACTTCAGCACGATGTCGCCGCCTTCAAGGCAGAACAGCGTTTGGAATTTGGCGTTTGAGCCGCCGTCGAATTTGTATTCAAGCAGCAGCGAAGTCTCGCTCTGTTTTACGCACTTTTCTATTTCGCCGAACTTTCCCCAAAAGTAGATTTGCAGCTTCCCGAGCGCGAAAAGCGGGCGCGCGGCGGCGTCTGAAACGACGACTTTTTCGCCGTCGAACGCGGCGTTGAAAACTCCGTTTGAAATTTTCGGATTCTGCGCGTGCAAAGCGGCGCACAAAAAAAGTCCGATTAAAAAAATCCCCAATTTCTTCATAAAAGAATTCCTCCTTGAACGCAGATTCCACTCGCGCGGCGCACGGCGGGCGGCGTGGCGGAAATCCGCAAAAAACAAAAAAGCGGCGGCGCAAAACAAAACGCCGTCGCGCGAAATGAAACCTACTTCAGAATCTGCATCAATTCTATAGGCAGACCGTCCTCCTTTATGAATGCCGCCTTTACGTTCGGCAGGGGCAGGAACGGCGGAACAAGGACTTCGGCGTCCTTAAGTTCGGCGTCGATGTCGTCAACGCAGTAGGCGATGTGCGTCGAATTTTTTATCAGTTCGGGCATTTTGCATTCGGGCTCGAAGAAAAGAAATTCGATGTTGTTTTTTGAGTCGGCGGGGTCTGTGATGTAGAGCTTCGCCTCCTCGAGATAGGTAGCCTTTGCGGGCTTCTGTTTTAACGGAATACCGATATGTGCAAGTGTTCTCATAGACGAACAGTCTCCGATATTTGAAGGCGCGTTTCAAGAAAAAATTTAGCAATTTCTTTGTTGTAAAAAGGCGCGCGGTTGTGTTGAATTGACTGCTATGAAAAAGTTTTTGTCGATACTCGCCATAGCCGCGTCGTGTGCGGCTACAGTTAACGCCGCCGACTTCGTTGCGTGCGTTGGCAGAATTACGCCCAAAGACCGCGTCCAAAAGCTCGCCGTTCACACCCCGACGGGCGCGCAGGCCGTTGTGGGCGAACTTAAAATCAAGGCGGGCGACGCAGTTAAAAAAGGCGACATCGTTGCGGTAATGGAGGGCGAAAAGGCCGCGGCGGCCGCTCTTGCAAGGGCGCGCGCGGCGGTTGAAGTCGCCGTATCATCGGGCAAAATAAAGGCCGCCGACGCCGCAAATTCCGCGGCCGACATAGAGGGCGAACTTCGGCAGATTTCCGACGTTCTCACCCAAAAAGATCCGCCGCGCCGCGAGCGCGAAGAGCTTGAATACCAGCGCACCTCCCTTTTGCGCAAGCTCGCCTTCGCGCGCGAAATGGCGGCTTTGGCGAAGAAAAACGCCGACGACATCGTAGCCGAGGCTAAAGCCGCTTTGGCGGAGGCAGAAGTAGCCCACGCGGCGTGCTTTTTGAAGTCGCCCATTTCGGGCTGCGTTTTGGACACGCACGTCAAGGCGGGCGAAGCGGTGTCGATGGAGGGCGTTTGCGAAATTGCCGACACTTCCGAGATTTTCGTGGAGGCCGAAGTCTACGTTGCCGACATTTCCAAAGTATGCGTAGGCGACTCCGCCGAGATTTCCTGCGACGCTTTGGGCGGCGAAAAATTCGGCGGGAAAGTCGTGGCAATTTCCGGCGCGGTAAAAAGCAACCGCGTGTTCAGCTCCGACCCCTCGGAATACTCAAATTTGAAAGTGGTGCGCGTGAAAATAAAGCTCGACAAGCCCGAGGCGTTTGCGCGCCTTATCGGTTCGCAGGTTAACGTCAGAATAGCGACAAAGTAGCTGTGGCAGGCGCAAAGAAAAGTTTTCTCGAAAGGCTCGTTCCGCTGGGTATTCCCCTTGCGTGGCGTCAGCTTGCGGGCGAACGCAAACGCTTTGCCGTGGCGATAGCGGGAATTACGTTCGCCGTAACTATGATGCTTTTCCAGACGGGGCTTCAGAAGGCGTTGTTCAAACAGGTGGTCGGCCCGCTTTCGCTGCTTGACTGCGACGTTGTTGTTGTGGGCTACCACTACGAATATTTCGGCGTGGGCAAGGGCTTGCCCGCCGTCCGCCTGCACCAGTGCGCCGCTTTGGACGAAGTGGAGACAGTCGCCCCCGTGAAGCTCGGTTGCGCATCGTTTAAAAACGTCGACGACGGCAGGGAGCGCGACATCTTCCTGATTGCCTTCGACCCCTCCAAAAAAACGTTCCTCTCCCCCGACATCAACAAGGCCGCCGCCGATTTGAAAATGCGCGGCACAGTGGCTTTCGACTCCCTCTCGCGCCAGCAATACGGCAACGTTGCCGCCGCCTTCGGGAAATCGGGCGCGGTGAAAACCGAAATTTCGGGGCGCGCCGTCACTATACGCGACCTCGTTGAAATAGGCGCGACTTTCGCCGCAGACGGCAACGTTTTGATGGGAATCGATACCCTGCTCGACATTTGGCCGAACGCCAGCGCGGACATTGTTGACGTGGGCGCAATAAAGCTCAAGCGCGGCGCAAACGCCGAGCTTGCCGCCGAACGGCTCGCGAAAATCCTGCCCGACGACGTTCGGGTTATGACAAAAGCCCAATACATTCAAAACGAAAAGGACTACTGGGCGGTTCGCACGCCGATAGGCTTTGTAATTGGCGCGTCAATGGCGGTTGCAATCTTCGTCGGGGCGGTGATTGTCTACCAGATTCTCTACACAGACGTTTCCGACCACATTCCCGAATACGCAACCCTCAAGGCAATCGGCTTCGGCGACTCGTTTTTTGTGTGGACGATAATTCAGGAGTCGGTAATTCTTTCGGTGATGGGGTTTATTCCGGGGGCGTTGCTTGCGGCGGTTCTCTACAAGCTCACGCGGGAAATAGCCAATATGCCCACTTACATGTCGCTTTCGGGAATCGCGCTCGTGTTTGCGCTCACGGTTTCGATGTGCGTAGTTGCCGGGCTTTTGGCGACGCGCAAGCTCAGAAACGCAAACCCCGCCGACATCTTCTAATTTAAAGGAATCAAATGAAAAAATCGGAAAAGAAAATCCAGAAAAAATCACAGGCAACGTGGGGCGGCAGATTTACGGGCGCGCCCAGCGAACTTATGCTAAAGTTCGGGGAGTCGGTTTCGTTCGACAGCGCGCTTGCCGAATTCGACATTCAAGGCTCTACCGCCCACGCAAAAATGCTCGCCGACACAGGCATAATCTCGAAAAAGGAGTGCGCCGAAATAGTCGCGGGCTTGCGGAAAATCCTCAAGAAAATACGCGACGGAAAATTCGAGTGGAGCGAATCGCTCGAAGACGTTCACATGAACATAGAGCAGGCGTTGACAAAGGAAGTTCCCGCCGCCGCAAAGCTCCACACCGCGCGCAGCCGCAACGACCAAGTTGCCACCGATATGCGCCTGTTCTTCAAGTTCGCCTCCGAAAATCTCGAGGGCAGAATAAAGCATTTGATTTCCTCATTGCTTGATTTGGCGGAGAAAAACGCCTCCGTCTATATCCCCGGCTACACCCACTTGCAGCGCGCCCAGCCCGTGAGCGTGGCGCACCACATCTTGGCTTGGTGCGAAATGCTCTACCGCGACATCGAACGCTTCCGCTTCGTCTTCGACGGCGCGAACGTTTCGCCCTTGGGAAGCGGCGCGATTGCCGGAACTACCCTGCCCATCGACCGCGCCCTTTCCGCAAAGTATATGGGCTTTTGCGACGCCGACGGCAACCCGATTTTAACGGGCAACTCAATGGACGCCGTAGCCGACCGCGACGTGTTCTTCGAATTCGCCTTTGCGTGCGCTACTATGGCGGTGCATTTCAGCAGAATGGCGGAGGACGTCATTATTTGGAACACGTCGGAATTCGGTTTCGTGAAACTCCCCGACGCGTTCACGACGGGCTCTTCGCTTATGCCGCAGAAGAAAAACCCCGACTCTTTCGAACTTACGCGCGGCAAGGCGGCGCGGGTTATCGGCAACCTCAACACGCTTATGATTTTGGCGAAGGGCTTGCCGCTTACATACAACCGCGACCTGCAGGAAGACAAACCGCCCGTGTTCGATTCGTTCAAACAGGTTTCGATGTGCCTCGACGTTCTCGCCGAATGCGCAAAGTCGATAAAGTTCGACGAACGCAAGTGCGCCGCCGCCGTAGCCGACCCGCTTCTGCTTGCAACCGACCTCGCCGACTATTTCGTTATGTGCGGCGTGCCGTTCAGAAACGCGCACCATATGGTCGGCGAAATTGTCGCGCTCTCGGAAAAGACTGGCACGCCCATCAACGAGCTTTCCGACGAACAGATTTTCGAAATCTGCCCGAAAGCCGACAAGCAGTGGCGTTCGGTTTTCGACCTCAAACGCGCGTTCGAAATGCGCCGCGGAATAGGAATGCCCAACCCCAAGCTGATTGCCGAGCAGATTGAAAATTTCCGCGAGCTTGTAAAATAACAGCGCGCGCAAACGGAAAATTTTGCCGAAATCCCGCTTTTTAGGCGGGATTTTTTGTGTCGGCGCGGCGGCTTTTCGGCGAAGTATTCGGTCGGGCGGCACGCATTGACAACCCGATTTAGCCCGCAAAAAAACGGCGGAAATTCGAAGAACCCGTCGCTTGAGCAAATTTGCGTTTCGGCCTACAGGCGTATTTCCACGCTGTAAACGCCCGTCGAATGCGGGGCTACTTTGGGCGCGTTTCTGCCTGCGGCAAACGGCGGGACAACCCAAAATTCCGCCGCCCAGAAGGGGGTTTTGTCGGGGATACCCCAGTTGACGAGACAGAAATACGGCTCGAGCTTTCCGCCGTTTAAAATCATGGTAATTTCCTCGTCGGATTTGTCGCAGACAATTTTCACGCAGGGCGAACGCAGGTCGGCGTGGATTCGCGCGGTCGAGGCATTGCCGAACGACATGTCGTCGAAAGCCACCGGACGCAGCAAACCCTTGTCGTTCAAAACAAGATAGGCTGCGGCGCAGTCTACAATTTGCCTGTAGTCGGCGTGCTTTGTGCCCGCAACCCACGGCATGTTGAAGAACGGGTGGTAGCCGGGACCCCACGGCAGGGCGATGTCGTCGTTGTTTCTGAGGATAAGCTCGATGCGGTATGATTTTTCGCCGAAGTGGTAGCGGACGTAGAAATCGTATTTGAAAGGATACGATTTCCTGCTGTCGTCGTTCTGAATGAATTTCAGTAAAATTCCGTCGTTGGAAAACGAAACCACTTCGAATTTTCCGTTGTCTACGAACCCGAACTTGCGCATCGGCAGGCTTCGTCCGTCGGGGGCTTTCCAGAAATTCGGCTTCGCGCCGTCGTGCGACATTCCGCAGAACGGAAAGAACACGGGCGCACCGCCGTAGACTGCCGGTGTTGTTCCGAAACTGCCCCTTACCGCGCCTTCGGGCCAGTGCAGTATTTTCCTTACCGAGCCGTCGGGACGGGTGTAGTTCCAAGTGAGCACCTGTGCACCCTCTTCGGGATTGAGCAGGTATTTGGAATTACCCACTCTGAATTCGTATAGTTTTGCGCCGTCTTTCGAAACTATGCTGGGCATTTCGGCTTTGGGAGCCGACGCGCACGCGGCCAGCAACAGTGTCAAGACCGCCGCCGCAAATGGTGGAATATTTTTTATGTTTGCCATGATGTAATTACCGTTTTGAAGTCCGTAATTGAAATTGCATTGCGTTTTCAAGTCAAGCCGATACCGCAAAAAGAGGAGGGTAGGCGGATTGGAAAATAAAAATTCCCCGCATAAATTCCAACGAAATCGCGGCTCGAAATTTTGGTATTTATGGGTATTTTTCCGATTGGGAATTTTGTAGTTTTTTCGAGAAAAATTGGCTTGAAAAAATCGGATTTTCGTCTGATTTTCTGCGGAGCTTTTGCAATCCAACACTGCTTAAAACAATGAACATACCCTGTAATTCACTGATTGCCGACGCAAGTGCGGCGAACGTTTCAATAAACCCCGCGTTCTGGTTGGTTCCGACCGCGTCGATAGTCGCGCTGTGCTTCGCGTTTCTCTTCTACAAGGGAATGAAGCGCGAGGACGAAGGCACCGACATTATGAAAAAAATAGCAAGCCACGTCCGCGACGGCGCGCTTGCCTATTTGGTTCAGCAATACAAAATAGTGGGCTTTGTTTTCTTCCTGCTGTTTTTGTTCTTCTCGTTTTTGGCATACGGGCTGGGAGTTCAAAACGGATGGGTTCCGTTCGCGTTCATAACGGGCGGCTTCTTCTCGGGCTTGGCGGGCTTCTTCGGAATGAAAACCGCCACATACGCCTCGAACAGGGCGGCTTTCGCGGCGAAAAATTCGCTCGACCACGGCTTGCGCGTGGCGTTCCGTTCGGGCGCGGTTATGGGGCTTGTTGTTGTAGGCCTTGCACTGCTCGACATTTCGGTATGGTTTTTCGTCCTCAACGCGCTCATTGACGACGCCAGCCAAGCGCACAAGATGGTTGTTATTACAACGACGATGTTGACGTTCGGAATGGGTGCGTCGCTGCAGGCGTTGTTTGCGCGCGTAGGCGGCGGCATTTTCACTAAGGCTGCCGACGTCGGCGCGGACTTGGTAGGCAAGGTCGAGGCGGGCATTCCCGAAGACGACCCCCGCAACCCCGCCACAATCGCCGACAACGTTGGCGACAACGTAGGCGACGTTGCGGGCATGGGCGCCGACCTCTACGAATCTTACTGCGGCTCGATTCTCGCCACGGCGGCGTTGGGCGCGGCGGCGTATATGACCACCCCCGAAGTCCAGATGAAGGCGGTTCTCGCCCCGATGATTATCGGCGCAATCGGCGTAGTGCTTTCAATCATCGGCATTTATTTTGTGCGCGTAAAGCCCGGCGCCGACAGCAGGCAGCTTTTGGGCGCGCTCAGCAGGGGCGTCAATGTAAGTTCGCTTTTGATTGCGGTTGTTTCGGCTCTCGTTTTGCGACTTCTCGAAATGCCGAACTGGCTCGGCAACTGGGGCTCTATCATAGTGGGGCTTTTCACGGGCATTTTCATCGGCAAGATTACCGAGTATTTCACCTCCGAAGCCTATCTGCCCACGCGCGCCATAGCCGAGCAGTCTAAGACGGGCCCCGCCACTGTAATTATTGCGGGCATCGGCACGGGCATGGTTTCGACTTTCTATCCCGTTATTGCCATCGTAATCGGCACTGCGCTCGCCTACGGATTCTCGGCGGGCGGCGACATCAACAACATGTCGGAGGGGCTTTACGGCATAGGCATTGCGGCTGTCGGAATGCTCTCGACTCTCGGCATAACTCTCTCCACCGACGCCTACGGGCCAATTGCCGACAACGCAGGCGGCAACGCCGAAATGGCGGGGCTTGGCAAGGAGGTTCGCCGACGCACCGATATGCTCGACTCCCTCGGCAACACCACCGCCGCAACGGGCAAGGGCTTTGCAATCGGCTCGGCGGCTCTGACGGCGTTGGCTTTGTTGGCTTCGTATGTCGAAGAATTGCGCATAGGCTTGGTCAACGCGTCGGCATCGGCTTCGCCCTCGCAGGCTGTAGGCAAGGCGATTGCCGAGTTCGAGAAAATCGGCGGAGTCGCGAACGCTTCGCTCGTCGATTTCATGAACGTCTACGGCGTGAATTTGATGAACCCCAAGGTATTGCTGGGCATGTTCATCGGGGCAATGATGTCGTTTTTATTCTGCGGGCTTACGATGAACGCCGTAGGCCGCGCGGCAAACCAGATGGTCAACGAGGTTCGCCGCCAATTCCGCGAAAATCTCGGCATCATGCAGGGCACTTCCGACCCCGACTACGCGCGCTGCGTTTCAATTTCCACGAAGGCAGCCCAGCGCGAAATGCTTTTCCCGTCGATTCTCGCGGTGATTGCACCCGTGCTCACGGGCTGGATTTTCGGCGTCGCGGGCGTAATGGGGCTACTCGGCGGTTCACTCGCTTCGGGCTTCGTTTTGGCGATATTTATGGCAAACAGCGGCGGCTCTTGGGACAACGCCAAGAAATACATTGAACAGGGCAATTTCGGCGGCAAGGGCTCCGACGCCCACAAGGCTGCCGTCATTGGCGACACTGTAGGCGACCCCTTCAAGGACACTTCAGGCCCATCGCTAAACATTCTCATCAAGCTCATGAGCATGGTTGCCATTGTCATGGCGGGCTTCACGATTTCCTACTCCCTCTTCTAAATTTTTTATATGTTGGGCACCGGCGGCGGATTGGCAAAGCCAATTCCCGCCTTTATTTTTTGTCTTTTCGAATTCCTAAGTGGCGCGGGTTGCTTTTTTACATATTCGTAAGTGGCGCGGGTTGCCTGCGGTAATCCCCGCTTTACTCTTTCATTGAAGCAATGCAATACATTAGGCAGCGGGTTGCTTTTTTACATATTCGTAAGTGGCGCGGGTTGCCTACGGCAATTTCCCGCTTTACTCTAAAAAAAAACACAACTTCAACCAATAATCAAAGGCGCATTGGCTGCGCCAATCGCCGCCGCTTTCGGAAATGTAAAAAAATAGCCGCCGCTTTAGAAATCATAAAAAATTCTTGATTAGAGATAGGGGTTGGGTAAGATGCTTGGATAATTTTTTTAACATCAAAATAGGAAAGAAAATGAAACCAAAAAAAGTTGCAATTCTTACAGCGGGCGGCTTGGCGCCGTGCCTTTCGAGCGCAATCGGCGGACTTATCGAACGCTATACGGAAATCGACCCCTCCATTGAAATCATATGCTATGTTGGCGGATATAAGGGGCTACTGCTCGGCGATAGTATTAAAGTTGACGCAAAAATGCGCGAACAGGCACATTTGCTGCACCTTTACGGAGGCTCGCCCATTGGCAACTCGCGCGTGAAACTTACAAATGTCAAAGACTGCGTTAAGCGCGGATTGGTGAAAGAGGGTGAAGACCCCCAGAAAGTGGCGGCGGAACAGCTCGTAAAAGACGGCGTAGACGTTCTGCATACAATCGGCGGCGACGATACAAATACAGCGGCGGCCGACCTTGCAAAATTCCTCAAGGAAAATAATTACGAACTCACGGTTATCGGCTTGCCCAAGACAATCGATAACGACGTCTACCCCATTAAACAGAGCCTCGGCGCGTGGACGGCGGCGGAAGAGGGCGCAAAATACTTCAGAAACGTTGTCGGCGAACACGGCGCAAATCCGCGCATGCTCATCGTCCACGAAGTTATGGGCAGAAACTGCGGCTGGCTCACGGCGGCTACGGCGTTGGCATACCGCAAACTCCTCAATCAGGGCGAATGGGCGGACGGACTCGGGCTTACGAAAATGCGCCGCGATGTCCACGCAATCTATATCCCCGAAATGGAGCTGGACATTAAAAAAGAGGCCGCGCGCCTGAAAAAAATAATGGACGAAAACGACTGCGTAAACATCTTCATCTCCGAAGGCGCGGGCGTTAAAACAATAGTCGCCGAAATGGAAGCGCGCGGAGAGGAAGTTCCCCGCGACGCGTTCGGGCACGTCAAGCTCGACGCCGTAAACCCAGGCAAGTGGTTCGGCAAACAATTCGCCGATATGATTGGCGCGGAAAAAGTGCTTGTGCAAAAGAGCGGCTACTTTGCGCGCGCCGCGGCGGCAAACGCCGACGACTTGCGCCTGATTAAGAGCTGCACCGACCTCGCCGTTGAGTGCGCGTTCAAGCGCGAAGGCGGCGTTATCGGCCACGACGAAAACGCGAATAACGTTTTGCGCGCCTGCGAATTCGAAAGAATCAAGGGTGGCAAACCCTTCGATACCACCCAGCAGTGGTTCAAAGATTTGCTCGCGGCAATCGGTCAGGGCAAATAACCCCGATAAAACGCGCCCGCACGGCGCAAAAACAAAAACACGGCTCGGAAGAGTCGTGTTTTTTTGTGCTTCGTTGTGCTTCGCCGATTGCCGAACATACCGCCTATTGAAAGCAAAACGCCTTCCGCACGGCGCGGCGCGGGAGGCGAAACGGGAAACGTTCAGACAAAAAACGGAGCGGGCGGGCGTTTTGCACTGCCCCGCCCTTTCTGCGTTCGGTTAAAACGGCTTTGGCGTGAAAATGCCGCCGTCGGGATTTATCAAAATGTAGCTTACGGGATTGACTGAAACGCCCTTGTATTCGAAAGGCTCGGCGTTGTAGTTGCAGACAACCACGCTTCCGTCCTCGTATTTTACAGAAAATACGTTCGGTGAAATTTCGTTATGGGAAATCATTTCGTATTTTTGCAAGTGGCGGACGGGCTTGAACTCGTCCCAAGCGCGTTTTATGCGGGGAACGTCGGCAAATTTGTATGTGTAGAAAATGGGGCGTCCGCCGAACTCCACAATTTTGAGCGATACTTTCGGGTCAACAACCCCGTCGCCCTCCATCCAGCGCGGGTCGCCGCTTTTTTCGACTTTGTAAAGACACTTGCCGCGCGTGTGGTTCTGCGTTGCGCGGTCGGGATTGTAGAGAATTATGCCGTGGTAGACAAGCTCCCAGAGCGGATACACGCCCGAAACAAGCCCGTTCTGACGCCCCTCCCAGAGAAGCTTGATGTCGCGCTCAATGTAGTTGATGTAGTCGATGTTTCCCGCAACGTGGTCGTAGCCCGACTCCGACGCCGCGCCGCCGAAAAGCCGCTTGGCCTCCGCCAAAACCTTGTTCTGGAATTCCGCCATTTGCTCGGGAGTTGCGGGGTGCTTGGGGTCGGCACAGCGGTTGGGATAGGTTGCCGAATACACGTCGATGTAGTGCGAACCGCGCGCGCCGAGGTCGCGCATTTTTTGAAGCTCGCCGCGCACCCAAGAGTTCCATGAGCAATTTTGGCAGACCAGATAACAGTTGCCGCCCGCCCAAAGTCCGCCAACGTCAAGAGAGCCGTCGGCGCGCTTGCCCACCCAGTTCTTGTCCCACATGGGCGAGACCGTGTAGCCGTCGGTATTCGTGGCGTGGAGCGTGAATTGGAAGCCCAAGTCCTGCGTTTTTTTGCAGAGTCTGCGCAAGCCAGCTTCGCCGCCTACTGTTGCCTCTACGGGAAAATGCGAGGGCGTGCGGCCGTCGTAGCCGCCGTTGTTCCAGCCCGCGGAAACGATTGTAGCCTTGTCCACACCCGCGTCTTTTATCGCCTTTACAAACTCCTCCGACACCCCAAACGGCAGGTGCGCCTCAATGGGAAGCTCGGTCTCTTTCGTGAAGTCGATGCGCTTTTCGGCGATTGGTTTTGCGCAATGTGTTTGGATACGAATTACGATTGACTCGCACAAATAATCAAGCTGCGGAAAGTCCTTCGCCCTGTCGGCAATGGTGCGAACCGCGCCGCGGTCGAGCTGGTATTTGCGGTATGCTTTTGCCATTGCGTTGTAGTTTGCGTTTTCGCCCGAAAGCACGTTGAACTCCACAACGATGTCGTCGTAGACGGGGAAAAACTTGCGGACGGAGTCGAACCTGAAGCGCGGAAAGATTTGGTATTTTCCGTTTTTTGCCTCCACAACAATGTCGGAATCGAAGCGGTAGGTGAGAATGTGCCCCCAGAAGAGCTTGTCGGCGCGCTTGATTCCGAAAATGGGCATAAGATGACGCCAGCGGCGGTATGTGCCGTTGTCTTTGTCGAATTTGCCGTAGGTGCCGCGCGGCATAATCCAGTAGCCGTCGTCGCCCTTGTCGGCCTTGCAAAATTCGGGAACGATATCCAGAAACTGCATGTTGTCGGTAATCGACGTTTTGGGAATTACGATTCTGAATTTTTCGGGCGAAATTTTTTCAAGCTCCGCAGTTTTTGTTTCGACAGTCGTTTTCTTGCCGTCTTTGTAGTGGATTCTGATTTCCGCCGTTTCCGCGAACGCCGCCGACGACGCCGACGCCGCCAAAACAGCCGCCAATAAGGTTGTAAGTATCTTCATTGTTTTCCTTGTGTATGTGGAAAATAAAACAGCACGGCGCGCGGTGCGCAAGCCCAAAAAGAAAAATCGGGATTGGTTGCCCAATCCCGATGCCCTTATCAATAATAACCTATATATGATTAACTAACTAAACTAAATTCAACTCGGGAACTTTGCCTGAACAAACAAGCACCGCAACCTCAAGTTTTAATAGCGCAATATTTCCCAAAAATTCCACATTTTGTCAACAAAATTTTTTTGATTTTTTGTTTTTGATTGGTGCACAAAAAAAAAGCCGCCACGCGGCGGCTGAAATATTTTGCGCGAAAGGCGTCAGGCGTTCTGGGCGTCCGCCGAATCCGTGTCGGCGGCGGCGAAAGCGTGCGCGGGGATTTTTTCGAACGTAGTTCCCGCAAAGCTTTCAACAACCATATCGAGCGCGCGTTTTTCGTCCAATCCGCGCTGGAACATATAGAAAAGCTCCTCCTTGTCGGGCTCGGCAACGGTGCAGCCGTGCGAGCACATAACGTCGTTGGCGGAAATCTCCAGAATCGGCGACGCCTGCGACTTCGCCCTGTCGCTTAGCAGCAGCGAGCGACAGCTTTGATACGCTTCCGTTTTCTGCGCCGCCGTGCATACGTCGATAAGCCCCGTGAAGGCTATGGCGGAATCGTCGTAGAGGGCGGCTTTTACTTGCAGATTGCTTTTGGAGCTTTCACTGTGGTGGATTTGGCGTGTGCGCAAGTCGGCAGTGATGTCGGAGCGGGTTTTGAGGAAGACACGGCTGTCGATGTCGGAGCGTTCGCCGAGAATTTCGAAGTTGCGCTCGCTGCGCGAGTGCGAAAGCCCCGTCTGCGCCATTGCGTCTATTACCTCGCAATCGGAGGCTACCGAAAAGTCTTCGCGCTCAAACATGCGCGCGCAAGCTTCGGAATTTTTCGTCTGCGCGTAGACAAGGCGCGCGCCGTCGGAGAGGTCGAAGCCGAAGCGGGCTGTGGAAAGCGAACCGCCGAACGTGAGCGTAGTTTTTTTCAGTGCGAGCGAAGCCCCCCTGCCCAGCGCGAAAAACGCGCCGAACGCGCTCACGTTGAGCTTGTTGACAACCGACATTTCAAGCGACACCTCCGCGCCGTCGGCCACTTCCACAAACACGCCGTAGTCGGCGCGCGCAGCCTGAAGAACGTCGAATTTACCCGAAGCCGAAGCGAAAAATTTTTCGATTTTTTCGGGATACTTTTCGGAGGCTTCGCGCATTGTCAAAATTTTCAAGCCCGAAATTTGCGGAACGTCAAGCAGCTGCCCGTCGGCAACGCAAAGCTGCGCGCCGCGGCAAACGCTATCGTCGAGCGAAGACTCGCCCTTGCGGGGCTTGGAGGAGCAGAAGAAGTCGAACACGCCGTCGGCATTCCACGCTTTGAGGTCGGCGAAACGCCAATACTCGTCTTTTCTGTGCGGGAAAGGCAAGGCGGCGAACTTCTCCTTGGCAGAGTCGGTAATTTTTTTGAGAATATCCATTATCCAATCGACCCTTCCATTTGAAGTTCAATCAGGCGTTTAAGCTCCACCGAATACTCCATGGGGAACTCTTTTACCAAGTCGTTTACAAAGCCGTTTACCGAAAGGCTCACAGCCTCCTGCTCAGTCAGCCCGCGCTGGCGCATGTAGAAAATCTGTTCCTCGTTGAGCTTGGAAACGCTCGCCTCGTGCTGGACACTGTTGTTTTTGCCCGCGCAGACAATGGCGGGATAGGTGTCGGTGCGCGAATTAGTGTTGATTAGGAGGGCGTCGCATTCGGTGTTGTTTTTGCAGTTTTTGACGTTCTTGGGCATATACACAAGCCCGCGATACGACGCGCGCCCGTCGCTTATGCTCACCGATTTCGACGTTACGTTGGAGGTTGTGTTGTCCGCCAAGTGAATCATTTTCGCGCCCGTGTCCTGATGCTGCTTGGAGTTTGCAAGGGCGATTGAAATTACCTCGCCGCGCGCGCGTTCGCCCTTGAGAACCACTGCGGGATATTTCATTGTAATGCCGCTGCCCACGTTGCAGTCTACCCATCTAATCTGGGCGTCTTCCTCCGCCATACCGCGCTTTGTAACGAGGTTGAAAACGTTGTCCGACCAATTCTGGACGGTGACATACTGGATTTTAGCCCCCTTGAGCGCGACAAGCTCCACCACTGCGGAGTGCAGCGTGCCCGACTCGAACTTGGGGGCGGTGCAGCCCTCCATATACATAAGCTCCGCGCCCTCGTCGGCGATGATGAGCGTGCGCTCGAACTGCCCGAAGCTTTCGGCGTTTATTCTAAAATACGCCTGCAGGGGCTGCTGGACTTTCACGCCTTTGGGAACGTAGATGAAGCTTCCGCCCGAAAATACCGCACTGTTTAGCGCGCTGTATTTGTTGTCGGAAACGGGGATTATTTTGCCGAAGTATTTGCGGAAAATTTCGGGGTATTTTTTCAGCCCCTCGGTTGAATCGACGAATATCACGCCGTCCTTTTCGAGGTGCTCTTTCATGTTCGAATACGCCGATTCGGAGTCGAACTGAGCCTCGACGCCCGCCAAAAACGCGCGCTCCTGCTCGGGAACGCCGAGGCGTTCGAACGTCTGTTTTACGTCGTCGGGAACTTCGTCCCAAGAGCGTTTTTTCTTCGCGCCCTTTGCCAGATAGTAGCGGATTTTCGAGAAGTCGAGTTCGTCCAAGCGCGGCGACGCCCAATGCGTGGGGTTTTTCATCGAATTGAACGCCTTCAGCGCGGACAGGCGGAAGTTTAACAGCCACTCGTCCTCGCCCTTTACCTGCGAAATGTAGCGGACAACGTTTTCGTCAAGCCCGACGCCCGCGTCGTAGGCGTAGTCTTCCGCGAAGGAAAAGTCGCCCGCGCTTCTGTCGAGATTCAAAGACTGCTGTGGGTTTTCGTCCATTTTACTTCAACCAATCGTAGCCTTTTTGCTCAAGCTCCAAGGCAAGCTCCGCCCCGCCGCTTAAGACGACCTTTCCGCCGCTTAAAACGTGGATTCTGTCGGGCTTGATGTATTCCAAAAGTCTGTTGTAGTGGGTGATTAAAAGCATGCCCACGTCGGGGCTGCGCGCCGAGTTCACGCCCTCGGAAACTATGCGCAAAGCGTCGATGTCCAAGCCGCTGTCGGTTTCGTCCAAGACGGCGAATTTGGGTTTGAGCATAAGCATTTGGAGAATGTCGCAACGCTTTTTTTCGCCGCCGCTGAAGCCCTCGTTGACGCTGCGGTTTGTGAAACTTCTGTCCATTTTCAAAAGCTCCATTTTTGCGTAAAGCTCCTTGTAATACGCCACGGGATTTACCGTTTCGCCCTCTGGCAGACGCGCGTTCAGGCACGCCCTGATGAAGTTTGCAATGCTCACCCCCGGAACGTCAACGGGATACTGGAACGAAAGGAAGAACCCCTTGCGCGCGATAACGTCGGGGGCAAGCCCCACAATGTTTTCGCCGTCAAGCAGAACTTCGCCGCGGGTAATTTTGTAGTCGGGGTGTCCGGCAATGGCTTTCGACAGGCTGCTTTTGCCCGTTCCGTTGGGCCCCATTATGGCGTGGACTTCGCCCGCGGGAATGTCGAGATTAAGCCCGTCTATTACCGTTTTCTCGCCGATGTTGACGGCGAGGTCTTTTATCTGCAAACCTTTCATTTTATACCTTCTTTTTCTTGGGCAAAAACGGCTTCACGAATGCGTCTTTAAAAGAGTAGCCGCCGTAAAAGTCCTCGATTTTATCGTCTTTCGAAGTCGCCAGAACCTGCGCGTCAACGAGGTTGTAGACCACGTTGCCGAAATCGGCGCAAGACCTGATTCCCCAGCTTTCAAGCAGCGTTTCCGCCATCGGGCCGAAGCTTTCCAGCGCGAAAATCCGCAGCCCGTCGAGAAACTCCTGCGCGGTGAGGTTTCTGTCTTTGCGTTTTTTGTCGTTTTGGGCAAGCAACTTTATTGTGAAGTCAAGCCCCATTCGCACAAAGATATACGCGCCCGCCGCATAGCGGGGGTCGTCCCTGACTATGGCGTCTACTGCCTTCTGCAATTCGCGAACCTTGCCCATATCAAATCGTCGTCAGAATCCGAAACTTTAGCCCTGCACCGACTTCCTCTTTGCGTCCATTTCGCGCTTGTATTCCTGCAGCGATTTCACCTTCACGGGATTGTTGCGCAAAGCCTCAATGCCTTTCAAGGCGGCATACGCACCCATAATTGTGGTAATCATACAGGTGTTTGTAAGCAGGGCGGACTCGCGGATTTTGTTTTCGTC
This sequence comes from uncultured Opitutales bacterium, assembly GCA_934613645.1. GTDB lineage: Bacteria > Verrucomicrobiota > Verrucomicrobiia > Opitutales > Intestinicryptomonadaceae > Merdousia. Next base: position 4,074 of record CAKTTC010000010.1, on the reverse strand, counting down.
CAAACGCGGATTCATTCCCGAGGGCGTGTTTATGACTATCTGAATCTGCTTGTTTTTGAGCATATCAACCACGTTCGGACGCGCGCCCTCGCTGAGTTTGTATGTCTTTGTAACGGGGATTCCGCGCGAGGCAAAAAACGCCGCCGTGCCCGCCGTGGAAAAGAGTTTGTAGCCTAAGTCGACAAACTTCTGCGCTATTTCCGCGCCGACTTCCTTGTCGTGGTCTTTGAGCGAAATGAAGACGTTGCCCGAGGTCGGCAGGCTTGAATTTGCCGCCATTTGGCTCTTTGCGAAAGCCATTCCGAGGTTGTCGTCCAAGCCCATGACTTCACCCGTTGAGCGCATTTCGGGCGTGAGCATAATCTGCGAGCCGAGGAAGCGCACGAACGGAAACACGCTCTCTTTTACCGCGATGTAGTCGGGCATAACCTCTTTTGTAAAGCCCAAGTCTTTGAGCTTTTCGCCCGCCATCACGCGCGAGGCAAGCTTTGCAAGCGGCATTCCTATTACTTTCGAGATGAACGGAATTGTTCTCGACGCGCGCGGGTTGACCTCGATTAGGAACAACTCGCCCTTGCGGATTGCGTATTGGACATTCATCAAGCCCACAACTTTCAGCTCTTTCGCAAGCGCGTATGTCGCGCTGCGGACTTCGTTCAAAATCGACTCCGAAAGCGTGTGCGGCGGAATAACCATTGCCGCGTCGCCCGAGTGCACGCCCGCGTATTCGATATGCTCAAGCATACCGCCTATTACCGTGGTTTCGCCGTCGCTGATTGCGTCTACGTCAAGCTCTATTGCGGCCTCCAAGAACTTGTCGAGCAGAACGGGCTTGCCGGGGGCGGCGTCGAAAGCGTCGCGGATAACGCGCTTCATTTCGTCCATATTGTAGACTATGAACATACCGCGCCCGCCCAAAACGAAACTGGGGCGCAGCAGAATAGGGAAGCCGATTTTCCCCGCAAGCTCATACGCCTGTTCGGGCGTTGTGGCGGTTGCGTTTACGGGCTGTTTGAGGTGGAGTTTTTCGAGAATTTCCTTGAAAATTTCGCGGTCTTCGGCGGCGTCGATTGACTCGGGCGAAGTGCCGATTATGTTCACGCCGTTCGCTTTCAGCTCGCTTGCAAGGTTAAGGGGGGTCTGCCCGCCGAACTGCACTATTGCGCCGTCGCACTTTTCCTGATTGTAGACTTCCAGAACGTCCTCCAAGGTGAGCGGTTCGAAGAAGAGCCTGTCGGATGTGTCGTAGTCGGTAGAGACCGTTTCGGGGTTGGAGTTTATCATCAGCGTTTCGTAGCCCGCTTCGCGCAAGGCGAACGACGCATGCACGCAGCAGTAGTCGAACTCAATGCCCTGCCCGATTCTGTTGGGGCCGCCGCCGATAATCATAATCTTCTTTTTTGTGGAGGGGCGCAGCTCGCTTTCCACGCCGTATGTGGAGTAGTAGTAGGGCGTGAATGCCTTGAACTCCGCCGCACACGTATCGACAAGGCGGTAGACCGTTTTTATGCCGAAATCTTCGCGCAGTTTTTTAATGTTGCGGATTTTCGTGGAGCAGATTTCCGAAATTTGCAAGTCGGTAAAGCCCGCCTCTTTGGCGCGGCGCAAAAGGTCTTCGCCGAGGTTGAGAATGCCCGCCGCGGCGAGTTCGCGCTCGATGTCGAAAATGCCCCTGATTTGCGCCAAGAACCATCTGTCGATATGCGTGAGCTCGTGGATTTGCTCTTCGGTAAAGCCCGCCAAGAACGCGTATCTGATGTAGAACAAACGCTCGGCAGTGGGGCGGACAAGCCCCTTCTTGATTTCGTCGTGGTCGGTAATTTCGTTGCCGCCGAACTTGCCGCCGCCGCCCAGACCGCGTGTGCCGATTTCCATTGAGCGCAAAGCCTTCTGCAGCGATTCCTTAAAAGTTCTGCCGATTGCCATTGCCTCGCCGACGCTTTTCATCGACGACGTAAGCGTATTGTCGCTGCCCGCGAATTTTTCGAAAGTGAAGCGGGGGATTTTCGTGACAACGTAGTCAATGGTAGGCTCGAAGCTTGCGGGGGTCTCGCGCGTGATGTCGTTTTTGAGTTCGTCGAGCGAATACCCGACGGCGAGTTTCGCCGCTATTTTGGCAATCGGGAACCCCGTCGCTTTCGACGCCAACGCCGAAGAGCGCGACACGCGCGGGTTCATCTCAATTACTATCATTCTGCCGTTTTCGGGGTTGACCGCAAACTGAATGTTGGAGCCGCCCGTTTCCACGCCGATTTCCCTGATGACCGCAAAGGAGGCGTCGCGCATAAGCTGGTATTCTTTGTCGGTGAGCGTAAGCGCGGGCGCAACCGTAACGGAGTCGCCGGTATGCACGCCCATGGGGTCGAGGTTTTCGATTGAGCAGATTACAACGCACTGGTCTTTGTGGTCGCGCATAACCTCCATTTCGAATTCCTTCCAGCCCAGCAGGCATTCTTCAACCAGAACCTCGCCCACCGGCGACGCGCTCAAGCCGAACGCCACCATTCTCTCGTATTCTTCGCGATTGTATGCTATGCCGCCGCCCGTTCCGCCGAGCGTATAGCTGGGGCGGATTATGACGGGGAATTTGTTCCAGTTTTCAATCCAGTCAACCGCCTCTTTCAAATTGTAGACAACAACGCTCTGCGGAATATCCAAGCCGATTTTAAGCATTGCCTCGCGGAATTTCTGGCGGTCTTCGCCCTTTTCAATGGCCTCCTGTTTCGCGCCGATAAGTTCCACTCCGTATTTCGCCAAGATTCCCCTGCGCGCCAATTCGAGCGAGAGGTTCAGCCCCGTCTGTCCGCCGAGCGTAGGCAGCAGCGCGTCGGGACGCTCTTTTTCAATGATTTTCTCAAGCACCTCGGGCGTGAGCGGTTCGATATACGTTACATCGGCGAAGTCGGGGTCGGTCATAATTGTGGCGGGGTTGGAATTTACCAGCACCACCTTGTAGCCCTCTTCTTTCAACGCCTTACACGCCTGCGTTCCCGAATAGTCAAACTCGCACGCCTGCCCGATTACAATCGGGCCCGAACCGATAATCAAAATTGTTTTAAGGTCTGTTCTTTTAGACATATTTGCATATCTTTCCAAACGGATACTTTTCCGAATAAAAATTTAGGAGAACATAGATTATCGCCCACCACCGCGCAAGCTTTTTTTCCGCTTTAAGACATGCCTTTTCGGCCGATTTATTTTTAGGCGAATTTTATGCTTGCTTTTAGATTTTCATCAGTAATGATTCTTATTAACAAAAGCGACGGAACAATTTATTTCGCGCGCTGTCGAAATTAGGTTAACGGCGCGGCGAGGGAAACCGATTTTCCAAAAACGACCAAAACAAAAGGAACTCTATGCAACTAAAAGGCTCAAAAACCGAAAAAAATCTACTAACCGCCTATGCGGGCGAATCGCAGGCACGCAACAAATACACTTTCTATGCGTCGAAAGCAAAGAAAGACGGGTTTGTCCAGATTGCCCAGCTATTTGAGGAAACGGCCAACAACGAAAAAGAGCACGCAAAAATCTGGTTCAAGCTCCTCAACGACGGAATCAAGGACACTGCCGCCAACCTTCTCGACGCGGCGCAGAGCGAAAACTACGAATGGACCGACATGTATGCAAACTTCGCAAAGGAGGCAAAGCAGGAGGGATTCGACAAGATTGCATTCCTGTTCGAGGAAGTCGGCAAGATTGAAAAAGAGCACGAGATGCGCTACCGCAAGCTCCTTGAGAACGTCGAGACCAAGAAGGTATTTATAAAGGACGACATTGTGGTATGGGAATGTTCGAACTGCGGGCACATTCACGTGGGGAAAGCCGCGCCGCAAGTCTGTCCCGTCTGCGACCACCCGCAAGCGTATTTTAAGCTCAACGCCAAAAACTACTAAAACGTAAAAAAATGGGTTTATACTGCGTTTTGTAAATTTTTTTGCTCGGTCACGTAGGCTAACTACGCTCCCAGCGCAAAAAAATTTCAAAGCCTTGTCTAATTCCCATTTTTTTACGTTTTACAAGGGGCAAAGCCCCTTGACCCGCAGGGCGGGCTTCCATAGACGTGCACCGACGCGG
>CAKTTC010000009.1 GCA_934613645.1 uncultured Opitutales bacterium | reverse complement strand
CTGAACTTGCTCGCTTTTCTTCCCCTACTTTCGTTCTCCCACTGCCACTTTCTTTCGCTTTCAATAAAGTAATCACCAAAACGAAAACAGAACAACCGCCACTTCTCCCACAAAACAAAACCTAAAAACCAAGCACCGCGCAACAGAACCACTTGCCCGACGCAGGTTTGCGGGGAACGGGTTGAATTTAGAAGCGAGGCTCGCGCAGAAAACAAAAGGGGGCTGAACTTAAGTTCTGCTCCCTTTTAGTTTTCGAGCAAGACTTGCTTGTAAACCAAGCAAGTCCCGCAAACCTGCGTCCACCTCCCCTACTTGGAGAAGATTTCCTTGATTGCCTTCTGTTCGTCGAGCAATTCGGCGTTGGAAGCGTCAATCTTGGCTCTCGAGTATTCGTTGATGTCGAGACCCTGAACGACTTCCCAGTTCTTGCCGTCGGAACGGACAGGCAGCGAAGTAATCGAGCCTTTGGGTGTGCCGTAGCTGCCGTCGGAGCAAACCGCAACGCTGAACCAGTCGCCCGCTTTCGTGGGAGTGGTCAAAGAGCTGATTGTGGAAATTGCGGCGTTTGCAGCACTTGCAGCACTGGAGAGACCTCTTGCAGCAATGATTGCCGCGCCGCGCTTCTGGACAACGGGAATGAATTCGTCCTTGAGCCAAGCTTCGTCCTTGATAACGTCAACAGCGGGTTTGCCGCCGATTTTGGCGTTGTAGAAGTCGGGATACTGCGTGGAGGAGTGGTTGCCCCAAATTGTCATGTTGGAAACTTCCGAAACGTGAACGCCCGCTTTCTGCGCGAGTTGCGCTTTGGCTCTGTTTTCGTCGAGGCGTGTCATTGCAAACCAGCGGTTTGCGGGAATGTCGGGAGCGTTTTCCTTGGCAATCCAGCAGTTTGTGTTGCAGGGGTTGCCGACAACCAAAACTCTGATGTCGCTGGCGGCGTTTTCCTGAATCGCCTTGCCCTGACCGATGAAGATTTTGCCGTTGATGCCGAGCAAATCGCCGCGTTCCATGCCCTGTTTGCGGGGAACGCTGCCCACGAGCATGGCCCAGTTTGCGCCGCGGAAACCTTCAGCCAAGTCGCAAGTGGTGACAATGCTGTTAAGAAGCGGGAACGCGCAGTCGTCAAGCTCCATCTTGACGCCCGCCAAGGCCTTCATACCGGGTTCGATTTCAATCAGGCTCAGGTCAACGGGCTGATCGGGGCCGAACATAGCTCCGCTTGCGATGCGGAACAAGAGTGAATATCCTATCTGACCGGCTGCACCGGTGATTGCTACTTTTATTGGTGTTTTCATATTTTTTAGTGTTTTGTTAATTGTTTGATTATTGCCAATTAAATGGGAATTCGAAAGCTATTATCAAACGCTGTTCCGTTTTGACTGTCGAAGAGCTGATGGTGTCGTATTCAACCGAATAGCGGATTGCCAAGTCCATAACTTTCGTCATGTGGGCAACCAAAGCCGCCTTGAACAGCACCGAATACTTGTCGGATTGGTTGAGGTCGAGCGTTGCCACAAAGTTCTGTTCGGCGCGGAACGTCTTTGAGATAACCCAGTTGAGATCCTCCTGAACGAGGGCGGTTGCAACCGTTTCTACGCCGTCTACGGAAGATTCGATGTATCGGACACCGGGGCCGGGGCCGATGTCGATTGTCAAATTGTAGCGTTTGAAGTCGAATCTATAACCGAACGTGAGCGACTCGTCAATTTCGTGGACGATTTGCTTTACGGGGTCTTTTTTGTAGTTGAGGAAGTTGGAAATATACCACGTTTTTGTTTCGTTGAAGAAGCGTTTGTAGGTCGTGCGCGCGCCGTAGTTGTCGATTGTCTTGGAATCGACTCCCGCGGAGTCGGTCTGCGTGGCGTAGTTGTAGAAGACCGTAGCCGCAAAAATGTTAACGTCCCATTCCTTTTTTACGTCGAACGCCGCATAGACCGAGAACGTCTCGGCGTCGGTTTTCTTCAGCTCCAAACCGCCGCGCAACCTGAACTGCCAACCCTCTGGAAAGTGCTGTTCGACAAAATTTCTGTAGTCTTCAACCCACTCGGGGTCTTTGTCCTCGGGCGGGGGAACGTCGTCAATAGTGGGCTTTTTTGGGGCTTGGGGTTCGGGGGCTTTTTCGGCAACCTGCGCTTGGGCAGACTGCTCTTTCGTTACGTCAAGCTCGCGCTTTGCAACCGATGCCACGGGCACGGAAATTGTTCCGTATTGAGTCTTTAGCGAAAGCACGCCGTCTTTTTCGCCCTCGGCCACGCCCTTTATGATTTCGCCCGTAGACAAAGTGAAAGTCTCCGTTGCCGCGTAGGAGGCGGCAGCCAGAACCGCCGCCGACGCCAAAACCGCAAATTTTACAAGTCTAAATACGTTCATTTCGCTCCACTAAATTATTATCGGGGTTATGATGACACTATCGCGCACGCGGGCAAGCTTTTTTTGGACATATTTGCACCCCTCAAAAAAAGTGTTGAATACGCGCAAAAAAAGGGCACAGTATGGAAGACTTTATATTATCGCAAGGAGAATAAGAAAATGGCAGTTCCCGTATCACAAGTTTTAAGCGTAGCAAAATACGCGATATCGAACACGCTCAAGGGCAGAAAAAAATATCCGCTGGTAATGATGTTGGAACCGCTGTTCCAATGCAACTTGGCGTGCTCGGGCTGCGGAAAGATTCAGGAGTCGCCCGAGGTGCTGAAGATGAGAATGCCGAAGGAGAAGGCGTGGGCGGCGGTAGAGGAATGCGGCGCGCCAATCGTAAGCATTGCGGGCGGCGAACCCCTTCTCCACCCCGAAATGCCCGAAATGATTGAAGGGTTCATCAAGCGCAAGAAGTTCGTGTATATGTGCTCAAACGCGCAGATTTTGATGGGGAAAATCGACCTCTACAAGCCCAGCAAATACTTCTCGCTCGGAATCCACCTCGACGGCACAAAGCGCATGCACGACAGCAACGTCAACAAGCAGGGCGCATACGACATCGCCGTAAAGGGCATAAAAGAAGCGGTAAAGCGCGGCTTCAGGGTAACAACAAACACTACAATCTTCAACAATGCCGACCCCGAGGAAGTCCGCGGCTTCTTCGACGACGTTATGGCTCTGGGCGTTGAGGGAATGATGATTTCCCCCGGATTCCCCTACGACAAAGCCCCCAATCAGGACATTTTCCTCGAGCGCAACAAGACGATTGAGCTTTTCAGAAAAATTCTTTCCAACCCGCACAAAAACTGGGTGTTCAACCATTCTCCGGGGTTCTTGGCGTTCCTCAAGGGCGAACAGGAATACGACTGCACGCCGTGGGGCAACCCCTGCTATTCGATAAAGGGCTGGCAGAAGCCCTGCTACCTCATCAACGACGGCTACTGCCAAACTTTCGCCGAACTGATGCAGGAAATAGAAAAATACGACCTCGGCCACCGCGGCACGCGCCCCGAATGCAAAGATTGTATGCTCCACAGCGGCTACGAACCCAGTGCCGTCTGCGACATCTTCGGCAGCTTCGGAGGGCTTATAAGAGCGGCGAAACACGCGCGCAACTTCACCAAGCGGGTCTAACGCAGGTGTCGGACGATGCCACAACGTCCTTTCGGGCGACCGATTTACCGCAGCTTTGCGAAAAAATCTTTTGCAAAGACGGCTACGCGCGCATTCTGCCGAACTTCGAGCACCGCCCCGAGCAGGAGCAGATGGCGTTCGCCTGCGCCCAGACTTTCGCCTCGGGAGACCCTCTGATTTTCGAGGCAAGCACGGGCGTGGGCAAAAGCTTGGCGTATCTAATCGGCGGAATAATTGCGGCGAAACGCCTGAACAAAAAACTCGTGGTTGCAACACACACGATAAACCTGCAACAGCAAATCGTGGAAAAAGACCTGCCGCGCATACGAATGCTTTTCGGCAACTGCGACGCCCTCGCCGACTGCGCCGACTTCAAGGAGGCAATACTCATCGGCAAGGCGAACTACCTGTGCACAAACCGCCTCAAGCGCGCCCTCGCCGACAGAAAGGAACTTTTCGACACTGAGGAATCGCTGGAGCTTGACCGCATAGCGCAGTGGGCGCGGACAACCAAAACGGGCATACGCGACGAACTCAACCCGCCGCCGAACCCCGAAGTGTGGAACTGGGTCTGCGCCGACTCTTCGTCGTGCTCGCAGCGTTCGTGCGACGACACCTGCTTCTACCAGAACGCGCGCCGCAAAACGGCGGCTGCCGACGTTGTAATACTCAACCACAGCCTGCTGTTTTCGCTCATTTCGGGGCTTGACGAGGGCGCGGACGGAATCCTCTACGAAAACGATATGCTCGTTTTGGACGAAGCCCATCTCGTGCCCGAGGTTGCGGGAAGAATTTACGGAATGTCGCTTAGCAGCGGAATTATCGTGCGCGAGCTCAACAGAATCTACAGCCCGCGAAAGAAAAAGGGGCTGATTACCCGAATGGCTCTTGCGGAACACTTCGACAAAAAACTTGTGGAGGAAACAATAGCCTGCGTTGAGGAATTTTTCGTGCGCGTGCGCGCAAACCGCCTGCAAAAGCGCGATATGGTGAGAATAGAAGAGCCAAACTGGGGCGAAGACTTGGTTCTCAACAAGCTCGAAGAAGTCGAGCAAATGCTCAAGCGGTTCGCCCAAAACGCAATGACGGAAAAGCACGCCGCCGAAATAAACGACTACCGCGACAAAATAAAATCGTTCCGCCTGTCGCTTGAAAACTGCCTTTACATAACCGAACCCGACTTCGTCTACTGGCTGGAGGCGGCGGACGGCAACGAAAAAGTCCGCATAAACGCCGCCCCCATAGACGTGTCGAAATTCCTGCGCCGTGCGCTGTTCGAAAGCGGCTCGCCCGTGGTGATGACCTCGGCTACGATGGCGGTCAACGGCAGCCTTGCCGACTTCGCCGCGGCAATGGGCGCGGAAACGGCGGAACAATTCATAGTGGCGTCGCCGTTTGACTACCAAAAAAATATGCGCGCCTTCTACGCCGTAGACGCCCCCGCCTTTGAGCGCGGCATGAGCACCGACAATTCCGAATTGTGCGAATGTATTGAACGCCTCTGCTTCCTTGTCCGCGGCGGAACAATGGTGCTTTTTACCAACTATTCCGAGCTTAAAAAAACGGCGGAATTCTTGAAGAAATCGGAAATTTTGCGCGACAGAAAAATCTTCGCCCAAAGCGACAACATCTCGCGCAGGGAAATGCTTGCGCAGTTCGCGCGCGAAGGCAACGCGGTTCTGCTGGGGACTGACTCTTTCTGGACGGGCGTCGATATCCCCGGCGATGCGCTCTCGCAGGTGGTGGTTGCAAAACTGCCCTTCGACAATTTCTCGCACCCGCTTATTGAGGCGAAAATGGAGCGCGCCGAAGCCCGCGGCGGAAGCGGCTTTATGGACGTTTTGCTTCCCGCGGCGGTAATAAAATTCCGTCAGGGAATAGGCAGGCTAATCAGGACGAAACAGGACAGGGGAATTGTCGTGGTGCTCGACTCCCGCGTGGTGTCGAAAGGCTACGGACGCTTCTTTCTCAACGCCCTGCCCGTGTCGGCGGAGCGTTTCAGGCTGGCGGAAGTAGACAAGCGCATAATGCCCGAAATAGAGACTCTCGGACTGATGTAGCGCGGGGCGAAAAATCAAACAACCAAAACGGAGAACTACAATGGACAAACTCGAAGAAATTTTCAAAATGCAGGCGGAGCTCAACAAGAGAATCGGCGTTGATACCGCAAATATGTCGGACGACGACAAAATAAAATGGACGCTCAACTACAGCCGCGCGCTCGCGCAGGAAAACGCCGAATTGGTCGATTCCGTCCCGTGGAAGTGGTGGGCGAAATACCAGAAATTCGACGCGCAAAACGCAAAAGTCGAAGTTGTGGATATGCTGCATTTTTTGGTGTCGCTTGCGCAGGTTTTGGGAATGACCGCCGAAGACTTCTACCAAGCCTACGCCAAGAAAAACCACATAAACCACGACCGCCAAGACTCGGGCTACACAAACAAAAACCCCGATGACTGCCGCGGAATATAACACGCCGCGCAAAACTGCCGCCGCGCCCCGCGCCGAAAAAATCAGCATCGCCCGAACACAAAACGTTCGGGCTTTTTTTGCACCGCTTTGCGCTGCCCGCCAAACTGCCGCCGCGCGCCCTCAGTCGTAGTCCGCCGCGTTCCCCAGCCGCAGTCCGCCATATTTCCTCAGGCGCGAATATCGCCGTGTCAGCCGCCGCGAATATTGCTGTGAATATCGCTACTTCCCACACCGCCGCGAAGTCTGCCCACTTCTCCGCCGACGCGCACTCTGCCGCAAATATCGCCAATACCGCCGTGTCGGCAGTCGTGGCTCGGCGGGCGTGTTTCGCAAAAATCAATCGCAAAAAAGGCGGAAGAAATTCCAAGTCAAAACCGAAATAGATATATTATGAGACACATTACTGTTTTTTCGATTTTATTGTTTATGCTGCTGTCGGCGGGCTGCCCGAAAACGGAAGAGGAATTCCCCCTGCCGCAGGAAATAACCGACGGGATTTCAAACATAACAAAGAAATACCCCAAGAAGTTTGCCGAAAAAATTTCGGACGAAGCCGACGCGCTGTTCCGCAAAAATTCCGACACGCCAGCAAACGTCTTTTTTGCCGTGTTCGAGACGGGGTTCGACAAATACAGGTTCGACGCCAAGCAGCGCGAAAATTGGTATAAAAGACAGTTCCTCGCGTTCCAAGAATACCGCAGAATTTTGGCTGACGCCCCGCGCGGAAAATTCGACCGCCTGCACGCAATGCTCGGCGAAATCACAAAAGACAACGTCGAAAGTTGGTTTGATTCTTTCGACGAACTGCGCGTCAAGCTTGAAGAGCTCGAGGAAAAAATGGAAACGCACCCGAAAGACGAATTCGATTTCGTGGCGTCGCTAATCGACTACTCCGATGTAGACTATTTCAGGTTCTCCACAATCAAAGCGCAGAAATGGCTTGATGTGTTTGACGGCGAACGAGACATTGAAAAAAGATTCGGCAACCCCGAAATTTTTATGGCGTTGAAAGAGGAATACAAAAAGCATTTCAAAGACAATCCCGACAGCGTGCTCTCGGCGTTCTACTCACAGATTGACGCCTACGAAAGGCTGAAAAACTACTACCGCAAAGGCGTCTCCGCCGCCGAAATAGCCGAAGTGAAAGCAAGGCTTGCAAAGGAATATCCGCTCGATTTCCCGAAGCAGTGGGTTGAGATGGAATCGTATTCGTTCGCAAAACCCGCCGCGCAAAAACCGCAACCCGCCCCCGCGCCGATTGCAACCAAACGCACCGTTCCGCGCGCCGTTCCGCGCCCCGTCGCAAAGCCACTGCCGAAAGCGAAATACGACCCCGTGGAAATAGCCAGAGAATGCGCGTTCGTTCAGCGCAACATAGACGGCAGCTCCGACGTCGCGCTGCTTATTTCCGTAAACGGGACGGCTTTCATTATCTGTCCGAAAACGTTTATCCCGCTGAGAATGCCGATTCGCTTTTCTAATTCGGCGGGAACTATCGTCTGCTCAAAGGGAATTGTCTCCGACGACTACCCCGTTTTGTTTATGATTCCCGACTCCGTTCCACAGGAATTCAAGCCGCTTGAGGCGGTGTCGCAAAGCGACATTCCCTCGCTCTACAAGGCGCAGCTTGTTATGGTTTCGGCCTCGGACAGCGGCTGGTATACGCAGCAGATTTCGCTGAAGTCGGAAGATATGCGCTACATGAGGTTTGACATAAATTCGGGCATACAGGAGGGCGCGTTCGTGGTAGACGTAAACACGCGCAAACTCGTTTCCACAGCACTGAGATTCTACGAATTCGGCTACGTAAGCAACGGAAAAATCGGTAACGTAATAGGGCACGAAACGTCGGAAATCCCCGACTACACAAGCGTTGTCAGAATGTTTTCGGGCAACGTGGCGGCAGCCGTCAACGCGCCGCGCTCCATGTGCAGTTTCATCAGATTTTCAAACCTCAACACTTGGAAAAAATTCGACATCAGAAAATTCCTCATTCAGAAAAACGCCGTGCGCCTGTATACCGACAAAAACAACGAATACATACGCTTCTTCATAACGCGCCGCTTTCAGGACGCCCTCGATTCGCCGAAGCTGCGCTACATTGCCGCAAAATACGAAAAATACTTCCAACAGAATCTGGGAACGGACGCCTTCATTCAGCATTACAGAAATTTCATAACCGACCTTCTGCGCGATATGGATTTCTCAATGATGTGCCTGCCCGACACCTCGTTCAACAATATATACTCGATATACAAGGGCGAAATTGCCTACCAAATTGCATTGCGCCAATCAATGCGCAACTACTTGCAAGAATTTGCAAGAGACGGCAACTTGAAGGCGTTCATTGACAACGATACTTCAATCGGGAAACAAACATACTACGAACGAACGATAACAACCAGAACCAACAACACAACCACCACCACGACAATCAGGCGCGGACAATAACGCCCATTTTCGCGCGGCGCGCTCCCATCGCTCACCTTCTCCCTCTTCTAAAGCGGAGCGATTCGAGCGGCGCGCGCGGACGAGGACTGGTGCGGGCGGGAGTGCGAGGGTTGGCGGCGGCGCAAGGCTCAAAAAACAACGCGCGCGGCGTTAAAAAATCAGCTGAACCTGCGTGATGAACACAAACAGGTCAGATTTTTTCGACTCCGTTCCGAACGGCGCGTCGCGCAGGCGGACAAACTCCCCGCCAATTTGGTATTTGAGCGTCTGCCCCATCAGATACCAGTTGAAGCCCACGTAATACGCCTCGGCACTGTCGAAAAGCCCGTCGTTCATTTCCGCCATATACATAACGGTTTCGTCAATGCCGCGCCCGTTTGAGTTCACGCGCGAATACCTGAGAACAGGCTCGATTTCGCCGAAGGGGTTGATGTCGAATTTATACGCAAGCAGGAAGTAAAAGCCGATGGGATTCGCGCGCGGCGAGTTTATTGTGTAAAGCGGGCGTTCGTCGTCAACAGTGCGCCCGTATTTAAGCGAAGTTGCAACGTATTCGGCAACGAAAGTCCATCTGTTGACATACAGCCAAATGTAGGGATTTACGCCGATGCAGTCGCCGTAGTCTTCGGGCGGCCAGTAGCCCGCCGCGTGCCTGATTGCCGAAACAACGCGCGTTGAATAGCCTGCGTTTACGCCGAAGCGGTAGCGGTTGCCGTCCTCTTCGTGGTCGACGCCCAGACTCGCCCAAAACGCCAAGCCCGTGCAGTTGTCGAAAAGCACTTCGCCCGGTTTTGAATTGGTGACCGCAAGCCTGTAGATAACCGACTTGTTTTTCGTAAATTTTCCGTGCCAAAACGCACCCGTGTGGTAGCCCGAAAACGCCTCGTTTGAGGAGAAAATGTTGTTGCTTACCGTATTCCATTTCACGTAGCCGTCGCCGCTGCCGAAATACATGTTTACAATGGAGCGGTCGGGCGTGAGCAGACGCATTCCGCTTTCTGGCTCTTCCATGCAGAAGAAAACGTATTCGTAGCCGAGCCAAAAAGAGCCGCACAAATTTCCTTCGTCAACGTCGTATTGATAGCGCGCAGTGTTGATTAGCCAGTTGCTCGGCAAATACAGCGTGAACATTGCCTTTGAATTTTCGGTGAGGTTTGCAATCACCACGGGCACGATTCTTCTTATTGCGAAATTGTGCTTTTCGTAGGAGTCGTCGGGCGAATCGGCTGCGCTGTAGCGTTCGTCCATATACTGGTAGCGCAAATGCCAAAAAGCGAGAAAACGAACGCGGTTGCCGAAGGGATTTTCCGCAATTCCCGCCGACTCTTTCTTGACAATCTCGGCGTCGTCGTCAGTCAAAACGCCGCGCGATACGAGCGTGTCAAGCAGGTCGCGTTCCGAAGCCGAAACCGACGCACACACGAATACCGAAACTAACAACAATAACCTTACCAATAACTTCATAGAAGTATGGGAAGACATTAAATTCAAATATACCCGCGTTGTCAAACAATTTGCGCAAAGATAAAGATTGGAAAGAACCCAAAACTGATACCTCTTTCAAAAACTTCCAACTTAAATTTGCACGCGGGAATTCCGTGTGATATTTTTTGCGAATGATAATTTATAAATCATTTAAAACATCAAATAAAATATTACGCTACATCTTAAGCGGTGGCGCAAATACAAAAGAACAACACGCGCTTTAAAAATACATCTGCGCGTCATATAAAATGTGAACCGAAACTATTTTCAATCTTGAGCATTGCGCAGGCGAAAATTCGGCTTTCGAAAAAATCTATTCGACAAACTCCCCCGTTGCCCGACGCGCAATAACGGGCGCATTGAGGAGAATAGAAAGACATATCTGCAGCGGGTTGAAAATCCGCCGCGAACACACTTATAAAAATTCGGACGAGCACGAAAACCGACAAATTCTCGCCAGTGCAAATTTGCAACGCGGAGAAATCACTATTTACGACGCATTTTTTTCGGAAACAGTCGGCGGCGCACTCGACGACCGCGCCACAGTTCTCATACACGAGACAGCACACTTGGAGGGGCTTGCAAACGACACCGAACAAAACGATATTTCCAGCGCGGAAGCTCTGCGCAATTTCGTTCTGCTTGCGTGCGAAATAGTCGGAGAATCGGAATTGTTTGCGGGAGATGAACGCTCGGCGGACAGACAATTCGACACGTTCCCCTTAGATACCGAACTTCCGTATAACCCGAACCACTACCCCGCGGGAACTCCAGGGGGCAAAGGCGGACAGTTCGCCCCGAAAAACGGCGTGCACGGTTTTATTGCAAGCTTAAATCGCGGAACGCAAAAATCCGATTTACCAAATGAAAAAATTTCGCGGAAGAACGACTCCCAAAAACAAACCCCGCAATCGCCCGACACCCCAGTAAGCACAACACAAGAACAAAAAACACAACAACAGACAGAAGAAGAATTGAAATCTGAAGAACAGCAAACTGCCCAAAGACAAACCAAAACGACAACCCTCGCTACAGCCGAAGACAACGCGCAACCACCCAAAATACACCCCACAGCCAAGGCGTCGCTGAATATAGTAAACGGATCAATATTCAGCGAACGTATAGCGGGCGGAAGTAGACGGTGGGGCGCGGCGGATCTTACAATCACTGGACTGCCTCCAAATACTGAGATTACAATTATGCCTGAATATCTATTTTCTGATTTTGAAGGATATGAGGAACAACCGATAGCAAAAACAATAATGGGTGTAAAGGCTGATTCACGAGGGAAAGTCTCCATAAGAAGGGTAGGATTAATTGGAGAATTTCGTAAAAATGAAGATAAATTAGACGTTGGCGATAAACTCCAATCAAAAAAGGTAAAAGTAAGAATAAGAATTTTTATAATAAGAAGAGAAATCAATGATGTTATCGGATATAACGCAGACATCATTGATAAGATTTACTTTGACTTTATCCCATACTATAAATACGCCGAATACGGATTGGGGATATACCCTGCCACACACGCAACGGATATAAAGGCTATGCTACCTCAAGTCAACTATCCTAATCATGAATACATTGGAGGCGGTGCAAATAAAATACCGCTCCCCAAAGATGCTGAACTTGTCGGAGAGTTTGAGCTGGTTTTCGACGAAGATACACAAACTACCAAAGTAGTGAAGGGCGAAGTAGAAAAAACCGCAACTGGATATGACGACGCGAAAGGCAACGTAATAAGAGAAGAAGCAAAAAGAAAGAGTGCAAAACAATAATTAACAATGTCCGCCAAGCAACACTTGGCGGGCATTTTCATTTCCTCCCGTTTTCCACTTCATCGCCGTTATCGTTTTTTGCATTTTCAGACTTGGAGATTTTGAAAAACTTCTCCCTGCGAAACTTCAATTCCTCCACAATCTTTCCCGAATACACAGTTTTTGTGTATGGACCTGACGATTCAAAACTGTTCCATCTCAACCCGTTATTATAAACATACGATATCATAAACGGATAAGCCGCGTATTTTTTCTCGAAGTCGTCCAAGATTTTTATCGCTTTGTTCCAATCGTAGGCGGGGTTTTCGTATTCCACTTCGAACGGTTCGTTCCCGCTCAAGCACCTATTTTTAACTGTCTTTCCGCCGAAGTGCATTACCTCTTTCATTCGCCACCACCCATTTTGGTATATTTCGGGAGTGTATTCGCCGAACACGTTCACGCTACTATATTCGGTGTAGCCCTCCTTAAAATCGCTCCCGTAGAGTTTCATCACTCTGCGCTTGAACAGCTCTTTTTGGAACTCGAGCGGTTCGTCGATAAATTCGCCCATGTCGCCTAAGTGCGACATTCCCAACTCTAACGCCACTTCCCTGTATCTTGCGCCGCTTGGCAGATACTTTTTATAACGCGCGTATTTCTCCTTGATGTATTTTAACACACCACCGTAAAAATACCACCGCGTGCCGTCGTAATACGGATCTTTCGCGTAGATTTTCAGCAAATACGCAAACTTCTCGGGATTCCCTTTCAACGACTCCTCCACTTTGTCAACCACACGCTTGGCTTCATCTTCGTCATATACGGGATTCACAAACGGGAATGAAAACCTGGCAGTGCCCTCGGCATATTCGCGGTGGTATTTTACAAAAAGTGCACCGCCTACTATCGCCGAGTAAAACTTCCCCCTCGGCGTATTTCGGAATTCGTCTTTTCCAATTTTGCGTTTTACCAGATGCAGGTATAAGCCTTTTTGCTCGTCAATTCTTCTTGCGGCTGATTCAGCGTATTTTTTCTCGAAAACCGCACGATACTCCGCCGTCCCGAATTTCGGAATATTCACAGCTCCGCCGTTTGAAAACGGGAAAAGCGCAACCGAAATAAAAATTGCCTTTAACAAAACTTTCATCATTTTTTGTGGACTGCCTTTTCGCTTTCGCCGCCTTTGTCGGCCTCGGATTTTGCGTTTTCAGAGTTGGAGATTTTGAAAAACTTCTCTCTGCGCGCCTCCAATTCTTCTATTATTTTTCCCGAATATACGACATCGTTAGAGTCGCTAAATCCCTCGGAATTTCGCTTCAAAAAATGCTTGTATACATCGCTTATAAGTTTTGGATTGCGCCCAACGTCGTTGTAGTTTCTTCGTTCGAAATTGTCCAACACTTCAAGCGCCGAACGCCAATCAAAGTCGGGATTGGAAAACTCCACGTCGAACGGTTCGCTTCCGCTTGTGCACCTGCGCCGAATCATTTCCGCACCGAAAAAAAGAGCCTCGTCAACGTAAAGCATTCCGATTTCAATCTCGCCCGCCTCGCGCAGCAAAGCTTTGTATTTTTCCTCACCGGCATCGAAGAAATAAATTCTGTGGCTTCTTATCGCCCTGCGTTTGAACAACTCTTTTTGAAACTCGAGCGGCTCGTCGATAAATTCGCCCATATCGTTTGAATGAGACATTCCCAACTCTAACGCCACTTCCCTATACCTTTCGCCGCTTGGCAGATACTTTCTGTAGTGCTCATATTTTTCCCGAATGCGCCCTAACACGCCGCTGTAAAAATACCACTGAGTGCCGTCGTAATACGGATCTTTCGCGTAGATTTTCAGCAAATACGCAAACTTCTCGGGACTCCCCCTCAACGAGTCCTCCACTTTGTCCAACAGCGCGTTCGCCATAAGATTGTTGCGGCGCGGATTTACGAACGGCAGCGCGAAATAATTTCCATACCCTTCGGGGAATTCGTTGCGGTTTGATTTTACCCAATTCGCGCCGCATACTACCGCCAAATACATCATTTTTCTGTGTGTCAGCGGACATTTGTCGCTCCAGAATTTCTCCTCGACAAAATTCAGATAATCGTCGCTTTTGCGTTTGATATACAACTGCCCAAGCCGCTCAAAATCCGCAGTCAGCCGTTCTATATTCCGCGCCTTTTCGGCTTTCGAAAGCTCGACCGACCGCGTTTGCGCATTGTTTTCGGCAGACGAACCCAATGCCACCGCCGCGAACCAGAAAACCGCCACGAAAAATACAGCCGACTTCTTTATTTTTTGTCCCAAAATCATCACGAACATTCCAACATCTCCGCACAAAAAAGGCAAGTTTTTTATGTATTTTTATCAAAAAATAACCCGCGCGATTTACCGCAATTTTCTACGCCCCCGAAACGCGTCGAAAAAATACTCCAAAACCTTTCAAATTCCACCAACAACCACCAAACGCCCTACACCTTTACGAAAGGGCATGTATTTGGGGGAAGCAATACACCTATAGTTAATCAAATTCCATATCGGCAACGCAAGACAGGTATAATATACAGTCGAGCTATTTTTAAAAATTTTACAAAAAAACCTTGCCAATTGCCGATTTTACGCATAGTACAAATACTATAATTTGAAAAAAAATATGGAAATTGATGATTTTATAAAACAAAACCCGATTGCCCCCGAAAAAAAATTCAAACGAAAAACGTTTCTTTTTATGCTTTTAACGTCTATCGCGGCTCAAACTTTTGCGTGGCTTTTTGGCGCATGTGTATACTTATCTCTCGGGAACGGGAACTCGTTGTTGACTGCGTTGATTTTCGCCTTCGTGACAGTAATGTTCGCACTTGGGAGTATTGCCTACGTCATCGGCGCGGGCGTGTATGTAGGTAATAACGCATAATGCGTATAATTCTTACATTACTTCTTTTGATATTTTTATAATAAAAAAATAGTTGACAAAACACTACATTTTGCGATTATAGACGGCAAATAATCCACCCGAAAGGGCCTTGGGAGTCTCCTCAAAAGGGCGGCTCCTTTCTTTTTTTACGCATATGACACGCATAATATTCTACATAGATGGGTTTAATCTTTATTATGGGATTAGAAACAGAGGCGCGTTAAACGCCCATAAAAAACCTAAGCCTACCAACAAATACAAATGGCTTGACCTTGTAGCGCTTTGTAAGTCGTTAGTGTCAAGTTGTGATATCGTAAAAATCAAATACTTTACAGCCAGAATCGAAAAATGCGGTTCGAAAACAGAACGGCAAGCCAAATACTTGAAGATATGGGAAGATAATCAGTTGGTAGAAGTGATAGAGGGTAAATACTTGAGGTCAAACGTCAAACGCCCGCTTTCAGACGGTTCTGGGATAGTCGAGGTAGTAAAAGACGAAGAAAAAGGAACTGATGTGAATCTTGCATCACACTTACTCATCGACGGTATAACCAACCAATACGACAAAGCGGCAATAATTTCCAACGATTCCGATTTTGCATATCCCATTGAGTTCGTAAAAAATTCGCTGGGAAAGCCAGTTTTTATCTTTAACCCCCAGCATAATCGTTCGGCGACATTGGAAAGAATAGCCTCCGTCTATAAACCGATTTTTGACAATACATTGAAGCAGCTCCCGCCGACAGTCAAACTTTCAAACGGAGAAGTAGTCGAATGCCCCGAAGAATGGAAACGTCCAGGCCACAGTGATTTAATGCAATCGCTTGCTGAACAGTTATCCCAAAACGGATTCTAACTCGGCAGAATCTCGAAACACGCCTTTGCGGTTTCCTTGACCAACAACGCCGCCAGCAGTAGTCGCGAAGTATTTGCTCCGAATTTCGGATAGTCATTTAAAGTTTTGCGCGGATTGAGATAAACTCAAGTGATACGTCGCGAAACTGTGTCGCGCAAAATTATAGGGTATGTTAAATTGCTTGAATGAATGAGTCCTTGTGTAGTCAGAAGGGCGGAAATGTTCGTCTTTTAATCGCGAAACCTCCTCAACGTAAACACCCCGCAACCCCGCACCGCTACTGACAAAAAAGCCCGCACCCCAATAGGGGAGCGGGCTTTCTGCCGCTACTCGGGACGGGACTTGAACCCGTATGATGTTACTCGGCGGATTTTAAGTCCGCTGCGTCTACCATTCCGCCACCCGAGCGTTGCGGCCGGAAAACAAGCCCGAACTTTCGCCAATATCGGACTTTCAGTCAAGTGAAAAATCAAACGACTTCGGCGTCGTCCCACCTGAAAAGCGACATCGCAAGCACCCAAAAGCCCGCGAGAACGGCGACCGACTGCATTTGCGCCTCTACTACCGAAACCGCCAGCACCGCCGCCAAAGCCGTAAACATTACAACTCCCGAACGGCTGAACGAACGTTTCCAAAGCCATCTAAGCAGCAGAAAAACGAATGTTGCGGAGCTTAAAAGCAAGCCGACAACGCCGTTTTCAATCAATTTTTGCAGCAAATCGGAATCGGGACTTGCCCAAGACGAAATGCCCAAATCGCTCCCCTGAAAGAACGAAAACGCGTTCGGGAACGACGCCGTTCCGTAGCCGAAAAGCATGTGTTCGGAATCGAGCATTTTCAGGGCGTCTTCAGTCAAAGCCTTTTTGGAGACGAATTCCGCCGAATCACCGCCCGCGGTTTCGCTCCAGAGAACCGACGTATCCGCGCAGATTTCCGCCGCGCCCGAAAACACGCCCCACCAGCCCGCAACCGCAACCGCCGCGTATAGGACGAACGGAATGCGCATTTTCGCAAGTCTTTTCGAATGGTCGGTCAAATACCTCAGCATTTCGTGGTTGCGCGCGTTGAACTTCATCGGGACAACCTCGAACGCGAGAATCGAAAACGCGACCGCCGCTACCAGTGAAACAGCCGTTTTGTGGACAACCTTCCCCTCCGCGAACACGAAGAGCGCCAGCACCGCCGCCGCGCAAAAGCACATAAATTTCAGCGAATACAAAAACGGGAACAGCCTGAATTTGTGAACCGAATACAGCGACATCGCCAACGCCGCGCCGCACCAAATTACGCAAAACGACGCCCACTGCGGCGAAAATCCCCTGTGCGAAAAGTTTTCGGAAAGCTCGCCCTCGTAGTTCCACACAATCAGCGCGAACGCGCCCACAAGCGTAATCGCCGCCGCGGCAACCGCGCCCCAAGTAAGGATTTTCCTGATGATGAAGCGCGAGTCGGTTATCATGAATATGGAAAGCCCGCTCCAGAAAGCCGCCAGAGAAACGAATTCCGCCGAAAACGGGGCGAGCGCGCCGTAGCACGAACTCGACGGAACGTTGCCGCCCGCGCGCAGCAGCTCGAAATACTCCAAATCGCCGCTTGTCAGAACCGACAGGCTCGGGTTGAGCACCGCAAACGCCGTAATGGCAATCGACGCCAAAAACGGCAGCGAATACAGCAGCATATCGCGCACGCGTCCCAACGGGGAAAACGACCACGAATAAAAATAGTTCACCATATTCACGGGCGCGATAATTCCCGCCGCCGCGAAAATCCCCACAACCAAGTCGTAATTCTCGCCGAGAAACACTGCGGGGAAAAACGCCATGAACAGAACGTTCGCAATGAGCATGCGCTCGTTGTTATTGCGGGCGGTTTTTATAACTACATCTTCGTCCAACATAACGCCGTATTATTCCATAAAACATATTGCCCGCGCAACATCTTTCGACGCTTTTTCGGAAAATAACGCCGAAACTATTTCGAGCGCGAACTCCACCGCCGTGCCCGCGCCGCGCGAAGTTATGGCGTTGCCGTCGCGCACGACCGCCGCGGAACAGTCGCAATTTTCCAGCTCCGCAACGCGCGAAGTGTGAGCAGTGCACCTTTTGCCATGCAACACGCCCGCCGCCTTCAGCACAACGGGAGCGGCGCAAATTGCCGCCACTGTTTTCCCTTCGGCATTGTGGCGCGCGAAAAACTGCACCACGCGCGCGTCGGCAAGCATTTTGTCGGTTCCGGGGCCGCCCGCCAGAACGGCGGCGTCGAACGAAGCGTTTTGCACGTCGGCAAAAAGCGCGTCGCACTTTATTTCCACCCCGCTGCGCCCCACGACCGACAGCCTGTCGGATACCGCCGCCGAAACAACGTCCGCGCCCGCGCGCCTGAGAATGTCGACGGGGGCTATCGCCTCAAGCTCCTCCACTCCGTCGAAAAGCAATACAACAACCTTTTTCATAAAAATTCCGATTCCTCATTTTACGATTGCATCGAGCGCGCGCCAGTGCTCCGCGCCGATGCGTTCGGGGCGAACATCGCCCGCAATTTCCGCGTCGGCACCAAGCCAGCGCAGCATAACGTCGGCAAATTCGCCCGCCGATTTTGCGATTGAGGAAATCTGCTTGCGGCGTTTGGAAAACGCGTAGCGCATAATCTCCTTTGTTGCGGGCTTGAAAACGAACGGATTCGCCCTGCGCCTCAGCGCGAGCAAAACGGAATCGACAGACGGCTTCGGGTAGAAGCACGACGCCGACACCTTGTGGCGCGCCGAAATTTCATACGCCTGCCCCAGACATATCGAGATGGGCGAATACTCTCCGCCGTCTCGGGCGCAGAAGCGGTCGGCGGCCTCTTTTTGCAGCATAAGCGACATCGTACGCGGCAGCTTTCCCGAAAGGATTTTGTCGAGCCACGGCGTGCTGATTGCATACGGAAGGTTCGCCACAACTTTGAAGTCGGCGGGCGATTCGTCGGGCAGCCCCGCGCGCGGAAATTCCACGGCGTCGGCGTTTATAAGCGAAAGGTTTTCGCAAACGTAGCGGCCTTTCAGGAACGCGAAAAGCTCCCTGTCAAGCTCCACCGCGTAGACGCGCGCGCCCGCGCCCAGAAGCGCGCCCGTGAGCGTTCCAAGCCCCGGGCCGACCTCCACGATTTCGTCGCCCGCGCGCACGTCGGCAAGCTCGAGCGACTTCCTGACGATGTTCGAGTCAATCAGAAAATTCTGCCCCAGTTTTTTCACGGGCGTGTGCCCTATTTCCCTGAGCAGCTCCGTTGTGCGCGACGGCGTAAGTTGTCCGTTTGTTTCCATAAAACGCGTATTATTGTTGCAATCGGGTAAATAATAGGCAACAATTATTTTACATAAAAGACCGAAAATGGAATCCGTAGACAAACTCGTAGAAATAATAAAAGCGTTGCGCGCGCCCGACGGTTGTCCGTGGGACAGAAAGCAGACGCACAAGTCGCTGCGCGGACACCTCGTGGAGGAATGCGCGGAACTGCTCGAGGCAATCGACCTCGACAGCCCCGAAAAAATGCGCGAAGAACTTGGCGACATTCTCATGCACATTGCCCTCCACGCCGAAATAGCCGCGGAACAAAACCAATTCACCCTCGACGACGTTGCGCGCGAAATTGACGAAAAACTCGTCCGCCGCCACCCCCACGTTTTCGGCGACAAAACGGCAAACTCGTGCGACGACGTTCTAAAAATCTGGGAGCAAGTCAAAGCGCAGGAGAAAAAGGAGCGCGTTGTAGGTAAACTTTTCGACGGCATTCCGCCCGAGCTTTCCGCGCTGCGCTACGCCCTCGACATCGCAAAAAAGGCTACGCCCGAAGTCATCGCCGAAACTCCCGCGCCCGACTCCGACACGCTCGAAATCGGCAAACGCCTCTTCGACACAGTCCGCCTTGCCGCAGAAAAGAAAGTCGAACCCGAAGGCGCATTGCGCGACTACATTGCCCAAATCAAGAAAGAGGCCGACAAAGAGGGCGTCTGAATGACCGAACTTGCCGACGGGTCGATATTCGTTCCAGCCCCGAACGGCGGAACGCAGGCGGGTATAACCGTAGTGCTCAAGCGGCTGGCGGCGTCGCGCTCGTTCAGGCTCACGGTAAAGGACGGCGCGCGCGCGGTGCTTACAATGCCCAAGTATGCCTCAAAAAAAGAGGCTCTTGCGTTTCTCGAAAAAAATGCCGACTGGCTGCTTGAAAAAACGGCAACCGCAAAAAAGGCGAAAACGCTCGCCCAATATCTGCTTGAAGGCGACGCGCTCTACGCGCTCGGCAGGGAAATTTCGGTGCAGACAATTCCTTCGCGCACGTCGCCGTTTTTTGTGGACGATTTCGAAAACGGCAAGCTTGTTTTCGCCCTCGCACGGGAAAATCAAGACGCGCAAATACAGAAGCTGTTTCTTGAATACGCCGCCGAAAAGCTGCAAATTTTGTGCGCGCAACTGTCGGAACAGACGGGGCTGAAGTTTTCGCGCGTGAGTGTGCGCGACCAGTCGAGCCGCTGGGCGTCGCGCTCCACAAGCGGAACGCTTTCGCTAAACTGGCGGATTATGCTGCTGAAGCCCGAGCACCAAAAATACGTCGTCCTGCACGAATTGGCGCACACAAAATTTATGGACCATTCCGTTTCTTTCTGGATTTTTCTGAACAGAATCTGCCCGAATGCGCAAAAGCTCGACCGCGAAATATCGCGCTTGGGCGGCGAAATTTTCGCCGTCAAACTCGTCTGAGGCCGCTGCGGCGCGCGCCTAAAAGGGTTGACATAACTCCCGAATAGTGTGTTATTAGGCGCGTGTATAAAAATTTCTTCAAACGCGTTTTCGATTTCCTCGGCGCGGCTGCGTTGATTGCCGCGCTGTCGCCCGTGTATGTAGTAGTGGCGATACTCGTAAAAAAGAAAATGGGAAGCCCCGTGCTCTTCACTCAGGACAGACCGGGGCTTGACGAAAAAATCTTCAAGCTCTATAAATTCAGAAGCATGACTTCCGAAACCGACGCCGACGGCAAGCTTCTGCCCGACGCCCAACGCCTGACCAAGTTCGGCAAATTTTTGCGCGAAACAAGCCTCGACGAAATTCCGCAATTTTTCAATGTCCTCAAGGGCGATATGTCTTTCATAGGCCCGCGCCCGCTTCTGGTGCGCTACCTGCCCTACTACACAAAGCGCGAACGCCTGCGCCACTCGGTGCGGCCGGGGATAACGGGGCTTGCGCAGGTAAACGGCAGAAACTGCATAGGCTGGGACGAAAAACTTGCCTTCGACGTTAAATACGCGGAAAACGTCAGCTTTTTGGGCGATGTCAAAATCGCGCTTTCAACTGTCGAAAAAGTTCTGAAGCACTCCGACGTGAAAGTGGGCAGGGAGAATTTCCTCGACGTAAAGCGCAAGAAGGAAATAGAAGAGGGCAAAATCACGCTCGACTGACGCTCGGCAAAATCGGGCTGCTTCGGGGCGCAACCGCCCGCGCAAAACTACGCAAGCGCGTTGAAAATTCCGCCCGTGTGCCAGAACAGAATGCGCTTGCCCGCCAAGCCGTTTGCGGCGGCGTATTTGAGCATTCCCCAAAGAGCCTTGCCCGAATAGGTGGTGTCGAAAATTATCCCGAGTTCGCGCGCGGCGGAAGCGGTTGTCTGTTTGAGTTCGGGGGAGAATTTTTCGTAGCCGCCGCAAACGTATTCGTCGGTGAAAATTATTTTGGACGGGTCGAATTCCGCGCCGCAGTGTTCCGCCAATTTTTCCGAAAATTCCGAAATCACGCGCGTTCCCCGTTCCGCATTTCGGGCAACCGAAATGCCCACAACTTTCGTGTTTTTCCAGCCGATTTTTTCCAAGCCCACAAGTATTCCCGCCTGAGTCGAACCCGTGCCCGAGGCGTGGAAAATGTAGTCGGGCGCGGCAAAGCCCGACGCCGCCAATTCGGCTACCGCCTTGACATACGCAACCCCGCCGCAGATGTCGTGCCCGCCGCCGCGCACATAATACGGCGAAAAACCCCGCGCGCGGAAATCGCACACGGCTTCGTCCATGGCGGCTGAAATTTGCGTTTCGTCCACAAAAACGGTTTCCGCGCCGCACATTCTCGCAATCAAAGCGTTGCCTTTTTCCGACTCGAACCGAGCGCGCGTTCCGTGGTATACAAGCCAGCATTTCCACCCGCGCCGCGCGCACAGAAGTGCAATAGCCCGACAGTGGTTCGACTGTATTCCGCCCGTCGTAACGAGCGCGTCCGCGCCCGCGGCGTCGGCTTCGCGCTCGTATTCAAGGGCTTTGCGCGCCTTGTTGCCGCCGCCCACTTCGGGAAACAAATCGTCGCGGACAATGGAAAAATCAAGCCCGCCGAAAGAAACGTTGTCAATTCTCGCCATCTCGAAAAACTATTTGAAAGTAAGCTCCAAATCGACTTCGCGGCGCTTGAGTTGCGCGTCGAATTTCGGTTCGGAAATTTTGTAACCCAGATTTTTGTAGAACGCCAAAAGCGCGTCGTTGTTTTCAAGCCACGTTTTGGCTCTGATTCCGCGCATTCCCAAAGCCTTCAAATGCCGAACCGCCGCGGCGTGAAGCCGCAAGCCCAGAAAAAAGCTTCTGTATTCGGGCGCAACCCACATGTAGGGCGAAAACGAGTATTCAAAGCCCTCACGCGCGTAGCCCGCATACAGGCAGATTAGTTCGCTCTTGGACGAATTCCAAGCCCCGATAAGAAAGGCGTCGGGCGCGTTGGCGAGCTTTTCGGCGTAGGCGTCGAGGTTTATCCGCGCGGAAAGCGGCGGGAAGAAATCGGCGTCGGAATGCCTTAAAATTGAGGCTATGGCGGGTTTCAGGTCGGGCGAACGCTCCAAAAACTCTATGTCTATTTTTTCCATGGAGCAATTCAGCCGACTCTGACAAGAGTGTCGCATTTTGAATAAATTTCGCCGACTCTGAAGTTGTCGAAACACTCGCGCGGAGCAGTTGCGCCGCCTGCCCAAGCCAGATACGCCTTGGGAACGTTTCCGCCCGCGCAGTGGGTGAACGGATAGCCGCCGCCGAAGCGCGGATTCATCTCAAGCACTGCGGCGGTTTCGCCGTCGAAGAAAACGTCGCAATCGAGGTTGCCGACGTGCCCGAGAGCCGTTCCAATTTTGCGCCCCAATTCGGACAGCTGCGGAATGTCGCATGATTGCGCCATGTCGGTTTCGCCCGCGCGCATTCTGATTTTCCGCTTCACGAAAACCGCAACGTTGTTGCCGCTGAAATCGTTTACAATGTCAAGCCCGTATTCGTCGCCCTTGAGCTTGGGCTGGATTATCACCGCCCTGTCCCAGTCGGCAAGGCTTGCGTTGCGCAAGATTGTGGAGGAAAGCTTGTGCTTTATGAAGTCGAAGACGGTGCGCAATTCGCGGGCGTCGCGCGCCGTTTCAACGCCTATCGAGCCGCTTCCCCAGCGGGGCTTCACGACAGCGGGATAGTCCGCCTCGCCCGAGGCTACAGCCGCGGAAAATTCGTCTATGCCTGTAAAAACACGCGCGGAGGCAACGCCCATTTTCTCCAAAAACGCGGCAGATGCAAGTTTGTCGAAACAGGTATCGACAACCGCGGGCGAACTTACCGCCGCCACTACCCCCGCCCTTTTGAATTCGTCGGCGGCGCGCGCCAAAACGGGCAACTCGAGGTCGTTTAGCGGGCACAGCAGCCCGATGTTGTTTTGCCTGCAAACCTCGAGCAGCGCGGGCACATATTCGGGCGAATCGACGGAGGGGACAACCGCCGCCCTGTCGCACGCCGAAAGAGCCGAGGCAAACTTGTTGGCATCGGCTCCCACAACAATTCCACTTCCGCTAAGTTCGCGCTTGAAAAAATCGACAAGATAATTTCGCCGCCCGACACAGGTAAACAACAGATTCATCGTTATAATGCAAATATTTAACCCGCCAAACTTCAAGAAAAAAATGGCGGAAGCAAAACCGCCCCAAAACGCAATCGCGCCGCGCGGGGAGAAATGCCTTGACTTTGCGCGCGCGCGTCGGATTATAAAAATATGGCTTTTTCACAATTCAGACGCGTTGTCGTCAAAGGTATTTCGGTTGTTCTTCCGCCGAAGGAAATTTGCATTTACGACGAAGCGCAATACTACGACAACAACGTAAAAAAAATCGACCGCATGCGCAAAATGGTCGGCTTTTGGAAACGCAGGGTGGTTGACGAAAACACGACCCCCGCCGATATGGCAATAGACGCCGCAAAAAAACTTCTCTCGGGAACGCAAACGGACAAAAGCACAATTGACGCGCTCATTTTCGTAACGCAGTCGCCCGACTACCCCACGCCCGCAAGCGCATTTTCAATCCACAACGCGCTCGGGCTTCCCGACAGCTGTTCGGCGTTCGACATAAACCTCGGCTGCCCCGGCTGGGTTTACGGAATGCAACTGGCGCACTCCATGATTGAGTCGGGCGCGAACAGGCGCGTGTTGCTGCTTGTGGGCGATTCGCCCTCAACAAAAGTGGAGATTTCCGACAGAATCAACGCCCCGCTCTTCGGCGACGCAGCCGCCGCGACGCTTCTGGAGCGTTCCGACACGGAGCTTGAAACGCCCACATACTTCGACTTGGGCGCGGACGGCTCGGGCTACGACGCCATAATAACACCCGCGGGCGGAGCACGCCTGCCGCTTAAGTTCGACTCCGAACACGACGCCGCCTACAACGCGCCCGTGCTTGAACCGATAGTTTCGAAAAGCGGACACACAACCAATTTGACGCAAAAGCAGATGAACGGCATGAAAGTTTTCAATTTTACGATGACTGTCGTGCCCCAAAAAATCCGCGCGTTTATGCAAAAAATCGGTATAACAGAAAGCGATGTCGACCGCCTTGTTCTGCATCAGGCAAACAAGCAAATAGTGGAAACGGTCTGCCAGCAGGCGGGCTTCCCGCTTGAAAAAACGTCGTATAAAACGTTCGAAGAGTTCGGCAACCAGACGGTAACGTCGATTCCCGCCGCGCTCTGCCATACGCTCAAAGAAAAAATGACTTCGCCCGAAGGCGTGAAAGTTCTGTATTCGGGCTTCGGGATAGGGCTTGCGTGGGGCAGCTGCGCAACTACGTTTAAAAACCTATCATACGCCGAAATAAATACATTTGAATTGACAGCAGATAGAAAAACGCGTAGCGATTACATCAATTATTGGAGAGATTATATCAAGTAGAAAAAGACAAATGACAAAGCAAGAATTCTTCGAAAAAATTTCCGACGTCCTGCAGCTCGACGAAACCGCAACCTCCGCTACGGAATTGACCGACGACATTTGGGATTCGGCTTCGCAAATGGCGACAATGGCGTTTTTCGGAAAGGAATTTGCCCAACTCATCACTTTGGACGACCTCATATACTCCAATACAGTCGGCGACCTGCTCGAACTGGCAAAAGAACATATCACGGACTGACAGAAAGTTCCGTAGTTTTGTTGCAACACAATCAAACCCAATCGGGAACAAACATGAATAAAGAACAATTCCTTACTGAATTACAAGATGTCCTGCAGCGCGACGACCCCGTCCTTGAAAACGACGTTCTCGCCGACTACGACGAATGGGACAGCCTTTCGAAAATGGCGACAATGGCGTTCTTCGACAAGAACTTCGGCGTGAAAATTTCCCTCAAGGAAATCGGCGAACTCAAAACGGTTAAGGATTTGCTCAACTTGGCAAAGCTCTAAAAATGTCGCTGTTTACAAAAGAGCAGATATTTTTGGTAACGGGTGCAAGCTCGGGTATCGGGCAAGGCGTTGCGCTGAAGCTCAACCAAGAGGGCGCGACGGTCGTCGCCATAGCGCGGCGCGCCGACAAGCTTGAAGAGACCAAAGCCCAAGCCGCCGCCACCGAAAACTTCTTCTGCGAAGTAAAGGATTTGGCGGAAGACATTGCCGATTTGCCCAAATATATGAAGAGCCTGAAAGACAAATACGGAAAGCTCTCGGGTCTCGCTTACTGCGCGGGGGTTGCAAAAATAAGTCCTTTGCAATGTTTGGATTACGAAGGACTGAAAAAAATGTATGACATCAATACATTTGCCCCGATAATGATGTTGAAGGGTTTTGCCGACAGACGCGTCAATGCGGGGAAAGGTTCGGCGTGTGTTTTGTTCGCGTCAATCGCCGCCCACATCTCGACAAGGGGACAGATTGAATACGCGGGCGCGAAGGCGGCTCTGACGGCTGCGGCAAAGTCGGTGGCGCGCGAAGTAGCCCCGAGCGGCGTCCGCGTCAATGTAATATCTCCGTCGGATATTTCAACGCCCATGACGCACAGAGACCCCGACTATTTGAAAAACAAGGCAAATATGTATCCTCTCGGGGTGGGGGAAGTTGCCGACGCGGCGGAACTCGCCGTTTTTCTGCTTTCCCAAAAATCAAAATGGATTACAGCCCAAGACTACGTTCTTGACTGCGGAGCATATTGATTATGAGGCAGGATTATATATTTGAAGCAAGAACAGTTTAGTAGTAAAAATGGCACAATCAAAATTCGAACACGTCAAAGTTGCGGGGCTGCTTACAGTAGTCCCGCAAAATGAAATCTGCATTTACGACGAAGCGCAGTATTACAACAACAGCGTAAAGAAAATCGACCGCATGCGCAAAATGGTCGGCTTCTGGAAGCGCAGAGTTGCGGACATCGGCACAACTCCCTCCGACTTGGCAATAGACGCCGCAAAAAAACTTTTCGAGCAGTCGGGTATCGACAAAAATACGATTGACGCGCTCATCTTCGTTGTCCAAAAGCCCGACGTTATAAACCCCGCCACGGCGTTCTACATTCACAGAGAGTTGGATTTACCAAAGACCTGTATGTCGTTCGACATAAATCAGGGTTGCCCCGGCTGGGTTTACGGAATGCACGTTGCGCACGCAATGGTGGAATCGAAAGCATGCAAGAGGGTTCTGTTGCTTGCAGGCGACACGCCTGCAGAATACGCCGACCCCAAAGACAGAGAAAAAGCTCCGCTTTTCGGCGACTCCGCCACAGCTACGATTCTTGAATATTCGGAAGAAAAACTGCCCACAACCTACTTCGACCTCGGCAGCGACGGAAACGGTTTTGAAAGCCTACTAAGACCTGCGGGAGGCGAAAGAATAAAAATCTTCGATAAAGCCTCGCGTTTCTACGACGAAGGGGACGGCCTTTTCGACGTTTTGCAAAAAGGCGACAGAAAAATTTGCCTTGCCACCGCAAGCTATATGGACGGGTTGGCTATTTTCGACTTCACAATGAATGTAGTTCCCGATAAAATCAAGGCGTTGATGCAATATGCGGGTGTTACCGAAGCCGACATTCCCTACTTTATGTGCCATCAGGCGAATAAACAAATTGTCCAAACCGTGGCGCAACATATCGGATTCCCGCTTGAAAAGGCGTCGTATGAGGCTTTTGAAAACTACGGCAACCAGACAATGAATTCAATTCCCTCTCTGATTTGTATGAAATACAAGGAGAATTTCGGCGAACCCGTAAAAATCCTGTGCTCGTCGTTCGGAAACGGATTAAGCTGGGCGTCGTGCGTAATTACGCTCGGGGGGAAAGACACTTTCTGCGGCGGTGTCCAGACGTATGAAAAGCCGAAGAATTTCAAGACAAGAAGAGAACTTATTTCTTACTGGAAAAACAAAATATTAGGAGACGAACATGAATAAAGAACAATTCCTCACTGAACTGCAAGACGTTCTGCAGCGCGACGACCCCGTCCTCGAAAACGACGTTCTCGCCGACTACGACGAATGGGACAGCCTTTCGAAAATGGCGACAATGGCGTTTTTCGACAAAAATTTCGGCGTAAAAATTTCGCTCAAGGAAATCGGCGAACTCAAAACGGTTAAGGATTTGCTCAACTTGGCAAAGCTCTAAAAAATGTCGCTTTTTACAAAAGAACAGGTGTTTTTGGTGACGGGCGCAAGCTCGGGTATCGGACAGGGCGTTGCGCTGAAGCTCAACCAAGAGGGGGCGACAGTCGTCGCCATAGCGCGCCGCGCCGACAAGCTTGAAGAAACCAAAGCACAAGCCGCCGCGCCCGAAAGCTTCTTCTGCGAAGTAAAGGATTTGGCGGAAGACATTGCCGATTTGCCCAAATATATGAAGAGCCTGAAAGACAAATACGGAAAGCTCTCGGGTCTCGCTTACTGCGCGGGGGTTGCAAAAATAAGTCCTTTGCAATGTTTGGATTACGAAGGACTGAAAAAAATGTATGACATCAATACATTTGCCCCGATAATGATGTTGAAGGGTTTTGCCGACAGACGCGTCAATGCGGGGAAAGGTTCGGCGTGTGTTTTGTTCGCGTCAATCGCCGCCCACATCTCGACAAGGGGACAGATTGAATACGCGGGCGCGAAGGCGGCTCTGACGGCTGCGGCAAAGTCGGTGGCGCGCGAAGTAGCCCCGAGCGGCGTCCGCGTCAATGTAATATCTCCGTCGGATATTTCAACGCCCATGACGCACAGAGACCCCGACTATTTGAAAAACAAGGCAAATATGTATCCTCTCGGGGTGGGGGAAGTTGCCGACGCGGCGGAACTCGCCGTTTTTCTGCTTTCCCAAAAATCAAAATGGATTACAGCCCAAGACTACGTTCTTGACTGCGGAGCATATTGATTATGAAAAAGATATTCATTGTAGGCGGAGGCGGATTCGCGCGCGAATGCCAGTTAGCTTTGGAGATTCTCATAAAACACAAGCCCGAAATGGGATTGTCGTTCGGCGGATTTCTCGGGCACAACGGCAATATCGTAGACGCCAAAAGCCTGCAACATCTTTTTCTCGGCGATGTAAAAGACCACGTTTTTAAGGACGACGAATACTGCGTAATCGGCGTTGGAAAACCCGAAATCAGGAAAAAAATATTCGACGACTTAAAGGCAATGGGCGCGAAATTCTACACGCTAATTGCCTTCGGTTGCCTAATCGGTGAAACCGTAAAATTCGGCGAAGCCAATATCATATTTAGCTCGGCTTTCACCTCCGAAATAACCGTGGGCGACGGCAACCTTTTCAACGGAGAGGTAATTGTGGGGCATGATTGCCAAATAGGCAACTTCAACTTTTTCGCCCCGCGCACTAACATTCTCGGCAACGTAAAAATTGGAGACGGCAACACAATCGGGACGGGCTCGGTGCTGTTGCCAAGTTGCAAGATAGGCAACAACAACAAAATAGCCCCGTTAAGCGCAGTATACAGAGGGTGCAAAAACGATTGCCATCTCTTGGGCAATCCCGCAATGAAAGTTTAATTTGGAAGGGCGCGTATGCTGAAGAAACTGTCGGAAATCATCAAAAATATGGAAGCAAACAAGCCCGAACCGTTTGTGGGCGAAATCACCGCGGCAACATCGTTGCGCGACGATTTGCATTTCGACTCCTTCGACCTCGCCGAACTCACTGTCCGCATTGAATCGGAATTCGGCATCGACGTTTTCGAAGACGGCATTGTCTACACGGTAGGGGAAATTCTCCAAAAGCTCCCCAATGAATAGCACATTCCTATCCGACGAGTCGGGGCAAACCACCTTTGCCGATTTCCTCAAGTCGGTCAACGAAACAACGCGCATAAAAACGCCGCTTGCCGAAAAAGATTTGTCCGCCTTTGACGCGGCTTTCTGCGCGGCGGTTGCGCGGAATATAGACATCGAAATAATCGACGCGGACACATCGCAGGCGGAATTGCAAACGTTCGGCATTTCGGCGAAACAGATTTTTCCCGCCGCGCCGCTTGAAATCAAAAATTGGGGCGAATTGATTGAAACAATCAAAAATTCCCATTCAAAAATCTCGCTTTTCACATCGGGCACTACAGGACGCCCCAAGCGCGTCGTCCACACGATAGCCTCACTTGCGTGCCGAATCCGCGTTTCGCCCGAACATGCGCACGACGTTTGGGGGTTCGCCTACAATCCCGCTCATATGGCGGGCATTCAGGTTTTTTTGCAGGCGTTGTTCAACGCAAACAAAACAGTAAACCTCTTCGGGCTCGCCGCCCAAGAAGCGGCGGCTTTGATAGAAAAAAACGCCATAACGCACATTTCGGCAACTCCCACTTTTTACAGAATGCTCTTGGGCTCGGGCGGAACGTTTGTGTCGGTAAAACGCGCAACGCTCGGTGGCGAACGCGCCGACGCGCGCCTGTGCGACGCCCTTGCAAGGCTTTTCCCGAACGCGAAAATCAACAACGTCTACGCCTCTACGGAAGCGGGCGCGCTGTTTGCCTCCGACGGCGAAACGTTTTCAATCCCGCGCGACATAGCAGGCAAAGTGAAGTTTTCGGACGGCGAAATTCTGCTCCACAAAACGCTGCTCGGTAATTCCGACTCCTTCGCGCTCGACGCCGACGGCTACTACCACACGGGCGACTTGGTTGAATTTACCGACGCACAACAAACGCGCTTTAAAATAACCGCCCGCAAAAGCAATATGATAAATACGGGCGGCTACAAGGTCAATCCCTCAGAAGTGGAAGACGCCCTGCGCGAAATTGAAGGAGTTGCCGACGCCGTTGTTTTCGGCAAAAAAAATTCGGTGCTCGGCAGCGTTGTCTGCGCGGAAGTAGAGCTGCGCGCGGGCACAACGCCCGACGAACAGCGGCTGAGAAAAAATCTTGCCAGCCGCCTGCAAGCGTTTAAGATTCCGCGCATAATATCATTCGGAACAATCAAAACAACACACACCGGAAAGGCAAAGCGGCAATGAACATTCTTCTTACGGGCGCATCGCGCGGGCTGGGACTGGAAATTTGCAAAACCCTCCTAAACCGCGGCGACACTGTGTTCGCGGTAAGCAGAAACTTTTCCGAACCGCTCGAAAAACTTGCGGCGGAATTTCCAAAACGGCTTAAGTTCAAAAGCGCAGACTTATCGAACCCCGAAGCGGCGAAAAAGGAAATCTTCGCCGAAGATTTTATCTCGTTTGCCACGCAGCTCGACGGATTCGTAAGCAACGCCGCCTCCGCCTACGACGACATCATAACAAACATCGCCCCCGACAAACTCCGCGCAATGTTCGAAACAAACGTCTTTGCGCCAATGCTGCTTACTAAATACGCAATCAGAAATATGATTCTGCACAAAACGCGCGGCGCGATTGTCCATATTTCCTCGGTGAGCGTGCACACGGGCTACAAGGGGCTTGCAATGTATGCGGCAAGCAAGGGCGCAGTGGAGGCGTTCTCAAAAAATACCGCGCGCGAATGGGGCGCAAAGGGAATACGCTCCAACGCGGTGGCGGCGGGGTTTATGCAAACCGATATGAGCGCGTCGCTAAGCGGCGAGCAGCGGGCGAAAATCTACGCGCGCACGTCGCTTAAAAGCGAAACAAGCGCGGCATCGGTCGCGGAAACGGTTGCGTTTTTGCTCTCCGACGCGGCGGCGTCAATCACGGGACAAACGGTGGCGGTCGATTCGGGAACTATCTGATTTTATGAAATATCTTGTATGCACAATTTCGCTTTTGGCGGGCGCGTTGGGGCTGTTTTTCGTTTTTTCGAAATTCGAACGCAACACGCGCGACTTCGTTCAAAAGCCCGAAAACTATCTGAAACTCACTGTCCCCGCCGCGATAGGCTCGATGACCTCGAAAGACCTGCCGCTTGGCAATACCGAAGAGGTTGTGAGGGCGTCGGAAAGACTGCTGTCGGTCACCGAGTGGCTCAACCGCGAATACAAGTTCGCCGACGGCAAAACGTTCCAGCTCTACATTTCATACTGGGCGCCGAACAAGCTCGACGTGCGCTACGCCTCGCTGCACACGCCCGACAGATGCTGGGTTGAAAACGGCTGGAAAAACCTCCACGACAGAAAAAAGCACGACTATATGCTGAAGGTCGGCAACCGCGAACTTTTCCCCGCATACTACCGCGAATACTCGTTTAAAAACGAATACGTTTCGCTCAAACGGAACGTCTGGTTCTGGTTCGTGGTGGACGGCAAACGCTACGAATACGGCAACGACGCGCTGATTTCGAACCCCGTATCCTACCTCAAACACGCGTTTACCGACGCGCTGATAGGCTCGCCCGAACAGTTTTTCGTGCGAATCGACAGCGAAATGCCGCTTGAAGAATTGCCCAAGCGCAAAGAATTTACCGAGTTGCTCGACAAGTTGGGCGCAATGGTTTTGTATCCCAAAACGAAAGAATGATTATGGGACGTGAAAATAAAAACGGCTTTGCGGCACTGCCCCTGCAGGTGAAACTGTCGGCGGTATCGCTGCTTTTGATGGGCGCGGCGGTCTGCTCCATTTTGTGGGAAGTCTGGAACACGCGCCAAGACTATTCGTTCGGTTTCCTCGCGCCCGTGTTCGTGCTGTATGTGCTTTTCGACAGAAAGGAAAAGATTTTCGGCTTTTTCTCCGCACCGCGCCAAGCCGCTTCGGACGAAGCCGACAAAAGCGGCGTATGGGACGCGCTTTTTAACGCGTTTTTCGGGCTGATGTTCGCCTGCTCCGTTCTGGTGTTCACGGCGTTTGCGGGACTTTTCTACCTCACGCAAAACCGC
The DNA here is from genome assembly GCA_934613645.1 of uncultured Opitutales bacterium. GTDB lineage: Bacteria > Verrucomicrobiota > Verrucomicrobiia > Opitutales > Intestinicryptomonadaceae > Merdousia. The sequence goes on along the minus strand of CAKTTC010000009.1, from coordinate 78,566 downwards.
GGCGTGCCCGCATTTACAATGACGTTCGCGTATTCGTTCATTTTCTTTTCGTCGGCGTATTTTGCCTCGGCGCGCGATTCCAACGGAATCTGTCCCGCCCTGCGCGAACGGCTGAAATTCACAATGCTGTTCGTGTTTCCGTCGTTTATCTGGATTGTTGCCGCGCCGCTCTTCCAGATTGTGGAAAGCAGAATAAGCCTGTTTTTGCTCTCGATTGTGGCGGATATAACGTATTCGGTGATGGATACGCTGGGGTATATCGTGCAGCTGCGCGGAAACGTGATTGAATTCCCCAACGGAAGCGTGGGAGTTGCCGACGCGTGTAGCGGAATACGCTCGCTTACGGCGTGTATCTTTGCGGGAAGCTTTTTGGCGGCAGTGATGTTCGACAAGACGTGGAAGAAAATAGCCCTTGTCGTGCTTTCAATGGCGTTGGCGTTTTTCTTCAACCTGTGCAGGGCAATGTTCCTTTCGTTCTGGGCGTATGAAAACGGGTCGGAGTCGATAAGCGGAACAATGCACGACGCCGCGGGCTACATAATTCTTGGGTGCACAGTGGTGGGACTTCTTGCAATATCGTCATTGCTCAACCTCAACCCCGTCCCCAAAGAATTTCGGGACGAAAAGTAAAAAAAGTCCTAACGTCAAATTTGTTATAAAAATACCATTGTCAAAAAATCCAGAAAGATTCACTTTATAGAAATGAATAAAAGCAAGAAAATACATCCTTCATGCTGAACCATTTTTATATTGCAAATACAGAAAATAATGGAGTAGAGTTCCCCCCTATGAATTGTAGGAAGAAAAATATTGTAATAGTTGTCGGAACGCGTCCCGAGGTCATAAAAATGGCGCGAGTCTATTTTGTTTTGTCCGAATCTCCTAAGTTTTCAGTAACCCTCGTATCCACTGCGCAACACAGGCAAATGTTAGACCAAGCCATGTCAATCTTCGGACTAAAAGCAGATTACGATATGGATGTTATGCGCCCTAATCAAACGCTAACAAGTCTTACCGCACGCGTGTTGAACGAGTGGGGAAAATTTTTCAAAGACAACCACCCCGATGCGATACTTGTTCAAGGCGATACAACAACAGTACTTTCAACCGCATTGGCGGCGTTCTACCAACATATCCCGATAGGACATGTCGAAGCTGGATTGAGAACGGGTGATCTGTATTCACCTTTCCCAGAGGAAATGAATCGTAAATTGACAGATCCGATTTCGCGTTGGTGCTTTGCACCGACTCAAGAAAGCAAACAAAATTTATTAAAAGAGGGTATTGAACAAGAAAAGTGCTTTGTAACTGGAAATACCGTTATTGATTCGCTATATTGGATGCGAAACAAGCTTCATCAAAATAACATTACACCTGAAATCATAACCAAAAAATACGCAATTCCCGAATCTTTTTATGAAGAATTTTTCAAAAAAGGGAAAAGATGGATACTTGTTACTGGACACAGACGCGAAAACTTTGGTAAAAAACTTGAAGATATTTGTTTAGCTTTAAAAGAAATAGTAAGGAAGTACCAAGATGTTGGCTTAATATATCCCGTTCATTTAAATCCTAATGTTCAGCACACAGTAAACAACATTCTAAAGGGGCACGACCGAATTGCCCTAATCCCCCCAGTCGATTATGAGGACTTTATTTGGCTTATGAGCAACTGTTTTTTTGTTATCTCGGATAGCGGTGGAGTTCAAGAAGAAGCCCCAAGTTTTGGCAAACCTGTCTTGGTTATGAGGGAGACTACAGAACGTCCCGAAGGAGTGGCTGCAGGCACATGCGAATTAGTTGGTTCAGATAGAGATAAGATACTGAGCGCAGCATCTAAACTTATAGAAGATAAAGATGAATATGTGCGCAGAAGTAAACTAAGAAACCCTTATGGAGATGGGAATGCAGCAATCGCAATCAGAGAAATATTGGAGCGAGAATTGTAACTAAGAAAGATTGGATATTTGTGAAGCCGTCGCATGTGTGAGGTGTTGCCTTACGAAAATTGATTGTTATATAGTATGAGAAGATGCATAACTTGGTTGAATGTTGGATGCCTTGTAGCAATTTTAGGGTGGTTGCAGTTATTTGACTTACAATCAAAACTGTCGAGCGTCAATGAAGCGACAACACAATTCGGAGTTGTTCGTTGGGGATATCTTGCATTCCTTCTTGTTTCCACGCCCACACTAATCCTTTTTCTGACATTAAAAAACCAGAAAAGCAAAGTTGTGTACTGGAGCATTGCTTTTCTTATATATATTTTAATATCATCAGGTTTACACTATTTTGCAATGCCTCTTAGAGAGCTCGTACTGTCATTCTTATTGCCAGCATTTTTGTTGTTGATTTTTCTAGTATCGTATGTACTTACAGTAAAGTTCCAAGCAGAGCGTATCCTCATGTGCGCGCTTATGTGTAACTGCGCGGTAAATCTGTTAACCAATATATACCTCATTAGACTTCCGGAACTGTTGGTATTTTCCATATACATGTTGGTCAGTTTCACCCCAATCATATTTATGACAAATACGAGACTCTTACCGACACTTTTTTCGGTTATTGTAGTGTTTTTATTGTTATTATCGGGGAAAAGAACGGGTCTTCTTGCGATTGTTGCTGCATTTTTCGTGTATTATTCAATCCAATTTTTCTTCATAAAAAGAAGAAGTATGGTAGGTTCGCTAATTTTTATACCGATAGCCATATTAACTGTATTTTTTGCATATTTAAAAATGGGATATGGATTAACTTCGTATCTAACGTTCTTTTCACAAGAACGTTATTTCCAAGCAATAGAAACAGGAGGAAGCGGAAGATTGGAATTATGGGAGTACATAATTACCGCATTTAATAAGTTCCCATTTTTTGACAAATTGTTCGGGAAAGGATACCTGTTTTTTGAATTTCTATGGCAAGGAATATTCTTCCGTCCACACAACGATTTTTTGGACGTATTAGGAAGTTATGGTGTTTTTGGAAGCATTATATATTTGGGATTCGTATTTTCTATACTTTTAACAGCATTAAGGTTGTTGCGTGCAAGAGATAATTTATCGGGCACACTTTGCGCAACAGTAATTTTTTCTTCCATGTTTTCATTAACGAGCATTTTCATTATGGGAGGAACAAATTTTTATCCTGTGTTTATGTATTTTGGTATGGTTTACGGAATTATCGATAGAAGAGAAAGAATAGGGATAACACAACCTATTGATAATCGGCTACGATATTAAAAATTCTTGATTTTCAAAGTCTTTTGGTAGTTAGTTATATGTGAATAAGCTTGTGCGTAAACATCCCAAAATAACAGTTTAGTTAAACAAGGAACTGAGTTATGAAGAAAGTTAGTATCATTTGCCAATACGCAGAAAATAAAGGAGATAGGGCAATTGCGGAATTTGTCATATCGAAAATAAAGAGAATGGGGAACATATCAATAACATTATCCACAACAACGCCTTCGTTGTGGAAACAATATACAAATGATATTGAAATAGTAGGAACAGGTTATCGTAGAATTTTCCCGCGTTTCAAAAATCGTATACTGAATAAAATTTCAGAAAAATTAGATTCTTTATTCTATAAGTTCATCGTATACCCCGAGCTGCTGAATGAAAACAGTAGGAAGAGAATTTGCAACGTAATTTCAAAGAACTTTATCAATCTATTGAAAAGTTCAGATATAGTAATTGTAACAGGAGGACATCACATAACAAGTATCCGTAACAAAAATGCGCTCTTTCCAATTACTTACGATATAGCTCTTGCAAGCATATACAGTAGGCGGTATGTGTTGTGGTCTCAAACAATTGGACCGTTAACTCTTCAGAGTCCCAGAGCCAAAGAATTATTTGCCAATATATTGACAAAAGCGGATCGCTTATACATAAGAGACGAAAATAGCGCAACACTTTTAAGATCTTTTTTAGGAAGTAAAAATCAAAAAAATGTGTTACAAACTTACGACACTGTTTTTGGGTATGGAGAACTCGAATTTCCCTCTTTTGATACACGAGAAAACAAGGTTGGAATATCGATATTTGACGGATTAAAAAATGCTTTTGACACTTACCCTAAAATAGCTAAACTCCTCGATTATTTTGCATCCCAACATATTAAAATAGAATTCTTTAGAATGGAACATGGGGAGCATGAACTTAATAATATCAATAAGATTATTAATTTGATGTCAGTAAAAACAAAAGTAAAAGTCTTTCCGTTTTCAACATCGACAGTAGAACATCTGGCAGAGCTTTCCTCTTGTAAGTATTTTATTGGATATAAAACACATTCTGTAATAATGGCATTAACCTCCGCCACACCTCTTATCGGAATATGCTACCACAAGAAAACAATGGATTTCCTCAATATGTTTAAACTAGGCAAGTTCGCAATTGATGATAAGTCATTTAATTTAACAGAGGCAATCAGTATGGCTGACTCTCTTATAAAAAATGGAAAACAAATTCACCTCCAGATGCGAGATTGCGCAAAAAAAATATCGTCGTCCGTAACAACAGACTTAAACAACTTAATGCACGAATACGAAAAATAAAACAAGTTATGATGACAATTACTTTTATACAAAAGGGAGCACTTGAGATATTGCCTCCAATTCTGCCTAGATTGATTTGCATAGCAAAGACAAACCATGTTAATCTAATCTGTACGAAAATAAGCGAATACAACAAAAACATATTGCGCTCCAACAATATATCATTTAGAGAAACGTTACATAATATAACTTTTCTTAAAAAGAAGAGAAAAATACTAGACTGGATTAACTTCAGAATATCGGCAAAACGAATACTCGATACAGACTACAAGAACACTGATGTAGTTTATGTCTGTTCTGCGGACACAGCCATGTGCCTAGGTTCAATTTTAAATGGGCGTAAATACATATTTCAGTGCAATGAATTATACGACAAATTTCCAATCTATAAGTATTGTATAAAAAAATATGCAAAACAAGCGACAGCTTTCGTAGTTCCTGATTTTTCACGAGCAAATATATTCCAAGTTTGGTTTGGGTTAAAAAACGATCCATTTGTAATTCCTAATATTCCGTTTATACAGTCTACAAAACCAAAACAAGACATTTCAGATCCTAAAGCGAAAGAAATACTTAATAATATTAGAGGCAAAAAAATAATCCTTAATCAAGGACATATTTCCTCATCGGACAGATCACTCACGTCAATAGCGGAAGCCTTGCAAAGGATTAATGATCCTTCGTTGGCTCTTGTCTTAATGGGGATTGACCATAACAAATCAGTTCCCGAACTGATTTCCATATACAAAAACACATTTCACATCCCGTTTGTTGCCCCTCCCTTACATCTGGAAATTACAAGTCATGCATACATAGGGACATTGTCTTACAATAAAAACTCGTTAAACAATATCTTTTGCGCTCCCAATAAAATATACGAATATAGTGTATTCGGTATTCCCATGTTGGGGAACGATATCCCCGGCTTAAGAAATTCAATACTAACCAATAAAATGGGACTGTGCGTTTCTTACAACGATTCAAACGCCATCGCAAAATCGATACTCGAATTGGAAAAGAATCACTCTTTATACGCTAATAACGCGAAAGATTTTTATGACGGAGTATGCTTAGAAAAAAGCTTATGCGACCTAATTAAATATGTCAAATAGAGCGTAGGATTCGATAATAATGGCGAATATAGGGAGTTCTGCAAGCTTACTGACAATAAGTAGAATGCTTACATTGTCTTTAACCATACTCACGGCAGCGTTTTTGTCAAGGTATCTATCTCTAGCAGAATACGGAACGTATTCAGAGTTGCGCGTAATAACATCCCTAGCAGTATCTGTCTTTGCACTCGGGCTACCGAATAGTATAAACTACTTTATTCCGACAATAAAAAGTAGCAGTAAACCCAACTTCATCACCACTTACTTTGTATTGATTAACTCTCTATCTTTATGTATAGCGTTGTTTTTGTATTTATTTAAAGACTATATCACCGAATACTACAACAATGCAGAGATAGGATCCTACGCATTCTTTTTGTGCACTATTCCCTGGGCAAATATGTGTATACAAAGCCGCACAAATTTATTGATTGTAGAATCAAAAGTAAAAAGAGAGTTTCTGTATTGCATTGCAAATTCGCTATGTATTTTTTCCTTGGTTGTATTTGTTGTTTACACAAATAACTCTTTTAATTTTTTTATCAATACATACGTTTTAATAGAAATCGTATTTACTATACTAGTGTATTACGAAGCATATCTTGCTGCAAAAAAGAAGATTTTGCTTAGTTTCGACAGGAAGTTGATCAAGGAAATATTCGTGTTTTCTATACCGCTAGGAATATCAATAATGGTCTCAACAATCATTATAGATTTAGATAAATTGATAATCGGATACTTCCTCGGAGAAGAATCAGTTGCGATATACGCAAACGCGGGAAAAGAATTGCCCTTTTCCATAATCCCAGCGTCAATAACTGCAGTCGTACTTCCAAGTATAGTAAAACTCGTCAAATGCGGAGATGTTAATAAGGCAATATCGTTGTGGAAAAACGCAATAGAAATATCGTTTATAATACTGTTATTCCTAACACTTACATCAATAATATTTGCACCGCAAATCATATCGCTTTTATATTCTGACAAGTATTTGTCAGGCGTGTTTATTTTTAGAGTATATTCGTTGGTTTTAATATGCCGTATAACATACTGGGGAATGTTTTTAACAGCTTTTAAACTAACAAAACAAATACTTTACAATACAATTTACTGTTTAATTTTAAACGTTCTGTTGTCAATTATGCTGTTCCATCTAATCGGATTTAGCGGACCGGCCATAGCAACTGTAATAAGTATTCTCGCGCTTGCATTTCTTCAGATTTATCAAACGTCTAATTTATTGAACATAAGTATGCGACACATGTTGCCTTGGTCACACTTAAGGGGTGATTTATTTCACGCAATTGTCGGTTCAGCTTTTGTATACGTCTTAATGATGTACCTAGAGATAGGAACTGATTTTCGCGACATCGTTTGCACAATTATAATCGGTATACTTTGGAGTGTTATTTATTTTAGCCTAAAATTCAAACGAATCAAATCAATAATGAAAGAAGTCAATGCGACAGAGCCAAACGCTTAATAGCCTCTCAAATTAAAGAGAGAAACAACAACCTCCATCTGACGGCAGCAAACCCGATTTGAGCGTCAGCAATAGAGCCTCCTTCGTTCGAGTTAAATAACGCATTACTCGTTTCAATGACAAGTTTTTTCTATGCCCATTCGGGAGACTTTTCATTAGCGATATAGCCGCTTCCGTATCATTGGTAAGACAAAAAACCTTCGAGGCATATTCTATATATTCAAAATATGCACCACGCATATCACTTAGCTGTTCTGGCGAAAGCGATAACGCCTTATATTTCTCATACATTGATTTGTTTCCACCACAATAATAAATATAAGCAATAAGGGGAAACACATAGTTATCTTTCTTCCAGATCCTCCAGCACGACGAATAATCTATCGCAGAATAATACTTAAAATACTTAAGCACATATTGTTCCGAAAAACCATCAATTGCCCCTATAATTCTCGCTCTTGAAGTGAAACGTAAATACGATACATATCTTGTTTTAAAATCCGAATCGTTAGTCAACTCCATCAAATATTTGGAAGAATAACGTTTCCCGCCAAGTTTATAAATCATAAAGATCTGATCGGAGGAAAAACATACAGAAAACAAAAGATCTGTTGCGGTAACCTGAGCTTCTTTTATATCCAAGTCAGCGAGTTTATCAACAATTTCTAGAACAACTGCATCGATTCTTGTAGGATTTGCTCTTTTTACATGCGCCTTACATTCAGAAAGATAATAAAGTCCATTTTTCACCGCATCATGCTTCATACAACTTATTGCAGCGATTCCGTATACTAAAACCCTTTGTTCTTCGTTTTTTGCATATTGCAAAAGTCTTGAAACCTCTCCAAATAATGGCATTGATTTTTCGCATTTACGCTTAAATAATAATAATTCTTTATCTGGATTTTCCTGAAGTCCCAAAGCATTTTCAACCCCAAACTCTATAAAGCGCTCCGACAGTATATTATTTACCTCCGACAAATTTTCATCCGAACCATAATATGAACCAACAAATATGAATGGGCTCAAAAGCAACAAACTAACAAACACAACAATTCTCATACTATCTTTCATATTGCGAAGAAACCGCTACTGCCATTACCATGGCAAGTTCAATCATCGTGGAGGGAATATGCAAATGCATATCAATACATGAGTGCAATATACACATAAATATTCCTGTAAATAATACTATTTGCGGTAAATTTATTTTTCTTTTAAAAAACTTGAAAACCCAAGCTGTAAGTATTGCCAAAATAGCAACAAGACCTACCACACCATATTCCAAAACGTATTCTATTATGTCTGAATGAGAATGGACTATTGAATGCGGTAATCTTGCTACAGTTTTGTCGCGGATTTTTTGAAGTCGTAAGGACAACACATACCGACAAGAATCTCCGCCATACCCGAATATGGGACGTCTATTAATTAACTCATAAGACAATTTATAAAATGTAAGTCTTGAACGAAAAGATTCTTCGAACGACCTATTCTTCGCCATTTCACAGGCTTTAGCCTTTAAACCGCAAAATTCATCGTTTGAAGGGAACGTAATCACCACCACGGAACAGACAAATATCCACGTAGCTATAATAAATGTTTTACTTGTTTTCTTCGATAAAAACATAGATAATCGGATAATACAAAAAAACAAAATAACCATCCAAAAGATAAAATTAGAAGCTATTGCAATATTACTATCGGTCTTAAAGACAGCAAATGACAGTAATACTGCGTTTGCAGTTCCGAACAAAACATACAATAAACCCCATTTACTTTTTATCTTTGACAGTGCAATGTAAACAGAAACGGAAACTGCCAAATTAAGAAATGCACCTGCAGCATTCGACAAAGGGAAAGACCCAAAAAAAATTGCAGTCGTATAATAAACGTTATAAATAATAGGAATATTCAAATATTCTTGAATACACCCTACAATACCCATTCCCAATGCATTAACAATGAACCACAATAAAATAATATTCATATGCCTGGTCCTTTCGAACACATATAGAAATACAATAAAAGAACAGAGTGCCGTTGCTATTGAGACCAAAGACGACAATGCATTCCCCCTAAAATACTCACCAGAAACCGACGTTGGCAAATACGCAATGTGCTCTAAACTTCTTATATACGAATAATGTTCGTCGACAACATGCTGAGCTGAAGGGTTGACATATTGCAAAACACACACTACAATTAACAAAAATAAAACATAATTTAAAACTTTATCAAGACCCGAATCCCCGCCTTTTGATGCCCAATAACAAAAATAACATATAAGCGACACCGCAAACATAGGGAATAGATATTCAGACCTTGTGCCTGAAAAAAGCCATGTTATCATAACAATCAAACAGGCAGAAAAATATGTTGCCAATAACGCGAACACATCATCTTTGTGATACGTCTTTTTCAAAGTATTTACCATATTCCAAAAGCCCTACTACATCTCGCCGATACACACAAACACTCCAGTGTGTATCGTTATTTCCGATAATATCACCACTATATTCTCACACAAAAAACACGTAACTCCCCAAGTCAAAAAAATTCATCATACAAGCGCATATATTTACGGAAACAGACATCGGAATCAAACTCTTTTTGACTTTTAAGCACAAGTGTCTTACGCATCTTTTCTTTGTCCCATTCTTTGACACGCCTAATGGCGTTTAATGCAGCAGTCAAATCGCCCTGTTCTATTTTACCCCCATACTCCGAATCCAACGACTCACATGCGCCTCCCGTTTTATAAGCAACAACCGGCGTTCCGCAAGCTTGAGCCTCTAAATTTGTAGTCGGATAGTTGTCCTCGTAAGTCGGATTAAATAAAACATCGCACACGGAATACAATTTCGCAAGGTCGCCGACGTTTTCCGTTCTTTCAATAGGAACTATATTTTCAAAGTTTCGTTTTATGTATGATGCCTGTTTTTTATTCAACCCCACAAGAACAACAACTTCGTCTTGCAACAGTTTTTTCGACAAACTTATGAAGTCTTGCAACCCTTTTCGTTGTCCCCACACATTAGCGACCCCAAGTATCTTGAACCTATTCGGAATCTGATACTTTTTGCAAAACATTTCATCGGGCTGCGTAGGTTTAAAAACGCTTAAATCTATTCCGTTTTTTATGACAACCTTCCTTTTATCCTTAAGAAACGAGTTCGCCAAAAGCCCCGACAGCCAATCCGAAACGGGCACAAGCACCAAGTTATCAAAGCCTTCGAACAAGCTTTTCTTCACAAGAAAGTTTTCGGTCGAATTATCGAACAACAGTGATTTCGGATACCCTTTTTTTTGCGGGCATTTTTCGCATACTTTCCTCCATTTATCGCAACCGTTGAATGTAAAATACGAACAATGCCCCGTAAAGAGCCAACAATCATGCAACGTGATTACAGTGGGAATACCCTTGTTTTTTATGTAGTCGAACAATACCCGTATGTCAGTATAGTATCCGTGAAGATTATGTATATGAACGATACTCGGATTTACACTGTCAATGTATTTCACCAATTTTCTTGTGTTGGCGGAATTTAAAAATCCGTCGTTATCAAAAAATCTGGCTCCCAACACATTCAAATAAAACGAGAGTTGAGTCCCGACTTGATACATTTTTGCCGCCTGCGATTTTTGCGAATTCCGCCCGAATGCGACATAGTTGTCCCAACCGTCAACCGCCGCAATTTTTGCAATATTCTCAGCGATTCTTCCGGTCGAACCCGAATTACAAACGGTATTTATTTGAAACAACTTTTTCATCGAACCAAATTCAAAACGACGAAGAACTGTATCGAGCTTCTGCCGTCTCGGCGCGGTTTTATTTTCCCCAGACGAATTTGTTTATTATTTTTGTATAACTCTGGATTATTTTTACCACTTTCACGGAAACGTTCGTATCGCGGTAATCGGGCGCAAGCACTGTCTCTTCGCCGTTGGCGCGCATTGAAACGGCAAGGTCTATTGCCTGTTCCACGTCTTTGCCCGTTATTCCGCCTATGACTACCGTTCCCTTGTCGAGCACTTCGGGGCGTTCGGTCGAAGTCCTCAGCAGCACTCCCGCGAAGCCCAACATTGCGCTTTCTTCGGAAAGCGTGCCGCTGTCGCTCAAGACACAGAACGAATTTTGCTGGAGTTTATTGTAGTCCAAAAAGCCGAAGGGCTTGAGGCTCTGAACAAGTTTATGGAACTTGAATTTACGCGCTTCGATATATTTTTTGCTGCGCGGGTGCGTAGAGTAAATCACGGGCATTTGGTAGCGTTCGGCAATATTGTTTATTGCCGTCATAAGCGACATAAAGTTCTTTTCGTTGTCGATATTTTCTTCACGATGCGCCGAAACCAAAATATACTTGCCCTTTTTCAAGCCCAGTTTTGCCAGCACTTTGCTTGCGGCAATTTTCTTTTGGAACGCCGTCAGAACCTCCATCATGGGCGAGCCCGTAACGAAGATGTGTTCCTTTCTGAACCCCTCCGAAAGCAGGTAACGGCGCGAGTGTTCCGTGTAGGGCAGGTTGATGTCGGAAATGTGGTCTACAATTTTGCGGTTGATTTCCTCGGGAACGTTTTGGTCGAAGCAGCGGTTGCCCGCCTCCATGTGGAAAATCGGGATTTTAAGGCGTTTTGCCGAAATTGCCGAAAGCGCGGAATTGGTGTCGCCCAAAATGAGCAGGGCGTCGGGCTTTTCCTTTTGCATGACCTCGTATGATTTCGAGATAATATTGCCCATTGTCTCGCCGAGCGTTTTGCCGACGCTGTCCAGATAGTAGTCGGGCTCGCGCAGCTGCAAATCCTTGAAGAAAACTTCGTTGAGGGTGTAGTCCCAATTCTGCCCCGTGTGGACGAGAATCTGGTTGAAATATTTGTCGCAGGCTTTGATGCACGCCGAAAGCCTGATGATTTCGGGACGCGTCCCGATGATTGTCATTACTTTGAGTTTTTCCATTTTTAAACTTTCTCGAAATATGTGTCGGGTTTGTCGGGGTTGAAAGGCTCGTTCGCCCACATTATAGTGACCAAATCGCCCTCGCCGATGTTCTCAATACAATGGACGTAGCCCGTGGGGATGTCCACTACTTTGAGGTTTTCGCCGTCGGCCAAGTATTCAATAACTTTGTCGTCGCCGACTTTCCTGAAGCGTATCGACGCCCTTCCCTTGACTACTATGTATTTTTCGTTCTTCGAATGGTGCCAGTGGTTGCCCTTTGTGATGTGCGGCTTTGTGATGTTCACCGAAACCTGCCCGCGGTCAAGCGTGCGCATAAACTCGGTAAAAGAGCCGCGCTCGTCGACGTGCATATTAAGCGGGTATGAAAAGTCGTCTTCGGGCAGGTAGCTCAGGTAGGTGCTGTAGAGCTTTGTGGAAAGCGAGCCCACCGTCATATCGGCTATTTCCAGATTCCCGCGCGACTGTTTGAAAGAGCGAATCATATCGACAATTTCGCCGAGTTTTGCGCGGTGCGTGATTGGCACCATACAGAATTTTCCGTCTATCTCCGCGCCGTCTCCGCGCGTGGGATTGCCCTTGAGCGCGCGCACGATTTCGTCGGCGATGTCGTCGATGTAAACAACGTGCATATTCACGTTGGGGTCGTTTACGGTAATCGGGAGATCGCGGGCTATGTTGTTGCAGAAAGTGGCAATCGCGCTGTTGTAGTTTGGTCTGCACCACTTGCCGAACACGTTGGGAAGCCTGTAGACAAAGGCCTTTGCGCCCGTGCGGCGGGAGTATTCAAAGATGTAGTCTTCGGCGGCCTTTTTGCTTTTGCCGTAGGGGTTATCAAGCGCGGCCTGAATGGACGACGTTATCAAAAACGTCGCCTTGTTGTTTGCCGCCTCCAGTTTTTCGAGCAGCTCCGTAGTGAAGCCGAAGTTGCCCGACATAAATTCCGACGCGTCTTTGGGGCGGTTCACCCCCGCGAAGTGAAGCACGAAATCGCAATCTTTGGCGGCGGAATCAAGCACTTCTTTCGGGGTGTCGATATCGAAGGGCACGACGTCTTCGTAGCCCTCCTGCTTCAGGCGCAACAGAATGTTTTTGCCCACAAAACCCTTCGCGCCCGTAACGAGAATTTTCATCTTATTTTTCCCAGTTGGCGAGTTCGTCTTTTATGTAGGAGAGCTGCAAAAGCTTTTCCTTCACTTGCTCGACGTTGAGTTGGAACGTGTTGTTGGAGTTGTATTCCTCCATCGAAGCCAGCTTGACTTCGCCCTTTTCGAAATATTTGTCGTAGTTGAGGTCGCGGGTGTCGGCGGGGATTCTGTAGAAGCCGCCCATGTCCTCGGCGCGGACGAATTCCTCGCGCGTGAGGAGGGCTTCGTAGAGCTTTTCGCCGTGGCGCACGCCGATAATTTTGGTTTCGTTGTCGGCGTGGAAAAGTTCCTTAACCGCCTGCGCGAGGTCGGCGATTGTGCACGCGGGGGCTTTCTGAACCATGATGTCGCCGGGGTGGGCGTTTTGGAACGCGAAAATCACAAGTTCCACCGCCTCCTCAAGGCTCATTATGTAGCGCGTCATCGTGGGTTCGGTGATTGTAAGCGGCTTGCCCTCTTTTATCTGCTCTATGAAAAGCGGAATTACCGACCCGCGCGAGCACATCACGTTGCCGTAGCGCGTTCCGCAAATAAGCGTGTTCTTTGTTGTGCGCGATTTCGCCACGAACACTTTTTCCATCATCGCCTTAGAAGTCCCCATTGCGTTGACGGGATACGCGGCTTTGTCGGTGGAAAGGCAGATTACCTTTTTGACGCCCTCGTCGATGGCGGCCGTAAGAACGTTGTCGGTGCCGAGGACGTTGGTTTTGACGGCCTCAAGCGGGAAGAACTCGCACGAGGGCACTTGTTTGAGCGCGGCGGCGTGGAAGATGTAGTCTACCCCGTGCATTGCGTTGCGGACGCTCTGAATGTCGCGCACGTCGCCGATGTAGAATTTGATTTTGTGGTTGTCGTAGGCTTTGCGCATATCGTCCTGCTTTTTTTCGTCGCGGGAGAATATGCGAATCTCGCCGATATCGGTGTCGAGAAATCTTTTCAATACTGCGTTGCCGAATGAACCGGTTCCGCCCGTTATCAACAATGTTTTATCTTTGAACATAATGGAGATTTTTTTCTATGTTAAAGTGGCGTTGGTGCGAATGTAAAAGCATTCCGCGCTAAGCGGTAAACAATTCGACAAGGCGTTTCGCCCAAACAGCCGCGTCGAAATTGCGTTCGAAATATTCCCTGCCGCTTGCGCCGAACGCGTTGCGCAAAGCGGGGTCGGAGGCGAGCGTTTGTATGGCTTCGAAAAACGCGTTCTCGTCGGACGAAGCGCACCATATGCCGCACTTGGCCTGCGTTTCAATCAAGTTGCGGAAGTCTGTGTTTGTGTCGGTTGCCGCCAAAATCGGCAGCGACGCCGCCATATACCCGAGCGATTTCGACGGATAGTTGGGTATGGTAAAACGCGGGCTGAGCGTTACAACCCCGACATCGCAGTTGCGCGCAAACAGGTCGAAGTCGGCGCGCGGCATTGCCGAATAATACGCGGCGTTTGAGGGCTTTTCGGCGGCTATGGCGTCTTTTACAATTCCCGCTTTTGTGCCCGAGCCTATGCACATAAAATACATGCGGGCGTCGTTTTTAAAATGCCTTATTGCCGCCACGAACAGCTGCATATACTGCGGAATGCCCATATTTCCGCCGTAGAGAAAAATACAGGCGTTTTGCGGAATGCCGAACTTGCGGCAGACCTCCGCGCGCCCGTCGGGACTGACAAACGGGTTGATTTTTACGGCGTTGGGGAAGTATACGACTTTCTCGGCGTCGATTTGCGGATTGTGGGCACGGATATAATCAATGTTGCCCTGCGACATACAGCCGATTTTGTCGGCAAGTGCCAGCATTTTCTTTTCCAGTCGGCGGAAATACCAGTAAACGGGGCTGCACTTCGGAAAAAGCCCGACGTCGACGGCGTTCTGCGGGAAAATGTCTTTCTGCATCAAAAAGACGGGGCACTTGAAAAGCTTTTTCGCCGAAGCCACCACGGGAGTGAGCGTGATGGGCGGGGCGTCGAAAATAACGAGATCGTAGCTCTTTCGGGAAAGGAATTTTTTGAGAGCGCGCTTGAGAATGAACGGCAGCGAAACAAACGCCAAAGCCTTTTTTACAACGCCCATTTTCTGCATTCTGAACGTGGGAACGCGCAGAATTGAAACGCCCTTTTGTTCGAACCAAAACGGTTTGTCGCCGAAACGGAGCGAGGCGTCCGCCAAGAGAACGTCAACTGAGTGCCCGTCGGCCGCGAGAGCCTCGCCCAAATCGGAATATATCCCGCCGTTGCCGATTGAATAAACGGCGGATATGTGCAGTATTTTCATAGTTCGTGTTTTGCTTCGGTTCGGCGGGTATGCTTCTTTCTGCCGAACTTTGCATATTCGACTTCATTTGCGCGCAAATTACAAGAAAAAAAGGCCGTTCCAACGAACGACCCTTTCTGCGCAACGCGTTGTCCCGACGCTATTTTTGCGGAACAAACGTTTTGATGTCGAAGCTTTCGGCTATTATTTGGCGACCCTGTTTGACGCACGATATATCGCCCGAGGCCTTCATCTGCATTATTGCGTTGCCCAGTGCCGTCGATTCCGTCGGCCCCGCCTTGACAGTTCTGCCCGTGGCGTTGGCGGTAAACTGGTTGAGCATTGCGTCTTTGGAGCCGCCGCCCATTATGTTGATTTCCGCGACGTGCGCGCCGCTGAGTTTTTCGATTGTATCGAAGACGTATTTGTATTTGTTTGCAATGCTCTCCTGAATGGCGCGGAAAATCTGTCCGTGCGTTTCGGGAACTTTAAGCCCCTTGGCGCGGCAGTGTTCGGCTATTGCCTTGGGCATATTTTCGGGCATGACGAAATCGGGCGCGTCGGGGTCGAAAACGGTGCGGAACGGCTCGACCTTGTCGGCGGCTGCCTCAAGCTCGCGATACGACATATCTGTGCCTTCGCGCTTCCAGACCTCTTTCGACTTCTGCACAAGCCACATTCCCGTAACGTTTTTAAGGAAGCGGATTGTGGAGTTGTAACCGACTTCGTTGGTGAAGTTTTCGGCGAACGAAGCGTCGGTTGCAATCGGCTTGGCAAGTTCCACCCCCGGCAGCGACCACGTTCCGCTGTTTACATACGCGGGAACGTCGGCCTGCGTGGGCGTTGCCGCCACTGCCGAAGCGGTATCGTGGCTTGCAACCGCCACGACTTTTATGTCGCCCAATTCCGCCCGCAATTCGGGGCGGAGCGAGCCTATAACGTCGCCGCATTCGGCAAAGCCGTTTTTGAAAATCTTTGCGGGCGCGCCGATTTTTTCGAGAATGTCGAAGTCCCAATCCTTATTGAACGGGTTGTAGAACTGCGTTGTAGACGCGTTTGTGCGCTCGTTGACTTTCACGCCCGTGAGCATAAACGCGAGCAAATCGGGCATCATCAAAAACGACTGCGCTTCGCCGATTTTCCCGCCGCGCTCAACTTCCGCCATAATCTGGAAAATCGTGTTGAAGAACATAAACTGGATACCCGTTTTTGCGTAGATTTCCGCCTTGGAAATTTTGGCAAAAACTTTGTCCATCATGCCGTCGGTGCGCGAATCCCTGTAAATGTATGGCAGGTTAAGGAGCTTGTCGGACTTGTCCAGAAGCCCGTAGTCAACGCCCCAAGTGTCGATGCCCAGCGAAACAATGGAGTCGCCGTAAACCGACTTCGCCTTGCGCAGGCCTTCTACTATATTTGCAAAGATGTTGTTGACTTCCCAGTGAAACGAGCCGTCCGCCGCCTTGACGGGCTCGCTCGCCCAGCGCGAAACTTCTTCAAGCGCGATTGTTTTGCCGTCGAAAACAGCCGCCATAATTCTGCCGCTACCCGCGCCCAAGTCTACTGCCAAAAAAACTTTTTTCATAAATGCTCCGAATGTTTGTTTGTGTGTGGTTTTATGTTGGAATTTCTATGAGCCGCCGAAGAGCGTGTCAAACACATTTGCCGAAAAAAACGCCGCCCGCAAACGCGAACGACGTTTCTGCCGCACGGGCAAACTCAGCCGTACCCGAATGCGTTGGCGCGCTCCGCCGCCCGAAGGCAAACTGACGCGAATTACGCCAAAACTTTGTCGAGCATTTCGAGCATTGCCGAGAGGATTTTCTCCGACTCCTCCGCGCCGATACCCTGCCAGCCCATCGAAAGCGCGAAGGAATCGGGCACGAGGTCGAGACGCATCATTGTCCCCAACATAATCACACCCATTGTCCCCGCGGTTTCTTCGCCGATTTTATCACCCATAACCATTTTCACGCAGTCGCGGAAAAGCGCGTCGTTTTTCTTGATAAGGCGCGTGTAGACCTGCATAAATAGCGGGGTTTTGTTTATCTCCTCGCGGATTAGAATGGAGAATATGTATTTGTGGATATCGTTTCCCTTTTTGGGGGAACGCACGCGCCATGAAATGTAGTCTTTAAGCAGCGCAACGGCTTCCGATTTGGAGGGGTTGCGCAGCAGGGCTTCGTGGCGGTCGAAGAAGACTTTCACAAGCCCCTCGAAGTAGTCTACAATCTGTGTTATCAGCTCGGCATAAAGCCCGTTTTTACCTTTGAAATAGTAGCTTATAGCCGCTATGTTCACGCCCGCGCGCCGCGCGATGTCGCGCGTGCCGACGCTTTTTACGGGGGCGTCGGCAAACTCAATCAGCGCGGCGACGAGAATTTTCGACGGAGTGTCAAGCTCTTCGCCGCCGCAGTATTTCGCCAGAAAATTCGTTTCCACGTCCGCCTCCGAAATTGCCTAATACTTGGGAAGAATGTCGTGCTGGCCGAAGTCGTCGCCCACGTTTCTGCCCGCGCCGTCTGTCGCGCTTTCGGGGAACTCCGTTTTCCAGCCGCCGCCGAGCGACTGTATCAGCGAAACGCACGCGGCAAACTGCTCGCCGTGCAGAACAATCAGCTGGCGTTCGTTTGTAAGGTGGATTCGCTGGGCGTCGCTTACCGAGAAGTAGTCGGTGTAGCCTTCGTCGTATTGAACGCGCGTCATCTTCTGAACGTCCGCCGACGCCTTTACGACCTCGCCGAACTCGCGGAATTCGTCCGCCATATACTTGATGTTTACAAGCGCGTCCTCAACTTCCTTGACTGCCGAAATGACTGTTGAACGGTATTTTTCAAGCGTCTCTTTGTGAGCAGCCAAAGCCACGCGCTTCTGGGCGATATTCCTGCCCGCCTCGAAAATCGGAATGTAAATTTGCGGGCTTATGCCCCATGCAAAGCTGCCCGAATTTATGAGCTTTTCGATTTTCTGCGCGTTTAAATCGGTGTTGGCGGTGAGCGAAACAGTCGGGTAGAAGGCCGCCTGCGCCGCGCCGATTCTCGCGTTTGCCGCGTATACTTCGCGCTCGGCGGCGGCTATGTCGGGACGGCGTTCAAGCAGTTGCGAGGGAACTGCCTGCGGCATTTTCGGAAGCTCCTTTGCGATTGGCTCGAACTTCACGCCAAGCTCCGCGGGGCTTGTGCCCAAAAGCTGCGCGAGCGTGTTTTCGGCAAGCAACTCCTGACGGCGAACCGACGCCAACTGCGCCGCCGCCTCGTGTTCCTGCTGGATTGCGCGCTTTAAGTCGATATTCGTGGAATAGTCCATCGCTACGCGGCGTTTGACAAGCGCGGTGTCTTCCTTGCGGACTTCGTAGGTGCGCTCCAGAACCTCTATTTCGGCCTTCAGGCTGCGGATTGCAAAATACGTTTTTGCAACGTTCGCCTGTAAATTCAGCATAAGCGACCTATACGCACAAAGAGTAGCCTGCGCGGTGGCCACGTCGGAATCGAGCAGGCTGCGGACGCGCCCGAACAAGTCCAAGTCCCAAGAAATGCCGAAGCCCGCAGCCCAGTTGTCGTATTCGCCCATGTAAGTCGCCGAATGCCTCGACGTGCCCCTGCGGGCGAACGACGCGTGGCCGTCAAGCTGCGGATAAAGCTGGCTTTTGTCCATCAACGCCGCTTCCCGAGCCTGTTCCACGCGGTAGTATGCCGACGCCAAGTCGGGATTGTTTTCGGCGCAGCGCGCAAGGAGCTTGTCCAAAACGGCGTCGTTGAAAATCTTCCACCAGTCGCCCTTGTCGAGCGAATCGGCGGGGACGGCGTCTTTCCACGCGCCGCCGTCGCGCGCAAACTGCTGCGCCGTGAGCGTTTCGGGCAGCTTCACCGCCTTCGACGCCTCTTCGTAGTCGGGGCCTACCATACAGCCCGAAAGCAAGGCCGCCGTTGTTGCGAAAATGTAAATCCTCTTCATTGTTATTCCTTAATTGAGGGCTTGTAGTTGCGTCTGATGACGTAGAAGAAAACGGGCGTGAAAATCAAACCCATCAGCGTTACGCCGAGCATTCCATACATAACCGCCGTGCCCAAAGGCTGGCGCAATTCAGAACCCGACGTGAGCGAAAACGCCAGCGGCACAACGCCCAAAATGAACGCGAACGACGTCATCAAAATCGGGCGGAGTCTGTTTTGCGAAGCGTGCGAAACCGCGCTTACAATTTCCTCGCCCTTCTCCTGACGCTGCTTTGCAAACTCCACAATCAAAATGGCGTTTTTGCAGGCAAGACCGATGAGCACGACCATTCCGATTTGCGTCATCAGGTTGTTGTCCAGCCCGCGCGCTTCAATGCCCAGCAATGCGAAAAGCAGAACGAGCGGAACAATCAGAATGATTGTAAGCGGCAGCGTCCAGCTCTCGTAGAGCGCGGCGAGAATCAGGAACACGAACACCACGCACAAAGCGAATATGATAATCGACGTGTTGCCGACAAGTTTTTCCTGATACGCCAAGTCCGTCCATTCCATACCCATGCCCGACGGCAGCAATTCGCGCGCGGTCTTTTCTATAACCGCCATCGCCTCGCCCGTGCTGTAGCCTTCGCCCAAGTTGCCCATAATTTCGGCGGCGGGGTAGAGGTTGTAGCGGTTTACCGTGTCGGGTCCGATTATGCGGCGGATATTCGCCACAGAGCCGAGCGGGACGTTGTCGCCCTCCACGTTCTGAACCTTGAGGTTGTAGATGTCGGGAATGTCGGTTCTGTTTGAGCCTTCCGCCTGAACGGAAACGCGGTAGACGCGGTTGAGCAGGTTGAAGTCGTTTACGTAAACCGAACCCAAGTTGTATTGCATTGTCTCGAAAATGGAGCTGATTGGAACGTTCAGCTTCTGCGCGCGCTCGCGGTCGATATCGACGTAGAGCTGCGGCGTGGAGATGCGGTATGTTGTAAACGCGAGCGAAACCTCGGGGTTTTTCGTCATTGCCTCGTAGGCAATCATGCGCGTGTATTTTTCAACGTCGGCAATGCCTCTGCCGGTTCTGTCCTGAATGTAGCATTTGAAGTCGCCGCCCATGCCGATGCCGTTGACGGCGGGCGGAGTGAGCACGAACGAATTCGACTCGGGCACGCCCTTTTTCAGAGCCATATACGCCTGTCCCAAAATGGAGTCGAGCGTGATTCCCTTTTGGACGCGCTCTTCCTTGGGGCGGAGACGCACGAACATTGCGCCCGCGTTGCTGACTTTTGTGAACGTTGCGCCGCTTACGCCCGCGATTGTCGTCACGTCCTGCACGCCGTCGATTTTCGAAAGAACCTCCAAGCCCTTGTCGACCGCCTTTTTGGTGTGCTCAAGCGTCACGCCGTCGGGCAGCTGCATTGCGCCGAAGATGTAGCCGTTGTCCTGTTTGGGAATGAAGCCCTTGGGCACTACTTGGAACTGGTAGCCCGTAAAGAAGAGAAGTCCGACATACAAAAACAGAATCAGGAACGAGAACCTCAAAATTCTGCGGACGAAATTTCCGTATTTTTCGGAAGTCCAGAAGAAGCATTTGTTGAATCCCCTGAAGAACCAGCCGAAGCAGAAATTCCAGAGCCTTGTAAACCAGTCTTCGCGCTCGCGCTTTTTCATCAAAATTGCGCAAAGCGCGGGCGAAAGCGTAAGCGAAACAACCGCCGAAATTATTGTGGAGGCCGCAATCGTAAGCGCGAACTGGCGGTAGAACTGCCCCGAAATGCCGTCGATAAACGCCGTGGGAACGAACACGGCACTGAGCACGAACGCTATTGCAATCAGCGCGCCCTGAACTTGGCTCATGGCCTTTTTGGTGGCTTCGCGCGCGTCGAGGCCGTCGCGCATGTTGCGCTCCACGTTTTCTACAACCACGATTGCGTCGTCAACTACGATACCGATTGCAAGCACCAAGCCGAACAGCGAAAGGTTGTTTATCGAAAAGCCGAACAGCAGCATAAAAAAGAACGTGCCCACAAGCGAAACGGGAATCGCGAAAATCGGGATAACCGCCGCGCGCCAATTCTGCAGGAACACCATCATAACCAAAACTACAAGCAAAATCGCCTCGTAAATGGTATGGTAGACGGCGTTGATTGAATTGCTGATGTATTCGGTGTTGTCGAGCGAAATGTCGTAATCGACGCCCACGGGGAACTCCTTTTTCATTTCCGCCAAAAGCGCGCGCAATTTCTGCGCGGTTTCGAGCGCGTTCGAACCGGGGAGCTGGTATGCCGCCATTGTGACGCAGTCGCTGCCGTTGAGCTTGGACTCGTCGGAATACGTGTATGCGCCAAGCTCCACGCGGGCGATGTCCTTCAGGCGGACAACGCGCCCGTCTTTGTCGTATTTTACAACTATGTTGCCGAATTCCTCGGGCGAAGTGAGGCGTCCCTGAGTGTTGATTGTAAGTTCGTAGGCGGCGTCGGGATTGGCTATGGGAGCCTGATTGAGCTTGCCCGCGGCAACCTGTTTGTTCTGCTCGCGCAGGGCGGCGGCAACTTTTGCGGGCGTCATGTTGACGTGCGAAAGCTTGTCGGGGTCGAGCCAAATGCGCATTGAGTATTCGCGCGCGCCGAAGATTTCGATAGAACCCACGCCGTAGACGCGGGCGAGCCTGTCCTTCATCTGCGTGATTGCGTAGTTGGTAAGATACAGCTTGTCGCGCGACTTGTCGGGCGAGAGCAAGCTCACCGCAAGCAGCATGTCGGGCGAACGCTTGTTGACCGTAACGCCGTATGAGCGCACTTCGTCGGGCAGGCGCGGCGTTGCAATGGCCACGCGGTTTTGAACCTGAACTTGGGCGATGTCGATGTTGGTGCCGAGCGCGAACGTTACAGTTGTGCGCAAAGAGCCGTCGGAATTGCACTGGCTTGTCATGTAAATCATGTTTTCAACGCCGTTGATTTCCTGCTCTATCGGGGCTGCGACAGTCTCCATTATGATTTCAGGAGACGCGCCCGCATACGCCGTGGATACCGAAATACTCGGGGGCACGACGTCGGGATACTGGGCAATCGGCAGCTTGTAGTAGCCCACCAAGCCCAGCAAAACTATCACGATTGAAATGACCGCCGCGAAAATGGGTCGGTCAATAAAGAAGTGCGAAAACTTCATTTTGCGTTTCCTCCAAAGCTATTCGGCGTCCATTTTAGAGGCAATCGGGTTGACCGTTCTGCCCGCAACCGCCGCATGCAAACCTTTTACGACTACGCGGTCGGATTTGTCCAAACCGCTTTCTATGATTCTGAATTTGCCCACAAGCGCGCCTATTTTAAGCGGCTTGTAGACAACCTTGTTGTCGGCGTCCACAACCATTACATAGCGGTTTACCAAGTCGGTGCCGATAACGTCTTCGCGCACGAGCATTGCGTTGGCGTCTTCGCCGACTTTCATTTTAAGCTTGCCGAACATACCCGCCTTGAGGAGGTCGGAGGGGTTTGCAATGTCGGCGCGCATTGTAAGGCTTGAGGTTGAACGCCCCATTTTGTTGTCGAAATACGTCACTTTGCCGTCGAAGACTTTGGTGGAATCGGACATCAGGCGCAGCTTGGCGTCGGGCCCGAGAAGCTTCTTCTGGTCGATTTTCTTGAAAAGCCCGAGTTTTTCGTATCTGATGATGTCGTGCTCGCTGGCTTCGAAATACGCCTGAACAACGTCGCTTTTGACGATTGACGTAAGCAGCGTGGAGTTGGCGGTTACCAAGTTGCCCGCGTCTATCTGCGTTTCGCTGACCCTGCCCGAAATGGGGGCTTTGATGTGCGTAAATTCCAGATTCAGCTCGGCGTCGCGCAACTGAGCCTTGGCGTTTGCAAGAGCCGCCTTCGCCGAAAGCACTTCGGCATTGCGGGTTTCGTAGACTTCCTTAGAGACGACTGTCGCCTTATACATGCCCTCGGCGCGCGAAAGATTGCTTTTTGCCAACGCCAAACGCGCTTCGACCTCGGCAATGCGGGCTTTGGCGGCCTCTACCGCCGCCTCATACGGGCGCGGGTCTATTACGAAAAGCAGGTCGCCCTCTTTGACCATCTGCCCCTCGGCAAAATTCACCTTTTCAAGATATCCCGACACGCGCGCGCGGACATCGACCGATTTTATGGAATCGACCCTCGCGGTAAATTCGTCCCAAAGCTCTATCGGCTTGACGATGGGAGTTGCCACATAGACGTCGTCGGGAACTACCGCGCGCGCCTGATTCGACTTCTTGGAGCAGCCCGCAAAAAGCGCGGCCGCTATTAACATTGCCGTTAGTGTTATTGTCTTTTTCATAAATTTTCAGAGTAGTTGCCGCCTGCGGCTGAGCTGCCCAGCCCGACATGCGGATTGTTTTAGGTATTTCGAGTTTAATCAAAAGATTTAATCATTTGATTAAATCTTTTGATTGCAAGCAAAATTTTCTTTTTTCTTGACTATCCTATCCTATGTAGTAGAATCACACTAACTTTTGCGGTTGTCTTTGCAGCCGCGAAAAAAACAATATAACACAAGGAGGATAAAAAGATTATGAGATTAAAAACGTTAACAATAGCAGGCATGCTTTCATTCCTTGCCGCAACGTATGCGGCTGCGGCTACCGACTCGGTAAACGTAATTACGAAATGGAAAGACGGCAAGTCAACCGAGGAAAGCATAAAGCTTGAAAAAATCGACGCCAACACCGCGCGCTTGCGCATTCCGTATAAAAAACGTTCGAGAAACAGCTGGATGCGAATCGAGCATATCGATATTGTAAATCCCGACGCTATTGCAACGAAGGGCGAAAAGGGCTACTGGGTTCTTTCGGACGGACGAATGGGGGAATTCACCCACGACAACGGTTCGATTATCGAACCGCGCAATCCCATGCAAATGTTCGGCTTCAAAAAGGGCGACGAAGCTTTTGTGGCGATAATCAAAGGGCTGAAATATGAATTCTCAATGATTTTGACAGTCAAAAACGGCGAATACAAGCTCTTCCCCCGTTTTGGGATAGGTCAAATCGGAATGCCGATTTACGAAGACTTGGTAATAGATTTTGTCTACTTCAAGGGCGCGGACGCGAACTATTCTTCAATGGGGCGCGCCTACCGCGACTACCAGCTCGGAAGGGGCGAAGTAGTGCCGTTGAAAGAGAGAATCAAGAGCAATCCGCAGCTGAGGTATTCGGTCGATTCAATCGTCACCAAGTTTACAATGGCGGCTTCGATGTATGAAAGCATGTGGGGAAAGTTCCGCGGATACCACTGGAAAGACGTGGAAACGCCCAATCCCAGAATTATCCGCAATTTCGACTCAGTCATGGACGCCATGAAGAAACTGAAATCGCTGGGCGTAGAAAAGACGGACGTAATAGTTACAAACTGGAATTTGCGCATAGAGGGATTTTCTCCAATCTATGGCACGGCTGCGGCGGAGCTTGGCGGAAACGCAAAATGCCGCGAATTCAACGCGCTCGGCAAAAAGCTCGGCTACCAGACAATTCCGCACATTATGCACACCGAAAACTACACGGTTTCCCCCGCATTTAACAAGTCGGAACTGGCGTTGCAAAAGGACGGCTCATACATTCACTACGAAGGGCTGGGCGGCGAAGCCTACAGACCCTGCTGGCATCAAGTCTACTACAAACAAGTGCTGAAGGAATACACCGACATGCAACAACTCGGCTTTACAAGCGGTGTCCATATAGACGTTACAACGGCGATTTCACCGTATAGATGTTTCGATATATCGCACTTCTGCACGCTTAACGACACCGCGTTTTATATGAACCAAGTGGGGTTGCTTTCCGACGCATTCTTCGGCTCGTTCGGAAGCGAAGGGCCTTGCGACCAAGTGGCAAATACGTTCGACTACGCCCTCTATGTGAGCGCGTATCCGAAATATCTCGGCCGCGAATCGCCCCTGATAACGCGGCTTATCCCGATTTGGCAGATAGCCTACCACGGAATCATTTTGAGCAACCCGTTTGCCTCGACAATCGACTACAACTGCCGCACGCGCACGCAAAAATCGAGCTGGTCAACGTCGTTTACGCCCGAAACGCGCAGGCTGAAGTTATACGAATTCGGCGGACGCCCCACATATTACTGGCATTTGGACAACGAAAAAAACTTTCCCGACGTAAAAACGGGCTACGACGAATACCAAAAATCGAAGTATCTGCAGCTCGAATTTATGGACTTCCACGACGAAATTGCGCACGACGTTTTCCTGACGCGCTATTCCGACGGAAGCGAGATTGTCACAAACTACACAAAAAAAGATTTCAAATACAAAAAAGGCGTTGTTCGCCCGATGGATTACGCGTTGTTTAAACCCGTTAAATAACGCCTCCGAACGCGAACAAAAGGCAAAAAAAGCCCGACGGAGCTACGCCGTCGGGCTGAAACAACACAACAAACAAAAAAATGAAAGAACAAATAAATTTTTTGGGAGTGTGGGGCGTAGCACCCGCCCGCCAACACTACTGGATATGCGGGGCGCAATACTCGCGCTTGGCGAACTCGGCGTCCATTGCCATGAGGGCGCAACGGTTGTCGCCTATCGTGCGGAGGTTGTCGAGAATCTTCTGGAAAGTCGCCTCTTCCTCTACCTGTTCGCGCACATACCATTGCAGGAACAAGGCCGAAGCCCTGTCGCGCTCGGCGTCGGCCAAGTCGCAGAGAGAGTCTATGCTAGCGGTCACGAACTTTTCGTGTTCGAGCGAAATTGCGAACATATCCGCGCACGACGCCCCGTCGAACTGCGGAGAGGCTATCGCGCCAAGCTCCACAGCCCCGCCCCGCTCGATTATGTAGTTGAAGAACCCTTCCGCGTGGGCGACTTCCTCGCGCGCTTGGATTTTAAACCAGTTTGCAAAACCGTCTAAACTTTTTTGGGCGAAAACCGCCGCTATTGCCGCATACAAATACGCCGAAAACAGTTCCCTGTTTATCTGCTCGTTGAAAGCGCGTTGGACATTTTTGGATATCATATAAAACCTTTCAACACGCCTATCGAAAAAAATACGGCGCGTTTAAGGGTTTTTTTGATTTTTTGCAATGTCGGCGACTACGGCGTCAATCAATTCGGGCGTGAAATACTGCATCACGACCGCGTGCGAAAGCTCGCCGAAAACGGGATCGTTGTTGCAGGCAAGCGCGTATTTTTTTACAATCTCCTCCTTCGGGCGGCGGAAGAAAACAGTATTCGAATACTTGTTGCACCACGCGGGAACGCCCGCTTGCTTCAGCTTTTCAAGCATAAGGTCAGCCATTTGCAGGCTGTGCCGCGCCTGATTGCGCAGGCCGTCTTCGCCGACGGTTTTCAGACGCCAATACAGCTTCAGGGCGTCGAACCCGCTGCGCGAACAGCTAATTGTGGGAATTACGCCCTTCAGATACGGAACGGGGTTGGAATGGACACACTCAAGCACTTCGCGCGCGCAGATAAACACGCCCGCAGGCTCGTTGAGCGACAAAAATTTGTGCCCCGACACCGCGAGCGAATCAAACTTCTTTTTTTTGACGTTGACAATATTGCGCGCAAACTCGTCGTCCAGAAAAGGCAGGTAGCCGCCGAAAAGCGCAACGTCCAAGTGGCGGTAGACGGCGGGCGGGTTCACGCGGCGCAAAACTTCGTCGATTGCGGCTTGGTCGTCAATCGCGCCCTTGAAAGTGCCGCCGATTGCAATCGCAACAAGCGCGGGGCGCGCGGGGTCGAGCTTGCGTTCGAAGTCGGCCACGTCCATCTGCCCCATTTCGTGCGCCTTTATTGTGCGCGTTTCGATGTTCTGAATGTCGCCGAGCTTCTTCACCGAATAGTGCGCCTCCTCCGAAACGTAGAGCACCGGCGGAATGTCGGAACGCTGCGCAAGAGCCTTTCGCCCGAAATACACGCCGTGCATGTTGCCGTCGGTTCCGCCGTTCGAGATTACCCCCCAGTGTTCGCCCTGCCCGAACCCGTAGGCGCGCGCGAGGAAGTCGATTGCTTCGCGTTCGAAGTAGTCGGTATTGAGCATGTCCCAGTCGGTTTTGTAGGGGTCGCCGACGTTGATTAGCGTGATGTCGCCAAGCTTTGTGTCGGCAAGCCACCTGAAAAATTCTGAAAGCCCCGTGTCCTGATTGAACGGATAGCCGAGCTGGTTGAACTTGTGTTTTACAATGTCTGCCGCGGCCGCGTCGAGCCTGCGCATTGATTCGGAATCGGGAATATTTTTCATAAATGCTGATGTTTGGACAAAATAAAAAACCCGATTTTTTTGGAATCGGGAGTGTTGCTTTTTTCGATTACGCCTTCTGCTTTTTGAAGCGTTGCATGCGCCATTTTTCGCGGTGGTTCATAATCCAATCGACAAGTGCCCTGTCATAACCGATATCGTAGCCGGCCTTTTCCGATTCAAGCCACTTGTGCTTGAGAATCTCCTCCCTTTCCGCCAAAAATTCCTTGTAAATATCGGAACGGGAAAGCGACGGAGTTTCCTTCGTGCGGTTCATCAATCTTGTCCTTTTCATTTTTTATCCGAATAAAACACTATTGCCGAACGCACCCGCTACTCAAGCAAAAATTTTCTTTCAATCGAAAAAAAATTCGGCAATAATTGCGCACAATGAAAGACAATTCGGCAACTCCCCTCGCACTGCTTGTTTGCGACACTGTTATAACCGATGCCATGACGGGCAAGAAAACGCTCGTGGGCATATTCAACTCAATAGCCGCACCGAAATTTCCGCACGTTATCCCGCAGATGTTCGTGTTTGCTTCGCTGACGAACCTCGAGGGCGAAACGGAAGTGAAAATAAAACTGATTGCAGGCAACAACGACGTTCTTTTCGAACTGCCCGCCAAAGTGCCGTTCAAAACACCTCTCGACACCCCCGAGCTTTTCTTCAACCTCCAAAACTTCCCCATAAAATCCCCCGGAACATTCGAACTACAACTACTGGCAAAAGACGAAATAATAGCCTCGCGCCTGCTCATTGTGCGTGAACAAGGGGCGTAGCCCCTTGACCTCCGCCGCTAGCGGCGGTCTGTGTAATTCAGCGTAGCTAACCGCTACGCCTTTCCTATTTGCATACGCATTGAACAAAGTTCAATGGCTTGAATATCCTAAGCTGAAAAACTTTTCGGGCGTAGCCCCTTGTCCCGCAGGGCGGGCTTCCATAGACGTGCACTGGCGTAGATTGGCTAAAGCCAATGCTACTTTGTCAAACGCCTACACTTAGAACGCTCACTGTGTTATTCGGTTTTTTATAATTCCTAAAGTGGCGCGGATAGGCTAAAGCCAATGCCGCTTTAATTTCAAATTAAAGTCGCGCTACTTTAAGTAAAGAGCAAAGGCGCATTGGCTTTCGCCGATTGCCGCCGCTTTAGGAAACGTAAAAAATGCCCGAGAGCGTTTGCTTCGACGAGTTTTTTTAATAAACTTTAACCCAAAAGCAAAGGCGGATTGGCTTCTGCCAATCGCCGCCGCTTTAGGAAAGTTAAAAAACGCGCTTTTTTTTATTTGTAGAGGTAGTATTTGGAAGACACCCGCTTGAAGTCGGCGTTGTCGCTGTCCCATTTTCGAATGAACTTTTCGGCGTCGAGATACGCGCCCTTCGAGACAAGCTCGTTCCAAAACTCGCGCGAGCCTGTGTGCTTGTTGAAAAGGAGGGCGTTCGGCTTGGAGGCGTATCGGAAAACGTTGCCGCCGTTGAAAACGCAGGTGAGCTTCATTAAATATACGCTTAACTCGGTGGGGCGTAAAACGCTCCAGTCGTCGATTGAGACGTAAAGACCGCTTACGGTCTTCTTGCCGTCGAGAGATTTTGCCTTCGCGGGAATGAAAGAAACCCCGCGGATTTTGTAGCGGTCGAGATACGCCTTTACAACCTGCGGAGACTTGTTCGGGAACGTGAGCAGACGGAACGGGCGCGTTGTGCCGTAGCCGTGCTGAAAGCCGCCGAGCTGGCAGCCCAAGCCCGTCATCGGATACCCGAGCGCGGCGGAGAAACTGGAGATTGCCGGACTTGTGGGAACCCATTTAAGCCCGGTGTCGCTCCAAAGCATATCGCGTTTCCAGCCGCGCATTGGAATTACAGTGAGCTTGCCGTGCCGCTGGTAGTTGGTTGTGATTTCCATCACCCCGCGCGTGTATTTTGCGTAGCGGGCAAGCTCGCCGATTGTCATGGCGTGGACATACGGAATGCGGAACATTCCGACGTAGCTTTTGAACTCGGCGTCGAGCGGCGGGCCGTCAATCTTACGTCCGCCGAGGGGGTTGGGGCGGTCGAGAACCACAACCTCCTTGCCGTTTTCGAAGCACGCCTCCATAGCCCTGAGCATGCAGCTGATGTATGTGTAAGACCTGCACCCGATGTCCTGCAGGTCGATTACCAAAACGTCGATTTTCTTGAGCATTTCGGGCGTGGGCTTGCGGTATTTGCCGTAGAGCGAATACACGGGCAGACGCGTGCGGCGGTCGATTTTGTCGAGAACGGGCACGTCGGCCTTTTCGTCGCCGTAAATGCCGTGCTCGGGGCCGAAGAGCGCGGTCAGCCGAACGCCGCGCGCCGAACGGAGAACGTCTACGGTGCTTCGCCCGAACCTGTTGACGCCCGCGGGGTGCGTGAGCAAGCCCACGCGCTTGCCGCGCAGCGGGGCGAACCCCATCGACTCCAAAACGTCGATGCCCAGCATTACCTTCGGCGCGCAAACGGCGTCGAGCACAAACAAAAACAGCGCGGCCGCAACCGCAAAAATCTTCGATTTCATAAAAATTCTCTCCGAACGGCAAACCCGCCGCAACGCCGACCGTTCGGCGCGCGGCTGCGTCGATTGCGTGTATTCTTCAAAACCGCCCCGACTTTACAACACAAATATTTCGAAAAATCGCTTGCATTGGCGCATTTTTGCCGATTCAATGTTTGTGTGTTCGGGCGATGTCGGTTGGTTCGGTTTCGCACGGAAAATTATTTCGAAAAATCTGTTAAACAAAAACAATTATTTTACGATAACATAGAGACACCCCCTATAAATACTTCAAAAGAAAGGGCAGACATGCCTACAAAAACCCCGATAAAAAAGGACGCCTCAACGCCCTTTACGCAAGCCCAACAAAAAATTTTCGAGAAGTATTTCCCGATTGTCAGGAGAATAGTGAACTCTATGCGCTCCAAACTGCCGTCCTACGCGGACGCCGACGAAC
Organism: uncultured Opitutales bacterium; assembly: GCA_934613645.1. Lineage (GTDB taxonomy): Bacteria > Verrucomicrobiota > Verrucomicrobiia > Opitutales > Intestinicryptomonadaceae > Merdousia. Next base: position 47,930 of record CAKTTC010000009.1, on the reverse strand, counting down.
TGCACTCGGCGGGCGTTTGGGGGCTTGCCGACGCAATCCGCCGCCTTGACGACTCGCGCAGCGACAGCTTCGACGGCTACATTGCAATCAGAATCCGCGGCGCAATCATCGACGAACTCCGCAACATCGACTACATGTCGCGCTCGGCACGCAACGACGCCAAGAACGTCGAAAAAATCAAAAACGATTTGGAGCAAAAGCTTTCGCGCGCCCCCTCCGACCGTGAGGTAATGTCGGCGATGGGCGTTTCGCGCAAGCAGTTCGACAAAATTATGCGCCGAACCCAGACATACGCTTTCGTCTCAATCAACGACAACAAGTCGGACACCGATGCTTCGCTCGAGGAAACGATTCCCGACACCTACGCCTCTACGCCCGCCGAACAGCTCCAACGCCGCGAACGTTTCACGGAAATCCGCGACGGCATAAACACGCTTCCCGAAAAACAGCGGCGCGTAATTGACAGCTACTACTTCCAGCACAAAAAGCTCGGCGAGATTGCCCGCGAATTCGGTCTGACCGAAGCCCGCATCTGCCAAATCCACTCGCAGGCGTTATCTAATCTCCGCCCCAAATGCTCCAATTGAAAAAGCGCGAGGGCGCGTTTCTTTCGGCGGCGGCTTCTCTATTTTAAGGTAGCGGCGATTGAACTTTGTTCAATCGCCGTTGATTATTTAAAGCCGCCGTAAGAAACGCTCTCGGGCATTTTTTACGTTTCCTAAAGTGGCGGCGGCGGGCAAAGCCCGTTCGCCTTTGACTACTAATTAAAGTTTTTTATAACTCCTAAAGTGGCGGCGGCGGGCAAAGCCCGTTCGCCTTTGTTCACTGCTTAAAGTAAAGTAGCATTGGCTTCAGCCAATCTACGCCGGTGCACGTCATGTAAAAAACTTTAATTGGGAGTAAAGCAACATTGGCTTCAGCCAATTTGCGCCACTTCACAACATATAAAAAACGCCACTTTAGGAATTATAAAAAAACAAAAAAACGATTCCCCGCTAAAGGAGAATCGTTTCAATTTTATTGCCAGGGGGGGGATTCGGACCCCCGACCAAAGGCTTATGAGTCCTCTGCTCTACCACTGAGCTACCCTGGCGAAATAATAAGAAGTTTAGTGTGCGGAAACCTCTCGGTTTGTCAAGGTTTATCCCGCAAAATTTTTAAAGAACACAGGCGCAATTCCCTCGGGATTCCGCCCGATTTTTCGCGTCTTTACTTGGCAATTTCCACAGAAACTTTTCTGTGTGCGCCGTCCCACTTCACAATCCCGTCAACCAACGAGAACAAAGTGAAATCTCTGCCCATTCCGACGTTTTCACCCGCGCGAACCTTTGTGCCGCACTGGCGAACGATAATATTACCCGCCAAAACGTATTCGCCGCCGAACTTCTTGACGCCTCTGCGTTGCGAGTTGGAATCGCGACCGTTTTTCGCCGCTCCCTGTCCTTTTTTATGTGCCATAAAAAATCGCCTTTCCTAAGTCTTACGCTTTAATGGATTCAATCTTCAAGACGGACAATTCCTGACGGTGTCCCTGCTTGCGCTGGTAACCCTTTCTGCGTCTCTTCTTGATGATAACAACCTTTTTACCGCGTTTGTTTTCCAATATCTTTGCGGAAACGCTCGCGCCGTCCACATACGGAGTGCCGAATTTTGCGGAATCCGCTTCGCCGACCATAAGGACTTCCTTGATTTCAACAATGTCGCCCGCTTTCGAATTTACAAAGCGGTTTACGAAGACTACGTCGCCTTCGTTTACGGTCAACTGCTTTCCTTGAATTTTAATTGTCGCTTTCATGTCTTTGAAAATTTCTAAAAAGACGTTTATTAAACGGTTCTTTCTTCGGCGCGCAAGCTTTTTTTTTACTTTTTTACAAACCCGACCCACAAAACGCCGTTAAGGCATAAGCAGAACCGAATGTTTCGGGTAGATTTTTATTATGGTGATATCGCCGTTGCCCGCCTCGGGCGAATCGCACAAAAGCGTTTTATAGTTTTCGGCGTTCACCGTGCTTTGTTCGTCGGCGTCGGATTGGTCGGAGTTTCGCATAATCAACGCCGCCGTCATAAGCGACGCGCACGCGGCGAACGAAAGCCCCACGGCAAGCCACTCGGCGAACGTTCTGAACTTCGTCGGTCTTTTCGCCGACAACGCCGCGTTTACATCAAAGCTTGCAAGGTTTTGGAAATCAGCCTTTTTCCCGTAGAGTCTGCACAACGACGCGTGCATTGCGCAGCTCTTCAGGAAGAAGTTGCGCACGCGCGCGTCGGCATTGACGCAATCGAGCAGCCGCTGGGCGTCCTCGGGCGAAATTTCGCCGTCGAGGTATGCCGAGATAAGCTGTTCGAATCTCTCTCTGGAGATTTTCATAAAGTCTCGCCGAGCTTTTCGCGCAGGCATTCCCTCGCGCGGGCTATGCGGCTTTTCACTGTGCCAATGCTAAGCCCCAGCTCTTTGGCGATTTCCTCGTAGCTGAGCTCACGCGAAACACGCAACTCCATAATGCGCGCATACTCGCGCGGAAGCGAATTCATCGCGTTCTGCATTATTGCGGCGTTGTCTTCGCGCTCGAGCAAATCGGCGGGCGAAAGTTCGTCGCTGGGAATGAAGTCGGCAAACGACGTTTCGTTATTTTCCGCCGTCGTCGGGCTTGCGTCCATCGACATCGTAACGTCCGAGCCGCGCCGTTTCGACTTTTTGAGTCTGTTTATTGAAAGGTTGCTTATGATTCTGAAAATCCACGTCTTAAGCGACGATTCCCCGCGGAACGAGAAAATCCCCTTGCGAATCTTCAACAAGGCGTCTTGGGTAAGTTCTTCGGCGTCTTCATTATTTTTTGTTATCGACTTCGCCTTCAGAAAGATTTCGTTCCCATACAGCAGAGAAAGCAATCTGTAAGCGTTTTCATCGTCGCTTTTAAGCAGTCTTATCAGCTCTTTTTCTTCTGTTATATTGTCGGTCATACTGTTTACGTCAGTCCTCTCTTGTAATCAGGATAGACTACTTGTGCCCAAAAAAGTTTCAAGTATTTTTTAAAAAGCGCGAGGACGCGTTTCTTTCGGCGGCGACTTCTCTATATAAAAACTTTGGCGTATTGAACAATGTTCAATACGCCTTTGTGTTTTAAAGCCGCCGCAAGAAACGCTCTCGGGCATCATTTGGTTTTGGCTTCGACTTACGGGCTACAGCCCGCTTACGCTCGCCAAAACGCAAATCCTGCCTCGAGCCTCGAGCCTCGCGCTTTTTAACGGGCACCGACGGCGATAGGTTTCACCTATGCGCCGTTGCTTTTTGATTCTCATTTTTTTACAAAACAGAACGAATTGAATTTCATTCAATATTATTTTACTTTAACCAAGTGCAAAGGCACATCGGCAAAGCCGATTGCCGCCGCTTCAGGAAATATAAAAAACTTTAACCAGAAGACAAAGGGGGGATTGCCTGCGGCAACCCCCGCCGCTTTAAGTTAAAAAGCGTGAGGCTCGAGGCAGAAAACAAGCGAAGCGCGTTTGAGCGTTGCGAAGCAACGACCCCGAAGGGGCGCGATGGGGCGTAGCCCACGCGTCAACTTGCGTTTTGAACTTTAATTGAAGAGCAAAGGCATATCGGCTATGCCGATTGCCGCCGCTTTAGGAAACGTAAAAAATGCCCGAGAGCGTTTGCTTCGACGAGTTTATAAAACAAAAGGCGAAACTGAGTTTCGCCTGATTTATATAATAGAAAACTTCAACCGCCAAGCAAAGCGGAATTGGCTATGCCAATCCGCGCCACTTTCGGAATTATAAAAAATTAAGGGGCGAGGCGCGAGATTTCCCACGCCTTCCCGTCGGGGGATTTTTCGTAGGCGAAGCGGTCGTGCAGGCGGTTTTCGCGTCCCTGCCAGAATTCGAATCGCTTGGGGACGATTCTTATGCCGCCCCAGAAATCGGGGAGGGGGACTTCGCCGTCGGCGAATTTCTGCTTCATTTTCGCGAACTGCATTTCGAGCAAACTGCGCGACGAAATTATCGAACTTTGGTGCGACACCCACGCGCCCAAGCGGCTTCCGAACGGGCGCGAGATGAAGTAGCGCAGCGATTCCGCCGCGGAAATTTTTTCCGCCGTGCCCTCAATGCGCAGCTGCCGTTCCAAGTCGAGCCACGCAAAGAGCGCGCAGATGTTTTTGTTGCCCTCCAAATCGCGCGCCTTTTGGCTTTTGTAGTTTGTGAAGAAGACGAACCCGCGTTCGTCCCACATTTTAAGCAGCACCACGCGGCTTGAGGGCGCGCCGTCGGCGGAAACGGTTGAGACCGCCATTGCGTTCGGCTCTTTTACCTTGCATTCGACGGCGTGGTCGAACCACTGTTTGAACTGCTCGAAGGGGTTGTCGGAAAGCATGTCGCGTTCCAGACCGCCCTTGAGGTATTCGTTTCTGAATTCGAACAAATCCATACTACATTATGTCCTTGATTTTTTTCGAGAAAACTTCGTGCGAAGAAAGTTCGTATAACGCCGAAAGCGTGAGATTGACCGCGTTTTCGTAGCCGGAAAGCCTTTCGTTGACCGACTTGTCCGAGGGGTATTCGGAGAGGATTCTCATGAATTCCGCCACGGTGATTGAGTCGGGCGGAAGCGAAGGTTTTATGGAGTCGTGGGCGGTATCGTCGGGGTTTTCGACGAGGCAGACCAAATCCTTTTCCACAAGCCATTTCACGCATACCGAAAGCATGACTTTGGGAAGCTTGAGTTTTGAAGAAAGCTGGTCGAGCGTGCCGCAGCCCGCGCCGCGCGCGTAGAATTCCTTGGAGACTTCGCAGAAGACGGCGAGGGCGCACATGCGTTTTGTGCGGTCGCCGATTTTGTTCCAAGTTTGGTCGTCGTCGAAAAATCCCACGAACTGTATGGAGTAGGCAATCAGCCCGCCCGAAAGCAGCACCGCCCAGAAAATATACAGGCTGAACATGGCAACCGCGACAATCGCCAAATACCCGTAGAGGCTCTCCTGCTTTGCAATGTAGGCTATGTAGAGAAACGACGCCTTGTTGTTGAGCAAAAGCAGCAGCGTTATGATTACCCCGCCCGCTATCGCCGAACGCCACGACACGTTTGTAAACGGAATGAATTTGTAAAAGCACGAAAGCACAACCGCCATTATCACCGCGCCGAATCCGTAGCTAATCCAGTGGATATAGTCGCGTATGAAAACGATGTCGCCGAAGGCGCGCGCAATCACGGGGGTTGCAAACAACGCCGCCGCGAAAATCGAGCCTACCGAGCCGAAGAAAACCATCACGAAATAAAACACGACCCTGTTTATCCAGTTGCGCCCCTTTGAAACGCCCCAAATGTAGTTGAACGCGCTTTCCATATTTATGAACAGCAGAAGACACGTAAACAGCATTGCAATGACGCCGAAAATTCCGCCCTTTACGCTCGACTTCGAGACGTTTTCAATGAACTCGTAAATTCTGGGATTGACCTTGATTTTCCCGTGCGCCGATTCCGCCGAAACGCCCGTCGGCTGCGCGTTCGCCGCGCTCGGAGACGTTGCGGTGGAAGGTTTCTGCGCTTCTGTTGCGGCTGGCTTGGCGGGTGTTGAGGCGTTCGGAGCGGACTGACCCGCCGCTACGGTCGCGGGCGCGGATTGGAGCGAAACGTCTTCGCCCTCCTTTATCATCTCGTTGAATGCGGGAAGAACGAACGTTGCCGCCGCCATAATGTTATCGTAAACAAAGCGGTCGTCTTTGTCTTTGAAAAACGCGCTCGAGAACATAACAGTTATCGCGAGAATAGGGCCTACGGCAAGCAGCGTTGCATACGAAAGCGACGACGCCTGCACAAGCACGCGCTTTTTGACTATCCCCATTACAACCGTGACCAAAATGCGCGCCGCAACAATCAGCATTCCGCGCAACTTGCGCTCCTGACTGACCTGCACCTTCCACAGGTCGCCCGCAAAATTTTTGATTTTATCGACAACTGACATATCCAAAACCTTTCCTTTACAACAACGCCGACGCGCCGAAATTCAACACAACATTTGCGCACACGGCAAACGCCGCAACTACCGCCGCAAGCCACACGGGCAGACGCCGCGTAAGAAGCCCCGCGCACAGCCACACTGCAACGGGCGCAAAAACGTCGCCGCCGTCGCAATACGCCAAATAGCCGAAAAACCCCGCACAGGCGAACGCCTTGAACTGGAAGAATTCAAACGGCTTAAGCGGCGAGAGAAAGGCGAAGAAAAGCAAAGCGTCTACACCCTGCGAAATTCTTTCGGGCGAGCCGAAAAACTCCGCGGAAAAATCCCGCGCCGCAAACACAGCGCGCAAAAGGGCTGCGGCATTCGAAAGCAGAAACAGCTCTATGGCCGCGAACGACACCCAAAACGCGAGCACCTCCGCGCGCGGCGGTTTTTCGGATTTATTTTCTTTGTCCATCTGGTTTTCGTCAAAAATTTTTATGCGCCGCGGGCTGCCCGAAACGGCAGCCGAACGCGAGTGCGTTAGCGGAGTTTGTGGGCGCGGAGTTTGTTTTCAATTTCGCGCGGGTCGTCCGCCCAGCCGAGCTTGCTGCGCAAAATTCCGAAATGCGAATGTCCGCGCTTCCTCATAAATTTCACGGTGCACGGCGGCATATAAAGCTCCAATTCCGAGCCCTTGTGCATTGTCGCCACTTGGACGCCGTCGGCAATCAGCGCGCTTTCGCCGCTTACGCACATAAGCTTTACGAGCGTTCCGTAGCTTAGCACAAGGCTTCTGTTTGAGAGCGTATGCGGGCAGATGGGAGTCATCACGAACGTGCGAGACTTCGGGTGGATAATCGGGCCGCCCGCCGAAAGATTGTAGGCGGTAGAACCCGTAGGGGTCGAGAAAATCAGCCCGTCGCCGACGTATTCGGCGATGAATTCGTTGTCGGCGTAGATGCGGAACGCCGATATTCCGTTGACGCGCGAATCCTTCAGAACAAAGTCGTTCAAGACAAGATAGCTTTTGTTCTGGTAGCTTGTCTGCAGCATTGCGCGCTCGAAAATCTTGCCCTCGCCGCGGGCGAGAAACAGGAAAAGCTCCTCGTCGATTTCGTCGTTGTATGTGGCAAGGAACCCGAGCTTGCCGAAGTTTATGCCGAACACCGGAATGCCGTATTTTGCAAGCATTGTAGCGCACGCAAGAATAGTGCCGTCGCCGCCTATTACGCAGCAGCTGTCGGCGTCTACAAAGTATTCCTCGGGGGTTGGATACTCCGTGGAAATCGACGTTTCAAGCCCGCCGCGCCGCGCCAAGTCGGCGAGTTTTTCCGCCAAACGCAGCGCGTTGGGCTTCTGCGTATTGACCACGAACAATATTTTTCTTTTCCCTTTCACGTCTTATTAGCAAATACTGCGCGCCGAAATTCGCAACATTTTTTTCAGCCGCATGCCCGCGCGTTTTCGGGCGAATCGCCGCGCCGCGCCCGAACCCGACGCCGAAGCGGACGTTTCGTTTTTCGAAAAAAATCGTTGCATTGTTCGGCTTTTTTTGAGATGATGTATTCGGATAAGGGGGGCAACGCAGGTTGGGTTTGATGCTTTTGCCGAAGCTGCCGACGCCCCCGCCCGAAGCCGCGTTCCAACGCGCGGCGGTCTTCCCGACAACTGCAACAACAAACAATAAGACAAGATATGGCGTATCAGTTAATATTTACCGGCTACAAAAATTCTCTGGAAAAATCCGACGCGGGGTTTGCAACAGTCGCGCGCAGCAAGGCGATGCCGAAACAGTTGGCGGACGCCGTTGGGCGTTATTGCGGCTACGGAGTGGAATCGGGGACGATATGCTCGCACAGGATTTTAAACGTCGAAGGCACGAAATACCACCTGCTCTCCCGCGCCAAAGACTGCGGCAAATTTCGGGACTCCCCAAACTACATTGTCCACCACATTGTGTTTACAGAGGGCGAAGCCGACAACATCTCGGCAAACCCCGCCGACATATTCCTCGCGTTCCCGCAGTGGTTCGACTCTTTCTACGGCGACCCGCGCTTCCTCAGGGAAATCCCCGTCGCCGAATTCTGCAAAGCGTCGGTCTCGACCCTGCCCGCCGCGAACTGGCGCGCAACTTTCGGAGACTGCGCATACGCCGCCGCGCTGCGCGATTCGGCAAAAATCAACGCCGCGCCGTCCGACTGCGCAACGCTTCTCAAGCTCTTCGGAGAATCGCTCGCGCTTGTTGAGCACAAGCACCTCGAGTGGGACATTACTTTCACCACGTTCCTCGCCCCCGACGCCAACGCGCTCGATTTCGACTGGGTAGGCGGAGTGTATCCGCAGGCGGAAATAGACGTTCCCGCGCGCAAGGCGAAAGAGTTGCCCTCGGGCGAAGCCGCCGACTACGCGCGTTCGGGCGTGTTGTCGGGCGCGGACAAGCTCGGCGCGAAAATAGCGGGACGCGTGTTCAAAAACAAACCCCTCAAACACGGCTCAATCTTCGAAACCTCCTACACGCCGATTTACATCGGCGCGGCAGTCTGCGTGATGATTGTGGCGTTTATTGCCGTCTACCTAACCCTCCTCTAAAAAAAAGCGCTCTCGGGCTTTTTTACATTTCCGAAAGTGGCGGCAATCGGCGTAGCCGATGAGCCTTTACTCTTTGATTAAAGCCCAAAACACAAATTGACGCGTGGGCTACGCCCCATCGCGCCCCTTCGGGGTCTTTTTTGCTACGCAAAAAATCTCAAACGCGCTTCGCTTGTTTTCTGCCTCGAGCCTCGCGCTTTTTAACTTTTTTATAATTCCTAAAGTGGCGGCGGCGGGCAAAGCCCGTTCGCCTTTGATTATTGATTAAAGTAAAGCAACATTGGCTTCAGCCAATTTGCGCCACTTCACAACATATAAAAAACGCGGATTGAATGAAATTCAATTCCGCTTTGTCTTCTGGTTTAAGTTTTTTATTTTTTACGTTTCCGAAAGTGGCGGCTATTGGCAAAAGCCAATACGCCTTTGCTCGGCGATTGAAGTAAAACAATATTGAATGAAATTCAATTCGTTCTGTTTTGTAAAAAAATGAGAAGCAAAACGCAACGGCGCATAGGTGAAACCTATCGCCGTCGGTGCCCGTTAAAAAGCGTGAGGCTCGAGGCAGGACTTGCGTTTGTGAGCAGGGGGGATAGTGCTTGAGCACAGCCCCCCCGAACAAACCAAGTGATGCCCGAGAGCGTTTGCTTCGACGAATTTTTAAATCAAAAAAAAGCGGAACAAATGTTCCGCTTTAACTATAAATAACAACTACTTTAACCACTAAGCAAAGGCGTATTGGCTTTTGCCAATCGCCGCCACTTTAAGTTAAAAAAGCGCAAGGCTCGAGGCAGGACTTGCGTTTCACAAGGCGTAGCGGGCTAAACGCCCGTGAGTCCGCAGTGAAACCAAGTGATGCCCGAGAGCGTTTGCTTATGAAAATTTTTCTATTCGCTTTTTTCACTTAATAAAAAATTTTCATTTTCATAAGCAAACGCGCCCTCGCGCTTTTTTTATAGGAGCTTTTGGATAATGGGGGAGATAAACGCTTCCATTTTTTTGTAGCAGGCGGGGGTGGGGTGGACGCCGTCGCCCGAGTCTGCAGTGGTCAAGCCGCCTTTGCCGTCGTCGAGCAGCGAATAGTAGTCGGCGTAGACAATGCCGTTTTTGGCGGCGTAGTCCCTGAGCATTGCGTTGATTTTTTTGATACTTTCTACCGACTTTATCACGGGACGCCAGCGGTATTTCGCGGCGGGCAAGACCGAGCAAATTACGGGCTTGACGCCGTTTGCTTTTGCGATTTCGCACATGGAAACTATGTTGCCTACAACGTCGTCTTCGGAGATGTAGCCGCGGTTGCGGGCAACATCGTTCGTGCCCGCGAGAATCACGACAACTTTCGGGTTCAGCTCAAGCACGTCTTTGCGGAAGCGCACAAGCATTTGCGATGTCACCTGTCCGGAAATGCCTCTGCCCAGATAGTTGTTCGCCTTGAAAAAGTCGGGGCGCAACCTCGCCCAGTTGTCGGTTATGCTGTCGCCCATAAACACGGCGGCGGGCTTTTGGGCGAGCTTTTTGTTGTCCGCGTCGTAACGCCAGAAGTTGGCTTCGTCGGTGTTGAACCTGTCGGCGAGCGAATCAATCGTCCACGGCCGCACAACCTTTTTGGGCTCCAGATCCGCAACCCAGATGTTGCGAAATTGAACGGGATCGCGGTGGTCTTGGAGAGTTATACGCACGGGCGCGTTGGAGGGCTTGAACTTGTGGACGTTGAGTTTCGGAACAGCCGTGCCGTAATATGCGGGAGTGTCGCGCTGAACGACTACGCCGTTGAGAATTACCGTAAACTTGGCGGGTTCTACACACTTGCCGTCGGTAATTACGGGCGGGGTGTAGATGATGTCGTATGTCTGCCAAGAGCCTGCGGGAAGCGAAGCGTTCGTGTGGGGAGGAGTCTGGCGGTATATCGCCCCGCAGTTGTCCCACGCGCCCTCCGTTCCGAAAGAGTCGAGAATCTGGATTTCGTAAGGGCCGAAGAATACGCCCGAATTCGATTTTTGCTGGTTGTTTTTTTCATACATCGCGGGCAACTTGAACTCCAAGTGCAGCCTGCATTTGCCGAACGCCTGCTTTGTGGCGATGTTCGAGGGGAAACGCTTGCCGTCGGGGCGTTTGGCGTCGGTTTTGATAGTCATGACGCCGTCTTTTACAATCCAGTTGAACGGGCGCGATTTGTCGGCCGCCATCTCCCACTTGTCGGCGGGATTCGTGTTTTCGTCGAAAAGGACTACCGCGCCTTTCGGGGGCTTCTGTCCCATTCTGGGCGAGACGTATTCGTAGCGGGGCAAATCCATTTTGATGTCCCTGCCGCGGTGCTTGCCGGTGGCCCTGACGCCCCCGGGCGTGATTTCGCCCCTGAGCGAAAGGGCATCGGCATTGACTGAAAACTCTATTTTGCCGTCCTTTTCTACGAGGTTGTCGGCAACGGCGGTAGTTTCGGCGCGGGAAAGAATGCCCGTTAGAAGCTTCAGCCTGTATTTCGCGCCGACGTCCCTGAAGATCTCGGCGTATATTTCGGGATACATATCAACGGGATACCAGCTCGTTATCTGTTTGCCGTCGGCGAAAGTTATCCTGCCCTTGTAAAAACCCTCGAACTTGTCGAAGCCATCGGTTTTCGCGAACGCAGAAAGGCACAACAATGCCGCAGAAGCCGCAAAAATTAGTTTTGTCAGTTTTCTCATATCTTTTTCCAATTTTTCTGTTTTAGGTGAAAAGCCCGCCGAAAGCAAAACGCGTCGAACGGACAATTTCAGGATACAAACACTCACGGCGGGATAAATCAAACAAATTCGTTTGACTTGCACACGGCAAAAATAATACTCGGAGAAAACATAAAAACAGCAATGCAAACTGTAATTGTAGTCCGCAACCCGAAACATTTCGATATCCCGAACGCGGAAATCGTCTCGCCCCGCCAATACATAACCGACCCGAAATTCGCCAAGCTCGGCGCGTATAAAGTGGTCAATATGTGCAACGCCTTCAAATACCAAAATATGGGATATTACGTATCGTTGCTGGCGCGGGCGCGCGGGCACAACCCCGAGCCGTCGGTTAAAACAATTATGGACGTGCGCTCCAAACGCATGCCAAAGCTGATGGCGGGCGAAATTTCGGCGGCGGCGGACAGGTCGCTTAAAAAGTGCCAAAAGCGCGCCGTAGAATTCAACGCCTATTTCGGGAAGACGCCGCACGAACACTGCGCAAAACTTGCGCGAAAACTTTTCAAACTCTTCCAAACGCCCGTATTCAGAGCCGAATTTACAAAGGGCAAAAAAAGCTGGAAGCTCAAGCGCATCGCGCCCGTTTCGGCAGACGACATCGACAAAGACGAACGCGGATTCGCCGCCGCGGCAACCGCCGAATACATTGCCCACAAACACAAAATGCGCGACGCGCTCAACGACGGCCGCTACTCAATGGCTATTTTGGTTGACGAAGACGAAGAGTTGCCGCCCTCCAACAAACGCGCCCTTGAGCGTTTTGCAAAGGCTGCGGCAAACGTCGGCTTCTACTGCGAATTCATCACGCGCGACGATTTCCAGCGCATAGGCGAGTTCGACGCGCTTTTCATACGCGCAACCACAAACGTCGACAGCTACTCATACGCCTTTGCGCGCGCCGCCGAGGCCGAAGGACTTGCGGTTGTGGACGACCCCAATTCGATAATCCGCTGCGCAAACAAAGTATTTCAGGCGGAACAGGCGGCAATCAGAAAAATTCCGACGCCCAAAACGCTCATAGTCCACAAAGACAACGCCGACGCGATAGAAAAAACGCTTTCGTTCCCGGTCGTCATAAAACAGCCCGACAGCCAGTTCTCGCAGGGCGTCTACAAGGCGGAAAACAAAAAGAGGCTCGACGCAATTTTGGCGAAACTCCTCAAGCACTCCGACCTGCTCATAGCGCAGGAATACGTCCCGACCGACTTCGACTGGCGCGTCGGAATTTTCGACAAAAAACCGATTTTCGTCTGCAAGTATTACATGGCGAAATCGCACTGGCAGATTGTCAACAAAGACAACCACAACGACGAAGGCTCTTTCGAAACCCTGTCCGTGGCCGACGCCCCCGAAAGGGTTCTTGAAGTTGCCCTGAAAACCGCCAATTTGGTGGGCGACGGGCTTTACGGCGTCGACATAAAACAGACCCCCGACGGCCGCACGCTGCTTATAGAAATAAACGACAACCCCAACATTGACGCCGGCATTGAAGACAAGGTTGCGGGAGCGTCGCTTTACGCCGAAATTATGCGCGGCTTTATGGCGCGCGTGGAAAAAATAAGAAACGACGCCTCATCAAAAAAAGCCAACAACAAACACTGCTAATCATTTTATGGCGGAAATAACTTTCAGAAAAACGCCCCGCGAGGGCGACGAGAAACTCGTCAGAAAAATAATGGAATCCACGGGCTTCTTCGAGGCCGTCTTCGACGAACTCGACAGCGGCGAAGCGGAAATGCGCGAAATAATAGCCTCGTCCGACGGGGAGCAAAAAGCGGTTTTCATCGAAACCGACGGCGTTGCGCAGGGCTTCTGTATTTTCGGGCGCGAATGTTGCTGCGACGCGCTCATATACATAAGCTGGATTTGCGTAAACAACGCCCTGCGCGGCCACGGGCTGGGGCGCAAGCTTGTGGGCGAAGTGCTCGCCGACTGCTGGAAGGCGGGCGCGCGCAAAGTGCTTTTGCAAACATCGGGACGCCCCCAATACCTGCCCACGCGCGCTTTCTACGAAAAACTCGGCTTCCGCAAGGAGGCCGAGATTGCCGACTACTACACGGAAGGTGAAACCTCCGTTTTCTATTCAATCTACAACCCCGCGCGCAAAGGCTAAAGGGGCTTTTTGTAAATCAGCCTGCCGCGGAAAACGGCGAAGATTTTTTCGCGCCGCGAATCGGTTATGACGACTTTGTAAACGCCCGATTTCGCGTTTTCGGCATCGACCGAGGCGACCGCCACAATGCTCGCGCCCGCGGGGACGGGTTCGATATAGTCGATTGACGCGCCCGAGCTTATTGCGAGGCGTTCGGGCGTGTTGGCTGCAAGCGCGGAAGCGTAGTCGGAAAGCGAAAAGAGGAAGCCGCCGTGGGCAATTCCCACTCCGTTGAGCGTTTCGGGCGAAATTTCCGCCGAAACCTCCGCGTAGCCCGCCCGCTGAACGAGCGGCTTGAACGCCAATGCGCGCGCGAATTTGTCGTTGTCGGTATTGGTCATTAAGCCAGAATCCTTTCGGCGGCGTCGATATCCTTGAACGACATAATCATCACGGGGCGCGTTCCGTTGGGTTTTGTCATGGCATACATATACTCCACGTTCACGCCGGCGTCGCGCGTCTTTTTAAGCAGAGCCGAAAGCGCGCCGGGGGTGTCGGAAACTTCGACCGCCAAAACGTCCACTTTCTTCGGCGTAAAGCCCGCCGCCTTGAGGGCGGCAATGCCCGCGTCAACGTCTTTGACAATCATTCTTACAATGCCGTGGTCGCCGTTTTCGGTGATTGTGATTGTCTCCAAATTCACGCCCGCGCGCGAGAGCGACTCGCAAAGGCTTTCGAGCCTTCCGGGGGTGTTTTCGAGAAAAACCGATATTTGATGTGCGCGCATAGCCTATGCCTTTCTGTTGTCGTAGACGCGTTTGATTTTGCCCTCCGAACGCGGAATTTTGTTCGGCTCTACAATCTTCACGTCTATTCTGATGTTCACGATTTGCGTGATTGACGCCTGAATTTTTTTGCGGATTGCCTCGATTTTCTCGAGACTGTCGCCGTAGTATTTCTCCTGAATTTCCACCTCCACGGTGAGCGACTCCATGTCGTTTTTCATCTCGCGGATTATTCTGAAATTGGGCGTGCTTTCCTCTACGCGCATAACGCCCACTTCAATCTGCGACGGAAACACGTTTACGCCGCGGATAATGAGCATGTCGTCGCTGCGCTTTGAAATACGAGAGATTCTGCGGATTGTTCTGCCGCATTCGCATGGCTCGGGAATGATTGAAGTGATGTCGTGCGTGCGGTATCTGAGAATGGGCATTGCGCGCTTGGTGAGCGTGGAAAGCACAAGCTCGCCCTCTTCGCCGTCGGGCAGAACTTCGCCCGTGTCGGGATCGACTATTTCGGGGTAGAAGTTGTCCTCCAAGATGTGCATTCCGCATTTGCAGCGGCACTCGCCGCCGACCCCCGGGCCGACGATTTCCGAAAGCCCGTAGATGTCGAAGGGCACGACGTTCGTGTTTTCGGCAATGAACTTGCGCATTGCCTCCGACGACGGCTCTCCGCCGAACACGCCAATTCTGAGCGGCATTTGCTTGAAGTCTATGCCCTTCGTCCTGCCCTCTTCAATGAGGTGCATAAAGTAGCTTGGCGTCGAGGCTATGACCGTTGTTTTGAGGTCGCGCATGAGCATAAGCTGGCGTTCCGAATTTCCGCCCGAAGCGGGAATTACCGTGCAGCCCAACGCCTGCGCGCCCGAATGCAGCCCCAAGCCGCCCGTAAACAGGCCGTAGCCGTAGCAGTTTTGAACGACGTCGGAACTTTTTACGCCATACATTTTAAGACACCTGATTATGGAGGAATCCCACACTTTCAAGTCCTCCTCAGTGTAGGCTACAACTATGGGCTTGCCCGTTGTGCCGCTCGAGGCGTGGAGGCGCACAATGTCTTTCATCTCGACTGCGAAAAGCCCGTCGGGGTAGGTATCGCGCAAATCGGTCTTCTGCATAAACGGAAGCTTTGCGATGTCGGCGATTGTTTCGATGTCTTCGGGCTTGACGCCCAGTTCGTCCATGCGCGCCTTGTAAAGCGGAACTTTCGCGTAGGAAAGCTTCACAATCTCGCGCAGACGCTGCGACTGCAACGCCCGCATTTGTTCGCGCGGCAGAAAGTCCATCGCCGAGAAGGGGTGGACGTCGCCGTGAATGTCGTTCCAAATCTGTTTCATAAAAATTACGAATTTCTACCGAGCAAAAACGCCGCCTTGTTTGATTCGTGCAGCTTTGCGGGGAAAAGTTTTTCCAGAGTCGCCAACCAGCGCGCTTCGGGAATGTCGAAATACTTGCTGAGAACGCCCAGCATTGCAACGTTCAACGCCTTCTTGGAGGGAAGCTTTTCGGCATCGATGTCCGACGGCGAAACAACAACGCCGTCCTTTGCGAGCGTCGCCTTGTAGACGTCCGACCACTCGGGTTCGAGCGAGACGAGGTAGTCGGTTTCGTTCTCGGGGATAATCGGGCTTACAACCTCTTTGCCGAAGCGGACGTCGCTTGCAACCGAACCGCCGCGCTGCGACATTCCGTGAACCTCAGCCTTCTTGACGTCGAAACCCTCTTCGAACATAACCTCGCCCAGAATCAGAGCCGCCTTGAGCACGCCCATTCCGCCGAGCCCCGCTATTTTTACGTTTACTGTTTTGTCGGCTTTCATCTTATTTGCCCGCCTTTCTTTTGGCTTCCGCCGCCGCAACAAAAATGCACGGCTGGCGCAATACTATGACTGTAATACCGTTCTCCGAAAGCTTTTCGGAAAGATAGTTTTTGAACTCCGCATACTGTTTTACGGGATTGAAAACCTCGACGTTGTCCGCGCCCATTGCGCGCGCCACGCCCTCAATGCTGATGCGCTTTGTCTCGGTGTGGTCAAGCTTTCTGCCCGTGGCGGGATTTTCCTGATGCCCCGTCATGGCGGTGATGGAATTGTCGAGAATTATTATGACGTGCCCCGTCGACGGCGGATTGTAGATTGCCTGCGTCAAGCCCGTAAGCCCGCTGTGCATAAACGTGCTGTCGCCGATTACGCTGACTACTTTGCGTGCCTTTTCTTCGGGCAAAACTTTGCGCATGCCCACGCCCATACCTATCGACGCGCCCATGCAAATCTGCATATCCATTCCGCTAATCGGCTTCATAGCCGCAAGCGTGTAGCAGCCGATGTCGCCGGCAACAATGCAGCCAAGCTCCACAAGCGGCTTGAAGCTGAAAATGTGCGGGCACCCCGCGCAAAGGGCGGGCGGCTTCTGTTTGAATTTCGGCATCTCGAACGACGTATCTCCCGCAAGCTGTGCGCGCACGCGGTCTACGTTCAATTCGCCGAAACGCCACTCCTGAGCGCGCGGTTCAACTTTCGCGCCCGCCGCCAAAAGAAGAGTCGTCATATACGGGTCGCCCTCTTCGACCACGACGCATCTGTCGAACTTTTTGGAAAATTCCACAAGCTTTTCGAGGGGCAGCGGCGAAAGCCCGACCTTGAAAGTGGAGGCTTCGGGAGCGGCCTCGCGCGCGTATTGGAACGCCACACCGCTTGCGATTATACCGAGTTTTTCCGAACGCATTTCTATTTTGTTCGGGCCTTCGGCTTCGTTCCACGCCCGAATTTCTTCAAGCTTTTTGCGCAAAACCCTGTGCGCGGGCTTTGCGTGCGCGGGAACCATGACTCGCGCGGCAATGTCCTTGCGGAAGTCGGCTTTGGGAAGCTCCGCAACGGAGGCGTCGAACTCCACAATGGAGGTTGTGTGCGCAACGCGCGTTGTGGTGCGGATAACAACGGGCGTGTTCCAGCGGCGCGAAATTTCGAACGCCAAAACGGTGAAATCAAACGCCTCCTGCGACGACGCGGGCTCGAGCACGGGGATGCCGCCGCAATAGGCTATGGAGCGCGTGTCCTGCTCGTTCTGACTCGACGCCATTCCGGGGTCGTCGGCAACGACGGCCACAAAGCCGCCCTGCACGCCGCTATACGACGCCGTAAAGAACAAGTCCTGAGCCACGTTGAAGCCTACGTGCTTCATCGTGACAAGCGCGTTGCTTTCGGCAAAGGCGACTCCCAAAGCGACCTCGGCGGCAACTTTTTCGTTGGGTGCCCATTCGGCGTTTCCGCCCAAAAGCGAGAAGTTTTCGAGAATTTCGGTGGAGGGCGTTCCGGGGTATCCCACTCCCAGTGCGACGCCCGCGCGGCGGGCAGCCAAGGCTATTGCCTCGTTGCCGCTCAACATTTTTCGATTCATATTAACTTGCATAATTTACCAAAATAATTGCCTTTTTGCGCGAATCGTTCAACCCTTTTTTTGCGTTCGGGCGTTCGCAGACGCATTTTAAAACAAAAACCCGAAGCGCGGGCGCGCAATGGCGCATCGGCAGCCTGCGCCGTTTCGGGCGGGCGAACTGCCGCCGTAGGCCGCGCAAAAAAAGGTTGATTACGCGCAATGAAACATATTCTATTATGTAAAAATGAACGCACTGCTTATTGACGGATACAATCTCGGCTTCCGCTGTTTCTACGCGATGCCCGATTTGTCGCGCGCGGACGGCTTCCCGACGGGTGCGCTCCACGCGTTTTTCAACAGCCTGATAAAACTTGCGGGCGAAAACACTCCGCATTCAACCGCTGTTTTCTTCGACAGGGGCGGCTCAAAACGCCATCTTGCAATCCACCCGCAATACAAGGCAAACCGCAACGAAGCCCCCGACAAGTTCAAAAAACAAATTCCGTCGATGAAGTATTTGTGCGAAATTTTCGGCTTCAACCCGACGGAGTCGGAGGGAATTGAGGCCGACGACCTGCTTGCAAGCGCGGCTGCGGCGGTGCAGAAAGCGGGCGGGCGCGCAATAATTGCAAGTGCCGACAAAGACTTCGCGCAGCTTGTCTGCCCGAACGTCCACCAAATGCTGCCGCCCAACCCGAAGAACAAGGAGTGGACGCTTCTTGACGCAATAGGCGTAAAAACCAAGTTCGGCGTTGTTCCCGCACAAATTCCCGACTACCTTTCGCTCATTGGCGATTCCGCCGACAACATTGAAGGCATTGCAGGAGTCGGCCCGAAAACCGCCGCCAAGTGGCTGAAGGATTTCGGCGATCTCGAAACAATCATCAAGCGTTTCGACTGGCTCAAGCCCGAAAAATTCCGCCCCCTCGTGCGCGACGGCGAAGCGTTGCTGCGCCGCAACATGGAGTTAATCCGCTTGGACACTTCGCTCGACGTTCCCGCGCCCGAAATGAAAACGCCGAATTTCGACGACATCATAGCGTTTCTCGAAGAAATGGAAATGAAGAAATCGCTCACATCGCTGCGCAAGTTCGCAAAAGAGCAATACGACATTTCGCTTTGATTTTTCCCGAAACAAAAAGCCGAAGGACAAGTTCTCCTTCGGTTTTTTTTGCGCCTTGCGCGCGAGACGCAGAAAAAATTAAAACGGATACCAAGCAATAAATTCCATTTCAATTTAATAACTGTATCCCCGAACGACTCAAGGCCAATTTCCGTCTTTGCCGCGCGAACAACTTCCGCCGACATTAAATCGGCGCAAAAGGTTAACTGTTAACCTACGGAAGAAAACGTAAAAAAAATTTTCCGTGCGGGCGCAAAAAAGCCCCCGCTTTTGGCGGAGGCTTCAATCGGCGGGAACCGCGTAGCTCTACTTTGCCTTGTCTTCGCACGAAGGCAGGCACGACAACGCCATTGCTATTTCCTCGGCGGGGTATTCGTAGTTTTTGAGGTTGCCCGCAAAGTATTCCAGATACGCCGTCATATCGAGGTGTCCGTGTCCCGAAAGGTTGAACAAAATGGCTTTTTCTTCGCCCTTTTCCTTGCACTCCAACGCCTTGTTTATAGCCGCGCAAATTGCGTGTGCCGACTCGGGCGCGGGAACAATGCCTTCGGCGCGCGCGAACATAACCGCTTTCTCGAAAACGTCGAGCTGGTTGACTGTTTCGGCGCGCATCAGCCCCTGATGGAGAATGTTGCTTACCTGCGGAGCCATTCCGTGGTAGCGCAAGCCGCCCGCGTGGACAGCCGGCGGGATAAAGGAGCTGCCGAGCGTATACATTTTCATAAGCGGCGTCATCTTTGCGACATCGCCGTAGTCGAACGCGTATTTGCCCTTTGTAAGCGAGGGACACGCCGCGGGCTCTACGCCCAGAACGTCTACTTTTCTGCCCCCGCGAAGCATTTCGCCCAAGAACGGGTTCGACAACCCCGCAAAGTTTGAGCCGCCGCCGCACGCGCCGATAATCAGGTCGGGATAGTCGTCAGCCAATTCGAACTGTTTGATTGCCTCAAGCCCTATGACCGACTGGTGCATCAAAACGTGGTTGAGAACAGAACCCAAGCAATACTTTGTGTCTTCGTCCTTGAGAGCCTCTTCCACCGCCTCAGAAATTGCTATGCCGAGCGAACCGCGGCAGTTGGGGTCTTTCGCCAAAACAGCCCTGCCCGCCTCCGTCTGGTTGCTGGGCGACGCCACTACCGTTCCGCCGAAGATTTCCATCATCGCCTTGCGATACGGTTTTTGATCGAACGAGCAGCGAACCATGAAAACCTTACACTCAATGCCGAAGGCGTTGCAAGCCTGCGAGAGTGCCGAGCCCCACTGTCCCGCGCCCGTCTCTGTGGTGATTTTCTTGACGCCGCATTTTTTGCATTCGTATGCCTGCGCAAGCGCGCTGTTTGTCTTGTGCGAACCCGACGGACTTACGCCCTCGTATTTGTAGTAAATTCTGGCGGGCGTGCCCAACGCCTTTTCGAGCCTGCGCGCCCTGAACAGCGGCGAGGGTCTCCACTGGCGCATTATCTCGCGCACGGGAGCGGGAATCTCGACGTAGCGTTCGTGCGTAGTTTCCTGCTCTATCGCCCCTTTGGAGAATATCGCCGAAAGCTTGGAAATGTCTATCGGCTTGCCCGTCGACGCGTCGAACGGCGGCGGCGTTTTTACGGGTAAATCGGCCTCAATGTTATACCAATGGGTCGGGATTTGCTCTTCGTCGAGAATGAATTTTACTTGCTTGTCTGAAGCCATTTTTATCGGGAGTTATTCTTTTATTACTGATTTTTCCGTCTCGGGATTTTTCGTGAGGTCGAAAAACAGCCTTTCGGGAACTGCGCTCAACTCCGGCGTAGACCCCCTGAATGAGGGGAAAGTCTCCACCTGAATGAAATATTTTTGCCCTTTCGGGGCGTCGGGCGGCATAACAGTGATTGTAGTTTTGCGGACGAAACAGCCGTCGGCAGTTGCCTCTACACCCAAGTCTACGGGCGTGCGCCCCGCCTCGAAGCCGTTGCTTACCACAACCGCCCCCGACGGGTTCGATTCCACGCGAATCCAGCGCGTGAGGTCGCGTTCGTCCGTGGTGCAAGAGCACAGAGCCGACACCGCCAATATGCAAACCGCAATTCTCATTGTTAACGTCATACTAAAAACGCCGTTTGAATCAACAAAATTATGCCCCCGCGAAAGAGAACACAATAGTGGAAACCGCCACGACCGCGACCGCCAGCACAACGACAGTCGCCTTTGTAGACGGCGTGGGCGCAAACACAGTTTCGCGCTTTTCCGATTTTTCCAACATAGCCCTAATCCAGCCGAAGTAGTAGTAAATCGAAATTGCCGAACCCAAAACGAGCACGCCGATAAGCCAATACAGCTGCGCGTTCCACGCCAACAGAAGCACAAGCACCTTTCCGAAGAAGCCCGCCGTGGGCGGAATGCCCGCAAGCGACGCAAGCGACGTTATCATCGACATTGCCGTCGACGGCGATTTGCCCATCATGCCGCGGTAGTCGGAGAGCGACTGCATTGAATCGTCCGCGCCCTCGAAGCCGTTTATCGTGAAAAATATTGCGTAGTTTGCCAGCATATACGCGCCCAAGTAGAAATACAGCACGGGCGCAAACGTGTCGATTACCGAAGGCTCTTTGAGCATTGCAACCACCAGAACAAGCAAATATCCCGCGTTCGAGATACCCGAAAACGCCATAAGACGCTTTACCCTCACCTGTGTGATGCCGCCGAGGTTGCCTATGAGCATGGTAAGAATGGCAACCGCGCTGACCGCCGTAATCAGGTGTTCGCGCAAGACAAGCAGTTCGGGGGAATCGAACTTGATTGCCGCGCAGAACTTCGCCAGAAAAACTATGCCCGCCGCCTTCGAAGCGACAGCCAAAAACGCCGAGACCGGCGCGGGCGCGCCCTGATAAACGTCGGGTGCCCAGAATTGGAACGGGAACGCGGCAATCTTGAAGAAAACTCCCGCAAGAATCAACGCCGCAGCCGCAAAGAACATCTTGTTCATAAGCCCAGTGGAAAAGTTTTCAAACCACAGGAAATCTACGCCCGAAGTCCGCCCCGCGCCGTATGCCAGCGCAATGCCCATAAGCAAAACCGCGCCGCTTAATCCGCCCACGATAACGTATTTTATTCCCGCCTCAACCGAGCTTAACACGTTCCTGCCGAACGCCGTCATAACGTAGAGGCAGATTGTTGCGCATTCCAACGCCACAAACGTGAGCATCAAATTATTCGACCTCACAAACAGGCTAAGCGACGCCGCGCAAATCATCAGAACCGCTATGAATTCGTTCCTTGCCGAAGACCCCGTTTTTGCGAAGAAGCCGAAGCTCATCTGCGCCGTGAAAATCGAACAAATCACAATCAGCGCGCCGAAGGCGTTGTTTTGCGAAAGCAGCGCGCCCGAAGACTGCGGGAACACGAAGTTCACCACCAACGCCGCATACATGCCCGCAAACGCGAACGCCGAAACGAGCCTTTCGAACCTGCGTCCGAAGCATGCCGCAAACACGAGCGTAAGCACGGCGAAAACAACAAGCAACGCCTCCATTTGCACCGACGCCCAATCGAAATTTACAATCTTTTCCATATTATTTTCCCTGATTATATGCCGGCAACGACTGCAACAAAACGTCCGCGCCCTTTGTTATGAAATTCGGATACACACCCGCGAAAACAAGCCCCGCCAACAGCACAATGCAGGCGGCTCTCTCCAGCTTGGAGATGTCGCGGATTGAGGCGAACCCCGCCTTGAGTTCGTCGGAGGGTTCGCCCATAAACACGCGGGCGAAAGCTCTGAGCGAATATATCGCCGAAATTATGATTCCCGTTGCCGCCAACGCGCAGATTACGGGAGAGAAATTCCACAGCGAGGTGAGAATTGTAAGTTCGCCCCAGAAATTTGCAAACAACGGCAGACCCAAACTTGCCAACGACGCCGCGAGGAAGAACGCCGCGAACACGGGAATCTGCTTGTAAAGCCCACCCATTTTGAACATATCCCACTGGTTTGTTCTGTTCATTACGGAGTTCGAAAGCATAAGCAGCATTGCCGCGCTCAGTCCGTGTCCGAACATAAGAAGCACTACGCCGCCCGCGCCCAAAACGCTCATTGAGGCTATGCCCAAGAAGCACAAGCCCATGTGCGCAACGCTTGAATACGAAACCATCAGTTTCAAATCGCGCTGCGCCATTGTGATAAAGCCTATGTATATTACGTTGAACAACGCAAGAACCGCAATGGTTTTGCTCCACGCCGCGCAACCGAGCGGCAGAATGGGAACTACAATCTGCAACAGCATAAACAAACCGAACTTTTTGAGAACGCCCGCGTGGAGCATTGCAAACGCCGTGGGCGCGCATGCGTATGTGCGCGGCGCCCATGAGTAGAACGGAAACAGCGAAACAAGCGTGCCCAAGCCGAACAGCAAAAGCCCGAAAACTGTGCTTTGCGACTGCGCGGCAATGGGTCTGTTCGCCAAAGCCGACGAAATTTCGGGAAGCGAAAAATCGGCCGCGCCCGCAGTGTTCAGAATTGCTATTATGCCGATAAGCGAAACGAGCGCGCCGAGCGTCAAATATATCGCCATCTGCATTGCCGCCATTCGCTTGCCCGCCGAGCCCCACAATACCATTGCAACGAACGTCGGCACGAGGGCGAATTCGTGGAACATATAAAGCCACAGGACGTTGCCCGCGGTAAACGCGCCCATCAGCCCGCCCTGCATTACAAGCAGCAGAATATAATACAGGCGCGCGTTTTCAATTTGCAGCGTGCGCGAATACAGCACCGCCGCGAACCCGACAAGCACCGCCAGCGCAAGCATCGGCATAGAAATTGCGCTGAGAGCCACTTCGGGCAGAACCCAGAACGAATTCGAATACAGGAAGCCCGCCACGCCGCCGCAGTCGCTCCAAAATTGGAAGCACACCGCCAAGCCGCAAACGAGCGAAACGCCCGCCGAAGCCGCCGCCGCGCCCCACGCGACTTTCGCGTCGACGAATTTCCACAGCAACAACATTGCAACCGCCGCCGCAAACGGCACATACACTGCGGTTGTCAACAAAATTTCGGGAAGATTGTCCATAACTAACTCCTACACAAAAAACATCAAAATGAAAACGAAAACAATGCCCGCGGCGAACCACTTCGCCTGCGAATTCGCCGAGCAGTCGTGAAGCCGCTTGAAGCCCTGCCCGACAACCGCGCAAACAATTCCCGAACCGCGCACGCAGAACAGCTCCACAAAGAACAGGTCGAAGAACGTCGCCATCAAAATGGCTATTCTCTGCTGGACTTTTGCCACATACCAGTTGTAGATGTCGTCGAACCAGCCGTGCTTGTTCATTGCCCGATACAGCGGGTTGGCGTATTTTTCCACGATGTCGTAACCCTTGCAACGCCCGTAGAGAACGAACGAAACAACTATGCCCGCCGCGGTCAACGCAAGCGCGAGGTGCTCAAACGCGCCGACCGACGCCGCCTGATGAAGCCATTCGTTGTGCTTCTGCATGAAGTCGCACACGAACGTTGTTGCGCTTGTGGGGATGAGGAAGTTCATCTTGCCGTCGAGCCACATGCCGTTTTGGCAGACAAAGCTCCAGCCGCCCGCCAGACAGAACACGGCAAGCACCGCAAGCGGAACTGTCATAAACAGACCGCTTTCGCGGGCGTGCTCCGCCTTTTCGGAATGGGGTTTGCCGAAGAACACGTTGAAGAAAAGTCTGCCCATATACACGGGCGTAAGGAACGCCGCAGCCACAAGCACCCACAAAACGATTTGGTAGAATGCGCCGCCGCCCTCCTGCGCGCGCGCAAACGCGGTTGCGAGAATCGACTCCTTACTGTAGTAGCCCGCGAAGAACGGAATCGCCACAATCGAGAGCGTTGCGAACGTCGCAACTATAGCCGTTATGGGCATTCGCTTGAAAAGCCCGCCCATCTTGAAAATATCCTGCTCGTGGTGGCACGCGTGGATTATAGAACCCGCAACCAAGAACAGCGTTGCCTTGAAAAACGCGTGGGTTGTCAGGTGGAACATCGCCAAACCGCAGCCCAATCCGATACCCGCGCCCATCAGCCCGAGGTGCGCAAGCGTGGAATACGCGAGAATCTTTTTGATGTCGTTTTGCCCCAACGCCCAAATGCCCGCACACAACGCCATTGCCGAACAAAGCGCGAGAACAAGGCTTAGCACATCGCCCGAAAGGAAGTTTATCGAAGCCAGACGAACCATCATAAACACGCCCGCGGCAACCATTGTTGCGGCGTGTATCAAAGCCGAAACGGGGGTCGGGCCCGCCATTGCGTCGCCGAGCCAGACTTGCAGGGGGAACTGCGCGCTCTTGCCCAGAAAGCCGCACATAACAAGCATTCCCATCAGCGTGGAAACCTTTTCGGGAGAGGCTCTGAGGATTGCCGCAAGCTCGTTGAAGTCAGTCGTGCCGAAGGTTGACCAGCAGAAAATTATGCCCAAGAGGAAGCCGAAGTCGCCAACGCGGTTGACTATGAACGCCTTTTTCGACGCCTCGCGCGCGGCGGGAGTGTCGGCGTAGTGGGCAATAAGCGCGTATGAACTGAAACCCACAAGCTCCCAGAACACGAACATCATAAACAGGTTCGACGCCAAAACAATCCCCGTCATCGAGAACATAAAGAAGCTCATTCCCGCGAAGAAACGCCCGCGCGAATTGTCGTCGTCCATATACCCGACGCTGAAGATGTGGATTAACAACCCCACGAAGCAGACCACGAAGAGCATATTCGCCGAAATCGGGTCGAGCAATACGCCCAGATTCAGCGAGAACGCGCCGAGCCTGAACAGTTCGAACGAGCTTTTGAATATCGAGCCCGCGCCGCAATCAAGCAGTTTGTCGAACGCCAGAAACGCGCAAACCGCCGCCGAAGCCACGGAGATTGCCGCCCCGACGTTCCTCGATTTTCTGAACCCGAGCACGATGACCGCCGCGCTCAAAAGCGGCAGAAACAAAATCGTATTCAATGACTGCATAAAACTAATCTCCCAATCCGCTTATTTCTTTTGTGGAAACCGTATTGCCCACCTTGAACAACTGGACGGCTATCGCCAAGCCTACGGCAACCTCAGCCGCGGCAATCGCCATAATGAAAAGCACGAACACCGAGCCGGAAATGTCGTTTGTAGCCGACGCGAACGCCGAAAACACGAGCATTGAAGCCACCAACATCATTTCAACCCCCATGAAGATTGTAATGACGTTGCGCTTAAACATAACGCCCAAGAGCCCCGTTGCAAACAGCATAAACGCCGGCGTTAAAAATTCAGACAAATAACTTTGCATAAAACACTCCTTACAGCATATCCGATTTCGCCTTGCGCTTGGCGTCGGGCTTCGCGATTACTATCACGCCGACCATTGCCGCCAACAGCAGCACCCCCGCAATTTGTAGCGGGAGCATAAATTTTTCCAGCATGCACACGCCGTAGCTTTGGGCTTTCGCCAAGGCGGAAGCTTCGGCAACGGGGGCGTTCTTGATTCCCTCAAGCATTTCGGGCGCATACACACCCACAAACGCGCACAGAACCGCCCACAACACGACCAGCGAAACGCGCCTTGCCAGCGGGCGGCTTTCGGGCTTGTCGCCCACGAGCATCACCACGAAAACGAACAGCACCATTACCGCACCCGCGTATACCGACACCATCAAAAATGATGCAAAATACGCGCCCATAAGCAGCATAAGCCCCGCCGCCCCCAACATTGAAAGCAGCATCGACATTGCCGAGTTTACAAAATCCTTCAGCGTTATCACGCCGAGCGCGCCGCCCACGCACATTGCGCAGAAAAGATAGTAGGCAAAATTTTCCATTATTTTCCCTTTTTTGAATTTTCCAAAACCTTGCGCCACTTCATAACCTTGTCGGGCGCAACGCCGCCCTCGCGGTAGAGGCGTTCCTTGTCGCGAACCATTGCCGCGCGGGAGTAGCCGTTTATCGAGAAAATGTCGCTCATGACAATCGCCTGTTCGGGGCAGGCTTCCTGACACATTCCGCAGTAGATGCAGCGCGTCATGTCGATTTTGAATTCCGACGGGCCTTTTTCGATGAACGCGTATTCGCTTTCGGGGTCGATTGCCGACGGATAGACTTTAATTGCCTTCGACGGGCAGACGAACTCGCACAGCTGGCACGACACGCATTTGCTTCTGCCGTCGGAATCCTTAATCAGAACGGGCGCGCCCCTGTAATCCTTGGGGAGAATCGGTCTTTGGTCGGGATACTCCAGCGTGATTTTCGGCGCGAAAAAGTTTTTAATTGTTATATACAGACCCGAAATTATCTGGGGCAGATACGTGCGTTCCCAAAAACCGAGCCTTTTTCTTTCTACAATCAGAGCCATAGTTTTATGCTATTGAAGTGTAAATTAAATATCCCACGAAGTTCGCAAGCGCAATCGGCACAAGAACTTTCCAGCCCAAGTTCATAACTTGGTCGTTCCTGAAGCGCGGGAGCGTCCAGCGAATCCAGATGAAGAAGAAAATCATCATCGCTATTTTCACGAGGAACGTGAGCACCGACAGCACCGACGCGAACACGCCCCAGCTTGACGGCCAAGCGCACCACGGCAGCGGATTCCAGCCGCCCAAGAACAGCGCGATAAACAGCGAAGAACCCACCACGATGTGCCCGTATTCGCCCACGAAGAACAGGCCGAATTTGAAGCTTCCGTATTCCGTATGGAAGCCGCTTACCAAGTCGGTTTCGCTTTCCGCCATATCGAAGGGGAGGCGGTTAGTTTCCGCGAAGAGGGCAATCAAAAACAGCAACGCCGAAAGCGGCTGCGTGAGGCAGAACCACGCGCTCGAGGTCTGGAAGTTCGCCAATTCAAAGATGTTCAACGGCGACTCAACCCCGCCGAACGCCGCCATCAAAATTACGGGCAGAGCCGAAAGCGACATTGCAAGTTCATAGCTTACAACCTGCGCCGCCGCGCGCATACCGCCCAAATACGGGAATTTACTGTTCGAAGACCACCCCGCCATTATCGCGCCGAAAACGCCCAGAGAGCCTATCGCGAACGCGAACAGCAGGCTGACATCGAAGTTCGCCACCGCAACGGGCGAAGCCTTGCCCGCCGCCCAGTAGACGCCGAACGGAATCACGCTTGCCGAAATGAGAATCGGCGCAAGCGACATCACGGGGGCAATCATATACCAGAATTTATTGACGTGCTTGGGCAGCGGGTCTTCCTTCAGGAGGAATTTCAGACCGTCGGCTGCAAGCTGCATCAAGCCGTTTTTCTTGAGCAGGTTTCCCACGAACGGGATTGCGTCGATATACGGAATGGCGGTTCTGTTCGGCCCCCAGCGTCCCTGAATGTAGGCGCAAACTTTGCGTTCGGCCACAACGCTCAGCCCCGCGAAAGTCATCACGACAATCACGCACACGAGCGCGAACAACACCGTCAACGCGACGCTCCAAAAGAGGTCGCCGCCCTTTGCGGAGGCGTCGGCAATTATAAGACTAAGCATTTGCATCTCCTGTTTTTGCGTGTTGGTTTTTCTTGAAAAGCATTGCGTCGGTTTCGGGGAAATCGACGGCGGCAAAACGCGAACCGTCCAGCACCGCGCCCGAAGCCCCCACGTTTTGGCAGCCCGAGAGAATGTCGATTCTCTTGGCAATCACGCCGCGGAGAACGTCGATTGAGGGAATGTCGAACGTGTCGGAGCTTATCTGCTTAAGCAGCGTGGCGATAAGTTCGATGTCGCCCACGGCGTTTCCCGGGGCGTCGATCGCCTTCATGAATTTCTGCAGGCGGAACTGGCGGTTTACCCACAAGCCCTCCTTTTCGAATTCCGTTTTAAGCGGAATGCAGATTTTGGCGACTTTCGCCGTTTCGTTGTCGAGCGTGCCGCAGTAAACGACGTTTACAGACTTGAGGTCTTTTTGGTCGAACCCGAGCTTCGTCAAATCCTCGCCGAAGCACAGGATTGTTTTGACCTCGCCCGAGCGGACTTTTTCGACAAGCTCCCCGAGCGTCTCGGCGGGGTATTTGTCAACCAAGCCCGTTATGAACGCGCCGCGCATATTGGGCGTTTCGTCGGCGGAGACAAGTTTGCCGTCGTCGGCGCGCAGGTGGCTTGCAATGTAGGGCTTTACGCCCGCCGCCTTGGCGAGCTCGCCCACGAGGAACATTTCCTCGACGCTCTGCCACGCGTTTGCGACTATCGCAACCGCGCCCATTTTGATTATCTCGACCGCGCGCGAAACCGCGTATTGCGTCTGGCTCGGCGTGGAATCGACGCGAGCCGCGCAAAGGCGGTCGGTCTCGTATTTTTTGAAAGTGTATCTGCCCGAATCGCTCATAAACATATCGTTTACAAACGCGTTTTGGCGCGGCGTTATGCGGTAGATTTTACCCTCGCGCGACCACACGCGCGTATTCACGCCCGCGCTGCTTTCGCCGCAAATGCTGTTTGTGGTTTTCAAGAACCACGTTCTCATTTTGAAGCGGAAAGCCGTTTCCGTAAGCGCGCCCACGGGGCAGCCGTCGGCTATGTTGATGAGGTAGTTGCTGTCGTTGTCGGCGTTGTCGTAGAAGCCGATTTCGATTTTCGAGCCGCGCTTTGTAAAGCCCATTATGCTCTTGCCGATGAACTCTCTGCAGAAGCGGATACAACGCGAGCACTGAATGCAGCGTTCGGCGTCAACCATAATTTTACCCGCCAGCGGGCGTTTTTTGCGCTTTACGTTTTTGTCCTCAACGTATCTTGACTGTTCGCGTCCGTAGGCGTGCGTGTATTCCTGAAGTTTGCACTCGCCGGCTTTGTCGCAAATGGGGCAGTCGAGGGGGTGGTTGAGCAGGAGGAATTCAAGAACGCCCCTGCGGCAGTCGGCAACCATTTCGTTGTTGGTTATAACGTGCATTCCCTCCGAAACTTTAGTTCCGCAGGCTATGACGGGCTTGGGCATCCACGCCGTTTTCTGGACGCCGTTTTCGTCGAGAATCGGCGCGCCCGTGGCTCTGTCGCGCGCGGGCGTTCCCATTTGGACAAGGCACATTCTGCACGAGCCCGCCACTTTCAGGCTGGGGTGGTAGCAGAAAAACGGAATTTCGACACCGACGCTTTTGCAGGCCTCCAAAATATTCAGCCCCGCCGCCACTTGGTAATCGACGCCGTTTATGTTTACGTTTACTTTTTGCGTTTCCATATCGCCGTTAAATCAGTCTATACGCGTTGTTGTCGGCGCGGGCTTCGCCCCCTTGGGCAAGTTGCGCCGATATTTTTTGCAGGTATTCCTCCCTGAACTTCGAAACATTGCTTTGAACAGGCCACGCCGAGCCTTCGCCCAAGGCGCAGATTGTTCTGCCGCAAATGTTGTCCGCCGCGCTTTTGAGCAAATCGACGTCTTCAAGTCTGCCGCCGCCCGTGCAGATTCTGCGGGTTATGCGCGACATCCACATTGTGCCCTCGCGGCAGGGTGTGCACTGCCCGCAGCTTTCGTGCGCGTAGAACGCGCTGAGGTTGGCGAGAGCTTCGGGCATATCGACAGTGTTGTCCATAACGATTATTCCGCACGAACCTATTGCCGTGCCGCACTGCTGGAACGAAACGGCGTCGAGCGGAATGTCTTCAACCCTGCGTTCGAACGTTGTTCCGTCGGGGTTTTTAATAGTGAACTTTTCGTCCCACTTGAGGATTTTCATCGAAGAGCCTCCGGGGATTACCGCCTTGAAGCGTCTGCCCGCCAAGGGCCCGCCGCACAAGTCGTAGAGGAGTTCGCCGAGGGTGCACGTTCCCGTTTCGATTTCGTAGCGTCCGGGTTTTTGAACCTGTCCGCTCACGCCCCAAATATGCGTTCCGGGGTCGAGGGGAGAGCCGATTTTCGAAACCGCCTCGCCGCCCATTTTGAAGACCTTGGGCACCCAGCAAAGCGTTTCGACATTGTTGACAACTGTCGGGCAATCGTAAAGCCCCATAACGGCGGGGAAATACGGGGGCTTGATGCGCGGATACGCCCTGCCGCCCGCAAGCGAGGAAATAAGCCCCGTTTCTTCGCCGCAGACGTAGCAGCCCGCGCCGCGGCAGACGGTGATTTCGCAGCTGTAGTCCGAACCGCAGACGTTTTTGCCTACAAACCCCTTGGCTTTTGCCTCTTCGATTGCCTCTACAAGAATGCGGTATCCGTTGATGTATTCGCCCCTGATGTAGATGAACGCGTGCGCGGCGTTGATTGCGTATGCCGTGCACATAACGCCCTCAATGAGCGTGTGGGGGTCGTTGTAAATTATGAGGCGGTCTTTGCATGTGCCGGGTTCGGATTCGTCGGCGTTGCAGACAAGGTAGATGGGCTTGCCGCTTTTGCGGTCGATAAACTTCCACTTCATACCCGTGGGGAAGCCCGCGCCGCCGCGCCCCTTGATTTTCGACTTTTCCATTTCGGCGCAAAGCTCGGCTCTGTCGCGCTTGATTGTTTCGGCGAGTATACCGTAGCCGCCGTCCGACATATATTTTTCGATTGAGGCGTTCCAGCCTTCAACGTCGATATGTTTGTAAATTATTCTGTTTTCGGTAGCCATAACCTAACCTTTGTATGCGGGCGAATTGGCGTCGTCGCCCCCCTGCGGTTTGCCGAATGCCGACTTGGGCGCAAGGCTTCCGTCGGCGTCGAGCGCGTTGATTTTTTCGACGAACTTTTCGACGTCCTCTCTGTGGACGCCCTCGAAGAGCTTGTCGTTTACCTGAACGTTGGCGGCCTTTGCGCAGTTGCCGAGGCACTCAACAAATTCTATGGTGTAGATTCCCTTTGTTTCGCCCATGGGGCAGTCGAGTTTTTGGGAAAGCTCCCTGCCGAACTCGATAGAGCCCGCAAGCGCGCACGAGAGCGTGCGGCACACTTTTATGTGGATTCTGCCGCGCGGCTTTTCCGAAAACATCGGGTAGAACGTCAACATTCCGTAGACGTCGATTGGCTCTACTTCAAGCTGGCGTGCTACAAAGCGGACGGCATCGTCGTCGAAATATCCGAATTTTTCCTGAATCAGGTGCATAATCATCATTGCCGCCGATTTTTTCTTCGGATACTGCGCAATGATTTCGGCGCACTTGTTTTCTATTTCGGGTGTAATGTCCATAAAAAATAAAATCCTTATCTGTCGCACTCGCCCAAAACGAAGTCGAACGAGCCTAAAATTATCGGAATATCGCTGAGGTGGTGGCCGGGGAGAATCTCCTGCATTGCGCTCAGACTTACGAACGAGGGGGCGCGGATTTTCACCCTATACGGAACGCCGCCGCCCTTGGAAACTACAAAGAAGCCCAACGCGCCCTTGGGGTTGTCGGCTTCGAAATAAGCCTCGCCTTCGGGAATATCGGGGCCTTGCGTAACCACGAGGAAGTTGTTTATCAAATCCTCCATATTGCTTTGCACGCCCTCTTTGTTGGGCAAAGTGATTTTGGGGCTTGAAACGTTTATCGGGCCGTCGGGCATTTTTTCGATTGCCTGACGGATAATGCGGATACTTTGGCGCATTTCCTCTATGCGGACAAGCCATCTGTCGTAGCAGTCGCCGTGGACGCCTATGACGACGTCGAAGTCGTAGTTTTCGTAGCCCAGATAGGGAACGTCTTTGCGGAGGTCGCTTGCAACGCCGCTTGCGCGGAGGTTTGCGCCCGTCAAGCCCCACTGCACTGCCGTTTCTTTTGAAACAACACCCACTCCCGCAGCACGGTCTACGAATATTCTGTTGCGCGTTACGAGTTTGTCGATTTCGTCGAGCTTGGGCAGGAACTGGTTTGTGAACGAATTAACCCTGCCGAGCCAGCCTTCGGGAATGTCGCGCAAAAGCCCGCCGATGCGCGCGTATGAAGTTGTAAGGCGCGCGCCCGTGAGTTCCTCGAAAAGGCTCATCAGTTTTTCGCGCTGATTGTAGGCATACATGAAGCCCGTCCAAGAGCCCGCGTCCATTGCGTAGGCGGCAATGCCCACCAAGTGGCTCGAGATTCTGGAAAGCTCGCAGCAAAGCACGCGGATTGCCTTGCAACGTTCGGTTATCTGAATTCCCGCGAGCTTTTCGACGCACTGCGCGTAGGCTATGTTGTTGCAAAGCGGCGCGAGGTAGTCGAGGCGGTCGGTGAACGGAATGAACTGGTTGTAGGTGAGGTTTTCCGCCATTTTTTCCTGCCCGCGGTGGAGCTGACCCACCATGGGATCGACGCGCAAAATAAGGTCGCCGTCAAGCTCGAGCTTCAGGCGCAGCACGCCGTGCGTGGCGGGGTGCGAAGGCCCCATATTGACTATCATTTTTTCGCCGATTCTTCCCTCTTGGAGTCCTTCGGGTTCGGGATAGGTAAATTCTTTTGTCTGCATATCGGGCAAAATTTAGATGTTGTCGATTTTCTCGTCGGAACTGCCCTGCACGCTGCGCGGCTCCTTTTCCGAAACGTATTTAACCCCGCCGTTGGGCGAATGGAACGGCCCGCCGCGTTCGGGCGCGGGCGTAATTTGTATTGCGTCTTCGTTGCCCTCGAAAGTGGGCGGAAGCGGCGCGGGCTTGCCCTCGAGGGGGAAGTCTTTGCGGAGGGGGTGGTAGGGATAGGCGTCCCACATGAGAATACGGCGCAAAGACGGGTGGCCTTCGAAAACAATGCCCATGAGGTCGAACGCCTCGCGCTCGAGCCAGTCCGCGCCCTTGTATACCGAGCACAGCGACGGCAGCACGGGCTTTTCCGCGCTCTCGCACGTAGCAACCAAGCGGACGTATGTTTTTTTCGTGTGCGAATAGAAATGGTAGACCGCGCCGAAACGCGCGTTGCCTGCGTCTTCGCCGTTGTCGATTGAAGCCAAGTCGGTGAGCGACTGGAATTCGTAGGCGTCGCGCAAGGCCTTTGCCACTTTCACGAGGGCGTTCGGTTTGCAGTTGAACGCCAAAATGCCGTCTACCGACTTGCGCGGCGCGAGGGCGTCGGGAAATTCCGAAATAAGTTTGTCTTTCATTTTTGCGCCTATTTTTTGAAGAGTGTCTTCGCCGAACCCTCTGTATTTCTGATTTTGTTCTGAAGCGAAACGAGCGCGTCAAGCAGAGCCTCGGGTCGGGTCGGACAGCCGCTTACGTAGACGTCTACGGGAACGATTTGGTCTACGCCCTGCAATGTGGAATACGTTCTGAACATACCGCCCGAGCACGCGCACGCGCCCATTGCAATCACCCATTTGGGGGCTGCAATTTGGTCGTAGACGCGGCGGACTGCGCCCGCCATTTTGTATGTTACAGTTCCCGCCACAATCATGCAATCGCTCTGTCGGGGGGAAAAGCGCATAACCTCGG
The DNA here is from genome assembly GCA_934613645.1 of uncultured Opitutales bacterium. Taxonomy (GTDB): domain Bacteria; phylum Verrucomicrobiota; class Verrucomicrobiia; order Opitutales; family Intestinicryptomonadaceae; genus Merdousia. The sequence continues at coordinate 14,038 of CAKTTC010000009.1, read as the reverse complement.
AGCCGAAACGGGCGATGTCGAAACGCGAACCGCCCACTGCCATAAGTTCGATTGCGCAACAGGCAAGCCCCATAGGCTGCGGCCAAATGGAATTGGCGCGAACCCAGTTTATGACGGAATCAAGACGCGTATATATAAAGCCGCGCTCGCTCTGGGAGTCAAAAGTCTGAATACAGTTATCCATAATGAAACGCGACAACTCTAACCCACCGCCCCCAAAACTCAACCTTTTTTTACAGCCCGCACCAAAGATTTCGCTCGAAGCGAAATTCCGCGGCTGGCGGCAAAAAAAATCGGCGCAAGCCAAAACAGACCGCGCCGACAAACTCGAAAATAAAAAATTGGGGATACTCGGACTCGAACCGAGGACTTCCTGCGTGTGATGCAGACACTCTAACCAACTGAGTTATATCCCCAATCAATTTATAAAGTCCCATTTCAACCACTTTCCCGCCGCCATATCAAGCAAAAAATATACGTTGTTTCAAAAGCCGACGCGACAAGGCGGCGGGGCGTTTTGCCTTCCCCGCGGACTTTACGGGAAAAACTTCCGCTCGGGCGGGTATCCGTATTCGTTCATACCTACATTCCCGGGGACGAAGCAGAAAACGCCGACGCCGACAGCCAGCAGTAGTAAGCCCCATGCGCCCGCAAGATAGATGAAAAACGCCGTCAAAAACCATATCAGGAAAATCCATTGCGCCGAAAGCCCCAAATCGTGCAACCGCCTACCCAAAACAAAAATCCAAGAATAAACCATAAGCAAAATAGCGGGAACAAACGCAAGCCATATCGACAGTGTATCGACAGGCTCTATCTCTTCTACCGTTCTTACACACCCTCCCCCCAACATAGAACCTTTGAAAGGTCTGGCTGCCGCAATAGAAGCAAGGGGATTTGCATCAAAAAAAAGCCACCCCGCAAAAGCAGCACCAGCATCGTAGGCGAGGCTTGCGAGTTTGTCTTCTACAACGGCGTCCTGTGCGGCGATAACGCGCCGATTGTATGATTCGATTTCGTCAAAACGGAATGCCAACCCGAACATCAAAAGCACCAACGTAATGACCGAAAACAGGGCGAAAGTGCGGCGGTTTGAGCGTCCGTCGATAGAAAACGATAAAATTCCGCCCCCGAATGTCGAGCCGCCTGAAGGCGCAAAGTTGCGTCGCGTTTGGGCGGGCGCGGGTTGTCGGCTGCCGAAGCGGTTGTTTTGCTCCGCGCGCGGGTTGAATCTCGGTTCCATGTTGGGTTGCATTTTCAGTCCTTTCTGAGGGTTGTTTTTTCGCCGCGTTGGGAAATTTGCTGCGGCGTATAAAAGTATTTCGAACGAACGCGGAAAATATTCCGCCGAAAAACGCGCCGAAGCCGAATTTTGCGCCGCAAACAAGACGCCTTTGGGGTGCAAAAAAATGTTGACAGTAGCGGGCGTTGAAAAATACTCGGAACAACTAATAATACTTGAATTATGAGCGAAGAAGCCACAACAAAACCAATGCACTTTATCAGGCAAATCATTGCCGAAGACATCGCCAACGGCTTGCCCCCGCAGGAAGTCCACACGCGCTTCCCCCCCGAGCCAAACGGCTGCCTGCATATCGGGCACGCAAAGGCGTTCTGTCTCGACTTCGGAATGGCTCTTGAAAACGGCGGCAAATGCAACCTGCGTTTCGACGACACCAACCCCGACAAAGAGGAAACGCGCTTTGTAGACGCAATCAAAGAAGACGTTCACTGGCTGGGCTTCGACTGGGAAGACAGGGAATTTTACGCCTCCGACTACTTCGACCAGCTCTACGCTTTCGCCGAAGAGCTGATTCTTGCGGGCAAGGCATACGTCTGCACGCTTTCGCCCGAAGAATTCAAGGAATACAGGGGCGTCCCCGGGCAGGCGGGCAAACCCAGCCCCCACCGCGACCGCCCGATTGCCGAAAGTCTCGACCTCTTCCGCAGAATGAAGGCGGGAGAGTTCGAAGAGGGGCAATACGTCTTGCGCGCGAAAATCGACATGGCTTCCCCCAACCTGCACATGCGCGACCCCGCCATTTACAGAATCAAAAAGCTCCAACACCACAGAATGGGCGACAAGTGGTGCATCTACCCGATGTATGACTTCGCCCACTGTCTCTCCGACGCAATAGAGGGCATAACGCACTCAATCTGCACGCTTGAATTCGAAGTCCACCGCCCGCTCTACGACTGGTTTATCGACAACACAAGCATTGTAAAGAAGCTGAAAGTCCACCCGCGCCAATACGAATTCGCGCGCCTGAATTTGTCTTACACAATGATGAGCAAGCGCAAGCTCCAGCAGCTTGTGGCGGAAAAAGTGGTGGACGGCTGGGACGACCCCCGCATGCCGACCCTCGCGGGTATGCGCCGCCGTGGCTACACTCCGAAGGCAATCCGCGATTTCTGCGAAACAATCGGCGTTACAAAATTCAACAGCCTCACTGAGCTTGCCCTGCTTGAACACTGCCTGCGCCAAGACTTGAACAAAGTCGCCAAGCGCGCAATGGCGGTTTTCGACCCCCTCGAAGTGGAAATCGAAAACTGGGAGGAGGGTAAGGTCGACGAACTTGACGCAATCAACAACCCCGAAGACGAATCGGCGGGCACGCGCAAAGTGCCGTTTACAAAACGCATTTTCATAGAGCGTTCCGACTTCATGGAAAATCCGCCCAAAAAGTTCTTCCGCCTCACACCCGACAACGAAGTGCGCCTGCGCTACGCGTATTTGATGCGTTGCAAGGAGGTTGTAAAAGACGCTTCGGGCAACATCGTGAAGCTCGTCTGCACTATAGACCCGCAAAGCCGCGGCGGCACTTCGCCCGACGGCAGAAAGGTGAAGGGCACAATCCACTGGGTCAGTGCCGACAAGGCTGTAAAGGCTACGGCAATCCTTTTCGAAACGCTGTTCACGCGCGCGGATATGTCCGACCTGCCCGAAGGCGCGGACTTCAAAGACTTCCTCAACCCGAACTCAAGAACGGAAAAGGAAATCTTGATTGAGCCTTCGCTCAAGGACGCCAAAGCGGGCGAGCCGCTCCAGTTCGAGCGCACCGCCTACTTTACGGTGGACTCCAAGCTTTCCACGCCCGAACACCCCGTGTTCAACCGCACTGTAGAGCTGAAAGACTCCTACGGGAAATAAAACGGGAAAAAATATGGAAAACAGATTCGGTGAAATCATAACAAATTGCGCAGTGTCTGCGGCGGCAATGTTGCTGTGCGCGTGCAACGCCGCCCAAGAACAGGCTGAATGCGGCGGACAAAGCGCAACGCAATGTGTCGCGCCCGCACCCGAAAGTGCGTATGACCTCGATATTTCCGACCTCATTATGCGCGACCCCGCCGTTTTTGCGGACGAATCCACCAAGAAATACTACATTCAGTCGAACTCGAAAATCACGAAGAAAAACCCCAAGCGCGGAGAGATTGAGTCGGGCAAGGCTCTCTACTGCTACGAAAGCAAAGACCTCAAAAAGTGGCGGCTTGCGGGGAAATCATTCGAAGCCCCCGCCGACTTCTGGGGCAAGCGCGATTTTTGGGCACCCGATATGTTCAAAATAGACGGCAAGTATTACATCATAGCAACGTTCAGCTGCGACAGGGAAATCGACGGCAAAAACTACCTCGACCCGCAGAAAAAACTGAAGCTGCGCGGGTGCTCGGTGTTGGTGTCCGATACTCCGCAAGGCCCGTATAAGCCGCTTGTAAACAAACCCATAACCCCCGAAAATATGATGTCGCTTGACGGCACGCTTTTCGAGGAAGACGGCAGAATGTATCTTCTGTTTTCGCACGAATGGGTGCAAATAGGCAACGGGGCAATGTGCGCGGTGGAAATTTCGCGCGACCTCAAAAAGGCACTCGGCAAGCCGTTCCTGCTCTTCAGCGCAGGCGACGCCCCGTGGACGAACGACACCCGCAACCCGCGCAAAGTCATAGTTACCGACGCCCCCGTAGTCTTCAGGGGCGACGACGGCGTTCTGTATATGGTCTGGTCTTCGTTCCGCGCCGACAAAAACCGCTACGCAATCGGGCTTTCGTATTCCGAAAACGGCAAGCTTTCGGGCAAATGGATTCACCTGCCCGTCCCGATAAACGAAGACGGCGGCGGCCACCCGATGGTTTTCAAAACGCTCTGCGGCAAAACGAAAATTTCATACCACGCACCGAACACGTTCCCCGAAAAAGTCGTTATAAAAGACTTCAGGGCGGAAAACAAAAATGCGGTTATAGGCAAATAAAATTGTTTGACTAACCGCGGAATCGGTGAAAATGATTTAGACATCAAACACAGCAAAGACAGAACAATGAAAGTATACATCAACGGAAAATATTACGAAGAAAACGAAGCAAAAGTGTCGGTGTTCGACCACGGCTTCATGTATGGCGACGGCATTTTTGAAGGAATCCGCCTCTACAACAAAAACGTGTTCAAGCTGCCCAAGCATATGGACAGGCTTTTCCGCTCGGCAAAGGCAATAGCCCTCGACCTGCCGTGGACAAAGCAGCAGATTATGGACGCCGTATGCGACGCCTGCCGCACAAACAACCTCACAAACGGCTATATCCGCCTGATTATCTCGCGCGGCAAGGGCAAACTGGGGCTTTCGCCGCTCACCTGCTCCGACCCCCAACTGATAATCATCGCCGACGAAATCCAGCTCTACGCGCCCGAGCTTTACGAAAAGGGCTTGAAGGCAATTACAGTTCCCACGCGCAGAAATTCGCCCGCAGCTTTGCCGCCCATGGTAAAGAGCCTCAACTACCTCAACAACATTTTGGCGAAGATTGAGGCGCAGAATCAGGGCTTTCAGGAATGCCTTTTGCTCAACAACGAAGGCTATGTTGCCGAATGCAGCGGCGACAACGTTTTCATTGTAATTGACGGCAAGCTCATTACGCCCCCCATCAGCTGCGGCTCGCTTGGCGGTATGACGCGCGAAGCGGCTATCGACTGCGCCAAGAAGCTCGGCATTGAGGTCGTAGAAAAGCCCCTTACAAGATACGATGTCTGGACTGCCGACGAATGCTTCCTCACGGGAACTGCCGCAAAGCTCATTCCCCTTGTGGAACTCGACGGCAGAACAATCGGCGAAGGCAAGGCGGGCGCAACAACAAAGAGACTTCTTGCCGAATTCAACGATATGGCGCAGAAAGTCGGCGTGCGTATCGACCAATAGTTCGCAAAGAAGACAAACAAAAAGCCGCCCCGCTTCGGGACGGCTTTTTTTGTGCGCCGAGAAATTTTGCGCGCGGGGAAAATCGCGTTTGCGCTACTTGGCAGCGGGCGCGGATTGAGCCGCCGAAGCGGGCTTGCTCTGTGCTGGCGCAGCAGTTGCTGATTGTTCTGCGGGCTTTGCTTCGGCGGAGCATTCCGTTTTTTCGGAATCGAAATACCCGAAGTAGTAGAGCGCGCCCGCCGCAACGCACGCGGCGGCTACAACGCACAAAAGCGCGTTGCGGAAAGTATGGCGTTCGCGGAAAATGTCGGCGCGCACGCGCGAACCGCGCGGCAGGCGCGCAACTTTCGTCAAATGCGAACCGAACGAAATGTTTATTACCGACTTCCCGTTCACCGCCCAGCCGTTTCCGTCGAGTATCGGGGCGAGGTTTCTCATTCCGAGCTTGAACCACGCAATGAACATCGACGGCAGCGATATTGCCAAAACTATGCCCACAAGCCCGAGCGGCAGCCAGTAGCCAAGCCCGAAAAGCGCGTCCAAAACCATTCCGAACGCCGTTGTTATGCCGCCGACGGCAACGCCCAACGCGGCGACTGTGCCGATGTCGATTTTCTTGTCTTTGGCGTCGGCTTTCGGGGCGGTCAAGTCGGCAACTACGGCCTTGTCGGCCTGCGACGCCTGTTTGGAAACGAAGTCGCTCGCCCAGGCAATCAGGCGTTTGTAGGGCGAAAAGAACGCCTGCGAAATCCCGATGGGGTTTGAAACGATGTTCGTGATTGTGGCGTCCCAATCGCGCCCGAGGTAGTCGTAGAAAATGCCGTTGCGGCCTACAATCAGGTTGTCGGAATCGCCCGCCGAAACGAGGGCGACAATGTCGATGTCGGCTTCGCCCTTGCGGCGGCAGTGCAGATACGCCAAATAGCCGTAGCCGAGCGACGCCATTTTCGCGTGCGCTGCGGGATTTTCCACTTTCACGCAAAGCTCGCAAACGCGGCGGTCAATGAACAGCTTGCCGTATTGGAAAATTGCCGACGAATCTTTCGCGTAAAAATCGGCAAAGCACACAAAATTCTTCAGCAAAACGAACAAATCGCGGTGGTATCTGACAAGCCTTTCAACCGCCGCTATGTTTTCCACGCTCTTAGCGCGCGCGTTGTCGGCGTCGATGAGTGCCGAAAGCTTGGCGCGCATATCGGCAGTTGCAATTTGGCGGAGATGCTCAACGTCGGCGTTCGCGCACGCGGGCTTGGCGGCAATCCATTCGTCAAACGCCGACAACCGCGCCTTGATTTCGCCCCAGACGGATTCGGTCAATACCGAAGTTTTGTAATTGTCTTGCAGGAAGTTGCAAAACGCAGCACATTCCGCCGCGTAGGCGGGATTTACCGACGCCGAAAAGTCTATCGTTGCGGTTGTGTTTAGTTTTACAATCGGCAATTTTTTGAGCGAATCGAAGTCGAGCGGGTCGGAGGCCTTTGCCAATTTCTCCACGTTTTGCGTCTGCAAAGTGGCTTCAACCGAGGTGTCATACGCCATAATTCGGGCGCGCGCAAACCACTCGTCAATCTGTTCGGCAACTGCGGCTACGGTTGCCGCCGCCGCGGCGGTTGCCTCGCCGAAAGGCTTTACAGAAGAATTAGTTGCAGGAATATCGCTCCAAGCTATGAACGCTTGGGCGTTGTCGAAAAATGCGGCGATGTCGGCGGCGTCAATTCCGTCCAAGCCCGACCTGTCCTTTTTCGGGGTTGAGCAAGCGAGAATTTCCGCAAACGCCGCTTTTGTTTCGGCGTCGGGGCAGGAAAGCTCGGTTATTATTCCGTCGGCATTGAAGGGCGAATTTGCAAAAATCGCGCTCTCATCGGCAAAGTCGGCAACTGAAATCGACGTCGCCCCGCTTTTGCCGAGGTTTTGCAAAACTTCCTTCGCGCTGGCAATCAGAATCTTGCCTTCGTCGTCGGAGTCGTCTATCTCGGCAAGCGGCAGCGATTCCGAAGCGGCAAGCAGGCTGTCGGCATTTTTCAGACGCGCACACGCCCATTGGCACGCCGCCACAATCTCGTTGCGCCTGATTCTGCCGTCGCCGTCGGTGTCGATAAGCGAAAGCGTTTTGTTGTCGAGCGTAAGCCCGCTTGTGGGGCAGCTGAGAGCCGACCACAATTTGGCGTCGAGCGAACCGATGTTTTCGATGTCTTTACCGCTTCGAATGTCGGCCTGATTCGACCCGCCCGCCCTTATGAAATTCCACTTGTGCGCATTTTTTTTCATAACGCAACTATCCGACAAATAGCCAGTTTTGTCAACTTTTTTCGGCGGAATATGCTTGACGCAGGCTACCAAATTATTTTAGTAGACATTCATGAAAATTTCTACCAAGGGCAGATACGGATTGAGGATTTTAATAGATATTGCAATCCACAATTCAAACTCTCCGCGTATGATTAAGCAAATTGCGGAAAGCCAACAAATTTCGTCAAAATACGTAAGCCGCCTGATTCTGGAATTGAAGAACGCGGGCTTTGTAAAGTCGGTGCGCGGAGTCAATGGCGGCTATATTTTGGCGAAGTCGCCCAACGCAATTTCGCTGCTCGACGTGGTGGAGGCAATGGAGGGGGAAATTTCGATAGTCGATTGCGTTATGAATCCCGATTGTTGCGGGCGGTGCAACACTTGCCCCGCGCGGAACGTCTGGAAAACCGCGAACGACAGTCTCAGAAATTCGCTCGGTTGGCTTACGCTTGCAAGCGCAATTTCGGGATATGAATCTAACAACCAATAAGAAACAACACAACACGCAATATATATGATAAAGACTACTACAATGATTATGTTTTTGCTGGCGGCAACGCTGTCTTTCGCGCAATGGAAGCCCGTGCAAAAGCAGATTATGACGCCTTGGGGAGAAAAGCTTGACGTAAACAACGTTCTGCCCGAATATCCGCGCCCCCAACTTGTGCGCGCCGACTGGCAAAACCTCAACGGGCTTTGGGATTACGCAATTACCAAAGATTCGGGCAAATACGAAAAGCCCGACGGAAAAATTTTAGTGCCCTTCGCGGTTGAATCGGCTCTTTCGGGCGTCGGCAGAGCATTCACTGCAACCGACGCGCTGTGGTATGCGCGAGACTTCGAAATTCCCGCAAGCTGGAACGGCAGAAGCGTGCTGCTAAATTTCGGCGCGGTTGACTGGCACTGCCAAGTTTGGGTCAACGGCAAAAAAGTCGGCGAGCACAAGGGCGGATATGCGCCGTTTTCGTTCGACATCACGCGTGCTTTAAAAAGCGGCAAAAACTCTTTGCTTGTCAAAGTGTTAGACCCCACGGACGACGTAAACAAGTGCATACAGCCGCGCGGCAAACAGTCGCTTAAGCCCAAAGGCTGCTTCTACACGGCGGTCAGCGGCATTTGGCAGACCGTTTGGCTTGAGCCTGTTCCGCAAAAGCACATATCAAGCATCAAGTTCACGCCCGACGTAGACAACTCCAAAATGGCGGTGGAAGTCGGCGCGCCCAAAAACACAACTTTCGAAGTAGACATTCTCGACGGCGGCAAGCTTGTAGTTTCCGCAAAATCGGACAAGGACAAAAAAGCCGACGTAAAATTGGCAAACGCCAAGTTGTGGTCGCCCGAATCGCCCTTCCTCTACGATGTCAAGGTGCGTCTTTTTGAAGACGGCAAGCTGCTCGAGGAAGTTTCAAGCTACACTGCAATGCGCAAAGTCTCGAAAGCAAGGCTTCAAAAAAACTCTCATTCGAAATACGCAATCACGCTCAACGGCAAGCCGATATACAACTTGGGCCCGCTCGACCAAGGCTGGTGGCCCGACGGGCTCTACACCGCCCCCTCCGACGAAGCGTTGAAATTTGACATCGAAAAAACAAAAGAGCTTGGTTTCAATATGATTCGCAAGCACATAAAAATTGAGCCTGCCCGCTGGTATTACCACTGCGACAAAATCGGAATTCTCGTCTGGCAGGATATGCCCTGCGGGCTGAATGCCTCCACGCGCACGAAATGGGTTCGCTCAAGATACATTGCCGCCGACACTTTTACCCCGTCGGACGAAGCCGCCGAAAACTTCAGGCGCGAATACAAAGAGGTAATAGACTTCCTGTGGTCGCACCCGTCAATCATCGTTTGGGTTCCCTTCAACGAAGCCTGGGCGCAGTTCGAAACCGTAAAAACTGCCGAATGGACGAAGAAATACGACCCAACACGCCTCGTAAACCCCGCAAGCGGTGGCAACTTCATTCCCAACTCGGGCGATATCACCGACGACCACACCTATCCGCACCCCGAATTGCGCCTGATAGAAACGGGCAAAATCAACGTAATCGGCGAATACGGCGGCTACGGATATGTCGAGCAGGGGCACACTTGGGTAAACCGAAAAACTTGGGGCTACCAGAATTTCGACTCCAAAGACAAGCTCACCGACCGCTACTGCCAGTCGATTGACCTTCTTATGGATTTCACAAAGCACGGCATTGTAGGCGCGGTCTACACCCAAACAACCGACGTTGAAAACGAAACAAACGGCATCATGACCTACGACCGCAAAGTAATCAAATTCAACGAAAAGCAAATGACCAAAGCCAACTCCAAACTTGTCCACTCCCTTGACAACGTCAAAATTTTTTATAATCCCTAAAGGGGCTTTTTTATAATTCCTAAAGTGGCGGCAATCGGCGTAGCCGATGTGCCTTTGATTACCGGTTAAAGGAAAAGACAACTTTACTTTAAACAATAGACAAAGCGGGATTGAACAAAGTTCAATCCGCGCCACTTACCGACATATAAAAAAACTACTTGTCGTCGCGTTTGACGTTCGCGCAATTCTCAATCAGAACGGGCAAATCGGAAGCGGGAGGGTTGTCTCCGATTTTCCTTGCCGAATACGCCCAATTTGTGCCGTCGTATGGCGGCTTTATTTTTTCGAGCAAGTTGCTTTTGAGCGTCAACCCGTCAATCGACGCAAACAAACACGCGGGCGTGCGCGCGTAGCGAATGGTGTTGTTCTCCACAAGAATGTTTGCGTGCGCGCCCGCAGGCGAAAAATCTTTGTGGTCGGTAGTGGGAGAGTGAATGTTTATGGCTGCGGCAAACTCCGCAGTGATGTCGCAATTTTTAATCACTACGTCGCGCGCGTGGCACGCTTCAAGGAAGAAAAGCTCGGGCGAAATCTTTATTGCGGGCATCCAGCACCCCTCGATTTTCGCGCCGTCAACAACTCCGCCCGAAGCCTTCAGCAACATGGCGCGCGAGCGCAAATTTCCGAATTTTCCGCCGACAATCCTGTAGCCCTTGCAGGCGCGCCCCATTCCCGCGATAAAACTTCCCGCGGGGGCTGCGCCGTCTTCGAACTCAATCCACGCGCAATGCGCCATTCGGGGCGGTTTGGCGATATGCTTTGCTATCGGCTGGGTGTTCAAAAACTCGTATTCGGCGGGGGTTGTTTTGCCCGCGTATGAAACAGTTTTCGCCTTTAGATAAACAACGCGTCCGTCGGGACGGTAAACTTCGACTTCGTCGCCCGATTTTATCCCCGCCGACTTGCCGTCGCGCACAACTACGCGCGCGCGGTTGCCCGAACTTTTCACAACAACACTGTAAACGCACTCGATTGCAACACAATCGTCCGACAAATACTCGGCGGTGCAATTTATAATCTGCGGGCCTACGCGCGCCGAACGCGAGTGGTAACCGTCGGCGTTTGTGGAACGCAGGCGCGGCGAACGCGCAACGTAGTCGTCCTTGTCGCGGCGCGTGATTACGCAGGAGTCGAAGACGACGTCAGAACAGAGGTAGTCGTAAAATGCCATTCCGCCTGAAGAATAAACTGTGATGTTTTTGTAAGTAAGTCCGTTTGTGGAGTTGGCGTAGAAACTGGTTGCGCCGCCCCCAAGCCCGAGGCAAAACAAGTCGCCGACGCGTTCGTTTTGAATATCTTTGGGGCGGTTCTTTGCCACTGTCTCGGTTTTTGTGAAACGGAATGTGTTGGGCGAAAGTTGTTTTGTTGTTCCGAACGTCATCGGTTGTTTTAGTTTGCGCACAACGGGGTCGTAAATTTCCATGCGAAATGCGCCGTTTTCGGCGTCGGTGCGATAGCCCGCGTCAATCTCGCATTCGAACCACGACTTGTCGGAGGCGATTTTCGTTATCTTTCCCTGCGTAAACGGAATCGGGTCCAAATCTACAATCAAATTTTCAATCGCAATATTTTTACAATTTATTACTGAAAACATAGTGGCCTTTATCGAACCGCAAAAGCGCAATTCCGCGCCGTTGCCGTCGATTTTCACGTCCTCCAAATCTTTCAACACGATGAACGACGACGGCGTTTGCGGCTTTTTGACAATATGAACGCCTTTTGGCAAAACGATATTTTTTTCGCCAGCCTTCAATTTTTCGGCAATGAAATCGACCACGCTGAAATCCTGCGCAAAGCACGTCCCCGCGGCAACAAACAACACAAATATAGATTTTATAATTTTCATAATGACAGAGTTTAAACTACAACGATTCAGGCAAAAGCCACAAATACCGAAAATAACAGAACAACTTTTACCGCAAAAACTCAAGTTTTTTATTTTTTGGTAAGCGGCGGCGGCGGGCAAAGCCCGTTCGCCTTTATTCACTGCTTAAAGTAAAGTTTTTCTTTAATCAGTGGACAAAGCGGACATTAAACAAAGTTCAATCCGCGTCACTTCTCAACACATAAAAAAACTTTAACCACCAAGCAAAGGCGCATTGGCTTTTGCCAATCGCCGCCACTTTAGGAAAGTTAAAAAACTTACCAACATATAAAATTTTTAGAGCGCAACGCCCAGTATGCCGCCAAGTGGTGGATAATTGAGCAGGACGACGTGCGCGAATAATCGGTAGCCGCAACTACGCCGCAGAACGCCTTGAGCGCGTCGGGGTCTATCCCGCCCTCTATGCACGCCCACGCAAGTTCGCCGACTTTCCTGCCCGCGAACCAAACCTTGTGGTAGTCGCCCCAGCGCGGCGTCTCGTGCGTCCAAATTTTCGACTTCCGCCAATCGGGCGCGGTCATGGACATATCGAATTTTTTCGCGGTTTCGAAAAACTCGGCGCAGGCTTCTTTTAGTTTTGGATTGTCGAACCCGACAAGCAACGCGGCGGCCGCCCCGATTTTTTCGCGCAACGCGGGGTCGGTTTCAACATCGCCCAAAACAATCAGCGAAGACATCATCTGCGTAGACACCCAAGACGGGTTGTCTGCCGACAGCTTCAAAGACTGCTCCAGCGCGGGTGCGGCGTATTTTTTATACTCCGCAAAAAAACGTTTGTCGCCCGTGGTTTGCCACGCTATTGCGTAAAACATCGGCAGGCGCGCCGCCTCGTGGGGACGGACATTCCACATTTTAGAAAGCCCGCGCGCGCAGGGAACGCCGTCGCTTCGCCGATAGTCGAAGCCGTTTTCGGCGGTCATGTATTTGAGCATTCGCTCGCCCACGGCGGAGGTTATCGCGGCTATGCGCCGCTTTGTGGGAGCGTCGCAAAGGGGCGAATTGTAGTATTTCCAAAGCCCGAAAAGCGCGTGGGTGAACTGGTCGCGCGAAGAGCCAACGTATGCGCTTTTGGCGTCGAACACGCACACGGAACGCGCAATAAAACCGCGCGACTTATGGACGGTTGCGCAAAGCTCTATTCCGCTTAGAATTTTATCGGCGTAGGCTTTCATTGACGGGTCTTTTTCTACCGCGAAACGGTCGACAACTGCGGAGAGCGCAAGCCCCGCCAAAATCATACTGTCCTCCATTCCCGTGCCGAACCCGCTGTAATTGGGATAGAGAGCCGCAACCTCATCGGGCTTTGGCAGAAAGCAGAAACGTTGGGACGGCTCGTAGCTTGAGATGTGGTCGTAAAAAAGGTTTGTCCGCGGGCTGAAAAGCATATTCCAAGCGGCGTTCCACATCGCCTCCGCCTGCGTCGGCGAGATTTCAGCCCCCGCCCCTGCGCCCCGATTTTGTCCGTCCTTTGCAAATACACAAGCCGCCGACACCGCCAAAAAAGTGAGCAATTTTAACACACGTTCCATTCCGAAAAGCAAACACACTTTCCCGCAACATCTCAAGTCTTTTTATAGTTCTTAAAGCGGCGCGGATTGGCTTTGCAAATGCCGTTTTGATTTTTGGTTAAATTTTTTATATGTTCAGAAGGGGCGGCAATCGGCACAGCCGATATGCCTTTGTTTACTGTTAAAGAAAAAAACTTTACTTTAATTAGTGGCAAAGCGGAAGTTGAACGAAGTTCAATCCGCGCCACTTCAGGAAACGTAAAAAATTTGCGAATGCCAAAAGAAGAAAAACGCGCCCTGCTTGCCCGTTTGGCGCATTGATTTTGTGAATTAGGCAAGGAGGAGTTAAGAAAAGGACGCGCGGTATACTGAAGTATCCGCGCGGTCTTTGTAATTTTAACTCAATTCTTTAACTCTTGTCAGAGCCGCATAGGCGATTGCCTATCGGCGACGCTTCACGAATGCTAAAACGTGCCTTCCCCGCCCGTTTGGCGCATTGATTTTGCGAATTAGGCAAGGAGGAGTTGAGAAAAGGACGCGCGGTATACTGAAGTATCCGCGCGGTCTTGTAATTTTTAAACCAATTCTTTAACTCTTGTCAGAGCCGCATAGGCGATTGCCTATCGGCGACGCTTCACGAGTGCTAAAACGTGCCTTCCCCGCCCGTTTGGCGCATTGATTTTGTGAATTAGGCAAGGAGGAGTTGAGAAAAGGACGCGCGGTATACCGAAGTATCCGCGCGGTCTTTGTAATTTTAACTCAATTCTTTAACTCTTGTCAGAGCCGCATAGGCGATTGCCTATCG
>CAKTTC010000008.1 GCA_934613645.1 uncultured Opitutales bacterium | reverse complement strand
TCGACGCCACACACTCGGAAAAGTTCGGCGAACGCTTCGGCGAAATATGCCGCACAAACGGCATTCCCTGCAAACTCGTCCGCGGCGAATACAATATTTCCTCTTGTTTGGAATGAATTTTTCCCTCCGCTACACTGCGTTGCGCTAAATGGGAACACTTTTCGCGGCAAATAAAAAGCTTGTAAAAAACGGCGAAAACGGAAGTATATTCCGCCCATGAATAAGCAACTACTTCAAACCGCCGTCAACGTTGCGCGGCTTGCGGGCGACCGCCTCAACGGAATCGCCCAGCGGCGCGTCAATTCCGACGCCGGCAAAGATGTCAAGCTTCAGGAAGATATTGAAAGCGAAGTCTTCATACGCGACCTCCTCTCCAACACGGGCTATCCCGTTCTGGGCGAAGAGCTCGGCGGCGATTTTTCCGTAGTTCAAAGTGGCGAACTCTACTGGGTTGTAGACCCCATCGACGGCACATACAATTTCCTGCGCGGAATGCCGGGGGTGTGCGTAAGCATAGGCCTTATGCGCGGTTTCGAGCCCGTTGTAGGCGTCGTATACGACTTCACCCGCGGCGAAATTTTCGCGGGCGGCGACGGTCTTCCCTTCACAATCAACGGGGTTGAAACAAAGCCCGTTTGGGCGAATGAAGTTTCGCAGGCTGTTTTGATGTCGGGCTTTCCCTCCGCCACTAATTTGGAGGACGAAAGTATAAAGTGCTTTTTGCTGAACGCGCAAAAATTCAAGAAAGTCCGCATGATGGGCAGTGCCGCGCTTGCAATGGCGTGGGTCGCCGCGGGCAGAGCCGACTCCTACTGCGAAAAGGGTCTTTACCTGTGGGACGTGGCGGGCGGAATGGCGTTGATGAAATCGCTCGGGCGTCCGTGCAAAGTGGTGTCTATGGCAACCAAAGAGAAGCCGCTGAAAGTGGCAATACAGTCGGCGGCAAAAGAGGAGTTTTTAATTTCGTAAAATGAAACCGCAAAAATTTGCATCGCACCTGCTCAGAAGGCTGAAGTGGGAGGAACTCGACGAAAAATACCTGCGCGGGCTGGTTGAAACCGCGCGCGCCGAAGACGTTGAGGGGGCGGGGCTGAAGGCCGTTCCCGCAGTGGCGGCCGACATCACCACAATGTCGCTTACGCCGAAAATCCAAACAAAGGCGCGGCTTGTTGCGCGCAACGAAATGTCGGTCTGCGGAATGAAACTCATTCCGATAATAATGGACGTGTATTCCTCATACGCCGACGGCGAGCGGCTTTCGTTTACGCCGTTTGTCGAAGACGGCGCGCGCGTGGGCAAGGGCGCGGCTTTGGGCGAATTCGAAGGCTCGGCGCGCATTATGCTTCAGGCGGAGCGCATTATGCTCAACTTTCTGCAACGCCTTTCGGGAGTGGCAACGGCAACATACTCATACGCCGAACTCCTTCAAAACGGCAAAACCGTTTTGCTCGACACCCGCAAGACAACCCCGGGGCTGCGCGTTCTTGAAAAATACGCCTTTGCCTGCGGCGGCGGACACAACCACAGAATCGGTCTGTTTGACCGCGTTATGCTCAAAGACAACCACCTTGCCGCCGCCCACGCCACAAAGGGCGAACGCTTGGCAGAGGCAGTCCGCGCGGCGCGCGCCAAAAACCCGAACGTGGCAATAGAAGTGGAAGTCGATTCCGTCGAACAAATCGCGCCCGTGCTTGAGGCGCAGGCCGACGTTGTGATGCTCGACAATTTTTCGTTTGCCGATATGCGCAAGGCGGTCGAATTCATCGGCGACAGCGCGTGGGTTGAAGTTTCGGGGCAGGTTACGCTGCAGACGCTTCCCGAAATCGCGAAAATCGCGCCCGACTTCGTTTCAACCGCCGCGCCCGTGCATTCGAGCCGCTGGATTGACATAGGGCTTGACAGTTAGCGCGCGTTCGTTCTGTATTTGCAATAGAATTTTCAAGTATTTTGTAGGATTAAACCGCTATGGAAGGTATACCCCCACTCGATCCCTTTTTGGTTCGGCTCAAGGCGCTCGACGAAAAAATGAGCGCGCCCGACTTTTACAACGACCAGCGTTCGGCAAGCGCAATCTCGCGCGAGCACCAAAACCTCACCAAACTCAAGGAAACATACCAATCGCTTGAATCGGTCGAAAGCCAGATTGCCGAAAACGAACAGATTATCGCCGAAAACGCCGACCCCGAATTTGTGGAGCTTGCCAAAGAGGATTTGCACGAACTCAAGGCGAAAATAGAGCCGCTTAAAAACGAAATCCTCAAAATGATGATTCCCACCGACCCCACCGACTCCCGCAACACCGTTGTGGAAATCCGCGCGGGCACGGGCGGCGACGAAGCTTCGCTCTTTGCCGCCGACCTCTACAGAATGTATTGCCGCTACGCCGACGGAAAAGGCTGGAAAATCGAAAACCTCAGCTCAAGCGAGTCCGCCTCGGGCGGCTTCAAGGAAATCTGCTTTTTGATGTCGGGCAGCGACGTCTACCGCTCCATGAAATACGAAAGCGGCACGCACCGCGTCCAGCGCGTTCCCGTCACGGAAGCGCAGGGGCGTATCCATACCTCGGCGGCAACAGTGGCGGTTCTGCCCGAGGCGGAGGAAGTCGATATCCACATCGACCCTCAGGACATCGAAATTTCCATCGCGCGCGCAAGCGGCCCCGGCGGGCAGGGCGTCAATACTACCGATTCCGCCGTCCAGATTTTGCACAAACCCACGGGAATGATTGTCAAATGCGCCGACGAACGCTCGCAGCTTAAAAATAAAACAAAGGCTCTCAAAGTTCTGCGTTCGCGCCTGCTTGAAATGAAACAGCGCGAAGAGCACGACAAATACGCCCAGAGCCGCCGCGAACAAATCGGCAGCGGAGACCGTTCCGAGCGCATACGCACCTACAACTTCCCCCAAAGCCGCGTTACCGACCACCGCATAGGGCTTACCCTCCATTCTCTCCCCCAGTTTATGGACGGCGAAATAGAGGAAATGATTCGCGCCCTTGAAGACGCCGACTACGCCCAGCGTATTCAGCAGCTTATAAAATAACGTGCAGACAATTCTCGAAATCCTCAACAAAACAACCGCCTACTTCCAAAGCAGGGGCGTTCCCGACGCCAAACTCGACGCCCAGCTGCTTCTTGCCGACGTTCTCGGTTGTAAACGCTTGGAGCTTTTCCTGCGTTTCGACGAGCCCCTCACGGGCGCAACGCTCGACCGTTGCCGCGATTTCGTCCGCCGCCGCGCCCGCCGCGAGCCGCTTCAATACATCTTGGGCAAAACCGACTTCTTCGGAATCTCCCTCAAGTGCGATTCCCGCGCCCTCATTCCGCGTCCCGAGACCGAATACCTTTGCGAGCTTCTTGCCGAACGCTTTTCCGCCGCAGCCCCCCAAACCGTTCTGGAGCTTGGCGTGGGCACGGGTGCGGTTTCGCTCGCGCTGAAAAACCGCTTTCCCGAAGCCCGCGTTTCGGGCGTCGATATTTCCGAAGCCGCGCTCTCGCTTGCGCGCGAAAACGCCGCCGCCCTCGGCTTGGACGTGGAGTTTTCGCAGTCCGACTGGTTTGCAAACGTCTCGGGAAAGTTCGATCTCATCGTTTCGAACCCTCCGTATCTTGCCGATTCCGAAGTCCAATCCGCCCAGCCCGAAGTGCGCGATTTCGAACCGCACAACGCCCTGCGCGCCGACTCCGACGGCATTGCCGACCTGCGTAAAATCCTCGCCGCCGCCCCCAAATTCCTCAATTCGGGCGGACTTGTAGCCTGCGAATGCGGAATAGACCACCCCGAAAAACTGGCTGTGGAATTTTCGCAGGTATACAAAAAAATAGAGCCGCTCAAAGACCTCAACGGACGTCCGCGTTTCGTCTTTTGCCAAATGTAGCCGCCTGCGCGCCCGCCAAAACGCGCCGTGCTCCGAAAAAAACAAAAAGGGCAAAAAATTGTCTTGCAATGAGCGAGAATATAAATTCTAATTTGCGCTTTATATTTTACGGCGTGGTAGCCAAGTGGTAAGGCAAGGCTCTGCAAAAGCTTCATCATCGGTTCGATTCCGATCCACGCCTTTTTTCTTTTTTACGTGTTGGCACCTGAACAATTCGGGTATGCCAATTTTTTTGTGCTTCACAAACGGCGCGGCGGACTTAGCCGACTTTTCCTTTTTCGCATTGGCTCAAGTTCTTTGTTTGTTTGGCATCGGTAATGATTGGTAAAATAAAAATGAAAAAAAACGCTTGCAATTTAGAAAGTTGTGTGTTGGACTCCCCTTCAAAGACGCCGTAGTGTGTCTTGAAAAACAGGGGTATAAAAATGATTAAAACGTCTGCAACGCTTGCTTTAAAGCCCGTTCCCCGCGCGGAAACGGCGTCTTGCGTTGCGCAGTTTACCCCCCCCCCCCCCCGACGTTGCGGTAAAAGCCGCCTGCGCGGGCAATTTGCGCGCGTCGGGTATTTTTAAAATTTTGAGAGCTGCTCTTGATTCGTTCGGGAGCGGCCGTTTGTGTTTTCTTCATAACGCGTAATGAAAAGATAGAAAGAAAGAAAAATGAAAAAACTAATATTACTGTACACAATGGCGGCTTCCTCCGCTTTTGCAGTGGAAATGCCCGTTGAAATAACGGAAGATTCCACAGGCGACATACAGCGCGAAACCAACTACACGGTTTCCGCCGACAATGTCGTATTGACAAACACGGCTGCGCCCCGCCATATGTATACGACGGGAGGCATTGATATCGGCAGCCACACGGGCGTAATATTTGCCAATGCGGCAGCCCCCACGGGCGAAGGCACCGCCTGCTTCGGCTTTGACGGCACGACCTTCAAAGGCAACGGCGGCACGCTCACAATCGGCGACTACGAAAAAGACGGCGTTTCCTACACGTCCGAAACATTCGGTTTGTTGACGGGCTTCACAGTTGACGGAATCACGGTCAATCTCAATTTGGCGAACGACAATATGAGATTCGTTACGGGTAAAGACCACCTCGTAAACGTCAAAAACGGAGCAACGCTCAACTGGAACACGGGCGTAATCACTACGGGCGAATTCGTAAAGTTCACCCTCGAAAGCGGTTCTGTTTTGAACGCAAAGTTCGGTGCGCGCACTGTCAGCGTCTCGAAGGGCTCTTCAATCGGACAGGCGAAAATCGACGGCGGCGGCACTTCCTCGTTCAACGCGTTCAACCTCGTGGGCAAATTCACAATCAAAACTGCCGACTCCGGTGCGCCCTACGCAAACATTAGCGGCACTAACGTAATCTCGGGGCAGACCGTTGCAGACCAGTCCTACTTCTACAACAAGTGGGGCATTTTGGCAAACGCTTCCGTCACAATTAACGACTCCGAAACGGGTTCAATCAGACTCGGTTCCAACTTCATCACAATGCGCAACGGCGCGTCGCTCATACTCAATTCGAAAAACGCGTTGACGTATGAAGACAAAGGTCAAAAAGCTCTTGCTCTGGAAGTGGCGGGCGGCAGCAGCGCAAAATTCGTCCTCGGCGCCGACAACGAATTCTACGTAATAACAACAAATAATGAGGCTTCCGTTGCCACTGTCGTTTTGAACAGCAACGCCTTGAGCTTGGCGCAAATCGGCGGCCGCTACTACAACTTCAAGGGCAAGTTGTTCTTCGAAGACTTCAAGGACGGTCTCGTAAAGATTGACACAATCGACAGCTCTATCGTCGGCGAAGGCGGTCTGCTTTCGAACATCTTCGCGGGTTCCGCTTCCGACGAAGCAAACGCAAAGAACCTCTACTGGAATTCCGAAACGGGCTATCTCAGCCTCACGGCAGTTCCCGAACCCGCCACTGTAGCGGCGATTTTCGGCGCGTTGGCGTTGGCTTTCGCGGTATACCGCAGGAAATAGTAAACTAAAAGACTGAAAAAACAGAGAGCGCGCCGATTTCCCGACGCGCTCTTTTTTTGTCCGCAACGCTATTGCCCGAAGCTTTACTTCGCCATAACCGAATACAGCGCGGCGGCGGCAGCCCCTATAAAAAGCGCGCGCAAAAGCATTGACCTAACCGCCGCCAAAACAAACAGACACACGGGCACCAAAACCACAAGCCCCTTTTCGAGCGAAGGGTCTTCCTTGAACCACTCTATTGCCGCTTTCAGCGTAGATGTTGCCGTTTGCGCCTGCGCCGCGGTTGCGGCAAAAAGCGTCAATGCCAAGATGAATGTTTTTTTCATTTGTCTTATTTGTTTTATGTTGCACTCCCGCGGACAACCCGCCCGCCCCGCGTCCCGAAATCATTCCACAGGCACGAGCGACTGCCCGAAATCCAGAAACTCGCGCGCCTCCGCTTTCGGCGCGTCGGGGTTGTTTTTTTTGCGGAATTCCTCGGCCTGCTCGGGCGAGATTTTTTCAAGCGTGTAGTTTTTCTTGTTCTTGTCCGACACCGTTTGGAATGGCAGATTGAGCTTTGCCGCCTCCGCCACAATTTCGTCGGAAGTTTTGCCGTTTACCCTGCGCAGAAATTCGGCGTCGGAGAGCTTCGAAATCTGCTTGTCGTAAATCAGCTTTGCAACGGCGTCGGAAAATTCGGCGCGCTTGTCTTCGGGCAGCGAAAGCAAAATGTTGCCTACCGACTCCGAAAACTGCTCGAGCGTGTCGGCTTTCATCGCCGTCTGCCCGCGCTTTACATACACCGTAAGCTTGCGCGATTGCGCAATAACCTCCTCGGCTGTTTTGCCGTTGAGCATTTCCAAAACCTTTTGGCTTCCGCCCAAGTCGGGACGCTGGCTCATAACTACGCTTATGGTGGTCATGGCCAGTGCGAATTTCTGCTGCATGTCGTCGTCGAGCGCGGCAATCACGGCGGCGTAGCTTTTCTGTAGCGTTTCGGGCGAAGACGCGTCAATGCGCGGCGCGGAAGCTTTTTCCTCCTCCTTCATCTCCTTCGCCGCCCCGTTCGAACCCGCCGAACCGTTGGGAATTGCCGTTTTCGCCCCCGCCGAAGTTCCGTTCGCGTCCGTCGCCGCTTGGGCAAAGCCGAGCGTCGCGGTTGCCGCAAACGCCAAAATATACAAAATTCTACGCATAAATTCCGCCAAATAATTTAGTAAAAAACGCGAAAAATCAACCATATTCTCCCGCTTCGCAACTCCGACATTCGCGCGTTGGAAAAGTTGCAAAATAAAAGAAAGTTATCGCAAAAATAAATGCTTGACTGCCCGCCGCTGCGCGCCCATTATTTCCACGCAATAAAAAATTGACTCTCCGATAGTGAAGTGGGTTGCCTGCCCGCTTTTTTTGTCGGCGTTTGAAACATTTAACATAAACGAAAGAGGTAGTATGAGCAACAGCAGCGAAATTTTGGCGATTCTTGAATACATGGAAAAAGAGAAGCAGATTAAACGCGAGGAGATGATTGAATCAATCGCGTCGGCAATCCGCAACGCCGCCTCCAAGAGTATGGCGGGCTACAACCTCAAAATCGACATCAACCCGAAGACGGGCAACCTCAAGGCCTGGGCGTTGCTTACCGTTACCGACTCCGTTGCCGACAACGCAACGCAAATCCACATCGACAAAGCAAAGCTCTACAAAACAAACCCGCAACTCGGCGACGTAATTGAGCGCGAAGTGGACTTGTCGGAGCTCGGCAGAATCGCCGCCAAGAACGTCTACCAAAGCATAATCCAGAAACTGCGCACAATCGAAAAAAGCAGAATTTACGACGAATTCAAGGGGACAGTCGGCGACATCGTTTCGGGCACTGTCCGCCACAAGGAAAAGGGCGCGTATCTGGTAGACTTGGGGCTTACCACGGCAATCCTTCCCCGCCGCGAGTGCATCATGGGCGAAGACTACGCCCCCGGCGAACGTATCCGCTGCCTGCTGCTTGAAATCGACAATTCTCCGCGCGGGCCCGAAATCATTCTCAGCCGCGCAAGCTTCAAGTTCGTCAAACGCCTGTTCGAATTGGAAGTCTCCGAAATAGCGGAAAAGACAGTCAAAATAGAGGCAATGGCGCGCGAACCCGGCTACAGAACGAAAATCGCAGTCAGCGCGACAGACCCGCGCATCGACCCCGTCGGCGCGTGCGTAGGCGCGGGCGGCGCGCGCGTAAAGGGAATTGTGCGCGAGCTTAACGGCGAGAAAATCGACATCATAAAATTCTCGCCCGACATCAGAACGCTTTTGGACGAATGTATCAAGCCCGCAACCGCAAAGAACGTGCAGATTGACATGGCGCAAAAGCGCATTTCCTTCGACGTTTCCAAGGAAGACTTGTCCGTTGTAATCGGCAAGGGCGGCTCCAACGTGAAACTGACCTCGCGCCTTATCGGAATGAAAATCGACGTCCGCGAAGAACCGAAAGTAAGCCTTGAGCAGAAGCTCGAACAGGCGGCGGGCTCTTTGGCGCAGACGCTCTCCAACCTCCCGCCCGAGGCGGTCGCCCTCTTGGCGGCACAGGGTATTACAAGCGTAGAGGCTTTCGAGGGCGTAACCGTCCAAGACCTCGTCGAAATGGGACTCACGCCCGAACAGGCGCAGAGCACGCTTGAACGCATAGGCAAATAACCGCGGAAAACAAACGTTAAACAAGGTTTTTTTAAATGAGCATAAGAATCCACGCACTGGCAAAAGAACTGAATGTTCCGAGCAAAGAGCTGATTGACTTCATCAACCAGCGTCGGGACAAATACGGTTTGGAGATAAAAACGCCGTCGAACTCGATTGCGCCCCTCTACGTAGAGGACATTTCGAACGACTTCAAGGAGTGGAAAAAATCCGCCCCTGCGGAGGATTCGGCACAAAAGCCCGACGCCAAAAAAACCGCGGCGGAAAAACCCGAATCGGCGCAGCCCGCTCCCGTAGCGGAACAGAAGCCCGAGCCTCAGCCCGCGGTAGCCGAAGCGCAACCCGCGCCCAAAAAGCCCGCGGCAGTAGTTCCGCCGCAGGTTTCCAAACCCGCGCCCGTAGTTGCGCCCGCTCCCTCAGTGGCAAAGGTTGAGCCTCCGAAAGTCGAGCAGCCCAAACCGCAGGAAAACAAACCTGCGGCGGCCGCTGTGCAAGTCTCTAAGCCCGCTGCTCCCGCGGCAAGCAAGCCCATGCCTGTTCCGCCGCCCATGCAGAACGCAATAAAGCGTCCCGCGCCGATTCCCATGCCGCAAGTGGCAAAGCCGAGCACTCCCCCGCAGGTTGCAAAGCCCGCGGCGGCAGTTCCGCCCGCGCCCGCAGCAGCAGCCAAATCGGCTCCCGCAGTGCCACCGCCGCCCGCGGTAAAAAAGCCCATGCCCGTGCCGCCGCCCGTTTCGGCAAAAGCACCAAGCGTGGTTATGCCCAACATTTCAATAGTGCGCCGTCCCGCGCCCGCAGTTCCCGTCCAGCCCGCAGCCGCTCCCAAGGCGGAACAGCCGCAGGCCGCCGACGCCGCTTCGGGCACAAAGACCTTGCAGGTAAAGCCCCCCATTATCGTCCGCGAGTTCGCAAAATCAATGGACGTAAAGCCCTTCCGCCTCATCTCCGAGCTGATGGATATGGGTATTTTCGCCTCGATGAATCAGGCAATAGAGGAAAACACGGCGATAGAAATCGCCAAACGCCACGGCTTTACGCTCGACATCAAGCGCAGGGGCGAACAGCAGCAACAGCAGCTTGCCGCCGCCGCCAGAAAGCGCGAGCTGGAGAGAATGATAATTGAGGACATCAAGAATTTCGTTCCGCGTCCGCCCATTGTCTGCATACTCGGACACGTTGACCACGGCAAAACCACACTTCTTGACACAATCAGAAAAACAAACGTCGTTGCCGGCGAAGCAGGCGGCATAACGCAGCACACGGCGGCGTATCAGGTTACGGCGTCGGGCAAGAAAATCACATTCCTCGACACCCCCGGGCACGCGGCGTTCTCGAAAATGCGCGAGCGCGGCGCAAACGTCACCGACATCGCCATTCTGGTTGTCGCCGCCGACGACGGCTTTATGCCGCAGACCGACGAAGCCCTGAACTTCGCCCAAAAAGCGGGTGTGCCGATTGTCGTTGCAATCAATAAAATGGACGCCAAAGGCGCGAATATCGACCGCGTAAAGCAGCAAATGCAAAAGCGCGGCATAACGTCGGAAGACTGGGGCGGCGAAGTTCTCTGCCAGCCGATTAGCGCGCTTAAAGGCGACAACGTAGACAAACTTTTAGACTTGGTTCTGCTTCAGGCGGAAATGATGGAGCTTAAGGCAAACCCCAAAGCCCCCGCGGAGGGCGTCATTATAGAAAGCCAGCTTGAGGCGGGCAGGGGCGCAACCTCCACGGTGATAGTCCGCTCGGGCACGCTCAAGGCGGGCGATGTCGTAGTTTGCGGCGAATACTGGTGCAAAGTGCGCGCGCTCCTCGACGACAAGGGCAAGAAAATTCCCAGTGCCGAACCCTCCACGCCCGCAATCGTCATGGGCTGGACGGGCGCACCCGAAGCGGGCGACTCCTTCAGCAAAGTCGAAAACGACCGTCAGGCAAGAAAGATTACCGAAGAGGCAATCCTCGAGCGCAAAAAGCTTGCCGCGGCGGAATCCGCGCCCAAGCCCACAAGCATTGAAGAGCTTATGGCGGCGATTGAAAATCAGGATCAGAAGGTATTTAAATGTATCGTAAAAAGCGATGTTTCGGGCACTGTCGAAGCCCTCGTCGCCTGCCTGAACGACATTAAAAGCGACAAAGTAAAGCTCGAAGTCATCTCGGGCAGCGTCGGCCAAATCACCAAGAACGACGTCGATTTTGCCGCAACCGCGGGCGCGTCTATTGTGGCGTTCAACGTCAAGCAGGAAAACGGCGTTGCGGGCGTGGCAAAACACAAGGGCGTTCAGTTTATAACCCACAACATCATCTACGAGCTTATCAATCAGGTCAAAGACGCAATGAAAAACCTCCTCGACCCCGAGCTCAAGGAAAACAAGCTCGGCGCGGCGGAAGTGCGCGCGCTCTTCAACGTGTCCAAAGGCGGCAAAGTTGCGGGTTGTATGGTTACCGAGGGAATGGTCAAACGCGACAAATTTGCGCGCGTGTTCCGCAAGGGCAAGGAAATTTCCAAGGGCAAAATCAGCGACATCAAACGCTTCAAAGACGACGTTACCGAAGTGCGCGCCGGCTACGAGTGCGGTATTTCGCTCAATAATTTCACCGATTTCGAGGCGGGCGACATCATCGAGTGCTTCGAAATTCTGGAAATCCGTCCCGACCTCTAAACCGAAGCTATGGGCGAAAGAAAAATACGAGTCGGCGAACTGATTAAGCGCGAGCTTAGCATGGCTCTGCACGGCAGATGGCGTTCGGAGTCGGTGGCAATAACGCTCACTGAAGTGGACATTGCCCCCGACCTCAAAAAGGCGCGCGTTTACTATTCGGTTCTGGGCAATCGCGAGGCGGTTGCAAAGGCGGGCAAATTTTTGATGTCGGTTCGCAACGAACTTCGGCGGATAGTCGGCAAAAACATCAAAATAAAATACACGCCCGAACTCAACTTCGTCTACGACCCCTCCGTGGAGCGCGGTATGCGCATTCTGGAAGTCATGGACGATATCGAGCGCGAAGAGCGCGGCGGGGACTCGGAGGAAGAGACCCCGCCCGAACAACAGTAGCTGCCCGCGCAGATGAACCCCGAACTCGTCGAAAATTTCCGCAGACTTTTGCGGGCGGCAAAGGGCGCAAAGCTCGTTGTTGCGGGACATATGCGCCCCGACGGCGACTGCGTAGGCTCGGCGTTCGCGCTGGCGGAAATACTGCAAAATGCGGGCGCGGACGTTGTGTGCGTGAACCAAAACCCCGTTCCGCATTTGTATGAAAACATTGCGGCGGCGCAGTTCGAATCGGCGGCGCAATTTGCCGACACTTCGCGCAAAGTCGTGATTGTGGACTGTTCCGACCTCCCGCGCGTGAACGCCGAATTTTCCGAAAAATTCGCCGACGTGTTTGCGTGTATCGACCACCACGCCTCGGGGCGGAGCGCGGCGGAAATAAAAATCGTAGATGTCTGCGCGGGTGCTACCGCCGAAATCATCGCTCTTTTGGCTCGGGACGCGGGCGTAAAAATTTCGGAGCGCGCGGCTACGCTTCTTTATGCGGGCATTGCAACCGACACCCGCCAGTGGACAACGTCTTCAACGCGGGTTGAGTCGTTCGAGGCTGCGGAATTCCTCGTCAAATGCGGGGTTGACGCAAATTATGTTGCCCAGCAGCTATACCAGCGCGAGCGTTTCGGGAAAATGAAACTTTTGGCGCAGTATCTGCAAAGCCTGCAAATGTATTTGCGCGGGCGCGTGTGCTTCGGCTTCATTCCGCGCGGCACGTTCGAAAAAACCGACTCGTGCAAAGAGGACACCGACGGACTTGTCGATTTTGCGCGCTCGATTGACGGCGTTGAAATCGCCGCAACGCTTGAGGAGCTTTCCGACGGCTCTATAAAGGGAAGCCTCCGCGGGCGTTCTCCCGAACTGCAAGTCAATAAAATCGCCGAGACGTTCGGCGGCGGCGGACACCTTGCCGCGGCGGGGTTTACCGCCAAAAACGAAACCTTTAACTCAATAATTCCGAAGCTGTTGGAGCTTTGCGAAAAATCGCTATCAAGAAAATGAACGAACTTTCAGGAGTCCTGTTAATCGACAAAGAGACGGGCTGCACGTCGCACGACGTTGTCGCCAAAGTCAGAAGATGCCTAAAAATACGCTCCGTCGGGCACGCGGGCACGCTCGACCCGCTCGCAACGGGGCTGCTTGTGATATTGGTAGGCAAGGCCACAAAACTTTCGCAGTATCTGATGAGTCTCGACAAAGTCTACAGCGGCTCTTTCAGGCTCGGCGTGGAGACAAATTCGCAGGACAGCGAGGGCGAAGTTGTCGCCGAGCTTCCCGTTCCCTCGGGCTTGACCGAAGAAAGCCTGCGCCAGTCAATGAACTCCTTTTTGGGCGACCAATACCAAACGCCCCCGATGTTCTCGGCAAAAAAAGTCAACGGCATTCCGCTTTACAAGCTCGCCCGACAGGGGCAGGAGGTTGAACGCAAGCCGCGCTTCATAAACATTTCGCGCTTCGAGCTCAAACGCTTCGAAAGCCCCGACGCCGACTTCGAGCTTGCCTGCACAAAGGGCACATACGTCAGAACCGTCTGCCACGACTTGGGCAAGCGCATAGGCTGCGGCGCACATATGACGGCTCTCCGCCGCCTCTCGAGCGGCAAATTCAACGTGGCGGACGCCGTTACCATTGAGCAGCTTCAGCAGGCAAATCCCTCCGCCCTCAAAAAAATGCTCATTCCCGTCGGCGAGGCCGCCCCGAGCTTTGCAATTTAGCCGATGAAGAATGTCGAAAATATCGAAGACACCGCCGCGTTTCGCCGCAAGTGCGTTCTGGCGGTCGGTATGTTCGACGGTCTGCACAAGGGGCATAAAAAGGTTGTCGGCTTGGCGAAACGCTTGGCGAAAAAACACGGTGCGGCAGTGTGCGTGTTGACGTTTTCGCCCCACCCCTCGGCGGTTATCGACATGGGCAGACCGCCCGTTGAAATGCTGTTTTCGGGCAAGTTCAGAGCCGAACTTTTCGCCGAAGCGGGCGTTGAAAAAGTTTTCGTGAAAAAGTTCACAAAAAAATTCGCCGCCCTCACTCCCGACGAATTTGCCGAAATGCTCGCCGCAAAATTTCCCAACCTCAAGGGAATCGTTACGGGGTATAACTTTGTGTTCGGGCGCGGCGCGGAGGGCAATGCCCGCACGTTGCGCGCTCTCTCCAAAAAATACGGCTGGCAATACATCAGCGCAAACGGCGTGTTTTTGCCCGACGGCCGCAGGGTGAGCTCCTCCGAAATGCGCAACGCCGTCCGCGCTGGCAATATGGCGGCTTTTGCCGAAATGCGCGGCGATTTCTACAAATGTTCGGGCGCGCTCAAAGGCGGCAAAAAACTGGGGCGCAAAATAGGCTTCCCCACGCTCAACCTGCCGTGGAATCCCGACTGCAAGCCGAAGTTCGGCGTGTATTTTGCGGAGCTTAGGCGCGTGAAAACGGGGCGCAAATACGCGGGGGTTGCCAACTACGGAACGTCGCCCACAGTGGGAAAAACCGAGCCGCTTGTGGAGATGAACCTGTTTAAAAATGTCGATTTCGGCGCGCCCGAAAAAGTCGAAATACGGCTGAAAAAATTCCTGCGCCCGCAGCGGAAATTCGAATCGCTCGACGCACTCGTGCGCCAGATAAAGTGCGACAAATTAGCCGCGCAGGCTCTTGCGCAACAAAAAAAGACGGAACGCTGACGCCCCGCCTTCTTGCCGCCGCACACTGCTTCGGCTACTTTGCCTGCTCAAGCTCGGCAATGTCCCAGCCGCCGCCGAGCGACTTATACAACGCCGCAATGTAGCTTACAAACTGCATTCTCGACGAAACCTGATTTTGCTGCGACTGCAACAGCGACCTTTGCGCCACAAGCAAATCGAGAAATTCTATCTCGCCCGCCGAGTAGAGCTTTTTTGAAAGCTCGAACGCCTTTTGGTTGTCGGCAACAAGCGTGTTTATAAGCTCTATCCGCTCGCGCTCCTTGCCCGCCGAAACAAGCGCGTCTTCAACCTCCTTCACCGCGCCGTAAACTTTCGACTGCCACGAAACGCGCGCCTCTTTCACCACCGCCTCTTTTAGCTTTATGTTGGCGACTGTTTTGCCCGCCTGAAAAATGTTCCAAGTAGCCGTAGGCCCTACCGACCACGACCCGTATGGATTGTTGAGAAGCCGGTTGAATTTCGGGGCGTCGTAGGAAATTGTGCCCGTTATGGAAAATTTCGGATACATATCGGCGGTGGCCTCTCCGACAGCCGCAACCGCGGCGTGTATTTTGTGCTCGGCAACTATGATGTCGGGGCGTCGTTCAAGCATTTGCGCGGGCACGCCCGCGGGAATGAACGTTTCCAGCTTCGGCAGCGGTTTTTCCTCCGCAAGCCTTTCGCGCAACGTTCCGCTTTGCACTCCCACCAAATACTCAAGCGCGTTCAGCGCAAGCCGTTCGTCCATTTGTATTTTCGGCAGCTGTGCGTTCGTGCTTGAAACCTCCGCCGCCGCGCGCACAACGTCGAGCTGCGAAACAAAGCCGTTTGCCTTGCGCTGCTTGGTGATTTCGTAGGTTTTGGTTTGCGCTTTGAGATTGTCTTCGGTGATGCGCAATTCGGTTTGGTAGGCGCGGTATTTGAAATACGCCTGCGCAACGTCGGCGGAAATTTTCACGCGCGTGGCAATCTCGTCGGCCAACGCCGCCTTGTAGTCGGCTACGGAAGACTCAACCGACCTGCGCACTCCGCCGAAAATGTCTATTTCCCACGCGGCGGTTGCCGAGACCCCGTAGGAGTCGTCCGCGCCGCCCCAGAGCGGTTTTGCACCCTCGCGCATTGAGGCGTCGGCATCGAGGTGCGGGAACAGCCCGCTGCGCTTGATTGCCAAAGTAGCCTTTGCCTGCTCGAGCCGCGCGCGCGCCGTTTCCAAATCGAAATTGGTTTTGATTGCCTGCTGAATGAGCCAGTCCAAGTCGGCGTCGCCGAAGAGCTTCCACCAGTCGACAAGCTCGGCGGCAGAACGCCCGTTTGTGTCGGTTATTGCCGAAGACGTGTCGGCATTGCTCCACGCCGCAGCGGCGGCGCGTTCGGGCTGTTCGTAGTCGGGGCCTACCATGCACGCCGAAAGCGCGAACAGCGGAATTGCAACAGATGTAAAAGACGTAATTTTATTCATAGCGCAACGCTTCTATTGGATCGAGCCGCGCCGCCTTCCAAGCGGGATAGTAGCCGAAAACAACCCCCACCAAAGACGACACCCCGAACGATATCACAACGGCCGAATACGAAAACGATACCGGCCAACCCATAAAACTCGACATCACTATCGAGAACAAATGCCCCACCACAATTCCGACTATTCCGCCGAACAGGCATATCACCACCGACTCAATCAGGAACTGCCGCAGAATGTCGCTGCCGCGCGCGCCTACCGCCATTCGCAGCCCTATTTCGCGCGTGCGTTCCGACACCGACACCAGCATTATGTTCATAATTCCCACGCCGCCTACAATCAGCGAAATGAATGCCACACACAGCAGCAGATTGGTTGTCGTCGCCGCGTTCGACTTCATCATGTCGGCGAATTCCGCCATCGCCCTTATTCTGAAGTCGTCGTCTATTTCGGGCGCGAGCTTGTGCGAAACGCGCAACGCCTGCCCGACTTCCGAAATCGCCTTGTAAACGTCGTCCGCACTCGTGGTTTGCAGCATTATGCTGTCGATGTTTGAAAAGCGCACGGGCGGCATATTCGAGAGGGCGGGGGCGTAGAAGTTTACGCTGCCGACGTATGTGTCGGTGGCGGAAGTTGTAGAGCCCACAACAGTCGTGGTCGAAGCCGCGCTGATTGATGTGCTGCCCGCGCCGCGCAGGCGCATTTTAACGGCAGTCCACGGCGCAAGAACGCAGTCGTCCTGATCCATGCCCATCATGTTTGCGCCCTTGCTTTTGAGCACGCCTATGACCTTGAAAACAACGTTCTGTATTCTGATTTCCTTGCCGACGGGGCTTTCGCCGCCGTAGAGTTCGCGCACAATGGTTTCGCCCACAACGCATACTTTTGCGCCGCGGCGGACGTGCCCCGCTGTGAAGGGTTCGCCCTCTTCGATTTTCCAGCCGCCTATGTCGAAATACTTTTCGTTTACGCCGTTGATGAAATACGGACTCCAGTTTTTGCCGCCGTAAATAATCTGCCCTCTGACCGACAAAAACGGCGTGCCCTCTTTTACGTGCGGACAGTTTTTGAGAATCGCGTTCAGGTCGGCCACTGTAAGGCTCACCCACGACGCCGCACCCGAGCTTACGCCCCTGCGCGCCACAGTTCCGGGGAAAACGCGGATTGTGTTTGCCCCCATTTGCGCGAAGTTTTTCGACATCATCTCCCGCGCGCCCGCGCCTATTTCCATAAGCGTGATTACCGACGAAATGCCGATTACAATTCCGAGCGTCGTCAAAAACGTGCGCATCGGGTTGCGGCAGATGGCGATTAACGCCGATTTTATTATGCGGTATTTTTTCATTTCTGCACGGGGTAGTCCGACGATATTTCGCCGTCTTTGAGTTTTACTATTCTTTTTGCGCTTTCGGCAACGTCCATTTCGTGCGTTACAAGCACCACCGTTACGCCGTCTTTTTCGTTGATTTCGCGGAAAAGGCGCATGATTTCCTCGCTCATTTTAGTGTCGAGATTTCCCGTCGGTTCGTCGGCGAAAAGAATTTTGGGCATATTCACAAGCGCGCGGGCTATTGCTACGCGCTGCTGCTGCCCGCCCGAAAGGCGCGAAGGCTCGTGGTCCATTCTGTCGGCAAGCCCGACGCGTTCAAGCATTGCCTTGCCCGCCGCCTCCATCTGTTTTTGGCTCATATGCGCGGCGGTATAGCCCAGCGGCATAATCACGTTTTCAAGCGCGGTTGTGCGCGCAAGCAGGTTGAAATTCTGGAACACAAAGCCGATTTTCTTGTTTCTTATGTCGGCGCGGGCGTCGTTGTCGAGCTTCGAAACCTCCGTCCCGTCGAGCCAATATTCGCCCGAAGTGGGGCGGTCGAGACACCCCAGAATGTTCATCAGCGTGCTTTTGCCCGAGCCCGAAACGCCCGTTAGCGCGACCATTTCGCCCTTTTCGATTTTCAGCGAAACTCCCTTGAGCACGGGCAGCAGAATGTCGCCCATGACGTAGGTTTTTCTGATGTCTTTCAGCTCTATCAGGCTCATTGTTGCGCCGTTTTTGACGAGTTTACCGATTTTTTGCGCGTCGGCATTTTCGGCATAAACGGGTTTGCGTTCGCGGTCTTTGCCGAGACCGATTCGTCCACGCCTATTACCACGCCGTCGCCCTCCTTGAGCGGGGCTTCAATCGCGCTTACGGAGTCGTTGTTGAGCAGGACTTTGACTTCCACGGGGCGCACTTTCCCCGCACCGTTTTCCACCCACACGCGGCGGGCTTGCGGGAGATTGTCGAAGTCGACGTCTTCGGCAACCTGTTCGCGCGAGGGTTTCCAGCGCAACGCGGCGTTGGGCACAAACAGGGCGTTTTTTTGCCTGTTGACTTCGAAATACAAATTGGCCGTCAGATACGGCATAAGGCGGCCGTCGGAGTTGTCGGCAACAACCTCCACAATGTATGTTACCACGTTTTGCGACATCGTTGCGTTCAGGCGGATTTTCCCGACCTTGCCGTCGAACGACTCCCTCGGGCGGGCGTCTACATTGAACTTTACGGGCTGCCCCACTTTTATGTTGGCTATGTCCGCCTCGTTTACCGACGCCCACACCTCCATTTTTTTGAGGTCTTTTGCCAGCAAAAACAGGCTGCTTGCGTTCATGCTTGAAACGACCGTCTGCCCCACGTTTACCTCGCGCGAAATTATTACGCCGTCAACGGGAGCTTTGATAACGCAGTATTCGAGGTTTCTCTGCGCCGTTTCAAGCGACGCCTGCGAATAAGAAATCGACGCCTCGGCCGAAAGTATTTTTGCCTTTGCCGAAGCTACTTCGGCGGTTGCCTTTTCCCAAGTTGAAAGGTAGTCGTCAAAAGTGGCCTGCGAGAGTGCTTCGGAAACGCCGAGCGTTTCGGCGCGTTTCCAGTCGCGCTCGGCCTTGCGCGCGGCAGCCTCCTTTACAAGCAAGTCGGCCTGCGCTTGGGAGAGGTTTGCCTTTGCCTGCTGAAGATTCGCCTTTGCCTGCTGGAGGTTTGTCTGCGGAATTTTGTCGTCAATCAGAGCCATAACGTCGCCCTCTTTTACGACCGAACCGAAGTCAAGCTCCGCGCCGTTTTTGTCTTTGCCGAACGAAACAATTTCGCCCGAAACGCGCGCGCCCACGTCAACCAAGTCTTCGGGTTCTACCGTGCCCGTCGCCTCGATTTGCTTGACGACATCTCCGCGTTCGACCTTCACCGTCTTGAACAAAATCTGCTCCTGCGTTTGCCCGCAGAATGCGAAATATCCGCCCGCAGCTACCGCTGCGATACATAGTAATATTGCAATTTTTTTCATAAAAAAATTCCTCCCGATTTGTATTATAACGTTTGCGCCGTTTAGAAAGTTGCAAAAAAATTGTGGCGGCAAACGCCGCAAAAGTCAATCCTTTGCCAACTCCCACATGTAGATTGACGCCGCCGTTCCGAACGGACTGTAGAGCTTTTTGTATTCCGAAATCTCGGCGATGTCGTGCAGCTTGCAAAAGCCCTTTCTGACGCCGAAGTCTTTTGTGCTGAAAACGTCGTTCTTGCCGAACGCGAAAATCGACATCATTTCCACCGTCCAGCCGCCCACGCCCCTGATTTTAAGCAGCGTTTTGGAGAGTTCCGCTTCGTCGGCGCGGGCGAGTTTTTCGAAGTCGAGTCTGCCCTGCGCCACGTCGGCCGACACGCTTAAAATACACGCGGCCTTTGTTGCTGAAAGCCCGCAGGCGCGCAGGCGTTCTTCGCCGAGGCAAATCATTTTTTGCGCGTCGATTTTTCCGCCCATTTCGTTTTTTATGCGCTCGAAAATTTTTGCAGCCGCCGCGCCCGCAATTTGCTGGGCGGCTATTGCGCAGACAAAACACTCGAACGCGTCGGGGAACATTGTCCGCCTGACTTCCCCGCGCGCCTTTATGAAATCCCCCAGTTTTGCGTCTGCTTTTGAAAGATACTCAATGGCATTTTTTGTGATTTTGTAATACATTTTATTTTCCGTATTTTCCGCGCAGCAGTGCAATTTCGCGCGCGTATCCGTCAAGCTCGTTCGGCGTTTCAAGATAGAACGGCAGCTCGCGCAACTTGGGGTGGTTTATTATGCGCACAATCGCCTCAAGCCCTATTTCGCCCTCTCCTATGCGCGCGTGGCGGTCTTTGTGCGCGCCGAAGGGCGTCATGCTGTCGTTGAGGTGTATTGCCTTGAGGCGCGAAAGCCCGAGCGTTGCGTCGAAATGTTCAAGCACGCCGTCGAGGTCGTTTACAATATCGTAGCCCGCCGAGAACGTGTGGCAGGTGTCGAAACACACGCCGAGTTCTCCGCCGCATTTTGCGCGCGAAATTATGTCGGCAAGCTCTTCGAATGAACGCCCCATTTCCGTGCCCTTGCCCGACATTGTTTCAAGCAGTATCGTAGTTTGCAGTCCGTCGAAGAAAACGGCGTCGAGCACTTCGGCGATTTTGCGCGCGCCCGTCTCCGCGCCCTGCCCGACGTGGCTTCCGGGGTGGAACACATACAGGCTGTTGGGTATTTGCTGCTGGCGTTGCAGGTCTTCGCGCATGGCGGTTTTTGCAAAGTCGCGCAGGCTTTCGTCGGCGGCGCAGGGGTTGTATACATACGGCGCGTGGACGAGGAACGGGGCGAAGTTGTTGCGGGTTGTAATTTGCAGCATTTCGCGGGCGTCTTCGGCGTCGAAGTCCTTCATTTTGCCGCCGCGCGGGTTTCTGCTGAAATACTGGAAGGCGTTTGCGCCGATTGAAAGCGCGTCTTCGGCCATTTGCCTGTAGCCTTTTGAAAACGATATGTGCGAGCCTATTTTCATTGCGTCAATCCTTGTAGAATCTGATGTCGGGGAGGTTTCTGAATTTTTCCGCTGCGTCGAGCCCGTAGCCGAAAACGTATTCGTCGGGGATTTCGAACCCGAAGAAATCGGGCGGCGGAAAATTCCGTTTTTCGCGCGTGTTTTTTTTGAGCATAACGCATGTTTTTATTTCCGTTGCGCCCTCTTTTAAGAGGCGGCGGGAGATTTCCGCAAGCGTTCTGCCCGTGTCGAAAATGTCGTCTACAATAAGCACGCGCATATTTTTGTATTCGGAAAAATCGGCGTTTACCGAAACAGTTCCCGAGCTTTTGAAAGCGTTTCCGTAGGACGAAGCGCGCACCGAGCGCACGCGTATGTCGCAGTCAATCGCGCGCGCCAAGTCGGCGGCAAAAACGAACGCCCCCTCCGCGAGCCAGAGCATGCAGACGTTTCCCTCCGCGCTTTCCGCGCCCGACCGCGCCCATTTTGCAACTTCGCGCCCGAGCGTTTTCACGCGCGCGCGGATTTCGTCTTCGGTGAACAATACGCGGCTTTCCATACTACTTTTCCGCTTTTGCCTTTGCCGCAGCCGCCTTTCCCGCCGCCGCTTTGCGCGCGCTTTCCGTTTTGAACTTGAGATACTCAACGCACAAATCGAAGTTGCGCTTTACTTTTCCCGCGGGGAATTCGGACGGGTGCTTGATGATGTAGAAATCGATATACGCCGCCGCCAAGCGCGTTTTTATGTTGCGCAAAACGGAATACGTTGCCGAGAAAAATTCGGCGGCTTCAAGCGTCGTTTTTTTGTCGAGCTGCTTGTGCGTTCCGCTTTTGAGCGCGTCCAAGAACGTCTGCGCCGACTTTTCATACGCGAAAAACGACATTATTTTTTCTATCGGCGCGTAGTTGCCCTTTGCGTAGAATTCTCCCCAAAGCATATCGAACGAACCCGCCGAAAACGGCTTTTCGTAGGGCGAATTCATCGCCGCCAACGCCCCGAACGAAACGTTTTTGAGGCTTTTTTCCGAGTCCGACAGACTCTTTCCGTCAAGCTTCTTCAATTCGCCGAGCGACGCAAACAACAGAATTCCGTTCTGCCTTTCGCACTCCGAAGCGGTGTCGAATTCCGCCGCCAACCTGTCCAGCAAAAACGGCTTTGACCTGAACGCCTCCCTGAAAAACACCAGCATTGTTTTGCCGACTCCGTTGCGCTTGGAAACAATGTTTGCGTGTTCCGACTTGTAGAGCGAATAGAGCTTTTCGGGCGCGGCGTCTTCCGAGTATTTTTGCAGAGCCGCAAAAAAGTCTTTCGGCGTTTCGAATTTTTCCGCCTCAAAGTCGGCGTCGGCGAGAATTATTTTGTGCGTTTTTTCGCAGACGGCGCGCCCGTCGGGCGTCTTTACGTCAATTTCGAATTTGTATTCGCCCAACGCGTCGGATTTTTCGAACATCAAATACAGCGAGTCCGTCAAAAACAGAAGCTCGTTTTTTTGCGCGAGCTTTCCCGCAACGCGCTTGTTTTTTATAACGTCGCTCCTGCTTCCGTCGGGGGCAATCATGTAGAGCGAATAGACAAAATCATACTTGCATTCCGCGTCGGCTATTTTTGCAAGAAACGCAAAGACCGTAATGTATTCGTTCCTGTAGATTTTGTATGCCGAAGAAACCGTCAGCCTGTTGGGCGGCACGCACGCAACAAAATCGAGGTTTTCGTTTTGGCGCGTTGCGAAAACGAACGCTTCGGGCGCGTCGCTTTTCGCGGGCGCGGCTGAAGCCGCTGTTTGCTGCTGCGCCGCCGCGAACAGCGCGGAAAGCGTCAGAAAAAATGCGGAATACAAAAGTGTTTTCATTTTCATAAAGTCGGATTTTGCGGAGCATAAAAAACGCGCCGTTTTACTGTCGTAGGGGGCGGCGCGTTTTGTGCGGAACTATCGTTTGGCGTTTTGGCGCGCCTTTTTTGTCTTCTTGATTTTGTAGGCTATAATGCGTTTTGCGCGCGGCAGATATTTTATCGGCGGATAGAAAACGTATGCCAAGAACATAATGGCAAAGCTGCAGTCTCTGAAATAAATAATCAGCAGCACGCACACGACAATCGCCACGAAAGAGCGGAATTTTGTGCTCGTAGTCCAGTTTATATGCTTGAACGACGGATACGGAATGTTGCTAATCATAAACCATGAAATCAACAGCATAAGCGGAATCAAAATGGGCATAAACGCCGTGAGATTGAAGCTCAGCATTGTAAGTGCAATCGACGCCACCGCCCCCGCCGCCGCAGGCGCGGGAAGACCCGAAAAATCGCCCATTTCGTATTTCTCGTGCCCGTCGATATACGGGTTTGTCAACACGTTGAAACGCCCAAGCCTGATTGCCGCGCACAGCATGAAGATAAAGCCGATAAGCCACCCCGTGCTGCGCACGAGCGACTTCATCGCCGTTCCCATGTCGTCGCTGGGGCTTAGAATGAGGAAATACATCAGAATGCACGGGGCAATTCCGAACGAAACACTGTCTGCGAGCGAGTCGAACTCCTTGCCGAAAAGCGACAGCTTTCCGCTTGCGCGCGCAACGCGTCCGTCGAACGCGTCGCACAAAAACGACATCAGAATGCAGATTATTGCAAGCAGGTAGTATCCCTTGCCCGAGCCGATTGCGTCGGTTTGCGCAAACGCGCTCGACTGCGTTATCAGCTGCGCCAGAACGTCGATTGCCCTGTCCTGCGACGCCGCGTTGAACTTCCCCTGTATGCACAGAATTATCGACAGAAACCCGAAAAACAGATTCCCCGCCGTAAACGCGTTCGGCAGAATGTAGATTTTACTCGCCTGATGGACGTTGCTCCAAAGTTTTTGTTGTTTCATTTTTTCAGCGATTCCAAATATTTCCAGAAGTTGTCCTCCTGCTCCAGCATGGTCTCCTCCTTGAACGGGAGCTTCACCCTGAACACGAAGTCGGCCAACGTGTGTTGGTGCAGTATATAGTGGGCGTGGAGGGTTTTTTGTTGCTCGAGAATTTCGAAATAGATGCGGTAGTCGCCTACGCGCAGACGGTAGAAAACCTTGTTGCCGCGGTGTATTTTCCCGATTTCTGGAAGGCCGCTTTCGATGTCCTCTTTCGTCAGAGCCCCGAACGAATCGACAATTTCCAGCTGTGTGCGCTTGTCGATTTTTTCGAGCTCCGCCAGACTTTGTGGGCTGAATGTTACCTGATACATATAAAAAATTCCTTTTACGCGCCGAGCATTTCACATATCGCGGTTTAATTCAAACAAAATTATTTTGAAACTATCCGCCCCCGCCGCGCGTTTTGCCTTTGTAGAACAAACCCCAAAATCCCCAAGAAAGGAATTTTATATGAAAAGAAAAATCGCCGTTTTTGCATGCGCGCTGCTTGCCGCGTCGGCCTTTGCCGACGTTTCCGAAGACGAATGCGTTTCAACCGCCGCAAAAATCCAGCTGCTCAAGCAATTCGACAAGGACGGCGACGGCCGCCTCAACGCCGAAGAGCGCGAAGAAGCCCGCAAGGCCCTCAGGGAACGCCGCGCCGACCTGCAAAAAATCAGGCTTCGCCACGCCAAGGACGTAGTCGCAAAATTCGACAAAGACGGCGACGGCAAACTCGACGAAACCGAGCTTTCCGCCTTTCTCGAAGAACAGCGCAAAATGTTCGAGGCAATGCGCCGCCGCAAAATGGAACGCATGGAGCGCTCGCTCCCCAAGGAGGTTCTCGCCAAGTTCGACAAGAACGGCGACGGCAAGCTCGACGCCGAAGAACGCCGCGCAATGTTCAAAGACGCAATGCAACGCCGCGCCGCTCTCGTGAAAAAATACGACAAAAACGGCGACGGCCGCTTGGACGAACAGGAACGCGAGGAAATGCTAAACGACCCCGAAGTCCGCGCAATGATGAAACAACTCATTGGCGACGGCACGCGCACTCCGCCCCCGCCTCCTCCCCCCGCCGACTAAATTTTTTATGATTTTTTAAGGGGCGCGGATTGAACTTCATTCAATGCCGCTTTGCTCCAAATTAAAGTTTTTATTATTTCTAAAGCGGCGTTTTTTATTATTCCTGAAGCGGCGGCAATCGGCGTAGCCGATGTGCCTTTGATTATTGGTTAAAGTAATGCAAAGAAGTGTCTTTGAGCTGAAGCAAAATTACTTTTCTCCGCAACTTCAACAAGGAGCAAAGGCGCATTGAACGAAGTCAAAGTTTTAGAAATTATAAAATAAGCAAAGATGAGGCTATTTTTACGCATTCCTCGCAGGAGGTTTTGTGGAGTGATTTTATCTCGCGGCAGCGGCAGTCGCCTGCAAGCTGTGAGAACTTGGCTTTGAATTCGTCGGCGCATTCGGGGCGCAATGAAATCGCCGCATACAGCGCGCCGCAAATGCCGTCGGGGGCGCGTCCCGCGCTGTTGAGCTTCATTTCTTCCATTTTTTGCGGGTCAATTTGCTCCGCGAAAGCCGCATAGACGGTTTGCGCGCAGGAATAGGGCTTGCGGAAAGAGGCGAGAGCCATTTCTGTCTTATTCATCGAGAGCCTTTCTGATGGTTTGTTGTTGAAGTTTCGTGATTTCGCCGATTCCCTTCTTGGCAAGCGACAGCAGCTTCGCCAATTCGTCGCCGTCGAAAACCGCTTCTTCGCCCGACATTTGAACTTCGACGAATTTCTCCGAGCCCGTCATAACTACGTTCGCGTCTACGTCGGCGTCGCGGTCTTCGATATACGGCAGGTCAAGCACGGCTCTTCCGCCGAACATGCCCACGCTGATTGCCGCAACGGAGTCGGTGAATGGGTCTTCCTGAATTTCGCCGGCGGCGATAAGTTTTGCGATGGCTATTTTCGCCGCAACGAACGCGCCGCTAATCGACGCCGTGCGCGTGCCGCCGTCTGCCTGCAGAACGTCGCAGTCAATCCAGAGCGTGTGTCCGGCAAGCTTGTCCAAGTCGGCTACGGCGCGCATAGATCTTCCAATGAGCCGCTGAATTTCCACCGAGCGGCCGTCCTGCTTGCCCGCCGATACGGGGCGTTGCTTGCGCGTGAGCGTCGCGTATGGAAGCATTGAATACTCCGCGCTCATCCAGCCTTTTGTGGCGGCTTGGGCGTTCATCCAAGCGGGGACTTTCTTTTCGACAGTCGCCGCACAGATAACCTGCGTGTTTCCGAAAACCGCCAATACAGAGCCCGTTGCGTTGGGGGCAATGTTGGGCGTGAACGATATTTTTCTGAGCTCGTCGGGTTTGCGTCCGTCGAAACGCAGGTTGTCAGTAGAAATGTCGGCTTTATTTTCCATATATTTTGACGCTATACAAAAGGGCGGTTTTTTCCAGATATTTTTGTCTTTAATTTTCCGCCCGATTTGTTAAACCGTATGGCATTATGAACAACAATGGAATTTATTCGGAGCGTTCCGCGGTTTCGGCGCGGGGCGAATTTATCAGAAAGTGCTACCTGAACTTGGCGGCCGCGTTTGCGGTTTTCGTGCTTTTGGAGTGGCTTTTGATGTCGTGGCAGCCCGCGGTGGATTTGGCCGCGCGAATGGTTGGCGGCAAAAACTGGCTGATAGTGATGATTGCGTTTATGGCTGTCTCGTGGGTGGCGAACTCGTGGACGTTTTCGCGCGGCGACATCGGCAAACAATACGCGGGGCTTTACCTTTACGTCATTGCGGAGGCGGTGATATTCCTTCCGCTGATTCTGCTTGCCGACCAATACGCGCCCGACGCAATCCCGCAGGCGGCGATACTCACCGCGGCACTTGCGGGCGGAATTACGGCATACGCGGTAATATCGGGAAAAGATTTTTCGTTCCTCGGCGGAATATTGACGATAGTCTCTTTCGTGGCGTTGGGAATCATAGTTTGCGCAATCCTGTTCGGATTCGGGCTTGGGCTGTGGTTCTCGGGGGCGATGATAGTGTTTGCGGCGTTCGCGCTTTTGTATAACACGAGCGCGGTCTTGCACCAATACGAAAACGACCAATACGTAGCCGCGGCTCTCGGTTTGTTTGCGTCAATCGCGCTGATGTTCTGGTATATCCTCCAGTTTTTGATGTCGCGGCGCGACTGATTTTTCAAAGGGGGTTGCGATGAAGCTCAAGCGGATTTTCCCGTTGCTCGCCGTTTTTTGCGCGTGCATTGCTTTCGGCGCGCAGGGGCGGAAATTCTTTCCCGAAACGCCGTCGAATTTTCCCGACGGCACGCCCGTGGCGGACTGGTTTTTTAATACCGACAAGCCTTCGCCCGACGATTTCCCGCGCAAATACGACGTTTCCCTCCTCGGCGTTAAGCCCGATTCCCCCGAATTGCAGACGGCGGCAATACAGGCGGTTATCGACAAGGCCGCGGCAGACGGCGGCGGTTTGATTGTGTTTCCGAAAGGCGTCTACAACACGGGTGCGCTGTTTTTTCCGAAAGGCGTTTCGCTTTATGTCGATACCGACGCCACAATCAGAGGCTCGGACGACATTTCAGACTACCCCATAAAAACTACGCGCGCCGAGGGGCAGACAATTCCGTATTTTTGCGCGCTAATCAACGCCGACAACGCTTCGGGCTTCAAAATTTTCGGCGGGGGAACAATCGACGGCAACGGCGCGCGCTTTTGGCGCGACTTGTGGCTGCGCTTGAAAGTCCGCCCGCAGGGGCGCAACCTCGACACCCTCCGCCCGCGCCTGCTTTACGTCTCCAATTCCGACGACATAACCATAGCCGACACAACCTTCAAAAATTCGGGCTTTTGGACAACCCACTTCTACAAGTGCAACCGCGTGAAAATTCTCTCCGCGAAAATGATTGCCCCCACAAAGGGCACGCTCAAAGCCCCAAGCTCCGACGCAATAGACTTGGACGTTTGCTCCGACGTTCTCGTTGACGGCTGCTACATATCGGTCAACGACGACGGCGTTGTGCTCAAGGGCGGCAAGGGAACTTTCGCCGACAAAGACCCCACAAACGGCTCGAACTACAACGTCATTGTCCGCAACTGCGTGTTTGTCGATGTCCACAGCGCGCTGACTTTCGGCAGCGAGTCCGTCCACTGCCGCAACGTAATTTTTCAGGACTGCACCGTTGACGGCGCGTGGCGGCTTCTCTACTTCAAAATGCGCCCCGATACCCCGCAGCATTACGAATACGTCGAAGTTGCGCGCATCAACGGAAGCGTTCTAAACGGCGTTATCCATCTTCGCCCGTGGACACAGTATTACGAAAAGGCGGAACGCGCCGATATGCCGCTTTCCGTTTGCGAAAACGTCCGTTTGCTTGCCGTTGCGCTCGATTGCGGAACGTTCTTTTCGGTGGAAAAATCCGACAAATACCGCCTGAAAAATTTCAAAATCCAAAACTGCACATTTACGGAAAAGAAGTCGGGGCTTCAAAACCGCGACGCCGTAGAGGGGCTTGAACTCGAGAACGTCTACATCAACGCCCGCCCAGTGAAATAGCGGCTTTGCCGAAAACCGACGGCGGAGGGGTTGCCCGCTCCGCCGCTTTTTTTGCGCCACTTTCGG
The DNA here is from genome assembly GCA_934613645.1 of uncultured Opitutales bacterium. Lineage (GTDB taxonomy): Bacteria > Verrucomicrobiota > Verrucomicrobiia > Opitutales > Intestinicryptomonadaceae > Merdousia. The sequence goes on along the minus strand of CAKTTC010000008.1, from coordinate 86,699 downwards.
TTGATGTCCTATTTCGTTTTTATCGAAATAAAAGACGGTTTTAAATTCATACTGATTGTATGTATTTTTATCGTGCCCGCCTTGCCCGACGGCTTTATTACCGCCAGAAGCTTTCCGCTAAAGGCTTTCATGTAGTTCGAGGAAAACGCGGTTTGGTCGGTGGCGTCGCCGTTGCACAGCGCAAGCAGACTGCCCGCACCCTCTACTTTCACGAACAACATCGGCGTTGCCGTCGGGCAGAAATTGCCGTCTTTGTCGACAACCGACATTTCCGCGAAAATCAGTTCGTCGGGGTTCGCCGACAATTTCGAGTGTTTTATTTCGAATTTTACGGCGGCGGGTTGCCCCGATGTTTTGACGACCTTTTCGAGCTTTTTGTTGCCCGCGGCGTCGTAGGCTACGGCTTTCAATTCACCCGCTTCGTAGGGGATTTCGTCCCAAATGAAGCGGTAGCGTTTCAGCAGTTCGGGCGAATTCGGGTCGAGCCTGCGCTTGCCGAACGATTTCCCGTTCAGGAACACTTCCACTTCGGGGAAGTTTGAGTAGCAAATTACGGGAATCGGTTTGCCCTCGCGTCCCTCCCAGTTCCAGTGCGGCAGTATGTGCAGAACCTCCGCTTTTTCGTTCCAGCGCGACTGGTAGAAATAGAAGCGGTCTTTCGGGAATCCCGCCAAATCGACTATCCCGAAATATGAGCTTCTCGCGGGCGTGCCGGGGTTGAACGGGGTAGGCTCGCCGAGGTAGTCGAAGCCCGTCCAGACAAATTCGCCAAGCAGCTTTTTGTTTTGGTCGAGTATGTAGAACTGTTCGTCGAGAATTTGCGCCCACGGCGGGGCTTCGGTGTCGAAGCTCGACATTTGGTAGTCGGGACTGAACGGCATTTTTTTGGAGATAATGTCCGCCTTGAATTTTTTAAGCGGCAGGTGGTATATTCCGCGCGAACTCACCGTAGAGGCGGTTTCGCTGCCGTGGACAATCATTTCGGGGAATTTCTTCGGAATGGTGTCGCGGCAAGTCCACGGGTTGTAGTTTACACCCACAACGTCGAAAATTTTCGCGAATTCGCCATTGCCTTGGCTGAAAACCTGCCTGCCGTAGTTTATGCCCACCGTGACGGGGCGCGTGTTGTCGAGCGCGTGGAACGTGTCTACCAGCATTTTTGCCGTGCCGATTCCGTCGGGCTTGACGATGTCGGGTATTTCGTTGCCCGCGCTCCAGATTATCACGCTCGGGTGGTTGCGGTCGCGCCGGACAAAGTCGGTCAAGTCGCGCTTCGCCCATTCGTCGAAATAGCGCGAGTATCCGTTCCAGTTTTTGGCGTGTTTCCATTCGTCGAAAGCTTCGGCTTCCACAAGGAAGCCCATTTCGTCGCAGAGGTCGAGAAACTCGGGCGAGGGCGGATTGTGCGTCGTGCGGATTGCATTGCAGCCCATTTCCTTGAGGATTTCAAACTGCCTGCGTATTGCCGAAACGTTCGTCGCCGCACCGATTGGCCCCAAGTCGTGGTGCAGACACACACCTTTGAGCGTAGTGTATCTGCCGTTGAGCTTGAATCCGTCCGCCGCCGAAAAGCTTATTGAGCGGACACCTATGCGCGTGGATACTTCGTCGAGCGTTTTGCCTCCGCCTACAAGCGAAGTTTTCAGCGTATATAGCGCGGGGTTTTCGGGCGACCAAAGCGCGGGCTTTTCTATCTTGAGCAGAGCCGTTTCGCCCGCGGGCACTTTCGCTTTTGCCACAAGTTTTTTGTTTTTGTCGAAAATTTTGTGCTCCACCGCCAGCTTGTCGGGGTTTTCAACTTCCGTTTCAATCTTCACTGTTGCGGAATCAGCCGACACACTCGGGGTTGTTGCGAAAATTCCGTTGTATTTTATGTGCGATTTCTCCTTCGCTACAACGCGGACAAACCTGTAAAGCCCCGCTCCCGAATACCAGCGCGACGACCCCGTTTTGTTGTCCAGCCTGACCGCAACCGTGTTTTCCCCCGCCTTCACGAATTTCGTGGCGTCAACGCAGAAAGACGAATACCCGTAGGGGCGTTCTCCCGCCAATTCGGAATTTACATAGACTTTCGCCAAGCTCATTGCGCCGTCGAATTCCAGAAAAACGCGTTTTTGCGCTTCGGCTTTGTCGAGTTTGAACGATGTCCTATACCAGCCCACGCCGAAGCAGGGCAGCGCGCCCGTGCGCCCCGTGCGCAGGGCGTAGGTTTTGTCGCCGTCGGCCTCGACCTTGGCGTATTGGAGGTCTATGTTCATATCGAAGGGCTTGCCTATGGCCCAGTCGTGCGGAATGCGGACTTTTTCCCATCGGGAACAGTCGAAGTTTGCGTCGTTTGCGTTCGGAACGTCGCCGAGGTTGAAATGCCAGTCGCGCAGTTGCGATGTTTTTCTTCCCCCGAAGACGGCCGACACCGCCAACAGACTGATAAGTGCGGTTATAGCCAGTTTTTTCATATATAATTTTCAGTGATTGACGCCCAAACGTATAATTGCGCCCCGCCGAACAGTCAAATTCTTTCGCGCGCAAAAAAAAGCGGAACAACCGAGTGTTCCGCCGTCTGTCGCCGATTTACCGCACCGCGTTAAAGCACTTCAACCGAGAGGATTTTCTGCTCCTGAACGGGTTTGTCCATAAAGCCCGTTTGGCAGTTTTCTATTTTCTCGACAACGTCGTAGCCCTCCACAACTTCGCCGAAGATAGTGTGGTGCATATGCAGCCACGGCGTGAGGGTTGTTGTGATGAAGAACTGGCTGCCGTTTGTTCCGGGACCCGCGTTCGCCATCGCCAAAAGGCCTTTTTTGTCGAACGAAACGTCGGGCGAGCATTCGTCCTCAAACGTTCCGCCCCAGCACGACTGCCCGCCGCAGCCTGTGCCCGTGGGGTCGCCGCCCTGAATCATAAAGTCCTTTATGACGCGGTGGAAAATAACGCCGTCGTAGTAGCCTTTTTTGGCGAGGGTTGTGAAGTTTTCACACGTTTTGGGGGCGACTGTCGGATACAATTTTATCTTTATGTCGCCGCGGTTTGTCTTGATTGTTACAAATGTGTCTTGCATATGTTATTTCTTTGCGGGTTGAACTGTTATTATTTCCTCCGCCGATTTTCCCGGCGGAATGAACGGCAAAACGTGTTCGTCGTGCTCGGTTATGACTTCAAGCAGATACGGTTTTTTCGAAGCCAACATCTTCTTGACCGCGTCTTCCAAGTCTTCCTTTCTGAACACGCGCGCGCATTCCCAAGCGTAGCCCTCGGCAATCTTGCAGTAGTTCGGGTAGATTGCGTCGAGGTTTTCGGGGCCGCCCTGATTGTCCTTGTCGAGCGAAAGAATAGTGTTTGCGTAGTTGCCCTTGAAGAGCAAGTCCTGCCATTGCATAACCATTCCGAGGAACTGGTTGTTGATTAGCATTACCTTTACGGGGATATTTTCCGCAACGGCGGTCGCCATTTCCTGAATGTTCATCTGGAAAGAACCGTCGCCGTCAATGTCTACCACTTCCGCCTTGGGGTTTGCCACTTTCGCGCCCAACGCCGCGGGCAGACCGAAGCCCATTGTGCCCGCCCCGAGCGAGCTCAGTAATTGGCGGGGCTTCGTGAAAATATAGTTTTGCGGCGTCCACATTTGGTGCTGCCCCACGCCCGTTGTAATGGTAAGTTCGCCCTTGCTTACATGGTAGAGCGTCAAGATTGCCTCCTGCGCCGTAATATGCTTGCGGTTGCGGTAGGCGAAGGGATAGTTGAACTGCTTTTTGACTTCCTTTATGTGCGCGAGCCATTCTTTCACGTCGGGCTTTGCGGGCTTTGTCTTTTTGGTCAGCTCAACGAGGCGTTTGAGGGCGAACTTCACGTCGGAATTTATTGCAAGACCAACCTTTACGTTCTTGTTCTGCTCGGCAACGTCTATGTCGATATGCACTATTTTTGCGTGCGGGGCGAACTTGCTTACAGTGCCCGTGATTCTGTCGGAGAAGCGCGCGCCGATTGCCACAAGCAGGTCAGACTCAAGCACGGCTCTGTTGCCCGCAACCGTTCCGTGCATTCCGAACCAGTATAAATTCTTTTCCTCGAACGGGTCGACCGCGCCCACGCCCATGAGCGTCGTAGCCACGGGGAGATTGAACATGTCGGTCCATTCGCGCAGTTCCTTCGACGCTTCCGCGGAAATCACGCCGCCGCCCGTGTAGACAACGGGGCGTTTGGCTTTCGAAACCAAATCGAGCAGCTCAAGCAGCTGTTCGTCGGAAGCGTGCGGAATTTTCGGCAGGCCGGGGAGGTCGGGCTTCGCGTCGAAATCGGGCACAAAAATCTTCTGCTGAACGTCTTTGGGCAGGTCTATCACAACGGGCCCCGGTCGTCCGCTTTTGGCAATGAGGAACGCCTCCTTGATAATTTGCGGAAGGTCTTCGGCATTCAAAACCAAATAGCTGTGCTTTACAACGGGGAGGGTCATGCCGAACACGTCGGTTTCCTGAAACGCGCTTTTGCCGATGAGCGACTGGAACACCTGCCCCGTGATTGCAATCATGGGAATACTGTCCATAAACGCGTCGGAAATTGTTGTGAGCAAATTCATAGCCCCGGGGCCGCTTGTCGCCATACATACGCCTACTTTGCCCGTGGAGCGCGCATAACCCTGCGCCATAAATCCGCAGCCCTGCTCGTGTCGGGGGAGAATTACGCGGATTTTCTTTGAGTGCGAAAACGCTTCGTGCAGGTCAATCGACTGTCCGCCGGGGTATGCAAAAAGCGTGTCTACGCCCTCGTTTTCCAAACATTTAACGAGGACATCCGCGCCTTTCATCGGGGCGGGAAGCCGTGTTTGAGAGGGGGCTTTTGTTGTCTTTTTCATTGTGATGCCGTTGATTGTATGTCCGCGCGCGCCTAAAAACGCGCACAGCTTAGTGGTAAAAATGCGTGGCAGTTTACACTTTCCCGATATTTCTTCAACAGTTTTTTGCCCATAAAGTTTGCAATTACTTAAAAAAAAGCTGGAAAAGTGAGCAATTCTACTGTTGAATAACTCACTTAAAGCGACAATCGGTTCGGCGTCGTGAATCGACGCGCCGCAATCGGCGTTGCGCGCAAACTTTAAAAATAAGAAAAGATGAAGCTTGGATCGAACACCATAAAAAAGGCGGCAGTTGCCGTTTTGCTCGCGGTTTGTTCCGCCTGCGCCTACGCGCAGGACGCCGCGAATATGAGCACAACCGAACTCAAGGACGAAGCCGTAAACTTGGCGAACGCGCACAGGTATCTGGAGGCGCGCCCGTATATCGTCGAGCTTATCAAGCGAATTGAAAGCTCGGAAGACAAAGCCCTGCGCGCGCTTTTGCAGCAGTTCTACTTCTTCGAGGCATACGGCTATCTGCAGGAATACGACGCGGGCGGCTACGCAAACCCCGCGCTCGTAAAAAAGGCGGTTGCGGGCTTCGACAAGGTAATTAAAAACTACCCCGACGGCGAATTTGTAATCGACGCAATCAAAACCAAGGCGAACTGCTTCGAGGCAATCAAGCAGTTCGAAAACGCCGTGGCTACGCGCTCGCTGCTGCTTAAACAGCCCTATTCCTCCAAGCTTTCCAACAAGGAGAAGTTCGAGCTTGTCCGCCGCATTTGCGTGTCGCTTTTCAACAACAGAAAGTGGAAAATCGGCAAGCCGTGGTTCGAGAGACTTTTGAACGAATCGGCAAAGACAGACGACAAAGTCATGGCGGCGTCGGCTCTCATTCAGGGTTGCTTCGCCGAAAAGAAATACGAAGACGCCCGCAAATACATTCCCTTCATGGTCTACAACAACGCGGCAAGAAACGACCCCTCCCTTAACATCGAATTCATCAAGGCGGGCGACGAGCTTTCCAAGCAGGGCAAATACAGCGAGGCAATGGTTTTCTTCAACCTCGTCTTCGACAGGGACGTTATGATTGCAAACTTCAAGCAGTTCATAGCCGACGAAACCGCAAAGCTCAACGCGGCAAAACGCCTCAACCCCAACAGCCCGCAGGTTGTGGACTCCGCAAACAAGCTCAAGACGCTTGAATCAATGCTCAAGGTTGCCCAGACTGTTCCGCAAATGGGCGACCAGCTCATGGCGAGAGTCGCCAACAACTACATGCTCTCCCAGCGCGACTACGAAAGCTTCTGGGCGTATTACCAGCTTATAAAGCAGTTCCCCAAACATCAAAACATTGAGGACTTCTATTTCGCAACAATCGTCTGCGCGCTCAAGGTAAACAAGCTCGATACAATGTTCGAACTCAGCAACGAGTATCTGACGCAGTTCAAAAACGGACAGTATGAAAAGGACGTGAACCTCGGGCTTATCCAGTATTACCTAAAGAAAAAGGAATACGATGTCTTCTACGCAACCGCCCAGAAATTCATTGCCGAAAACGGCGACGAAGCGTCGCAATCGCGCGACGTTATCTTCCTCTTGGGCAAAACGTGGCTTTCCAAGAAAAAATACGACGACCTCATAAAAGTCTTCACGGGCTACATCAAAAAGTATCTCGATTCAACACTGTCGGAGTCGTGCATGTATTGGACGGGCATGGGCTACATGGCAAAGGGCGACTTCGAAAAGGCCATGAAGATGTTCAAGACAATGACCGAAACCTTCCCCGTGGGCGTCTATTGCGAAGACGGTCTCTACCGCAGGGGCGTTGCGGCGTTCGGCTCGGGCAACTTCACCGAAGCCCGCGACACTCTTGAAGACTTCACCCAGCGTTTCCCCAAAAGCGGCTTGCGCGGCGAAGTCGAATTCTTCTTGGGCGACATCTACGCAAACGTCAACGAGGTTGCAACCGCAACTTCCCACTATAAAAAAGTGGAGCAGTTCACCAAGAACAAGACGTTTATAGACAGTGCCTACATGCAGGCGGCAAAACTTCTGCACAATGTTGAAAAATACAAAGACGAACTCGCCCTCATGGACGAATACGCCAAGAAATACCCGCAGGGCAACCTGTCGGAGGCGGCATACAACAGGGGCAAGGCTCTGGAAATGCTCGGCGCGCCCGCCGACGCCCTGCGCGAGTTCTCTTCGGCAATCGAAAAGTTCGGCGGCAACCCCAAAGACGACGCCGTGGACAGAATGATTTTGGCATACGACAAAATCTACAACGCCAATATGGCTAAAATGAAGGCGTCTTCGGAATTCCTGCAACAGTTGTTTACCGACAAAAAACTGCTTGCCGATATGGTTGCCGTTCCCGCGGAACGCTACCGCTACTTCCGCGCGCACCCGAGAATCGACAAACAGCTTTATGAAAGCTTCAAGCGCGACAAAAAATTCGGCGTAAACCTCTTCAAAGACAAAAAGATTCTCGAAGACCTCCTCGCGAAATACGAAAAGCAGATAGCCACCTACCCGCAGGGCGGCACGGAAGCTGTCTTTGGCGAAATCTTGGAGAAGGCGAGAAAGTCCAAAAACCAGACGCTTGAATACAGAATACTGATGGGGCTTGACAGTATCGGCAAGCCCGCCAAGCACGACAAAATGTTCAACGACGACGACCTCAAAAAAGCGTCGGTCAGAACCCTCGTCTACATCGGCGCACAAAACGAAAAATACGGCGCGGCGCAGGCTCGCAAAGCATATAAAGAAGGGCGCGCGCGCGAGGAATTCGAATACGGAATCGACATTCTCTTCGGCGCGGCTTCGCTCGAACAACGCCAGAAAAATTGGGGCGAAGTTCTCAAGCTCTACACCGAAATAGAGGAGGAATTCCCCGGCGACGAACGCGCCGCAAAGGCGGTAATCTACAAGGGCGACGCCTATTCGAAGCTCGGCAAGCGCAATCAGGCAAAGAAGGAATACGAAAAGGTTCTGCGCTCGCCCACTTGGCGCGGCGAAGCCCACGCGGAGGCTCTTTACAAGCTCGGCGAAATGTCGCAGGCGCAAAATAAAATCGACGACGCCCTCATGTATTACGACCGCTGCTCGCTCGGTTTTGCCAACTGCTACAACTGGACGGGCAAGGCGGTTCTGGCTTCGGCAAAGCTGTTGTCGGGGCAGGGCAAGAACCCCGAAGCAAAGGCGATGTGCGTTGAATTCCTCAACAATGCGTCCAACAAAAAATCGCCCGAATATTCGGAAATCCAACTGTTAAATGAAACTTTGTAATAAGGCAATGAGTATGAAAAAGCTAAATTTTGCGGCGTTGTTGCTTGCGTTGTTCGCGTTCGGGACTGTTTCCGCCGAACCGAAAGAAGACAGATCATACGTCGGCGATTTTTCCGACAAAAAAGCCTCGCTCGCGTATCTTGTGGAGGGCAAGGAAAATCCCGTAACCTTCAAGGAAATCTCGGGCAAAAACGTGGTGTTTATCGACTCCACCGGCTCGGATTTGACTGTCGAACGCGGTTCCGATACGTTCAAGTTCGTCCTCAAAGCCGACAACGAAGCCCTCAAGGCGGCCGCCAAGGCATACGGCGCGGGCGAGTGGGAATTGGCGGCGGAAAAATTGCGCCCCGAAGTCTACCCGATAGCTCCTCTTTGCGCATTGAGCGAAGGCGCGTTCAGCGCGGACGGATATGTCGATATGTTCATAACGTCGCTGCTTAATTCGGGACGCCTTGTGGAGGCCGAAGCTTTCGCGAAATCGTTGCCGATAGAGTTGGCGTCTGCCCCCGTTATAAACAATGTTATGGAAGTTGCCGACGCCCTCTGCAAAAAGGGCAAGTTCGCAAATGCAATTTCCATTGTAGAGCGCGTCGACTTGAAAGACAATTCGCAGTTCGCCGCAGCCGATTCCGTTGCAAACGTGCTTTCGCAGCTCAAAAACGCGGGAAAAATCAAGGAAATCCTGCCGATATTCTCAAAGCTCGGGGCTTCCGGTAATCCGCGCGCCGACGAATTCAAACTGTGGGGAACGTATTGCGACATCGTCCTCGGACAGCGCAACTCGGCGGAAATCTACTTGGGCGCGCTTAAAATAGACCGCCAAAACGGCGCGTTCTCGCTCTACAAAATGCTTCAGGGCGACCTGCGGCAGACAGACCCCAAAAAGCCCAGCGTAGCCGACGCGCTCGACGCATATTCGGAGGGCATTGTTTTCGGCAAAGTCGCTTCCGAATGGATGCCCGAACTTCTGTTCAAGACGGGTATGGCGTATAAAACAGTGAAGAACTTCAACGCCTCCAACGAAATTTTCGCGCAAATCAAGGCAATGTATCCCGAAAGCCCGTTTGCGGCAAAAGGCGAAAAGGAAGTCGTGAAAATCGAAAAGAAAGTCGTTTCGGAAATGTCGCACGACGATGACGACGACGACGACGACGAATAGCTTTTGAACTCCAACAAATACGATTTATGAAATTACACCGCTTTAAACCCAAAAAAGAAAAAAAGGGACTTCTGTATAAAGTCTTTGTAGTTGTGGCAATTTTGCAGATTACATTGATGATTAGCTTCGGCAGTTATGTCGTAACGCGCACAATCCTTGAAGACGAAGTTGAGTTCAAGCCGCCCGAGGCAGTCGAAAAGGTCGACCACGCCCCGCAGATGCAAAAAGTGCAGGTTGAACGCCAGCAGAAAAAGGCGTCGAAACTCACAAAGCGCATAAGTATCTCAAAGGCGAACAACATCAACACGCCCGAGGTAAAAATAAGCCTTCCTTCGTCGTTCGCGTCGGGCGGCGGTATCTCCACCATTTCCGACAAGCAAATCAGCGCGAATATGAAAATCACGGTTTCCACCGTCAACCTGTTCGGGCTTTCGGCAAAGGCGGAAAAAATCCTCATTTGCGTCGACGCAAGCCCCTACCTGATGACCGACGAACGCGGCGGTTTGGACACCTACAAAGTTATCCGCGAAGACATCAAAAAGCTCGTCAACCAGTTGCCGTCAACGTCGCTTTTCAACCTCATGGCGTTCGACGTTACAAACGGCACGCGCATGAGCTTCTTCCAGCCGAACCTCGTTGCGGCAACCCCCGTAAACAAAAGACTTGCGGGCGGCTGGATTGACCCGATTAACTCGAGCCTTAAACTCATCGGCGTGCGCGGCAGACAGTATGAGCTTAAGTTCGACTTCCTCCCCCTTCCCCCGGGGCAGGAGGGTTCGGCAAACATCTACCGCGTCTATCAGGCCGCACTTGAGCAGGGTGCCGACGCCATCTGGTTTCTAACAACGTCTTGGACAAGCCCCGAAAGAGTCAATCAGCCCTTTACCGACGCCCAGACCCAGCGTTATCAAAAGCAGATGGAGAAATACCTCAACGACCGCGATCGCCAGTTGAAGGCGGCAAAGTGGGGCGACGACGAACGCCACAAATACCAGTTCGAGCAAAACAAACTTACGCGCGAGGGCTTCAAAAAGGGCAGACAGTGGATTGCCTCCACAAACCGCACCCGCGCCGCCAAGGGCATTCCGCTCTACGTCGGAACAGTCCCGCAGGCAATGCGCGAACAAAAGCTAAACGGCAAATACGAAGGCCCCAAGCCGCCCGCCGTGAAAGCGCGCGCGCCCAAGATGATATACAAAACATACGGGTCGAAAGGCATCTTCACCTACTATCAAAAGAAGCTTCTCAAGGAAATCTATACCGACAGAAACTTGCGTCCGCCCGTCGTGAATATGATTGTTTTCAAAGGCAAAGACGAAACAATCAACCAGAACGAAATGAAGGGAATCAAAACCTTCTGCATTTCAAACAACGGCGGCAGAACGCGAATCTTGCGCGGTTTGAGCGCAGTTAAGGAATAGCCCCCACGCCGGCCGCCCAATCGCGACCGGCATTGTGTTTTTTATCCCCATTTACTTGTTATGAATAAGAAAGTTTTAATTTTAGGCGTAAACGGTTTCATAGGTTCTTCGCTCGTGTGGAAACTGCTGAAACAGACATCGTTCGACATTGTCGGAATGGACTTGGCGTCTACCAAGCTCGGCAATGTGATAAAAAGCTCGCGCTTTAGGTTCGAGACCGTAGACGCGCTCAAAAACCCCGAGGCAATAGACCGCGCAATAGCCGAATGCGACATCGTTTTGCCGCTGATTGCAATAGCAACCCCCGCGCTCTACGTCAAAGACCCGCTGCGCGTATACAATCTCGATTTCGAGCTGAACGCTGGCATAATCAAAACATGCGCGCGCTTGGGCAAACGCGTAATATTCCCGTCGACTTCGGAAGTCTACGGAATGTGCCCCGACGCCGCCTTCGACGAATACTCTTCGCCGCTGGTTCTCGGGCCAATCAAGAACGAACGCTGGATATACTCCTGCATAAAGCAGATGCTCGACCGCCTCATTTGGGCGTTGGGCAAGCACGAAGGGCTTCAGTTCTCGATTTTCCGCCCGTTCAATTTCATAGGCCCGCGCTTGGACAACATCAACGCCAAGAAAGAGGGTTCTTCGCGCGTGATAACGCAGTTTGCCCACAACATTCTCAACGGCAAGCCCATAAAACTCGTAAACGGCGGTGTCCAAAAACGCTGCTTCACGTTCATCGACGACGGCATTGACTGCCTTGTTCGCATAATCGAAAACAAAAACGGCTGTGCCGACTCCGAAATATTCAACATCGGCAACCCGCGCGAAGAATACTCAATCAAGGAACTTGCGGAAATGCTCGTGGCGGCGTTTGCGGAGTATCCCGAATATGCGCACTTTGCCGAAGCCGCCAAAATAGAGGTTGTCAGCGGCGACGAATACTACGGCGAAGGCTATCAGGACGCCGACCGCCGCGTGCCGTCGGTAAAGCACGCCGAGGAGGTTCTCGGCTGGACTCCCACCACCGACCTGAAAACTTCAATCAAACGCATTCTCGACTTCCACCTGCTCGGCAAGGATTATGAAGATTGCATTCAAGGTTGACGTAGACACGCTTGAAGGCACAAAAAAAGGGGCGTTAAAACTGGCGTCCCTTTTTAAAGCCTCAGATGTTGACGCCACTTTCCTGTTCGCCCTCGGCGAAGAGCAAATGGGGCGTTCAATCTTCCGCGCCTTCAACAAGGGGTTTATTGCAAAGTGCCTCAAAAGCAACGTCGCGGGGAATTATCCGCTGAAAACGCTGCTCAGGGGCACGCTGTTGCCGTCGCCCCTGATTTCCGAAAAATGCCCGCAGGTTCTGGGCGAAATCTACGGCGCGGGCTTTGAGTGCGGCGTGCATTCTTGGAGTCATTACAAGTGGCAGAACCGCCTCGCCAAAATGAAACGCGCCGAAATAGAGCGCGAATTTTGTGCCGCGCTCAACGCCGTTGCCCAAATTACGGGGCACAAATGCGTCAGTTGCGGAAGCGCGGGCTGGCAGGTGAGCGCAGACTATCTCGCATTGCAGGACGAATTTTCAATGCGCTACGCAAGCGATTCGCGCGGGGCGTTTCCGTTCGTGCCGCGCTTCGGGGGGCGGGTATACAACACAATCCAGATTCCCTCCACGTTGCCGACTCTCGACGAATTCCTCTGCCGCAACCGCCTTGAAGACGCCTCCGATTTCTACGCCTCCGAAATCGCCAAACGCGATTTTTCCGTGATGACAATCCACGCCGAACTCGAGGGCACGGCGTTCTTCGACTGGTTCGAAAAATTTCTGGCGCGCCTTAAAAAGACCGACGCGCAGTTTGTGCGTTTGCGCGACTACGCCGAAACGCTCGACCGCTCAAAACTTCCCGTGTGCGATTTGCAAATGTCGCCATTCCCCGAAAGAAGCGGACTGTTGGCCGTCCAGAAAGTATGAGTATTTTTTTGAGAGTTGCTACTTTTGCCGCCTGTGCCGTAGGTGCGGGTGCGGTTTGTGCGCAGTCGTTGGGCGAAATTGCGGGCGGCGCGGCGGCTAACGCGACAGGTTCGGCGCAATCGGCACAACAGGCGCAACAGCAATCCGCCGCGGGACAGCCGCTCGGGCAGGCGGCGGGCGCGCAGTCGGGCGAAGCCAAAAAAACAGACGCCTCCGCAGCGGCAGCGCATACTCACGCTCGGGTTGGGCAACAGCTTGCGGCGGGCGCAAAAAATTCGGTCTCGGAAAGCGAGCTTGAGTCGCTTTTTCTGAAGGCGTCAAAAGGCGACGCGCAGGCGCAGCTTGCCCTCGGGGTAATCTATTCGCGCGGGTTGCCGAACGTTCCGCAAAACGGCGCGGCGGCGCAGCAGTGGCTCGAAAAGGCGGCGGCGCAAAACAACACTGCGGCAATGAACTTCCTTTCAATGCTGTATTCCGACGGCAAGCTTGTTGAGCGCAACGTTCAAAAGGCGGTCTATTGGCGCGAAAAGGCGGCGGAATTGGGCACACCTACCGAGCAATACGCGCTGGCGAATTCGTTCATCTACGGGTATATGCTTCCCGCCGACAAACAAAAGGCGTTCTATTGGCTCGAAAAAGCGGGCGCGGGCGGGCATATCGGCGCGATTGACCAACTCATTTCCATTTACAAAAACGCGGGCGACGCCCAAAAACTCTCATACTGGCGGGCGCAAAAATCGCAGGCGCAGCTCAAGCTTGCCCAAGCGGGCGACGCCGACGCAATGTATGAAGTCTACCGCAAATTTTTGTCGGGCAAGGGCGGCTTTTCAAAAAGCATTCCGCGCGCCGTCTTCTGGTTGCGCAACGCCGCCGACCGCGGGCACAGGCGTTCGATGGAGCTTTTGGCTTCGATGTATATCGAGGGGCGGTTCGTGGGCAAAGACTTTTCCAGAGGCGTTTCAATGCTGGAAACGCTCGCAAAAACCGACCCCGTTTTCGCAGTCCGCCTTTCGAACGTCTACTCCGAAGACGGCGAACACAAAGACGTGCAAAAGGCGTCAATGTGGCTCGACCGCGCCGCGGAAAAGCTCGACGGCATAAACAAAATCCATTTGGTTTGGAAAGTCTGGGCGGGCTCGGGCGTTTTGCGCGATACCGCAAAGGCGTCGAAGTATTGCGACGACATCATTGCCGCGGAAAAGTCGGCGGGCTTGAAAGCCCTTGCCGAAAAAATCAAAAAATCAATTGCCGACGGCGTTCCCGCGCCCGCAAATTTCGGCGACCTCTACAAGTAGTTTTTTGCGCCGTTTTTTCTTGACCGCCTTTGGGCGTAGTTTAACATATCCTCTGTTTGCGGCGGTTGTTGCGTTTCGGCAATTCGCCCGTTTTTTTTCAACACAACACTAAACTATATATGAAAGGAAATATGCAAAGACGCGATTTCGTAAAGATGGGCGCGGTATTGGGCGCATCGGCAGTGTTGCCGAAATTCTCCTTCGCTTCCGCGAAGGGCAACGACAGAATAAAAGTGGGACTTATCGGTTGTGGCGGAAGGGCGACGGGCGCGGCGTGCAATATGCTTTGCGCCGACTCCAACGTAGAGTTTGTGGCTTTCGCCGACTTGTTCGCCGACAAAATCGACCCCTCGATAAAAAGAATCCAAGCCAAGGCGGCTCAGGTTTGCCCCAAAGACGCCGACAAAATCATAAATCCCGCAAAAGTCCAAAAATTTTCGGGCTGGGATTGCGTAGACAAGCTCTTGGCAATCGGCGAAATCGACGTTGTAATTGAGGCCACTCCGCCCGTCTTCCGCACGCCCCACTACAGGAAAATCGTGGCGGCGGGCAAGCACGCGTTCCTCGAAAAGCCCGCGTGTATCGACATCACTCAGGCGCGCGAAATGCTCGAACTTGCCGCCGAGGCCGACAAAAAGGGCTTGTGCGTTGTTTGCGGAACGCAGCGACGCTACCACGAAGGCTACAAGGAAGTTATAAAACGCGTCCACGACGGAATGATTGGCGAACCCATTTCCGCCCAGTGCTACTGGAATCAGGCGGGCTACGTCGGCCACGGTCAGCACGATAAAATGGAGAAGGAGGGCTTGTTCAAGGGGCTTACTCCCGACGATATGGAATACCAAATCCGCAACTGGTTTTCCTTCATTTGGTCGTCGGGCGACCACATCGTGGAGCAGCATGTCCATAACATCGACGTTATCATGTGGGCGTTGGGCGACAACCGCAACCCCGTGAACGTGCGCGGTATGGGCGGCAGAAGCACCGACCTGCCCGTTCCCGTCTACGGAGACCGCTTCAGCCACTTCGCAGTCGATTTCGATATGGGCAACGGTCTGCACCTTTCCAGCTACTGCCAGCAAGACCCCGGAGCTGCGGGTGAAGTCGGCGAGCGCGTTGTGGGCACAAAGGGCATTATGACAACCGCTCTTTGGGGCGGCGCGTGCAAAATCACCGACCTCAAAGGCAACGTTCTCTACGCCGCGCCCGAAAAAGTTCCGCAGTGCCTCGAGATGGAGCACAAGTTCCTCCTCGACGCAATCCGCGCGGGCAGACACGTCAACACGCTTCCAACGCTGGTCAACTCAACGCTTTTGGCAATCGCGGGCAGAATGAGCGCGTTCAGCGGCAAAAAATTCAAGTATGAGTGGATGCTGAAAAAGTCGCAGGAAAACCTCGTGCCCAAGACGCTCGGCTTCGTGAAAAACCCCGTGGCGGGCGTTCCCGTCCCCGGGAAATACAGGCTTTCATAGGCGGTTCGGTTTTTTTAACGGCGGTTTCGGCGGAAGTCGAAACCGTTTTTTTTGCCCGATTAAGTCGGGTGTCGGGCTGACAGCCGAATTTTTCAAACCGAAAAAAACGCGCCGAAAAATCCGACGCGTTTCGTTTCAATACCGTTTGACGCGGGCTTGCGCGCCCCGTTAAAATTCGGGCAGGACAATCGTCGGGCGTTTGTTCTTTACGGAATCGCCGTCGTCCGATTCCTCCGCCTGCGGCTCTTCCTGAATCGAAACAAGCTTCGAGCCTTTGTTGTATACTATCTTTGAGCCCGCCGCGCGCGTGCCGTCTTCGGCATTGAAAATAACGGGGTTCTCCGTGAGCACTGCGGCTTCGTCGGCAACATAGATGTGCGCTTTGCCGCATGTTATTTTCTTTTCGGCTTGGGCGATGTTTACGCGCCCCTTAAGCACTATGTCTGAAATTTCGCGGCGTTTGTTCTTCTGCGCGGGCGGAATTGTAACCTCTATTTTGTCGCAACTGCCCTCGGTGTCGGTCGCGGTTATTTTCACATCGCCTTCGAAAAGGTATTTTTGGTTTTCGCCCGCCGAAGTCAGCCACTGCCTGTCGCTTTCAACTACCGTCATTTTCGGGCGGACTTTCCGCGCCGCGGAGGGCGTTTCAAAGCCCATGTTTTTAAGCGGCGGCAACATTATGCGCGGACGTTTTTTGGGTTCGCGTTCGGGCGTCCACAATTCCACGAATTTGTGCGAAGCCTTTCCGTCGGCGTCTTTCGGGTAGATTGCCGCCGCCTCCGCCGACGCGGAATACTCGTTCTGGGTGATTCTCACTTTGTCGAACGCCTCTATCTTTGCCAGCTTCGAGGAATTGTTTTTCTTTGAGACGCTGTAGACAAACATATTTCCGCATGTTGCGCGAATGTCTTTGGAGGTTATGGAAACGTCCTTTTCAAACGCAAATTTTGTAGTGTCGCCCGCGCGCGCGAACTTTATCAGGCGCGACTTCACAAGCGTCTTGCCCAATCCCGATTTTCCGCCGCCCGCGCCGCCCAGCTGCGCCGAGCCCGCCGCCGCGCGCTCCGAAATTGCGAGGCTCACAAACCCGCGCTTTTTTGCCGTGGCCTCTCCGCTGTTTTGTTTTTTCAGGAGCGTGAGAGTGTCGGCCTCAAGGGTTGTGCCGTCTTCTGCGTTTACAAGCTTCACGCTGCCGTTAAGGCGCGTTTTTTCCTCTTTGGGGAAGATGTCCATTGCCGCCGCGTAGGCATCGCCGTCGGGGTTTTTCAGATGGATTTTCCCGCGGCATTGAATAACGTCTACTTCGGGTTTTTCGTTTTCGGAATTTTTAGCCAGCACTGTGATTTTTTTGCACGAAGCGGAAAAGTCGTCGCTTGCAACGTTCACGTTGCCGTCGAAAACGAACTCGTTGTTTTTTTCGCCCGCCGTCATTTCTATCGCGTCAGACTCCACGCGTATTTGCCGCATTTTCCCCGACCCCGCTTCGGCGTGCAAAAACACCGCCGTCGCGCGCCGCTTGCCGTCGGGCGAAGAGACCGCCCTGAGCGATTTCGACTTCTTCAGGAAGAACATTTTGTAGCCCGAAAGTTTTGCCTTTGACGGAATGTCGGTTATTTCGGGATTTCCCGAAAGTTCGGCTTCGTCCTCGCGCGGCAAAATAAGCGCCTCTTCCGACGCCGCGCTTTGGCGGTTGCGCTTCATTTTCACGTTCCCGCGCGCCTCGATGCGCGAGATTGTGTTTGTGCCGCCCGAATTGCTTTCGTTCTTGAGTTTGTCGTCGGTAGTTACGCGGATAGAGTCGCAGTCAACGCCCATATCCTGCGAGCGCACTTTGGCGTTGCCCTTGACCGAAAAAACGTCGCCGTCGTCGCGGTCTTCAAAGCTTGCGTAGTCTCCCGAAACGGTCGTGGGAGCAACGGCAACGCCCGTTTGCGCGTCGCGCCTGCCCTCATGCTTGGGCGAAAAATTCATCACAACGTCGGAGCGTATTTCCACGACGTTTTTTTCGCCGTTCCAGCTCCATTTGTCGCCGCGAATGTCGAATTCGTCGGCTTTCACGAAAATGGCGTCGGGGCTTGTGACGATTTTGCTGTCCATATCGTAGCTTGCCGACCTGCTTTGAATGAGTATTTTCCGCGCGGCCGTTTTGGCGTCGAAAATATCGAGCCTCATTTGTGAAACGTCGATTTTCTTTTCGTCCGAAAACTTCGCCTTCTCTCCGAAGAGTTCCCAGAGCTTTCTTCCCGTGTCCTTGTCGAAGTTCGGCAGTTCGAAATTCGAAACCTCTCCGGGAAGCATTTTCAAATCGGCGGCGGGCGCATACGCGGCGCAAAGCGCGGCAATCGCAAAAACGGCGTGTCTAAAAAAAGTCATCGTAGTGTGAGTTTGTCTAAAAAAATCTTCGTTGTCCAGCAATACCGACACCATCGGCGCGCTACAGTTCCGCTTCAAGGCCGTCGTAGGCTATTGCGCAGTTGGGGGGCATAAGTTTTGTCCAAGTGTCGTAGTCAATTTCCGAGGTTGTGTGTGTGAAGAATGTTTGTTTGGGCGAAAGCCTGCGCACAATCTCGAACGCGTCGGAAACGCACAGGTGCGACGGGTGCTTGCGCACGCGCAGGAAGTCCAAAACCAGAATGTCGGCGTTTTTTGCAAGCTCCGCCGCCGCGCCCTCAACGGCGTTGCAGTCGGTATAGTAGGCGAGCTTTTTGCCGCCCGACTCGAACACAAGCCCGAGCGTTTTGCAGCCGCCGTGCGGAAGCTCTGCCGAGCGTATTTTCAGGTTTTCGGAAACGCGCATTTCCGCAGGCATCGGCGCGGTTTTAAAACACGGATACCCCGCCTGCGCGGGCTTGTCGCCGAGCGCGTATGGGAACATTGCCGCCACGCGCTCAAGCCCGTATTCGTTGGAGTAGACGGGGAGCGTGTTGGCGGGCATTCTGTCGCAAAAGCGGCGCAGGTCGTCCATTCCCGCTATGTGGTCGGCGTGCCCGTGCGTGAGAATGAAAACGTCAATCCATTCTATTTTCTTTTTCAGACACTGTATTCTGAATTCGGGCCCCGCGTCAATCTGGACGTGCTTGCCGTCGGCTTCTATGTGGGCGCAGGTGCGCATGCGCCAATTCTTGGGGTTGGACAAATCCAATCCCGAGTTGCGCCCCGCAATCACGGGCACGCCCTGCGACGTTCCCGTCCCCATAAAAGTAATCTTCATAAAAATCGCGCCCACTATAACAGCCGCCGCGCGTTTGTTAAACATTTTTTTGATTTTTTATTTTTCCGCGCTCCGCGTTCTTTGCGCGCGCGCCAAAAAAAGATTGAAAAGCGCGAAACGGCTGGCATTGTTGATTGCCAATTATGATAGACGTAAAAATTTTAAGGGAACAACCCGAAAAAGTAAAAAGACTGGTATCGCTTAAAAAATTCGATTGCGATATCGACGCAATCATCGCCTTCGACGCCGAACGCCGCCGCGCGGTCTCCGCTTTCGAAGACGCCAGAGCCGCCCAAAACGCCGCAAGCAAGGCAATGGCGGAACTCCCCAAAGGCTCGCCCGAATTTCTCGCGAAAGTCGCGGAAATGAAATCCGTTTCGGCAAAAGTAAAGGAACTTGCCGCTGCCGCCGACGCCGCCGAAGCCAAGTGGAAGCAGATGCTTCTTACAATCCCGAATATGCCCGATGAATCGGTTCCCGTGGGCAAGTCCGACAAGGACAACGTAACCCTCTACACTTGGGGCGATATCGACTCAATCAAAAACGCCAAGCCCCACTGGGACTTGCCCTTCTTCGACGAAATGCTCGACTTCAAACGCGGCGTCAAGGTTACGGGCGCGGGGTTCCCGTTCTACACCGGCGACATGGCGCGTTTGGTTCGCTCTTTGCTTGCGCTTTTCTTGGACGAAGCGCGCTCGAACGGCTATCGCGAACTTATGTGCCCCATTATGGTCAACGCCGCAAGCGCGACCGCCACGGGACAGCTCCCCGACAAGGAGGGGCAGATGTATCACGACGCTCAGGACGACTATTACATGATTCCCACCGCCGAAGTCCCGATTACCAATTTCTACCGCGACGAAACTTTCGAGGAATCGCAGCTGCCCGTCTACGCGTGCGGCTACACTCCCTGCTTCCGCCGCGAAGCGGGCAGCTGGGGCAAGGACGTGCGCGGACTCAACCGCCTGCACCAGTTCGACAAAGTGGAACTCGTCAAGTGGGTTCACCCCGACAAGGGCTTTGAAGAGCTCGACAAGCTCCGCAAAGACGCCGAGGGAATTCTGCAAAAGCTCGGCTTGCCCTACCGCGTTCTGGCAATCTGCACGGGCGACATCGGCTTCCCCCACGCCAAGCAATACGACTTGGAAGTTTGGGCGGCGGGTCAGCAAAAGTGGCTCGAAGTTTCAAGCTGCTCCTGCTTCACCGACTTTCAGGCGCGACGCGCAAATATACGCTTCCGCCCCGCCGACGGCGGCAAACCGCGCCACGTCTACACGCTCAACGGCTCGGGCTTGGCAATTCCGCGCGTGCTCGCGGCGTTGCTTGAAAACAACGTGCGCGACGACGGCAAAGTGGCCGTTCCCGAAGTCCTCAAAAAGTGGTTCGGCGCGGACACAATCGGCTAAAATTTCCCATCTTTGTAAATGTTCGAAAGCCTCACAGAAAGCCTGTCAAACGCGTTCCGCAATCTCCGCGGAATGGGTAAACTAACGGAGGAAAACATGGCGGACGCCCTCGCGGAAGTCCGCAAGGCGTTGCTGTCGGCAGACGTCCATTTCAAAGTGGCGCGCGAATTTACCGAACGCGTCAAACAGCAGTGCATAGGGCGCGAGGTGATAAAATCAATTACGCCCGCACAGCAAATAGTAAAAATTATCAACGACGAACTCGTCGCGCTTTTGGGCGGCGGCGAGAATTCGCTTTCGCCCGTCCGCCCGCTGAAAATAATGATGGTGGGCCTGCACGGCTCGGGCAAAACAACCACTTCGGCAAAGCTCGCGGCACTGCTCAAAAAGCAGGGCTATTCGCCCGCGCTCGTTGCGTGCGACGTTTACCGCCCCGCCGCGATTGACCAGCTCGAGGCTCTCGGCAAGCTCGCGGGCGTTCCCGTCTATTCGGACAGGAGCGAAAAGGACGTTCCCGCGCTCGCAAAAAAATTCGCCCAACAGGCTCAGGCTGAGGGCGCAAACGCCATAATTTTCGACACCGCGGGCAGACTCCAAATCGACGAAGCGTTGATTGACGAAATCAAAAAGCTCCGCGCCGAAGTAAACCCCGCCGAAGTCCTCCTTGTTGCCGACGCCGCGTTGGGGCAGGAGGCGGTGAACGTTGCAAAAGCCTTCAACGAGGCCGTTTCGCTCACGGGCGTGGTGCTCACAAAACTCGACGGCGACGCGCGCGGCGGCGCGGCGGTTTCCATAAAATCGGTTTCGGGCGCGCCCATAAAATTCGCGGGCGTGGGCGAAAAAATTTCCGACATAGAAGTTTTCCACGCCGACCGAATGGCGCAGCGCATTCTGGGCATGGGCGACGTCGTTTCGCTCGTCGAAAAGGCGCAGGAAAATCTCGACATGGCGGAAGCCGAAAAAATGGCGGAAAAGCTCCGCAAGGCGGAATTCGACTTGGAGGACTTTCTCGCGCAGATGAAGCAGATTAAAAAGCTCGGCTCGCTCGGGGGTATCGTCAAAATGCTCCCCGGAATGGGCAACATAAACATCGGCGAAAAAGAGGAGCGCAAAATGCGCCAAACAGAGGCAATCATTTTGTCAATGACGCCCAAAGAACGCCGCAACCCAGCAATACTCAACGCCCGCCGCCGCCTGCGCATTGCAAACGGCTCGGGCACGCAGGTTCGCGACGTAAACGCTCTGCTCAAACAATTCGAGGGAATGCGCAAAATGATGAAAATGCTCAAAGGCGACAAAGGCAAACGCCGCATGATGGGCATGATGAACTCCCTCAAAGGCGGCGGCAAATTTTTTTAACTTTTCGAAAGCGGCGGCGATTGCCGCAGGCAATCCGCCTTTGGCTATTTGTTAAAGTTTTTTTTATTTCCCGAAATGGGCGCGGATTGAACTTTGTTCAATGTCCGCGCTTTTTACATATTGGGCACCGGCGTAGATTGGCTAAAGCCAATACTACTTTGCTTTGATTAAGCGTAAAGACAAATCGGCTACGCCGATTGCCGCCGCTTTCGAAATTATAAAAAATTCAAAAACAAACTTTCTCGGATTGGCAAAAAAGTATGTTCGAACCAACTTTGTGTTCCGCAAAAAACTTGTGGGGCGTCCCGCAGGGGCGGGCTTCCATTGAAGGGCTATCGCCCTTACGCGGTTTCGCTAACGCTCAATCCGCGATCCTTTTCAACACTGAAAAATTTCCGACCAACTTTGTGTCCCGAAGAAAAAACTTGTGAGGCGTGAGCTTAGGGAGATGTTTGTGAGTTGGCGGAATTAACCTTGAGGTTATTCTGCCCGAACAAACTCTCCATAAGCCGCGAGACGCCTCTATTTCGATTCTAAAAAACAAAGGCGGTTTGCCTACGTCAACCGCCATTACTTTTTATTTTATAAAATATTCGAAATAGAGTCGGCGTCCTCACATGTTTTTTATAAAAACAGTGAGGTTTGAGCGAAAAGCCGCGTTTTGTGAGGCGAAACAAAACCGACTTTTCGACAAAAGCAATGCGGGCATTTTTGTTGCGGTTGGAAAATAAAGACTTTAGCCAGAAGGCAAAGCGGGATTGAATTTCATTCAATCCCGCGCCACTTTAATTTCAAAAGTGCGAGGCTCGAGGCAGAAAACAAGCGAAGCGCGTTTGAGATTTTTTGCGTAGCAAAAAAGACCCCGAAGGGGCGAATACAAGCCGAAGGCGCGTATAGATGCGTTTGAAAAACGCACCCGAAGGGCACGCAGCGGCGTGTCAAACGGTTTGCGAATGCAAACGCGAGTCAACTTCGTATTTTGTGAGGCGTAGCGGGCTAAACGCCCGTGACCACAAAAGTTGCGAAGCAAGCTTTTGGGGAGAATAAAACACAAAGTGTTTTACCCGTAGGGCGACCACGTTTACGTGGGAAGCTTTGCCGTAGGCAAAGAGCCGAGCGAAGCGAGTGCCGAGACATTTGTGAAACAAATGCGAGTTCAAAACAGCGCGGATTTTGCGCAAGCAAAACCAAGCGAGCGAGTTCAATCCGAAACAAAATCGAATGATGCCCGAGAGCGTTTCTTGCGGCGGCTTTAAAGTATCAAAGGCGTATTGAACGTTGTTCAATACGCTAAAGTTTTAATAAAAAATGCCGCCGCCGAAAGAAACGCGTCCTCGCGCTTTTGAAAGGGAAGGGCTTGACAAGGGGAAGATAGTCGGGGATAATTCGCGCATTATGACAAAGGAAGAATTTAAAAAAGAGTTTGAGGCGCGTCGCGCAAAAGTCGAACAGGCAATAGATAAATACCTGCCCGCAGTCGGAACGCGTCCGTCCATTATCCATGAGGCAATGCGTTATAGTATGGAGGCGGGCGGTAAACGTATCCGCCCGATGCTGCTGCTTGCCGCGCATGAAATGTTCCCGTCGGAAATCGACCCGTTGCCCGCGTGCGTGGCAATAGAGTGCCTGCATACATACTCGCTAATCCACGACGACCTTCCGTGCATGGATAACTCCGACCTCCGCCGCGGCAAGCCCACCTGCCATAAAAAGTTCGACGAAACAATCGCGCTTTTGGCGGGCGATGCCCTGCTTACCTACTCAATGTGGCTTTTGGCCGACGCCTACAAGGCCTACCCGAAAGTGGCTTCGGGCTTGGTGCTTGACCTCGCCTACGCGGGCGGCAGCGAAAAAATGATTGGCGGACAGGTCGAAGACGTTCTGGGCGAGCGCGAGGGCAAAATGACCGTAGACAAACTCAACTTTATCCACCACAATAAAACGGCGGCGTTGATTACGGCAGCCGTGACAATGGGTATACGCTTGGCGGGCGATTACTCGGAAGAGAAACTCGAAGTTGCGCGCGAAATCGGCAAAAATATCGGGCTTGCGTTCCAAGTTATCGACGACATTCTCGACGTTGTAAGCGACGACGCCACCATGGGCAAAACAACCCATCTCGACGCCGCCAACGAAAAGATGACCTACGTTTCGCTCTACGGTATCGACCGTTCGCGCGAAATCGCCGCCGACCTCACCAACAAGGCCATTGCCGACTGCAAAAAACTCGGCGGCAACTGCCAGTTCCTCGAGGCACTCATCTCCTACATGCAAAACAGAATCAACTAAAAAGAACCAACCAATTTCAGCGTATGATTATAGAACCGCGCGTAAAGGGATTCCTCTGCATTACAGCCCACCCGAAAGGCTGCGAGGCCAACGTGAAGGAACAAATCGACTTCGTGAAAACGTCGGGCGCAATAAAGGGCGGCTGCAAAACCGCCCTCGTTATCGGCGCATCGACAGGCTACGGCTTGGCAAGCCGCATATCGGCTGCGTTCGGCTGCGGCGCGGCGACAATCGGCGTTTTCTTTGAACGCCCCGGCGACCCCGCCCGCGAACGCCCCGGCAGCGCGGGCTGGTATAACACGCAGGCATTCACAAAATTCGCCCAAACCGAGGGGCTTTACGCCGCAAACATCAACGGCGACGCCTTCTCCGACGAAATCAAACAGCAGGCAATAGAGGCAATCAAAAAGTCCCCCGCGGGCAAAGTCGATTTGATAGTATACTCGCTCGCGTCGCCGCGCAGAACCGACCCGAAAACGGGGCAGGTCTACAAGAGCGTCCTCAAAACCGTCGGCGAGCCGCGCGTTGACAAAAGCTTGGATACCGACAAGGGCGAAGTTATCGAAGTTACAGTCCCCGCCGCCAACGAACAGGAAATCGCCGACACCGTAAAAACAATGGGCGGCGAAGATTGGCGTTTGTGGATTGAAGCGCTCGACAAAGCGGGCGTTATCGCCGATGGCTGCACGTCGGTTGCATACTCATACATCGGGCCGAAGCTCACATACCCGATTTACCGCAACGGCACAATCGGGCTGGCAAAGCGCGACTTGGAATCAACCGCCGAAACGGTCGATTCAATGCTCAAACTCCGCCGCGGCAAGGCTTTCATTTCGGCAAACAAGGCGTTGGTAACACAGGCAAGCAGCGCAATCCCCGTAGTGCCCCTCTACGTTTCAATCCTCTACAAGGTGATGAAGCAAAAGGGAATCCACGAAGACTGCATTCGCCAGATTTACCGCCTGTTCTCGACCCAGCTTTACAACGACAACTGTCTGGAGTTCGACGACGACGGCAGGGTGAGAATGGACAATCTGGAATTGCGCGACGATGTGCAAAAGGAGGTTTTCGAAATTTGGCCGAAAGTCACGACGGAAAATCTGCACGAATTGACCGACTTTGACGGATTCAAGGAGGAGTTTTTGAAGCTTTTCGGATTTGGAATTGAAGGCATAGACTACTCTGCCGATTCTCAGATTTAGTTAGAACGCGTGAAAACGGGGTTGATACTGCGTTTTGTAAAAATTTAGCTCGGTCACGTAGGCTAACTACGCTCCCTGCGCAAAATTTTTCAAAGCCTTGTCTGAACCCCGTTTTGTATTCGCTCGCACAAGAGTGTTTCTCTTGCGCCGATGAAATAAAGGCGCAATTCAACGTCTCACCCCTGCGGGGTAATTGCTACGCAATTATACTTCCCAAAAGCTTGCCTGCGGCAACTTTTGTGATGACGCGTTCTCAAGGGGCAAAGCCCCTTGACCTGAGCGTTCGTAGAACGCTCACTGTGTTATTCGGCGCGGTTGACACCGTGCCTTTTCTGTTTGTATACGCATTGCTTGTAGCAATGGCTAATCATTCTAAGCCGAATCTTTAACGGAATTGGCTACGCCAATCCGCGCCGCGTTCAAAGGTTAAAAAACTATTTTTACAACTGCACTTCTTAAGAATGGGGGAAGTTGTATTGCATTGTTTTTTATTTCTACATCTTGCCATTTCAGTTCGTATGGCTGAAATACTGCCGCCTTTTTTGCCCCGTATCCGCAAATATCGAAAAGTTTAACGGATTCGCCGACTACGGGCTTGGGGGGTTGTTTGTCGCGCAACTCTGTGCCCCACCAGCTGTTTTTATCTCGGCAATAAGCCAATACGGTTTTCTTCCCCACTATTACGTAAACGCGCAAATTCGGCGTTTCCATATAAAGGGGTTTAAAGTCCTCTTTCAACGGGTTTATTCCTTCAACGGCTTTGCTAAATCGGGCAAACGACTCCCACAAATTGTGTTTTGTTATGTAGTATTCCCAGTGCCAGCTCATACCGCTGCCCGCCGAACCGCAGAAGAACGGGACAAGCATTTGGTCGGTATGCAGAATGCCGTCGGTGTCGGCTTGGTAGTATCTCGACGGCCCGCCGACGTGGTTCGGTTCGGCTGCTCCGACTTCCGCCAAGAGCAACGGTTTGTCGGGGGCGATTTTACGAAGTTCGTTGACGGCGTCGGCGCACATTATATCGGTCGGGCCTTTGCAGACGGGGAGGGCGTCGCCTTCGTTCATATAATTGTGGACTTGCGCCACGTCGTTGTTCGGGTCGGGGATAAGCGGCACATACGCGGCGCGCGGCGGGTATCTGTCGAAACTGGGCATTGAAATCATGACCAAGTGGTTCGGGAACAATTCTTTTACTTTCGGCAACATTTCGGCGTGCCATTTTTTCAGAATATTTATGCGTTCGCCCATATCCCATTCGCACTGAATGCACCACGATTCGTTCCACAGTTCCCACCCGAATACACATTTGCGGTTTTTATACCTGTCGGAAAACACTTTGCACCGCGCCAGAAAAACGTCTCTGCCTTTTTGCGTTGTAAAGAATTCCTTGGTGCTCTCGAAAGAGCCGCCGTTTGATTTCAAATATTGTTGCTTGTCAAACGGAGGTGCGCTGTTGAACGTAAAAAACTTTTTCTGTTCGCTCAGATAGATGAAGTTTTCAAAACACAATTTCAATCTGATTCCGTATTTGTCCGCCAAGTCGAAAAGCTTGTCTATCCGCGCAAGTTTTTCGGGATTGTATTCTCCCTGTTTTGAGTCCTCTATCTCCCAAAACGGCGCAGACAGCCAAATGCGGGCGTAATTGCCGCCCGCTTCCGACATCGCTTTGAACTTCTTTTCGTAGTCTGCCAAAACCGCCGCTTCGTCCGTTAAAAATCTGGGGAAGCAAATATTCATTCCGCAGGGGATATACGGTTTGCCCGTAGTCAATTCAAAATAACGGGGATTTTTCTTGCTGACTCTCACATATCCTTCGCATTTGGAATTATCCGCAACGTTTGCGGTAGCCGCGCCGTTGCCTCCCGAAAGAAACGCCGCCGAACCGATAAGCAGCATCAATGTCTGTATCAATTTGTTCTTCATAATGAAATAACGATTAACGAGTTCGGTCGGAATTTGCAACAGTAAAAAGCCGCAAGCGTCAACGACAGGCAATCTGCGTTTTGCTCTCGGCTGAAAAACGCGGTTTCCGCCGGTCGATTTTTGCGGCGTATAATATCTGTGTTTTTAGATTGACGTTTTTATTTTAATGGCGATATTTGACCGATATATTTTTAGACCCTTATAAACATCAAATATATAAACAATGAAAAGTAAAAATAGCGCAATTACAGACGGTAATGAAGCAGTGGCGTCCATTGCATTCAGAGCCAGTGAAACTATTGCAATTTACCCGATTACACCCTCTTCGCCCATGGCGGAATCGTGTGAAGAATGGGCGGTAAAGGGCAAGAAAAACGTCTGGGGCTTCACTCCGTCGATTAGCCAACTTCAGAGCGAAGGCGGCGTGGCGGGCGCAGTCCACGGCGCGTTGCAGACGGGAACGTTGATGACAACCTTTACGGCGTCGCAGGGGTTGCTGTTGATGATTCCGAACATGTATAAAATTTCGGGCGAACTCACCAGCTTTGTAATGCACGTCAGCGCGCGTGCGCTTGCAAGCCACGGCTTGTCGATTTTCGGCGACCAAACCGACGTTATGGCGTGCCGCCAGACGGGCTTTGCAATGATTTGCTCGAACAGCGCGCAGGAAGCGCACGATATGGCGTTGGTTTGCCACGCGGCTACACTGCTTTCGCGCGTTCCGTTCATGCACTTCTTCGACGGTTTCAGAACGTCGCACGAAATCAATACATACGATATGATTAGCGACGACATCGTAAAGGAAATGCTCCCCTACGAAAAGATTTTGGAAATCCGCGAACGTTCGCTCAATCCCGAAAAGCCCTTCATCAGAGGCACGGCGCAGAACCCCGACGTCTACTTCCAGTCGTGGGAGGCGCGCAATCCCTACTACGCAAAGTGCGCGGAAATTGTCGCCGAACAGATGGAAAAGCTCGGCAAGCTCACGGGCAGAACGTATAAGCCCTACGAATACGTCGGCGCGCCCGACGCTGAAGAAATCGTGGTTATGATGGGCAGCGGCGCGGAAACAACCGAAGAAGTCGCAAAAGTTCTGAACGCGTCGGGCAAGAAAGTCGGCGTTTTGAAAATCAGAATGTTCCGTCCGTTCAGCGTGGAAATGTTCGCAAAGGCGATTCCGCAGAGCGTCAAGAAAATCACCGTTTTGGACAGAACAAAGGAACTCGGCGCAATGGGCGAACCCCTTTACGAAGAAGTTTCGGCGTCGGTTGCGGAAGCGCGCAACAGCGGAATCCTCCCGCGCAGCTTCGACCCGATTATCATCGGCGGCCGCTACGCACTCGGTTCGAAAGACTACACTCCCGCAATGGCGAAGGGCGTTTTCGACAATATGGCTTCCGACAAGCCCAAGAACCACTTCTCCGTCGGCATTATCGACGACGTTACAAACGCTTCGATTTCCTACGACGAATCCTTCAAGCTTGAAGACAAGAGCGTTCTCAGCGCAGTGTTCTTCGGCCTCGGTTCCGACGGCACAGTCGGCGCGAACAAGAACACCATTAAAATCATCGGGCACGAAACGCCCAACTACGCCCAAGCGTATTTCGTATACGACTCCAAAAAGAGCGGCGGCATAACGGTTTCGCACTTGCGCTTCGGCCCGAACCCGATTAAAGCTCCGTATTTGGTCAACAACGCGCAGTTTGTGGGCTGCCACCAGTTCTCGTTTATGGAGAAATACAACGTTCTCGGTTGCGCAGACAAGGGCGCGGTCTTCCTGCTCAATTCAATCTACGACGCCAAGAACGTCTGGAACCACCTCAACAAAACGGTTCAGCAGACCATTATCGACAAACAGCTCAAGTTCTACGTTATCGACGCCTACAAAGTCGCCAAGGCCATGGGCATGGGCGGCAGAATCAACACGATAATGCAGACCTGCTACTTCGCAATTTCCGGCGTTCTCCCGAAGGACGAGGCAATAGAGAAGATTAAGGCGGCAATCGAAAAGACATACGGCAAGAAAGGCCCGCAGGTTGTCCAGAAAAACTTTGCGGCGGTTGACGCTTCCGTTGCGAACCTCGAGCAGGTCGAAGTTCCCGCGGCGGTTACCGCAGAAAAGGGCTACGCACCGACAGTCGCCGACGAAGCTCCCGATTTCGTAAAGCGCGTAACGGCGGTCATGATGCGCGAAGAGGGCGACAAGCTCCCCGTTTCGGCGTTGCCCGTTGACGGCACATGGCCTTCGGCAACCACGCAGTGGGAAAAGCGCAACATCGCAATCGAAATTCCGTCTTGGAATCCCGACTTGTGCATACAGTGCACAAAGTGCGCCACAATCTGTCCCCACGCGGCAATTCGCGCCAAGTTCTATCCGAATTCGGAGCTTGAAAAAGCCCCCGAGGCGTTCAAAAAGGCGGCTTTCCGCCCGATGCCCAAAGACAAGGAAAAATACGCCGACTACTCTTTCACAATTCAAGTAGCTCCCGAAGACTGCACGGGTTGCGGCTTGTGCGCTACAGTCTGCCCCGCAAAGAGCAGAACGGAAGAGGGCGTAAAGGCGTTGATGATGGTTGCGCAAGAACCCGTCCGCGAAACGGAAAAGAAGAACTTCAAGTTCTTCCTCGACATTCCGAATCCCGACAGACTCTCGCTGGGCACGTCGGTCAAGGAAGTCCAGTTCCGCCAGCCGTTGTTCGAGTTCTCGGGCTGCTGCGCGGGTTGCGGCGAAACACCCTATGTCCGCACGCTCACGCAGCTGTTCGGCGACAGGCTCTTCATTGCAAACGCAACGGGCTGCTCCTCCATTTACGGCGGCAATTTGCCGACTACTCCCTACTGCGTAAATCAGGACGGCAGAGGCCCCGCTTGGGCGAACTCGCTGTTCGAAGACAACGCTGAATTCGGCTTCGGCTTCAGAATCTCGCTTGATATGAAAAAGGCGATGGGCAAAGACCTCGTTCAGAGACTCGCCCCGAAGCTCGGCGACGACTTCGTCAAGGAATTGCTGGAGGCCGACCAATCGACCGAAGCGGGCATTGTAAAACAGCGCGAACGCGTTGCGGCTTTGAAAAACAAGCTTGCGGGCGACAAGTCCATTGAGGCTCTCGCGCTTACGTCGGTTGCCGACGACCTCGTTGAACGCACCGTCTGGATACTCGGCGGCGACGGCTGGGCATACGACATCGGCTACGGCGGTCTCGACCACGTTTTGGCGAGCGGCAAAAACATCAACATTATGGTGATGGATACCGAAGTCTACTCCAACACGGGCGGTCAGATGAGCAAGGCTACACCTATCGGCGCGGTTGCAAAGTTCGCCACGCAGGGTAAGGCCAACCCGAAGAAAGACCTCGGTATGCTCGCGGTTGACTACGGCAACGTATACGTTGCGCAAATTGCAATCGGCGCGAACGACGCACAGGCAATCAAGGCATTGGCTGAAGCCGACAGCTACGAAGGCTCTTCGCTGGTCATCGCCTACTGCCACTGCATCAACCACGGCTACAACCTCGTAAACGGGCCCGCTCAGCAAAAGGCGGCGGTCGATTCGGGCTACTGGCCGTTGTATAGATACGACCCGCGCAGAATCGAACAGGGTCTTAACCCGTTCCAGCTCGACTCGAAAGACCCGAAACTTCCGGTTATCGAGTATATGAAGGCGGAAAACCGTTTCGCCTCATTGCTGAGAGCCAACCCCGACCGCGCGGCTGCTCTCGACGCAAAGGCACAGGCGTTCGTAGACGCTCGCTGGGCGAAATACAAATACCTCGCCGAACGCAAGTAATTCGGCGCGGTAAATGCAAATTGACAAACTGGACGTTCCCATTCGAGGGAGCGTCTTTTTTTTTGCGCAACTTCGGCTTATCTAAAATCCGCACTTACGTCGGCGGAATTTTTCAGATTTTTCTTCGAAAACCGCGATTTTTCTAAAAAAACGCGCTCCACTTTGCCCCGCAAACCCCGTGAAATAGTGGCTTTAACAAACAATGCTAAAAAATTTTAATAAAAATAATAAAAAAGACTTGCAAATTTCTTGGGGGGGGGGTAATTTATGCAAAACCTTTTAAAAGAATGTCTTAATTACGCGAAAAAGAAATGAAAGGAAATATGAAGAAAATATTAACACCCATACTGCTGTTTGCTTCGGCAGCCGTGTTTGCGGGCGAAATAGACGACAGCACCGCAATAACCGAATCAATCGACAAGCCGGAAACTTTTTTTAAGCAGTTCGGCAATTATGTAATCGGCGGCGACAACATCACCGTCGTCCAGAACAGAAGCGCCTCAAGGCACGTTTCGGCTTCGTTCGACCTCGGCTCAACTACGGGCACGAAGTTTTTGACGGGCACATCGGCTACGGGCAACACGCTCAATGGACAGGCGGGCTTCGGCTGGTTGGCGGGCAAAGAAAGTGCCTCCAGCACCACCGTGTATACTCCCACGTTTACGGGCACTGGCGCGGACATCTACTTCGGGACGAAAGAAGGCATGGACGTTTATACTTGGGTTCGCAACATGACATTCAAGGGCGTAAACGCCACATTGGACTATCAAGACAAAATGTCGGTTAACACTAATGCAGCAATTAGGCTCGAAGCAAATGCCGGAATTAACAGCACATTGAACCTCAGTTCAATGAACCAGAGCGATGATTTGGTCTTTGTTATCGGCGACAGCAAACAGACGGTCAACCTCAAAAAATACGACACTTGGAACAACTTTGTTTTCAATAGCGCTATAACGACCGATATTTCCGCCCTCGGCGACACCGTTGCTTTCAACTACACAAAGGCAGTAAACTCCGCAAACGGAGGGACGTTCAACTCCTCAATTACGGGCGCAGTCGGCAAGACAATCAATGTCAATGCAGATGTTGATGTTGAAGCAACAAACTTCCAAGTTGCGGGCGAACGCGGGCAGGTGAGCACAATCAACCTGAACCTCTCGTCTTCGCGCTTCAACCTCGCTACAAACTTGTCGGCAAACATCAACATAGCTGACGGCAAGTCGATTAAGGCTCTGGGACGTTGGACGGCAAATAACGCAGTTGTCAACGTCGGCAAGAATGCGGTGCTCAACTTGGCTGCGGCGACAGCAGGCAGCGGCGTAAGCGGCAACAACATTTTCTCCATGGTAAACGCGCAGAAAGGTTCGTCCATTACGGTTGAGGCGGGTTTGAGAACGGGCGGCGTATTTGAGGGTTCGCTCATAATCAACGGTAGCGGCAGAGACGCCAACGTTTTGAACGCCGACACGTTCATCTACGGTATCTACGGCAACACGACGTTCGCGTCGACTGCAACCCTCGCCCAGAACAAGATTAACACAACATACGCCAAGAACTGGGTTCGCGGCACTGCAACCGTAACGTCGAACGCTGCAACGGGCGCGCTCGTTTTCGGCAACGACTTGTATATTACAAAGGGCGCGAAATTCGTGCTCAATTCGACCGACGCCTTTGCAATCGCGGGCGCGGAAAGTCAGGCAAAGTCCGTTTTCCGCTTTGAAAATGCGGGCGGAATCGAAGTCGGCGCAAACGACACCACGTTCGTTATCAACGCCCAGAACAACATAGGCGGTTTCCTCTTCAACGATGCGGCTTCAAGCAAACTTAATCTCGAATTCGGCGCGGACGGCAGCCTCGTTTTGGGTCGGGACGAAAGTGTGAAATCGTTGGACGGCGCGTATTTGACGACGGGCAGCGTGGTTCTCTCCTCCGCGATTTCGAACAAACTCAGAGTCTACGACTTGACTGCCGACGAAATCAACAAATACTTCTCCGTAAACGGCGAAAACCTCGAGCTCAGCTTGGTTGACGCAGGCGACGGTTCGTATTTCGTAAACGTCATAAGCAACGTCCCCGAGCCTGCCACATATGCAATGGTATTTGCTTCAATCGCTTTGGCTTTTGCGGCATATCGCAGACGCAAGTAGAATTTCAAGCAACCTTTGAAAAACAAGCCTTTCGGGATTTCCGAAAGGCTTTTTATTTTTCCTAAAGTGGCGCGGAATGAACTTTGTTCAAACTCCGCTTTGTCCACCGATTAAAGAAAAGTAGATAGTCAAAGGGACATCGGTATAACCGATGTCCCTTTTGTTTTTTATTAAAAAAACTTTAACCAACAAACAAAGGCGCATTGCCTGCGGCAATCGCCGTTTTTACGTGTTGTGAAGAGGCGCAAATTGGCTACGCCAATGTTGCTTTGCTTCAATTAAGTGGCAAAGGCACATCGGCTATGCCGATTGCCGCCACTTTCGAAAAACTTTAATCAGAGAGCAAAGGCGCATTGCCTGCGGCAATCGCCGCCACTTTAAGAGTCATAAAAAATTTAAGAGTCATAAAAAAATTGGGTTGCGTTGCGCGTGGAAATTTCGGCGAGCTCTTCGGGGTGGAGTCCGAAGAGGTTGGCGGCAAATTCAACCGTGTGCCTTACAAACGCGGGGCGGTTTTGCCTGCCGCGCAGGGGAACGGGTGCGAGATACGGGCAGTCGGTCTCGAACATAATCTTGCCGAGCCCTTGCCGAAGCATGCAGCGGCGCATTTGCTCGGCACTTTTGTAGGTTATAACGCCTGTCCATGAGGCGCGCGCGCCGAGGGCGTTGAGGAGTTCAAGCTGGGCTTCGTTGCCCGCGTAGCAGTGGAAGACGGCGTTTGAAAAGTCGAAGTCGGCTTCGCGCATGACGGCTATGGCGTCGTCAACGGCGTCGCGCGCGTGAATGCAGACTTTTGTCTGCATATCCTTTGCAAGCAGAATTTGTCGGCGGAAAATTTCCTTTTGGCGGGCTGCTATTTTTTCGGCGGAAGAGTCGGCGGGCAGGAAGTGGTAGTCAAGCCCGATTTCCCCGATTGCTACGGGCGGAGTTTTCGCCGCGAAAAACGTTGCGAGCGCGTCGAGGGCGATGTCGGAATTTTCGTCTATGTCTTCGGGGTGGATTCCTATCTGCCAAGAGACGAATCCCGCGTGGTCTTCGGCCATTTTCGCGTATAAAAGCCAGTCTTCGGGCTTTGCGGAGGCGGTGATTATGCGCTCAAGCCCCGCGGTTTCGGCCTCGCGCAAAACGTCGTCAAGCGTTCCGTCCTTGGCGAATGAATCGAGGTGGGCGTGGGTATCGACAAGTTTCATAATTTTCGGTGGAAACTATCGAACCGCCGCGCCTATTTTTCAAGCCATTTGAGCCTTGCGCGTGAAATTTCCTTGCCCTTGCCCGAAAAAATATCGTATCTTCTGGCAAAACAAACCGATTGTAAACAGTATGGAAGAAATCGTGATTATCGGAAGCGGTTGCGCGGGAATGGGCGCGGCAATCTACGCCGCGCGAGCGGGAATGAATCCGCTTGTTTTGGAGGGCAACGCCCCCGGCGGCCTGCTTGTTACAACAACCGACGTTGAAAACTACCCAGGTTTCCCCGACGGCGTCAACGGGTTCGACCTGCTTATGAATATGCGGCGTCAGGCGGAAAAGTTCGGCGCGCGCATTGAAAGCGCAACGGTGGGGCGCGTGGATTTTTCGGGCGAAACGAAACGGCTTTTTTTGGCGGGCGGCGATGTGCTGGAAACAAAACGCGTGATAATAGCAGTCGGCTCTTCGCCCAGAATGACGGGCGCGAAGGGCGAGCGCGAGCTTTTCGGCGGCGGCGGGGTTTCCGCGTGCGCCACTTGCGACGGCGCGTTCTACAAGGGGCGCGACGTGGTTGTGGTAGGCGGCGGCGACACCGCCTGCGAAGAGGCGTTGTTTCTTGCCCGCTTCTGTTCTTCGGTAAAACTCGTGCACAGGCGCGACGCGCTCAGGGCTTCCAAAGTGATGGCGGAGCGCGCGCTTTCGAACGAAAAAATTACGCCCGTTTGGAACAGTGTTTTGCAGGAGGTTGTGGCGGATACCCAAACGCGCAAATGCGCGGCGGTAGTCGTCAAAAACGTTGAGACGGGCGCGCTTTCCACAATCCCGTGCGCGGGCGTTTTCGTGGCAATCGGGCACACCCCCAACACGGCGGTTTTTGCCGACGCCGTCGAAACCGACGCCGAGGGCTACATAAAAGTTTTCGACTCCGTAAAAACTTCCGCCGCCAACGTATACGCCGCGGGAGACTGCGCCGACAAGGAATTTCGACAGGCCATAACCGCCGCGGCTTCGGGCTGCAAGGCTGCAATTATGGCAAGCAACAACAAATAGAATATGGTAAAAATAGAACTGAAAATAAAAAATCCGCTTTCCGAACCAATAGAATCGTGGTGCTGCGAAACGGGCTGTTCGAATTGGGGAATCGAGAAAATCGACGACAAGCACGACACTATGCTCTTCGGGTATTTCGACGACGAAGCGCAGGCGGCGAATTCGTTTGCCGAATTGCGCAGGGCGTTCCCCGAGCTTTCCGAAACATATGCGCTTGAAGCCGTCTGCGACAAAGACTGGCAAAACGAATACAAAAAATTCCTCACCGCTTGGAACTACAAAGACCTCAACTGGGTTCCCCTCTGGATGCGCGGCGATTTCAAAGAGCCCGCGGGGCAAAAAGTTTTCTACTTCGACGCGGGGCTTGCCTTCGGCACGGGCGACCACCCCACCACGCGCCTCTGCGCAATGGCAATGCTCGACTACATCGACGAATGCCGCGGCGATGTCTCGGACAAATACATTATCGACGCAGGCTGCGGTTCGGGCATTTTGGCTTTGACCGCAAAAATGTTCGGCTTCGGACGCGTCTTCGGTTTCGACAGGGACGAAGAGGCCGTCCGCGTGAGTCTTGAAAACGCCAAGCTCAACAACATCGCCCTTGACGGGCTTTCGTTCGAGCACGCGGGCATTGAGCGCGCGCTTGAGGGGCGGCAGGCCGACATCGTTCTTGCAAACATCATTTCCGACGTTCTCTGCATTTACGCCGACAACCTCATCGACGCCGTCCGCGCGGGCGGAACGCTTGTTCTAAGCGGCATTCTCGCGGCGGAAAACGACAAGGTGAAAGAGTATTTCCTCTCGAGGCTCGACGGCCGCGAATCTTCGTGCGAGGCAATGGCTATGGGCGATTGGTCGCGTTTGGTGATAAAAATGAAGTAGCGCGGTATGGCGAAAATTTCGGAAATAAAAAACATAAAGGAGACCGACGGAAAGCCTCAGTTCTCGGTAATCGCGGTTGTGAAATCGCTGCAAATACGGACGGCGAAAAACTCGAGCGAATTCATTATGCTCGACTTCGGCGACAACTCGGGAACGGTCTCGGCAATGTGCTTCGACGGCTCGCAGGCGTTCCCCGCCCTGCGCGAAGCCAAAGTCGGCGACGTTTTCGAATTCAAGGCAACCGCCGATTTCTATCAGGGCAGGCTCAGCCCGAAAATCGACGGCGCGCGCAAGCTCGAACAGGTTGAAATCGACGAAATGTTCGAGGTTCTCGCAAACGTCTCGCCCTTCGACCCCGAACAAATGCGTAGCGAGCTTGAAACGCTAATATCCTCAATTGCCGACGAAACTTTGCGCGCAACGGTAAACTTCGCAATAGACTCCACCGCGGGGCGTTATTTCACTTCGACCGCCGCGGTTAAAATGCACCACGCCTACGTCTACGGCCTGCTTGAACACTCGCTGCGTTGCGCGCGCATGGCGGCGGCGTTGGCGGGGCTTTATCCCGAAGTCGACAGGGATTTGGCGTTGGCGGGAACAATTTTGCACGATGTTGGCAAGGTGCTTGAATACTCGCAGGGGTTGGCTTCGGAGCGCACCCGCATAGGCATTTTGCAAGGGCACGTTGTTTTGGGCTACAGAATAGTCCGCAGGGCGGGGCTTAAAAACGGGCTTCGGGAGGATTTGCTCGAACGCTTGGAGCACATAATTTTGAGCCATCAGGGCGAACCCGAATGGGGCGCGGCAGTCCGCGCGGCCACTCCGGAGGCAATCTTCGTTGCAAACATAGACAATTTCGACGCCAAAATGGGCGCGCTCGAAGCCGCAATGGCGGAAAACACGGGAGAGTTTGTGGAAGTGCCCGCGCTGCATTCCAAAATTCTCGCCGCAAAAGTCGAACACTGATGAAAATCTACATAGCATCTTCAAACAAACACAAAATAGCGGAGTTCGCGCAGATGTTCGCGCACGCGGGAATCGACTGCGCGGTTGCGGGAGCGGACGAAGTTGCGGGCTTTGTCCCGCCCGAGGAAAACGGAACAAGCTTTCGTGAAAACGCGTTCATCAAGGCGCGCTCGCTCAAAAAACTTGTGGGCGCAAACTACGTTTTTGCCGACGACAGCGGAATAGTTGTCGATGCGCTCGGCGGTGCTCCGGGGATTTTCTCGGCGCGCTACGCGGGCGTGCACGGCTCCGACGCCGACACCCGCAACAACGAAAAACTTTTGCGCGAACTTGAAAACGTCCCCGACGAAAAACGTTCGGCGCGCTTTGCGTGCTCAATAGCCCTCATCTGCCCCGACGGCGAAGAAAAGCATTTCGAGGGCAAGATAGAGGGGTTCATCAACCGCGGGGCTGTCGGCTGCGGCGGCTTCGGCTACGACCCCCTTTTCTACGTTCCGCGCTTCGGCAAAACAACGGCGGAGCTTTCCGCCGAAGAGAAAAACAAAGTAAGTCACAGGGGCGCGGCGTTCGCGCAAATGGCGGAATTTCTTAAAAATAAAATAGGATAGTTATGGATATTAAAAAATTGTTTCTGGTTTCCGTTGCGGCTTTTGCCGCGTGTGCGCTTTCGGCGCAGTCGGTCAAAGTTTCCGACTGGGGCAAAACCAAAGACGGCGTGTCCGTCAAAATCTGGACGCTCAAAAACGCCAACGGCATAACCGCAAAAATCACTGACTACGGCGCGATAATCACGGAGCTTCATCTGCCCGACCGCAACAACAATTTCGCCGATGTCGTTCTCGGCTTCGACAACGTTTCCGACTACGAAAACTTCAGCGACTACTTCGGCGCGGTTGTCGGCCGCTACGGCAACAGAATTTCTAACGCGGAATTTTCGATAGACGGCAAAAAATACGCGCTTGAAAAAAACAACAACTCCAACACGCTGCACGGCGGCTTCAAAGGTTTCGACAAGCGCGTGTGGCGCGGCGAGGCGTCTGCCGACAATAATGCCGCCGTTGCGAAGTTTGCGCTTGTTTCGCCCGACGGCGACGGCGGCTTCCCGGGGGAATTGAATGTTGAGGTTGTCTATACGCTCAACAACAAAAACGAGCTTGTTGTAAACTACAGAGCCACTACCGACAAAGCAACCGTCTGCAACCTCACCCAGCACTCGTATTTCAACCTCATGGGCGCGGGCAACGGCAACATTCTAAACCACGAACTCACCATTTTTGCCGACAAAATTACGCCCGTTGACCAGTTCCTTATCCCCACGGGAAAGTTCCGCGATGTGGCCGGAACGCCGTTCGATTTCCGCAGACCCAAGACTGTCGGCTCGCGAATCGAGGCCGACGACGAACAGCTTGCCTTCGGTGGCGGATACGACCACAACTGGGTTCTGAACAAGCGCGCTTCGGGCGAGATGTCGCTTGCGGCGCGTCTGTATGAGCCTGTCAGCGGCCGCCAGCTTGAGGTTTTCACCGAAGAGCCTGGGGTTCAGTTCTACTGCGGAAATTTTCTTGCAAACCAAGTGGGCAAGAACGGAAAAGTCTACCGCTACCGCTACGGAATGTGCCTTGAAACGCAGCACTTCCCCGACTCTCCCAACCGCCCGAATTTCCCGTCCACGCTTTTGCGCGCGGGGGAAACATACAACACCACAACGATTTTCAAATTCTCGGTTCAGTAGCGGAAAATGGGGGGCGTTTCCTATACTGCGCTCGACTTCGAAACGGCAAATTCCGACAGAACGTCGATTTGCTCCGTAGGGCTTGCGCGCGTTGAAAACGGCAGGATTGTCGCGAAAGTCCACCAGCTGATAAACCCGTGCGCGCCCTTTCAATACTGGAACACGAAGGTTCACGGAATAACGGCCGCCGACGTGCGCAACGCCCCGACCTTCGCCGAGTATTGGGACGAAATCAGCGGCTTTTTCTCCGACTACGTTGTAGCCCACAACGCCGCGTTCGACATCTCGTGCCTTAAAAGCTCAATCGAACACTACGGCTTGGACTATCCGCATTTCGACTACTTTTGCACGCTTTGCATGAGCCGCAAAAAACTGCGCCTGTCCAGCAACAAACTCGACGATGTTGCGCGGTATTTCAATCTGCCCGCGTTCAACCACCACAACGCCCTCGACGACGCCGTTATTTGCGCGAAAATCTTCCACCGCCTCGCCGACGCGGCAGATTTGGATTCGTTCAAAAAAAGTTTTGCCGCGCACAAAGTGTCGGTTTCGGGGCAACGCCCAAAGCCCGCAACTTTTGCGCGTGCCAAAATAACGCCGCGCGCCGACGTTTTCCCGCCCGACAACGACACCCCGTTCGATTTCTCGCCGATAGATTTTTCGAAGACGTTTCTTGTTGTCGGCAAATTTTGCGATATGACTTTGCCGCAGGTTGAGTCGCTCGTTCTCCGCGCGGGTGGCGGCGTTGTCCGCAGCATAGACGAATATCCCGACTACGTTGTAGTGGGTGCGCGGCAGGATATTTCAACGCCCAGCGGCGAATTCCCCGACGCCGTATACACCGCCTACAAAGCCCGCATTCCCGTAATTTCGGAATCGCATTTTCTCTCCTGCATTTCTTTGTGTTAGCGCGGTTCGGGCGTTCGGCGCGGAAATCCGCACGCGGCGCAAAAGCCGTTTGGCAAACAAAACGGGGCGGACAAAAAATCCGCCCCGCGCCGTTTCGGTATTGGAAGCCGAAAGTTAAAGGTCTTTCAGAAGCTCGCGCGATTTCGCCAAAGCCTCGTCTATGTTTTCAAGAACGAAGTCGTCGCCGATTTTGTCGAGGAAGCCCGAACGCTGCATCATGTGGAGCGGCTGGGAATGCGCGCCCGTTATCATCATTTTTACGCCCTTTGCCTTGAGCTTTTCGTAGAGGTGGTCGAGCACGTCGAGGGCGGTGGAGTCCATCGCAAGAACTGTTCGCATGCGTAAAATTGCAATCTTCGGCGTTTCGCCCATTTGCGAGAGTATGCTTTCAAGCTTGTCCGCCGCGCCGAACATCAGCACGCCGAAAATTCTGAAAACCATCACGCCATCGGGAATGTCCTTGCCTTCGAGCGAGTATTTGGAAAGGTCGGTTTCAAGCTTTTTGTCCACAACCATAACGTTTGTGGTCTGCGAAACGCGGCGGATAAACAGCATTGCCGCAAGCACCATTCCGACTTCTATTGCAAGCGTAAGGCCGAACACCACCGTCAGCAGGAACGTGCACATAAACAC
The DNA here is from genome assembly GCA_934613645.1 of uncultured Opitutales bacterium. Lineage (GTDB taxonomy): Bacteria > Verrucomicrobiota > Verrucomicrobiia > Opitutales > Intestinicryptomonadaceae > Merdousia. The sequence goes on along the minus strand of CAKTTC010000008.1, from coordinate 46,574 downwards.
TACATCGTCTGAGCGCGGCAGCTTGCGCATTTCGCCGAACGAAGACCAGTCGCCCATGTTGTATGAAACAACAAACAGCACCGCCGAGAGCGTTGCAAGCGGAATGTATTGCGCGTAGGGGGCTGCAAACAGCAGTATGCAAAGCAAAACGCCGCAGTGCACAACGCCCGCAATGGGAGTGCGCGCGCCGTTTTTTATGTTTGTTGCGGTTCGGGCAATCGCGCCCGTGGCGGGTATGCCGCCGAAAAACGGGGTTATGACGTTTGCCATACCCTGCGCAATCAACTCCTGATTCGAGTTGTGCTTGTCGTCAATCATGCCGTCGGCAACCACCGCCGACAGCAGCGATTCTATCGCCGCCAAAAGCGCGATTGTAACCGCGGGCATAACCAGATTTTTTACGTTTGCAAAGTCTATCGGCACCCACTCTATTTTCGGGAGAGTGCTGGGAATTTCGCCGAAGCGCGTGAAGATTGTCTGCACGTTCCAGTCGAACGACAGCCCGAAAAGCTCGTTGATGTCCGCACCGAAATTCGCGAAAATAAGCGAAAGCCCCACGCCCGCGAAAATCGCGCCTATTTGACCGGGGACGAACCTGCGCAGCGGCCTCGGCCAGAACACTATCACCGCCAAAGAGAACACGCCCAAAATAAGCGTAGGCACGCTCAGCGTTGAGAAGCGTTCGAAAATCACCGCCATTTTCGGGATAAAATCTTCGGGGACAGTTTTGATATCAAGCCCGAAGAAATCCTTAATCTGCGTAGACATTATCAGAATGGCGATGCCGTTTGTAAAGCCTATCGTTACGGGGCGCGGAATGTAGCGGATTGCGTTGCCCATTTTCGCCAAGCCCATTGCAATCAGGAAGACGCCCGCCATAACCGTCGCCACGCAAAGCCCAGAGAACCCGTATGTGCCCAAGATTCCCGAAACTATTACGATGAACGCGCCCGTCGGCCCGCCTATCTGGACTTTAGACCCCCCGAAAACCGAGATTATAAAGCCCGCCACAATTGCCGTATACAAGCCCTGCGACGGCGAAACGCCGCTTGCTATTGCAAACGCCATTGCAAGCGGGAGGGCAAGAATGCCCACGCTCACGCCCGCGCCAAAGTCGGCAACAAACGCCGACGCGTTATACCCCTTCAAACAATCTACTAATTTGGGGCGGAAAAAGGAACTTAATTTTTTCATTTACCGAGAAGCTTGTCGAAAAAACCGTCGTCATTGAACTTCTCGTCGGGCATATAAATAAAGGCGAAGCAGTTGTCGCATACGCCGATGTTTTTATTTTTGCGCAGGTAGTCTATTTCGTCTTCCGAAATTTTCGCGCCGCAGGCGGCGCATTTTCCGTCTACAACCTCCGCAAGCCCTTTCTTGCCGGAAGCCTCCAATCTGTCGAAATGCGACAGCGCAAACGGCGGAACTTGTCTGCGATTTTCAATTATGAAATCGCGCAATATCTGCACTTCGTCTTCCGACATCAACGGCGATTCCGAAAGCTTTGCAGCTTTTCTTATGCGCAACAGTCTTTGAATGATGTCTTCCGTATGTTTCATATATTGCCTTATGCCCCCAAGAATCTGCACAATACAAGGTTTTTTGCAAGTTTTTTCGAACGCAACATTCAAAATAGCGCGCTTTTTTTTAATAGTGTTGACATACCCGCGCGGTGGTCGGTTAAAATCGCCCATACAATGCCGAAGAATTTTGTCCACCTGCACGTCCATACCGACTACTCCGTCCTCGACGGCTGCGCCAAGCTGCCCGTTCTGATTTCGCGCGTCAAGGAGCTTGGTATGCCCGCTGTTGCAATGACCGACCACGGCAATATGTGCGGGGCAATAGACTTCTATCAGGCGGCCACAAAGGCGGGCGTAAAGCCGCTCATCGGAATGGAGGCGTATTTCATCAACGACCACAACATGGGCGACGACGTAAAGGAGCTGAAAAAAGCCCTCCGCGACTCTTCCGAACGCTCCGACGACATCGACGCCATCGAGGGCGACCCGTCTTCGCTCACGCCCGAACTTTTCCCGAAATTCCAAATCCACCACAAAACGCTTCTTGCCAAAGACTACAAGGGCTTTCTGAATCTTGCAAAGCTCACCAGCGAATCCTTCGAGCGCGGCTACTACCGCAAGCCGAGGATAGACTACGAAACGCTCGCGAAATACTCCGAGGGCATAATTGCGCTCAGCGGCTGCATAAACGGCGTGGCCTCCCAGTATCTGCTGTATTCCGACTACGAAAACGCGCGGCGCGTGACGGGGAAATTCGTCGATATTTTCGGCAAAGATAACTACTACATCGAGGTTCAGAACCACTTTCTGCCCGCCGACAAAAAGGTAATTCCGGGGTTGATAAAGCTCGCGCGCGAGTTCGACCTGAAAATTGTCGCCACCAACGACAGCCACTACGTCTACCGCCAAGACGCCGACGCGCACGATGCCATGCTTTGCATCAACACGGGCGCGCTCGTTTCCGACGAAAAGCGCATGCGCTACCCCAACAAGGAATTCTACATCAAAACGCGCGAGGAAATGGAATCGCTTTTCCCCGACCTCCCTGAGGCCTTGGACAACACCGTAGAGCTTGCCGAGCGCGTTGACATAAAAATTCCGATGGGGGAGAACCACTACCCCAAATACGAGCAGCCCGCCGACGTAAAATACGACCGCGACGAAGACAATTTCAACCGTATTCTCGACTTGTATGTAGTCAAGAAAAACGAGGTTTTAAGGCAGAACGGCAAGCCCGCCGACTTCACACTCCCCGAGGAACGCCGCCGCGAGCTGATGAAAAACGGGCTTATGCTTTTCGATCTCTCCAAAAAGGGAATGTTCAAACGCTACGGTGTAGACTACAACCACCCCGAAGCATACGTCCCCAAACCCAACGAGCCCGCCGACAGGGCGAAATTCCTTTGCGACAAGCTCGACTACGAGCTTTCAATCATCATCGGCGCGGGTTTTGTTGACTACTTTCTGATTGTCTGGGACTTCATCAACTGGGCGCGCTCTCAGGGCATTCCAGTAGGCCCCGGCAGAGGCTCGGGCGCGGGCTGCATGATTGCCTACCTCATCAAGATTACCGACATCGAGCCTATCCGCTTCCACCTGCTTTTCGAGCGAATGCTTTCGCTCGAGCGCGTTTCGCCCCCCGACTTCGACGTAGACTTTTGCGAACGCCGCCGCGGCGACGTTATTGAATACGTCCGCGGCAAATACGGCGTGGACAGGGTTGCCAACATCGTAACCTACGGCAAGCTCGGCGCGAAGGCCGTCGTCCGCGACCTCGCGCGCGTCGACGGGCTTTCATACGAGCGCGGCAACGCCCTTGCAAAGCTCATTCCCGACGAGCTGAAAATGACGCTCCAGAAGGCGCGCGATATGTCGGCGGAGCTGCGCAACGAAATCGAGACCGACCCCCAAGTAAAGCACGTTTTCGAGCAGGGCAAGGTTCTGGAGGGTATGATTCGCCAGCTCGGCAAGCACGCCTGCGGCATCATCATCGGCGACCAGCGTCTTGACAACATCGTTCCGATGATGATTCAGGAAAAGACGCTCACAACCCAGTTCGCAAAAACGCCCGTCGAGGAGCTCGGGCTGCTGAAAGCCGACTTTCTCGGGCTAAAGACTCTCACCGTCATTTCCGACGCTCAGGACAACGTGCGCCGCACGCGCAACTATCCGTCTTTCGACATCGAAGAAGTTCCGCTCGAAGATCCCGCAACTTTCAAGCTGCTCAACAGCGGCACAACTGTCGGCGTTTTCCAGCTTGAAAGCGAGGGCATGCAGAACCTCTGCCGCCGCATAGGCTTGAGCGTTTTCGAGGAAATCATAGCCCTTATCGCCCTCTACCGCCCCGGCCCAATGCAGTTTATCGACCAGTTCATAGAGGCGAAAAAAGACCCCTCCAAAATGCAGGTTCCCCACCCGCTTTTGAAGGATTTGGTGACCGAGACTTACGGCGTTCTCGTCTATCAGGAGCAGGTTATGATGGCCGCGCGAATCATTGCCGGCTACACGCTCGGCGAGGCCGACATTCTCCGCCGCGCGATGGGCAAAAAGAAGCCCGAGGTCATGGCGCAGCAGCGCGCAATTTTCGTTTCCAAGGCGGAAAAATTCAACAACATGCCCGCCAAGGAGGCGGAGGGAATTTTCGCCGTTCTCGAAAAGTTTGCGCAATACGGCTTCAACAAGTCGCACTCCGCCGCCTACGCAATGCTCAGCTACAGAACGGCGTTTTTAAAGGCGAACTATCCCGTCGAATTTATGGCGGCAATCCTCTCCAGCGAGCTCGGCAACATGGACAAAGTTTCCAAGTTCATTGAGTCGGCGGAGGCAATCAACATAAAAATTCTCGGGCCCGACATCAACGTTTCGCGCGAAATGTTCACGCCTATCATCGATCCCGAATGGAAGCCCGATTTGCAAGGCAACCTCTTCAGGGAGTCGGCGGGCGCAATCCGCTTCGGCTTCGCGGCAATCAAGGGAATCGGCAGCGAGCCCGCCCGCGCGATTGTCGCCGAACGCGACGCAAACGGCGAATTCAAGGACATCTTCGATTTCGTCGAACGCGTGGGCACAAAGAACGTCAACCGCCGCGTGATGGAAAATCTCGTTCTCACGGGCGCGTTCGACGGCTTCAACATTGACCGCGCCCATCTGTTCAAGAGTCTCGACACCATTTTGGGGCACTCCGCCGAGCTTGAAAAGGATCGCGCCGCGGGGCAGACAAACATGTTCGAAATGTTCGACATGGGCGCGGGCGAGGACGCCAACAGCTCAATCATCGACACTTCCGCTCCCCCGATGTCGCTCGCCGAAAAGCTACAACACGAGCGCGATTTGCTCAGCTTCTACGTCTCGGGGCACCCCATGAACGAGTTCGCCAAGTTCGACACCGCTCTTGAGGACGTTCCCTCCGCCGCGGCGGTTCAGCGCATAAAGCGCGCCCGCTTCCGCGTTTGCGGCGTGGTTTCCAACGTGGTAAAGCGTCTATCCAAGAAGGACAACCGCCCGTGGTGCTTTTTCACCATTTCGGGCAGGAACAACTCGAAAACTTACCAGATAAACGTCTACGCCGACGCCTACGACGAATTGATGAAGTCGCTCAAGGAGCGCGGCCACACCGACGCCAAGGGCAATCCCGACATCGGCGCGATTGACGGCAGATGTTTTTGTGTCATCGGCGAATGCCGCTCCGACGACGGTACTGAGCTACGTCTTATGGGCGAAAAAATCATTCCCATGTCCGAGGCGATTTCTTCAAGCATTGAGGAGATTCAATGGCTGATTTCTCCATACAACTCGCCCGAGCATTTCATCAAGCAGCTCAGTCAGTGCATCTACAACTACGCCCCCGGCAGCACAATCAAGCACGTTCTCAAAATCGGCATTGCCGACGACAGTTTCATAGAATTTTCTCACGACGGCGTAACTCAAAGCGACTACAATCAGGAGGTTTTCCGCAAGCTCGCCAAAGAGCCCGCCGTAATTGACTTCAAGCCCAAGGCCTCTCCCACGCCTGATCGCGAACGCCGCTTCCCCCCTCGCAAAAAAGCGTGAGGGCGCGTTTCTTTCGGCGGCAGTTTTTGTTAAAAAAAGTAGTGGAGATTGAACAACGTTCAATCTCCATTGATTATAAAAAACTGCCGAAAGAAACGCTCTCGGGCATCACTTGGTTTTGGCTTCGATTGAACTCGCTCGCTTGGTTTTGCTTGCGCAAAATCCGCGCTGTTCTCGCTCTACGGGTAAAACACTTCGTGTTTTATTCTCCCCAAAAGCTTGCTTCGCAACTTTTGTGGTTACGGGCTACAGCCCGCTTACGCTCGCCAAAACGCAAGTCCTGCCTCGAGCCTCACGCTTTTTAACTTAAAGCGGCGGCGATTGAACTTTGTTCAATACGCCTTTGTCTTGGGGTTAAAGTTTTTTATTTAATAAAGCGGAACATTTGTTCCGCTTTTTGATTTTAAAAACTCGTCGAAGCAAACGCTCTCGGGCATTTTTTACATTTCCGAAAGCGGCGGCAATCGGCTTTGCCGATGTGCCTTTGCTCTTTGGTTAAAGCCCAAAACACAAATTGACGCGTGGGCTACGCCCCATCGCGCCCCTTCGGGGTCTTTTTTGCTACGCAAAAAATCTCAAACGCGCTTCGCTTGTTTTCTGCCTCGATCCTCACGCTTTTTAACTTAAAGTGGCACGGATTGAATTTCATTCAATCCCGCTTTGTCTTCTAGTTTAAGTTTTTTGACTTTCCTAAAGTGGCGGCGATTGGCGAAAGCCAATACGCCTTTGATTGTCGTGTAAAGTGAGTTTGGCTTCTATACATTTGCTCAACTCCAATCCCTAAAAAAAGAAAAGCCGCACAAATTGCGCGGCTTCAAAAATTGGATGCAGGGATTGGATTTGCACTCGCTCGCACAGCGGTGCTCGTCTCGCCCTACGGGTAAACGCTAGCGCGTTTATGCTTCCCAAAAGCTTGCTTCGCAACTTTTGTGATGAATTTTTTACATTTCCTAAAGTGGCGGCGATTGGCGAAAGCCAATGTGCCTTTGATTGTCGGCTAAAGTGAGTTTGGCTTCTATACATTTGCTCAACTCCAAGCCCTGAAAAAAGAAAAGCCGCACAAATTGCGCGGCTTCAAAAATTGGATGCAGGGATTGGATTTGAACCAATGACCTTCAGGTTATGAGCCTGACGAGCTACCATGCTGCTCCACCCTGCGATAATTATTTAATCATATAGACCACATTCCTGCGGCAAATGCAAGAACTTTTTTCAACTATTTTACAAGCATCTTCAATTTATCTGCAATTTGACGCGTTCCAAGTCCGAATTTCTCACGGATTGCCGCAACGCTACTTCCATGCGGGATAAACTGATCGGGCCAGCCTACAACTTCAAGTTTACACTTTTTATTATTTTCAAGCAGGCATTCGCCCACTGCCGAGCCGAATCCGCCTGCGCGGACATGGTCTTCCATTGTGGCTATCACGGCGTTTTCATCGGCATGTTTAAGCAGAAGTTCTCTATCAAGCGGTTTTACAAAGCGCGCATCCACAACTCCAACCTGCACGCCGCATTCTTCTTTGAGCATATCTGCCACTTTCAACGCCTCGCCGACCATATTCCCGAGTGCCCAGATACAAAGTTTTCCGTCCGACTCTCTCAGTTGTTTCGCCTTGCCGAGCTCAAGTTTTTGTGGCGCGTCTTTTATTTTCACGCCCTCCGCCTTGCCGCGCGGGTAGCGAATGAACACGGGGGCTTTGGCTTCTATTGCCGTCCACAGCATATCGGTGAGTTCGTCCTCGTTTGAAGGCTGCATAATGATTGCGTTGGGCAGGGAACGGAGAATCGAGATATCGAAAAGTCCGTGGTGCGTTGCGCCGTCGTTGGGGCTGAGTCCCGCTCTATCCATACAGAAGACTACCGGCAGATTTTGCAGGCAGACATCGTGCATTGCGCAGTCGTAGGCGCGCTGCATAAAGGTTGAGTAGATTGCCACAACGGGCTTGATACCCTCGCAGGCAAGTCCCGCCGCGAAAACCGCCGCGTGTTCTTCGGCAATTCCCACGTCGTAGAACTGGTCGGGCAGTTCCTTTTTCAGGGCTGCCATTCCCGTTCCCGACGCCATTGCGGCGGTGATTCCCACTATTTTTTTATCCTTTTTTGCCAAGTCCAGCAACGCCTTGCCGAAAACGTCCTGATAATTGGGTATTGTTTTGTCGTTCGAAAGCGACTCTCCCGTTTCGATATTATACGGCGAAGCCCCGTGGAATTTTTCGGGATTTTTTTCCGCCACGGGCAGCCCTTTACCCTTTTTGGTAACGACGTGCAAAACGACGGGTTTGTCGGAGCTTTTGCAGTATTGCAGGTATCTTTCAAGCGTCGGGATATCGTGCCCGTCAATCGGCCCTATATAGAGCATTCCAACGTTTTCGAACAGCGAAGACGGCAGCACAAACCCTTTTATTCCCTTGTGGATTCTCTCGTTTACCTCCACTGCGGAGTCTCCGAGAATCTTCTTGAGGAAGTCGTTCATATCGGAATACAAACGGTTGTAGTAGGGGTTTGTGATAATACTGTTGAGGTGTTTCGACATTGCCCCGACATTTTTTGCAATCGACATTTTATTGTCGTTTAGCACCACAATCATCTTTTTTGTGGTTGTCGAAATGTTGTTGAGAGCCTCAAGCGAAACGCCGTTTGAAATTGACGCGTCGCCGACTACGGCAATCACGTTTTCGTCGGTGCCGTTTCTGTCGCGCGCCGCGGCGAAGCCGAGAGCCGCCGAGAGTGCCGTTCCCGCGTGCCCCGCGCCGAACGCGTCGTGCGGGCTTTCCTTTCTGTTGCAAAATCCGCTAATTCCGCCCGACTGGCGCAGGTTTTGGAAAAGTTCGTTGTTGCGTCCCGTTAAAAGTTTGTGCGTGTAGCACTGGTGGGATACATCGAAAATTATTTTGTCTTTCGGGGTGTCGAACACGCGGTGCAGGGCTATTGTAAGCTCTATTACGCCGAGGTTCGGGCTGACGTGTCCGCCCTTTTTCGAGGTTACGTCTATTATTTCCCTCCTGATTTCCTCCGCAAGCTTCGGGAGTTGCTGGGGCGAAAGTTTCTTTAAATCTTCGGGAGAATGAATGTTTTCTAACATGGAATTATTCTTCGTCGATATTCAACGGCGTCGGCGCAGAGCCTGTTTCGTTGATGCGGTTTATTTTAAGCTCGGCGTCGGAGAGCTTCTTTCGACAGAAGTCCAAGCACTCCTTCGCGCGCGCGTATTTTTCGAGCGATTCGTCGAGCGACAACGAACCGTCCTCAAGCTCCTGCACGAGGACTTCCAGTTCGCCCAGTGTTTTTTCGAATTCGGGTTCGCCTTTTTTCTTTGACGCCATTATGCCACAAATATTTTCACAATACTTCCCTTTTGCCAAGCGAAAAATTCGTCCCATCCGCCCGCCGCGATTTTTTTGCGCATTTGCGGAACAATTTCGGTTTTTGCGGTGTCTCATTTCAAATTCATAATATATTAAGGCGTAAAAAAATAAAATCGTTCCGAACTCATTTTTTGCTGGACTTTTTTTTTAGACTATGCCTTATTCGACAATAGAGTTGCTATCGTTGCCTCTTCAAACACATTGCAAATTATGGCTATTAAGAAAAATATCGGAAAATTGAACATTAAATCGTCCTACGCGTATCTTATCGAAAAAAAGTGCGAGGGCGACGAATTCACCGAAGAGGAAGTTCGCAATATTGTCGATTCAATTCTCGACGACGAAATGCCCGACTACCAGCTTGCCGCCCTCATTATGGCGATATTCTTCAAGGATATGTCCGCGCAGGAAACGTCGTATTTCGCAGACGAAATGATAGGCACGGGCGAAACGCTCGATTTGTCGAACAACTCGAAGCCCAAAGTCGCAAAGTATTCAACGGGCGGCGTGGGCGACAAAACCACTATGATTTTGTCGGCAATAGGCGCGGCGTGCGGCGTGGTAGTCCCCGGAATGACAAGTTCCGATGAGGACTTTGTAATCACAGTTGCCGACAAACTTTCGTCGATTCCCAATTTGAGGACAAAGCTTTCTCTTGCGGAGTTTGAAAAACAGCTCTCCACCGTGGGTTGCGCCATTTGCGAGCACGACCAGTCGATTTCGCCCGTAGATGCAAAGCTCTACAAAATGCGTCAAAGCACCGCCACTATTGCGAGCCTTCCGCTGATTGCCGCAAGCGTTTTGAGCAAGAAGTTCGCGGTTGGTTCTGAAGGCTTGGTTGTCGACGTTAAATGGGGCAACGGCTCATACCTGCACGATTTGGAGCAGGCAAAGCAGCTTGCCCGCACAATCACGCGCGTTGCAAGGGTTATGAAGCACCGCTGCGTTGCGCTTGTAACCGACATGAGCCAGCCGCTCGGCAACTGCGTCGGCTTGGGCTTCGAAGTTCTGGAGGCGTTGGATTTCCTCCGCGGCAACGGCTCGGAAGACATGAAAGAGCTTGTTTTGAAGCTCGGTATGGAAATTCTGCGCTTGGCGGGCGTTGCGGGTTCTACGCTTTCGGCAAAACAGGCGGTTGAGCGCGCAATAGAAGACGGCTCGGCGTATAAAAAATTCCTCGAGATGATAAAGGCGCAGGGCGGTTCGGCTCCGTGGCTTGAAGACCCGAGCAAATACCCAATGCCCAAGCACGTCAGAAAGCTCCCCGCGCCCAAACGCGGCTACGTTCACAACATCAACGCGGGGCAGATTGCAAGAGGCGTTCAAATGCTTTCCATCACGAAATCGGGAAAAATCGACCCGTATGTGGGCGTCACGGAAGTCAAGAAAATAGGCACGCAGGTAAAGCAGGGCGAGCCTCTTCTGATGATTCACTACAACGACGAAAACAACCTCGATTCCGCAATAGACTATTTCCGCAACGCATACCGCCTTGCTCCGCGCCGCCCGAGCTCTTCGTCGGTTGTCGTGGAAAGAGTCGCTTAAACTCTTCCAAAAATATCCGAAAGGAAATTGAAGGAGATTGAAAATATGAAAAAAATATTAGCGTTTACATCAATAATTGCCTGCGCATTCGCGTTGAGCGCGTGCTGCGGCACTTGCGACAAGTCGGCCTGTCAGCAGAAGGCGTGTCCCGCCTGTGCTTGCGTAAACTGCCAGTGCCCGAAAGGCACTTGCCCGCAGGCATGCCCCCAAAAGGCTTGCGACAAAGCCCAGTGCCCCAAAGCACAATGCCCTCAGGCTCAGTGCCCCAAGGCGCAGACTCCCGCAAAATAAGGTGTAGGCTTTAGTCAGTTGTTTCAGGCGGAGATTGGGTCGTCCCAGTCTCCGCTTTTTTTTGCGTGCGACGGCGGGTTTTTCGGCAAATGTTGTTGACACTTCCACACCGCAGTATTAGGAATTTAAAAATGTTATCTATGAAAAAATCTTTGTTTTTGTCGGTTTTGTTGGCTTTTTGCGCAACGTCGGCGTGGGCGGTGTCAAAGCCCGTCGAAACAACTGTCGGGGAGTTCTACAAAAACCCGCTCGGTTATAATCTGGAGGGATTGAGTTTTTCTTGGAAGTTGCCCGTGCGCAACGGCATATCGCAGACGGCATACCGCATAGTTGTTGCGAGTTCGCCCGAACTGCTCGACAAATCGCCCGTGTGGGATTCGGGCAAAGTTCCGTCGTCGCAGTCGGTGAAGGTAGACTACAAAGGCCGCGCGTTCGCCTCGCGCGAAAAGGCGTATTACAAGGTGAAATATTGGGACGAAAACGGCGCGGAGTCCGACTGGTCGGACATCGGTGAGTTCGAAACGGGGCTTTTGAGCAATTCCGACTGGAGCGCGCAGTGGATTAGCGCGGACGAAAAAGTCGAACGCCGCAAGGAAACGCGCTACAAGGGCAAGAAGCCGCGCGAAGTCATTTTGGGCGGCGACAAGCCCGCCTACATGAGAAAGGAATTTGAGTCGGAAGGCGAAATCGCCAAGGCGAGGCTTTACGTGGCGTCGCTTGGCATATTCCAGTGCTACATCAACGGCGAAAAGGTCGGGCGCGACTTTTGGGGAACGGGTTGGACCGACTACGACATTCGCGTTCAGTCAAACACATACGACATAACCGACCTTATCCGTTCGGGGCACAACACCGTGGGCGTTTTGCTCGGCGGCGGCTGGTATACGGGCAGAATGGGCTGGAGCTTGAACTCCTGCAACTACGGCGACAACCCCAAATTCCTCGCGCAGCTTGAAATCACCTACGCCGACGGCACGAAGAAAACCGTCGCCACAGATTCCTCTTGGAAGTGGTCTCGCGGGGCGATTGTCGCCGCCGACATCTACGACGGCGAAGACTACGACGCCCGCTTGGAGCAACGCGGCTGGAACGACACCTACACCCGCAGTTCCTTCAAAAACCTCTGGGGGCTTTTCGCCAACACCGAAAAGTTCGACGACTCCGCTTGGAAGCGTGTCAAAGCCGAGCCGCTCGGCAAAACTCCGCTTGTAGAGCCGCGCCGCAGCCAGCCCGTAGTGGTAAAAGACACGCTCTATCCCGTTTCCGTGCGCGAAATTGCGGGCGGAACATACATTTTCGACTTGGGGCAGAACATCGTGGGTTGGGCGAAGATAAAAGTTCCCGCCGCGCGCGACAGGAAAATCACAATCCGCTTCGCCGAAATGCTAAATCTCGACGGCACAATGTATACCGAAAACTACCGCACCGCGCGCAGCATAGACACCTACATTTGCGGGGAAGACGGCACTGCCGAATACGAGCCCTCGCTCACTTTCCACGGCTTCAGGTATGTGGAAATAAGCGGGCTTCCCGACGGCGTTGAGGCGTCGAAAGACTGGGTTGAGGGGAAAGTCGTCTATTCCGACTTGGATTTAATCGGCTCTTTCGTGTGTTCGGAGGCGAAAATCAACAGGCTTCAAAGCAACATTCAGTGGGGGCAGCGTTGCAACTTCTTCTCCGTCCCGACCGACTGTCCGCAGCGCGACGAACGCATGGGCTGGCTCGGCGACGCTCAGGTTTTCGCCCCCACCGCGGCGTTCAATATGAACATTGACGCGTTCTTCAACAAGTGGCTTTTGGACGTGCGCGACGGCACTTCGCCCAATGGGGCTTATCCCGACATCGCCCCCAAGCGCAACACTCTCGGCGGTTGGTTCAAAAACATCGGGCGCGCCGCTTGGGCCGACGCGGGCGTTATCTGCCCGTGGGAAATCTATCTTGCCTACGGCGACAAAAAGATTTTGCGCGACAACTACGCGGCAATGAAAAAATGGCTGGCGTTCCTCGTCTCAAGTTCGCACAACTACACTCGCGGCGAGGTCGGCTACGGCGACTGGATTCAGCCCTACGCGCCCCTCGGCAAGTCGGACACTTCAAAGGGGCTTATCGGCACTGCGTATTTCGTCCGCGACGCCGACATTCTTTCGAAGGTCGCCTCAATTTTGGGGAACGAGGCCGACGCCAAGCACTTCGCCGACATTGCCGCAAAGGTTCGCGCGGCGTTCTGCGAAAAGTATCTCAAGCCCAATGGCGTTGTTGAAAACGACTGCCAGACTTCGTATCTGCTTGCGCTCGCGTTCGACATTCTTCCCGAAAACGTCCGCCCGCAGGCGTTCGAAAATCTCGTAAAAACAATCAAGCGCGCGAACATGCACCTGCGCACGGGTTTTGTGGGAACGCCGCTTTTAAATCCCGTTCTCTCGAGGTTCGGCCGCGCCGACATCGCCTATCAGCTGCTCTTTACCGAGACGTATCCCTCGTGGCTGTATCCCATAAATCAGGGCGCAACAACAATGTGGGAACGCTGGAACAGTTTCTCTCTTGAAGAGGGTTTCGGCGACGTAAACATGAATTCGTTCAACCACTACGCCTACGGGGCAATCGGCCAGTGGCTCTACAAGGACGTTGCGGGCTTGTGGCACGACGAATCCGCCGCAGGCTACAAGAACATAATCTTTGCCCCGCAACCCTCGCCGCGCATGAGTTTCGCCTCCGCAACGCAGCAGACGCCCTACGGCGCGGCGTCTTCTTCATGGAAGCGTTCCGATGGCGTTCTTGAATGGAACGTCGTAATTCCTCCGAACGCCACGGGCACGCTAAAAATCCCGACCTCCCACCCCGAAAGTGTCAGGATAAACGGCGAATCTTTGGCGAAAAACACGCCGCTTGAAAACGGCAAACCCATTCTCGAGAACGTGAAATCGGGCAGCTACAGAATTTTCTTGCGCGAGTAGCTTTACTTTATGCGGAACATTCCGATAACTCCGACGAAAGGTTTTTATGAAAAAAGTAAACAAGCGCAAATATTTTTTAATGGCGGTTCTCAGCGCGCTCTGCGCCGCCCCCATGACCGGATACTCTCAAATTCAGGACGACACCAAAGCCGAGGTAAAGCGCATTGGCGAATCGGTTTCTGCCGACTTTGACGCCGCCGTCAAGGCCGCCAAAGCCGACGGCAAGAAAATCGTTCTGGAGTTTTCGGGGCTTGACTGGTGTCCGCCGTGCCAGATGTTGCACAAGTTTGTAACGGGCACGAAGGAGTTTGCCAAGTATGCCGACAAGAAAATCCACTTTGTGCGCGCCGACTTCGACAGGCTCGGCTCGCCCAAGAACGCCGAGTTTGCCGCCCGCCACAAGGCTTTAGCCGAGCAATTCTCCATTCGCGGTTTCCCGACCATCATTGTGCTCGACTCCAACGGCAAGGTTCTCGACGAGATTGTCGGCTTCCAGACAAGTTCCCCAAAGGAGCTTATCAAGCGCATCGACAAAGCCCACCCCTAAAAAAAAGCGCGAGGGCGCGTTTGCTTATGAAAATGAAAATTTTTTATTAAGTGAAAAAAGGAAATAAAAAAAATTTTCATAAGCAAACGCTCTCGGGCATTTTTTACATTTTCTAAAGAGGCGGCAATCGGCACAGCCGATGTGCCTTTACTCTTTGGTTAAAGCCCCAAACACAAATTGACGCGTGGGCTACGCCCCATCGCGCCCCTTCGGGGTCGTTGCTTCGCAACGCTCAAACGCGCTTCGCTTGTTTTCTGCCTCGAGCCTCGCGCTTTTTAATTTTTTATAATTCCTAAAGTGGCGCGGATTGGCAAAAGCCAATCCATCTTTACGCCTAATTAAAGTAAAGTTTTTTCTTTAATCAGTGGACAAAGCGTCATTGAACAGAGTTCAATTCGCGCCACTTCCCAACATATAAAAAACGGCGAGGGGCAAAGCCGGTTCGCCTTTACTCTTTAATTAAAGCAAAGTAGTATTGGCTTTAGCCAATCTACGCTATAAAAAACTTCAACCACAAAGCAAAGGCGAATTGCCTACGGCAATCGCCGCCGCTTTAGGATTTATAAAATATTGGAGTGGGAGTCGTTGGGTTTGGGTTCGTCGACTGATTCGTAGTCGCTTGAGTTTTCGTCGTCGCGGTTGCGCATTTTTACGTAGTCGCGCGTGGTGTAGCCTTTGTAGATTTGGCGCGGACGCGTGATTCTTCCCTTTACCTGCGATGCCACTTCATACCAGTGGGCAATCCACCCCGGCATTCTGCCTATTGCGAACATAACCGTGAACATGTCGACGGGAATGCCTATGGCTTTGAGGATAAGGCCGCTGTAGAAGTCTACGTTCGGGTAGAGGTGTCTGTCGATGAAATATTGGTCGGAGAGGGCGCGTTCTTCGAGCCGTTGGGCGATGTCCAAGAGCGGGTCGCGCTTTTTGACAACGCGCAAAACGTTTTCCGCCGACTTGCGCAGAATGACCGCGCGGGGGTCGTATGTCTTGTAGAGTCTGTGCCCGAAGCCCATGAGGCGGTATTTGCCCTTTTTCGCGCCTTCAATGAAGGTGTCGATGTCGTCTCCGCTTTTGTGGATATTGTGGAGCATTTGAATGACCTGCTGGTTTGCGCCGCCGTGCAGAGGGCCCCACAGCGCGCACACGCCCGCCGATACCGAAGAGAACAGGTTCGCGCCCGAGCTTGCAACAATTCTGACTGTGGAGGTTGAGCAGTTTTGCTCGTGGTCGCCGTGCAGGAGCAGAACGAGGTCGAGAGCCTTGGCGATGTCGTCGTGCGGGTAGTATTCGTGGTAGGGCTCGGAGAACATCATGTGCAGGAAGTTCTGGCTGTAGCCCAAGTCGCGCTTCGGGTAAATCATGGGAAGCCCGTTTTTCATGCGGTAGGCCATTGCGGCAATCGTGCGGACTTTGCTGATGAGTAGGGCGGCGGCGTCGTTGAAGTGCTCCAAGTCCTGCTCGCGCTGGTTGGTTACCATATACGGATAGTAGCAGCCTATCGAATTCAGCAGCGAAGACAGTATTGCCATCGGGTGCGCCGTGAACGGGAAGCCGTCGAAGAAGTGCATCATGCCTTCGTGGAGGCTCGCGTTGCGCAGAACTTTTTGCGAGAAATCGCTGCGCTGCTTGCGCGTGGGGAGTTCGCCGTAGATGATTAAATACGCCGTTTCTATGAAAGTGGAGTTTGCCGCAAGCGTTTCAATCGGAATGCCCCTGTATTGCATTATGCCCTTTTCGCCGTCTACGTATGTTATCGAACTTTCGCAGGCGGCGGTGTTTGCGAGGCCGTCATCTATCGTGATATAGCCTGTCTGTGAGCGGAGTTTGCCGATGTTGATTGCCTTTTCGCCCGTTGTTGCAACGTCTACGGGGAAGTCGAACGTGTTTTCGCCGATTGTCAATTTTACTGTTTCTTTGGTGTCGGAATTTTCCATAATGCGTCTTTCTGTCTTGTTGTTAACGCGCGGCTATTTCGCGTTTCAAAAAATTGCGGTAGAGCTGCAAGCCTTTGGATTGGCTCTTTTCGGGGTGGAATTGCGTGGCCGCAAGGCGACCCCTAAGTATCGCGCTTGCGAACTTCTGCCCGCCGTATTCCGTCGTGCCGAAAACCGCGTTTTCGTCCTTGCAATCAACGTAGTAGCTGTGGACGAAATAAAACTGGTCGGAGGGCGAAATTCCCTCGAGCAACTCGGGGGCTTTGGCTCTTGCAAACTCGACGTTGTCCCAACCCATGTGCGGAACTTTGAATTGCGCGGGCAGACGCAGCTTCTTGACAGAGCCTTTGAACACGCCCAAGCACTCCACGCCGCCGCCCTCCTCGGAATACTCGAAAAGAGCCTGTAGCCCGAGACAGATTCCGAAAAACGGCTTGTCGGCGGCAATCCAGTCCTTTATGGCTGCGTCGAACGACGTTGCCTTCAGCAGCTTCATTGTGTCGACCACACACCCCTGACCGGGGAAAACAAGAATGTCGTTGCCGTTGATTTGCTTCGGCGAATTTATTATGCGCGCGTCCGCGCCCGCAGCCTCCCAAGCGCGCAAAACGCTTCTGAGGTTGCCCATGCCGTAGTCTATGATAGCAACGCTTCCAAGTTTGTCCATAATTGAACAAATACAAAAACACAATTCCACAATAAATCAATATTTTTTATATGTTGGGCACCGGCGGCGTTTTTTATATGTTCGGAAGGGGCGGCGGCGGGCAAAGCCCGTTCGCCTTTGCTTTTGATTGAAGTTTTTTATGCGTTGCGCGGCGGCGTTTTTTATAATTCCTAAAGCGGCGCGTATTGAACTTTGTTCAATGACGCTTTGTCCGCAAATTAAAGCCACGCTGCTTTAATCGAAGAACAAAGGCGTATTGGCTTTCGCCAATCGCCGCCGCTTTCGGAATTATAAAAAAGTTAAAAAAGCGCGAGGCTCGAGACAGGACTTTATTAGACTTTAGCGCGCTCCTATCGTCGCTATACTCTTGGCTTCGCCAATTCAACGTAGGCGGGCTGAAGCCAATGTTGCTTTACTTTAATCAATAATCAAAGGCGAACGGGCTTTGCCCGCCGCCGCCACTTTCGGAAAGTTAAAAAACTTTAATCAGAGAGCAAAGCGGAATTGGCTTTGCCAATCCGCGCCACTTTAAGTTAAAAAGCGCGAGGCTCGAGGCAGGACTTGCGTTTTGGCGAGCGTAGGCGGGCTGAAGCCCGTTAGTCGAAGCCAAAACCAAGTGATGCCCGAGAGTGTTTCTTGCGGCGGCTTTATAAAAGACAACGGTGCGTAGGCAAAGCCTACCGCCGTCGGTGTCCAATATAAAAAATGCCGCCGCCGAAAGAAACGCGCCCTCGCGCTTTTTTTTGAAAAAAAGACTTGCAAGAGATATATAAATGCGGCGTAATGGGCGGTTCTTTGATGACCGTAATGGGCGGTCGTCAGTAAATGTAAACCTCAAATTAGAAAATATCCCAGGTTCGCGAGAGCGAATACGGAGCAAAAGAATATGAATATCACAGTAAAAGACCTGTTGGACGCCGGCGTCCATTTCGGACACCAAACACGTCGTTGGAACCCCAAGTCGAAGCCCTATGTTTTCGACCATCGTTCGGGCGTTTCCATTATCGACTTGGAAAAAACCTATCAGCAGCTTGAAAAAGCGGCGGCGTTCATCGAAGACGTTGTTGCCGACGGTAAAGACGTTATGTTTATCGGCACAAAGCGTCAGGCTCAGGAAATTCTCAGAGAAGCCGCAAATATGTGCTCAATGCCCTATTGCGTGAACCGCTGGTTGGGCGGCACTCTTACGAATTTTGAAACAATCCTCACAAGCCTCAAGAAATATAAGAAGTTCCTGGCTATGGAAGAGGACGGCAGACTTTCCAAACTTTACGCTAAAGAAGCGGCGGCAATCCGTCGTGAAATGGAAAGAATGAACCGTAATTTCGAGGGTATTAAGAATATCTCCAAACTCCCCGGCGCGGCGTTCATCGTCGATATCAAGAACGAAGAAATCGCCGTTGCGGAATGCCGCAAATTGGGTATCCCCGTTGTGGCTATCGTAGATACGAATTCCGACCCGACGTTGGTTGACTACCCGATTCCCGCCAATGACGACGCCGTAAAGAGCATTCGCCTCATCACGGAAGTTGTCGTAGAGGCTCTGCAGAACGGTTTGAGCCGCAGAAATACAGCAAAGGCCGCCCCGCAGGCAATCGCCTAATAAAGGAGAAAGAAAATTATGGAAATCAACGCAAAAATGGTAAACGCCCTCCGTGCGCGCACGGGCGCGGGTATGATGGATTGCAAAAGAGCTTTGGTTGAAGCCAATGGCGACGAAGAACAGGCTGTCGAAATTCTGCGCAAAAAGGGCGCGGCAATCGCCGACAAGAAGGCGTCGAGAACGGCTTCGCAGGGTCTGATTTCGGCGTATGTGCACTCCAACAACAAGGTGGGCGTGCTCATCGAAGTTGCTTGCGAGTCGGACTTCGTGGCAAAGAACGAAGACTTCAAGGCGTTCGTGAAAGACCTTTGCATGCACATCGCGGCAGTCGCCCCCATCTGCATCTCGAAGGACGACGTTCCCGCCGACCTGCTCGCCAAAGAGCGTGAAATTGCAATGGCGCAGCTTGCGGAAGACAAAAAGCCCGAAGCAATCAAGGAAAAGATTGTCAACGGCAAGCTTGAAAAGTTCATCGCGGGCGTTGCGCTGCTTGAGCAGCCCTTCGTTAAGGACGACTCGATGACAGTCGGACAGTTGCTTACGCACAAAATTGCGACAATCGGCGAAAAGATTGAAGTAAAGCGTTTTGTCCGTTATCAAATCGGATAATCCGCGCGGAATAAAATGCACTCTTCGGAGTGCATTTTTTCTTTCGGGAGACTTGGACGCGAGCGCGCCGAATCTTCCGTTTTTTGTCCCCATCAATATCGAAAGGAGTTTTTATGCCCGAAATTATAGACGGAAACGCCGTTGCAAAGGCGGTTCACGCAGAGTTGACCGCCGAGCTTTCCACGATGAACCTCAAACGCCCGCCGTGTGTTGCTTTTATACGCGTTGGCGAAGACCCCGCGTCGGTTTCATACGTCAAGAAGAAGGAGCGCGTTGCGGGGGAAATCGGTATTACAAGCTGCCTGCACATTCTGCCCGAGAGCATTTCGCAGGCGGAGCTTAACGCGCTGATTGACTCGCTCAATGCCGACGATTCCGTTGACGCCGTGCTTATCCAAGCACCGCTTCCCAAACATTTGAACGAGCGCGATACCTTCAACAGAGTCCGCGCCGATAAAGATGTGGACGGATTCAGCAACGCGAACTTGGGCTTCCTTTGTCAGGAAGATCCGCGCGCTTTCGTGGCGTGCACGCCCGCGGGAATAATAGAGCTTCTCAAGCGCGCGAATGTTCAAACGTGCGGCAAGAAGGCGGTCGTTGTGGGGCGCAGTTTGATTGTCGGCAAGCCGATGGCTCTTCTTCTTATGCGCAAGGGGCTTGACGCCACAGTGTGCGTGTGCCACTCCAAAAGCGAAGACATGAAAAATATCTGCGCTTCGGCGGACATTCTGGTTGCGGCGGTAGGCAGACCCAACACAATAACCGCCGATATGGTAAAAGACGGCGCATGCGTGATTGACGTGGGCATAAACAGAATCCCTTCCGACAAAACAAAGAGCGGCTACCGTCTGGTGGGCGACGTAGACTTTGAAAACGTCGCGCCCAAGTGCTCTAAAATAACTCCCGTTCCGGGGGGGGTAGGGCCCATGACAGTGGCAATGCTTATGAAAAATACGCTAGCCGCATACAAGCGACATATGGGAATGTAAAAAAATCAAAAAGATTCTTGACAAACAAATAAATTGAGTGTTTCATAACATACTTTTCATTAAATTAGAAACGAGACAAGGCAATGAAAGTCGTATCATCAATCAAGTCTTTGAAAGGACGCCACCCCGATAACAAGGTTGTTCGCAGAAAGGGTCGCGTATACATCATCAACAAAACAAATCCCCGCTACAAGGCGAAGCAGGGCTAATAAATTTGGAGTTTTTATCATGAAAAAAGATATACATCCCGATTATCATCCCGTTTGCTTTGTCGACGTCTCTTCAGGCACGCGCTTCCTTACGCGCTCCACAATGAAGAGCAAGACGGTTGAAAAAATCGACGGAGTCGACTACTTTATGATTTCCAGAGACGTAACGGCCGCTTCGCACCCCGCATACACGGGCGAAAAACGTTTTGTCGATACGGCAGGCCGCGTTGAAAAATTCCAGAAGAAGTTCACGCGCCGTCGCGGTTAATTGCAAACACTTTAAAACGGGCGTGTTATGCGCCCTTTTTTTATGCCCACATTCGCAATTTGGACACTCGGTTGCAGAGTCAACGCATTCGAATCCGCCTGCATTCGCGACAAGGCATTGGCGGCGGGCTTCGATGTGGTCGAATGGGAGGGCGGCGCGGATATCGGCGTTGTGAATTCCTGCGCGCTTACAAAACTTGCCGAGGCGAAAACGCGCCAGAGTATCAGGATTTTCGCCCGAAAAAATCCGCATTGTAAAATCGCCGTTACGGGCTGCTACGCACAAACCGACCCCGAGGGCGTGCGTCTGGAAAATGTAAAATGGATAATTCCGAATAAAAACAAGGCGAATGTAGTTGATATTATTTTGGACGGATTGTCCGCGGAATCGGAGTCGGAACTGCATTGCGGGGGAAATTCTCCGCTCGACGACCGAATGAATCTGAAAATTCAGGACGGTTGCGACAACGCGTGCGCCTATTGCATAATACCGCGCGCGCGCGGCCTGCCGCGCAGTGTGGACTTCGAAAAAATCGTTGCCGACGCCGAAAACCTCGTTTCGCGCGGCGTTCGGGAGCTTGTGCTTACGGGGATAAACATAGCAAAATTTTCGTCGCCCAAGGGCGGGCTTGTCGCGCTCGCCGACAGACTTAATGAAATTGACGGGCTGTATAGACTGCGCTTGGGGAGCATTGAGCCGCCGCTCGTAGACGTTGACGCCATTGCCGAGCGCGCAAAGGACACATCGCACGTTTTGATGCCCAGCCTGCATATCTCCGCGCAAAGCCTTTCCGATACTGTGCTTGAGCGTATGCGCCGCCGCTACAAGGCGCGCGATTTTCTCGAAATGGTCGGGCGTTTCGTGAACCTTTGCCCCGACATAGCAATAGGCGGCGACTTCATTTGCGGCCACCCCGCAGAGACGCGCGCGGAATTCGAGCAAACCCGCAACCTGCTTGAAAACTCGCCTATGGCATACGCGCACGTTTTCACGTTTTCGCCGCGCCCGAAAACGCTTGCGTGGAATATGAAAGACACCCCGCCCGCCGCAGAGCGAAAAGCGCGCGCCGACGAACTGCGCGAAGTCGCCGCCCGCCTGCGCCTAAAATTTGCGCGCGCGCAACTGGGAAAACGAAAAACGCTGCTGCTTGAAAATCGCCTTCCCGACGGACTGTTTTTTGCTCATACCGACAACTACATTCCGTCGGTCGCAGACGTTTGCGGGGGCGAAAAAAACGCGCTTGCGGCGGCAACTGCCGATTCAATCGACGCGGAGGGGCGGCTCGTTTTCCGCAATGCCGAAATTCTGCGCCGCTCGCGGTAGTTTTGTTTTCTTGCAAAAATGCGAATTGATTGCAAGGCACAAAAAATGATTGTTCGCGGTGCTTTGTATTGAAATTTATTTTTGCGGAGGCTCGAAGAAAACGTCCATTCCGCAACGGGTGCAGTCGAATTTCAGCCTCAATTTCGCCTGTTCGTTTTCCAGAAAAAACGGCTCTTTGAAGCCCTCGGGCGGATTCGATTTTTTGCACATTCCAAGCTCGCGCAAAACGCAGTGGCGCGTTGTCATAACGCGTTCTCCAACCAGTGATTGGGCGGTTTCGGGCGCGTATTCGGAGATTTCGAACCCCGCTTTTTTGTAGAAAAGTTTTGCGCTTTCGTTGAATACGTTTGCAAATTTGTCGGGGGAAAATGGCGCGGTTTCAAACTCGATTTTCTGCGGCGCGCGGCGTGTTTTTGAAAGCCTGATTTTTTCTTCAAATTCCTCAATCGCCTCTTCGAGTTTTTTGGCAAGCTCGCGCCGAATTTCGTTCGCGCGGGCGGAGGGGAAAAACGGCAGCGTCTGCGCGTCAATTACAACTTCCGTTTCGAACGGGGTATCGCCAAGCTTTGCAAGCGCGCGCGAAAACGCGTCGGCGGCCGCCCGAAAATTCTGCGCCGTCTGCGTTCCGTCTTTTAAAATGCGCGCCGACGCCGAAACGGCGCGTTCGTCGGCAAGGCGCATTTGCACTGTCCAAGCGTCGGCGTCTTCCGCAACGCGCGTTGTGCATTTTAGCTTGCGCGAAATTTTCCGCCCGAGTTCGCGTTCGAATTTTGCGTCTTTGTTGCGCCAAATTTCCGCGCCGTTTTCGGGGATTGTTTTTTCGGCGGGAGTGCCCACAAAAACCTTTTCGCCCTCTATTTTGTAGACGTATCCGCCGAAGGTTTTTTCTTTGCCCACAAGCAAAATTCCGTCGCCGTTTGAAAACGTTTTTTCGGCGTCGGAGAAAACAAAGCCGCCCGCAAAGCCGCTTTTTATGCGCCCCAGAAGCTCCCCGCGCGCCTTCGGAGTTCGGAAGCTTTCGTTGCCCGCCGATATTCCGTGCAGGTGGTATTCGGTAAACGCGCGCGAAAAAGTCTTCTGCGGGGCGGGGGTGAAATCGGTTTTTGAAATTCCGAAAGAAACCCGCGTGTATTGCGGGTTTGCGGCAATAAATGCGTCGAGCTTTTGCCTGTAAAAGGCGGTTATGTTTTTTACGTAGTTTGCGTCTTTGAGGCGTCCCTCGATTTTAAAAACCGACACGCCCGCTTCAACCATTTCCGCAAGCGACGCGCTTCTGTTCATGTCGCGCAGGCTCAGGAAATGGGCGTCGGCGCGGATTTTTGCGCCGTTTGAATCGCGGAAAGACCACTTCATTCTGCACGGTTGCGCGCAAACGCCGCGGTTGCCGCTGCGCCCGCCTATTGCCTGACTCAGATAGCACTGCCCGCTGTATGAAACGCACAGTGCGCCGTGGACAAAACACTCCAAACGGTTGTCCACCGCCGCCGATATTTGCGCAATTTCCGCAAGCGAAAGTTCACGCGCAAGAACGAGCGTGTCGAAGCCGCACGCGTCGAGAAACCGCGCCTTTTGCGGCGTAGTCAAATGGCATTGCGTGCTTGCGTGGAACGGAATGGGGCTGCGCGTTTTTTCAAAAAGCCCCATATCCTGCACAATGGCGGCGTCCGCGCCCGCGCGGTAGAGTTCGTCAAGCAGCTTTGCGGCTTCGGGCAACTCGGCGTCGGAAAGGATTGTGTTGAGGGTTATGTAGACTTTGCAACCGTAGACGTGCGCAAAGCGGCAGAGTTCGGCGATGTCGTCGGTCGAATTTCCCGCCGCCGCGCGCGCCCCGAAGCGCGACGCGCCTATGTAGACACTGTCCGCTCCCGCCAAAATGGCGGCTTTGGCGGTGTCGGCGTCCTTGGCGGGCGCGAGGAGTTCGAGGACGTTTCGGTTCATTCGGCGTCTAACTTAGCGATTTGTCCGACTGTTTCATCGCGAAAATTGCGAAAGCCAAAACGGCAATCATTACCGCAAAACCCACAACGCCGTTTGTAATGGAGGCGTCTCCGAAAAGGAAATCGTTGCGGGTTGCGTAGTCGAAAGTGTTTTTAAGCGACAACATAAACGTTACCGCGCCCGCGTGGAACCCTATCGGCGCGTTGAGCGATTTCTGCTTTATGTAGAACACGCACAGCATGCACCCGAACGCGAACAGGCTCAGAAACACAATCAGGCTGAAATTCTGCATAATGCCGACGGTGTCGTAGTAGAAGACGACGAACCCCGAATCCCACGCCGCAGAGTGCCCGCCGTCGGGCATAACATTCCATATCGAGCTCGGAACTTTGAAGTGTTTGTAGGCGAAAAACAGCGAGCACAACACCACCGCCGAGAGCGTTTCAAACGCACTGTATAGCCCGCGCAAAATGAACCCGCGGAAGATGGTCTCTTCGAGAAACCCGAGCGTCAATCCGCCGAGAACGGGCATAACAAGGCAGCTTGAAATGCTGCGCTCTTCGTCGGGTTTTATCCCCAGAAAATACGCCTGAATCGCGAAGATGAACAACACGCACGCCGCGCCCGCAAGCCAGAATTTCGCGAAAATTTTAAGCGACGCCGCGTCGAACGAAATCCCGAGATTCCTGAACGAAAGCAGCCCGCACTTGTGTAGCACAAACGGCAACGCCACAACAATGGGGGCGTAGCGCAGGCGGTCGTAGAAAATATCGACGCGCTTTTTGAGGAGGTATTGGGTTAGCTCGCAGGGGCTGACTGAGTTTACCCACTCCACAAGCCAGTAGCTGAGCGGCGTCATTACCGCCGCAAAAACGCTTGCGCCCAAATACACAAGCAGGAACAGCCACAGCCCTTTGAAAATATGCTCCGTGGGCTCTGCGCCGAACAACATTAAGTCTTTACTTCTTTTCATGATATAGATTCCGATTTACTAACCGCAAAAGAGTCCACTTTTTCGGCGTTTTTGCAATAAAATATCGGCGGAGACGCGCTTTATTGTCTTGAAAACGGAGACGGAATTTGTGTTATAATCGGGCAATGGGAAATACTTTCGGAAAATTTTTTACGGTAGCTACTTTCGGCGAAAGCCACGGCGCGGCGGTAGGGTGCGTAATCGACGGCTGTCCGCCCCTTCTGGAACTGTCGGAAGCCGACATTCAGCGCGAGCTTGACCGCCGCCGCCCGGGGCAGAGCGACATTTCCACGCCCCGAAACGAAGCCGATCGCTGCCGCATTCTCTCCGGAGTATTCGAGGGCAAAACGCTCGGCACTCCCATCTGCGTGATTGTGGAAAACAAAGACCAGCACTCGCAGGACTACGACGAGATAGCCAAACTTTGGCGTCCCTCCCACGCCGATTTCACATACGACGCCAAATTCGGCATTCGCGACCCCCGCGGCGGCGGCAGAAGCTCCGCCCGCGAAACAATCGGGCGCGTAGCCGCGGGCGCAGTGGCGCGGAAAATTCTTTCGGGCGTGCGCATAACCGCGTGGGTTGAAAGCGTCAACCTAATTTCAATGCCCGCCGTTTCGGCAACGCCCACGCGCGAAGAAATAGAACAAACGCCCATTCGCTGCCCGCACAAGCCGACTGCCGACAAAATGGTTGAGCTTGTCAAAAAGGCGCGTTCCGAGGGCGACTCAGTGGGCGGCGTAATCAGGTGCCGCATTGAGGGGCTGCCCGCAGGCTTGGGCGACCCCGTTTTCGACAGGTTCGAGGCCGACTTGGCGAAGGCCATGCTTTCAATTCCCGCAACAAAGGGTTTTGAAATCGGCAGCGGCTTTGCGGGAACGCGGCTTTTCGGCTCGCGCCACAACGACATTTTCGCGCTCGACGCCGACGGCAAAGTGGCCACAAAAACAAACAACGCAGGCGGCGTTTTGGGCGGAATAACGTCGGGCATGGCGGTAGATTTCAAAGTGGCGTTCAAGCCCACCGCCACTATAGCCAAAGAGCAGCCCACCGTTTCGCGCGCGCTTCAACCCGCAACAGTAGTGGGCAAGGGCAGGCACGACCCGTGCGTTTTGCCGCGCGCCGTGCCCGTCGTCGAGGCAATGGCGGCTCTCGTAGCCGCCGACGCGCTCATGAGCCAGCGCGCAATTCGGGGGGAAGTGAAATGAGCATTCCCGCGTATTTCATCTTGGGCACGCCGAATTCGGGCAGGCGCGGATTGTGTGCAGACGTTTGCAAAAACGCGTTCGACGGCCAAAAGGTTGTTGTGTTCGTTTCCGAAAACGAGCCCGAATGCGCCTGCGCGCAGCAGCTTGCAGCCTGTGCGCAAGTGGTGCAATACAACTCAGCCGACGCGCCCGAAAAAACTGCCGCGCTTGCGCCCGACACCGACGCCGTTTTGTTCGTTGCCGACTCTTCCGAAAACGTCGCCGATTCCGTCGAGAATTTCAAACGGATTGTAGACGCGGGCAAAATCAGGCTCGCGCGCATTTGGTCGGTTGCAGACTGCAAAGTGGCGACAGAATTCCCGAAGCAGACCGCCCCGTTTTTCGAGGCTCTTTCGCACTTCGCCGACTGCCTTATGCTCTCGCGCCGCAGCGGCGTTTCGAACGCGGCGGTAAACGAGTTTGTAGTTCCCTTCAAAAAGCAGTGCAAGCCGCACTTAATCGAGTATATGGACAAGTTCGACCGCGTGGCAAACCCCATGGAAATTGTGGTGGAGCAGGCGCGCAGAATCTCGATGCTCTTCGACGAATACGACCCCGTTGACGAACTCGACCTCGACGAAGACAACCTGCCCGAAGAGCCTTTCGACCTTCAGCGCAAGCCCGACCCGTATTTGGATACGCTTCCCAACGGGTGCAGGAAAAACCCGATACCCGACATATCGAAATTTGTCAAATTATCGCACGAAAAATGAAAATCAATCTTTCAGACAGAATCTCGGAGGGCGTTGCGCGCGTTAAGGCATACACCCCCGGCGAGCAGCCCGACACTTCCGATTGGGTCAAGCTCAACACGAACGAATTTCCCTATCCGCCCAGCCCCAAAGTGCGCGAGGCGGTTCTTGCCGAACTCGGTGCCGACGCGGCTTCGCTGCGGCTGTATCCCAACCCCGAGAGCGTGCATTTGCGCGCGGCGGTTGCCGAATATTTCGGCGTTCCGTCCGATTTCGCGTTTGCGGCAAACGGCTCCGACGACATTCTCAACCTCGCCGTCCGCGCCTTCTGCGACAAAAAGAAAACAATCGCCACGCTCGAGCCGAGCTACAGTCTCTATCCCGTCTTGGCGAAGCTGCAGGACACCGAGCTTGTGAGCATTCCGCTCAACCCAGATATGTCCATTCCGTTCGAAAAAATCTTTTCGTGCGGGGCAAACATCTTTTTCTTCGTCAATCCCAACGCGCCCACGGGCGTAGATTTCGGGCTTGACGCCGTGCGGAAAATTCTGGAGGGCTTCGACGGAATCGTGCTTGTGGACGAAGCCTACGCGCCGTTCGCGGGGCGTTCCGCCGCAAAGCTCGCCGCCGAATACGACAACCTCATCGTTACGGGAACGTCGTCGAAAGGCTGGGGCTTGGCGGGAATGCGCATAGGCTGGGGCGTGGCAAATCCGCGCGTGATAGAGGTTCTCGACCGCGTGCGCGACAGCTACAATCTCGACCGTCTCGCGCAGGCTGCGGGCGTTGCCGCCCTCAATGACAAAGCCTACTACGCCGAAAAAATCGCGCTTGTTTTGAAGGAGCGCGAAGAAACAGAAAAATTCTTCGATTCAATCGGCTGGCGGTATTTCAAAAGCGCGACAAACTTCGTGCTGTTCACCCCGAAAGATTCCGCCGGCAGAGAGGGCGCGGACGTTGCCAAAAACCTCTTCGACTTCCTGCGCTCGCGCAAAATTCTGGGGCGGTATTTTCCGAACGAAAAGTCGATAAACTCGGCAATCCGCCTGACAATCGGCACGCCCGAGCAGATGGACAAATTCAAAAACGCCGTCAACGACTGGAGAAAATTATGAGCAGAACATCGAAAATAACACGAAACACAAAGGAAACCCGCATCAGCCTCGAGCTTGACTTGGACGGTTCGGGCAAATACGAAATCGAAACGGGCATTCCGTTCTTCAACCATATGCTCGAGCTTTTCGCGCGCCACGGCCTGTTCGACCTCAAAATCCAAGCCGAGGGCGACATCGCCATAGACTACCACCACACTGTGGAGGACGTCGGCATTGTGCTCGGGCAGGCTTTCAAAGCCGCCGTGGGCGACAAGGCGGGCATGAACAGATACGGGTTTTTCATTCTGCCCATGGACGAAGTTTTGGTGCGCGTTGCAATAGACCTCAGCAACCGCCCCGTGCTTGTCTACGACTTGGGCTCGCGCGACGGCCGCGTGCGCGACTTCAACGTATCGCTGTGCAGGGAATTCTTTCAGGCGTTCGCAAACGAGGCGGGCGCGAATTTGCACATAAAGCTTGAGTATGGCGACGAACCGCACCACATAGCGGAGGGCGCGTTCAAGTGCTTTGCGAGGGCGTTGAGCGCGGCAGTTGCGATAAATCCCCGATTGGGAGGGGGGATACCGACGACCAAAGGTCTCATATGAGAACACGTGAAACGCAGCTTTATGCTGCGTTTCACTGTTTGTTGTTGCTCGGTCACGTAGGTTAACTACGCTCCCATCGCAACAAAAACGTGAAGCCTTGCCTAAAACTACGTTTGACGTGTTCTCAAGGGGCGAAGAGTTTTTTACAAAAAACTTTAACCAGAAGACAAAGCGGAATTGAATTTTATTCAATCCGCGCCCCTTCAGGAATTATAAAAAAGTTTTAAAAAGAATTTGCAGTGGGGCAGTAGGTCTACTACAGCCGCCACCGCAAATTCTTTTTGAAGCCTCGCCTGAAGCTCAATTTAACACGCTATTTGAAGAACACAGTCTTTAATAAATAATCAAAGGCGAATTGAGCAAAGCTCAATCGCCGCCACTTTAGGAAAGTTAAAAAACTGCGTTTTGCTCCTTTTTTGTTTGGTCACGTAGGCTAACTACGCTCCCCGCACAAAAAAGGAGCAAAGCCTTGTCTGAAGCTCAATTTAATGCGTTTTTTGCGTATATAAATAAAAACTTAAACCAGAAGACAAAGCGGAATTGAATTTCATTCAATCCGCGCCACTTTAAGTTAAAAAGCGCGAGGCTCGAGGCAGGACTTGCGTTTTGGCGAGCGTAGACGGGCTGTAGCCCGTAAGTCGAAGCCAAAACCAAGTGATGCCCGAGAGCGTTTGCTTCGACGAGTTATTAAATCAAAAAAAGCGGAACATTTGTTCCACTTTTTTTATGAAATAAAAACTTTAACCGCCAAGCAAAGGCGTATTACCTACGGTAATCGCCGCCGCTTTAGGAAAGTTAAAAAACGCGCTTTTTTGATGTAAAGGCGCATTGAACAAAGTTCAATCGCCGCCGGTGCCCGTCATATAAAATATGCGGAAACAGACCCCCATGTGGACGGGGCTTATTAGCTGGGCAAGCTCGCGTTTGAGCGGGTCTACGGGGTCGGGAGAGGAGATGATTTTCTCGGCCTCTTCGGCGGCGTTTTCGATGAAGAAAGATTCCTGTGTGGGCGTGCGCGCAGTGAAATTGTGCTTTCGGGCGATGTCCTCGAAGATGTCGGAACACGGAGAGTATGTGATGTCGGCGTCGCCAGCGTGGGCGAAGATGTCGTCGCCCTGAGCGTGCTTGAAATACGTGCGCGCCGTCCCGCGCGGCATTTCGGACAGCTCCGCGGCGGAGCGGAAGTAGTCGGCAAAAATCAGCAAACCGCCGCGCATTTGGGCGCAAATGCTCTCGAATAAGTCGATTGCGTCGAAAGAGATGTCTATACAAAAGTTTTCGACCCTCGCGCGCGGGAAATATTTTTCAAGCGTGATAAGTTCGCGCGGCGACGGGGCTTTCAGTGCC
Source organism: uncultured Opitutales bacterium (assembly GCA_934613645.1). Taxonomy (GTDB): domain Bacteria; phylum Verrucomicrobiota; class Verrucomicrobiia; order Opitutales; family Intestinicryptomonadaceae; genus Merdousia. Next base: position 16,792 of record CAKTTC010000008.1, on the reverse strand, counting down.
TCCGCGCGGGCGTTGTCGAAGTCGATGAAACATTTCTTCCAAGTTCCGCCGATGAATTTGAAGCGGTCGAACGGGCGCGCGTCGAGCAGCTCGTTTGAAATGACTACGCAGTTTTCGGGAATTTTAATTTCGTCGCCAAGCCTGATTGCGGGACAGTCGGGAATGATTGTGCGCTCGGGCTCCGCGCCGATTTCCAGAAAATTGGGCGAGTCGGCTTCGTCGCCGTTTTTGCGCAACAGGTTTTTCGCCGCCGCTTTCATCAGCCGCCCGAATACTTTGTGCTTGAGCGACGACGACGTGAAGAAGTCGCCGTCCGCGCCCACGCGCTTTGCGTTTTTGCGGTAGTAGCCGCCCTCGCCGTAGAGGCACAGCCCGATGTATTCCGCCCAGGAAAGCAGCCCGCCGCGCACTTTTGCCGCCGATAAAATGCTTTGCTCAACACTCATTGAACGTCCCGTTTTCAACGTTTAATATTTTCCAAACCCTGTCGGGCTGCGAAATTTTTTCGGTCGAAGACGCCACAACCTGAGCCGTGGGGCTTAGCGTTTGCCAGAATTTTTCGCGCCTTGAGGCGTCGAGCTCGCCGAGAATGTCGTCGCAAACAAGCAGCGGTTCTTCGCGCAGAATCTCGGCGCACATGTCGAACTGCGCAAGCCTGAGGGCTATTGCCGCCGATTTTTGCTGCCCCTCCGAGGCGTAGAGTTTGGCGTCTTTTTCGTCCACGAAAATTTTGAAATCGTCGCGGTGTATTCCCTTTTGGGTCGTGCGGCGTTCGGCGTCGGAGGGGCGGTTTTTGCGCAGCATTTCGGCGAAGGCTTCGGCGGAGTCGGCGTCGCAGTTGGGCTTGAGCGAAATCCGCGCGTGGTCGGGCGACTGCCCCGCAAGCGTTTCGTATTTGCCCGAAGCCGAGTCGCCGAGCCGCCCGAGAACGTCTTTGCGCTTTTGCAGCAGCACGGCGGCGCATTGCGCCATTTCGGACTCAAACGCGTCGAATAAGTGCGCGTCGGTTTCGGCGTTTTTAAGCAGGGCGTTGCGCTGCGCAAGCGCGCGGTAGTAGCGGCGCAAAACGTCGAAATATTCGGCGTCAATCGACGAGATGAACATGTCCATATCTTTGCGCCGAATTTCGGGCGAGCCGCGTATTAGCCTGATGTCCTCGTTCGTGATTGCAAGCGCGGGGAATTTGCCGAGGTACTCCGAAAGCTTCGTTTCATTGCCGTCGACTTTCAGCGACTTTTCCGCGCCGAACGACATTTCTATCTCCGTTTTTCCCCACGCCGCCGTTTCCGCCTCGGCGAGAATCTGCGCCGATTTTTCGCCCGCGCGCACAAGCGTTTCAAGCGACGAAGTCCTGAAAGAGCGCGCCGCGTTCAGCGCGCCGACCGCTTCAAGCAGATTCGTTTTGCCCTGCGCGTTTTTGCCGAAAACCCACAGCGACTGCCCCGCGGCGTCGATTTCCGCAAACTCCGCGTTTCTAAAATTTCGCAATCTGATAAAATTTAACTTCACAAAACAAAACTATGCGTATAGCGTCTAATTTAATTGGCATAATGTAAAGATTTTTATGGAAACGGGAACCGACTATTTGCAAGACGCGCTTGAACGCCGCGACGACGAAACGGATTTGTCGTTGCGCCCCGTCGGTTTCGACGCCTTTACGGGACAGGAAAAGACCGTCGAGCGGCTGAAGATTATGGTGGGCGCGGCAAAGCGCAGGGGCGACTGTCTCGACCACATTCTTCTCCACGGGCCCCCGGGGCTTGGCAAGACAACTCTCGCTTTCATTCTCGCCAACGAAATGGGCGTGCAGGCGCGTGTAACGTCGGGGCCGGTTATCGAAAAGGCCTCCGACTTGGCGGGCTTGCTCACCAATTTGCAGGAGGGCGACATTCTTTTCATCGACGAAATCCACAGAATTTCGCGCACGGTCGAGGAGTTCCTCTACAGCGCGATGGAGGATTTCCGCATTGATATCATGATTGACCAAGGACCGAACGCCCGCAGCGTGCGCCTGAACGTTCCGCATTTTACGCTTGTGGGGGCTACAACGCGCACGGGGCTGCTGACTGCGCCGCTTCGCAGCCGCTTCACATTGCAGACGCGGCTCGACTATTATTCGCGCGCGGAGCTTGTGAAAATCGTGATGCGTTCGTGCGGGCTGCTGAACGTTGAAATCGACAAGTTCGGTGCCGACGAAATTGCCCGCCGCGCCCGCGGAACGCCGCGCATAGTCAACCAGCTAATCCGCTTCGTCCGCGACTACGCGCAGGAAAAAGCCGACGGCAAAATCACGCGCGAAATAGCCGTGCGCGCCCTCGAGCTTCTGGAAATCGACGAAAACGGCCTTGACGAAATGGACAAGCGCGTTCTTTCCGTCATGGCGAAAAACTACAAGGGCGGGCCCGTCGGCTTGGGAACTGTTGCGGTTGCCGTGAACGAAGAGGCCGACACGCTCGAGGAAGTCCACGAGCCATACCTCATTCAGGAGGGATACGTTCGCAGAACGCCGCAGGGAAGGGTGCTCACCGAAAAGGCGTGGGAGGTTTTGGAATTGCAAAACAACTCCGAGCAGGGGCTTCTTTTCTGAGTATGCGCGTCGATTACATCGTCGTGGGGCAGGGCATCGCGGGTTCTAATTTGGCTTACGCGCTTGTTTCGCGCGGCAAAAAAGTGGCGGTTTTCGACCCCTCTTGGCGCGACGCCGCCTGCCTTGTTGCGGCGGGCGTGATAAACCCCATCACGGGGCAGCGGCTTGTAAAAAGCTGGCGCAGTGCGCTTGCGCACCCGTTCGCAAAAAAATTCTACGCGTCGCTTGAATCGGTATTGCACGCAAAATTTTTCCACGACAGAAAAATCCTCCAGCTTTGCAAGTCGCCCGAAGAGCACGCGCTTTGGAGCAGGCGCAAGGCGGATTCGGAGTATGCCGAATTCATCGGCGAAGGCGCGTCGGAATCGGTTTTCGATTCGCTCAACGACAGGTTCGGGCACCACTTCATAGAGCGTTCCGCTTGGGTCGAGCCGTCCGCCATTATGCCCGCGTTCGCGCGCTTCTTCAACTCGCTCGGCATTCTGCGCAACGAGCGGTTCGACTATTCCCGCCTCCGTCTTCTCCCCGACGGCGGCGCAGAATACGGCGACATTTCCGCGCGCGCCGTCATTTTTTGCGAAGGATGGCAGGCGGTAAAAAATCCGTATTTCAACTGGCTGCCGTATCGCTGCGCAAAGGGCGAAATTTTGCAGCTCCAATCCGACGCGACGGGCATTCCCGAGCACATAATCCACCGCGGCAACTGGATTATGAAGTGCGCCGAAGACCAATTCAGGATAGGCTCTACTTGGGACAGGGAGCACCTCGACACTGTGCCGACTGCCGCCGCGCGCGCCGAGCTGCTTAGTGCGGTAGGCGGCATTTTAACGAATGCGGGCGAGTTGCGCGTTGTAAACCACAGCGCGGGGGTGCGTCCGTGCACGGCGACGACGCGTCCGCATTTGGGAAAGCACCCGAAATTCGGGGCGTTGTATTCGTTCAACGGATTCGGGTCGAAGGGGTATGCGTTAAGTCCGTATTTTGCGGAGGAGTTTGTGGGGTATTTGGAGGAAGAAAAGACTCTCGACAGTGAAGCGGATATAGGTCGGCACGTTCGTCGCTTCTTTTATAGCGCGTGAAATTGGCTTGATGCTACGTTTCAAAAAAAGGGCAGTAGGTTAACTACAGCCGCCACCGCAAATTTTTTTTGAAGCCTCGCCTGAAGCTCAATTTGACGCGCTATAGGAAATAGTGATAGCGCGTGACCACAAAAGTTGCCAACGGCAAGCTTTTGTGGAGAATAAAACACGAAGTGTTTTACCCGAAGGGCGAGACTGGCGCGGATTTTGCTCCGCAAAACCAAGCCAGCGAGTTCAAATTACGTTTTATACTGCGTTTCGCGAAACAATTTGCAGTGGGGCAGTAGGCTAACTACAGCCGCCACCGCAAATTTTTTTTGAAGCCTCGCCTGAAGCTCAATTTGTATTCGCTCGCACAAGAGTGTTTCTCTTGCGCCGATGAAATAAAGGCGCAATTCAACGTCTCACCCCTGCGGGGTAATTGCTACGCAATTATACTTCCCAAAAGCTTGCCTACGGCAACTTTTGTGATGACGCGTTCTCAAGAGGGACGGGCTTCAATCAGTAATCAAAGGCGGATTGGCAAAAGCCAATCCGCGCCGTTTTAGGAAAGTTAAAAAACGTTATTTTTCATTGATTAGTATGAATGCTCGACGGGCTTTTAAGTCAACTCCATCGCCGCCCGAGTATTTTGCCGTTCCGAACATATCGCGCCAATCGCCTTTCGGGAGTGCGTCTATATGCGAATCTTTAGACGGGAAGAATCCTATAAATCTACTATCGGCGTAGACTGCGCAGCCTTCGGGAGCGGGCATGAACGCCTTTGATTCCCCGATTATTTCGCGGTATGTTTTTGTGTCCAAAACGGGGAGCGACACAAAGTAATTTGTGCGTCCGTTATGCGAATTTTTCGCGACTGCTCCCGCACCGTCTTCGTATTTTGCCAATATCTCGGTTGTCGCATTTGCGCGAACCGAAAAAAGTGGATACGGCTTTTCGGGGTTCGGGAACGGTCTGAAAAACTGAACTGTTTCTCCGCCGACAAATTTTTTGACGAAAGTTTTTTTATTGTCGGTGAAAACCACAGTTTCCGTCGGCGCGGTTTTTCTTTCGGAAAGCTCAAAGCCAGTGATTTTTGCGGAGTGCGCGGGGTTATACGAATCGCCCCAGACGGCGGGCGCGTGGTGCCAAACCAGAACGGCGTCTTTGCGCAGTTTCTGCTCTATTTTCGCCCACTGTTCGTCGGCGATGCATATGGTGTTCATGAAGAATACCGCTTTGTATTTCGAAAGGTCGATGTCTTCCAAGTCGGAAAGTCTGTAGTGGTCAACAGGCGCGCCCGCAAGTCTGATTTGCTGAACCGAGGCCTTTAGAATGTCTTTGTGCAAGAGCCAATGCGGCTTTGAATAGTAGAAGCTTTCGGAGTCCGAAACAACCAAAACTTCCGAAACGGGTTCTGCCTTTTGCGCGCGCAACAGCTTGCCCGCGGCCTCGTTGTCCTTAATTGTCTGCAAAATTTCGGGGGAATCGAGCCAGCCGCCGCCCAAATCCATATACCAATACCCCGATTGCGACTGCATGCAGCTTACAAACTCGCGCCGAAGAACAGTGCGGGTATCGTCGATATTTTTCGACGGGCTTCTTCTGGGAATGATATGCGGCGGCGGGTCGATTTCCGAAACAAACAGCTTTTTGAGGTTAATTGTCATGGGTGGGCATTGCAGCGACCCTGCCGTATCGGCGGCGAAATATTGATAGCCTTTGGGCGACGCAAGGAAGTCCACATCGGGATTTTCAAGCAGCTTTTCGTAGCCCAAATGCCCCGCGTATGCCGAGCGCGGAATGGCAAGATAGTAGCCGTAAAACGCGCCGACGCCCTTCCCCGTTTCCTCTTTTACGATTCTTGCGAAATGCGAAATTGCCTTGACGTTGGCGTCGGAGGAAAATCTTTCGTAGTCCATGCAAATTTGGTTGCCCGAATCGGCGCGGAAAAATTCCGAAGTGTTCGACCAATGCAATTCGCGTTTCATCGGTGTGGGCAACTTTATATTTTCGCGCGAAATGTCGGGTTGCCCCCATGCGGCGGCGAGTTTTTCGCGCGAGCCGTATTGCTTAATTCCCCAGTCGTAAAAAGCTCTGCGGTTGGCAAGCCCGTAGTCGCCGAAACGGTAGTCGTTCTTTTCCCACGCGCGCCAGATTGACGTTTCTCCCGTCTGTCCGTATGCGATGTGGTAGGCTACGATTCTTTTGCCATACTTTCCGTTTTCGATGTGCTTTATTATGTTGCGCAGTGCTTCGCCCGCGTCGTGCAGCCATTTTTCGGAGGAAAAACTTTGCAGCCCTATCAATCCGTGGACGTTCGGGCGGTCGTCTCTTCTGTCGCGCTTGTTGCCGTAGGCGTTGTAGCCGCCGTCCCATTCCATTCCCGCCCAGTCATGCGCGGGCGTCCCGACAAGTTCGACGATTTCCGATTCCGAAAGGTTCTCGGCGGGATAGTATACAGTAGTGTCTTGCGGATTTTCGGCGCACCACGACGGGGGAACGTCGAGCTTTATGCGGGGGATATACAAACAGTCTTCGCCTATTTGCGAGAAGATTTTTTCGAGCGTTTCGTCTACCGCCGTGTAGTCGAATTTGTGCGGGGCAACCCAGCCCGAAAAGAGGATTGAAGAAAATACCTTTATGCCCACTTTGTTCGCGAGGTCGGAGTAGAATTTCTGCTCGGGAAGGTCGTCGTTTACCATCATCACGACCTTTCCGTTTTGGTCTACGCGCGGCGGGTTATACGCCCACCCCACTCTTCCCCAAAATACGGGCTCTTTTTTGAGCAACTGATTTATGTCAACCGCCTTAGTTCCGGCAAAGCATGACGACGCAATCGCCATTGCAATCAATAACGTATAATTTATGTATCTCATAATCCGGAAAAGCACGCTACCCTGAGCCTTACAAATGTCAATGAAAATTGCGTTGTAAAATAACGTTTCATCTTGTTAGCGTGTATTGTGGAATTGACTGAACCCAAATTAGCTTTGATTTAATGAATAACCAAAGTCGGATTGGCTTTGCCCCCTTACTTTAATGAATAATCAAAGGCGGATTGCCTGCGGCAATCGCCGCCGCTTTAGAAAGCGTAAAAATAAAAAACTTTAACAAATAGTCAAAGGCGGATTGCCTACGGCAATCGCCGCCCCTTTAGGAAACATAAAAAATTTAGCGGAGGATTTTGAGAATGTGGGCGAGAGATTTCGCGAAGTAGTCGACTTCGTCGAGCGTGTTGTAGAATGCAAGCGATGCCCTGCAAGTGCCCGATACCCCGAGCGTGCCCATTAGTGGTTCTGCGCAGTGGTGGCCTGTGCGGATTGCTATGCCGTAGTTGTTTAGCATTACGGAAATGTCGTTCGGGTGCACGCCGTCGACGGCAAAAGATATTACGGAGACTTTGTTTTTTGCCGTGCCGAAAATCCTCAGCCCGTCGAATTTTTCAAGCTCCTGAGTGAGTGCGTTTAAAAGCTCCGTTTCGTGCGCGTGAATTGCGGCGCGGTCGAGGGAGTTCATATACCTGCAGGCTTCGGCAAAGACTATGTTGCCCGCAATGTTGGGCGTGCCCGCTTCGAAACGTTCGGGGGAGGGGCGGAAAGTGGTGCCCTGCCATGCGACGTTTTCAATCATGTCGCCGCCGAATTTCCACGGACGCATGTTGTCGAGAATTTCGCGCTTTGCAACAAGCGCGCCGCTGCCCGTGGGGCCGAAACACTTGTGGGAGGAGAGCGAGATGAAGTCGATGTCGGCAAGGCGGAGGTCGTCGAGGAAGTGGGGCGAAGACTGCGCGGCGTCGACCGAGAATTTTGCGCCGAATTTTTTCGCCTTTTGGCAGAGCAGGGCGATGTCGTTTACAGTGCCGAGGACGTTCGACGCGTGGGCGATTGAAACGATTTTCGTCCTTCCCGAGAGCTTGGCGTCGAAGTCGTCCAAGTCGAGTTCGCCGTTGGGGATTATTTTTGCGACGCGGATTTTCGCGCCCGTTTTCTCCGCCATAAACTGCCACGGAACGATGTTTGCGTGGTGCTCCATCTCGGAGAGCAGAATTTCGTCGCCCGCGCGGAGGTTGTCGGCACACCAGCATTGCGCCACAATGTTGAGGGCTTCCGTTGCGCCCTGCGTGAAAACCGCCTCGTATTGGTCGGGCGCGTGCAGGAATTCCTTTACCGTTTGGCGCGCGTGCTCGTAGAGGGTTGTGGTGCGGTCGCTTAGTTCGTATGAGCCGCGGTGGATATTGGCGTTGTCGTTTAGGTAGAACGATGTTGTGGCGTCGATTACCCGTTTCGGCTTTTGCGCGGTTGCGGCGTTGTCGAAGTAGACAAGCTGCTTGCCCGATTTGAGCTTTTGCGAAAGAATGGGGAAGTCTTCCCTGATTTTGTTTACGTCGAATTCCATTGTCTACATAGTGGCTTTTCGGGGGAGCGTTTGCAATGTTTTTTCGCCGTGTCGGCGCGGGCGGTTTTTGGGCGCGCAGGGAGCAAAAAAAGACACCGCCCGAAATAATTTCATTCGGGCGGTGCTATCTATATATGATGGGGGAGGAAATTTTTTATTTTATGCCCCTATAATCGGAGATATTTTCAAAAAATCAAGCATTATTTTCGATTTTTTTATTGAGGAAGTCGGCGCACGTTTTGGCGGTCGCCCAAGCGGCGTGCAAATTGTAGCCTCCCGTGATTGCGTCTACGTCAAGACATTCGCCGAGCGCGAAGAGGTTTTCGGCACGCCTGCTTTGCATTGAGGAGAAGTCGAAGTCGGCGCGGCTCAGCCCTCCGCAGGTCACAAATTCGCCCTGTTCCGAGGCGCGGCCGAGTATTTGCACGCGGGCGGCGCAGAGGAAATCGGAGATTTTTTTCTCGTCGGCCTTCGAAAGATTTGCGTAGTTGCATTGCGCGTTTGCGCCCGTCTTGCCCAGAACATACTCCCAAAAGGCAATCGGGATTTCGGGCGGGCGGAAATTTTTCAGCAGCTTTTTCTGCTCGGTCGAGCGCGCATGGGCGAAAAAGCGCGACAGGCTTTCGGGGCTTCGGACAAACGATATTTTTACGTCGGCGTTGTATCCGCATTCCGCCAATTCGCGCGCGGCGAACGCCGAAAACTTGAGCGCGGCGGGGCCCGTCAAGCCGAAGTGCGTTGTAAGCAGCGCGCCCGCGGCGGAGGTTTTGCCGAGCGAAATTTCGGCGTCGAGCGTTATTCCGCTTTTCCAGTCGGCATCGTTTGCCAAGTCGCACCGCAGCGCGAAAAGCGACGGAATTTCGGGGACGAATTTGTGCCCCATCTGCTCCAGCGATTTCTTGAGAGAGCCGCTCCACTTGCCGCCGCAGGCGAATACTACGGCGTCGAATTCCGCGTTTCCGCGCGGGGTTGTTATGCGGAATCCGCCGTCGGTTTTTTCTACGCACTCAACGGGCGCAAAAGCCGAAATCTTGGCGCGCGCCGCCCTTTTTAGCAGCATTGAAACGATTGTGCGGGCGTCGTCGGAGGCGGGGAACACGCGGCCCTCGTCCTCGATTTTGGAGGGCACGCCCCATTCGGCAAAGAGCGTGCGCACGTCGGCGCACGAAAGGTTGCGGAACGACTTTTTCAGGTTGTTCGCCCCGCGCGGATAGAAGTTTTTGGGGTCTTGGGAGTCGATGTTTTCGTTCGTGAAATTGCAGCGGCCTCCGCCGGTGAGCAGGAGTTTTTTGAGCGGTTTGTTTTGCGCCTCGAAAATTTCGACTTCGAATTTTTCCGACAAATTCGCCGCGCAGAAAACGCCCGCCGCGCCCGCGCCTACCACCGCTATTTTCACTTCGCGTTCCTTTCCGACAACGCCTCTCCCACCCTGTTGAGCGCGAACAGCGTTGCGCTGAAAAATATCGACGGGAAAACGAGCAGCCACGGGGCGTCTTCCATAAACTCCGCGCCGTCTTTGATTAGGCTTCCCCACGAGGGTAGCGGTGCCTGCACGCCCAAGCCCAGAAAGCTCAGGAACGCCTCAAGCATCATCACGCTCGGCACTGTGAGCGCGGCGCACGCGAAAATCGGCGAGAGCATATTCGGCAGAATGTGTTTGAAAAATATTCCGCTTTTTGTCTGCCCCATGCACTCCGCCGCCTCGACGAACTGCCGCGATTTTATCTCCAACGCCGACGCCCGCGAAATTCGCGCCATCGTAAGCCACTCGACCGCGCCGATTGCCACAAACACGAGCACGATAGACCTCCCGAACGCCACCATCAGCAGAATCACGAAAATCGTGAACGGCAGCGTGTAGATTATGTCCACAAAGCGCATCATAAGCGAGTCTACCGCGCCGCCGCACATTGCCGACACCGTTCCGTATACAACGCCTATTGCAACCGCCACGAACGTTGCAATAACCGCCACCGCAAACGACACTCTCCCCCCGTAGAGAATGCGCGAAAACACGTCGCGCCCGAGGCTGTCTGTCCCGAAAATATGGCGCGCGCTCGGCGGCTGAAGCCCCGCGGAGAGGTCTTGCGCAACGGAGTCGAACGGGGCTACGAAGTCGGCAAGAAAGCAGCACGCCGCAACCGCCACCACAAACAGCAGACAGGCGGCGGCGAGTTTGTCGGCGAAAATTTTCGCGAAAACGCGGGCGATTGTCGGGTTGCGGGGCGTCATTTTTTCAGCTCCTTTGCTATGCGCGGATTCATCAGCGCAAGAATTATGTCGGAGAGCAGGTTGAAAACGATGATGAACGCCGCATACAGCAGGACGCAGCCGAGAATCATAGTGTAGTCGTTGTCGAGCGCGCTCGAGATGAAGAATTTCCCAAGCCCCGGAATCTGGAAAATGCTTTCCACAACGAAAGATCCCGTAAGCAGTCCCGCCGCCGCGGGGCCCAAATACGACACCGTAGGCTTTAGCGCGTTTCTTAAAATGTGCACGAACAAAATTTTCGTTTCCCCCACGCCCTTTGCGCGGGCGGTTCTGACATACGCCTTGCCGAGTTCGTCCGCAACTCCGCTTCGCGTGAGGCGGGCAATCCAAGCCACATAAAACAGCGCAAGGGTAATGGACGGCAAAATTGCGTCGGACGGAAATTCGCTCCAGCCCATTGCGTTAAACGCGCCCAATTTGAGCGAAAACGCCAGAATCAAAACAGGCCCAAGCACCATTGACGGCAGGCACACTCCCGCAAGCGACACCGCCGAAAGCATACTTTGCGCCACTCCGTGCAGCGTGGCGGAAAGCACGCCCAAAACTATCCCGAAAACTATCGCAATCACGAGCGCAACGCTTCCCAGCTGCAGCGACACAACCGCCTTTTGCGCGAGTATTTCGCCCACGCTCCAGCCCTTGTATTTATACGACGGCCCGAGGTCTCCGTGCGCGAGGTTTTTGAGAAAATTGAAATACTGCACATACATGGGTTTGTCCAAGCCGTAGTAGGCGTTGAGCGCGGCAATGGTTTCCTCGCTCGCGGGGCGTTCCCTGTCGAAGGGCCCTCCGGGGACGAACCTCACCATTGTCCAAACCGCCGTTATTATGAAGAGGAAAACGGGGATTGCCTCCAGAAATCTTTTTACTACAAATTTCATTGTTTTGCGTCCTCCAAGTATACGCCCTTGAAATCGTGATAGTCGAGCAGGTTTGAATTCCAGCCCTTTACGAGCGGGCTTATTTGGTAGACTTTGGAGTAGAAGTAAATCGGCATAATCGGCGCTTCCGACATCATCAACGCCTCCGCTTCCGAAAGCAGCCGCAGGCGTTCGGCGCGCGTTTTTGCGGTGCGGGCGGCGGCGAGCAGGGCGTCGAATTTCGGGTTTGTCCAGCCGCTGTGGTTCATCGCGCTTGTTTCAGAAAATATATCGAGAAAGCTTTCGGGTTCGGCGAAGTCGCCAATCCAGCTGGAGCGTGCAACTTCGAAGTCGCCGCTGCGCCGCGCGGCAAGATACGCGGGCCACGAGAGGTTGTAGAGTTCGGCGTCGATTCCTAGCGCGATCTTCCACATGTTCTGGATTGCCTCTGCTATCGGCTTGTGCTGCACCGATTCATTGTAGGTTATTTTGATTTTCGGAAAGCCCGCGCCGTCGGGGTATCCCGCTTGGGCGAGCAGTTTTTTGGCGCGTTCCACATCGCGCGCTCGGGCTATTTTCGGCGAAGTTTTCATTGCGCCGCAGCCGTCGGGCACGAACGAATACGCCTCCGACTGGTTCGCCTTGAGGAAATTGTCGATTATCGCGCGGCGGTCTATTGCAAGCGACAACGCCAGCCGAACGCGCGGGTCGTCGAGCGGCTTTGCGCGCGTGTTGAACAGGTAGTAGTATACGCCGAGCCACTTTGCGCTTCTGAAAGTCTGCGGCGCGGTCTGCCTGATTTTTTCTATTCTGTGCGGGCAGATTGAGTCGGTTATATGCAGTTGCCCCGCGCGGAATGCGCGGTCTTCGGTATTGATGTTGGAGATCGGCAGGAAATCGACTCCGCTCAGCTTTACAAGCTCGGGCGCGCGGTAGTGCGGATTGCGGCGCACCGAGACTTTGTTGTTTATCTCCCAGCTTTTCAGCACGAACGCCCCGTTCGAGACAATGTTCTGCGGCTTTGTCCAGACGGCGTTCGGGAATTTGTCTGCGCCGAATTTTTCGAGCGTTTTTTTGTGCAGCGGGAAGAACACCGAATGATACAAAAGCGAGAGAAAATACGGGCACGGCTTTTCAAGCTCCACAACAAGCGTGTGCGCGTCGGCGGCGGTTGCGCCCAATTTCGAGAAGTCGTTTTCGCGCCCCGACGCCAACGCCTTGGCGTTTTTTATCGCCGAGAGCATAAACGCGTATTCCGACGCAATCGCGGGCGTCAATGCCCTGCGCCACGCGAAGACGAAATCGTCCGCCGTCACCGCCGAGCCGTCCGACCACTTTGCGTTTTCGTCGATGTTGAAAACGTATGTCAGCCCGTCGGGCGAAACCGTCCAGCTCTTTGCCACTGCGGGCTTGACTTCGAGCGTCTGCGTGTCCGCGCCCACAAGCCCCTCGAACAGTGCGTTGAGTATGCGCGACTCCCCGAAGCCCGTTGCAAGCGACGGGTCGAGCGATTCGGGGTCGGCGGAGTTGCCCACAATCAGTATGCCCGCGCGCGCGGCTTCTTCGGCGTGCGTTCGGGTTTTCGAGCACCCGAAAAGGCACGCGCACGCAACCGCTGCGCACGCCGCCGCTTTCAAAATTTTCCGAAAAATTTTCATCAGAATTTCGGCACGGCGTCGATGAGTTTTTGTGTGTAGGGGTGCTGAGGGTGCGCGCAAATTTCTTCGGCGTCGCCTTGTTCGACTATTTTCCCGTTTGTCATCACGAAAATTCTGTCGCTTAAATACTCCACCACTGCGATATCGTGGGCAACAAACAGCATTGCAATGCCAAACTCCCTGCGCAGCCGCTCGAGCAGATTTATTATCTGCGCCTGAACGGAGACGTCGAGCGCGCTTACGGGTTCGTCGCAAATGAGAAATTCGGGCTCTACCGCCAGCGCGCGCGCTATGCCTATGCGCTGCCTCTGCCCGCCCGAGAACTCGTGCGGATAGCGCGAGAGGAAGTCGGGGTTAAGCCCCACGGTCTGCATCAGCTGTGCGGCGCGGTCGCGCTTCTGCGCGGCGGTCATTTCGGGGAAGTGTATATCGAGCGGTTCCGATATGATTTTGAGAACGTCCATTCGCGGATTGAGCGAGTTGAACGGGTCTTGGAAAATCATCTGGATTTTCTTTCTGAACGGCTTGAATTGTTTTTGCGAAAGCGATGTAAGCTCTGTATCTGCGTAGAAAATTTTTCCCGACGCCACGGGCGCAAGCCTTATTATTGCCCGCCCCGTGGTTGTCTTGCCCGAGCCGCTTTCGCCCACAAGTCCCGCAATTTCGCCCCTGTTTACGCAGAACGAAACGGAATCGACCGCGTTGAAAAGTTTTTTGCCGCGCCCGAAAAGCCCGCCCGCCACGGGGTAGGACACCGTGAGGTTTTCCACCCGCAGAAGCGGCGTTTGTGTGGCGCACTGCGCGGCGTCAGATTTTGTGTTCGAGCCAGTCATAGTTTATGGGTTCGAGTTTTTGCGATTTGTTGTTCAGGCGCGGAATGCACTTTATCAACGCCTTTGTGTAGGGGTGCTGCGGGTTTTTCAGAACGTCGGCGCAACTGCCGCGCTCCACGATTTCGCCCCTGAACATCACAATTACGTTTCGGCACAGTTCAGAGATTATCCCGAAATTGTGCGTTATAAGCAGAAGCGACATTCCCGTTTCTTTTCTGATTGTTTTCAGCAGCTCAATTATCTGCTTCTGAATCGTAACGTCGAGCGCGGTTGTGGGCTCGTCGGCGACAAGCAGCGACGGCCTGCACGCCAACGCCATTGCAATCATAACGCGCTGCTGCATGCCGCCCGAAAGTTCGTGCGGGTAGCTGTCGTAGCGCGTTTCGGGGTCTCGTATGCCGACCTGCGCAAGCGATTTTACCACCGCCGCGCGCACGTTTTTTTCTTCGGGGAAGTGGAGCTTTACCGCCTCCGCTATCTGGTAGCCCACTGTGAAAACCGGGTTGAGCGAAGTGGAGGGTTCCTGAAAAATGTAGGCTATTTCGCGTCCCCTTATTTTGCGGAGTTCGCGCGCCGACATTGCGTTTACGTTTTTGCCGCGGTAGAAAATTTCGCCCTCAACCGAGCACGCGGGCGGCGGCGGAAGAAGCCTTGTAAGCGACATCGCCGAGACCGTCTTGCCCGAGCCGCTCTCGCCCACAATCGCGACCGAGTCGTTTTCGCCCACGCAAAAATCGATGCCTTTTACTGCGCGCGTTTGCCCGAACGAAATTTTCAGCCCGCGCACTTCCACTATGTTTTTAGCGGCTTCCATTTAGTTTTTTTACCATTGTTAATTTGTTTTTGCCGTCGGCGTATCGGTAGGAAACGGAGTCCATTTTTTTGACCACGAAAAATATTCCAAGCCCGCCTATCTCGCGCTCTTCCACTCCCGAAGAAAGCGACTGCGGCGCGCCCATCTCAAGCGGGTTGAACTGCGGGGCGGAATCGGCAACCGTCATCACGACTTCGTCGCCGTTGCGCGAGATTTCTATCTCCACTTCCTTTGCCGAATCCATTTTATAGCCGTGCTGGACGGCGTTCGTGAAAAGTTCGTCGGCGGCGAGGTTCAGCGCGAACACGTCGCGTTCGGGCACGCGGTTGCTCCTGCCGAAGTTCTCTATGTCTTCGGCTATTTCGGAAAGTTTGTCCAACTGTGCCGCGTAGGTCTTTTTCATCTTATTTGAGGTTGATTTCGCACATGGAGTAGTCGTCTTTGAACTGTTCCGAATTTTGCAGCCGCGCCGCGTATTCGAACATTCCGCGCAGTTTTTGTCCGCCCGCCATTGTATTCGACACAAGGCGCGCCTTAAAGTCGTCGAAATCCTCCATTTTTTTCGTTTCGGCGTTTTCCACTTCGTAGACGCCGTCGCTGAAAACGTAGAGTTTGTCGCCCGCGCGGGCATCGACCGTTTTTTCCGAAAATTTCATATCGGGCATTCCGCCGATAACCATTCCCCCCGTGGAGAGTTCGCTCGCCGCGCCGTCGGTGGAAACGAGAATCGCGGGCGGGTGTCCGCCGGAGGCAAACGTGAGCGTTTTTTCGGCGGCGTTGTATACGCCATACCAAAGCGTGAAATACATGCCGTTTTGCTTTTCCATATCGAACGCGTTGTTGAGCGCGCCCAGCACCTGCGACGGCTTTTTGAAATCGACCTCAGGCAGGCTTTGCGACCTCAGCACGTTCACGACCGAAACCGACAGCAACGCCGCGCCGACTCCGTGTCCGCACACGTCGAGCAAATACACGCAGAAGTTTTCGGCGTCCATTCTATTGTAGCCGAAGCAGTCTCCGCCCAGTTCGTTCGAGCTTTTGAAAATCCAGTCGGTTTTCACGATGTCGTCGTCGAGCTTTTTCGGCAGAAGGTTTTCCACATACTGTTCAGCCTGCTCAAGTTCCTGCTTCAATGCGGCTTGGCTCTCCTGCAATTTCTGCATTGCCAGATTTTTTTGGCACAGGTTGTTATACGCCGCCGAGTGGTAGCGGATTCGCGCGATAACCTCGAGTTTATCGGGGAGTTTCACCATGTAGTCGTTCGCGCCGTTTTGGAACGCCCTGTATTTTGTATCGGCGTCTTCTTTCGACGACAGCACCACAAGCGGCATATCTTTTGTAGCCGAATTCGCCCTGAAGTATTTCACCAGCATCAGTCCGTCTACATCGGGCATAACAAGGTCTTGCAGGATAACTGTGGGCTTTACTTCCGCCGCCGTTTTCAATGCCTCAAGCGGGTTTTGACAGTAGAAAAACGACACGTCTTTCTCTCCCTCAAGCATTCGCCGAATTGCTTCTGCTATAATCGGCTGGTCGTCCACCAGCAGAACCTTCACCCCCACAGGCAAAGACGGCTGCACTGGCGACGTCTGACTCTCTTTTAACGACATATCTTCAATATATCGCCATTCCCCCCCATTTGGTCAAGTTTTAAAAGCGCGAGGATGCGTTTGCTTCGACGACGAATTTTTTATTTTATAGTCAAAGCGGAACTTTTGTTCCGCTTTTTTGATTTAAAAATTCGTCGAAACAAACGCTCTCGGGCATTTTTTACGTTTCCGAAAGTGGCGGCAATCGGCGCAGCCGATGTGCCTTTGTTCTTCAATTAAAGTGCCAAAATACGAAATTGACTCGCGTTTGCATTCGCAAACCGTTTGACACGCCGCTGCGTGCCCTTCGGGTGCGTTTTTCAAACGCATCTATACGCGCCTTCGGCTTGTATTCGCCCCTACGGGGTCTTTTTTGCTACGCAAAAAATCTCAAACGCGCTTCGCTTGTTTTCTGCCTCGAGCCTCGCGCTTTTTAACTTAAAGTGGCGCGGATTGGCGTAGCCAATTCCGCTTTGTCTTCTGGTTTAAGTCTTTTATTTTTTATGTTTCCGAAAGTGGCGGCAATCGGCGCAGCCGATGTGCCTTTGTTCTTCGATTAAAGTAAAGCAACATTGGCTTTAGCCAATTTGCGCCTCTTCACAACATATAAAAAACGTCGGTGCACGTCTATGGAAACCCGCCCTGCGGGTCAAGGGGCTTCGCCCGAAAAACTTTTCGGCTTAGAATATTCAAGCCATTGAACTTTGTTCAATGCGCATACAAA
>CAKTTC010000007.1 GCA_934613645.1 uncultured Opitutales bacterium | reverse complement strand
CTCTCAAAAACTCCTGAGCGGGGAACATATAAAGCGCGTCCGAATCCTGCCCGCGCGTGTATTTGGCGTATTCGCGTGCTTCGTCGTAGTTCATTTTGTAAACGAGCGAAAGCCGTCGGCGGCTTGCAATGTCGGTCAATGCAGTGCCGTCAACCGCATACCCGCGCCTGAAAAGCCCAGAATGAACACCGTAAAAACAAAGAAGACTACGATTTTCTCGTTATAAAATGAATTCTGTGTATGTAGAAAAAGATAGAGGGGAATCGGGCATTTTAGGGAATTATGAATTTCTAATATGCGCAAAAAGCCCCTTTGCAACAAACTGCAAGGGGGCTTTTTATGAAATTAAAAAATCTTGTTTTTAATCAGATTAAATTACTCGCAATTATTTTCGCCATGTGGCGGACGGGTTCTGTGCGTGCCTTTATTGCGGTTAGAGGTAGAACTGCGTTGAAAGCAGAATGCACGCAAGAATCAAAAATATCGTGCCCGCCAAAAGGAACGGCTTTATGCCAACTTCCTTTATTTTGCCGAAATTCGTTTCCACACCGAGAGCCGCCATTGCCATCGTCAAAACAAAATTGTCGAAAACAAGAATCGCGCTTTTGATGTCGGAGGGAACGATATCGAGCGAATTGAATCCGCTTACGGCTATAAAGCCCAACGCAAACAGCGGGAAAGCCTGAACGTAGATTTTGATTTTGCTTTCGCCCGCGGCGGTAGGCGGGGCGAAGATTGCGCCCAAAATTGCAAGCGCGGGCACAAGCAGCATTACGCGCGTGAGTTTTACAATGACCGCCGTCTCCGTGGCTTCGGTCGAAATCGCGCTGCCCGCCGCCACTACCTGAGCGACTTCGTGGACTGTCGCGCCTAGCGCAATGCCCGACTGGTGCGCGTCGAGGCTCGTGAACCTGAGCAACTGCGGGAAAACGAACATCGCAATCGTTCCGAAAATCACGACCGTTGCAACCGCCAACGCCGTTTCGTGCGGCTTCGTCTTTATTGTCGACTCCGTTGCCATAACCGCCGCCGCGCCGCAGATTGCGCTTCCCGACGAAATGATTGCCGCAAGCTTTCCGTCAAGCCCGAAAATTTTTGTTCCTATAAAATATCCGCAAATAAGAATTGTAGATACAACAAAACAGTCGAGAACAAGCGCGGTTGCGCCGACATTGGCTATTTCCTGAAACGAAATTCTGAACCCGAACAAAATTATGCCGAGCCGCAACAGTCTTTTCTGCGCAAACGCTATGCCCGCCGCCCACTCTTTAGGCGTTTCCCTGTGGACGGTGTTCCCGTAGAGAAAGCCAAGCAGAATTGCTATCACAAGCGGACTGAGGCTTATGTGCTTTGCCGCCGACGTGTCGGCAAAGTATAGACTTGAAAACGAAATAAGGGCAATCAGCAGTAGCCCACCGTATAGTTGCTTTATTTTGTTTAACATAATTGTGCCTATGTTGCGCCGAAAAAACGAATTATCCAGCAAAATTTTCGCGAATTTTCGGAGGGCTTGGATTTCGCGAAACTGCCGACACGCGAAAAGTTATGAATGCTGTTCCGCATTGCGCCCCGCCGCCGCGCCGATTTGCGACACTCCAACCGGAAGTCGGGTATGTAGAAAAGCCCACACTTATGAGTGAAAATTTATGAGGAAGATTTTCGCGTGAATTGTGAATACACTTGTTAGAAGAATTATTTATGTTTGGAAAATTATATTTATCATTTTTGGTGCTCGTGGCAATCGCCATAGGCATATATGTTCACAATTACATTTCACAAAACAACGAGGTTGCGCAAAAGGTGCAATGCCTTATTCAAGAAAACGAAAAAGCTGACTTGAAGGCATTGGAATCTTTTTCCGTCGGGGTTGATGAAGTATTCGAAAATTACAAAAAGAATGTCCACAATGCAGTCGTAAATAAACCAGAATGGCAAGCCTTCTGGGAAAGGATAATAAAATGGAACAAAGAAAAGGCCATTGAATTATTTAACCAACATTTTAATAAAGAAATTTTCGGGAAAGAAGACGCCTCGTTGATCTCGTTAATTAACGACTTTGAATATAAACTGGAAGCAAACAGAAACAATCTTTGCTCAAATTTTAACGTCTGCATTAACGATACAAAACATTCTCTAAATATCGAAGAAGTTTCAACGGAATTAAAAAAACAAATGAAAGAAACTTTTTCAAATACATTGAGTGATTCTGTAAAAAATTTAGTTGTTGCCACCGTTTCATCTTTGGTAGCAGAAGAATTAACAAGATATGCAACAACAACAGCTATAGCCACGTTTTCAGCTGCCGGTACAACTGGCGGAACCGCCGTGGGCCCGGCAGGGACGGTTGTCGGAGTTGCGGTAGGTTTTGGAGTCGGTTGGACTGTTGAGTATTTCATGGAAAAATCCAACAACAAGAAGATGGAAGCCTCAATTATCCAAGCCTTGGATTCTGCAAAAGAAGGAACAAAACGCGTATTGATGGACGATTTACAGAAAAAAATAAAAAACTTAAACAAAGGGTATCTCGATGAATTTAAAAAGAATTGTATGTAGTATTATTGTAATATTTACATTCGCATTTGCGCCTGTATCGTATGCACAAGTTTCTACGGTTGGGAAAAGAATGGCAGAAGCTTGCATTGAATACACTATCAAAAAATCGGGTAAAGAACTTTTGGAATACGGAGGCGAAAAAGCCGTTCGTAAGGCGTTTGAAAACATCTCCAAAACGGGAGGCGAAAAATGTGCGGAACGCGCACTGATGTATTCAAAAATATACGGGTTGGAAGCGTTGAAAACAATTGAAGTGTCTCCTGTTAAGGTTATCGAAGCGCTTGAACGCACGCCGACCAAATACAAACCGAACATTTTTTCCATTGTAAAGGCTAATGGAGAAAACGTGGTAAAACGTTTGGAAACGGAAGGTGTAGATTTTCTGATACTGGAAGCAAAATTCCCCAACTACGGATTCAAAATTTCCGAACTGGGGAAAGCAACAACGGAAATTGCGACGAAGTTGGATATTTCAAAAAATGACGCTTTTTGCCTCGCGAAGAATGTTCCGTCTTTGAAAGCGGTAAAAAAGGCTTCTCCTTTCGCTTTCAGCGGATTTCTCGCCAAGTTGGAATCTGCGCCGAAAAAAACAATCGAAATGCTTGAAAAGAATCCCAAAGTTTTATTCTCGGGAGCGGCTTTAACTGCTTTTTTGGGCGCGAAAGAGGAATTTATGGCTTTAGCTTCACCTCCACTTCAGTATACTCTTTATGGGATTGGCACTTTACTTGTGTTTTTTATAGGATACGGATTGTATAGAATTAGGCATCTTTTCAATAAATTTACAAGTCCCGCAAAATAGCCTTCTGCCTTATTCGGCACTGAGCGCCCCCACGGCGGTTTCCATTGTCGTTAGGGGCGCAATTATTATTTAATTTTAATTGATTATTGGCAATGCAAGCCGAATACAATGTGGCGGGCAAAAAAAAGAGGAAGGTTCATTCAGCCTTCCTCTGCATGCTTTCTTTGAAGCTTCTTTTCTTCGGTCTTTGAATACTTTCGTCGGCGGGAACGGAATTCTCGACCGAAGCACGATTACCGTTTTTTTCTTCCGTTGTTTCTCACTCATAGTATTCTCCTTTGAGATTTTCGGGCGCATAAAATATTGTGCCGACTACGATGTCAAGCAACAAAACTTCCCCGCAAGCCTCGCCGCATTTCCGAATTTCGAATGCCGACGAAAAAAATTCCGCAAAGTCGGCTTTCGTAATTCGCAAAGGTTTTTTGTGAGCGAAAAGTTGATTAGCAAAAATACTTTCCCGTAATTTGCTGCGGAACGATTTCCAAAACCGCCGTGCCCTTCAGCATATTCATGGGGAACTCGCGCCCCGCAAGTTGCGGAGTGTATTTGCACACAATCGCGCCGAGAATTTCGCGCTTTTTGTCCAAGTCTTGAACAAAATTCACCCTACCCTGCATTGTTATACTTTCGTATTTTGTATTGGTTTCGCAGGGTTTTTGCTCGGGGTCGAACAAAAGCCTGTCCATTTCGTAAACGTTAAAGCATACGCTGGGATTTGCCTTCAAGTTTGCGATTTTTTGACCTGCGGGGAGTCCGTGAAAATAAACCGCGCCGTCTTTGCGGACAAAGTGAATCGGTGTTATGTATGGTGTTCCGTCGGAATTGACAGTTGCCAAAGTGCCCACCTTTACGCGCGCCAGAAGGCGTTCAATGTCTTCCGCGCCCATTTGATGATTCAACATTCTTGCCTGCATTGTGCTCCTTTGTAGGGGGTTATCAGTATGTATTGAACAAAGAAGCCCGCAACCTCAGAGAGGAAACGGGCTTTAAAGTAATGCTCAAGAAGGGACTCGAACCCTTATGCCGTGAAGCATACGAACCTGAATCGTACGTGTCTACCAATTTCACCACTTGAGCCTTGAGTATTAGGGCGTATATTCAAACACTATTGTCTGTTAGTCAATCGAAAAATGGATATGACGAAAAAAATTTGCGACTCCCCGAAAGGAATCGCAAGTTCTCGCGCTTTATTTTCGCTTTTGTTTTGCGCGCCGTCACTTTGCGGAGCACCCAAAGAGACCAAGCAACCAAAGTAGTGCACACCGCCCAAGGCGCTCATGTAGTCCAAGGTAGTCCACGCCGCACACGCCGCCCAATCAGTTCAAGTAGCTCGCGCCGCCGAAGCTACTTCAGTTTCACGTCCAAGTCGGCGAGCATTTCGGCAGTTGTTTTGTCGGCCTCTTCTACACTGTTTGCGCGCGCAAGCAGAACCGCCATACGTCGGTGCCCCTCAACGCAGGGCTTGGAGAAAATGCGCATATCGGTTTTAGGGCGCGAAAGAACTTTGTCGATATTGCAGTATTCAAGCTCCTTGGAATTGCCCTCTACAACAACCGCCCTGCTTGCCGCGGGAGAGAACTGCTCGATTTCCGCAATCGGAATTCCCAAAATGGCGCGGGCGTGAAGCGCGAACTGCGACAAATTTTGCGAAATCATCGTGACCATTCCCGTATCGTGCGGGCGCGGCGAAACTTCGCTGAACAAAACGTCGTCGCCTTTGACGAACATTTCCACGCCGAAAATTCCGTAGCCGCCGAGCGCGTCGGTGATGAGCTTGGCGTATTCTTTGGCGCGCGCCAAAGCCTTTTGGCTCATCGGGTGCGGCTGCCAACTTCTGCGGTAATCGCCGTCAACCTGCTGGTGACCGATGGGCTGGCAGAACGACGTTCCGCCGCTGTGGCGCACCGTAAGCAGCGTGATTTCGTAGTCGAAATCGACAAAGCCTTCGATGATGACTTTGCCCCTGCCCGCGCGGCCGCCCGACTGGGAATAATCCCACGCAGTCTTGATGTCGGCTGCCGATTTCACGACGCTCTGCCCGTGCCCCGAAGAGCTCATAACGGGCTTTACAACGCACGGCATTCCGATTTGCGCGACCTTCCGCTCGAACTCTTCGAAGCTTTCCGCAAACGCGTAGCTCGACGTTTTCATACCGAGCTTTTCGGCGGCGAGAGTTCTGATTCCCTCGCGGTTCATTGTGAAATTTACGGCGTTTGCTGTGGGCACAACTTTGAAGCCGTCCTTTTCAAGCTCCAGCAATTTCTTCGTGGCTATTGCCTCCACCTCGGGCACGATGAAATCGGGCTTTTCCTTGCGAACAACGCTTTCGAGGGCGTCGGCGTCGAGCATTGAAATAACGTAGCTTCTGTCGGCGACCTGCATTGCGGGCGCGTCGGCGTATTTGTCGACCGCCACAACCTCAAGCCCGAGGCGTTTCAGCTCAATGACCACTTCCCTGCCAAGCTCGCCGCTGCCGAGCAGCATTGCTTTCGTGGCGTTCGTTTTAAAAACAGTTCCTATATTTGTCATAATTATTCCTTCATTAAAATTAACACTTCAGAAACAACGTCGGAAACGTCGATATTCTCCACGGGAACGCCCCCTTGCGGCGGCGAATTGCGCGGGCGCACGACAGCTTTTGGGGCGTCGGAAACAAGGCCGTTGCGGACGGGATTTGTCTGCCCGTATACCGCCACCACAGGCTTGCCGAGCGCGTTTGCAATGTGCGTGAGGCGGCAGTCGGTGCCAACAACAACGTTGATGTCGGCGAATTTTTCCATCAATTCGGAGTCGGTTAGACGCCCCGCCAAAGAGCGAATGTCGGCGTATTCGGCGGTACGCGTGATTTCGAACGCCGTCTGGGTGTCGATGTCGTCGCCCAAAACTACAAACTTGGCGTCGTCAAGCTTCTTGTCGAGCGACTTTATTATCTCGCCCCACTTTTGCGCGCTCAGCGCGTGGTTGCCCCTGCCGCCGCAGACAATTGCGATGTTTGTTTTTCCCTCGGGCGAGGGAAGTTTTTTAAGCGGCGAAAAATCCGCCTCTGCCGAAAGCCCGAAAGCCCTGAAAAAGCGTTCGTAATACTGCGAGAGCCCCTCCGCCTCGGAGGCGTAGTCTGCACTGAAAACCTTTTTGAAGAAGCGGCGTTTGCGCGCGGTCGATTGCAACGCAATATTTTCAATGGCGTCCAAAATGCGCGATTCCGCGTCGGCCAAAAAGGTGTCTTCAATCACGGCGTGGGTGTCGAAATACCGCCTGCGCAGGGTGGCGAAAAACGACAGGCGCGCGAGCTTTTCGGAGCAGTTCGGGGCGCACAAAATTTCGTCGGCGAAATCGAAAGCCGAAAGCACTTCGTAAAAGCGGCGTTCGCAAACAACGCTTACGGAGGCGTCGGGGCGGCTTTTGCGCAGCGCGCGCAGCAGCGGCACAAGCGCGAACGTTCCGCGCAGCGACGCGGGCGGCGTAATTGCAATTCTGTTCACGCGCCTTAGCTCGCCGCCGGCCTCGCGCACGCAATTTTCAATCTGGCTTTTCTTCATCTCGGCCGACAGCCCGAAAGCCATTCCCTTGGGCCAGCGGTGGTGCACCCAGAGCCAGTCTTTGCGGATTTCGGCGTCGGAGGAAAGTTTGTTTTGCAGCCACGCGTTCATTTTTGGCGCGATGTCTTCGGGGTCGGAAACGTCGAGCCATTCGGCGAAAATCCTCGCGCGCCACAGCCCAGTGCGCTTTGCGTATATTACGGCGACTTTTGCGCGGCTGTGTTGGACGAGAATTTGGGGAAGTTTTGTGGAGCTGCAAATGCGGTCGAAAAGCAGTCCGTAAGTGCCGCTACGCCCCATGTTTTGGTCGAACATAACGGCTATGCAGCCGTTTGCGCGGAGGAAGTCGAGCGCGATTTTGGAGCCGTCGTTTCGCGAAAGCAGCGTCAGCCCGCAGCGTTGGCGCGACTCTTTCACCCAGCTTTCAATGGACTTGTCGGCGAAGGGTCTGTAGAAAACGCCGATGCGCGGTACGGGGCTGTCGACAAGCGCGGGCATGAGCGTTATAGCCTCCATCATGCAAAAGTGCGGGCTAAGCACCACAATCGGCGACGGGTTTTTCGAGTTTTTTTCGAACTCCGAAACGAGGTAGTCGTCAACCGAGAAACGCTGCCTGAGCGTCTCCATTTTCATATACGGATTCGCCAGCACGAACAACGCCATTTCCACCATTCTGCGGGCGGACTCGTCGCCGACGGCCTTTATTTCGGCGTCGGACATCTCGGGGAAGCAGTGCGACAGGTTCGAATACCCGATGCGCATACGCGAATTCATAAACACGCGCATAAACGCCACCACAAACGCGCACAACCCGCGGACTACGAAATCCGGAGTTTTCGAGAGTGTCCAACCCAACGCTACTATAAGATATTTCATTTCGGGCAAACATAGGCAGTTGTCGAAATATTGCAATTTTTAAATGCTCCGCCCTCCAAAAAACTTTGCCGAATGCGCGCAAAAAAAAGTGCGGAACGCAAACGCGCCCGCACTGTGCAAAAACCGAGTAAAAGTGCCTACCTGCCCACCGACTGCGCAAGCTCAGCGACAAACGCCGAGGCGGCGTCGAGCGCGGCGGCTTCCCCGCTTTCGGCAAGCGTCCTGTGGGCGATGTCCACAAAGCGGCTGCCCACCACAACCGCGTCGGCCGACTTTGCCACTTCCGCCGCCATTTTACCGTTTGAAATGCCGAAGCCAACCGCCACGGGGAGGCGCGAATTTGCGCGGACTGCGTCGATGCGTTCCGCCAAACCCGAGGGAAGGCTGTCGCGCGCGCCCGTGATTCCGACTACCGAAATGTAGTAGAGGAAGCCGCTGCCCTTCTCCGACATCTCGCGGACGCGCTCAAGCGGCGTTGTGGGGGCTGCCAGAGGCACGAGGTCGATTCCGCGCGAATCAAGCGCGGGCTTGATTTCGGCGCACTCTTCAAGCGGAACGTCGACCACCAACCACGCGTCGATACCCGCCTTGGCGGAGGCCTCTGCGGCGGCGTCCACGCCGTATTTGAAAATCGGGTTGTAGTATGAAAACAGCACGAATTTCTTG
Source organism: uncultured Opitutales bacterium (assembly GCA_934613645.1). Lineage (GTDB taxonomy): Bacteria > Verrucomicrobiota > Verrucomicrobiia > Opitutales > Intestinicryptomonadaceae > Merdousia. The sequence continues at coordinate 119,078 of CAKTTC010000007.1, read as the reverse complement.
TCTACGCCCTTGGCGCGCAGCGACGCAACCATTTTGAAAACGCCGTCGAGCGTGCAGCCGCCCTTGATTGCCCTGCCGCCCGCCGCCTGAATTATCTTGCCGTCGGCTACGGGGTCTGAAAACGGCACGCCCAGCTCCACAATGTCTGCGCCCGAGCCGCAAATGCGCTCGACGAGTTTTTCGGTGAAAGCCAGCGACGGGTCGCCGCACGAAACGAAAATCGCCAACGCCGCCCTGTTTTGTTTTTTCAAATCTTCGAACAATTTTTTCATTTTCTATCCTTTAAATAATCCATTACCGATTGCATATCCTTGTCGCCGCGCCCCGAGAGGCTGACTACAATAGACTTGTCGGGCGAAAGCCCGCGCGCGTTTTTCATTGCAAGCGCGACAGCGTGCGAAGACTCGAGCGCGGGAATGATTCCCTCCAAACGGCAGAGTTTTTGGAAGGCGTCGACCGCCTCTTCGTCGGTTATCGGAACGTATGTAGCCCTGCCCGAATCGTGCAAATAGGCGTGTTCGGGCCCGACTCCGGGGTAGTCAAGCCCCGCCGATACCGAGAACGTAGTTTTTATCTGTCCGTGTTCGTCCTGCAAAAGGTATGTTTTGTTGCCGTGCAGAACGCCTACAGTTCCCGCGCAAAGGCTCGCCGAGTGCATTCCGGTTTCTACGCCCGCGCCCGCAGCCTCCGCGCCGAAAAGCGCGACTTCGTCGTTTTCGATAAACGGGGCGAAAATGCCGATTGCGTTGCTGCCGCCACCCACACACGCCACAATTTGGTCGGGAAGTTTTCCGTTGGTTTCGAGGAACTGGCGTTTTGCCTCCCTGCCGATAATCGACTGGAATTCCTTGACCATTAGCGGATACGGGTGCGGGCCCGCCGCCGTGCCGATGACGTAAAAAGTGTCCTCAACGCGCGCAACCCACGTTCTGAGAGCCTCGTTCATTGCGTCCTTGAGCGTGGCCTCGCCCTCGGGGATTTCAACTGCCACCAAGTTGCCGCCCAGCATTTTTATGCGCGCTGCGTTCTGCGCTTGGCGGCGGACATCTTCCGCCCCCATAAAAACGTCGCATTCCATTCCGAAAAGCGCGGCTACGGTTGCCGTTGCAACGCCGTGCATGCCCGCGCCCGTTTCGGCAATGAGCTTGCGCTTGCCCATTCTGCGCGCAAGCAACGCCTGCCCGATTGTGTTGTTTACCTTGTGCGCGCCAGTGTGGTTGAGGTCTTCGCGCTTGAGGTAGATTTTCGCGCCGCCGCAGTATTCGGTGAGCCGCTTGGCAAAATATAGCGGCGACGGACGCCCCACATACTCTTTCATGAGCGACAAATACTCCGCCTTGAACGATTCGTCCTCCACCGCCGCGTAGAACTCGCGCTCCAAGTCTTTGAGCGCGTGCACGAGCGTTTCGGCGATATACATTCCGCCGAATTCGCCGAATTTTCCCGTTTTGTAATCTATGTAGTCTTTCATAATTTCAATTCAAAAAGTTTTTTTACAAGTTCCATATTTTTTACGCCCGCCGAAATTTCCAATTTCGAATTTGCGTCCAAGCAGAACGGCTTTACGCGCTCCGCAGCGGCCGCGGCGTTTTCGGGCGAAATGCCCCCCGCAAGAACGACACTGCGCGAGGCGGAGAGTTCGGCGGCGAAGTTCCAGTCGGCGCAAATGCCCGTTCCGCCGACAGCCGAGGCCGAACGCGAATCGACGACAAGCCTGTCGGCACTGTATTTGAGCGCGGCTTCAAGCGACTGCTCCGAATCGAGCCAAACAGTCCTCCAAACTTCCGCGTTTGTGCGGCGGCGGATTTCGTCGACAAAGGCGTCGTCGCGCGGCGCGTGAATTTGCACCACGCCGAGCTTTGCCGCGCTAACCGCGTCTACTATGAAGTCGGCGTCCTGACTGACGAACACGCCCACGCACTGCGCGTGCAAAAGTGCGTCGGAAACGGCGCGCGCCGTTGCGGTATCTACGCGGCGCGGGCTTTTAGGTTCGAAAATCGCGCCGACATACGCCGCCCCCAGCGCGTCGATTTCCGCCGCCTGTTCAGGTTTTGTAATCCCGCAGATTTTGATTTTCATTTGCCCAAAAGCTCCGCCAATTTTTGCGCGGGATTTTCCGCCGACATAAGCGAAGTGCCTATCAAAGCGGCGTCCGCGCCCGCCGCCTGTGCGCGCAAAAGCGTATCGCGCGAGTCTATCGCGCTTTCGGAAACGCGCACAACGCCGTCGGGAATGCGCGAAAGCAGGCGTTCGGAAATGGTGAAATCGGTTTCGAAAGAACTCAGGTTGCGGCAGTTCACGCCTATTATCTCCGCGCCCGACGAGGCGAGAAAATCGACCTCGGCGGCTGTGTGAGCCTCGCAAAGCGCGTCGAGGTTCAGGCTTTTTGCGAATGCCGAAAGCTCGGCGAACTCCTCCGCCGAAAGCATGCGCGCAATCAGCAAAACCGCCGACGCCCCGCAAACTTTCGCCCTGCAAATCTGGTATTTGTCGAAGACGAAATTCTTATACAAAAGCGGAATTTCGACTATGCCCGCGGCAATCTCCAAATTGGCGTCCGACCCTAGAAAATACTTGGGTTCGGTGAGCACCGACATCGCCGACGCCCCCGCCTTTTCGAGCGAAGAGGCAAGCGCGGGCACGTCGAATTCCGCGCGGATAAGCCCGCGCGAGGGCGACGCCTTTTTAAGCTCTGCAATCACCGCAACGCCGCCGTCTTTTTTGAGCGCGTTTTTAAACGACGCCCGCGCGGGCGCGCGGCGGGCGGCTTCGAACAGTTCGTCGAACGGCTGCGCGCGCTTCTGCGCCTCAAGAAGAAGGGCGTTTGAATTGCGTATTGTCTGCAAAATATCGGGTTTCATTTTTTTGAAAATGCAACGAGTTGTTCGAGTTTTTCGCGCGCCGCGCCCGAGCGCAGCGATTCGCGCGCAAGCTCCATTGCCGACGGGAAATCCGCCGCCTTTCCGCCGACGTAAATTCCCGCTGCGGCGTTGAGCAAACACGCGTCGGCGGCAGAAGAGCGGTCGCGGTTTTCGATAATGTCGAGCGTGCGCGAGGCGTTGAAGGCGGCGTCGCCGCCGCGCAGGGCGTCGAAGTTTTCGACGGTATCGAAGTAGTCGCAGGGGTTGAATTCGCGCGTGGTAACGCGCCCGTTTTTAAGCTCGCTTATGCGCGTGAGCGTGCACGGCGAAATTTCGTCCATTCCGTCCGCCGAGTGGAAAACCATTGCGGATTTCGACCCCAAAATTTTCAGGCTGTTTGCAAGAACCTCCGTGTGGTAGGTGTCGAACACGCCTACAATCTGCGCGCGCGTTCCCGCGGGGTTGAGCAGCGGCCCGAGCACGTTGAAGATTGTCCTGAAGCCGAGTTTTTTTCTGACGGGGCCAGCAAAGCGCATTGCGGGGTGCATTTTGGGCGCGAACAAAAAGGCAATGCCGCACTCCTGCAGGCAGTGCTCCATTACCGCGCTTTCGACGTCGAGATTGAAGCCCAACGCCGCCAAAACGTCGGCCGAACCGCTCTTGCTTGACGCCGCCCTGTTGCCGTGTTTTGCAACCGCAACCCCCGCGCCAGCTATGATGAACGCTGCCGTGGTGGAAATGTTGATTGTGTTCAGACCGTCGCCGCCCGTGCCGCAGGTGTCGACGGGGGACGTTCCGCCAGAGTTTATAAACGACGCCTTCGAGCGCATGGCTATTGCCGCGCCCACAATTTCGTTGACGCATTCGCCCTTCATTTTAAGCGCGGTAAGAAACGCCGCGAGAATGTCGGAATCGACCGCGCCCGACATGATTTCGTCGAAAACGTCGCTTGACTCCTTCACACTCAAATCGCGCTTTGCGTCGGCGACTATGCGCAGGGCTTCGAGAGTTTTGTTCATTTTTCCGCCCTCTTGAGGAAGTTTGCAATCAGCCGTTTCCCGCCGTAGCTTAGCACCGACTCGGGGTGGAACTGCACGCCTTCGACATCGAAAACCTTGTGGCGTATTCCCATGATTTCGCCGTCGTCGGCAAGCGCGGTTATTTCGAGGCAGTCGGGGAGCGTAGCCCTGTCTACCGCCAGAGAGTGGTAGCGCACAACCTCCATTTCGGGCGGCATATTTTCGAACACGCCCTTGCCCGTATGCGTTATTTTGGAAAGCTTGCCGTGCATTATGCGCTTTGCCGAAACAATCTTGCCGCCGAACGCGTAGCCTATTGACTGCATTCCCAAGCACACTCCGAAAATCGGAACTTTGCCCGCGAACTTCTGAATGAACTCCACGCACACGCCCGCGTTTTGCGGATTGCTCGGCCCGGGGGAAATTATCACCGACTTGGGATTGAGCGCGAACATGGCCTCGGCGGACATTTCGTCGTTGCGGACAACCTTCACGTCCGCGCCGAGCGATTCGGCGTAGTCAACCAGATTGTATGTGAAAGAATCGTAATTATCAATTAAAAGAGTCATAATATCCTACCTTACCAAGCCGTCTATGTCGGCGTTGTCGATGTTTTGCGCAGCCTCTATTGCGGAGGCAACCGCGCGCGATTTAATCCTCGTTTCCTCGTATTCGAAGTCGGCGACGGAGTCGAAGACAATGCCCGCACCCGCCTGAACCGACGTTGTTCCGTCGGCAATCTGGAGGGTTCTGATTGTTATTGCCAAGTCCATATCGCCCGAATAGTTGAAGTAGCCTACCGCCCCGCCGTAGGGCCCGCGGCGGACGGGTTCAAGCTCGTTGATGATTTCCATTGCCCTGATTTTGGGCGCGCCCGAAAGCGTGCCCGCGGGGAATGCCGACTTCAGTGCGTCGAAGGCGTCTACGCCGTCCTTTACAACGCCCGAAATTTCCGAGACAATGTGCATTACGTGCGAGTAGCGTTCAATCTTCATGAAATCGACAACGCGCACGCTCGAAGTTTTGCAAAAGCGCGAAAGGTCGTTGCGCCCCAAATCGACAAGCATAAGGTGCTCGGCGCGCTCCTTTTCGTTGGAAAGCAGCTCGTCGGCAAGACGCATGTCTTCCTCGCGCGTTTTGCCGCGGCGGCGCGTTCCCGCAATGGGGCGCACGCGCGCCTCGCCGTTTTTGAAGCGTATGAGCGTTTCGGGCGAAGACCCCACAAGATAGCGTCCCGCGCCCTTGATGAAGAACATGTAGGGCGACGGGTTTATCAGGCGCAACGCCCTATACGCGGCTACCGCATCGACTTTCGCGGTGGTCGAAAAACGCTGCGAAGGCACAATCTGGATTGCCTCGCCCTCCCTGATGTATTGCTTCGCCTTTTCGACCATTGCGCAGAAGCTCTCGCGCGACATATTCGAACGCAGCTCGATTGGTTCGGAAACCGTCTTGCGCTCAACCGCGGACGACTTGAATATTTCCACAAGCTCCGCAACGCGGCGGCAGGCGTCGTCGTATGCGGCGTCGGCGTCGGGGAAGCGGTCGATGTGCGCGCACGCCACTATTTTTGCGGTGTGGCGGATATTGTCGAAAATAACGATGTCGTCGTAGACGGCGAAGCGAGCGTCGTCCCAAGTGCGTTCGCCCTTCGGCTCGGGCAGGCGTTCGAACATATTCACGCACTCGTAGCCGAAGTAGCCGACCGCACCGCCGAAGAACGGCGGAAGCCCCTCGAGCTTTGCGGGCTTGCGTTGGGCGAGAAACTTTCTGAGCGGAGCAAGCGGCTCAAGCCCCGCTTCCGATTCGGAGCGGACTTCGCGCCCGTCGTCGAATTTCAGAACCGAGCGTTTGTCGTTGAGCGTGAAAACCGCGTGCGGGCGGCACCCCAAGAACGAGTATCGCCCCCAGTTATCGACGCTCTCCGCGCTTTCGAGCATAAAGCAGTCGTCGAAGCGCGCCTCAAGCTTGGAAAAAACCGACACGGGCGTTTCCAAGTCTGCCAATACCTGCGTGTAGACGGGCACGACGTTCGCGTCGGCCGCATAGCACTTGAATGTTTCTTTGTTCGGAGTCATTTTGTTTGGGCCAAAAAAAAGGCGACCAGACAAAAGGCCGCCAAAGCTTAAAATACCATTTTAAACTTCTACGACCTCAAACTGAGCCACCAACTTTTCATTTTTATTTTTTGTATAGAGGGAAACCCGCTCGGCTTCCCGATTTTTCAACACACAATGATTCGTCGTATTGCATTGTCAAGAAATTTTTTTCAAAATTTTATACTTTATGAAAACGAGCGTTGCAACAAACGCCATGAAGTCGGAAATGGGGAAACTTGCCCACAAGCCGTCAACGCCGAACTTTTCGGGCAGAACATACATAAGCGGAATCAAAAACACAGCCTGACGCAGCACGCTTACGGCTATTGAGTATGCGGGGCGTTTTGTGGACTGGAAGAAGCTTGAAGTTATTATGTTTATTCCTATGAGAGGATAACACAAAATGAGAATGCGCAGCACGCGCGAACCCGTCGCCACAAGTTCCGACTCGCGCCCCAAAAACACCGCGTAAAAGACCTGCGGAAAACACTCGCCCGCCGCAAACCCCGCCAAGCCTATGCACGTTGAAAAGACAATTCCGCAAAGGAAAGTCCGCTTGACGCGCGTAAAATTTTTCGCGCCCCAGTTATAGCCTACAATGGGCTGCATTCCCATTCCCAAGCCGACAATCGGCAGAAACATAAAGGTCGTTATCGACATCGCAATTCCCACTACTGCAATGGCGGGTTCGGAGCCGTATTCGCACGCCTGTTTTATGTAGAGCGAAACGCACAGCCCCGCAAAAAACTGCATTATAAGCGACGGCGAACCCGCCTCGCACATGGCTTTAAACAGACCACGGTGGATTTTCAGGTCGCGCAGTCTGATTTTAAGGCAGCTTCTGCCCGACATGTAAAAGCACCCCACCCACAGCGAACCCAACGCCTGCGAAAGCACCGTTGCATACGCCGCCCCAACTACGCCGGTTTCGAACACGAAAAGGAAGATGTAGTCTAAAACAACGTTTGCCCAGCCGCCTATGAGCATTGTTGACATTGCGTATGCGGGGCGACCCTCCGCCCTTATGAGGTTGTTTATGCCGAAGGAGATTTTTTCGAAAATAAGACCTGCTATTATTACCGAGTAATACGCGCGCGCGTCGGGCAGAAGCTTTTCGGTCGCGCCGAAAAACGTCAGAACTTCGCTCATGTAAAGCGAGATTGCCGACGCCGCAACCGCGTAGAAAACGGCGAACAAAAACAACGCCTGCGAGAGTATTTTGGAGGCGTCTTCGTAGTTTTTTTCGCCCAATTTTATGGAAAGAATAGCCGCGCTTCCCTGCCCGATTGTCATGGCTATTGAAAGCAGCAGCAGCGTGGGCGAAAAGCACACTGTAATTGCCGCAAGGGCGTCTTCGCCGCAGGCGCGCCCCACGAAAATTCTGTCAACGGCGTTGTAGGTTGCGTTGATTGTCGTGGCAAGAATTGTGGGCAGGCAGTAGCGGAGCATAAGCGACGCTATGCCCTGCGTTTCCAAATCCTTTACATATCTGGTCTGCATTGTCCTTGCCCGCAAAAAAACGCCCGCGCGCACACGGCGTGGCGGACGTTCTTTACCGAAGCGCGCTTAGAATTTTATTCTGAAAAACAGGCGTTTTCCCGACTGCAAAACTGCGGTTTCGCCCGCGGGTTTGCGTTCGATTTTCGCGAAAACGTCGGAGAGCTTTTGCGAATCCATTTTCACCGCGCCCTGCTCAATCATTCTGCGAACCTCTTTTTTGCTTGGGAAAAGCCCCGTTGCCGACATCACGTTGACAACCGTGTCGGAGTCGGACCGCGAAAGCGCGCCCCATTCGAACTCGGGCATTTCCGCGGGAATTTCGTTCTTTGAGAAAACCTTTTCGAAGTTTTCAAGCTCCGCCTTTGCGGCGTCTTCGCCGTGGAAGCGCGCGACCATTTTGAACGCCAAGTCCTTCTTGCATTTCATCGGGTGCTCCTGCTTGAGGGCGGCAATTTCGGCGGGGGTGGAGAGCATCAAATACTGGTAGTATTTCCACATTGTCTCGTCGCTTACCGACATTATTTTGCCGAACATATCCTTGGAGGAATCGTTGAAGGCAATGTAGTTGTCGTAGCTTTTGGACATTTTCTTTTCGCCGTCAAGCCCCACCAAAAGCGGCATTGTAATTACCGCCTGCCCGAACTCGAAGCCCGCGTCCTTCTGGAGGTCGCGCCCCACGAGGTTGTTGAAGAGCTGGTCTGTCCCGCCCAATTCCACGTCTGACTTGACCATAATGGAGTCATAGCCCTGCACAAGCGGATAGAGGAATTCGACTATCGAAATCGGAACTTTCTGCGAATAGCGTTTTGCGAAGTCGTCGCGTTCGAGCATTCTGGCTACGGTCATTTTGCGCGCCAAGTCGAGGGTATCGCCGAACGACATTTTGGAGAACCACTCGCTGTTGAAGCGAACCTCCGTTTTCTCCCTGTCCAAAATTTTGAAAGCCTGCTCGAGGTATGTTTTGGCGTTGTCCAAAACCTGTTCGCGGGTGAGAACGGGGCGGAGCGCGCTGCGTCCGCTGGGGTCGCCGATACAGGCGGTGTAGTCGCCTATGATGAGGACTGCCTGATGCCCCATATCCTGAAACTGGCGGAGTTTGTTAAAGACCACCATATGCCCGAATGTGAGGTCGGGGCGAGTGGGATCGACGCCGAGCTTTACGCGCAGAATCCGCCCGCGCGCGAGTTTTTGTTTTAAGTCTTCCGCGCCGATAAAGACTTCGGCGTTCTGTGCAAAACTGTCGAGTTGGTTCATAAAAGTCCTTCGAAAATGAATAAAAACGTTCCCTGCATTGTCCGTCTTCGCGAAACAAACGCAAGCATTTATTAAACTATAACCCCAATTCCACAACCGCGTAGCCGAATCCGCCGAGTTTCGCCTTTACGGAATTTCCCGAAACCAAACATTCTGCGGTTTTCGACAGAGGCATAGACAGAATTTTAGAAGTTTTCATTCCGCCGAGCGTTGCCGATATTTCAATCTGCCTTTCCCCCGCGTTTATAACAACCGCATATGCGCGGTTGCCGTGCTTTCTGACGAAGGTGATTGCCGAATCGGGCGCGGAATTTTCAAGCCAGATTGTTTCGCCTTTGAACAGTGCGGGCGTTTTCTTGCGAAGGTCTATTAGCTTTTTCATGAAGGCAAAGCGTTCGGCACCTTTCGGAGTAAGCGCGTTGGACCAATCCAAACTTGTCTTGCCGAAGAATCTGTTGTGAAACAGGTTGTGCTTTGAGCCGTCGGCAATTTCGTTGCCGTTGTAAATCATCGGTATGCCGTCAAGCATAAACGAAAGAACGAAAGAAGCCTCGAATGCGCCATTCTTCCACGCGTTGTCGGGACGTTTGTTTCCGGCAATGTAGGCTGTGTCGTGGTTTTCGCGCGTTCTGATTTGGCGCGAGCCTTTTGGGAACAAAGCCCTGTTTTTACGCTCCACTTCGACAATGTTCGCCGCCGACTTACCCTCGCCGAAAACTTCCGCAAGGGCGTCCTGATAGCGGTAGGAATAATTTGCGTCGTAAGCGGAAACTTGGGCGCGCGGACGTTCGCTTTCGGCAAGCATTATTATATCGGGTTTGATTGCGCGAAGCTCGCGGGCGGCTTCCTCCCAGAACGACGGCGGAACAAACCATTCGGCGTCGGTTCGGTAGCCGTCAACGTCGTATTTGCGCACGAAGTCGGCAAGAACTTTGCGCATATAGCGGCGAAGTTCGGGGTTGTCGTAATTGATTTCGGGAAAATTCCATCTACCGAGAATCATTTCGCCGGAGTCGTCGCGGCGTATAAAATCGGGATTTATTTTCGCGAGAGTCGTTTTCGGGCCGCAGTGATAGAAAACGGCGTCGAGAAGAACGCGCATTCCGTTTGAATGGGCGGCGTCCACAAAATTTTTCAAGTCTTCGGGCGTGCCGTATTCGGGGTCTATTGTTTCGTAGTCTTTTATGCGGTAGGGGTTTTTGGGAGAGCCGAATTTTTTCTGGCCTTTCGACCAAAACCTTTTGTCGGTATCGTCGTCGGAGAGGTTTATCGGGCACAAGTAGAGGACATCGACTCCGAGATTTTTCAAATGGGGCAACATTTTTTGAGCCTCTTTTAACGTGCCTTGCGCGGTAAACGTGCGCAGCGAAATTTGATACAATACCGACGCCGCCAACTCGTCCGAAATTTTACGGGCTTCAAGTTTGGAACAATCTTCCTCCAAAATTTTTGCGGCATACTTCAAGCGTTCTTTTTGCGCCTGTTTTGCTGCGGACATTTCCGCGGCGAACGGCGAATGGCAGGCAAATGCAGCGATAAACAACGCCGTGGTTTTGACAATATACCGGAATGATGTTTTCATTCCCTCAGAGTGCCCCAACATATTATTTGGGTCAAGAAAAATCCCGACAACGCTTCGATAACGAAAATCTAACGAAAAAAAGCTGGATTTTCAGGGAGAATTGTCGATAATCGCAAACAGTAAACGCGTTATGGCGCACTAATACAAAAGACGGAAAAGATATGGTAAAAAAAGTAATCAGCATAATTATGGGGGGCGGACGCGGCACGCGTCTGTATCCGTTGACTAAATTCCGCTGCAAACCCGCGGTTCCGCTTGCTGGCAAATACAGGCTCGTAGACATTCCCATTAGCAACTGCATAAACTCGGGGTGCGATTCAATCTACCTGCTGTCGCAATTCAATACGGCGTCGCTGCACAAGCACATTCAGCAGACATACAAGTTCGACAACTTCAGCAAGGGGTTCGTCGATATTCTGGCGGCGGAACAATCCGATGTAGGCGGCGACTGGTATCAGGGAACTGCCGACGCCGTCCGCAAAAATATGCACCACTTCGGGCAGCACGGCGACGATTCATACTACCTGATTCTATCGGGCGACCAGCTCTATCAAATGGACTTCCGCGAGCTCATCAGCCGACACGTCGAAAGCGGCGCGGACATAACCATTGCCGCAAAGCCGATGCCCAAAAAGGAGGCGTCGAGCCTCGGGATAATGCGTGTGGACAACGAACTCAATATTACGGAATTTGTGGAAAAGCCCAAAGACCCCGCCGTGATAGACTCGCTGCTTATCGGCGACAAACTCAAGAAGGGGCTGAAAAACCCCGACGACGAATACTGCCTTGCCTCAATGGGCATCTACGTTTTCTCGCAGAAGATTCTCGAGGAGGCAATGTCGGGCAACGAAATGGACTTCGGCAAGGAGATTATCCCCGGATTCCTCGGTAAGAAAAAGCTCTGCGCGTTCATCTTCGACGGCTACTGGGAAGACATCGGCACGGTCGGCGCGTTCTTCGAGGCAAACCTCGCCACCACCGACGACATTCCGCCCTTCGACTTCTACGCCCGCGACAAAAGCGTATACACGCACACGCGCTTCCTCCCCGGGGCGAAAATCAGAAACTGCCAAATCGACCACTGCAACATTTCCGACGGCGCAATCATTGAAGACGCAAAACTCAAACGCTGCGTGATCGGAATCCGTTCCATAATCGGTAAAAACACGGAGCTTGAAAACGTCGTGATGATGGGTGCCGACGCCTACGACTTCAACCACCGCCACCACACCCCGATTGGAATCGGCGACAACTGCAAAATCAAAAACGCCATAATAGACAAAGACGCAAGCATAGGCGACAACTGCGTGCTTTCGCCCGACGGCAAGCCCGACAAGTGGGAAGGCGTTGAAGGTCTGTATGTGCGCGACAACGTCCTTGTGGTAACCAAGGGCGCGCGGATTCCGTCGAATACAGTCGTGTAGCGCGATTGCGGAAAAAACAAAGGCGGCGAATCGACAACGATTGCGCCGCTTTTTTGTGCCCGAATTTCCGCAAACCCACGCCGCCGCGCGGCACAAATACCCCTTTTTTCGGCGGAAAAAACTCAATCAAAACACTATTTCCGCCTCGGCGAGCGCGCGGAAACGCCCGTAGATTTCGGCGTATTTTTCCGCATTTTCGGAATCCGGCGGGAGCGGCTCGTCCAAGACGTGCAGTCCGTCGATTTCCGAATACGAACGTATCATGCCGAGCGTCTTCATCGCCAACGCCGCAGCCCCCAAAGAGGCGGCGTCCTGATTTACGGAAGACGTGCGCACCCGCATCGCGTAAACGTCGGCAAAAATGCGCCTCCACAAAGAGCTTTTCGCCCCGCCGCCCGTAAGCAGCATCGAGTCCGTCCGGACACCCGTTTTGCAAAGGGCAAGCCGCGCGAAATTGAGGTTGAGCGCAACGCCCTCGAGCGCGGCGCGCAGAATATCGGAACGCGTTGTGGAAAGTTTCAGTCCGCTCAAAAAGCCCGTAATATCGGGCGATTTTTCAATCATCGAACCTCCCGCCAAACTCGGATTGAAAACCGCGCCGTTTGCGCCTACGGGGCTTTCGGCGGCGAGCGCGTCAATGCCCCGATAGTCGAGTTCGGGGCACATTGTCCGCCTGAGCCATTCCAGACTCGTTCCCGCGGAAAAAATACACGTCGAGGAAACGAACATTCCGTCAATCAGATGGGCGAACACATACGGTTTCAATTCGAAATCGAGCACGGGTTTTTTCGACGAAAGCGCAACCCACGCCGACGACCCAAGCGACGTGTAGATTCTGCCGTCCTCGGTGCCCATCGACCCCAACGCCATGCACGCGTTGTCTACGCCGCCACAAACGACCTTTGTCCCCGCCGCCAAACCCGTCGTGCGCGACGCCGACTCGGAAACGGTTCCCACGACCGCCGCAGAGGGGAGAATCGGGGCGAACACACTTTCGGGCAGCCCCGCGGCTTCGAGAATTTCGGCGTCGTAGCGGTTGCGCAGCAAATCGAACGCGCCGCAACCCGACGCGTATGAGCGGTCGGTTGCGATTTCGCCGGTGAGCGCAAAATTGCAGTAGTCTTTAGTCCCCAAGAACACGGAAGCCTCCGCAAACATCTCGGGCGCGTTGTCCCGATACCACATAATTTTGAAAAGCGAATAACACTCCGGCGGAAAGCCGCCGCCAGTCGCGCAATACCACTTTTTATAGTCGAATTTTTCGAAGAGTCTCCGCGCCTGCTCCGAAGCGCGCTTATCGCTCCAAATCGGCATTTTTTCGGCGAGAAGTTTCCCGTCCCGCGAGACGGGAACGACGCCCAAGCTGTGCCCCGAAAACGCAACCGCCTCCACCGATTCGGGCGCGACGGAAGACTTTTCAAACAGGGCACGCGTGGCTAGCGCGACGGCGTCAATCCAGTCTGCAGGTCGCTGTTCGGCAATGTTCGCGCCCGAAAAAAACGTAGGATATTTTTCGAAAACGAAATCGCGCAAAATGCCGTCGCCGCCGTAAAGCGACGCCTTCAATCCGCCCGTGCCCAAGTCGTATGCGATAATCATAGCGACTCTATTATTTTCAGCGCGCTCGAATAGCCTATCCCGAAGCGGCTCACGCCCAGCGCGCGCATTGATTCCACCGTTTCGACATCTCGAACGCCGCCTGCAACCTTGATTTTTATGCCGTCTCCGACCGCGTTTTTTATAACCTCCACATGCCGCAAAGTAGTTGCCCCCGCCCAGCCCGTGCCCGTTTTTACAAAGTCAGCGCCGCTTTCCAAAACAATCCGCGCGGCGGCGGCAAGCTCCGCTTCGTCGAGCAGCGGCGCCTCGACAATCACTTTCAGCGGCTTTTCTACCGCTTTTCGGACGGCGGCGATGTCGGCACGCACATCGGCAAACATTCCCGATTTCAGCCTGCCCACGTTCATAACCATATCGATTTCGCCGCAGCCGCATTTCTGCATTTCGTCGGCTTGAAAACATTTTGCCGCAGTCGATTCGCCGCCCGACGGAAAGCCGACAACCCCGCCGACTGCAATGTCGGGCCTGTCTTCGAGCCGACGGACGATATACGGAGTAAATCCGTTAAGCCCGAACACGCAGACGAAGCCGTATTTTTTTGCGGCGTCTATAATCATATCGACTTCCGCCTTTGTCGATTGCGCGCGCACCGCGCTGATGTCTACCATTCTGGCAAATTCGCATCTATACATTCTATTTCCTTTCGTAGGAGTTTGTAAGCACGTTTTTGATGTCGGCGGCAGTCATTGTGGGATTGCACGCAAGAACGCCGTCGGAATTGAACGACACCGCGCGCACGCCGTCCACGATTGCGTCGAAATGCTCGGGTGAAATGTTCAGGTCGGCGAGCGAAATGGGAACGCCTGCGCGCATGAGAAAAGCCTCGAACGCGTCGATTCCCCCGCTTATTGCCGCATCTTCGGGCAGCCCTTTCGACACCCCCATTACGTTGTGCGCAAAATTTGCGTAGACGTTCGGGCGGCGTTTTGAATTGTAGCGCATCCACGCTGGCAACAGACACGAAATGCTCGCGCCGTGCGCCACGCCGAACTTGCTTGTAAGAACGTGCCCAACTTGGTGGACGGGCGTCCAGCCGTCGCCGGGGTATGCCCAGCCGTTTATGGCGCAGGCGGCAGCCCACATCAAGTTGGCGCGCGCAAATTCGTCGCTCGGGTTCTCAATCGCCGCAAAGAGATTCTCCATGCAAACGCGCATCACCGACTCCTGAAAATACGACTGCAACGGAGTTCCGTCGCGCGAATTTATGTAGATTTCCAAAACGTGCGAAATTGCGTCCACACACGCAAGAGCCGTAAGCTTCGGCGGGACTGAATACGTAAGTTCGGGGTCTTGCAGCGCGAGCTTTGCAAACAGGCATTCCGCCCAAATGTAGGACTTGCACCCCAACGCCCTGTTGCTTAAAACAGAACACATGTTCATCTCGCTGCCCGTGGCGGGAAGCGTGGGCACGCAGACAATCGGCAGAGCCTTTTCGGGCGGCTTGATGTCGGCAACGCGGCTGTGCGAGTGGGCAACCATATTCCATAAATCGCCCTCGTAGTAGACGGCGGCGGCTACGGCCTTGGCAGCGTCCATTGCTGAACCACCGCCGATTCCGACAACAACGTCGCACTTTTCGGCAATGGCAACGTCGCGCCCCTTGGCGACAGTAGAAATGTCAGGGTTCTGCTCGAATTCGAAAAATTTCACAACCCGCACCCCTGCCGCTTCAAGACTTTTTGCGGCGCGGTCGAGCGTCGGCTTTATGCTTCCGAAATTCGCATAGCTTACAATAAGCGCAACCTTGCCGATTTTTGCCGTTTCCTCGCCGAGAGAGTCGAGCTTGCCCGCCCCAAACACAACGCGCACGGGATTGTAAAAACTGAATTCAAACGTCTTCATAATACAAAACTTTTTTGCAATATAAAAATAAAAAAATCTATTCCAGTTGCTGTCAATAAAATTTTGAAATAAAACCCGCCACACTAACCACAGTAATTGGGCTAATAAAAACTTGCTTGAATACTAATAAAAACTAATCTTCAAGAGATAATCAGAAATCTACCAAACAAAATTCAGCAACCGACTTATATACACAAAAACACTTTAACCAGAGTCAAAGGCGGATTGGCTGCGCCAATCGCCGCCTCTTTCGGAAAAGTAAAAAACTTCAACCAAAATCAAAGGTGCATTGAACAAAGTTCAATCGCCGCCACTTACCGATATATAAAAAAATAGCCGCCACTTCAGAAAAAGTAAAATACTTCAACCAAAGTCAAAGGCGCATTGGCATAGCCAATCGCCGCCTCTTAAGTAATCATAAAAAAAATGAAAGAAGAAAACCAATACCCCGCGCTACTCGGACTGCTGCAAAGAAGAGTTTCCGAAGAGGGAGAGTGGACGCTTGAAGTGAGGTGGAGGCGGGTTTTTGCGGTTCTCGTGGCCGTGGTCGCCCTGCTCTGGGCGTGCTGGGTGGGTTTCGTGTTTGTATTTTTTAAATACGCGCGCGGCTTCGATGATATGACAGTTTGGGAGGCAGTAAAATACCCGACAAACGCTGCGCTTGTCAGAGAAAAAACGGGAGATTACGCGGCAGAAAAGGCGCGTGAATACATGCAAAAAGGCGATTGGGAAAACGCCTTCGTGAGCCTGCACTTGGCGCACGCGCGCAATCCCAAAAACGCAAAGACCGCGCAACGGCTCGCCGAATTCTACTCCGCGGGGTTCGGTAAACCCGAAACGGCAGTGCTTGTTCTGGAACAAACGCTTTTCTTCGCAAAAAACGACCCGGATTTCGTCAAAACATACGCATTGCTGCTCGCCCGACTTGGCGAAGACGAAAAACTCGCCGCCGCACTCAGAAAATTGCTCAGCTACTCCGATGACCGCGCGCTGACAGTAAACCTCGCATTCACACTTTCCAAACTCTACGCCGCACACGGCGAATATAAAAAATCCAACGAGTGCCTGCGCAAATACGGCCTGACAGACGCGCTCGACGGAATGGAAATTCTTGCCAGAAACGATTGGGCGCAGGGCTGGGAGGCGGAGGCGTTGAAAACGCTCGAAACCGCGCTCAATAAAAAGACGCAACAATCAAAACTCGGGATATACGCAACGCTGGTCGAACTGTTTTGCGAGCGCGGCGAATACGCAAGGGCGCGGACGTTTTCGCTTATGTGCGTTGCGGAAAACCCGTCCTCAATAACGCCCCGCCTGCGGCACGCCGCAGTGCTTGAAAAACTCGACGAAACGGAAGCCGCGCGCGGACTGCTGGATTCGCTCGCGGAGTCGAACCTGTCGGACGAACGCGCCTGCGCGCAAATAGGAGAGTTTGCGGCGCAGCGCGGCGACGTTAAAACTGCCAAAATGCTGCTTGAAAACGCGATTTTCAAAAACTTTGCCGTTGCCGACTTCGGGCTGATTGCGCTTGAAGCTTCGTATAAATCGGGCGAATGCGAAAACGCGCTCGGGTATGCGCGGTCGCTGAAAAAAGATTCGGCAAAATATACCGACGCCCAGCGCGCGCGCCTTGCCGCTTTCGAAGCCCTTTCGGCATACGCCGCCCAAAGCGGGCTTGAGGGCGACTCCGCACTGCGCGAGCTTGAAAAAACCGCCTCCTCCGCCCTGCTTGCGGAAACCGCGCGCGAACTTGCAAAAATCGGCAGAGCCGCCGAAGCCGCACAAATAGCCGAAACCGCGACAGCCCGCGACCCGCGCGACGCCTCGGCTCTGCTTGAATTCATCTGCCGCAAAACCGCCCTCGGCGACTTTTCCGAAACCGAACGCGCCGCCCGCAAACTTGCGCGCCTTCGTCTGCCGCCGCTGCCAGAGCTGCGCGCAGCCGCGGCAATCATCGCAAAAAACGGCTCGCCCGAAGCCAAACGCACGCGCGCCGTTTTGGAGACGATTATACGCGGCAACTCGGGCGTTTTCGAAAGCGCAGACGAAACGCCAAACGCCAAATAATAATTGACATCTGCACTTAGGCGCACAAATATTTAAGGATACACCGCCGAATCGGACGAACGTTTCGTCCAACGCGCGCAAGGCGGAGGAATCAATAAAAAACAGGTATCTATATGAAAAAATGGTCAATTATTGCGCTTGCGGCGGTTGCCGCGGGCGCGGCGTCGGCGGAGATAAAACTTCCGCAGATATTTTCCGACAACATGGTTTTGCAGGCGGGTATGCCCAATAAAATCTGGGGCACTGCCGATTCCAACGCGCAGGTGGCAGTCAAGACCGACGCGGGAACGGTAAAAACAAAGGCCGACGCAAACGGGAAATGGACAGTGTTTACCGCCAAAATGAAGAAGAGTTTCGAGCCGAAAACGCTCGAGTTTTTCGAAAACGGCAAGCTGAAAAAGACGCTTAAAAACGTCCTCGTGGGCGAAGTCTGGGTTCTGGGCGGACAAAGCAACATGGCGTGGTCGCTGCGCGCAACCGACAGCTTCGGCGAAGTCGAAAAAAACATCAACAAGAACGTCCGCTTCTTCGTCCAGCCCCGCCATATGGCTAAAAAACCGCAGGCCGATTCGCCCAAGGGCAGCAACTGGATTGTGCTTGAGCAAAAGAACATAAAGTCGAACCTCAGCGCAATCGGCTACTACTTCGGCGATATGCTCTCCAAAAAGCTCGACACCCCCGTGGGGCTTCTCGACACCCCGCTCGGCGGAACAATGATGTGCTGCTGGATAGACGAGGGCAAAATGACCTCGGAGGCAAACAAAGAGTATTTGGAAAAGTTCAGGAAGCTCGAAGCCGAATTCGACTACCAAAAAGTGAAGGCCGACTACGACAAAAAGCTCGCCGACTTCGACGCAAAACACAAGGGCAAAAAATTGACCGACAAAGAAGCCGCCGCACGCAAGCAGATTGTCCGCTTCAAGCCGAATTCATTGTCGCCGTGGCGTCCGCAGGAAACGCCGTGCTACATGTATAACGGGACAATCGCGCCCATTGCGGGCTACACTGCCCGCGGCTTTGCGTGGTATCAGGGCGAAGCCGACGCGCCTTTCCCGCGCAGAATCTCTTTCGCCGACACTTTTAAAACGCTGATTACCGCGTGGCGCAGCTACTGGGGCAAGCCCAATATGCCGTTCTACTTCTTCCAGCTGCCGTCGTTCGAAACGCGGTCGGTGTGGGCGGAAGTCCGCCAAGCGCAGGCCGACGTTGCAAAATCGCTCAAAAACGTGGGAATGATTTGCATTGTCGATACGGGCACGCAGCACGACATTCACCCGCGCGACAAACGCCCCGTTGCAAAACGCCTTTTCGAAAGCGTTATGCGCCACACCTACGCCGACAAGTCGTTCAAGCCCGACTTCCCCGAAATGAAGTCGGTAAAGTTCGACGGCAAACGCGCCGTTGTGGGCTTCAAAACGTTCGG
Source organism: uncultured Opitutales bacterium (assembly GCA_934613645.1). Classification (GTDB taxonomy): domain Bacteria; phylum Verrucomicrobiota; class Verrucomicrobiia; order Opitutales; family Intestinicryptomonadaceae; genus Merdousia. The sequence continues at coordinate 100,387 of CAKTTC010000007.1, read as the reverse complement.
CGCGCACCTGAAAGCGCAAGGCGAAAACGCCCCCGTTGAGGTGCTTGTAAACGGCAAATGGCAAAACGCCCAAGCGAAAATAGTTTCGCGCAACCAGATTGAGGTGAATGCCGACGGCGAAATAACGGGCGTGCGCTACGCGTGGAAAAGCTGGGCAAAACCCGAAGTCTGGCTCTTCAACGAAAACGGGCTGCCCGCAGTGCCGTTCCAAACGCAAAAGCAGAATTAAACCGATTTTCGGGGCGGGCTTTTCCGCCCCTTTTTTTTGTCCGCATACTCCCGAGTGGGGCGCAGCCGCGCGGCGTGGCGGCGAAACTTAGCCGCGGAACATAAAAACTTTACTTTTTCAAAAAGCGGTCGTTTAACCGCAATACAACCAGTCAAAACTATGGCAAAAAAAATTCTTGTAATATCCACAACCCTCAGAAAAAACGGAAATTCGGCGGCGTTGGCTGAAGCGTTCGCAAAGGGCGCGCGCAAAGCGGGCAACGAAGTCGAAACAATATCGCTTGCGGGAAAGACAATCAATTTCTGCCGCGGGTGTCTGGCGTGCCAGAAAACGCGTAAATGCGTGATAAAAGACGACGCAAACGCAATAGTCGAAAAGATGAAAAACGCCGACGCCATCGCCTTTGCAACGCCCGTTTACTACTACGAAATGAGCGGACAAATGAAAACGCTGCTCGACAGGGCGAACCCGCTTTTCGAAAGCGACTACGCATTCACCGACATCTACCTGCTTGCAACCGCCGCCGACGAAAGCGAATCGGCAACCGACGGCGCGGAGAACGGACTTGGCGGCTGGATTTCCTGCTTCGACAGAGCGCGGCTTGCGGGTATCGTCAAGGGTGTCGGATTTACAGACGAGGGCGAAGTCTCGGAAGAGAAACTCGCCGAGGCCGAAAAGCTTGGCAAAAACGCTTAACCGCCCCTGTGCGCTTCGGAAAAAACGCCGACAAACGCGGGCGATTTTTCAAAAAAAGTGCTTGACCTTAAAGCGCAAATATACGATAAATCCCCCTTAGTTTTACGCGAGCATAGTTTAGTGGTAAAACCGCTGTCTTCCACACAGCTGATGTCAGTTCGATTCTGTCTGCTCGCACCAATTTTAAATTTTAGCATTTCTCCGAAAGGTGCTTATTTGTGGCGGCGGCTTTTAGCGCACCCTCTTCAGAGCGTCCTCGGCGGAATGCTTTTTTATTAACAAGAAAGAAGTTCAAAATGGGTAATCCTCTTATTATGGTCGGCTTCCCGAAAGGCAGCCTCGAAGAATCTACAATTTCGCTTTTCGGCAAGGCGGGCTGGAAAATCACGAAAGGCTCGCGCTCATACAAGCCGTCGATTAACGACGAAGAGCTTGACGGCCGCTTCGTGCGCGCACAGGAAATAAGCCGCTACGTTGAGCAGGGCTTTTTCGACTGCGGACTTACCGGCTACGACTGGATTGTTGAAAACAACAGCGACGTTGTAGAAGTTTGCGACCTCATCTACAGCAAGGCAACAACGCTTAAATCGCGCTGGGTTATCTGCGTGAAGGAAGACTCGCCGGTAAAAAGCGTGAAAGACTTGGAAGGCAAGCGCATTGCAACGGAGCTTGTAAACGTCACGAAAAAATACCTCCAAGACAACGGAGTGAACGCCGAGGTTGAGTTCTCGTGGGGCGCGACGGAAGTTAAAGTTCCCGACCTTGTAGACGCCATCGCCGACATCACTGAAACGGGCTCTTCGCTGCGCGCAAACAACCTGCGCATTGTGGACACAATGCTCTACACAAACACGAAATTCATCGCCAACAAGGCGGCTTGGGAAGACCCCAAAAAGCGCGCGAAGATAGAGTCAATAGCAATGCTTTTGCAGGCGGCTCTCGACGCCAACAACAAAGTAGGCCTTAAGATGAACCTGCCCAAGGGCAACTTGGCGAAAGTTATAGCGGGTCTGCCCGCCCTGCGCAAGCCCACCATTGCAACGCTTTCCGACGAAGCGTGGGTGGCGGTCGAAACAATCGTTGACGAATCGCTCGTGCGCGACTTGGTTCCCGTGCTCAAGGCAAACGGCGCGGAAGGCATTGTTGAGTATCCGCTCAACAAGATTATCCCCTAATCAGACCGCAAATTTCAGAAACGGCGTTCCTCTGCGGTTCGCCGTTTTTTTGCGCCCAAGCGAATTTCCTGTAATCGAAGACGTGCAAAATCAGACAATCTTCTCCCCGCAGACAGTGCGCGAATCGGTGCGGGCAAATGGACACGGGCGCAAAAAAATCGGGAACTTCACAGTTCCCGATTTTTGTTTGTGATTTTAGAGCCGAATTATTCGGGCATTACCCAGATGTTTCTGAACGAAATCGGGTTGGTATGGTCCTGCAAAAGAATATCGACAGTTGCGGGGTGCGTTGACGTGTCGAACTTTGCGCCCTGAGCGGGTTGCAGGTGCGTGGGATACGCAAACGGAGTGTCTTTCTGGACAAGTATGCCGTTCAAACGCGCCGTGACTTTCGGCATCTGCAAGAGCTTTTTGCCGTCGTAAACTGCGGGGGTAAATTCGATGTCGTATGTCTGCCAAACGCCCGATTCCAAGCAGGCGTTTACCAACGGGGGCACTTGGCGGTAAACCGAGCCGCATTCGTCCCACGCGCCCTCGAAGCCGAAAGAGTCGAGAACCTGAACCTCATACATTCCGCTGAAGATTACGCCGCTGTTGTTGCGCCCTTGGCGGATCTTTACGTATTCGGGCGGGAACTTGAACTCAAGGTGCATACGCAACTTGCCGAACTTCTGTTTGGTTACGATGTTTACGTAGCCCTTTTTCTTGCCCTTTTCGTCCTTTGACTGGTCGATTGTAAACGAGCCGTCGGGGTTGATTTTCCAAGTAATCGGGACAATGTTTTTGCGGTTGTCCTTGCCCACCCATTGGTCGAAATTCTTGCCGTCGAAAAGCACGATTGCCCCCGCGGGAGCTTCCAAGCCGAGCGTCGGCGACTTGTATTCGTAGCGTTTGAGCTTGATTTCGGCGGGCTTGCCGAGGTATTCCACTTTCAGGTCTACGGCGTCGGCGGAAATGAATCCCTCCAAATTCTTGAACTTTTCGCCCGAACCCACTTTGTTCAGAACGATTTTATCGCCCGAAGACTTCAGCCCGTCGGCTATTGCAAAGCTTTCCGCGCGCACAAAAATGGCGGGTTGCAGGCGCAGGCGGTAGCCGTTGGGGCCTTTGAAAACTTCGCCGAAGATTGTGTGGTCGGTATTGAGCGGGTAACCGTATTTAGGCGCGGTAATTTCGCCCTTGAAGAAGCCCACAAACGGATCTTTCTCCTGTGCGAAAACCGCGAGCGTTGATAAAAGTGTAAAAAACAATATAGATATTTTCTTCATAGGTGGAGAAAATGTTATTCGCCCCGAAAACGCTGTCAATGCAATTTTGCCGAAAACCGAGCCGCCCGCGCTCGTTTTAGGGGCAGGCACGGGGAAGCAGCGCGCGCCCGAAACGGAGGCGAAAACAAAAAACCCGACGCAAAACTGCGTCGGGCTTGTAAGATTTTCAAAGGCGAATTTCCCAAGGCGAAACTACTTCACCTTTTTGAAAAGCAGCGCGCCGTTTTGTCCGCCGAAGCCCAAGTTCGTGCTGACGGCAACGTTCACGTCCGCCTCGCGCGCGGTATTGGGAACGTAGTCCAAGTCGCATTCGGGGTCGGGGTGTTCGTAGTTTATCGTGGGAGCTACAACGCCCTCTTCGATTGTCTTTGCGCAAACGGCCGCCTCTATTGCGCCCGCCGCGCCCAGCATATGCCCCGTCATACTCTTTGTGGAGCTTACCATGAGCTTGTCTGCCGCCGCGCCGAAAACCTTGCGGATTGCCGCCGTTTCAAACGGGTCGTTGTAGTGGGTGGATGTTCCGTGCGCGTTGATGTAGTCAACCTCGTCAACCGACACGCCCGCATCGGCAAGCGTGCGCTCCAAGCACGACGACAACCCTTTGCCCTCGGAGTCGGGGCTTGTGATGTGGTAGGCGTCGCAGGTTGCGCCGTAGCCGCAAAGCTCGCAGTAGATGTGCGCACCGCGCGCGACTGCGTGGTCGTAGCGTTCAAGCGCGATAATGCCCGCGCCCTCGCCCATAACGAACCCGCAGCGGTCGGCGTCGAACGGACGCGAAGCGTGGGCGGGGTCGTCGTTGAAATTCGTGGCCATAGCCTTCATTGCGCAGAAGCCCGCAAAGCTCAATGGCGTAATTGCCGCCTCGCTTCCGCCCGCAAGTATAACGTCTTCGCGCCCGAGCTGCAGGTGCAGGAAAGCTTCTCCAATAGAATGCGTGCCGGTGGCGCACGCGCTTACAACGCTGAAATTCACCCCGCGCGCACCCAAGTCTATTGCAACCACGCCCGAGGACATATTTGCCAGCAAATTGGGAATCATAAACGGCGAAACTCTGCGGGGGCCGCGCTCAACAAACGCCCTCGACTGCGTTTCTATTGTGTTCATTCCGCCGACAGCCGAACCAATCAGCACGCCGAAGCGGTCGGGATTGAGGTTTTCGCCAACAACCAAGCCCGAATCTTTCATTGCAAGCTTTGCGGCGGCAACGGCAAAATGCGTATAGCGGTCGCTGCGCTTTGCCTCTTTGGCGTCCATATAGTTTTCGGGGTTGAAATCCTTGCACTCGGCGGCTATCTGGCAATTCAGTTCCGACGCGTCGAACAGCGACACTTTCGACACCCCGTTTTTACCCGCCTTAAGCGCGTCCCAAAACGGCTTCACGCCGTCGCCGAAGGGCGAAACAACGCCTATTCCGGTTATAACTATGCGTTCTCTCATAAAAAACTTCCTGTTTTGTTTTTTATTAAAAAAAAGACCCGACTTTAAATCCCGAAGATGAAAAGCGGGTCGGAAAGAAATTCGCTGAAAAAAGAATTAAGCGACTTTCGACTTGATGTAGTCGATAACCGCTCCCACTGTTGTGAGCTTTTCGGCGTCAGATTCGGGAATTTCCGCTCCGCCCATCTGATCCTTGAATTCTTCCTCCAAAGCCATAATCAATTCGACCGAATCAAGCGAATCTGCACCGAGGTCATCAATGAAGCTGGCTTCGGGGGTGATTTGCTCTTCGTTAACGCCGAGCTGTTTGACTATGATTTCTTTTACTTTTTGTTCGATATCTGACATATTTATTCCCTATGTTTGAACATTGTTTTATTCAATAGAACTATGTGCGCAATTCAAGCGCATCAAAACTTTTTTGTAAAGCTTTTTTTCACTCCAAAAACCTCCCCCAAAATGACGATTTTTTTTGACTTTTTCCCGATTTTTTCTTTGACCGCCGCCCGCACCCGCGCAATATTTCCCCAAGATATGCCCTACAAGAAATCGGATTTCACCCCGCCCGTCGATGACGATAGGCTTCTACTACACTGCTGTTGCGCACCCTGCGCCTGCGCCATTGTGGAGCTTTTACTCCAATTCGAAATAACCCCCACCCTCTTTTATTTCAACCCGAACATTTTTCCCGAAGCCGAATATCTAAAGCGCAAGTCGGAATGCGCCCGCTTTGCCGACCTTAACGGGCTTACGCAGGTAGACGCCGACTACGACCACGCCGACTGGCGCGCCAAAATAGCAGGGCTTGAGCACGAGCCCGAACGCGGCGCGCGCTGCCAGCGTTGTTTCGACATACGTCTACTCAAAACTGCCGAGCACGCCCAAGCCCACGGCTTCAAAATGTTTGCCACCACTCTCGCCTCTTCCCGCTGGAAGGACATCACGCAAATCGACAAGGCAGGATTCGCCGCCGAGCAGCTAACAGGCGTAAAGTTTTGGGCGCAAAACTGGCGCAAGCACGGTCTACAGCAACGCCGCAACGACCTCATCAAGCAGCACAACTTCTACAATCAGATTTACTGTGGCTGCGAATTTTTTAACTTTTCAAAAGCGTGAGGGCGCGTTTGCTTATGAAAATGAAAATTTTTTATTAAGAGAAAAATGAAATAAAAAAATTTTCATAAGCAAACGCTCTCGGGCATCATTGACTCGCGTTTGCATTCGCAAACCGTTTGACACACCGCTGCGTGCCCTTCGGGTGCGTTTTTCAAACGCATCTATACGCGCCTTCGGCTTGTATTCGCCCACTCGCTTCGCTCGGGGTCGTTGCTTCGCAACGCTCATTCGCGCTTCGCTTGAATTTGGTTTGTTCGGGTGGTCTGTGCTCAAGCACTATCCCACCTTGAATTGGCGAAGCCAAGAGCATAGCGACGATAGAAGCGCGCTAAAGTTTAATGTCCTGCCTCGAGCCTCGCGCTTTTTATAATTCCTAAAGTGGCGGCGGCGGGCAAAGCCCGTTCGCCTTTGATTATTGATTAAAGTAAAGCAACATTGGCTTCAGCCAATTTGCGCCACTTCACAACATATAAAAAACGCGGATTGAATTTCATTCAATTCCGCTTTGTCTTCTGGTTAAAGTTTTTTTACCTTTCCTAAAGTGGCGGCGATTGCCGCAGGCAATTCGCCTTTGCGGATTGATTAAAGTTTGTGATTAGAATAATCAAGCCATTGCGTAAGCAATGCGCATATAAACAGAAAAGGCGCGGTGTTCAACCGCGCCGAATTATACAGTGAGCGTTCTAATGTAGGCGTTTGTTAAAGCGGATATTGGCAAAGCCAATCCGCGCCGGTGCATTTTTTACCTTTTCGAAAGTGGCGGCGATTGCCGCAGGCAATTCGCCTTTGTTCACTTATTGAAGAAATACAACTTTAACTCAACGACAAAGCGGCATTGGCAAAGCCAATCCGCGCCGCTTCCCAACATATAAAAAACGCCACTTTAGGAATTATAAAAAAGCCAATGCGCATATAAACAGAAAAGGCAGTGCGGTAAGCACTGCCGTATTATACAGTGAGCGTTCTACGAACGCTCAGGTCAAGGGGCTTCGCCCCTTGTTAGAAGCGGCGACCCGAGTTGTTGTTCATGCCGGGGAGGCCGCCTTCCCAGTCGGAGGGGCGCGCCCACGGCAAGTCGCCGCCGTCCGTCTGGCGCGACGGCAACCTTTTGTGCGAGTCCGACGAACACGCGCCGCACAATACGCCCAAAAATACCAATAATGCCAGAGGAACGTATTTCATAGACGTGTTATTCCTGCTCCTGCTTGGGGGCTTCCGCGGCCTGAGCGGGGGCGGAAAGTTCGAACTGGGCGTCCGCCTTTATGTATTCGGGCATAACGGAGTCCTTGTCGACAAAGAGGGAGGAAATGTTTTCCTTCACGTTTTGGACGAAAGCCGTTGCAATGACAACGCCGTTCTTTTTGAGCTGAATAACCTGCCCTTGCTCGATGCCGTTTTCCTTGCCCTTGTTGATGACAAGAATGAAGTTGGCGTTGTCGAACGTCAAGACAGTGGCGATGTCGCCCGAGGGGACGTAGGGGGTTCTGACAATCTTCCTCTTTACCTTGTTGCCGTTTGCGTCGGTTTCGACAACCTCCACAACTTCCGACATCTCGGCAAGCTTTGCCTTCTTGTTCGCCTTGTCAAGCTCCTGCTTTTGGTCTTCGACAGTGCGTTCAAGCTCGGCGATTTTTGCCTTGAGAGAGTCGGTGTCGTCCTGCTTTGCCAAAAGCTCCTTCGAGGCGAGAATTTCCTTTTTCAGCGATTCAATCGTGGCGTCGCGGTCGTCAATGGAGCGGTTGGCCTTGGAAAGCTTGCTCTTCAAAGAGCGGATTTCCGCGTTGCCCTTTACGATGTCGCTGTTGGCGGAAACGTTTTTGGCGCGTTCCGATTCAAGCTCCGAGTTTACGCTGTTGATGTCCTTCTGCAGGGCGGCGACGCGTTTTTCGAACGCGGCGATTTTCACCTTGCGCTGCTTGTTCTCCTTGTCGATGTTTGCCGCGCTAACGGATTTTTCGGCGAGGGTTTCGCCCTTGATTTGCTCCATTTGCGCTTCGGCGTCGCTTATTTTGCCGCGAACGTCGAACCAAGCGTAGACACAGAACGCCGCCGCCAACAACGCGACCAGCTTTAAGATGGGGGATAACATTTTCATATTTTATTATTTTACTTTTCTAAATTTCCTGTCGAACCCGCAGCCGTCGGAGGACACTTTCCACTGCGGATTGCATTCGAGGTGTGAGAGTAGTTTAAAAATTATTTCCTGCTCGTTTTCAAGCTTTATTTCCGCGGCAAGCTCGTCGGCCGACATTGCCTTGCCCGAATCGAGAGCCTTGAGGATTTGCGCCTTGATTTGCAGAATCCTGCCCGCGGCCTTTTTGCCCGCTTCAACGCCGGGCTGGTGGTAGGCGTTGATGTTGATGAGGCTTGCATACAGCCCGACAGTTCTGTCGTAGAGGGCGATGAGCTTGCCGATTGTTGCGGGAGAGCAGTCTTTCACTGTAATTGTAACGCTTTCGCGGTTCTTTGCCGAGAGGGCTTCGCGCGTGCCCAAGAGGAACGCTTGGAGGTAGTCGCCGGCGGTTTCGCCCTCGGCTACTTCGGGGCTTGCGCCCTTTCTGTCGGAAAGAACTTCGATGAACGTTACGAAGAAATTGTTTATGCCGTCGCGCAGCTGCTGGACGTATGCGTGCTGGTCGGTAGAGCCCTTGTTTCCGTAGACGGAAACGCCCTGCTCCACTTTGTTGCCGTCGAGGTCAAGCTCCTTGCCCAACGACTCCATAATCAGCTGCTGCAAATAGCGCGAAAGCAGCAACAGGCGGTCTTTGTAGGGGAGAATTACCATGTCCTTCAGCCCCTTTCCGCCCGTGCACTTAAACCACATCAACGCCAACAAGGCGGCGGGGTTTTTGAGCGTTTGGGGAACGCGCGTTGCCGCGTCCATGGCGGCCGCGCCCGCGAGCATATCGTCGATGTCGATTCCCTGCAAGGCTGCGGGGAGAAGCCCTACCGCGGCGAATTCGCTTGTTCTGCCGCCGACCCAGTCCCACATCGGGAAGAATTCCAGATAGCCTTTTTCTTTTGCGAAATTAAACAGCTTGCTTCCGTTGCCCGTTGTTACGACTGCATGCTTTGCAAAGTCCAAGCCCGCTTTTTCCCAGCGTGCGATAGCCTCCATCATGCCGTTGCGAGGCTCGGGAGTGCCGCCCGACTTCGACGTAACAACCGCGAGCGTTTTGCCGAGTTTGCCTTCGAGCTTGTCGAAAACAACGTCGTAGCCGTCGGGGTCGGTGTTGTCGAGGAAGAAAATCTTCATCTTGTCTGTCTTGGGGCTTGCGAGGGCTTCGCTTACGAACTGCGGGCCGAGAGCCGAACCGCCTATGCCGATGCACAAAACGTTTTCAAACTTGCCGTCCGCGCCCTTGATTTCGCCGTTGTGGATTTTTTCGGCGAAAGCCTTGATTTTGGCGACTGTCGCGGAAATTTCGTCGGCTATAGCCTTGTCGGGGGCGATTGAGGGGTTGCGCAACCAGTAGTGCCCGACCATTCTGTTTTCGTCGGGATTGGCGATTGCGCCGCCTTCAAGCTTCTGCATGGCGGCAAACGCTGCCGACATTTTGCCTTCCATAGAGGCTAAAAAAGCGTCGTCGAAATCGACTCTGCTTACATCAAGACCGAAACCGAGGTCGTCGAGACCGAGGTAGTATTTCTTATAGCGTTCCCAAGACATAATTATCGAGATTGTTTTGTTATAAGGAAAATATCTTAGTTTTGCGTTTTGGTTTGTCAATTTTTTTCTCGCGCACGCCGAAGCGTTTTGCGGCTTTTCGGGCGCGCGAAAACAAAACGGGCGTCCGTTTGCGGACGCCCCGAAGCCGAGCGCGAATCTGCGCTTTGCCGCCCTACTTTTTGGGGACAAGCGCGAAGTCTTCCGCGGGCACTTCAAAGCCCTTGTAGATAAACGGCTTTTTCGTGTAGTTTGCAATAGTCTCGCTGCCGTCGGAATAGCACGTAAGGAAAACGCCCTTGGCGATTTCGGCGTGGCGTTCCATAAACTCGTATTGGAGGAAGGAGAGTTTTTGGTATTGGTCGTAAATCTTTTTGATTTCGTCAACGTAGTGGGCGTTGTGCCAGTAGAAGACGGGTCTGCCGCCGTATTCCCAGAACTGGAGCCTGCGCCAGAGGTTGAAGTCGGGAGTGTCGGCGGTTTTAAGGCGCGGGTCTGATTCGTCTTTGAGGGGGTGGTAGAAGTCGATTGTGTCCCAGTCGGAATTGCTCAAAATTATGCCGTGGTAGACAATCTGCCAAAGCGGGATTGTGCGGTTGTCGAGCATAAAGTTCGGCTTTTTCTTCCACTTTTTCCACATAACTTTGTGGTGGAAGAACGGAGTTGTATACATCGCGAAATCGAGCGTGCGCGCAACGTGGTCGTAGCCCGATTCCGACGAAAAGCCGCCGAAGTATTTTTGGCATTTTTCGCCGATTTTGTTTTGGTATTCGGCGGTGTCTTTGCGCGTGCACGGGTGGGCGGGATCGAAGCACGGATGGGGCATAATGGCGGAAGTTACGTCGATGTGGTGCGTGCCCGTTTTGAAGCCGAGCTTTTGCATTCCTTTGTAGTCGTCGTCGGCGTATTGCTCGCAGACTACTTTAATGCATGGCATAAACGCCTCGCCGCAGGGGATTCTTTTGATGGCGTAGGGAAACAGCGTGCCGTTGGCGCGTTTGGCGATTGCGTATTCCGAAAAGCGTTTTGCGCGGCGCGTGAAAATGGTGTTGCAGACGTGGTTCGTCATCTGGAAGCCCAGCCCGCGCCCGACTTCGATTGCCTCTTTCATGCCCGCCTCGCCGCCGTAATGCGGGTCGGGCGGGAACAGGTCGGGCAGCCTGCCCTCGAAGCCCTCTATGTTCCAGCCCACAAAGCACACTTCGACTTTCCGCATACCCATCGCGTGGAATTGGCGCATTTTCTTTGTGCAATTTGCGAACGTTATGTAGGTGGAAAATTTCGGCTGGTTTTCCTCCGTTTGAAGCCAGAACTTGGTATCGCGTTCTTTAGAGCCGTTTGCAAAGCGGACGAAAATCGACTCCACTGTGTATTTGAGGCTCGGGCTTGTCTTGATGCGCTCTTTTATGGGGCGCACTTCGCCGCGGTCGAGCTGGTATTTGCGGTATGCGCGCGCCATTCCGCAGTAGTCGGCGTCGCCGCCTTTTAGCTCGTAGAAATCGACAACCAAATCCTCATACGGGGCGAAAACTATGTCGGCTATGTGGAAGCGCGGAAACATTGTGTATTTGCCGTTTTCGGCTTCGACGATTGTCGAGAACTCGAAGCGCAGCCCTTTGACAATCGCCACGAACGTAGAGCGCGGGTTTTTCATTCCGAAAATCGGCAGCCCCATTTCGCGCTGCTCTACTTTGCCGTTGTCTTGCGTGAAAGAGCCTATCGAATTGGGCGGCAGAACGAAGTAGCCCTCCTCGCCCTTCTCTGCTTTTGCGAAGTCGCCCACGATGTCGATTGTGGCGATACCCGAAGCGAGTTCCGCCGCGGGAATTGCGAGCCTGAACGCGCCGTCGGGTTGGCGTTCAAGCCGTTTTTTGGCAACCTGCGTTTTGCCGTCGGTTTTTGCGGTTATGACTTCGACGCTTTCAAAGTCGGCAAACGCCGACGCCAAAAACGCAGCAGACACAACAACGCACAAAAAAATCTTCTTCATAATACAATTTCCTCCTGTATGCAAATTAAGGCACACAGTTTCCGAAGAATGCGGCGGGTTGTCAAATAAAAAAGGCGCACAGACAACGCCGACGCGCATTCGGTGGCGTGTTAAAAAATCAGTAAAACCGAAAAAACGCGCCCGAAAATCTTCCGAGCGCGTTCCGAAATACCGCAACTATCAAGACGCCGAACGGGCTATGCCCGCTCCAGAACGGCAACGTTTTCAATGTGCCGCGTCTGCGGGAAAAGGTCGAACGGCTGCAAAAGTTTGAGCGCATATCCGCGCGAAGTAAGATACGCCAAATCGCGCGCCTGAGTGTCGGGCCCGCACGAAACGTAGACGAGCTTTCGGGGCGCGAACGCTATGAGCTGCTCCAAAAAAGCGGTGTCGCAGCCCGCGCGCGGAGGGTCGATAATCATGGAAGTTTCCGCGCCGTCGAAACGCTTAGACACGTCGGCGAAAATCGTCTCCGCCTTGCCTATGAGGAAATCGCAGTTTTTGATGTTGTTTATTTTGGCGTTTACGTTGGCGCACTGGATTGCCTTTGCGCTGATTTCCACGCCCGCGACGTTCTCGAACTTCTTCGCCGCCGCAAGCGCAAACACGCCCACGCCGCAGTAGGCATCGACAAGGTTCTTTGTGCCCGACGCGCACTCTATTGCAAAATCGACAAGCTCGGGAAGCACGAACGGATTGTTCTGGAAAAATTCGCCCGCGCAAAACTGGTATGTTATGCCGCCGACGCGCTCGGTAACTATTGCGTTGTTGTCTTCGCAAACGCCCTCGGCGCAGTCGCGCAGAAGGATTGTGCCGCCGCGTTTGAGTTTTGCCGAACGCGCAACCAAGCGCGCGCGGGCGTCGGGCAAAGCCGCGTTGATTGAATCGGAGGCTATCGGGCACTGGGGAACGTCTACAAGCGTGTTGCGCCTGCCCTGCATTACAAAGCCGATTGGCATTTTGCCCGCGCGGGGTCTTTCGTAGTGGGGCGTGAGCTTGGAGCGGTATCCGTATTGCTTTGGCGAGCCGTGCGTGGGCGAAACGGGGAAGTCAATTCCCCCGATGCGCGCCATCAAGTCGGCAACCTGTTTGCGTTTCCACTTCAGCTGCCCCTCGTAGGAGAGGTGCTGATACTGGCAGCCGCCGCACTTGCCAAAAAGCGGGCACTGCGGCTCGACGCGCTCGGGCGAAGCTACAAGCACTTCCACCAAATCGGCCTCCGAATAATTTTTGTGGTTTCTGTATACGCTTGCGCGGACTTTCTCCCCCGCAAGCGCAAACGGAACCATCACGACCCAGCCGTCCACCCTGCCGACGCCGATTCCCAGATTGTTCAGGTCGGTTATCTCGAGTTCGACAATCTGCCGATACCCGAACGGTTCGGCTACAAAGTGTTTTGGTGCGGAATGTTCGTTCATAAAATTTTGCGGAAATTAAAAGTTGTAATGGAGTCTTTTATGTTTTTGTATTAGTTCAAGAATAAAACGAACAATGTCCGAAGAATTTATACAAAGCCGCCAAAATCCGAGGGTAAAAAACCTCGTAAAACTGCAGGAACGCGCCGCGCGCAAGAAGCTGGGGCTGTTCGTTGTGGAGGGCTTGCGCGAGCTTTCGCGCTGCGCGGAAACGGTCGGCGTTGACGAAGTGTATTTCTGCCCCGAATTTTTCAAGAGCCAAGAGCACGCAAAGTTTTTGGAATCGCTCAGGAGCGAAAAGAACGTCCAGCTGTGCAGGCTCTCCGAGGGCGCGTTCGAAAAAATTTCGAACAGGCAGGGGTGCGACGGGCTTATCGGCATAGCCAAGCAGTGGGATTGCGCGCTTTCCAACATAACTTTCAAGGCGGGCAAAACGCCGCTTGTTCTGGTTGTGGATTCAATCGAAAAATCGGGCAACCTCGGTGCGCTGATAAGAACCGCCGACAGTCTGGGAGCTGACGCGGTTATTGTAACGAACGCCGTTTGCGATATTTTCAACCCGTCGGTCATTCGGGCGTCGCAGGGCGCGGTTTTTTCCGTTCCCGTTGCGGAAGCGGCGGCCGACGAATGCGCGCAATGGCTGAGGCAAAACGGCATCAAAACTTTCGGCGCGCATTTGAAGGCGCAGAAAAATCTTTGGGACGCCGACTTCACCGTTCCCGCCGCCATTGTTATGGGCAGCGAAAAGGACGGGCTTGGCGACGACTGGAACAACGCCCTTGACGAAAAAATCATCATTCCGATGTCGGACGGGCTTTCCGACAGTATGAACGTAAACGTGGCGGCCGCAATCTGTCTTTACGAAGTCCGCCGCGCGCGCAATTTTGCGAAATAGCCGCCGCGTTTGCCGCGCGCAGTGCGAGGAAGGCGGAATTTTTTATTTTTTGTGCGCCGCTTGGCTACGCAAAAAACGTTTCCCAAAGTGCGCCGCGCGCGGCGGCGTTTTTCGGCGCGGCTATTTGGAGCGCAGGGTTGCCTCGCCGCTATTGATTGTTTTTATGCCGCCGTCGGGCAGCTCAAGAAGCAGGTTTCCGCGTCCGTTGACGCCGCGCGCAACCCCCGCAAAAGTATCGCCGCCCACCGAGACGGAGATTTTCTTTCCGCGCAAAAAATCGAACTCGCCGAACTGTTCTACGGCGGAAAAATCGCGCCGCGCGAGTTCTTCGCCCACCGCTTCTACCACAACTTTGGCGAATTCATCGAACGTGATTTTTTTCGAAAGGCGCGAAAGCACGTCGGCTGACTTTTCAAAAACATCGCGCGGCATTTTATTTTCGCACCCCGACAAATCGTAATTCGCCCCCACGCCGAAAACGATTTTATACGCGACGCCAATCTGCACGAGTTCGGCAAGCATTCCGCAGATTTTCTTTCCGTCTGCCGAATACAAATCGTTCGGCCACTTCACAAAAAGTTTTTCGCCGCACAATGCCGAAAGCGTTCGGCAGACTGCCACGCCCACGCGCACGGTAGCCGACTCCACAAGCGGGCTTGGCAAATCGGCAAAATCTGCCGCCACGGAAACGCACAAGGTTTTTCCCTCTTCCGAAAACCACCTACGCGACAATCGCCCACGCCCGCGCGTTTGTCGTTTCACGAGCACTGCGAACGGCGTCTCTTCTCCATTATGCAGCATTTGTGCCGCCGCATCATTAGAGCTTCCCGTCTCTTCCAGAACAGCAATTTCCATTTTTTTTATAATTTGGGCACCGGCGCGGATTGGCGAAGCCAATTCCGCTTTTTTTTACTTTTCCTAAAGTGGCGCGGATTAAACCTTGTTTAATTCCGCTTTATCCCACTTTAAAGCAAAGAATTTTGGACAACCAATTCCACTTTATTCAGCTTTAAAGTAAAGAATTTTTTACATTTCCTAAAGCGGCGCGGATTAAACCTTGTTTAATTCCGCTTTATCCCACTTTAAAGCAAAGAATTTTGGACAACCAATTCCACTTTATTCAGCTTTAAAGTAAAGAATTTTTTACATTTCCTAAAGCGGCGTTTTTTACATCTTAAAGTGGCGCGGATTGGCGAAGCCAATTCCGCTTTACTAAAGATTAAAGCAATGAATTGTTAAAGGGTTAGCCCTCGCTACTTTATTTTCTTTACAAAAAAACAAAAAAGGCACGGGGTTATCCGCGCCTTTTTCAAATCCGCCGACGTTCCGCGGGCAATCCGCGAAACGCCGCGAAGAAACTACATCTTGCCCCAGTGTTTGAGCAATGTAGAGCCGATTACCGAAGGCGTATCCGCAACGGCAATACCCGCGTCGCGCAGGGCGTTGATTTTGTCTTCCGCCGAACCCGAATTGCCCGAGACAATCGCGCCTGCGTGTCCCATTCTGCGGCCTTTCGGAGCTGTGCGTCCCGCTATGAACGCCGCGCAGGGCTTCTTGCAGTTGGCTTTCAACCATTCCGCCGCGAGCTGTTCGCCGTTGCCGCCGATTTCGCCAATCATAACGATTGCCTCTGTTTCGGGGTCGTCATTGAACATTTTCACTGCGTCGAGGTGGCTCGTGCCGTTGATGGGGTCGCCGCCGATACCGATAACGGTGCTCTGACCGTAGCCGAGCTGCGTGAGCTGCCAAACGGCTTCGTATGTCAAAGTGCCCGAGCGGCTGACAACGCCCACGTTGCCCTTCTTATGAATGTAGCCGGGCATAATGCCGATTTTGCATTCTTCGGGGGTAATCACACCGGGGCAGTTGGGGCCGATAAGGCGCGACTTGCAGCCCTTCTGCATGAGGCGCGACTTCACTATTGCCATATCCTTCACCGGAATACCTTCCGTGATGCAGATGATAAGCGGAATTTCGGCGTCGATTGATTCCAAAATGGAGTCGGCCGCGAACGGCGGGGGAACGAAAATTACGCAGGCGTTTGCGCCTTCCTTGCTGACGGAATCGGCAATCGTGTTGAACACGGGAACTTTTTCCTGAAACATCATTCCGCCCTTGCCGGGGGTGACGCCCGCCACGATATTTGTGCCGTATGCCAAGCACTGTTCGGCGTGGAACGCGCCCGTTTTGCCTGTAATACCGCTAACAACAACTCTTGTATCTTTATTTATTAATACGCTCATTTTTACAAACGGTTAAATGTTATTTGTTTTCAGCGACAATCTTGACGATTTTCTCCGCGGCGTCCGCGAGAGAATCGGCGGTTGTCAGTTTAATACCGCTATCGGCAAGCATTTTTCTGCCTGTTTCAACGTTCGTGCCCTCCAAGCGGACTACCAACGGAAGCTTCAAGCCGACGTTCTTTACCGCCGCGATAACGCCCGCCGCGATAACGTCGCACTTCATGATTCCGCCGAAGATGTTCACCAAAATGCCCTTTACGTTCGGGTCTTTGAGCAGAATGTTGAACGCCTGCGTGATTGCCTCTTCGTTTGCGCTGCCGCCCACGTCGAGGAAGTTTGCGGGGTTGCCGCCGAAATACTTGATGATGTCCATTGTTGACATTGCCAAGCCCGCGCCGTTAACCATACACGCAATATTGCCGTCCAAAGCGATGTAGTTCAAGCCGTATTTGTGGGCTTCTATTTCTTTGGGGTCTTCTTCGTGCGGGTCGCGCAGGGCTTCGATTTCGGGGTGGCGGAACAAGCCGTTGTCGTCGAAGGAAACTTTGGCGTCCAAAGCAACAATGTTGCCCTGTTCTGTGAGGATAAGCGGGTTGATTTCAACGAGCGAGCAATCCTTGTCAACAAACAATTTATACAAGCCCTTGATGATGCCGATGAACTGCTTCTTCAAAACCTTGTCCATTCCGAAGCCGAAGAAGAACGCCAGTCTGCTTGCCTGGAAGCTCTGCAAACCGATATCGGGGTCGACAAGCATTTTCATGATTTGGTCGGGCGTTTCCGCGGCGACTTTTTCGATGTCCATACCGCCCGCAGTGGAGGCTACAATGGCGATTTTGCTGGAAGCTCTGTCCATCAAAATGGAAAGGTAGTATTCTTTCTTGATGTCTTGGGGCTGGGCGAAGAAAACCGTGCCCACAACTTTGCCCGCCGCGCCCGTCTGCTTTGTTATCAAAGTGTTGCCGAGCATTTTCTTTGCCGTTTCGTGCGCGTCTTCGCGCTTGACGAACTTTACGCCGCCCTGAAAACCGTCCTTGAACGTTCCCTTGCCGCGTCCGCCTGCGTGAATCTGCGACTTCACCACAACGTGGTCGCCCTGAATCTGGGCTATAGCATTGTCAAATTCAGCTTCGGACTTAACGGCAACTCCGTCTTGCACCGGAACTCCGTATTCCTTAAACAGTTGTTTTGCCTGATATTCGTGGATATTCATATCTTGTTTATTTTTATAGTGTTATAGTATATAAAATAAAGAAAAAATAACATCAAGCACAGCGCGAAAAACGTTTGTCCGAATTGGCCGTGTTCAATTTTATTAACTTAACTAATCTAACCTTTGAGCCGCCATAATCAAGGTTTTTTTTAAATTTTTTTACAACCTCAAACGATTGAGGAGATAAAAAACACCAATTCGCGTTTCACAAACAAAACAACGTTTCCAAAACGCGCGTTTTCACAGTCTCGGCACGGGCAAAGCGGAAAGGTAAAAAGTTCACTTGCAAAATTTGTCTATTGTCCGAACGAACGAATCGTCCTGAAAACTCGACTTTGTAAGGTATGCGTTTGCCCCCGCCTCCGCCGCGCGCGACTTGTCTTCGGGGCGGTCTTTGTATGAAACAATCACCACGGGCAGCGATTTATCGAGCTTTCTGATTTTTGCGGTAAGCTCGAACCCCGACATGCGCGGCATATCAATGTCGGTAACAACCATATCGTAGCTTGAAAGGCGCACCATATTCCAGCCGTCAACGCCGTCGACAGCTGTAGTTATATTGTAGCCCGCGTTTTGCAGAATTTTCTTTTCGACCTCGCGGACTGTTGCGGAATCGTCCACAACAAGCACGTTTTTCTGGCGCACGCTTTCGGAGTTATGCGCCGAACTCTCCGCCGCCTGTCCCACTTCCGAAACGAGGCGCGAGGCGTATATGAGAATGTCGTCCATATCCAGAATCAGCACGGGCAGGCCGTCGGCGTCGAGCGAAGCCGCCGAAACACAGGCGATTTTACCCATGGAAGTATTCAGCGAGCGCACCACAAGTTCCGCCTCGCTGGGAAGCCCGTCTACAATGAAGCCCCAATACTTGCCCCTGCCCGCAACGACCACTACATAGAGGAAGTCGGAGTTTTCGCGCGAAGCGGAATCGAACCCGAGCACTTTTGCGGAATCGGCAAGCACCACGCGCTTTTTTTCCAGCATGAAGAACGCGCCGCCGTCGTCGCGGCGCACCTGCGATTGCGCTATTCTGACCGTTCTGTAGACGCCCGAAAGCGGGAACGCATACGGCTGGGAATCAATCGACACCAGCAGCGATTTCAGCACGGAGCGCGTTATTGGCAGCTTCAAGGTGAATTCACAGCCCTTTCCGCGCTTCGACGCCACTCCTACCGAGCCGCCGATTTCGCGCAACATGGTCTGCACAACGTCCAAGCCAACGCCCCTGCCGCTTATTTCGGTGACGTTTTCCTTTGTGGTGAACGCGGGCAGGAAAAGGAATTCGAAAATCTCCTCCTCGTGCATTTGCGCGAGAATGTCGGAACGGACAAGGCGGCGTTCGAGGATTCTGCGTTTTACCGCCTCAACGTCTATGCCCGCGCCGTCGTCGGAAATGGAAAGAATGAACATTCCCGAAGAGTGGGCGGCGCGCATTGTGATTTTTCCCGCTTCGGGTTTGCCCGCGGCGGCGCGCGCTTCGGGCGGCTCAATGCCGTGGTCGCAGGCGTTGCGCAGAATGTGCATTATGGGCGCGTCAAGCTTTTCCAAAATGTCGCGGTCGAGCGAAGCCGACGTTCCCGAAACTTCGAACGCAATTTTTTTTGAGAGCGATTTGGAATAGTCGCGCACCATTTTTGGGAAACGCTGAGCCAAGTCGGAAAAGGGGCGCATACGGCTCTGGAAAACCTCGTTGTAAAGGCGCGCCGAAAGCTGGACGTTCTTGCGCGCGTAATCGGAAAATGCCTCCGCCAAATTGCGCAACGCCGCCGACTCCCCGCGCAACGCCGCGCCCACAGATTCAAGCCTGCGTATTACCGATTCGTCGACAACCGAGGAGTTCACTATGTTTACCGCCTCCTCCAGCTTGTTTTGAATGTGTTCGCGCTCCTGCTTGGCGGCGAGAATGGCGTCGCGGAATTGTTCGAATTTCCTGTTTTCTATAAGA
This sequence comes from uncultured Opitutales bacterium, assembly GCA_934613645.1. GTDB lineage: Bacteria > Verrucomicrobiota > Verrucomicrobiia > Opitutales > Intestinicryptomonadaceae > Merdousia. Next base: position 81,098 of record CAKTTC010000007.1, on the reverse strand, counting down.
CCCTCGGCGGCAAGCGACATAATCGAGTTTATGTTTTCGACCGAAATTCTGACGTAAGACGAATGCTCGTCGCCCGCTCCCGAGCGCACAGAAACCTCCGCCCGCGCCGATTTAAACGCCGCGGGCTTTGCGCCCTCGACCGCTTTCAGCCCCTCCAAAAGCTCGGCTCTGCGCGCCTTGTTAACCGCCGCGAAACCGCTCTTGCAAAGCTCCGAAAGGAAATCGACACACTCGAAAAACACGTCGAGCGAATTTTCGTCGAGCGCGATTTTTTCGTTCAACGCCGCCGAAAAACAGTTCTCCATTTGGTGCGTAAGCTCCACGATGGAATCGAGATTCACCGCCCGCGCCGCGCCCTTTACGCTATGGCTTGCGCGCATCAACGCCTCGAGCTTCGGCTTTGAGGAAAAGTCGCCCTCCATTTCCACGAGAGTGTTCGACATCACCTCCACCTGCCCCGAAACGTCGAGGACAAACAACTCCTTCATCGACGGGTCGATATCAACGCGCTCTACGCCGCTTTCGTCGGGCACAACCTCCGCCTGCGCCGCCATGCGGACAGACTCGTGAGCCTCGAACCCCGCCGCCGCGCACGCGTTGATTTCCTGCACGCGCGAATCCACGTTGCGCTCAATGTCGTCGGGCGAAGACTGCTTCAGAAAGTCGAGAATCTCGAGGCATTTTTGCGCGTTTTTGTCGTCCTTGGAAAACACGTTTTTTGCGGCGAAAAACTCGGCGAGCTTTGCAAACAACGCCGCAAGCTCCACAAACCCCACCAACTTCGCGCTCGACTTGAGCGAATTGGCTACGTTTTCAAGCATCTGGCTGTCGGCGGAATCGCCGAACGCCGACTTGAGAATATCGACGTTTGAACGCATTTCGCCCAAAAATAAATCGAGAATGAACCTGTCGTTTTTCATACCATACGCCTGATTACCGCGCTTGAGAGCAGCCCTACGTCGAGTATTTTTACCTCCGCGCCGCCCCAAACAAACGTGCCCCCCACGAACGGCGCGCCCGCGCCCTCGGTTATTTTCGGCTTTTCAACGCGGACAATGCCCGCAACGGCATCGGCCTTGAACGCGAATTTTTCGCCGTCTATTTTGCACAAAACCGACAATTTCGATTCCCCCGCGCCCGCGCAGTCAAGCCCGCAGGCTCTGCAAATTTCCACAACCAAAACGAGGTCGCCGTCGATGTTCGAAATGCCCTCAACTGCGCCGCCCGTGCGGTGCGGGATTCGGTGGACGGTCTCCGCGCGCGTAATTTCGCCGACAAATTCGGGCACTACCGCAAAATGCGTTCCCGAGCGGGAAAACACGAACATCGGCACGCATTCGGCCGCCGTTTTGGCGGGCGCGGGCGGCTCTGCGGCAAGGGGCTTGTTTTTCTGGAAAGACTCAATGGCTTTCTCGGCGGCGCATTCGTAAACAACGCAGTTTCGGCAGTGGAGCACCTTTTTAAGCTCCGCGCACGACGCGTCGCCCCAAAGCCCCTCCGTGGCCCAGCAGTGATTGGCAACTTTTGCGTCTACGTCCATTTTATTTTTCCGCGCCGAACTCCGAAAAATCTGTCTTCAACCTGTCGAGCTTGTCGCCCAGATTCGCCGCCGATGTCTGCAAATCAAGGCGAAGTTCGTTGAGCGTTTCCACGGAATCGGAAAGCTCAGAAACCATATCGAACGCGCGTTCGGAATCGCCCGCGTTTGAGGTGCACTCTTCCGAAACCGACTCCATTGAGGGAACTACGGTTTTCATCTGCTCGACTGCGGCGTCCATATTCGAGAGCATTTTGGAATATTTCAGCGAAAACTCGCCTATGCTTTCAAGCATTCTCCCCGACTCCGACAAATCGCGCGAAATAGACGCCTGAATATCGCGGACAATGTTTTTCATCTCCGCCGAAGAACTTGAAATGTTTTCCGAAATTCTGCCGATTTCGCGCGCCACTACGGAAAAGCCGCTGCCGAACTTGCCCGACTTTTCCGCCTCAATAGACGCGTTGAGCGAAAGCAGGCTCGACTCGTCGGCGACTTTCGAAATCTCCGCGGAAATACCCGTAATGCCGTTTATGCGGTCGTTAAGCCCCGTGTTTCTGCGTATCGACGCGTTTGCGCTGCGCGAGAACGACTCCGTCAGCCCGTCCACCTGCGAAATGTCTTTGCGCGCGCTCTCGCCGTATTCGAGCGAGGCGGCAAGCTGCTTCTGGATTTTTTCTATGTCGGCAGAAAGCGCCCTGTTTTTTTCCGCAACAGACTTCAGCGCGTTGACTATTTTTGCCGTCTGCATTCCGATTGAATTCGACTGGAACGAATAGTCGTCGAGCGAAGCCGACAAGAGCTTGGCTGCGGCGGAAAATTCGTCGCGCGCAACGCCGACCGCCGACAGCGCGGAATCCATTCTGCGCACCGAGCGCGAAAGCGAGCGCGAAAGCCTGCCGACTTCGTCGCCGCCCGTCTTCCCGAGCTGGGAGTCGTCGAAAACGCCCGCCGACATTTTGTCGGCGCAGGCAATACATTTGCCGAGGCGCGCCGAGATTCCCGAGAACAGCACAAAGCCCAAAACAAGCGTTGCCACTGCCGCAACCGACGCCGCAAAATACCCCCAAGTAGCCGAAGAATACGCCGCCGCCCACGCCGACTGCGGGCAGACGTGCACCACAATCCAACGCCCCGCGCGCACTACGGAGAAATCGACGTAATACGAACGCCCGCGCGACCCCGTAAACACCGCCAGTTTCTTCTCGGAAAAATCCGACGAAACCGTATTTTTTGCAACCGCCAACGCCGACTGCAACAGCTCTTTATAAAAGCCGTCGTATTTTGAAAAATCCATTTTCGCGGCGGCGGAATCGTCGCGGACAAGCAGCCCGCCCTCCTCTTTGAAAAAGTTTTGAACGAGGTTTCCCGCGTTGTCGAGATAGAAGTCGGAAACGGGAATTGTCTTGAGCGTCTCGAACTTGCTCGAGGCTATGACCCTGTCCTGCGGGCTAATCAGAAAAAATTCGTCCTCCGCCGAAAAGCGCATCGACGCCAAAATGGACTGTATTCTCGACATATCGCAGATGAACGAAACCTGCCCCGAATACCTGCCGTCCGAAACGATAGCGGCGGCATACTCAACCGACATCGTTTTTCCGCTCGCAATATACGGCTCGCACACTACATACAAATCCTTCTCGCCCGAATCCACGCGCTTTTTCAACGCCGAAGAATACGCCGCCAAATCGCCGTCGGTAATCGGCGAAAGGGCAAGCTCTCCGTCGGCTCTGCTCCAATGCGCCCCGAAACGCCCGCCGTTTGAGGCGGCAATCCATTCGTCTATCGACACGTTCGTTTTGTTTGACGAAAACTCATATGTATCAAGCGCGCCGTCGGCGTAGACATCTTTGCCGTCGCGGATATTTTTCAGCCCCAAGTCGGAACGGAAATCGTTGAAGTCGGCGTTGACGGTATACGAAACGCTCGCCCCCGAAAAAATCGGGAAAGACTCAAGCGTTCGGCGAATCATGTTCACGCTTGCCGACCTGTTCCCGAAAAATATCTCCGCCGCCGCCGCGGAACTTTTTGCAACCGAAATACCGCGGATATTCTCCGCCGAAATCCTGTCGGCAACCGCCTCCGTATCGAGCATAAAACGCTGCCGAAACGACTCCGACAACGCCGAAAAACTTTTCGACGACGCGTAGAACACGGCAAAAAAGACCGACACGACAAGCGGCAACGCCACATACAGCAAAAATTTAAACCTTATTCCCATAGGCAGTCTGCAATTTCAACATTGCGCGTCCCCTCATTCAAGCTTTTTTTCTCAAAAAGCGCGAGGACGCGTTTGCTTCGCCGACGAGTTTATCTTTTATAGCTAAAGCGGAACGTTTGTTCCGCTTTTTTGTTTTTATAAACTCGTCGAAGCAAACGCTCTCGGGCATCATTCGATTTTGTTTCGGACTTACGGGCGTTTAGCCCGCTACGCCTCACAAAATACGAATCCTGCCTCGAGCCTCGCGCTTTTTATAATTCCTAAAGTGGAGGCGGCGGGCAAAGCCCGTTCGCCTTTGATTATTGATTAAAGTAAAGCAACATTGGCTTCAGCCAATTTGCGCCACTTCACAACATATAAAAAACGCGGATTGAATGAAATTCAATTCCGCTTTGACTGTTCATTAAAGTTTGTGATTAGAATGATTAGCCATTGACGAAGCCAATGCGGATATAAACAGAATAGGCGTAGCGGTTAGCTACGCCGAATTACACAATGAGCGTTCTACGAACGCTCAGGTCAAGGGGCTGAGCCCCTTAATAGCGCGTCAAAACGGGGTTCAGACAAGGCTTTGAAAAATTTTTGCGCAGGGAGCGTAGTTAGCCTACGTGACCAAGCGAAAATTTTTACAAAACGCAGTATCAACCCCGTTTTCACGCGCTATTTATGAGCCGGGGTGCACCGCAGGCATCGCAGCCAACTCCTCGGGGAGCTTGTCGGCCTCATACGTCGGGAACGAGAACTCCAACAAACTCACACACGGCACTTCGAACTTCGCCTTCCCCTCGCTTCTGTCCACCAATACCGCCGCCGCCACGGGCTTCGCCCCCGTCGCCTTTATTATGTCGATGCACTCCTGAACCCTGCCGCCGCGCGTGATTACGTCTTCAACTATCAGAACCTTTTCGCCCTGCGCCAACTTGAAATTGCGGCGCAAAACCAAATTGCCGTCCTGCTTTTCGGCGAAGATGAAACGCTTTTTCATCTGGCGCGCAACCTCCTGCCCGAGCACAAGCCCGCCCATTGCGGGGGCGAGAACGGTGTCGCATTCAATGCCGTCGAGCTTTTTGACGAGCATTTCCACAAGCTCTGTTACCCTGTCCATATGCTCGCATACGCGCGCGCACTGGAAGAAATGCCCGCTGTGCAGGCCGCTTCTGAGGATAAAGTGCCCTTCCATGAGAGCACCCGTGCCTTTGAATATTTGGAGGATTTTGTCGTTCATAAAGTTGGATTTATTGTCTGTTCTGTTTTGAAATTTATCCCGCCGTTGCAGTCGGCGCGCAGGACGGCGAAGCCCGAGTCGCGGTAGCGTTTCCAGATGTCCCAAAGGAGGATTCTGTCGGTGTCGGGAATTCTGACTTTTCCGCCGAAAACGTCGGCTTCGTCGAAAAACTTGAACGCGCCCTCGCAGATTTTTTCGGGCAGGGCCGATATGCGTTTTTTGCAGTCGAAAAGGAACATCAGCCAGTGGCAGCCGCCCTCGTAGGCTTTTTCGGAAACCATTGAAAAAAGATGCAGGTCTGCCTCGGAAATTTCCAAGCCGATTTCCTCGCGCGTCTCGCGGATTGCGCATTCGAACGGCGATTCGCCGAGAGCCATTTCGAGCTTTCCGCCGATGGGGCTGAAGAGGTTTTTGTTCGGCTCTTTCAGGCGTTCGATAAGCAGCAGACGCCCGCGTTCGTCTCTGACGAAAACAAGCACGCTTATTTTGAACGGCAACTGCGGCATAGTGGCTGAAAAATTTTGAGGGGGTTAGTCGAAAATGACGGTCTTGTTTTTGTATGTCAAAATCCTGCCCTCTACGTGCAGGCGAACCGCCGTCGCCAGAGCCTCTCGCTCAAGCTCCCTGCCCTTGCGCATAAGGTCTTCAACGTTGTTTCTGTGACTTACGGTGGTGACCATTTGGGCGATAATCGGCCCTTCGTCGAGATCTTTTGTGGCATAGTGGGCGGTTGCGCCGATTAGCTTCACGCCGCGCTCGTATGCTTTGTGGTAGGGTTTTGCGCCCGCGAACGCGGGGAGAAAACTGTGGTGGATATTGATTACGGGCGCGGGGCAGTTGTCGAGGAAGTCCGCGCTCAAAATCTGCATGTAGCGCGCCATAACAACGAGTTCCGCGCCGCTTTGCGATATTATCTCAAGCTGGCGTTTTTCGGCTTCGGGCTTCGAGTCTTTGTCTACGGGAATGTAGTGGTATTTCAGCCCGAACATTTCGGAGAGCTTGCGCAGGTCTTCGTGGTTGGAAATAACGCAGGCAATCTCGCAGTTGATTTCGCCCGAACGGCAGCGCAGAATCATATCGCTGAAGCAGTGCTCGAACTTCGAGACCATAAGCACGATTTTCGGCTTTTGCGAAGACCTATACATTGAAACTTCCATCTCCAAATCCGAGTGGGCGAACTCCTCGAAGAGGCGCATTTCCTCGGCAACGTCGCCCACGGGAATCCACTCTACGCGCTGGAAGAAAATGCCCTCCTGCCTGTCCCTGTGCTGGTCGGCGTGCAAAATGTTTCCGCCGCGCGCGTAAATCCAGCCCGAAACGCGGGCTACAATTCCTGCGCGGTCGTGTCCGTGCAACAAAGCAACAATTCTCTCTTCCTTACTATCCATAAGAGTGCATATTCTTCCCAAAGCCCGAATTTCGCAAGCCAAAAATCTCGATTTTATCCATTTTCCCGATTCCCCGCCCGCGGCGGCGCGCTACATAAAAAAGTTGCTTTTTTGCAAAATTGGTGGAAGTATACGCGGGAATAAAGAGTAGGATTGTCCGAAATGAAAATAATATCTTCTCCCAAAGAAATGAAAGAGTTTTCCGCCCAAGCGAGAGCGGAAGGCAAGAAAATCGCGCTTGTTCCCACAATGGGCGCACTCCACGACGGCCATTTGAGCCTGATTGACAAGGCGAAGGCGTCGGCCGACGTTGTCGTGGTCTCGATTTTCGTCAACCCCACGCAGTTCGGCCCGAACGAGGATTTCGACAAATATCCCCGCCAGCTCGAGGCCGACGCGCAAAACTGCCAAGCGCACGGAGCCGACGTAGTTTTCGCCCCGAAAGCCGAAGACATCTACGCGCCCGACGCCTCGACGTTCGTAAACGAAGAGCAGATTAGCCAATACCTCTGCGGGCAGTCGCGCCCCAAGCATTTCAGGGGAGTGACGACCGTCGTTACAATCCTCTTCAACATAGTAAAGCCCGACATTGCAATCTTCGGCGAAAAAGACGCCCAGCAAATTTCGATTATAGAGCGAATGGTGCGCGACCTGTTTATGGACGTGCAGATTGTCCGCGCCCCCATTGTCCGCGACTCGAACGGGCTTGCGCTGAGCTCGCGCAACAAGTATATGGACAAGCTTGAACGCGAGGGCGCTGCGCGCATAAACAGGGCACTCAAAGACGCCAAGCAGATGATTGAAACGGAGAATTGCGACAACGTGGACCGCGCAAAGGCCTTTGTAATAAACAGCATTTCCTCCGCAAAGGCGCGCGTAATCTACGCGGAAGTGGTCGACGCAAAAACGTCGCTGCCCGTGCAGAGAATAGAGCGCGGCAAGTGCAGAATAAGCGTGGCGGTTTGGTATGGGCAAACGCGGCTTATCGACAACATTTTGATATAAACAACCGACGGGGAAAAACAGATGAAATTCGACATCGTTGTTGTAGGTAGCGGAATTGCGGGCTTGAGCTTTTCGCTGAAGGCGGCGAAACTCGGCTACAAAGTGGCAATCCTCACAAAAAAGGAACGCTCCGACACTAACACAAACCACGCGCAGGGCGGCATTGCAAGCGTGACAAGCTGCGCCGACAATTTCGAATCGCACGTAAAAGACACGCTTATCGCCGGCGACGGCCTTTGCCACGAAGACGCCGTGCGCGCAATAGTAAAAGCGGGCCCCGAACAGATTAAAAACCTGATTGCCGAGGGCGTGGAATTTTCGAGAGACGAAAACGGGGAAGTCGCGCTCGGCAAGGAGGGCGGACACTCGCAGCGCAGAATTCTGCACGTTAAGGACTACACGGGGCGCGCAATAGAAGAGGCTCTGCTTAAGTCGGTTGCCGCAAACAAGAATATCACAGTGTTTGAGCACCACTTCGCAATAGACCTGATTCTTGAGTCAAAAACGCGCAAGCTCAAAGAGGGCGAACAAGACAGCGTTGTGGGCGTCTATGTTTTCGACACGAAAAACAACCGCGTAAAAACATTCACTACAAAGGCGGTAATGCTCTCCACAGGCGGCACGGGCTGCGTGTATCTCTACACGACAAATCCCGAAATCGCCACGGGCGACGGTATCGCAATGGCGTATCGGGCGGGCGCGAAAGTGGCGAATCTGGAGTTCATACAGTTCCACCCAACGGCGATGTATTCGCAGGAGGGCGAACGCTTCCTAATCTCGGAAGCGGTTCGCGGAGAGGGCGCAATTTTAAGAAACGCCGACGGCGAAGCGTTTATGCCGAAATACGACCCCCGCAAAGACCTCGCCCCGCGCGACATAGTTGCCCGCGCAATCGACAGCGAAATGAAGCGTCTGGGCACTCCGCATGTGTGGCTGGACATCACCCACAAATCGAAAGAGGAGCTTAGCGAACGCTTCCCGCAAATCTACCGGCACTGCCTCGAAAAGGGAATCGACATTTCAAAAGACTACATGCCCGTAGTCCCCGCGGCGCACTACATGTGCGGCGGCGTGCAAACCGACATGAACGCGCAGACTTCCATCGGCGGGCTTTACGCCTGCGGCGAAGTTGCCTGCACGGGGCTTCACGGGGCGAACAGGCTTGCAAGCAACTCGCTTCTGGAGGCGGTTGTGCTTGCAAACAATGCGTCGAAGGCGGTTGACGAATATATAAAAAGCCGCCCCGACGAAGAGGTTGTAGTTCCCGAATGGAAAGACGGCGATATGCGCGACCCCGACGAACGCGTGCTGCTGCACCACAACTTGGGCGAACTCCGCAGAATAATGTGGGACTACGTCGGCATTGTTCGCACAACCCGACGCCTTGAACGCGCCCTGCACCGCTTGGAAAACCTCAAGCGCGAAGTCGACGAATATTACTGGAATTTCAAAATCGAACCCGCGCTCATAGAGCTTAGAAACGAAGTGCTGGTGGCAATTCTGATTGTCCGCTCCGCGCTCTCGCGCAAGGAGAGCCGGGGGCTGCACTACACGCTCGACTACCCGAAGAAGTCGTCCGAAATAAAAGACACGATAATTCAAAAAGACGCCCAATAAAATGAATGCCGAAAAAATCATAGCCCAAGTGCCCGACTTCCCCAAAAAGGGAATCCTCTTCTACGACATCACGCCGCTGCTCGCCGCCCCGCAGGCATACGCCGAAGCGGTAGACGCAATGGCGGACGAAGTGGCGAAAACGAACCCGACAATCATAGCCTCCCCCGAGGCGCGCGGGTTTTTCTTCGGCATTCCGATTGCCCGAAAGCTCAATCTGCCATTCATTCCCATTCGCAAAAAGGGAAAGCTGCCGCGCAAAACAATAGAGGTTGAATACGGTCTTGAATACGGAACAGACGTGCTTTGCGCCCACGCGGGCGACATTCCCGAAAACGCAAACGTCGCCATTGTAGACGACATTTTGGCGACGGGCGGCACGGCGAAGGCAATAGCCGACATCGTTGAAAAGTGCGGCGCAAAAGTCGCCTGCTGCGCCTTCTTTATGGAGCTTGAATTCCTCAAGGGGCGCAACCTTCTCAAGGGCGCGGACGTTGTTTCGATGATTGTGAAATGAAAAAATTTTGCGCGAAATTTTTGGCGGCGTGCGTGGCGGCGGCGGGCTTGAGCCTGCTCGGCGGCTGCGAGGGTGCGAACGCGTCGTTCTTCCCGCTCGATTCCGCGCAGGTGCACAGCTACGGCGCGCCGAAAAACCCGCAGGACGTGGAGATTTTCGTAACAAACAAACCCGCCTACAAATACCGCGAAGTCGGCATTCTCACCTACGAGACGTTTTCGACATACAACGACGAATCCGCCGTCTACCGCATTCTGCGCGAACGCGCCGCAAAACTCGGGCTTGACGGAATAATCATTATGAACGCGCAGGAATTCCGCTCCCCGTTTCTCTATCAGGGACGCCGCGGCCGCGCATACGCGCGCTACCGCGACACGTATTTCTACGACTCCCCCGATATGTTCAGATACCGCGCAATGGGAATCGTAAAAGTTAAATGAAATACGCAGTTCCGATAGTCCTGCTTACGCTCTCCAACGTCTTTATGATGTTTGCGTGGTATGGGCATTTGAAGTTCAAAAGCGCGCCCCTTTGGATTGTGATTGTGGCAAGCTGGGCGATTGCGTTTTTCGAATACTGCCTGCAAGTGCCCGCCAACAGAATCGGGCACGAATACTTTTCGGCGGCGCAGCTGAAGACAATGCAGGAGGCTATAACGCTTGTTGTTTTCTGCGCGTTTTCGGTTCTCTACCTGAAAGAAGAGCTGAGATGGAACTACATTGTGGGCTTTGCGTTTATGGTGCTTGCGGTGTTTTTCGTTTTCAAAAAGTGGTAGAATTCCGCGCCGCCTGCGCGCGACGCAGTGCGTGTTTTGCGCGACAAACGGCAGACCCGAACGGAAAATCCCCGCGCGCAAAAAAGCTTTTTCCTCTCCCCCCGAAAATCAGGAAAACAAAAGCGACTGTTGCGAATCCGCCAGCGGCTTTGCACGCAATTTTTTCAGGAAGCTCGGTCTGTGAACGTCGCTTGCGCCGAACAGCAGCAACGCCTGAGAGTGTGCCGCCGTTCCGTAGCCCTTGTGGACTTCGAAACCGTAGCGCGGATATTTTGCGGCGAGATTTTCCATAAACCTGTCGCGCGAAACTTTCGCAACAATGGAAGCCGCGGCAACCGCGAGGCTTGAAGCGTCGCCCTTTACCACAGCCCTGTGGGCGAAGGGAAATTTTTTCATAGGCTTTCCGTCAATGAGAACGTTGGCAAGCGACAAGTCCAACGCCGATTCCCCGAAGAGCGTCGCAGTTGCACCCGCGGGCTTGAGATTGAGCGAAAGCCTTTCGTTCAGCACAACGCAGGCGCGCGCCATAGCCGTTTGCGTGGCAACCAAAATGTTGTCGCGCTCTATTTCCTCCACCGACGCAAACCCCGCCTCGAAATCGAGCGCGCCCGCCGCTTTCAGCTCCTCCAAATGCTTGTAAAGCTCTTCGCGCGCGTGTTCGGTAAGCTTTTTGGAATCGTCGAGATTCGCAAGGTGCTCCAAAAATTTCGCGTTTTTGTAGAACGCATCGGAAACGGCAACCGCGCCCGCAACAACCGGCCCCGCAAGCGCGCCGCGCCCCGCTTCGTCAATGCCCACAAACCACGAACGCCCGAGCATGTATTCGGAGTCGAATTCCGCAAGCCTGCGAACGTCGTGCCTCATTTTCCCGACGCCTCCGCGATTGCCTCCTGCGCTGTTTTGAAGTGGAGTTTTGCAAAGCGTTTGAGTTCGCCCGCGCCGAACTTTCTGACAATTTCCACCGCCTGCGCCCGAACCGCCGCGCTCGCGCCCTTTTTCAGGTCAAGCCCGCATTCTTCGTTGAGCTTGCGCATTGAGTAGATATACGTTGCGCGCGCTATGATTGACGCCGCCGCAACAACGGGGTCTTCTTCGGCCTTGGTGCGCATGCGCAGGTCGAAATCAGTAATATCCTTCAAATTGTTCTGGACAAGCGGCTGCTTTGTGAATTGGTCGAGCATTCCCCACGGAACTTTGCGCTTTTCAAGCGCAGTGCGTATAGCCGTCGAGTGCAACCACGCAAGAAGCCTGTTCAAATTTCTGCCGAACTTGATGTAGAGGGCGTTGTATTTTTCCATCGACGCGTATGAAACGCCTATCTCTACGCCCTTTGTCTGCTTGATTTTCTTCGCCATGGAAAGCACGGCGGAATCGCTCGTGACGCGCTTCGACTCTTTCAGCCCCTCGTCAATCCAGTATTGCACGGCGGTTGCGTCGGCCACGACGCACGCGGAAACGACCGGCCCGAACAGGTCGCCCTTGCCGCTTTCGTCTATGCCCGCATGGGCTTCGAACCACTCGGGGTGACTGACGGCCTCGTAGCCCATTTCCGCCACGCCCGTAATCTGCGTTTCAAGGACGAAGCGGACAAAGTCCTCCGTTCCCTTGCCCTGCACCACAAGCTTGCCCGAATTGTAGAAAACCACGTTCGTGAACTTGTCCTTGTAGGCAAACTTTGCGTATTGGACTTCGTAGGGCGCCCACAAATGCGCGTCGAGCCACGCGTCGAGCTTTTGCGCCTGCTCTGGCGAAAGCGTTTTCGTGTAAAGTGTTTTGAGCTTCGGTTCGTCGGAATTCTGTTTTTTTGCCATACGCGCGTAATTTTTAAATCTTACTTTCGCCATTGTGCCCCAACGCCGAAAAAATCTCAATACTTTTGTGGAGGCAACAAGACAAAGCGGAAAATTTTGCGGCGGCAGCGCGCGCGGAAAAAACTGGACACGGTCGCAAAAATTTGGTGGCATTGCACGCGAAACAACGCGCAACGCAATTTCCCAGACGTAAAATGAATAAATCACTTTTGATTGTCATCTGCGACTTCCTCCTGCTCAGCCTCCTGAGCATTGCAAATTTCGACAAGCCGCAGCAGAACAAAGCCCAGAAAAAGCGCGCCGAAACGGCGGCGCAGAGCGAATCGTTCGTGCAGACGCAAATGCTGGAAACGCTGAAAATCGCGCTCGACGCCGAACAGCAACGCCACCGCTCGCTTTCGCAGGACGTCGAAAAGCTCTCGCGCCTTGCGGAATCAAACAAGCAGCGCGCGCAGTCGAACGAGAAGATAATCCGCGAGCGCGAACGCCAGATTGCGCAAATGCAGTCGGCAAAAACGGAACTTGAACGCGAGCGCGAAAAAATACTGCAGCGCAGCGCGGAGCTGGAGCAAAAAGTGGCGTCGGCAAACACGCGCAACAACGCGCTTCAGGGCGAAATCATAAAGGCGGCTGAAAATCTGGAGCGTTCGGCGCGCGAAAGAATAGAGCTTGAACGCAGCCTCGGACAAATGCGCGAAGTTGACGCCGCAACAAAAACGCAGCTCAAAAACGTGCAGGAACAGCTCCGCCAAAACAAGTCGAACCTGTCGCGCCTGCAAAAGGAGAGCGAGCAGCTCAAGCTTGAAAACCGCGCAATTCAGGCGGAGAAAACCGCCCTTGCCGCAAAGCTTGAAGTTGCCTCTACAAAAACGCTTATCTACGAGCAAAATCTCCAAAAAGCGGAGGCTCTTGTGAAGACCGAACGGGCGGAAAAAAACATGATTTTGGAACACGCGCAGTCGCTTTCTGGCAACGTCTCGGAACTGGCTTCCACGCAGAAAAAGCTGACGCAGGACATAGGCGAAATGCGCCCCAAAACGGCGTCGGAAATATTCGGAATAATCGCAAAAAAATTCGTTTCCGTTTCGTTCAAATACTCGGAAAGCGGAATGCTCGGCAGGGAGAACGCCGTTCAAAAAACCGACGCCGTGCCCGTTTCGCTCGGCGGACGCGACTTTTTGTTTTTCGACATTTCGGCGACGCCGTTTTTCGTTTCAAAGCCGAATATGCTCCCCGAAAAAATGGAGGTGTCGGTTTCGGCAAACGGGAAAATCTGGTATGCCGACAAGTTTGCAACTTTCGGGCGCGCCAATGCGGTGCTTGCGCTCGAGCTGCCCGCGGGCTTTTTAGACAAAGACGGCGCAATCAAGGCGGCGCAAAAGCAGAACCTCTACAAATTCGCAGAATGCGTTGTGGTTGACGTGCGGACGAAATACTACGGACAGGTTCCGTTTATGGCGAACTTCACGAACCGTGAATTTGCAAAGTTGGACGTAGGATTGGTTGATTCAATATTCAAGAAATTCTCGCCGTCGGCGGCCGATATTGCCTTTACGCGCGGCGCGGAGGCGGTTGGGGTGCTCACTTCCTCAAACGATGTGCTTATCTTCTCCGAATCCGCGCCCGCGGGGCAATTCTTTTTGGGCAAAAACTACAACAAAAACGCCGCGGCACTCCTGTTGATGAAAAAATAACCCCCGCCGATTCGGCAGGGGATTTGAAACTCGCCCGCAAGGGCAGCCCGAATGTTGTTCGAAACGCGCGTTATTGGGAATCGCGCGAACCGCCGTCGGCGTCGAAATCTCCGTTGCGGCGCGGACGAAAATACGGCTTGCGGCGCGCGAAGCCCGCTCCATCTCCGTCCGACTCCGAACGCCCGCCGCGGTGTTCACCGAACCCAGCTTTTGCGCCGAAGCCTCCGCGTTTAAAACCGCCGCCGAAGCGTTTTACTTTTCCGAAGCTTTTGCCGAAAGGTTTTTTAAACGGCTTGCGCCCGTCGGTCTTGTCGGTCTTAAATTTTTCTGCGGAAGAATCGCCGCGCGGTACGTCCGCCTGCGCGCCTGCGCCACCCGCGCCGTTGCCGTTTTCGAACCTGCGCCGAGCGGGGCGGTCACCTCGCCCGAACGCCCCGCCGAACCCGTTGAAACGCGGGCGCATTGGGCGCGCAAAATCGACTTTCACCGCGCGCGACTTCAGCTCTTTGCCGTTTAGTTCGGCAATGGCCTTGCGCGCGCAGGCGTCTTCCAAAAACTCGACATACGCAATGCCGCGGAAACGCCCCTGTGCGTCGAAGAGCATTCTCACCTTGCCGACTTCCCCGCATTGGGAGAAGAAGTCGGCCAATTCTTTCTGCGTCAATTCGAACGGCAGATTCCCTGCAAATATTTCCATTTTCTACCTGTCTGCGCGTAGGTTATCTGAAATACTTCACTCCCGAAGTGAATATCGGCTGGATTTTGTTGCCCGAAATGTTCTTGCCCACGTTTGCGCCGAAACGTTCGCTGTGCCCCATTTTGCCGAGCACGAGCCCGTCGGGACTTGTGATGCCCTCTATTGCGTGCATCGAACCGTTGGGATTGAACGGAATTTCGGCGGCGGGTCTGCCGAGCGAATCGACATACTGCGTGGCAATTTGCCCGTTTCTTTCAAGCTCCCTTATAACGTGTTCGGGCGCGATAAACTTGCCCTCGCCGTGCGACACGGGAATTGAATGGACATCGCCCAACTCGCAGTCGGCAAACCACGGAGAGAGCTTGCTGGCAACCTTCGTGTTCACATAGCAGCTGACGTGGCGGGCAATGTTGTTGTATGTGAGCGTGGGGCTGTCGGCCTTGAGCTCGCGGACTTCGCCGAATGGCACAAGCCCCAGTTTTATGAGGGCTTGGAAGCCGTTGCAAATTCCGAGAACAAGCCCCTTGCGGTCTTTGAGAAGCGACATCACCGCGTCGGTAAGCGCGGCGTTTCTGAAGACCGCCGCAATGAACTTGCCCGAGCCTGCGGGTTCGTCGCCCGCGCTGAAGCCGCCCGGAATCATCAGAATCTGTGCGGCGTCGATACGCTTTTTCATTTCGGCGATTGACTCTGCAACGTCTTTGTCGGAGAGGTTTCTGAAGACGAAAGTGTCGGTCCGCGCACCCGCCGCCTCGAACGCGCGTGCGGAATCGTATTCGCAATTCGAACCGGGGAAGACGGGAATGAACACGCGCGGACGCGCAACCTTGTTCTTTGCAACCGCCACGTTTTTGTTTTCGAAATGCGCCGCCAAAAGACCGCCGTCTTGCGAGGGCTTTGCCTTTGTTTGGTAGACGCCCTCAAGCGGTGCGTTCCACGCGTCGAAAAGTTCGCCGATTTCAAGCGACAACCCGCCGATTTTTACCTCCGCGGCCGCCGTTGTTTTGCCGATTACGCGCGCGCCCAAACGCTCCGCCACCTCGGGCGAAGCCACTTCGGCAACTATTGCGCCGTAGTTTAGCGCGAAAACGTCGCCCTTGAAATCGGGCGCGAATTCGAAGCCAATGGAGTTGCCGAACGACATCTTAGCAACCGCCTCAGCCAAGCCGCCGAAGCGCACCGAATGCGCCGCCGAAATTTCGCCCGCCTTGACCGCTTCAAAGAATTTTGCGTATTTTGCACGCAGGTCGTGCCAATCGGGCATGAGCGAGTTTTTGGAAATTTCCAAGAGCGCGACAGTAGAGCCCGCCTTTTTGAACTCGGGCGAAATCACGAAACGCACATCGCACGGGCACATTGCAAAACTTACGAGCGTAGGCGGAACGTCGATGTCGTTGAAAGAACCCGACATTGAATCCTTGCCGCCGATTGCCGCGCAACCGAGGCGCATTTGGGCTTCGAACGCGCCAAGCAACGCCGCCAGCGGCTTGCCCCAGCGGGTCGGGTTTGTGCGCAGCTTTTCGAAATATTCCTGAAACGTAAAGCGGATTTTCGAAATGTCGCCGCCCGCCGCCGCTATTTTTGCGACCGATTCCACCACCGAATAAATCGCGCCGAAATACGGGCTCCAGCTTGAAACGTTCGGGTTGAAGCCGAAAGAGAACAGCGTGCCCGTGTTTGTTTCGCCCTTAAGCAGCGGAATTTTAGAGCACATTGCCTCGGGCTGCGTGGCGAGATTTTTTCCGCCGAACGGGTGCAAAACCGCGCTTGCGCCGATTGATGAATCGAAACGCTCGATAAGCCCGCGCTGGCTTGCGCAGTTGAGCTGGCGGAGATTGGCAATCCACGCGTTTTTGTCGGCGTTTGATGCGCCGTTTTGCGACTTCAGCAGCGGAGATTCCCCCGTGGGAACTTCTATTTCCGCCGACGCCAGCGCGACAGTTCCGTTGGTATCCAAGAACGCGCGCGAAATGTCAACAATGCTTTTGCCGCGCCACTTCATCACAAGCCGTCCCGTGTCGGTTACGGTTGCAACGTGAGTGCACTCCAAATTCTCCTCCGCGGCGTAGCGCGCAAATTCGTCGGCGTCCTGCGGGGAAACTACAACCGCCATTCTCTCCTGAGATTCGGAAATGGCAAGCTCGGTGCCGTCGAGGCCGTCGTATTTTTTCTTCACGGCGTCGAGATTTATCTCCAAGCTCGGAGCAAGCTCGCCTATCGCGACGGAAACGCCGCCCGCGCCGAAGTCGTTGCAACGCTTGATGAGCAGGCTCGCTTTCGGGTTGCGGAAAAGACGCTGCAATTTGCGCTCCATGGGGGCGTCGCCCTTCTGGACTTCGGCGGAATTTTCAAGAGCGTGCTCGGTGTGGTCTTTCGACGAGCCCGTTGCGCCGCCTATGCCGTCGCGCCCAGTGCGCCCGCCGCAAAGCAGAATGAAGTCGCCCTTTTCGGGAACACCCCTGCGAACCATACTGCGCGGTGCCGCCGCAACAACCGCGCCGATTTCCATGCGCTTTGCAACGTAGCCTTCGTGGTAGATTTCGCAAACCTGCCCGGTTGCCAAGCCTATCTGGTTGCCGTAGCTGCTGTATCCGTTTGCCGCGCCCAAAACTATTTTGCGCTGGGGCAACTTGCCCGCGAGGGTTTTGTCGAAAGGCGTGCGGGGGTCGCCCGCGCCCGTGACGCGCATTGCCTGATAGACGTAGCTTCTGCCCGAGAGCGGGTCGCGGATTGCGCCGCCCAGACAGGTTGCCGCGCCGCCGAAAGGTTCTATTTCTGTCGGGTGGTTGTGCGTTTCGTTTTTGAACATCACCAGATATTCTTCGGGCTTGCCGTCAATATCGACGTTCACGACAATGCTTGCGGCGTTGATTTCCTCGCTCTGTTCGAGGTCTTCAAGCTTGCCCTGCGCCTTGAGCGCGCGCATTGCAATGAGGGCAACGTCCATTAAACACACGTTTTTGCCGCGCTTTTCAAGCCCCAAATCGGCGCGCGTTTTGAGGTATTCGTCCCACGAACGCTTGACGGGGTTGTTGAGCTCGCCGCCGTCGATTTTCACGTTTTCGAGCTTTGTAAGGAATGTGGTGTGGCGGCAGTGGTCGCTCCAATAGGTGTCCAGAAGCCTGATTTCCGTGATTGTGGGGTTGCGCTTCTGCTCTTGGGCAAAATATTTTCTGCAAAATTCGAGGTCGTCAACCGACATCGCAAGCGACATTTTTTTGTGCATAGCGGCAATCCCCGCCATATCCATATCTACAAAACCCTCCACAACGGCGACGTCGGCGGGGGTTTTAGCCGCGCGCACAAGCGTTTCGGGCTTTGCCATTGAGGCTTCGCGGCTGTCTACAGAATTTATCAAATACTTTTTTACGCGGTCGATGTCGCTTTCGGAAAGCTTGCCTTTGAGAACGAAAACACGCGCACACGCAACTTTCGGACGGCAGCGCGCTACAATCTGCACACACTGTTCGGCGGAGTCGGCGCGCTGGTCGAACTGTCCGGGGAGAAATTCTATGGCGAACGCCGTTTCGGCGTCGGACAGCGGGAACTGTTCTTCGAACAGATTTTCGACGGGAGCTTCGCAGAAAATGAGATTACGCACTTTGTCGAATTCCGACTGTTCAAGCCCTTCAACGTCGTAACGCTGAAGCACGCGCAGACCTTCGAGCGCGGGAATGTTTAGATTGCCTTTGATGTCGTTCAAAAGCGATGTTGACGAACTTCCGTTTTTTTCTTCTACAAACAGTCTTCGAATCATTCGCTTAGAATCGCAAATCAAGACGCCCGACGCAACTTTTTTTTCATACTTTATTCGCCGAATGCGCGTTTTTTCCGACATAAAAACGCCGACACTTTGGGGGCACAAAAACTTCAATGAAAAAATAAAGACGGATTACATTTCAGACAACAACCACCACTTGAGCTATGCCTGCATTAAACAAAGTGGCTTGTCAAATTGGGCTTTTGCCAAGCGCAATCACTTTAGCCCATACAAAACTTCAACCAAAAAATAAAGCGGGAGTTGGCTTTGCCAACCGCGCCGCTTTAGGAATTATAAAAAAATTTCACAAGCTTAATATTTGAATATACGAAGAACAAAAGGATTGTCATATATTAGCTTCGATGATTCAAGCGCAATGCACGCGCGGCGAATGGCAGCCTCGTTCGTGGAGTGCGTTGTAAGAAGAAGCCACGCGCGCCCTTCGGTGTCGTGCTTTTTCTGCTGTAAAAGCTCTATGGAAATCCCCTCCGCAGCGAGAATAGAGGCAACCGACGCCAATACGCCCGCCTCGTCGCGAACCTGCATGCGCAAGTAAAATTCGCCGATAACCTCCTCGGGCGTGGCAAAGTGAATGTTCGCCGAAGCGGGAACAATCAGGTGCGATGCCGACGCGCTCGCCAATGATTTCAGAGCGTCGGCAATGTCGGCAATCACGGCACTTGCAGTGGCGTCCTGCCCCGCTCCGCGCCCGATGTGGACGGTGCGCCCCACAACGTCGCCGCTGAGAGAAACGGCGTTGTAGACTTCGTTGACGTTGGCTACAACGTCGGTGAGGGGCAATAACGCGGGATAGACGGAAACCGAGAGGGCGTCGCCGCGCTTGCGAGCCGCGCCGATGAGCTTTATGCGGAAGTTGTTTTCGCGCGCCCAGTGCATGTCCTCAAGGCGGATTCCGCGGATTCCCGAAACGAGCATGTCCTTTTCGGGATTTGCCCAAACGCCGTGCGCCAAATACGCCAAAATGGAGATTTTGTGCGCGGCGTCCCAGCCGTCGAGGTCGAGCGATTCATCCGCCTCCACGTAGCCGAGCTTGCGGGCGTCGGCAACGATTGATTCATACGGGGCGTTTTCGCGCTCCATGCGCGTGAGAATGTAGTTGCACGTGCCGTTTAAAATTCCGTAGATGAGCGAAAATCCGTTCGCCACAAGCCCCTCGCGCAGAACCTTGATTACGGGGATTCCGCCCGCAACGCTGGCTTCAAAGAAATACTTGCCGCCGTATTTTTGCGCGGTTTCAAAAATCTCCGCGCCGTGCTTGCAAATTACCGCCTTGTTTGCGCTGACTACAACCTTGCCGCGCTTGAGGGCTTCGAGAGTGAGAGCCAAAGCCCTGTCGGTGCCGCCCATAAGCTCGCAAACAATGTCGATGGAGTCGTCGCGGACAACGTCGAGCGGGTCTTCGGTCATCTGCTCGCGTGAGATGTCGATGTCGCGTTTTTTGTTGATGTCGCGCACGCTCGCCTTCACGAGTTCGTAGCGCGTGCCCAGACGCGCCTGAGTGCGTTCGCGGTCGGTTTGCAGGTGCTTCCATACACCCTGACCTACCGTGCCCATTCCGATAAACCCGATTCTGTAAACTTTTTCCGACATGCTAAAACCTGTTCTCCGTTCCGCGCAGCAGGCGCGAAATGTTGCTTCTGTGGCGGTAGACAATCACTGCGGCGATGGCGGCGGCAATGTAAAGCTGCGCCCCCACACCGAAATAAAAATACGACGAAATCGGCAGCGATACCGCCATTGCAATCGACGCCAGCGACACATACCTGCTTGCGTAGAAAACCGCCACCCAAAGCGCGAGCCCCACAAGAATGGGAACAATCATCACGAACAGCAGCCCGCCGATTGTGACCGCAACGCCCTTTCCGCCCCGGAACTTGATGAACACCGAAAAACTGTGCCCCACAATGGCGGCTACAAGCCCGACGTAAACCAAGTGCTCGGGAGCTTCAAAACTCACGCCCAAATACTTCGCCCAAACGGGGAAAGAGGCGGCGGCAAAACCCTTCGCCGCGTCGAGCAAAAAGCACAGGTTGCCCGCGAACTTTCCGCAAACGCGCTTGACGTTCGTAGCCCCCGGGTTTCCGCTGCCCGCCTTGAAAATGTCGACCCCCCTGCTTCGGGCGATAATTACGGCGAACGGGATAGCCCCGAAGAGGTATCCCGCCAATGCCGTTATAACGTAGCCGAGCAGATTCATACTAAGACAAATCCACCACTTTGACCGCGTCGATTTTCGCCAAGCCGCCAAGCTCCTTGACAACTTCGGGCGTGGGAACGGCGTCGAGCTCGTAAATGCTCAGCGCGTTGCCGCCGTCCATTCTGGCGAGGCTCATATTCGCGATGTTGCAGTCGTGCTTGCCCAAAGCCGTGCCGATAATGCCGACCATTCCGGGGGTGTCGTTGTTCTTGAGCATCAAAGCACACTTGCCCGCGAGGTTTGCCGAAACCTTATACGCGCCGATTTGCACGAGCATCGGCTTTGCAACCTTGCCCATGACTGTGCCCGCGATGTTCTGAACCGCGCCGTTTTCAAATTCGACGTCGATTTCGACCAATTCCGAGTAGTCTGCCTCGGCGGTTGTGTTCACGCTCACAACTTCAATGCCCAAGTGCTTCATTTTTGCGGGCGAATTGAGGTCGTTGGCGTTTTCGGTAATCTTGGAAAGATAGCCCTTCTGGACTGCGATTGTAAGAAGCTTGTTGTCGATGTTTCCGAGCTTGCCGAAGTATTTCACGACAATTTTCTTCACCCTGTCCGCCGAAATCTGCTGGGCAAACGTGCCCAGTTTTTCGCAGAGCTGGATATACGGGGAAATCTGCTTCATCGACTCCGCATCAACGCTCGGCTTGTTTACCGAATTGCGGATTGCGCCGCCTTTGAGTGCGTCGGAAATGACTTCCGCCACCTCTATGCCGCAGCTTTCCTGAGCTTCTTTTGTGGACGCGCCCAAGTGGGGAGTGAGCACCAAGTTCGGGAAATCGCGCAGGGGGCTGTCCTTGGCGAGGGGTTCAGATTCGTAAACGTCCAAGCCCGCCGCAGCAACTTTGCCGCTTTTGAGGGCTTCGACCAAAGCCGTTTCCTTGATGATTCCGCCGCGGGCGCAGTTGAACACGCGCACGCCCTTTTTCATCAGGTCGAAAGCCTTTTCGTCAATCATATACTTTGTGGCTTCCGTGAGGGGCATGTGGACTGTGATGTAGTCGGCAGTTTTGAAGGCCTCTTCAAGCGGAACAATCTGCACGCCCAAAGTTTTGGCGCGCGCTTCCGTCAGGAACGGGTCATACGCAAGAACTTTCATGCCGAACGCCATTGCGCGCTTTGCAACTTCCGCGCCGATTCTGCCCATACCGAGCACCGCCAAAACCTTGTTTTTAAGCTCCGTGCCCTTGAAAGATTTTCTGTCCCACTTGCCTTCGTGAATGGAGGCGTTTGCCTGAGTAATCGGGCGCGTGCCGACCATAATGTGCGTGAACGTAAGTTCCGCAGTGGCAATGGTATTACCCGTGGGAGTGTTCATAACCACAACGCCCTTTTCGGAGGCGGCGGGAATGTCGATGTTATCTACGCCCACACCGGCGCGGCCTACAGCCTTCAACTGCTTTGCGCACGCGAGAACGTCGGCGGTGATTTTGGTTTCGCTTCTGACGATAACCGCGTCGGCGTCCTTGATGAGCTCTTTAATCTGCTCCGGAGTCGAGCCGTATGCCTCGACAGTCTCAAAGCCTTCTTTTTTAAGTAATTCTACACCTTTCGGCGAGATTGGATCTGCTACTAATACTTTCATGTTTTAACTAAAATCGTGGGACTATTTTCCAACCCGATTTTAAGCCCCCAATCCTACTCTTCCCCCCGCCCCTGTCAAGTTTTTTGTATGCCCGTCCGCGGAGGCTATCTCAGCCCGTGCCCGACGGCAACCGACAGAACCCGACGTTGTGATTGCCTGTTGCAAAAAATCGCTATCACTCTTTTGGGGTGGAATAAATATGCTGATTCTTTTCGAGTTCGCGTAAAAACCCCTTTGCTTTTTCTTTGCCCAGCTCCGCCGCTTTGCGCAGCCATTTGATAGCTTCGGGAACGTTTTTTTCAACGCCCTCTCCGTTTAAATAACACACCCCCAACTCATACATAGAATTCATATATCCGAGTTCTGCCCCTTTTTGAAACCACTTTACAGCTTCAGAAAGATTTTTTTCAACCCCGTCTCCCGAAAAATAACAAAGCCCGAGACTGTGCATTGAAGCGGGCATACCTTGTGCTGCGGCTTTACGAAATAAATCCAACGCCTTTGATGAGTTCTTTTCAATTCCTACCCCCATGATATAACAAAATCCGAGGTTGTGAATGGCATCTACTTCGCCCCGCGCCGCCGCCTCGCGAAACCACTTTACAGCTTCGGGCTTTGATTCTTTTACGCCGCTTCCGTCCAGATAACAGCAACCAAGCATATTCATAGCCTCGGGAACTCCTTCATCTGCCGCTTTGCGCAACCACTTTACAGCTTCGGTTTCCGATTTTTTTACTCCGTCTCCGTTCAGATAATTTTTACCAAGGTAATACATTGCTCTGACATTGCCAGTCGCCGCCCATTTACGAAGCAATTTTGTCCATTCGGTTAAGTTTTGCGTATAACAAGATGCAAGCATAGACATTGCGTATGAATTTCCAAGTTCTGCAACTATGGTAAACCACTTTTTAGCTTCAGAGATATTTTTTTCAACTCCTACCCCGTTGAAATAACACCAACCAAGCGCATTCATAGCCTCAAGATACCAGTGTTCCGCTGACTTACGCAACCATTTTGCCCCTTCAGTCTCCGATTTTTCTACACCCGTCCCATTCAAATAAATTACGCCGAGTTTATACATAGCCTCGGAATGTCCCATATCAGCTGCTTTACGTAACCAGTTTATACCTTCCGTTAAGTTTTGCTCGACACCTCTTCCGGCATCATAACAATACGCCAAAAGAAACACTGCATGTGAATTATTAAGTTCTGATGCTTTCCTAAGCCACTTTATAGCTTCCTTATCAGATTCACTCGATTCAAGCCTCAAATAACAACAGCCAAGGTCACACATAGCTTCTGTATCGCCTTCATCTGCCAACTTAGTAAGCCATTTAATACCCTCCGAAATGTTTTTTTCAATTCCTCGCCCTTCTACATAAAACCTACCGAGCCAAAGTATAGCGTCACGGTATCCCAGTTCCGCCGACTTACGCAACCATTTTACAGCTTCGGCCTCCGATTTTTCCACTCCCGCTCCGTTCAAATAATTCATAGCAAGGCAATACATAGCGCGGCGGTCGCCGCGTTCAACCGCTTCACGGCAACGTTTTATAACTATGGCAGCGGCGGCTTTCTCATTGCGTTCAATCTCCTGCATGTTTTTACTTGCGTTGTCGTCGTTTTGAGGAGACTCCTCCGAGGCTGCATAAACCGAAACGCAATTCGACAGAAAAGTTATAAGAGCGATTGAAAAAATTGTTTTTTTAGCACGTGTTAACATTTTCATTCCTACTTGGATTATTTTCAATTTGAGGGAACAACTTGCCCCCGAAAACTTTTTCGCAAAGTAGGAAAATTATCTTCCGCAGATATTTTGGAATATTACTCCCGATTGATTAACTTGACGCAATTTCGTTCTAATATTTTGCCAATTTCTGAACCCGCTACAACTTTCTTGCCGAAGAAAATTGCACCGTATTTTGTCAAGTGGGCTCTATCCGTAGAAATCAAAACCCCATTCTCATCTGTTATGGGAATCTTGTTATCTACAACAATCGGTTTCAGCAATGAAACAAAATTTTTCTTTGCCATATTACGGCAAATACCATTATCTACTTCCTGTAATTTGTATCTGCCAATATCTTTTTTTTGATTTTTTCTGGCCGAGGAGGGAAGTCTGATAATCCAGTTTTCGTTATAACCGAAAAACTTTGTTCCGAGGTAGAAAACTTTATCATCGTTATTCCTTATAATATTTTTTGCGTTGTTGCCTTTGGAAGACGCAAACACCACCAAATTGGCATCTTCAAATAATCGTGCCCCAATGGGTGAAGACAACACGCTATAATCATCGAAATCGTCCCTGTATACAATATCGAGTTTCTTTGTATCATAGGTCTCAAGTATGATATTCACAAAATCCCTACCGAATGAATTCCCCAAGACAAGTAGCCTAAACTTATCGTTTTTTTCTCCAAAAGAATCCTTTTTAAATTGAAAAACTTTCGAATTATATATGCGCTTATCCATATCGGAAATGGATATATTTTCGCCGTAGCACCTATGAAAAAGCCCATAACTTGAGTTCAAATAAAGCCCTATTACACAGAACAATACGCTTACAATTCCCGCAAGCCAAAAAATTTCTTTTCGCGAAAATTTATTTTTGTTCCTAAACGGAGTTTCTATATATTTCCAAGAAATGTGTGCCAATAGCAAGACAATCGACAACGATACAATAAGGTTCTTCTTTAAAATATGCCCTTATAAAAACAAATACCGGTTGATGCCACAAATACAGACTATAACTTATCAAACCTATGTAAACAATATGTTTATTGGAAAGAATCTTGCATACAATAGTTGAATTCGAAAAAAGCACAATCAGACAAGACCCCACTATGGGAATTAGTAAAATAGAACATTTTGAGGCCGACAAAGAATCATTATCAAACAAAACTACAGAACCCACTATGAGAACAATGCCTACCACAGAAAATACGTTGTTTGCTCTTATGTTGGTCGTATTTACCATTTTTTTGAACAACAAAATAGCGCAAAGAGCACCGGCTCCCAATTCCCAAAACCTTGCAGGCAATGAATAAAAACCGAGAGCGGGCGATTTAATTGTCGCCCAAATTTGAAAAAATAAACTGCAAGCAATACAAGCACATATAAAGTGTAAAATATACCGACGAGTAAATTTCCAAAGCGTCAGCAACAATATCGGAACAATAGCATAATACTGTTCTTCAATCCCGAGACTCCACGTATGCAATAACGGTTTAAATTGACTTGCTAAATCCCAATAACCGCTCGTTATGTATAGAAGAATGTTGTTTACATATGTAACTGTTGCAAAAACAGACTGTCCAACATTTTTATACTCGTCGGGAAGCAACAAAAAGTAACCGGCCAAAACGGTCGCCGCAATGACGACATACAAAGCAGGTAGAATTCTGCGAAATCTTTTTTCGTAAAAATTAATCAAGGAAAAAGTTCCATCATGCAATCCATTAAGAATAATGGTTGTGATAAGATACCCGCTAATTACAAAAAAAACGTCAACACCGACAAAACCACCGCAAAAGAAAGACACCCCTGCATGGAACAACAACACAGACACGACAGCGACTGAACCCGTCTATTTCAGGTCGATAACAATTTCCATTCCGCTGGTGATTGGGATGATGGGTATTCATAATGAGGTCAAGGATGTTTTCCCTTTTTATGTTATTGTCAATATCATAATAATGGAACTACCTTTTGGGCGTTGATTTAAACGAAAGGGCTTTGAAGTCTTTAAAAATATGCGAAACTTTTTTGGGAAGTTCGGGCTGTTTTTGGGTCGGCTTTTGCGGCTTGATTTTCTTTGCCTCCCAAGAGTAGTCGCGCCGCGCCGATTTCGCCGTTTTGGCTTTCTTTGCCGCGCCCCGAGCAGAGCCGTTTTGCGCTGAAATTGCGTCGCCGTTTTGTTCGGTAGGTTTTGGCGGTTTACCCATATTAGTCCAGCGTCCTCCCGCCTCGTAGGGCGCGGGTTCGCGGGAAGAGGAAGCGGGCAATCCGCCGCCGCGCACGCGTAAGTTTGAATTTTTGTCGACAGATTGCAAGCGCGCGGAATCGGAAGATTTTTCGGCGAAGTCAGTTTCTTCCGCCGATTTTTCCGCCGTTCTCATTCCGCGTTTTTCGGCGGAAATTTCGGAAGAGTCGGGCGGCGTTGCCGAAGCGGGCGAAAACTGGCTGGCTGCGCGGCTCAAAGACGCTGCGGATTGCGACTCTTCCCCGCCCGCGCCGTCTGTTGCCCCCGCGACTTTTGTGTGGGCGTCGGAAGCCTCTGAAGTTTCGCCCGAACGCGATTTTATTTTCGCCATTTTCGACATTCGCTTTTTCATTCGTTTGGAGTCGAACAACGTCGAATTTGTCGCGGCAATTTCCAAGCCCGACAAGTCCATATTCGCCAGCGCACCGAAGTTTTTCCACTGAATGTCGGTCTTCAGATTTATGCGCGAGGCGACCGTCCGAATGTGTCCCGCCGCCGACTGCGCCGAGGAGACTATTTCGCCGATACGCATGCAGACCGCGCCCAGAACCGAGACCGTTTCCCAAATCATGTTGTCGTTTGAAATCACTATTATGCGGGCGCGGTTTTTTGCGAGCGCACAATAGCGTTCAATGAACTCGTCGGCGGTCATATTGGAGGGCGTATAGACCTCGGAAAACGTAATTACGGCGTCGTTTGGGCGTTCAATGGAAACGTCTTCGCCCCTGCCGTCGTAGACTATCGTAATGCGCGTTGCGTAGACATCGTGGATTGGCTCGAGCATTTCCGCAAGTTTCCGCTGGGCGGCGCGCGCGTCGGCAAGCAGAAGCTTTTTAAGCGTCGGCTCGGCGTGGATTACGTTCCAGCCGTCAACTAAGATGTGGTCGCAACGCATAAGACGGCGTTAGTCGTCGAAAATGCTTCTGATGAATTTCGAGAAAACGGGGAAGACCGATGGCGAAACTTTCAGAACAAAGCCGCCGTCGGCAGCCATTTTGACTTTGATTTTCCGCGCGGATTCTTCGTCGGAAATTTTTATGGAAGCATCGGTCGGCGTGCGCTCGGAATTTACGGTGTCGGTGAGCATTTCCAGAACGTAGGACTGGTCGGAAATGAATTTCGAAAGGTCTATTTCAACTTCCCTGCCCTCGCCCGCGCAAATGCCCGCGATATACCAAACCTCGCCCTTGCGGCGCGCAACTACTACGTATTTGCCGAGTTCGCCAGCAACAGGCACGGACTCGTCCCAAGTGGTCGGGATAGTAGAGATAAACGACGTAAACTTCGGATACTTTGCGTATTCGGTGGGGCTGTCGCACATCATCTGAAGCGGCGCGTAGAACAACACGAACAACGCCCCCTGATGCGCGCGTGTGGTTGTTGATTCGGGCAGCGTAAAACGCTTGTAATAGTATTGTTGCTGAATGTTACGAACCGCTCCGGGAGTATAGTCCATCGGGCCCTGCAACATTCTTGTCATAACCAAATCTACATTGTGCGAGGCCGTAATCGGCTCTATTTTTTTGAACTTGACCATTTCCAAGCCTTTTACCGCCTCGAAATTTATCACGTTCGGATACGTTCTGTTAAGCCCCGCGGGCTTGGCGCACCCGTGGAAATCAACAATCATTTTGTTTTCCGCGGCAAGGCGGGCGATTTTGTAGTAAAGCTCCATCGCGGTTTGGTCGTCGCGGTTGAAGAAATCGACTTTAAGCCCGTCCGCCCCGAAGCTTTTCATGAGCGGAATGGCCTTTTCGCCGTAGAGGTTGAGCGACTGCCCCAAGCACCACAGCACAACTTTCACGTTGCGCTCGTGCGCGTATTCAATGAGCGACTTTACGTCCAAAAACGGCTTCTGCGAAAGGATTTTCTCGTGCACGCCGTCTTTCATTTGCGCCACGTCCGCGCCCACGAGCCAGCCTGCATCGAACATAATGTAGGGAATGGAATTTTCGGCGGCGAAGTCGATATAGTATTTGTAGGTTTTTTCATTGACGCCCGTTTCGAAATCCACGCCCTCCAAGCTCCAGTTATTCCACCACTCCCAAACGCACAGCCCGCCCGAAATCCACGAAGTATCCGCTATGCGCGAAGGTTCGGCGAGCTTGAAAACCGTGTTGTTCACCGCCAGCTGCGCGTCCGTTTCGGCGACAATGAACGCGCGCCACGGGAAGCTGCGCGTAGCTTCCGTCTTTGCGATAAAGTCTTCGAATTCGTCGAACTGAACCATAAAATTGTTGAGTTTTTTCATGGACTTCGGGTATTTCACGAAGGCCGATTTCAGCCCGCCGCCCGACTTAAAGCGCAGCATCGGATACGCCTGCACATCGCTTTCGACAACCGCAACCGTGGCGTTTTTGGCGCGGACTAAAAGCGGCAAAAGCGCGTATTTGTCGGCGGGAATGTCGGCGGCCGTAATGCGGTCGAACGACTTCTCGTATGCCGACATTGTTTTTGCAACCTGAGCCACTATTTTCGCGTCGGCGGGCAGGTTCAGGTCGAGTGTTTCGGAGAAAACGCGCATTTCGCCCGAGCCGCACTTTGCCACAAAGCGGTATGCGACAGCCTCGTTGTAGGCGCGAAAAATTATTTTATACGAACCGAAATCTATATCCATC
Source organism: uncultured Opitutales bacterium (assembly GCA_934613645.1). GTDB lineage: Bacteria > Verrucomicrobiota > Verrucomicrobiia > Opitutales > Intestinicryptomonadaceae > Merdousia. The sequence continues at coordinate 52,448 of CAKTTC010000007.1, read as the reverse complement.
TGGTTGTAGCAGTCGGGAATGCGCGACGCAATGCCGAGTTTTACCGCCAAAACCGCATCTTGCGACGAATTGTTTACCGAAGCGACTTCGGTTTTTTTCCCGAATTCTCCCCTGTCGGTTTTCATTGCAATGCGCATATTCTCCATTACGGGCTTGCCCTTGAACGACAGGGAAAGCGTAATTGATTCCCCCGCGCCGACTTTCGCCTCGAGCGAACCGTCGGGCGACTTCACCGAATATTCCGCCGCCGTAAGCGCGGCGGCCGCGCATAAGGATATTGCCGTCAAAAATGCGATTTTTTTCATAGTGTATTTGATTTGCAGGTTTATTGATAAAATGGAAAGGTCGAAATGGAAACAAAAGCCCCGACTAATGTCAAGGCTTCGTTATGCGCGCAGAGGCTGCTACTTCATCAAATCGGCAATCCGCAACTTGGAAACTATGAATTTGTAGTTGGGATCGTCGGGAGGAAGGTTGCCGTCGAGGGCACGCCTGACCGCCATTGCCATATACTGCCGCGACACTTTGTATTGCGCTATTTTCTTGATGACTATTTTTGTAATAGCCTTCGAAAGCGCGGCGTCCTTTACCTTGTAGTTTGTTGCAAGCAGGTTCAGCTCGCCGGATGTTATGGTGTTTTCAAGCAGGCGCTCCACTGCGGGCGTGCGCGTTTTTTCGTCGAAGAACAAGTTCCAAAGTTTCATTCTGTATTGTTCGTCGCCGCGCATAATCAGAATGCGCAACGCCGACATATCGCCCGCGTCGGCCCGTTCCTTGAGCACGCGCCGGACGGCGTAGCTTGTGTTTTCAAGCAGGACGTTTTCGGCGTAGCGCGAAAGGGGTTCTTCGTTCCCGAGAAAAACCGAATAGATTTTGTTGATGTTGGCTTCGTCGCTGCAAAGGAAGCGCGCACTGTAAACGGCAAGACCGCGAATGTCGGAGTCGGGATTGTCGAGCTCGCACGCAATCACGGGGTAGAAGCGGGTGTCGCCCGAAATCATAAAGCTCCCCATCGCCGCAAGTTTTGCGCGCCTGCCCAACGACGGGAATTTTGAAACAAGCCACTGCGAATTTTCGAACTTGCGCCCCGTGTTCATAAGCTTTGCCGCCTCCGCCGAAAGCGCGTTGTCGGCAACTATTATCGAGTCGAGATACGCCGCGCGCGCGGCGGGGTCTTTTATGAACATCGCCCTTGCCGAAAGCACGCCCTGCGTGTCGGAGGGAATGAACTCCAACGCCTTTGCCGCCGTGTGTTTGTCGCCCCGAGCCGCCGCCTTTTGGGCTATGAACACAAGCGAAGACAACGCCGCGTCTTTGCGGAAGTCGTTTTTGGAAAGAATTTTGCCGAGAGCCGCAACAACGTCTTTCTGGAAAAGCCCCTCAATGCCCGCCGATTCGTCGTAGCGGGCAAGAGACTTCACCGCGAACAGTGCAAGCTGCTTGTCGGACAAATCGTTTGCAACGCCGATTACTACCGCCCTGTCGCTGTCGAGCAACGCCAAAAGCGCAACCGCGTTTTCCTTCGCGGGGCGCGCCGCGTCGGGGCTTGCAACAACCTCCTTCAGCGCGGACTGCACTTTGCCCGAATCGAGCGTGGAGAACACGTCGCAAACGTAGGCGCAGCGGTCGATGTCGAACAAATACGGCTTCAGAACCTCAACGCAGTCGGAATCGGCAATCGGCTTGAGCAGATTGCACGCAAGTCTGAATCCCTCGCGCGAAAGCCCGCCCGCCTTGATTGTTTCGAGCAGCTTTTGCGAAATCTCCTCCGCCGATTCCGCGTTCTGCGCCTTCAGACGCAGCGAGTGGAACCAGCCGAGCGAATCGCCCGCGCGGTAGTTCGCCAAGTCGGAATACTCGTCGGCAAAACACGCAACCGACGCCGCCAAAATAATCGATGCAAAAAATCTTTTCATGTGTCTGTCCTCCCCTTTTTACGCTTGAAGTTCCCACGGCGCGGTGTAGGCGCGGTCGCAAAGGCGCGCGGCTTCGGCGTCGCCCACAATTTCCTCGGTGTCGGGATTCCACTTGATGGGTCTGCCCGTTCTGTATGCTATTTCGCCGAGCAGGCACGCCGTGTTTGAGCGGTGCGCAACTTCGATGTCGGTCACGGGAATGCGCTTGTCGAGCGCGCTGTCGATAAACGCGGTGAAGTGGTTGCGGAAGCGCAGCGGGAAAAGCCTGTCGGAAGACGGCGGAATTTTTATGCCCGAAAGTTCGACGGGGTCGGAATACATCACAGACCTGCTCACGAAAAGCTTGCCCTTTGTGCCGAAGAACTCCACGCCGTTTTCGTTGAGGTTCGACATCTCGATTTCAACGCCGTTTTTATAATAGAAGGTAACTTTGAATTTCGAAGGCTGGTCGGAGAAGCCGTCTTTCGGCCATTCGACAAGGTTCGGAACAATTTCCGTCGGCCCCGAGCGGTCTATGCCCAACGCCCAGTGAGCCAAGTCGAGATGGTGTGCGCCCCAGTCGGTAATTTTGCCCGCACTGTAGTTGCAAACGCCGCGCCAGCGCGTGAAAGTCTTGTTCGGGTGGTAGAACGAACGCATTGCGGGTCCCTGCCACATTTCGAAATCAAGCCCCTGCGGAACGGGAACGGGCTTGAGAACCTCGGCGGCAAAGTTCGACGGAAGCCCTATTTTTATGCGTTTGATGTCGCCCAAATATCCGTTTCTGACAAGTTCCGCCGCATGGATAAACAGCGGGCGCGAACGCTGCCAAGAGCCCGTCTGCCACATTATGCCCGAAGCTTTCACGATGTCGCGCAGAATTTTACCCTCGCGGATTGTGCGCGTGAGCGGCTTTTCGCCCCAAACGTCTTTGCCCGCCTTTGCGCAGGCTATGCCGATTATGGCGTGCCAGTGGTCGGGCGTGGCGGTCGAAATAACGTCAACGTCTTTGCGGGCGAGCACTTCGCGAAAGTCGTTGTAGCAGGGAATGTCCTTGCCGTAAAGCTCGCGGGCGTAGCGCAGACCGCGCCTGTCCGAATTCTTGTAGCCGTAGTATTGCTTCCCCTCGGTGTTGTTGACATCGCAGAGGGCGACAAGCTGAAGGCGTTTGTCGCTTTTGAAATTGGTGGTGTTGCTGATTCCCTGCGTGCCCAAGCCGATAACGCCCATTGTGAGGCGTTCGCTGGGGGCAACCGCGCCGTCTTTTCCCAACGCCGACGCGGGAATTATTGTGGGGAAGCCCACCGATGCCCCCAATACGGCGATACTTTTTACAAACTCTCTTCTGTCCATATTATAGATTCCATTTTGTATTGTTGTATGTGTGTTGAAAAATAAAGCCCCAATACGCCTCAAACGATTGAGGTTCACATCGGAAAGCATTGCCGCATTTCGCGGGCACGTCAAGATTTTTATTTATAAAACGGAGGGTGCGCCGAAAAAACAGACCGCGCACAAGTGCCGAAGCAAAATCATCTTCCGCCCGAACCGCCCTTCGCCCGAAGCTGCGCGTAAACGGCAAGGCACACGCCCGCAACTATGGCAAATACCGAATAGAACGTCCCGCGGCTTAGCCCGCAGATGAGCGATACCCCGAAATCTGGCTCGCGGAAAACCTCGCAGACAATGCGCAAAATTCCGTAGAGAACGAGATATTCGCCCGCTATGCGCCCCTTGGGCGGGTTGCCCTTCCACAAACGCCACTGCGTGTAGGCGAACAAAAACAACCCCTCGGCGAACGCCTCGTAGAGCTGGGAGGGGTGTCGGGCGGGAATGTCGGCAAGCGCAGTTCCCGCGGGTGCGGAGTTCGGGAAAATCATCGCCCAAGGAACGTCGGAAACCTTTCCCCACAGCTCGCCGTTTACAAAATTCGCTATTCGCCCGAAAAATATGCCCAAGCCCGACGACGCCACAACCAAGTCGGCAAGCCGCAAAAACGACTGTCTGTGAACTTTCGAAAACGCCGCGAGGGCAAGCAGCACGCCCACAAAGCCGCCGTGGCTCGCCATTCCGCCCTTCCAAACTTGGAAGAAAACGAGCGGGTTTTCCAAAAACGCGTCGAACGAATAAAGCAGCATATACCCCAAACGCCCGCCGACAATCACGCCCACAAGCAGATATGTAAGAAGAGAGGAGTTTTCGTCGCCATTTAGCGGACTTTTCCCCTTCGCCGAATACAGATTAAAAAGCAGCAGAGCCGCCGCAAAACCAGCCAGATACGAAAGCCCATACCAGCGCACGCCATCCAGAAAAAATCCGTCGGGGAAGCGGAGCGCAAAGGGGTCGAAATTTACAACGTAATGTGATGCCGAATTCATCGAATAAAATGTTTGAAGAATTTTTTACGGGCGTTAACGTATAGACAATTTAAAAATATAATCAATGAAAGAATTCGACCTGAGAGAATTGGTGGAATCGCGCTTCGGCGAAAACTACGACCTCCACGAAAAATACGTCAACAGAACGCTCGCGAAAGTCCTCAAAACAATAGGCTTCGACAAGTGCTACAAGTCGGCGAAGGGCGCGTATCTTTACGACGCCGACGGCAACGAATACCTCGACATGATTTCGGGCTACGGCGTCTACGGCATAGGCAGAAACAATCCCGTTGTCGGCAAGGCAATCAAAGACGCCATAGATATGGACTTGCCCAATATGGTGCAGCTTGACTGCGCCGAACTCAGCGGACTGCTCGCCGAAAGAATCGTGAAGCTGCACAACAACCAGCTGACCGCCGTGTTCTTCTGCAACTCGGGCACGGAGGCGAACGAGGGCGCGCTGAAATTCGCGCGCGCACACACCAAGCGGCAGAAAATCGTGTCGATGGACGGCGGCTACCACGGGCTGACCTACGGGGCGTTGTCGGTCACGAAAACCCCGCACTTTCAGGAGGGCTTCGGCCCGTTCCTTCCCGAAACCGACGTAATCGGCTTCAACGACATCGACGCGCTTGAAGAAAAGCTGAAAAAAGGCGACGTTGCCGCGTTCATCGCCGAACCCGTAATCGGGCACGGAGTCGACATTCCCTCCGACGACTTCTTCCCCAAGGCGCAGGCTCTCTGCCGCAAATACGGCACGCTCTTTATTATGGACGAAGTCCAGACCGGCTTTGCGCGCACGGGCAAAATGTTCGCCTACCAACACTGGGGGCTTGAACCCGACATCGTGACAATGGCAAAGGCTCTGAGCGGCGGATACGTTCCGTGCGCGGCTTTCGTTACCACGCGCGAAATCCACCAGAGCGTGTTCTCACCGCTCGACAACTGCGTAAAGCACTCCACGACTTTCGGCAGAAACAATCTTGCAATGGTCGCGGGGCTTGCGTCAATCGACGTAATCGAGCGCGAAGGGCTGGTAGAAAGATCGGCGAAAATGGGCGCGCTGCTGAAGTCGAAACTCGAGGCACTCAAAGAAAAGCACTCCTACATAAAAGAGGTGCGCGGCTTGGGGCTTATGATTGCAATAGAATTTCAGGAGCCGAAAGGGCTTCTGCAAAAGGCGGCTTGGAAGGCGTTGAAAGCGGCGAACAATTCGCTTTTTACGCAGATGGTTGTAACGTCGCTTATGGACAACTACCGCATAATAACGCAGGTTACAAGCCACGAAGTCCACGCGGTAAAGCTCCTGCCGCCGTTCATAATCACGGAGTCTGAAATCGACAGGTTCGTCAAGGCGTTCGACGAAACGCTCGAAGCCGCGGGCAACCCCGCCGGCCCGCTCTGGAAATTCGGCAAACGCCTCATCGCCGCAAGCATTGACAACAAAAAACAGCAATGATTGACTTCCCACAATTCAAGGCGAACTGCAACGCCCTCCGCGAACGCGTAGCCCGCGCCGCCGCAAAATGCGGACGCCCCGCCGACTCCGTGAAAATCCTTCCCGTGACGAAAACGCACCCGCTCGACGCCGCCGAATTTTCCGCCGAATACGGCTTTTTAGCCGTCGGCGAAAACAAGGTTCAGGAGGCGTGCGCCAAAATCGAACAGGCGCGCGGCGGCAGTTCTAAAGCCGCAAGCCTGCAATGGGAGCTAATCGGACACCTGCAAACAAACAAGGCAAAAAAGGCGGTTGAAAACTTCGCGCGAATCCAAAGCGTAGACAGCGTAAAGCTTCTTGAAAAAATCGATTTCGAAGCCGAAAAGCTCGGGAAAATCCAACGCATACTTCTGCAGGTAAACGCGGGGCGCGACCCCGCAAAATTCGGCGCGGAATTGGAAGACGCCCCCGCCCTGCTCGACGCCGCGCTCGGGCTGAAATGCGTGTCGGTAGAGGGGCTTATGACAATAGCCCCGCTCGACGAAAACCCCGACTCGGCGCGCCGCTGTTTCGAGAACCTGCGCCTTTTGCGCGACGACCTGCGCTCGCGGAGCGGACTTGCGCTCGACGAACTTTCGATGGGCATGAGCCACGACCTCGAAATCGCAATAGAACAAGGCTCAACAATGATACGCGTCGGCACGTTCCTCTTCGGCGCGCGCGACTATTCCGCATGATTTACACTCCCGCAGACCTGCAATCCGACGCCTTTGCCGACAACGCCCCCAAGTTTGCCGTTTTCGGCAAGCCCATTGCGCACTCGCTAAGCCCCGTCATGCAAAACGCAGCCCTCGCCGAGCTTGCAAAAGCCGACCCGCGTTTTGCCCGAGCGCGCTACGACGCGTTCGAGGTCGATTCGGCGGAGCTTAACGAAATCCTGCCGCTGTTCGCCGCAAAAAACTTTGTGGGCATAAATTTGACTATCCCCCACAAGGAAACCGTCTTGCCCGCGCTTGCCGAAGCCGACGCCGAGGTGCTGCGCGCGCGGGCGTGCAACACGCTTCTGAAAACCCCGTCGGGCTGGCGTGGCTTCAACACCGACGGCTTCGGGCTTGAAACCGCAATACAAAAGGCTTTCGGCGTGGATTTCGAAAACGCGGAAGTCGTGATTCTGGGCGCGGGCGGCGCGGCGCGCGGCGCGGCGTTCAGGGCGTTGGCGAAAAATTGCGGGTCGCTTTCCGTTGCGAACCGCTCGCGCGAACGCCTGCAAAAGCTGGCCGACGACATTCGCGCGGAGGGGTTTGACTGCAACGCGTTGGAGCTTTCGCAAGACCTTGAAATCCCCGAAAACGCAATCGTTGTAAACGCCACGTCGATTGGCTTGAAGCCCGACGACGCCCCCGTTCTCGACTTTTCGAAGTTCCCCCGCTCGGCAGTGTTTTTCGATATGCCATATCGGCGTGGCGCGGAGACAAATTCGGTGGTTGCCGCGCGCGGCGCGGGCGTGCGGGCGGCAAGCGGGCTGCCGATGCTCGCGTGGCAGGGCGCGAAATCGCTTTCAATCTGGACGGGTGCGGACGTGGAAAGCGCGGGAAAAACAATGTTGAAATCACTGGGTTTATGAACGACTTTATCCAAGCCGCGGCGGAATTTCCGTCGATAATCTGCGCAACCGTTTTCTGCATAGGCGCGTGCGTGGGAAGCTTTTTGAACGTGTGCATTCTGCGCATTCCCAAAGGCGAGTCCATCGTGTCGCCGCCGTCGCACTGCAAATGCGGCGCACCGATAAAGTGGTTCGACAACATTCCGATTCTGTCGTGGTTTGTCCTGCGCGGAAAGGCGCGTTGCTGCGGCGGCAGGATTTCGTTCAGATACCCCCTTGTCGAGGCGTTGACCGCCGCGCTGTTTCTGCTTTTGTGGCTGGCATTTCCGCCCGCGGTTGCCGCCGTGTATATGCTGTTTGCGGTGCTGCTCGTGTTCTGCACGTTCGTGGATTTGGACACCATGATGCTCCCCGACGCCGCCACGGTGGGCGGCGCAATTCTGGGCGTTGCGGCTGTCTGCGCCGTGCCCGAAACGCTCGTTGAAAACGCCGCGCAAATGCACCCGCTTGCGGCGCACGTTCGGGGCTTCGGGTATTCCGTGTTGGGGTGCGTGGTAAGTTCGGGCGTGCTCTACTGGGTTCGACTGCTTGCGGGAACAATTTTGCGCCGCGAGGCAATGGGCGAAGGCGACGTCATTCTGCTGGGCTGCATAGGCGCGTTCTGCGGCTGGCAGGGCGGATTGTTCGCGCTGTTCGGCGGGTCGCTGATAGGCTGCCTCGTTATGATTCCGATGATTCTCATTTCGCGCGGACTTTCCAAAAACACCGGCGAGATAGAGATACCGTTCGGCCCGTGGCTGGCTGCGGGAGCTGTCGCGTATATCTTCTGTGCCGACTTTGTCCGCGCCGCGCTCGCCAACCTGTCGGCAGCTTTCGAATGAATATCCTCGACGAATTTCTGACGCGGTTGCAATCGCAAAAGCGGTATTCGCAACACACAATCCGAAGCTACGCAAAGTCGGTCGGCGAATGGCTCGACTTCCTTGCGGAATCTCAGACCGACTTTAAAGCGGCCGACAGACGCTCGGCAAAACGCTACGTTATGAGGCTTTCCGAGACGCTCGAAACGGCGTCGCTGCGCAACAGGGTTTCCGCCGTCCGCTCATTCTACAAGTATTTGCTGCAAACGGCGCAAATTGACGAAGACCCGTTTTCGGGCGTCAAGTTGCCGAAACTGAAAAAAAGCCTGCCCGTTTTTCTGACGGAATCGCAAATGCCGTCGCTGCTTTCCGAGCCGTGGCGCGAGCTTGAAAACGGCGAGCACAACAACCTCCAAACCCTGCGCGACGCCCTCTGTCTTGAGCTTCTCTACGGCGCGGGGCTGCGCGTAAGCGAACTTTGCGCGCTCAAATGGAAGCACATTGACTTCGCCCGAAACGCCGCAACGGTTGTCGGCAAAGGCAACAAAACGCGCTACTGCCCGTTCGGCGAAAACGCGGGCAAGCTCCTGCGCCAATGGCGCGACACCTTCGCCCTCTCGACCGAACCCGACGCATACATTCTTCACACTCCGCAAAAAAAGCCGATGTATCCGCGCTTTGTAGCGCGCGCGCTGGCGGGGTATCTTGCCGGCTCGGGGCTGCCCGCGAACATCACGCCGCACAAGCTACGGCACTCTTTCGCGACGCACCTTGTAAACGCCGACGTCGATTTGCGCGCGCTGCAGGAAATGCTCGGGCACGCCAGCCTTTCGACAACGCAAATTTACACGCACCTGAACACGAAAAAACTCGTGTCGGAGCACAGGGCGGCGCACCCCCGCGCCCGTAAATAAAACTTGTGAGGACGCAATGCCTCTTGCAAATCCGCGAGGGCTTGCTTTTGAATTGAATTTTTCAAATTAATAAATGGGAGACTTCGTTTTTTAGAAGAAATTGAATTGGCGAAGCCAAGAGCATAGCGACGATAGGAGCGCGCTAAAGTCTAAAACGCAAATTGACGCGTGGGCTACCGCCCCATCGCGCCCCTTCGGGGTCTTTTGCCTGCGGCAAAATCTCAAACGCGCTTCGCTTGTTTTCCAGTGCGAACCTCGCGAATTTGTCCTGTTTGCACAATGTGGGTTCGAACTTATATTGTATTTTAAACTGTTCACACAACGCGGGTTCGGACAAACATTGTGTCCCGCAGAAAAACTTGCGAGGCGTGTGCTTAGGGAGGATTTTGTGAGCGGTGGGATAGTGCTTGGGCACAGACCACCCGAACAAAACCTCCATAAGCCGCGAGACGCCTCTTTTTCGAATCTAAAAACAAAGGCGGATTGCCTACGGCAACCGCCATTACTTTTTAATTTATAAAATATTCGAAAAAGAGGCGTCGCCCTCGCATGTTTTTCAAAAAAGCTTGCGGAGAACGGACACAGATAGGAAGATGCGCGCTATGGACAAAACCACCACCCCCGCCACACCGCCCCCGCTGATGGATTCCACCGTCGCAGCAGGCTTTCCATCGCCCGCGGAGGAGCGCGTTGACCGCCCGCTCGACCTCAACGAATTGCTTGTGCGCAAGCCCGCCGCCACGTTTTTCGTGCGCGCTCAGGGAGAATCAATGCTCGGCGCGGGAATACGTTCGGGCGATATTTTGGTTGTAGACCGCAGTCTTGACGCCGCCGACGGCAGCATTGTGGTTGCGTCGGTCAACAACGAATTCACCGTAAAATACCTGCGCACCGACGGCGTGCATACAAGCCTTGAGCCCGCCAACAAAAAATTCAAGCCGCTCGTTTTCTCGGAGGGCGACGAGCTGCGCATTTTCGGCGTGGTGACGGCGGCAATACACAGATTCGTGAAGTAAAAAAATGATAGGGCTTGTTGACGGCAACAATTTTTTCGTGTCGTGCGAACGCATATTCGACCGCTCGCTCGAGGGCAAGCCCGTCGGCATACTTTCGAACAACGACGGCTGCGTGGTGTCGCGCTCAAATGAGATGAAGGCGTTGGGCATAAAAATGGGGACGCCGTTTTTCGAACTAAGACCGAATATCGCGCGGCTCGGGCTTGTTTTAAGAAGCAGCAATTTCGAGCTTTACGGCGACATCTCCAACCGCGTGATGTCGGTGCTTGCGGAGTTCGCGCCCGCCGTGGAGCAGTATTCCATAGACGAGGCGTTTATCCGCCCCGAGGGCGTGTCCGACTACCTTGCGTTCGGCTCTAAGCTGCGCTCCACAATTTTGAAGTGGATTGGCGTGCCGTGCGGGGTGGGTTTTGCCCCCACGAAAACGCTTGCAAAAATAGCCAACCACATCGGCAAAAAGCTCGCTTCTGGCGTGTTTGTGATGCCCGAAAACACGCAGCCGATACTCTCGCAGCTGGAAGTTTCCGAAGTGTGGGGCGTGGGGCGAAGACTCGCGCCGCGGCTTCACCAAAAGGGGATCGAGACCGCGTGGGACCTCGCCAACTACGGCGACGACAAACTGCAAAAATCCTTCAGCATAATCTTGGCGCGAACCGCAATGGAGCTGCGCGGAACGGAGTGTTTGACCGACGAACACTACAGGGAGCAGTCGCAAAGCATAGGCGTGTCGCGCTCGTTCGGCAAACCCGTAACGGAGTTCGACCACCTCGCGGAATCGGTCTGCCACTACCTCGGGCGCGCCGCCGAAAAACTCCGCGCCGAGGGGCAGCGCGCTGCGGGCGCAAACGCGTATTTCATCTACTACCCCGAATACCGCCCGCGCAGACTCGACGGCGGCTGCACAAGCTGCACTGTGGCGTTTCCCTACCCGACCGACGACACCTCCGTTATGCTCTCGGCAATAACGCCAAAACTCAGGCAGATATTCGTGGGAGGACGCCGCTACAAGAAATCGGGCGTTCTGCTCTGGGGGCTTGAATCGGGCGCGGTGCAGACAGATTTGTTCACAAAAACCCCCGTCGGCAACAGCAAGCTTTTTGCGGCAATCGACAAAATCAACGCCAAATTCGGGCGCGGTTCGGTTGCGCCGCTCGCGGAGGGAATCGAAAAGCCGTGGCGAATGAAAAGCGAAAGCCGCTCCCCCCGCTACACTACCGTGTGGGACGAAATTCCAACGGCGAAATAGCCGCCCGCACAAACGCCAAAACACAAACCGCCGCCGCCCGCCCGTGTTTTAGCCGAACGGCGCGCCTACAAAATCTTCTCCCAGTCCTCGACGTCGAGAACCCGCCCGAATTTTTCGCCCACTTTTTTGAAATGCGACACCTTTTCGAAACCCGATTTTTCGTGGAATTTCACGCTCGCTTCGTTGCCCGAAGTTATGCACGCAATAAGCACCGCGCAGCCGCCCGCGCGGCATGCGTCGAAAAGCTCGGCGTAAAGCGCGGAAGCAAGCCCGCGCCCGAAAAATTCGGGCGCAAGGTAGACGGTTGTCTCCCACGTGCGCGCATACGCGGCGCGCTGCTTCCACAAGTGCGCGTAGCAATACCCCGCAACAACGCCGTCGATTTCCGCCACAAAATACGGAAAACGCGCGGAAATTTCCGAAATGCGCGCGCGCATTTCCGCTTCGGGAACGGCTTCGGTTTCGAACGTCTCAACCCCGCGCAAAACGTAGCCGTTGTAGATTGCGGCTATTTCTGCGGCGTCGGACAACTTGACTTTTCGAATCATCGCAGAAAATGAAAACCCGATTTTCCGCATTCACAAGCCAAAAATTCGCGCATTTTACCGCTGCGGAAACGGCGCAAAAAACGCGGCGCAGGCAAAAACCCTACACCGCGCCGAAAGCCAGTCCGCCCGAACGCACTACTGCAATGAAGCCGAACGCCACCAGTCGTAATGCTTTTCCTCCAAGTCGGCGACGGAGGGCATCGGGTAGAAAAGCATATCCTTTCCGCAGCCGATGAAAAAGCCCGAGCGAATCATTCTATACGGAATTTCGCTCACCGACCTCATCAGAACTTTGTTGTTCTTGCCTCCCTTGCTTGAAACCTGCATAAGGCAGTCGCGCAGGTGGTATTGGTTCTTGTAGGGCAGAACGCTCATATCGCCGTGGGCGACGTCTGTTTCAAGCTCGCCCATTTTGAGGTCGCAGAAGGCGACTTTCTCGTAGCTGACAAGGTGCTCGGGCGAAGTGATGTCGGCAATGTATTCGTCGGGGCGCAGAATGCTGACAACGCGCGTGCTTGCGGGCGCGAGAATCTGATACATATACGGGTGGATTTTCGTTTCGGGCGAAAATGCCGACGCCGAAAGCTCGAGCGTTTTGCCGTCGCGCGTGACGACAAACAGCCTGCCGATTGCCGAAACGGGAATGTGTTCCAACACTCTGTAAACCGACAAATACACCGACTTGTGCGGAGAGCCGTCGGCGTGCGGCACGCAAAGCTCGTCGGCGCGCCCGACGGGCAGGAAGTCGCTTTTGAACGATTTGTCGATTTCGCAGAAAATCGCCTGCGAATAGTTGCGCCGCAGCGAACCCGTGGCAAAATACGCCCCGAATTCCTTCGGCGGCAAATTCGAAGCAACCAACGCTTCGGGCGACAACAACAAATACAGGTAAGCTTTCATTACAATCCTTTCTTTACGAGTTCGCGGTTCTCCCGAACCTGTGTTAATTCTGGATTGCGCCGCCGCGTTCGTCAAGCCAAAAGGCGGAACAAAAAAATTGTTGAAGAAACCGCCCGAGTGCGCCTTAATCTGGGAAAACAATTTCCAATGACTGAACACGCCCTGCAACTGATAATAGCCGACGACGACTTTATTGCCGCAAACCGCGCCCGCGAAATCTTCGAGGAGCAATCGCGCGACGTGGTCGACGAGATGTCGAAGGAGGTTATCGACGCGTCGGTCAACAAAATCGACGACGCCGTTTCCGTATGCAAGCAGATTGCGGAATCGGCGGCTACAGTTTCGCTTTTCGGCGGAAAGAAAGTTGTGTGGGCGCGCAACCTGAACTTTTTGAACGACTCAATCGTCGCAAAAAGCGAAAAAGTCCGCGAGGCAATAGCCGACATGGCGGAAACGCTCGGGAAGCTCGACCCCGCAAACGCGGTTGTTGTCATAAACGCGTCGCCCGTAAACCGCACAAACAAAATGCTCAAAACCCTCCAGCAGGTGGCGGACTTCGAGGACTTCAAAACAAAGGGCGCGGAGGACGCCTGCGTGGAGCTTCTGAAAATGGAGGCAAAAAAATCGGGCGCACAGCTCGCCCCGCGCGCCGCCGAAACAATAGCCGCCATTGTTGCAAACAACACGCGAATGGCTTTGCAGGAGCTGCAGAAGCTCGCCGTCTACACAAACGGCGAACGCCCCATAACGGAGGAGGACGTTGTGGATATGGTGCCGATTTTCGGAGAGGGCGACTTTTTCGAAATCTCCAACGCATTTTATTCGGGCAACCTAAAGCAGGCTCTCGATTCGCTGCGCCGCTATTTCTTCACCAACAAAACGGCGTCGGCGCGCCCGATAATAACGGTTATACAAAAACAAAATTCCGCGCTAATTCAACTCCGCTCGCTTATGGACGCCAAAATACTGCCGCGCATTTCCGCGCCGCAGCCGAAGGGTTCGCTCGCAAACGCGGCGTCGGTGTTCGGCAAATTTTTCGACGGCGCGGAGGGCAAAAGCGCGTATAATATTTTCTCGCAAAACGAGTGGTATGCAGGCTCAAAGCTCGCGCCCGTTGCGGCATGCACGACGCTTAAAAAGCTGATGGACATTCAGCTGAACCTCACAAAGGCGTTCGAAGACCTCATCTCGCGCCCCGGCTGCGACGAAGTAATAATGCGCGAACTTTTTATCCGCTCAATATCCTAAAAATTTTTCGGCAAGCGCATACGCGCACGCAAAACTTTTGTTTGAGGCAACTCCCCTGCCCGCTATCGAAAACGCCGTACCGTGGTCGGGGCTTACGCGCAGGAACTTGAGGTTCATTGAGACGTTCACGGCGGAATCGAACTCTATTGCCTTGAGCGGCGCGAGAGCCTGATCGTGATACATCGAGACAATGCAGTCGAACTCGCCGCGCAGACAGCGCGCAAAAACGGTGTCGGGGGGAAGGCATTCGCTCAAATTCGGGTGTTTCCGCCTCAGCTTGTTGAGAACGGGATTGATTTTTTCAATCTCCTCCGTGCCGATTATGCCGCCCTCGCCCGCGTGCGGATTAAGCCCGCAGACGGCAATGCGCGGGTTCTCCGCGCCGCGCAAACGGCGCGCCAACTGCGCCGACGCCTCGACCGCGCGCGAAAGTTTGGCTTCGTCAATCAGGTCGGGCACAAGCCGCAGAGGGTCGTGCCAAGTAACGAGACTTACAATGAACTTTTCGCCCGCAAAGCTCATAACGGGAACGCCGCGCCATCTGTCGGCGAAAAATTCGGTCTGCCCCTGAAATTCGAACCCTACTTCGCGCATGCACGCCTTCGAAATGGGAGCGGTAACAACCGCCGCATACCGCCCCGCAGCACAGCCCGCCGCCGCCTCTTCGAGCGAATCGAACGCGGCGCGCGCCCCTTCGGGGGTGGGGTGCCCCGCTTCGGGCGAAAAGTCGGCGCGCCCGACGGGCACTTTCAGAATGTCGTCGGGAAGAGTATCCATAAAACGCCTGTGGGCAATCACCGCCGCGCCCCTGCGCGCTTCGGGATTTTCCTCAGCCCAAGAGCGGATTATCTCCAAGCCCACCCCCGCGGGGTCGCCCATTGTTATTGCTATGGGAGCGCGTTTCACGACTACCTCCTCGACTTGCGCGGGAACAAATAGCGGCGTTCGGGCATTTTGAAAAACTCCAGAAAACGCCTTGTGCCGTCGAACTTTACCGTGCCCGACTCAAGCAGCTCGAGCGCGTTTTTGCGAACCGCCCCGCCGCCGTAGACTTTGAAATACGCGCTTTTGATTTCCGAAATCTCCGCGCGCGACATTCCGCGGCGCGTCATTCCGATAAGGTTAAGCCCGCCCAAATTATTTCTGTCTTCGGCTATAACGAAGGGGGGGATATCCATACTTGCCGCAGAGTTGCCGCTTACAATCACGCCCTCGCCTATGCGCGTGCGCTGGTGAATCATCACGCCGCCGCTCATAAACGCGAAGTCGCCGCAGTGGACGTGTCCGGCAAGAGCGGCGTAGTTGGCAATAATTACGTTGTCGCCCACAACGCAGTCGTGCCCGATGTGCCCCGAAGTCATAATCAGGCAGTTTTTGCCCACTACTGTGCTTTTGCCCTCGAACGTGGCGCGGTGGATACTTGCGCATTCGCGCACAACAGTGCCGTCGCCTATTTGCGCGTATGTTTTAAGCGACGCGTCGAAGTGCAAGTCCTGCGGAAGCCCCGAGACGTTCGCGAAAGAGCATATCCTGCAGTTTGCGCCTATGCGCGCGCCCGAGCAGACTTTGGCGTGCGGCTCAATAACTGTGTTGTTGCCTATCTCGACGTCGGGTTCTACAATGGTATACGCGCCAATGCAAACGCCGTCGCCGAGACGGACGGAGTCGCCTATTATTGCAGTGTTATGAATGTTGTTCATTTGCCGCCTCCACTAAAAGTTTGCGCTTGAAACGCCTTAAATGCACTATTTTTACAAGCGCGGTAAAAAGAATTCCGAAAAGCGTCGAAGTGTAGCCCGCCATAAGGCTTGCGGTTATAACGCCGAACGTCAGCAGAATAAGGCTTGCCACCGTTCCCGCCAAGCCGATATACAGCCCCAAGTCAAAGAGGTTGTCTTCGTTGTCGAGGAGTTTGAGCTTCAGCGACGCGCTCGCCCGCGTGCGCTTTATCACGTTTATCCGAAGCAGACAAACAACATACACCAAAGACTGTATTGCAAAAAACAGCACAATGGCCGCCAACGTTGCGGAATCGGTATCTATCGAGAACATATCTTTTTCTCCAATCATATTCGTTTTTATTTTGTCAAATGCAATTTTAATTTCGGCGGCGGACTCGTTCTGGATTTCGACCGAAAACGCGTCGGGTTCTACGGCGGCAAAAAACAGCACAGTTCCCACTGCGGCGGCGATTGCGCAGCGCAGACTAAGCAGCGAAGACCTGTGCGCAAAGCCCAACAGGCCGAACACTCCGAACGCCGCCGTATACGCGCCGAAAAACGCGAACAGCACTTTCAGCGAAAGCAGCGCGGGAAGCGAATCGCCCGCGTATTCGGCAATAAAGCCCTTCACGGGAGCGCACAAAAAGTCGATTGCAGCCGCCGCGCGCGAGTTTTCGTAAACGGGTTTGCCCTCCGAAAGCAGCAACTCCACAGCCCCCGTCCCGTCCGACAACGCGAGCGACAACCCGCCCCATCTGCGCGTGTCGGCTCCGCGCAAATAGCGGCAAAGCCCCGAAACATCGCCCGTAAGAACCGCCGCCGCATACATGCAGTCGGCAAAGTGCGCGTTCTTTTGCGAGCAGAAAATCTCGGCGAAATCCAGAACCTGAAGCGGCGTTGAAAATTTTTTAAACAATACTCCCAACGAGGAAAAATCAAGGCGGTTCGACAACCCCACAACGCCTATTGCGCATTTCTGGAAAACCTCGCCGCCGTCGTAGGGGTCGGCAAGCGCGGCGGAAAGCGCGAAGGCGAAATTGTCGCCCAAGCAGCCCGACTGCGCCAACAGCGCGAGCGTAAGCAGCGACGCCTCGAACGGCGCGCCCGCCGCCGAATACGCGGGCGGCAGCAGCACCGTGTTCATTTCGCGCGCGGACAGAATTTTTGCGACAGTGGCGTTTCTACTTTGCGAAAGAAATTCGAACAGTTTTTTCCTGTTCGCACCCGAAGCAAGCAGCGCAAACACGGTAGAATTTTTCTCAACCCCCACCGACGCCGCGAACGTTTCGAAATACGGAACGTCGCCGCCGCCTGCACGCCAGCGCGGATTTTCCGAAAACGATTTTTCGGCCGCAGCCGCTATCGGCTCGGGATTGTCGCAACAGCGCGCGAGAATTTCGGCGGAGGAAATCTGGGCGTTGTCGAGCGCCAACCGCGCGGCGTCGGCAACCGAACGCGTTCCCGCGCCTGCGGCCGCCAATGTGCGAACGTCGAGCGACGTGAAATACGCGGGCACGCAACACGCCAAAAACAGCATTGCCGCCCCCAAAACGACCGTAGCAACGGCCGCGATATTCCGCAAAAGTCGCATTCCCAATTCAATTAACGCGGCGATTTTCTCCGCTCGGCGTCAAAGAGTCAAGTTTTTACCGCAAAAAACGCGCCCCGAAAGGCGCGCTGAAAGCCGCTGCGCAAATGCGCAAAAACTGCGGTCAAATGCTACAGTTCATACCAAGACTTCGGCGCGTAGACTGCGTTGTAGCGCGCCCCCGCACTCTTTAGCTCCGCAAACGCCCGCGCCAACGACGCCCCCGCGGCGTCAATGCGCGATGCCATTTCAGGCCAAGCCGCCTTCAGGTCTACAAGCGCGCGCGTCTGGTTGCTCTGGTATGACGAGATGAAGTTTGCAAGCGTGGAATCCGCCTTTTTCAAATCCTGTTCATACATCTGTTTTTCGAGAGCCGCAAAGCCGCCCCACGCCGCAGAATATCTGCCGAACGCCTCCGCGAACGGTTTCGGACACCCCGCAAGGCTCACCGAGTTGAGCTTTGCCACAACCGCCGACGGCGAACCCGAGTTGTCGAGCACGCTCATATTGTAGGCGTAGACCGAATCTACCGCGACCTTTTCGGGGGAAACGTAATCGGAACCCGCGCACCCCGAAAGCGCGAACGCCGCGAACAAAACGTAGATATATTTTTTCATATTTTTTCCTTCGCAATCCGTATCGGAGCGGCGCGGAAAAAATTAAATCATGCGCGCTATTGCGTCGGCGTTGCCGACCACGCGCAGGCACGGACGCTCCGCGTAGTAGCGGGCGGTGCGCTCGTCGGGCGAAGGCGGCGTTGGCGCGCCCTTTTGCAGGTCGAGAATTTCGCGGCAGATTATCGAGCCGTTTGCGCGGACGAAATCGCGCGAGAGGTTTTGGACGAACTCGTAGACCGCCTTCCTGCGCTCCCTGTCGGGCAGTGCGTCGGCGTCTTTGGCAAGCCCCGCAAGCATTGCGCACGCCGAAAACGCGCCGCAGACTTCGCGCATTCTGCCGACGCCCCCGCCCAATCCCTCGGCTATGCGCAGAGCCGTCTTTTCGTCGATGCCCAAGCGCGGCGCGTTTGCCGCAAACACCGACTGCGAGCAGTTGTAGCCCGCCAAAAAAAGTTTCTGCGCTGAAGTAAAACTATCCATTTTTCTTCAGCATTCCCTTCAGCTCGAGCGACGCGCGCATTGAGCAGAACTTGGGCCCGCACATTGTGCAATAGTGCATCGAAGCGTTGTCGGGCGAGAAGTTGGGGTCGTGCTTTTTGCGGAACTCGGCGGCGCGTTCGGGGTCGAGCGAAAGGTTTATCTGGTCGAGCCAGCGCAGCTCTATTCGCGCCTTGCTCATTGCGTTGTCGCGGTATTGCGCGGCGGGGTGCCCCTTTGCCAAATCGACTGCATGCGCGGCAAGTTTGAACGCCAACACGCCCTCGCGCACGTCGTCCTTTTCGGGAAGCCCCAAGTGTTCCTTCGGGGTTACGTAGCAAAGCATTGCCGTTCCGTGCCAGCCGATTATGGACCCGCCGATTGCCGCGGTGATGTGGTCGTAGCCCGCGGCGATGTCGGTCACGAGCGGCCCGAGAGTGTAGAACGGGGCTTCGTCGCACCAATCGAGCTGGTTTTGCATATTTTTTTGAATCATCTGCATCGGCACGTGCCCCGGGCCTTCGCACATAACCTGGACGTTGTATTTCCAAGCGCGGCGGCAAAGTTCGCCCTGCACTTTGAGTTCGCCGAACTGGGCGGAATCGTTGGCGTCGGCGAGCGCGCCGGGGCGGAGTCCGTCGCCTATCGAGAACGCGATGTCGTAGGCCGCCATAATTTCGCAAATTTCGCCCCAGTGCTCGAAGAGGAAGTTTTCGCGGTTGTGCGCCAAGCACCACTTCGCCATAATCGAACCGCCGCGCGAGGCTATGCCCGCCATTCTCTCGGCGGCTGCGGGAATGAACTCGCGCAGAACGCCCGCGTGAATTGTGAAGTAGTCAACGCCCTGCTGCGCCTGCTCCAAGAGAACGTCGCGGTAGATGTCCCAAGACAAGTCCTCCACAACGCCGCCGACCTTTTCCAAAGCCTGATACAGCGGAACAGTGCCCACGGGAGTGGGGCAGTTTCTGATAATCCATTCGCGCGTGGCGTGAATATCCGCGCCCGTGGACAAGTCCATAAGCGTGTCGGAGCCCCACTTGACAGCCCACAGCATTTTTTCGACCTCCTCGGGAATCGACGACGCCATTGAGGAATTGCCGATGTTGGTGTTTATTTTCACCAGAAAATTTCTGCCTATGATTGCGGGTTCAAGCTCTGCGTGGTTTATGTTTGCGGGGATTATGGCGCGCCCGCGCGCAACCTCTTTCATGACGAACTCGGGCGTGATTTCATCCGACGCCGAAAACGCTCCGTTCGACCCCGCGTGCTGGATAAACAGCGAATTGCGCGGCGCAAACGGAGACATTTTGTGCTCCACGGCGTTTGCAAGCGCGATGTTTTCGCGCAGGGCAACATATTCCATTTCGGGCGTGATTATGCCGCGGCGCGCGTAATACATTTGCGTCTGTCCCGCGGTGAGTTTGCGGACTTCGCGGCGGGCGAAGGGCATTTTTTCGGAAGGCTCCTGCACGCGCTCTACGGTAGAGTCGCCGCGCTGCAAAATCCAGTCGGCACGCGTTCTGGGAAGCCCTTTCGAGGCGTCGAAGCAGAACGATTCGTCGCCCCACGCGCCGCTTGTATCGTATATGCGCACGGGTTCGTTGGGCGTGCACGTTCCGTCGGAGTAGTTATGCGACGGCGTCAATTCAACTTCCGTAAAGCCCACTTTCACGTTGCCGCGCTCAATGTATATTTTCCTGCGGCGGGGGTTGTCCAAAAAAAGTTTTTTAATATCCATAATCTAAAAATTATCAAAAATTACTAAAACAAATATTTAAGCGAAACTGTCCAGAAAGTATGGTGTCCGATGTCCTGTCCGCGGAAATCGCGCGTGCGGTAGGTGAGGTTGAAGTCGGCCTGCGCGTTTTTGTAGCGCAGCGAAAATCCGCCCATCGGCTCGCACACGAACCACTCCGGATTGAGTTTGTAGGGCGACGACGCGAACGCTCCGCCGTTTATTGTAATATCGTAGCCCACAAAGCGCGCGCTTGCGCCGCACTGGAAGTAGAAGTGGAAGTCGGACTCGCCGCGCGAATACGCAACGTTGGTCGAGGAGGCGTAGTCGATTCTGCTGAAGTCGAAGCTTTGCGGGAGGTTCGCGCCCACGCGGAACAACGCCGAAAGCACGCCCTGACACATAACATTTCCCGCATCTACCGCGCCCGAAACGATTGCGTCGCACTCAAGCGCGCCCGCCCGCGCGCGCCAAACGCGCTGCGAATGTTTGTAGGAAAGCACAAAGCCGAACTCGTCGTCAAGCTGGTAGTCCCAGCCGAGCGGCTCTTCGAAGTCGAACGTATCGTGCCACCACTGCTGGACATCGCTCGCGTAGGAATGGCGTCCGAAAATGCCCGCGGTTATCGCGAACGTATCGAGCGAATTTTCCGTAGCAATGTGCGACGCCGCGTTCAGGTAAAGCCAGCCCGCGTATGGGCGGTCGGAAAGCGACGGCACGGGGTTTTTTATTGAGTGCGGCACATACATATTCTGCCCGAGCGACAGCGTCTGGAAGCGTTTTGCATTCGGGGAATCTTTCACGAACAAATCGAGCACCGCGAACTGCGCGGCGCTGGTCCAGAAATCGCCGCCCTCGTTTGTCCACTGTATTTTAAGCCCGTTTGTGTAGTATCTGTCCGAAAAAAACATATCGTTTTCCACGAACAGCGAAAGCGCGTTCGCGCACGTCTGCGACGCCGCAAAACACGAAGCGGAAAGCAGAAATGTTGACAACCCTACCCAAAATTTCATACTCTACAAAATATGAGAATAACGGCGGGATATGCAAGAAGTATTTTACTGGACGCCCCGCGCGGAGACGCCACTCGCCCCGCGACCGACGCCGCGCGTCTTGCCGTATTTTCATCGCTTGGCGACATTCCCGAAAACGCCGACGTTCTCGACATCTTTGCGGGCACGGGCGCATACGGGCTTGAAGCGGCAAGCAGGGGCGCGAAAAGTGCGGTTTTTGTGGAAAAATCGCCAGCCGCGTTCGCGTTTTTAAAGCGCAACATTGCTCGCGTTCAGAAGCTCGTTCCCGCGAAGCTTTCCGCCGCGCTCGCCGACTGTTTCAAGTGCAAGCACGCGCTTTCCGACAGTGCGTTTGACCTGATTTTTGCCGACCCGCCGTATGCGCTTTTAAGCAACGCCGACTTTCAGAAAAGTCTTTTCGAGCTATTCGGCCGCGTTGCACGCGAGAACGCCTACATAATTTTAGAAGCCCCCGCCGAATTCGAACCCGACGCGCCCGAAGGTTTTAAGTTAGCAAAGCGTTTAGGCAAAAAGTCAAAAGGCAAGCCCTCGCAGCTAATTTTTTTATATGTTGGTAAGGGGCGGCAATCGGCGTTTTTTACATATTCGTAAGTGGCAGCAATCGGCGTTTTTTACATATCGGGAAGTGGCGGCGATTGCCGCAAGTAATTCGCCTTTGACTATTGTTGAAGTTTTTTGCTTTTCCTAAAGCGCGACAATCGGCTTTTTTACATTTTCGAAAGGAGCAGCAATCGGCGTTTTTTACATATCGGGAAGTGGCGGCAATCGGCGCAGCCGATACGCCTTTGCTTTTTGGTTAAAGTTTTTTATGTTTTCGTAAGGGGCGGCAATCGGCGCAGCCGATACGCCTTTATCTTTCGGCTAAAGTTTTTTTTCTTCTTCCCTCACCGCTTAAAGCCTACAGCGCAAAAAGGAAAACTTTTGAATTACGTCCCGAAGCCCTATATTTTTCAAGGCGCGCCGCGGGCAATTCCGACGCCTCCACTTCTCTGAATCCGCACGCCGTTGTAAAAAACGGCGCGCTTTTAGTGCTCAGCGAAAACAGTTTTTTAAACCCGCGCTCCGCCGCCTTCATTTTCACGAACTCCACCATTTTCCTGCCCACGCCGTTGCCCTGATAGAACGGCTGAACATGCAGGCTTGCAAGTTCGGCGCACCCGCCGCCCAAGTCGAGCAGGCTCACAACGCCTATTATGCTTGCGTCCATCTCGTAGACGAAGTAAGAGCCGATTTTCGCGGCTATTTCCTCGCGCGAACGGAACACCAAATTCTGCGTTTTCGCCGAAACGGAAGTTATGTTGAAAATTTGCGAAACGTCGTCGGACGTGGCGCGGCGTATGCGCTGATATTCGTCGGCGTAAATCATAGTTGCGCAGCCGACTTTATCGAAAAGCTCGGTGAGCAGGCAGGCGAACTCGCGCCCGTCCAGAATATGCGCGCGCGGCGTGCGCTGGCTTTCCAACGCCTTTACCGCGCACTTTACTTTCGAGAGCACGCGCGGGTCTACAAGGCTTTCGCGCTCCGCCAAAATGTGTTTTACCTCGGCAATCGGGAACGCGACTGCGCGTTCGTCGCCCAGCAGCAGTCCGCGCGTTTCCGTCATATAAATGAGTTTCGACGCCGAAAGCCCCATTGCAAGTTCCGCGGCGAGGTCGTCGGAATTCATGCGGAACAAACGCCCCTGCGCGTTGACTGCCATCGGCGAAATTATCGGAATCATTCCCAGCGAAAGCAGGTTCTGCAAAACGTGGAAATCGACCTTTTCAATGCGCCCCGCGTTGAGGTAGTCGACGCCCGAAATTATGCCGACCTCCGTGGCGCGGACGGCGTTTGTGCACACGCAGTTTATGTTGCGCGTTGCGAAGGCGTCGATGATTGTCTGTGAGAGATTGGCGGAAATTTCCTTCGCCAAATTCAGCGTGGCGTCGTCGACAACGTTCGTGCCGTAGACGTCGGAAATTTTCACGCCGCGCTCCGCCGCCGCCTTTTTCAGCTGGCTTCCTATCCCGTGGACAACCACAACGTTTATGCCCAAGCTGCGCAGAACGGCAATGTCGGTTATTATGTCGGAAAAATTGTCGCACCCCACCACGCTGCCGTCTATGGAAATGACGAACGTCTGGTTTTGATACAGCGGCACATACTCCAGAATGCCGCGCAAATCAGAAGCTTTGATTGTTATTTTTTTAGGCTCCGGTATCAAACTTTCCATAACGGCGTGGGGGTGGCGCAAAAACCGCTATGCGCGGCTGATGTAGGTGTTGTCCTCAGTGCGGACTTTGATTTTGTCGCCCTGCTTGATGAACAGGGGCACTTGCAGAACTACGCCGTTTGCAAGAGTCACGGCCTTTGTGGGAGCGGAGGAAGTGTCGCCGCGCAGGCCTTCGGCGGCCTCGGCAACCTCTATTTCGATATTGTTGGGAAGCTCTACCGAAACGGGATTTCCGTCAACGAACAAAATGTTGTAGCTTACGCCCTCCTGCAGCCATTTCACGTCTTCGCCGATTGTCGATTTCATCAGGACGATGTCGTCGAAAGTTTCGGTGTCGATGAAGTGGTAGTGGTCGCCGTCGATATACGAAAACTCGAGGGGCTTGTTTGTGGTGTGGCAGAATTCGACAGAGTCCGTGGAGCGGAATTTTACCGCCGTCGATGCGTTTGTGTCGAGGTTGCGCAGAACTGTCTGCACGAAGCCCGCCTGACGCCCCTGCGTGCGGTGGAGCATGCTCATTACCGCGTGCGGCACGCCGTTATACATTATTACCCTGCCTTTTCTGATGTCTGTGGGATTTGCCATATATTTTTTCCTGTTTCTTAATGAATGTAGTTTTAATTAAAGCCAGTCGCTGTCTTTCCACAGCAGCGATTTCGCCACGGAGCGCGCGAAGAACGGCCCGCGGAAAATCATGCCCGTATAAATCTGAACCAAGCTTGCGCCCGCGTTGAGCATATCGCCCGCGCGCTTGCAGTCGGTAATGCCGCCGACGCCGATAATCGGGAGTTTGCCGTCGGTCGCTTTCGAGATGTAGCGGACAATTTCCAGACTGCGCTCGAAAAGCGGTTTGCCGCTCATGCCGCCCTTGGGCTGCATGTTGTCGCGCACGCGCGAGATTGTGGTGTTTGTGGCGCAAATACCGTCGAGTTTGAACGAAAGCAGAACCTCCAAGATGGAGTCGATTTCGTTGAAAGTCAAATCGGGGGCGATTTTCAGAACAATCGGAATCCTGCCGACGGAAAGTTTTTTAGCCCTGTCTTCGTTCGCCTTTGTTATTGCGCCCAAGAGGTTCGGGAGGAAGTCCCTGCCCTGCAGGCGGCGCAATTCGGGCGTATTGGGGCTGCTGACGTTGATTACGAAAAAGTCGGCGTAGTCGGCGAGGGCGTTGAAGCTGAACAGGTAGTCTTCCGCGGCGTTTTCAAGCGGCGTGATTTTGGACTTTCCTATGTTGATTCCGAGCGGGCATTTTTTTCTGCCCTTCTTCGAAACCGTGGCGGCAAGGCGCGCGGCAATTTCCTCCGCGCCGTCGTTGGGGAAGCCGCAGCTGTTGACCACCGCCTCCAAATCGGGATAGCGGAACATTCTCGGCTTCGGATTACCCGCCTGTTTGAGCATCGAAACCGTGCCTATCTCGACGTGTCCGAAGCCGAACGCGGGCGCGGCGCGGAACGCGTATGCGTCTTTGTCGAACCCCGCAGCCAAGCCGACGCGGTTGGGGAAGTCGATTCCGAAAACGCGGACGGGCTTTTTGGTTTTCACGAGGCTCAAATACTCCACGACCGCGCGCAGCGGGGGTATTGCCCCCACTATTTTCATGGCCTGCAACGCCATATCGTGGGCGACTTCGGGATTCTGTTTGAACAGAATCGGTCTGACAACGTTTTCGTAGAATGAATCCATAGTGTGTCCGAAAAAAATTTTCTGCCTTGCCCAAATCGGCGCGCGGATTTGCCGACGCCGACTTGAAAAATATTGCGCGAAATTCTGTCAAACGCGCGGGATAATACAAGATTTTTTTTCGGCAGCCGCCGCGCGCGGTTGTTCCGCCCTTTCGGCTCGGGCTAAAAACTTGACAGCACCCCGCCCGCGCACGCTACTTGAATTTGACGGAAAAATCCGCGGATTCGCCCGAATTTTCGGGGGACTTCACGAACGTTATTTTTACCGAATTGTTGTCGGTTTTTGTCAGTATTTCAGTCCCCTCGGCGAAAACTGACTCCAACATAAATCTCGCGGGAATTTGGACTGTAAGCGTTGTGGGGAAGTCTTTTACAAGGGCTATTTTTCCGCACAGGGTGTTTGTTTCGGAATCCCAATTTTCGCCGAGAATTTCGAAACCCGTCTGGGCTATGTGCCTGTCCGTCCCGACAATCCGCGGGCGCGGCAACGCGGGACGCACGGCAAGCACGCGGACGCCGTGCGGCGGAACGCGCATTGCGTAGGGCGGATTGAAGCTCGAATACGTTTCGCCCGTCCAAAATTCGTAGCAGCAGTAAAGCCCGTCGGGTATGCCGAGCTCGCGCGCGGAAACTTCAACAAGCCTTTCGGTATCGTCCCAGTTGAAAAACGCCACGACGTTGTAGCCGCCAAAAACGGGGTGCTTTACCGACAAATTCCAAACGCGCGGCATGCCGAACTGCGGATACAAATTCGACGGCAGAACGCGCACGGCGGGAAGCGTTTGCTGCAGTATTTTCATTCGGTCTGGCGGGAGGGTTGCAAGGCGGTCGCCGAAGAACGTCAACTGCCCCGCGAGAGCTACGATTGTAGCGGTTGTGCGCGCCTCTTCGAGCGGAAGGTCGCCAACAAGCACGGTGTCGGGGTCGAGAATCATCGCCAGATTGTGCGTGAAAACTTGGTTGATTGTGCAGCGCGCCTGAAGGAGAATGTTCTCCCACATAACGGGCTTGTTTGCGTGGACAATGTCCGCGCCCGAACGCGCCATTTCGGCATATGCGGCCTCCGCGCCCGATGAGTGCCCCTGACACGCCAGAAAAAGGCGGTCGTCGCCGATTCCCCTACGGAACGCCTTTACGGTCTGTTCGAACGGGTTTTTGCAGTCGGGATTTTTGAAGAGGGCGCGGATTTCTGGGCGTTCGAAAAGGTGGGCGCAGTAGCTCGAGTTGCGCCCCGACATTCCGTCTATTTTGAAGAATTCGTAACCCCACTCGCGCGATGCCGTGCGCATGATTTTTTCGATGTGCCCGAGCGCGCCGGCAGAGGTTGGGTCTATTGTGTAGTAGCCGTTCCACGAAAACACGGGTCTGCCGTCGGGATAGTGCAAAAACCAGTCTTTGTGGGCGTTGTAAAATTCGGTGTTTCCCGTGCCGTAGGGGGCAATCCAAATTCCGGGCTTGAACCCGAGCGCGCGGATTTTGTCGGCGAGTTTCTTCATTCCTTCGGGGAACTGCTCGCGGCAAACCTCCAAATCGAGGTGGTGGAATTTTGCAACGGGAAGTTTCTGCGAATTGCCCTGCCACGATTCAATCGACCAAAATTCGCAACCGAACGGCTGCAAAAATTTTTGCCCGATTTTCGCCTCGGCGAGGTTGTCGCGCGCCGAAGCCCCGTCGAAATAAACGTTCCACGACATCCAGCCCGTGGGCGTTTTTCGGCTGTTTTTCAGCGAAAGCGGCTTGTAGTATGGAACGTATCCGTTTTTGAAATAGTCTTTGCGCAGCTCCAAGACAAACTTTGCGCGCGCGCTTTCCGCAATTTCTCCCGACAGATTCAACGCGTATGATTTCGCCGAAAGCGTCGAAATTTTCACTTCCGCAGCCGACACTGCAAGCAGCGTGTCGGTTTCGGGCGCGAATACGGAGTCGTTCAGCGCGGAGTCTGCGCCGCCGCAATTTAGCGGCAGTACGCGTTCGCCGTCAACGGGGTTCGACCTGCACGCAAATGCGTCGGCGGGAGCGGCAATTCTTCCGCTAAAACCGATTTTCCCCTCGTATGCCTGCGCCGTCCTGTGGTAGAAAAGGATTTCGAGCGTATCGGTTTTTTTCGGGAAAACCACATACCCCTGAACGTCGCCGCGCGCGTCTACAAGAGCCATTCTGTTTTCCACGCCGTCGCGCGAATTTACAATACGCCAGTCTTTCCCGCGGGACTTGAACGACAATTTTCCCGAAACGGCGAACCCGCCGTTTTCGGCAGTCAAAACAGACGTTTTTTCGTCGAACGCCACGTTCCAGTCGGCAAGCACACAAAGCGGCGCAAACGCGCACGCGGCAATAAGCAATTTTCCCGTTTTCATCATATACAAGTTGGTTTATTTTTTGTTTAGTTATGTTTGGTAAAATAAAAAAATACAGCTACAACGGGAGTCAATAAAATTCTGAAAGGCCGGCGCAGTCGGCGGAAAACAGATTGTGCGGGCAGTATTGTGCGCCTGCCCCCGCGCGGTTGTTTCGCCCTTTCCGCGCGGGCTAAAAACTTGACAGCACCCCGCCCGCGCGCTTGAATCGCCGTTGAGTATGATAAAACTTGTGGCAGTCGGGAAGATGAAGAACAGGGCGTTGGCGGAATTGTGTGCCGACTATTTTTCGCGCATAAAGCACTTCTGCAACTTCGAATGCGTTGAGATAAAAGACTCCACTCCCGCGGCCGAAGCCGACAAAATGCTCGACGCGCTAAAAAACTTCCGCGGGCGCGTCTACGTTCTGAGCGAAGAAGGCAAGATGTTCTCTTCCGTGGAGCTGTCTAAAATGCTCGAGGCCGACCTCATGCGCGGGGCAAGCGCGTTCGTCATAGGCGGCCCGTTCGGCTTGGACGACAAAATCAGAAAGCGCGCCGATGTTGTCATGTCGCTTTCTCCGATGACTTTCACGCACGAATTCGCCCGCGCAATCATTGCCGAACAGCTTTACAGGGCGAAAACAATAACGGCAAAAACAGGATACCACCACGTATGAAAAAGCTACTATCCACACTTGCGGCGGCTCTTTGCGCCTGTGCCGCCGCCGCGCAATACACCAGCGTTGCGCTGCCTTGCGACGCCGAAGTAGGCGCGCAGAAATTCCACACAAGCGCGTATGTGCGCGTATGCAAAACCGACGCCGAACGCGTGCAAAAACGCGTCGGGGAAATCTTGGCTGCAACTCCCGCAAACCTCGGCGCGCTGCTTAAAAACGGGCAACAGGCGGGCAAGGCGGCGAAGTTTTTGAAGCTTGCCCGATTCGCCCGCGAGCCGAAAATTCTGCCGTTTAAATTCGGCAAATACACTATTGCCGCTTTCGAGATTCCGCAGAAATCCAGAATGCGCGCGGGAATGAACTTCTTTGCGTTCGAGGAAGTCGGCGGCGGGCTGCTCTGGGATTTGTCGCTGAACGACGCGTTCGTTTCGCTAATCTGCCGCTCCGACATCGCCACCGCCATGCAAGCCGACACCGAAACCGAATCGGCGCGCTCCGAAAACGCGCTATCGCCCGCCGACGCCGCAATTTTGGCGCGGCTGAAGGCGGAAAAAAATCCGTATCTTGTTTTCGGCGGCGCGCCCTTTGTTTCCCTCGAGCCCGACCCCGCCGCAGACTCCGCGCGCGCGGCAAAGTTCTACAGGAAAATCCAAGACATTTTCTTCGACTGGAGGCTGGAGGAATACGCCGAATACATGTCGGCGCAAAGCCGCGAAACTTTCGCGCGCCAATACCTCGGCATGACGCAGCAGCAGCGCAAGGACGCCCTCTCCGACTACTTCTCGTGGCACAAAAAATACATCCGCGTGCTCGAACTTTCGCCCGACCGTTTTCTGGTCGTATTTAGGCGCGTGAAGGACGGCAGCCCCGACCAAATCGACCTCGCCTACATCGCGTTTCCGAAAAACTCCGCCGACGGCATTCTCGAAAATTTCGGCAAAAAAACGCCCCTTGACACTATGCTTTCGCGCTACATCTTCAGGGGCAAAACATCTCTGTAGGCTGCAATGAAAACTCTTGCAAAGCTCTCAGCCGCGCTTTCGGCGGGCACGAAAATTCGGGCGAAGCGTCAGTTCGGCATCGTTGTGGGTGCGTATGCGTTCGCCGTTTCCGCGTCGGCTCTTTGCGCCTCTGCCCGCGACCCCCAAATTGCTCCCGACGCTCCCATTGTGGCGAAGCCCGTTTCGGGCAAACTCGACTACAAAATTGACGACTTCCGCAACTATCTCGGGCTTTGGTGCGGCGGCGCGCGCGACAATCTGCGTTTTGCGCGCAACATGGCAATCCGCCACGTTCTCTACAACAACGGAATGGAGAAGCTGCCTGAATCAAAGGGCATGTTTTTCTATCTTCCCGACCCCGAATACGTCGGCGTCTACAGGCGAATGATTGACTTCAACAACGCATCGGCGTATTCGCAGAAAGAAATAGACCACTTGAGGGATTTCTGCGCCATGAAAGACGCCTCCTTGCCTTTCCCCGACTGCATGGCGACGGGCTGGTTCGTCCGTTTCCACCACCGCGAATGGAGCGAAGACCACAAGCAATACGGCGTTTGCAGTCTGATTCCGAACATGCAGAAACAGAAGGTCATTGACGCCATCGTCCAAAAGAACAAGGAGCGCGCGCTCGCCATCGAAAAGAGCAATCCCGATTTCAAGTTTGCGGGCTTTGTTTGGGACGTTCCCCAGCTTGAGGGCGATTTTTGGGGCGAAATCTCCGACAAGCGGGGCGGCAAGCGGTATGTTCAATGCGGGCTTTCCCACTGGCGCGGCGCAGACAGTGCCGACTTTCCCAAAGGCGAAAAGCCCGACTATCCGACATACTGCGAGGGGCGCGTTGCCTTCTATCGCACAATCCGCGCGGCTTTCGACGGGCACAATCCGAAAATAAAGCTCGTCGTAGACCCCTATCAGCTTTGGGGAAATTACGCCGCCGATTTCGTGCGTTTGGGCATATCGCCCGACGACCCCGCCATTGCCGACTATGTGCAGGTAGAACACGGCACCGACAAGCATTTCAAAATTGCCGAAGCGTGGAACACAGGCTATTTCAAGGTTGAAAATTTCGCCAACGCCTGCGACATTTTCGTCTTCGATTTTCTCAAGGAAATCCACGCTGTGGGCGCGGCGGCGTCTCTGGGCGCGTGGAGTGTATGGTTCGGCAACCCGTGCCCTTCGCTTCCCTCCATTCGCGACGTTCCCGCCCGAATGAAGCTCACACGCGCGATAGCTTCTTGGGAAAATCTCAACAACACTCCCATTGACAGGCGCAAGTGGGACGCCGAAAACCTGGTTTACTCAAGCCCCACGGCGCACATGTCAAGGAACGTAATTTGGGCGATTCACCCCGAGACAAAAAAGCTCTTTTTCTGTTTCCTCAATCCCAACGCGTCGCTAACGTTGCCCGACGGAATGAAAATCAGGGAGATTCACCCGCTCACCTCAATTTTCGACGAATACTTGCGCCCGCGCGTAACAAAGAACTTCATCATCAAAAACGGCGTTATGTCAATCTCGCCCGACCACAAGTATACCGTGGGTGACGCCTACGTCGCCTACTAAAAAAGCGCGAGGGCGCGTTTGCTTATGAAAATGAAAATTTTTTATTAAGTGAAAAAAGAAATAAAAAAATTTTCATAAGCAAACGCTCTCGGGCATCATTCGATTTTATTTCAGACTTACGGGCGTTTAGCCCGCTACGCCTCATAAAATACGAAGTTGACTCGCGTTTGCATTCGCAAACCGTCTCGCCCCTTCGGGGTCTTTTTTGCTACGCAAAAAATCTCAAACGCGCTTCGCTTGTTTTCTGCCTCGAGCCTCGCGCTTTTTAACTTAAAGGGGCGCGGATTGAATTTCATTCAATTCCGCTTTGTCTTCTGGTTAAAGTTTAAGAATTAAAAGGCGCGTTTCTTTCAGTTGAGTCTTCTTTTAAGTGGGAAAAAGGAAATAAAAAAATTTTCATAAGCAAACGCTCTCGGGCATTTTTTTACCTTTCCGAAAGTGGCGGCGATTGCCGTAGGCAATGCGCCTTTGCATACTGATTAAAGTTTGTAATTAGAATAATCAAGCCATTGGCGAAGCCAATGCGAATATTCACAGAAAAGGCAGTGCGGTTAGCACTGCCGTATTACACAGACCGCCGCGATGCGGCGGAGGTCAAGGGACTTCGCCCAAAAAGTCTTTTTAGCTTAGGAGACATAAGCCATTGGCAACGCCAATGCGAATATTCACAGAAAAGACAGTGCGGTTAGCACTGTCGTATTATACAGACCGCCGCGATGCGGCGGAGGTCAAGGGGCTTCGCCCAAAAAAACTTTTCGGCTTAGAAATAATAAGCCATTGAACGAAGTTCAATGCGTATGTTAACAGAAAAGGCGCGGGGTTCAACCGCGCCGAATAACACAATGAGCGTTCTACGAACGCTCAGGTCAAGGGGCTTCGCCAAAAAAGTCTTTTTAGCTTAGGATACATAAGCCATTGGCAACGCCAATGCGAATATTCACAGAAAAGGCAGTGCGGTTAGCACTGCCGTATTACACAGACCGCCGCGATGCGGCTCAGGTCAAGGGGCTTCGCCCCTTGTGTTAGAAGAATTTTTTGTAGAACGGCTCGGAAGAGGAAGACGACGCGGGCTTGTCGTCGCCGCAGAGAGAGGCGAATTCCTCGAGCTTCTTGCGTTGCTCGTCGGTGAGCTTTGATGGGACTTCGATGTCAACTTTTACATACATGTCGCCCGCAGTGCCGCCGCGCAGATTCGGCATACCCTGCCCTTTTAGCCTGAGCAGTGTTCCCGCCTGCGTTCCCGCCGCAATTTTGAGAGTCGCCTTTTTGCCCGTTATGGTGTCGACTTCAATTTGTCCGCCGAGTGCCGCAAGAGTGAATTTTATGGGGAGCGCGCAATATAAATCGTCGTCCTCGCGCTCGAAACGCTCGTGGGCGCGGACGTAGATTACAATGTATAAATCGCCCGCCGCGCCGCCGTTTACGCCCGCGTTGCCCATGCCCGTTTTGCGCAGACGCGCGCCCGTGTAGACGCCCGCGGGAATGTCGACTTTAACCTCGGTGCGCTCCTTGATTTGCCCAGTGCCGCCGCATTTCGGACAGGGGTCTTCAACAATGCCGCCCGTTCCGTGGCAGTCGGGACACGGCTGCGAGAAGCTTATCGGCCCGCGGCGCATATTTACGTGCCCCGTGCCGCCGCATTTCGGGCACGCTTTCTTGCCCTTTCCGCTCTTCGAGCCTGTTCCGTGGCAGTCGGGGCACTCCACCATTCTGTTGTAGCGGATTTTTTTCGACACGCCGCTTGCTGCTTCCTCGAGCGAAATTTCTATTTCCGCGCGAATGTCGCTGCCCTCTTCGGGGGCGTTGAAGTCGTGGTGCACCGCGCCCATGCCGCCGCCGAAGAAGTCGTAGAACGACGCCCCGCCGCCGGCCGCGCCGCCGCCGAAAACTTCGCGGAAGATGTCGAACGGGTCGAACCCCTGCGAATACGCCGCGCCGCCGCCCATTTGCTGCTGCTTGAACGCGGCGTGTCCGAATTGGTCGTATTTGGCTCGTTTTTCCTCGTTGGAGAGGACTTCGTAGGCCTCGGAAACCTCCCTGAATTTCTGCTCCGCCTCCTTGTTGTTGGGGTTGCGGTCGGGGTGGTATTTCAGCGCGAGCTTTCTATACGCCTTCTTGATTTCCTGCGCGGTAGCCGTTTTTTCGACTCCCAAAACCTTGTAAAAATCTTCTTCTGCCATAAAAAATTATTCCGCCTTTCCGCTTGAAACAACAACGCTTGCCGGACGCAACAAACGCCCGTTCATTTTGTAGCCCATGCGGACGACTTTTATGATGGAATTTTCGGGGACTGAATCGCTGGGTTCGTGGCTTACGCAATCCTCGACGTTCGGGTCGAACGGCTTGCCTACAACCGAAACCTCCTCTACGCCGAACGACGCAAACACTTTCTTGACCTGCGCGTAAACCATCTCCACGCCCATTACGATGTTTTTTCCGCCCTCAACGCATTTTGCCGCCTGAATTGCCATTTCCAAGTGGTCGAGCGAAGGCAGCAATTCCTCCACAAGCGGCTGGAGCGCGAACTTTGCAAGCTCCGATTTTTCGCGCTGAACCTTGCGCCTGTATGTGTCGAGATCGGCGACTGCCCTCAAATACAAATCCTTGTTTTTTTCCGCCGCCGCCAAAGCCTCTTTCAAAGCCGAATCCGACGAATCGGACGAACCCGCCGCCTCCTGCGCGCCCAACGCGCCGTCAACCGACTGCTCCTGCGATGCCATATCGTCGGCGAGCCTTTCGGCGTCGGCTACTTGCCCGCAGAAGTTCGGGTCTATATTTGCTTGACTGTCAATATTTTCTTCGTTCATAAATTGTTTAAAACTGCTTTTGTTTTTATTTAGACACTTTTTTCGCGATAATGTTTTGCGCATATTCGCGCGCGCCCTCGAGCGAATCGAAGCCGCCGTCAAGCTGCGCCTCATACACTTCCGCGAGAATATCGGAAAAATCCCTGCTCGGCTTCAATCCCATTTCTATGAGATGCCGCCCCATAAGAATGGGTTTGGGGGCGGAATCCTGCACCTGCAGGGCGCGGGCGCGCTCCAAAATCCATGCGCCCTGAGGAGAAATCTCGGGTTTAAGCGGCGGACGCCCGCCCCTGTCGGCACTGTCGATACGCACAAGGCGGTCAATGCGTCCCACCTTTCCCGCCAGCCGCCTGATTGCGGAATCGCCGCATTGGTTGCGCCAGAGGTCGAGAATTGCCATGTGCCGCTCCACAAGCGGGACTACGTCTGCAATGAGCGATTTTTCGCGCGTGAGGCGGTTGAGGAAACGCTCCGTCGGCTTCGCGCCCAAAACATCGTGCCCGCGCGAGCGTATTCTGCCGTCGGGGTCTTTCACTGTGCAAAGCGGTTTGCCGAAGTCGTGGCAAAGCACTGCAAGCCCCACGACCAAATCTTCGCGCTCGTCGCCTATGCGCTCCCTTGCGAAAGTGTCCAGACAGAACCCCGTATGCGTAAACACGTCGCCCTCGGGGTGCCACTCGGGGTCTTGCGCGCAGCCGACGCACGCGGCAAGTTCGGGGAAATATTTTACCCAGCCGCAGTCGCGCAGGAAGTCAAGCCCGCGCGAAATTTTCACGCCTTTAAGCAGCATTTTCTTCCACTCCTCGAAAACGCGCTCGCGCGGAAGGTTTTCGAACGGGATTGCCGAGCAAAGCGCGACTGTTTCGGGCGCGACGCCGAAGTCGAACCGCGCCGCAAACTGCATTGCCCGCAGCACGCGCAGCGGGTCTTCGGCAAAGCGTTCCGACGTATGGCGCAAAACGCCGCGCGAAATATCGCCGCGGCCGTCGTATGGGTCGATGATTTCGCCCGTGAGGATATCGCGCATGATTGCGTTGATTGTAAAATCGCGACGCGCGCACGCCTCTTTGGGCGTCATAAACGGGTCGCCCTCTATTTCGAACTGTTTGTGTCCCTCGCCCGATTTCCTCTCGCGGCGCGGCATGCTCACGTCGATATCGCAGCCCTTCAAAATCCACACGCCGAAACTCTTTCCCACCACTTCGACTCTGAATTTTCTGCCGAGTATCCGCTCGATTTTATCGGGCGCGAGTCCGTAAATTTCAATATCCACGTCTTTCGAGGCGCACCCCAAAAGCGAATCGCGCACGCACCCGCCCACATAATACGCGCGACCTCCGAAACGCGCGGCTTCGGAGGCTATATACTTTATTCCGTCTTCGACATTTGGGCGCGGCATCGCTTACTTAATATCGAACACCTGAATTTTCACGCCGTCGGGCTTTTTATATTTTTCCGCGAACGCTACATGGATTGGATGTTCGGCATAGCGTTTCAAGCCCGCTTCATCGTCCTTAAACGCCACGACCATTGCGAAGTCGAAGAAATCGTCCACCACGGGACGTTCACTCGGCACGGGTTCACCGATATGGATAAACTCCACGCCCTCTATTTGTTTCAACGTTTCCAAGCCCTCACGCAGATGTGCCAGCTTATCTTTATTTCTCGTTCTAAATATAACTGTATGAACCAACATTTTTTAACCTTTCTAAAGAGGCGCAGATTGGCTTTGCCAATGCTGCTTTGATTATTTGTTAAAGTTTTGTTTTTTATGTATTCCGAAGTGGCGGCGGATTGAACTACGTTCAATTCCGTCTTTGGCTATTTGTTAAAGTTTCGATTTTTTGCAACTCTCCAAATGGCGCGGATTGGCTTTGCCTATTCCGCTTCGCCGCCGCTATTTTTTAGCGGGGTTTAACGACGAACTTGCGAATACCCGAAAGTTTTTTATCGTAAATCACAGTCCCGTCGCGAACCATTTTGATTTTCGAAGCATCTGTTGCGCGCACTGTGAGTGTTTCGTCAAGCTGGAAATCCTTTTTAGAACCTGCGGGAATAGTGCCTGTCCAAACGACAACTTCCGCGCCCGAGGCGTTGTTTTTAAACACTGTAATATACGCCTCTTCGGCGGCCTCTACGGAAAGGACTTTCGGCGCGTCTACGCTGGCCACTACGGCGGGCTGCTCAACCGAGGGCTGTTCCGCGGGAGTTGACGTTGCGCGCTTTGTGAGGGCGGACACAACCATAACAACAACTACTATCGCCAAAATCGCGAGCACGAACGCCCCGCCGAGTTTGATATATTTTGCTGTGGCATCGGGCGAAGCCTGCTGTTCTTCGGGTTCGTCGTCGAAGCGCGTTCCGTCTTTCGGGGCGTCTTCCACGAACGCGGGAGCCGCGCCGAAGCGGCTTTCTTCCGACTGTTTCATAGCCATTGCGGTATTGTATTCGCGCATGACCGCATCTACATCAAGCTTCAAAAAGGCGGCGTAAAGGCGGAGGAAGCCACGTTTGTAGATGTCTTTTAATTTGCTGTCGAAGACTCCGTTTTCCATATCCTCCAGAACGGAAATTCTGAGCCTTGTAACGTCGGCAACGTCTCTGAGCGTCAACTGCATAGACTCTCTCGCCGCCTTTAATTTTGCGCCTAAATTCTTCATTGTTGCAGATTCAATATCAGAAGGAAGTTTTTGCAACAAAAAATTCGAACAAAATTGCCCCCAAGCCGCCCCCGAAACGCGCCCTCGGGCAGTCCGACGCCTCTTAATACGCGTCGGATTTTTTCACGAGCCGCACGGCAAAATATGTTACGGCGAAAGACACGACAGTCGAAACCATAATCCACTCAAAAAACGCCGTATAGCTTGTGTAAAGCTGTAAAAACGCGCTGAGAAACCCCGGAATTATTATTCCCAACGCCATAAGCGAAGTGCAAATTGCGTAGTCCGCCGTCTTGTTTTCGCCGCGCGAAGCCCACATCAAAAACACCATATAGCTCGAAAATCCCAATCCGTAGCCGAACTGTTCGAACGAAATCAACGCCAGATTAAGCAAGTCGTTCTGCGGCTGCTCGTATGCCATGTAAACGTATATTATGTTCGGCAGATTTATCGCGCACGCCATGGGCATCATCATTTTCGCCAAGCCGAATTTCGAAATCAAAAATCCGCCTATTATCCCGCCGCCCAGAAGCGCGATGGGCGCAACAGTTCCGTAGATGAACCCGAGCCTGACAGTAGACATTCCCAAGCCGCCCGCAACAACGCCGTCGAGCAAAAACGGCTGAACTACGCGCAACAGTTGCGCCTCCGCAAACCTATACAAAAGCACGAAAGCCAAAATCGTCCCGATGTGCTTTCTCGAGAAAAACTCCGCAAAAACAGCCCCCATATTCCGCAGAACCGAGAGCGCGTTTTCCGCGCCCGCCGACTTGTCGGACTCGGGTTTCGGCAACGCAAAAAACAGAATCGGGACTGCCGCGCCCGCCACGAGCGAGCACACTCCGAACGACACCGCCCAACCGCGCGGAACGCCGCCGAAAAGCTCTTCGCCCTTCCCCGCAACGACCATCAACGCCCCCTGCCCGAACAGCACGGCTATGCGGTAGAATGCGTTCCTTACCCCCACAAAAAACGACTGGTCTTTGGGCGGAAGCGCAAGCATATAGAAGCCGTCGGCGGAGATGTCGAACGTGGCGGAGGCAAAGCCGAGAAGCCAGAAAATCGACGCCGTAAGGAACACCCAGCATTTTACGAACTGCGCCGCCGCAAGCCCCAGAAAGCACAAAAAAAACACCGACGCGCACAGTAGAATCCACACGCGTTTGCGCGAAAGCGAGTCCACAAGCGGCGCCCAAAAGCCCTTCAAAACCCACGGCAGGTAAAGCGAGCTTGTAAGCAACGCTATCGCGGAATTGTCCATGCCCATCGACTTGTAATACCCCACCGAGAGCGTCCCGACCACGGCGTTCGGAAGCCCCTCTATGAAATACAGCGGCGACAACCACGTCAATTTTTTGAACTTGTCGGAAACCATTTCCTTCCCCCGAAACTGCGGCGTTTCAAAATAAAAAACGCGCAGACAAGACCCTTTGTCTATCCGCGCAAAAAAAAAGAGAACCCCCACGTGTGCCGTCTTGTCGAGTTGATTTCTCGACCTCCGTGAAAAAGGTGGGTGCTTCTCCCGACGCTTTTGCCTTCCGTTCAAGGACGGCATGACAGCCACACCGAGCAGTCAAGCTCCCGATATAATGCTATTAAGGCGGGAAATGGATTTGACAGTCTCAAACACCGCAGAGGTTGATTGTGTTATCGTCAATTCGGCCGATTAAAGCAAGTTTTTTTTTGCAAAAAAGGGAAAAATCGTCTCAATGGAGAATATGGCAGAAAAAAACATACCTCCGTATTCAGACAATTCGCGCCTTTGGAGCGCGCTTGCGCCGCTGGGCATAATTGCGGCGGCGGCGTTGCCGCTTGTATCCGACAACCTGCGGACAATGCTTCTGTATATGTATAGGAGTATCGCAGACGCCTCGATTCTTACTTCGTTCGACGCCTCCTTTCCCCCGAACGAATCGTTCTTTTCAATGGCAATTCTGGAGTGCATAACGCTTGTGTGCGTTTTCGTATGCGCGTTTGCGGTTCGCACGGCGTTCAAAATAGACACCGCCGTAAAGAAAATTTTGTTCGTTTTGGGAATGCTGTTTTACATAATTCCGCACCAAGTTTTGCTTGTTGTAATATGCGTAGATTTGGCGCAAAACGGCGCGGGCGAAAACTGCGCGCTTTCGGGAAAAAACCTGTTTGCCGTGTGGACTTCGGTGCTGTATTTCGGCACGCTTGCGATGTCGCTTTTAAGCTACAAAATTTTGGCGGCGTGCAAAAATTCCGCTTTCAAGGCGGCTTTGGCGGTTTTGGGGAACCTGCTTTTGGCGGCTGCGGCTGTCGCCCCAATGGTGTTCGAAAGCGCGTTCGGCAAATACGAACAGTGGCAGATTTACGTTTGCTTCGCACTTGCCGCCGCGTGGCTTGCCACCGAGGCCGACATCGTTTTCGAGGGATTCGGCTACCGAATTGTCCAACGTCTGCTCAGGCTTGACTGACGTTTTTCGCGCCCGCACGCCGCAACCCAAACGCGTCCGAAAAATCTTCGGGCGTTTTTTTGCGCCGCGCAAAACGCCTGTTTGCCGCGCAAAAAATACAAAACGCATTTGCGTTAGCCGAAAAGCCCATGCGCACGCAAACCGCGCAAGGCAACGCGCAACCGCGCCCACCTACCGCGCGAAATAATTTTTGTGCATCTGCCAGCCGCAGCGGTATTTTCCGCCGCGCTTCAACACGAAGTCGGCAATGGCGCAAAGCAGACGCTTGTCGGAAGACTTCGACCACTCCGGCTCGAGCCACAATGCCTGCGCGCGTTTTGCCGCCTCCGCAAATGCCGCGTATTTTTCAAGCTCTGCGGGCGAAGAGACAATCATTTTCAGCTCGTCGGCGCGCGCTACATTTTCGGGCAACGGCGGGCAAAACAGCTTGGGGCTTAGGGCAATCCAATCGACATCGGGAATTTCGAGCGTTCCCGAAGTCTCCAAATGCGCGGCTATTTTTTTCGCGCGCAACGCCGCAACAAGTCCGCTCAAGTCCTGCAGGCACGGCTCTCCGCCCGTAATCACCGCCATTTCCGCGCCCGAAGCCGCCGCCCGTTGGGCAAGTTCGTCAGCCGAAGCCGATTCGCACGCAACTGTGCTCCACGCGTATTTGCTGTCGCACCACGGGCACTTTACGTTGCAGCCGAACATGCGCACGAAAAACGCCTTTCGCCCCGCAAAAAGCCCCTCTCCCTGAAACGACAAAAAACTTTCCGCAACCTTGTATTGCATTTTATTCGGGCGATACAAATTTTATGCCCACAAGCCCGCAGACAATGAGCGACAAAAAGAAAACGTGCCAGAACGTGCACGGCTCTTTGAAAAGAACTATGCCCGCAACAACCGCGCCCGCCGCGCCCATGCCCGTCCATACCGCGTATGCAACGCCTATGGGCAGCGTGCGTATCGACACGTTAAGCAGCACAAAACTGCTGACGATTGAAACAACCATCACCGCGGAGGGCACAAGTTTGGAAAAATTGTCCGACATTTTAAGCGCGACCACCCAGACAATCTCGAGCACGCCCGCCAAAAAAAGGATAAGCCAAGCCATAACTACAAACTGTTTATTTTCGGTTTCTCAATGGCGGCAATGCGCGCCATAATTACGTCCACAATTTTCTGCGCCCTGTCGGGGTCGTCTTTGTCGAAGTTAAGCTCGTCGGGCATAATGGGCTTGCCGACACACATCACGACCCTGTTGCCGCCGCGCAGTTTGCCCGAACGCGGAAGAACCGTTTCGAACCCGAAGCTGCGCACGGGGACTACGGGGACATTGGTTTTCATGGCTATAAGCCCCACGCCCGCCTTACCCTTTTGAAGATGTCCGTCGGGGCTGCGCGTGCCCTCGGGGAAAATTATGAGCGTTTTGCCCGAACGTATGCGCTTTAAAATCTCCCTGAAAACGCCCAAGTTTCCCGATTCCCCGCGCTTTATCGGGATTGCGTTGAGGTTTGTAAGAATGAGCTTTGCAAGCGGATTTTTCATGAGGGAGTCGCGCGCTACAATGCAGAGTTCGTTCTCGTTGAAAAAACCCATGGCGAAGGGATCGAGATAGCTGACGTGGTTGGCGGCTATCACGCAGGGGCAGTCGGGCATATTTTCGTATCCGTGCAAATCAATTCTTGCGAAAACGTCGCAAATTATCTGCGCGAGATAATACGAAGCCTTGTAAAGATACTTTCCCTTAAATGTTAAATACCTGCTTCTCATACTAAGAATTTAAAATACACAATATTGATTCCGCCACGACTTCGTCTTTGGACATGTGCGAAGTGTCGATGCGCGTAGCTCCGTCGGGGCACACAAGCGGGGCTACCTTGCGCTTTCTGTCGAGTTCGTCGCGCCTGCCTATCGAGTCGGTTATGCCCTCCTTTGCGCGGCGCGCGGCGCGGGTTGCCTCGTCGGCGTCGAGGAAAATGCGGGCGTCGGCGTCGGGGAAAATCACCGAGCCTATGTCGCGCCCCTCCATAATCAGTCCGCCGAAGCCGTTTTTGCGCGCGAACTCCGCCATTGAACGCTGGTAGTTTTTGAGGAATTCGCGCACTTCCGGAATTGCCGCGAACACCGAAACGTTGGCGTTTATGCGCTCGCAACGTATGTCGGATTCAAGCAGAATTTTTCCGTTGCAGCAGACCTTGGCGTCGAAGCCCTCCACCGCCGTGGAAAGCGAAAGCGTTTGAAGGCGCGCGCGCACGCGCTCGGTTTCGGCGGGAGTAATGCCGTCTTCAAGCAGAATGTAGGCGAGGTTTCTGTAGTGCGCGCCCGTATCGACGTGCATATAGCCCAACGCCGCCGAAGCCGCCTTCGAGACGCTCGACTTGCCTACCGCCGCGCCGCCGTCAACGGCGACAATCCTGAATTTTTCCGACGCCGCGCCGACGCCCGCAAGGACGCCGAAAAATTCGCGCCACGTTTTG
This sequence comes from uncultured Opitutales bacterium, assembly GCA_934613645.1. Classification (GTDB taxonomy): domain Bacteria; phylum Verrucomicrobiota; class Verrucomicrobiia; order Opitutales; family Intestinicryptomonadaceae; genus Merdousia. The sequence continues at coordinate 11,387 of CAKTTC010000007.1, read as the reverse complement.
GAAGTGCACTGCGGGTTTTCGATTTCAATCCATTCGCGCCCCAAATCGGCGCAGCCGAGAATTCCGAAACTCATTGCAATGCGGTGGTCGTTGAACGTTTCTATTTTCACCGTCTGCGGGAGGCTCTTTGCAAGACACTGCAAAATTCCGCGCCTGTCGGTGCATTTTTGCTCGGCGGCAAACGATGTTATTTCGAGGAAGTCTTCGCCCTCGACAACGCGCGCGGCAAGCTTTTTAAGCTGGCTTGCCATTGCCGCAACGCGGTCGGTTTCCTGCTTGCGCGTGTGTTTTATGCCCGTGATTTTCAGCGTGCGCGGCAGGAACGCGGCAACGGCTGCAAGGGTAAGAAAAGTGTCGGAGATGTCGTTGAAATCAAGCTCAAGCGGCGTTGTTATGAAAGTGTCCGCGCCGAAAACGAGAACGTCGTTCCCGCTTTTGAGAGTGCGCACAAGCCCCGCCGACTCCAGAACGTCGAGAAACTTGGCGTCGCCCTGAAGCCTGCACGCGGCGAAATTTTCAAGCGCGCACACGCCGCCCACAACCGCGGGCAAGGCGGCGAAATAGCTCGCCGCAGTGGCGTCGGGCTCGACGGCGTATTTCGAAGTCGGGAACGCGCGCATCATTTCTTCGGTCATCTTGACAAACGGCGCGGAAACAGTCGCCCCGCACCTGATTTCAAGCGGCGTTTTTGCGAGTTTCGAAGCCATCATAACCGCGGAGAGAATCTGGCTCGACGCGCCCGCGTCGACCTCGACCGCTCCGCCGCGCAGCCCGTGCGTGCGCATTACGAACGGGAAATGGTTCTTTTCGCCCGAAAATTCGAACTCCGCGCCGAGCTCTTCGAGGGCTTGGATAAGCCCGCCCATCGGGCGCGCATACATTTCGGCGTCGGAGTCGAACGCGAAAACGCCGCCCTCCGAAGCCGCCGCCAAAGCCGTCAAAAAGCGCGCCGCAGTCCCCGCGTTGCCCACGAATATTTCCGCCGACAACCCGTTTTCAAGACGCCCCGAAACCGCTATTGTCTTTGCCTCGGCGTCGGCGCGCACGTCGAACCCGAGAGCCTTCAACGCCGACATCATTATTTCCGTATCGCGCGAAAACAGCGCGCCCGAGATTTCGCACCCGCTGCCCGAAGCAGCCGCCAAAATCAACGCCCTGTTTGTAATGCTTTTCGACCCCGGAAGCGAAACGGAGGCGCGAACCGCAGTTTTAAAGGGTTTTATTTTCAAAGTCTCCATTTTAAACAAGTCCGTCCCTGAATTTTTTGGCATCGCGCAGACGCCGCGCAACCGCGGCGAAGTCGGCGTTTTCGAGATTTTCCACAAGCGCGTTAAGGCTGTTTGCGCAGTCTTTTACCGCCGCGAGAATTTCGTCTTTGTTGTCGGCTACAATGCTGTCCCAAATGTCGGGCGAACCCGACGCCACGCGCGTGGTGTCTCTGAAGCCCGGGCCCGAGAACGGGCGCAAATCGGTTTTGTAGGCGGCGGAAACAAGGCACAAAGTGCCCGCAAGCAGGTGGGGCAAGTGGCTTACGCGCGCAACTATTGCGTCGTGCTCTTCGGGAGAGACGCAGTAAACGCGCATTCCCACGGCGCGCCACATTGCCGAAATTTTTTCGGCGGCGGCGGAACTTGACGCAACAAAGCACGGGCGGTTTTCGAACAGCTGCGCGTCGGCGTAGTCTACGCCTATTTTTTCCGAACCCGCCATCGGGTGCGAGCCCACGAAGTCGGCGTTGCCGCCCCCGTAGATTTTGCCGCATTCCGCGCAGATTTTCGCCTTCACGCTGCCGACGTCGGTTATCACCGCCCCGCTTTTTACCGCCGCGCAAATTTCGCGCGCAAGAACGGGAATGTTTTGCGTGGGCGTGCAAAGCACAACTATGTCGGCGTTTTTTACCGCCTCCGACGGGCTGCCGCAAACTTCGTCGAAAACCTCGGGCATTGCCGCGCACTTCGCCCGCGTCGACTCGCTGCGCGACCACACCGACACGCGTCGGGCAAGCGACCGCTCCTTCAAAGCCTTCGCGAGCGAGCCCCCCAAAAGCCCCGCCCCGAGGATTGCCACTTTATCGTAAAAAATCATTCCGCCACGTTAACATATCGGCGCGACTTCGCAACCCAATTTTCTCGGATAAAACGGCATTCGGCTTGTCGAATTGCGGGACGATTTTCCGACGCCCGCAAGGGCTGTTCGGGCGCGGCGGTTAAAATTCGGCTTTCGCCCAAATGGAAAGCGGCAGCGCGAACCCGTTTTTCGGGCGCAGCACAAGTTCCCCGAACGAAACGTCCGCCCCGCCGAAATACTGCCGCAGCATATTCCCCGCCATAATCGACGACGCCTCAATGGAGTAAAGCGTTATCAAAACGAACATCGGCCTTTCCGACAACACCTGCGCGCACGCCGAAAGCAGTTCGGGCAGCATTTTTTCAAGCTTCCACAATTCGCCTTTCGGGCCTCTTCCGAACGCGGGCGGGTCCAAAACGATTGCGTCGTATTTAACGCCCCTGCGGATTTCGCGCCTGACGAATTTGAGGGCGTCGTCAACAATCCAGCGGATTTTGCACGATTGCAACCCCGAAATTTCCTGATTTTTCCGCGCCCAATCGACAGACGGTTTCGACGCATCTACGTGCGCGACTTCGAACCCCGCCTTTGCCGCAAACAGGCTTGCCGCGCCCGTGTAGCCGAAGAGATTCAGCAGCTTGGGCGGCGTTTGGCGGCGCGCTTTTTTTGCGCTTTCGACGATGAAATTCCAATGCGGCAGCTGCTCGGGGAAAACGCCCAAGTGCTTTGTGCCGTCCATAAATTTTGCGGCGAACTTTACCCCGCCGAAATCGAGAACGGGCGGCGAAACGCGCCTGCTGAACGACCAAAATTTTTTCGCCCCCTCATTGTATGTGCAGTCGGCCGTTTTCCACAATTCGGGCTGCGCGGGCGACCACCACGCCTTCGGTTCGCTGCGGACGGTAACAACGCCGCCGAAGCGTTCCAGCTTGAGTCTGTCGCCGCTGTCGAGAAGTTCGTAGTCGCCGCCCGAAGCCGACAAAATCTGTATTTGCTCAGACATTTTCGGCAACTGCTATAGCCCCTTTAAGGTCGATTTTCCGCTCGTAAATTGCCTTGCCCACTATTGCGCCGTCGAGATTCGGATAGCGTCGCGCGAGGGCTGCGAGTTTTTCGATGTCGGCAATCGACGCCACGCCGCCCGAGGCAATCAGGTTTCCGCCACAGTCGGCAAGCGTCTGCAGCATTTGTTCCTGCGCGGCAACGTTCACTCCCGAAAGCATTCCGTCGGTGTCGATGTCTGTATAGATGAAGGTTTTCACCCCGCCGAGGGCGAGGTCGCGGGCGAGGGCACAGGCGTCTTTGTCGGAAACCTCAACCCAGCCTTTTATTGCAACTTTGCCGCCTTTGGCGTCGATTCCCACGGCGATTTTTTCGCCGAATTGGGCCGCAAGCTCCTTGGCAAATTCGGGGTTTGTGCACGCCTTTGTGCCGATTATTGCGCGCGAAACACCCGCGTCGAAAGCCGCGTTCACCGCCGAAGCATCGCGCATTCCGCCGCCAAGTTCCACGAACATTCCCAAGTTTGCTATTGCCGAAATTGTTTTGAGGTTCACCATTGCGCCCCCGAACGCGCCGTCCAAATCGACCACGTGTATTACCTTCGAGCCCGCGTCGAGAAACGACTTCGCCGCGTCCACTGGATTTTCGAAATACACCGTTTTGTTTTCCGCCGCGCCCTTGCGAAGGCGCACGCATTTGCCGTCTTTGATGTCTACTGCAGGATAAATCTTCATATTATTTGACAATTATTCTGAAACCCAACATGCGGTTTCGCGTTTTGGAATCTACCGTTTTTTTCGCCAAGTCGAGAATGGAGTCGGTAGTGGACTGCGCGCTGCCGCCCATGACGGGGATTGAATCCGAGCCGCTTTTGGGGCGCACAAACTCCTCGACGTTTCCGAGCAAGTCGAAAAAGCCCTTGTCGTTTTTGCGCTTCGCGGCAACGGGGTGCGTTTTGCCGCCGCTGTTTAGGTAGTTCCACGAAATTTCGTTTATGTCTACATAGCGCAAAGAACCTACCGCTTTTGCGAAGTCGGCCTCGGTGGGCAGCGCAACCTCGGCAGAGAGAATCCACGAAAGGCGCGTGCAGAAACGCTCTACGTCGTCGTAGCTTACTGAGTCAACGGGCAGGTTTTCGTTGTCGGTATAGCGGCTCGGGTTCTCCTTCATGACTGCGGAGTAGAGCTTTTGGGTAACCTCCGTAGCGAGCATTTGAACGCCGTTTATTTCCGCCAGATTTTCGCGGACAAGCTGCTGGATTTGCGGAATTTCGCGCGCGGTGAAATTTATGTAGCGCAATTTCAGAACGAGTTCGTCGCCCACAAGGTTGCTTCTGGGGTAGTCGCGCTTGAACTGCTCAACTTTGCCGAGCAGGTTTGTCGACATTTCAACGACAAGCGGAATGTCGCCCTTGCGGATTACTTCGGTAAGTTTGGCGTCGAGATTTTTTATGGCGGTGGCGTAGTCCCAACTGTAGGCGTCGATTTTTTCGCGCTCGAATTTCGCAGCCGATTCGTCGGAAGCGTGGCGGCTGCGCGGGTAGACCCTGTTTATTGTGCGCTGAAGTTCGAGGGCGTCGCCGTATGCCTCGGAGGCCGAGGGGAAGTCGTTGCGCGCCTTTGCGTCCTCGGCCTTTTTGAGCACCGCCTCCAGCTTTGCATACAAATCTGCCGATTTCAGCGACTCAAGCTCCACGTCCAGATTCTGCATTCGCGTGAAGTCGGTATACGCGGAATTGGGGAAGTCGGAATTGATTTTCGAAAGCATGGCTATGGCGGTTTCGAAATTTTCGCGCGCCGAATTCCAGTTGCCCGCTTCTATTGCCTTGTAGGCGTTTTTTTCCGCCTCGACGCTTTTGAGGTAAAGCGGACGCGCCCGCATTGTCTTTGACTGGGTATCGAAATACAAAGCCCGCTGGACGCTCTTGAATTTTGAGAGCGAATAGTCTACGTTGATTTTTGTCTGCATAACGCAGGCTTGGCTGTAATAGTCGCGCGCGCGTTCGCTGTCCTCGGCGGCGGCGGCGTCTTTGGCCTTTTTTTCGAGCGAATCAACAATCTCCGAAAGCGGCTTTGCCTCTATGTTTTGAAGGCGCGTTTTAAGCTTCACCAGACGCTCCGCGGGAGACCTGTCGCGGTTGGAGGAACGGTCTATGTAGACCTCCTGAAGCGAAATCGCCTTTCTGAGCAGAGCCACAACCTCTTCCGTTGTGCCCTTTTGCACAACCTGCCTTTCGAAACTCTTTTCGAGCTTTTCCGACTCCAGCAAAAGCTGCGAGTTTTCCATGTCGGAATTCAAATACGCGGAGGAGTCCTCCACGGCAGCCCCCGGAGAAAAGAGTGTCAAAACATACCCGCCGCCGAGAATTGCGGCGGCTGCGAACAAAATACCGAATACTTTTGCAAAATTCATAACTTTTACCCGACAATACTGCAACGCCTCAGAAAATTGTCAATTTTTTACTGTCCGACGCGGGTGAGAAACGCAAACGCCCCCGCACGGAAGTTTGCCGAAAAATCCGCTCCCCCCCACGTGCCGCAGGGGACAGAAACACACGCGCCCCCTTGCCGAAGTCGCGCCACGCCCGCCGAAGCCGCGCCGTGCCCTACTTGCCGCGGGGCGAGAATGCGCAAATACATTCGCCGTAGCCGCGCCGCGCGCACTGCTCCACCCTGCGGCGAGGGAGAAATTCTAACGGAAGAGAGCCTGCAATTTGGCTTGGAAATCGCCTATGTCTGCGCCCGAAGGCTGATAGCCCTGCGTTGCGGGAACGAGCGACAACCTGCCCATTTGGTCGATGAGCCATTCCGCCTTTTCGCCGTCGGAAAATACGACATCGCCGCACGCCACTGTCCCGGGGCGTTGAATCGGGCTTACCGACACCTGCACGCCGCCTGCCGACTGTTGTTCGGCATCGGGCGAATTTTGCGCGTCGGCAAAACCGCCGTCCGCGGGAACGTCGGCTTCGGGTTGCGCGGCGGGCTGTTCGGGCGCGGCGGGTTTCGGCTCGGGCTTGTCCCTGAGCTGCGCGCCGATATCGTCAATTAAAAAGCGCACGTCCATATACGTCATATTTATTCCGAACTGCTCGGACAGACGCTTTTGAACGTCGGAAATGCTTGCGTTGTCGGCGACCCACGCGCCGACCGCCTCTATTTGCTGTTGGGTCAACTTCATATTAGTCCAAAGGTTGCGACATAAACCTGACGCGGCGGACAACCGTGTTGCCGTGCTGCGCCACAATTCTCTTGAAATCGTCTTCGGTCATTCTGTTGCCGCGCATAAGAGCGCGCATTTCGCGCGCGCCCGCGTCGGAGACAAACGTTATGGAAACGTCGGCGAAGCTGAGCATGCCGCCCTTGAATTCGTCCGAACCCGTATCGACGTTCATCATACCGCCCGACTGGGAGAACTCGTATGCCTCTTCGGCGAGAATTGTAGGCCCCACAGTCAAATCGGTGCCCGCGGGGACATACGCCACTCTGTATCTGGGGGCGTCCTGACCCACGTCGCGCCTGTTTTTATACATCACCGCGAACGTAATGCGGAAATCCACGACGTTCATCGAAAGCAGATTTTCGGGAGCGAGCGACCAGTTTTTGAGCTTCACGCCCGAGACCTCCTCGCCGCGTTCGTCAACAACCGACGACGTTCCCTCCCAGACGTTCATTTGCAGCGAGTTTTTGAAAGACTCGTCGCTTCCGCCGAGCGAAAATCCCTGCTTCACGCGCCCCATATTGTCGAGGGCTGTCGAGCGCGAATCAACAACGGCGCGATAAAGTCCGTAGAAAGCATTGTATTGCTTTTCGTCTCCCGCTTCGCCGAGCGACTTCATAAACGGGCTTTTCATCGCCAGCTGATACTTGACCGCGCAGACGTTCCCGGGAATTAGAACCGATTCCTTTTTCGAATTTTGGTCGAACGACGTGTTTTCCTTCGTATACATCGGGCGCATACTTGTGGAGGAATAGAACATCAGTTTCGGCGGGCGCAGCGGCTCGGAGCCCTTGTAGGAAGTGCCCTTGAGCATACCGACAGTGTCGTCGTAGCTTACCTGCAACCACGCGCGGCCGTCGCGGCGGATAACCGCGCTTTCGAGGTCTTCGGCAATGATGTTGCCTACCACGTTGGCGTCGAAGTAGTTCTGGAGCTGTCCCGACGCTTTCGTATACGTTTTCAAAATGTTCGACGCAACCGACAACACGCCCAAAACGATAATCGCCATTATGGCACTGGCGGCCATAATTTCAACCAGAGTAAAAGCTCTTCTTTTCATAAACAAACCTTAACGCACTTTCATTATAATGTCGGAAAAGACAAGACGCTGTTCGTTGATTTCGCGCTTGCCCGTGTCGCGCGTGATGTCGGAGCGCGGTTCGGCGTAGACGTCGACTTTCACGGGAATGTAGCTTAACGCGTAGGAATCTACCCCGCCGGGGAGCGAGCCGCCCGAATATGTCGAAGTGCTGCCGACCTCAACGCGCTTGCCCTTTAGCCCGCCCTGATAAAGCGATATCACAACCCTGTATATGTCGCCGCGCGACCTCGCCAAATGCGTCGAGCTCGGCGGCTCTTTGGGCTTGCCCACTATTTCCGAAGACATTGTAATAAGGCTCGGATTGTCGGGGTCGTCGGGGTTTTGGTCTTCGTCCCAAAAATATATCACATACGGATTGGCGGGATTTTGCACCCACCTGTATACTTTGGAAAACGACTCCATATCGAGCGTCGTTTCCGTGTTGGAGAACAGCGACATTGCCTTGTTCTTGTGGCGGCTGACGTTCAGGCTCGCCGTAATGGAGGCAAGCAAACCAATCATCGCCGTTATCGACACCGCTATCACGCCCACCGCCAACATTACTTCGACAAGCGTAAAAGCCTTTTTCTGTTTCAAATTCGGTTTCATTTTCTATTTGTTGATTACCTCTTCCATTTCGTCGTAGCCCGAGAACGCTATAGTGTGCCCGAGTTTGCGCACAACAAACCCCATTTGCAGGGCGGGATTGTCTATCGTGAACATTCCCGCGTTGTTTTGACGCCCCACCGCAAGCATTACATACGAACCGGGGTTCATGGAAAGCCCGTCCGCCGAAAACTGGTAGCAATACCAGTCGCCGCTGCCGACCGACACGGGCTGCGGGGTAATGCTCGGGAACGTCTTCACGGAAACTTCGTTGTTTGAACCCGTATAAATATCGTTAAAGGTGCTGCAGAAAACCTCGTTTTGCTTTATGCCCTTGCCGAGCTTCACGAATTTCGAGAAATCGCCTGCGGGCGGAACAAAGAACACGCCCTCGGGCATAACAAAGCCTTCGTTCAACGCCGACCAGCCCTCGGACGCGCCGTCTTTGCGGACTTGGTAGATTATGCCGACCTGTCTGAGGCGGCGCGTGATGTCGTCGCCCTTGTAGACAATGAGCATAACGGGGGCTTTTTTTGTCACCGCCGCCATTTTAGCCGAGTAGAACGCCGTCATCATTGAGTGGCGCGCCGCAAGAATGCCCTGCGACGTGTCTTTCATGCTCAGCATTGTAATGCCCGTAGCCATAAAGGCTATTATGCCGAGCACCACCAAAACTTCTATGAGCGTAAAGCCCTTTTTGAAAGTCTTCATAAAATATTAATACCAAGTAAAGACGTTTTCTGCGCTGTATTCGGCGGTATCCTTTTCGGAGTCCTTTTTGAGGGTGAACATTATGACCTTGGCCATAAGCCCGAGCTTTGCGTTGGGCACAATTTCGCTCAATTCAAGCGAGTCTATGCCGTCTTTGCGCGTGGGGAAGCCGTTTTTGATGAAGCCGTCGCTGTCGGCGTCAACACAGACGTAGATGTTGGGGTTGCCGAACGCGTCGATAATCTTCCACTTGCCGTTTATCTGCGTTATGGAGTTCATATTGAAATCCATATACGACGTCGAGCGGCGGTTAAGCTCGCGCCTGTCGGCCGAAGACAGTCTGCTGCCGTCGGGATTCTTTCCAGTGAGTGCTTTGTAGAGTTTTTCCGCGTTGTTTGCGTCGTCGAGATTCACGCGCGCGGAAGAGGAAAGGAACGCGGGGAAGTCGCCGTTGTCGTCTTTGTAGCGTTCCAACGCCGCGCACATATTAGACATAAACGTTTTGGAGTTAGTCGCCAACGCCTTTTTGTAGGACGCCGAAATCGTCGGGGTGAGCATGCCCACCAACACGCCGATTATGGCGATGACAATCATCAATTCAACCAATGTAAAAGCATTTCTTTTTTTCATAAAATATCCGATGTTGAGTTATTCAGTTCTGCCGAAAATAATATTGTCCACATTTTCCTCGGGCGTGGTGTAGTCGTCGTAGGAGGGAATTATGCCCGAAGAATACATGCCCTTAACGTCCTTTGCCTTGGTGTCCGCGCCTTTTGTAAACAGCACGAACGCGGGCGATTTCCACTCCGTCTCGAGCGAACCTACGCTCGACGACGTGCTATACAAATACATATACGGCTCGTCCCACGGGTCTGCCAAATACACGCCGTTCTTGGAGGGATCTACCGACTGCGATTCCTTGTCGGCGGGGTCTATCAGCTTGAACTTGAGCGCGTCGATAAACGGCTTGCGCGCAACGCCCACGTTCATCATCTGGACTGAATTGTCCTTGACGCGCAAAACCATTTTGCCCGTAAGGCACTTGTAAAGGTCGCCTGCGTGTTCGGCTTTTTTTGCCACATTCAGGCGCGGATAGCCGCCGTATTGGGCTTGGAAAGCCTCAAGCGCGGTAGCCATAACGGCCATGTCGGCCTTTGCGCGGGCTTTGCCCTGCGATTGTCCGACGCTTGAAAGCATCTGCGTGGTGATACCCATCAACAACGACAGTATCGCCACCACAATTAATATTTCGATAAGAGTAAAACCCTTGCGGGCGGGGGTAGTTTTAGAGGTAAGCATATTTCGTGTGAACTTATAAAGCAACCGATACCCCCATTCTCGGTCAATGTCAATTTTATACTTGCGCCGACGGCGATTTTTTACACTGCGCGTAGATTTCGTCTTTCAATTCCGCTATGCCCTCTTCCGAAAGACACGATATGGGAATTATATCCAGATTTTTATACTTGCGCCTGAACGCCGAAAGATTCTTCTTTGCGTCGGGCTCGTCCATCTTGTTTGCCGCAATAATCATCGGTTTTTCGAGCAGGGCGGACGAATACAGACCAAGCTCGTTCATCAGGTTTTTGTAGTCGTCGGCGGGTTTTCTGCCGTCGGTGCCCGCCATGTCGAGCATAACGACCAAAACCTTGCACCTTTCGATATGGCGCAAAAACTTGTGCCCCAAGCCGCGGTTGTCGCTCGCGCCGTCGATAAGCCCCGGAATGTCGGCAAGCTTGAGCTTCTCGTAGTGCTCGGGATACTCGAGCGTGCCTATGTTCACGTGCAGCGTGGTGAACGGATACGCGCCTATCTTCGGGCGCGCGGGCGTAATAAGATTTATCAGCGACGACTTCCCCGCATTCGGGAAGCCCACCATACCCGCATCGGCTATCGTTTTGAGAACGAGCTTAAACTCGCCCTCCTCGCCGTCCGAACCGTATGTGAACTGGCGCGGCGCTCTGTTCGTGGAACTTTTGAAATGGATATTCCCCAAACCGCCCTTGCCGCCGCGCAGCAACAGGATTTTCTCGCCGTGCTTGAGAACCTCTGCCACGACGGAGTCGGTTTCGACATTCGAAATAATCGTTCCCGGGGGGACGCGCAAATAGGCGTCTTTCCCCGTTTCCCCCGTTTTCTGGCGTCCCGCGCCGTTTGCGCCGTCGCCAGCGCGGATATTGGGGGAGAACATAAAGTTCTCGAGGTCGGTAACGTTTTCGTCGCCTACCGCATAAACATTGCCGCCGTTGCCGCCGTCGCCGCCGTCTGGGCCGCCCAACGGAATGAATTTTTCGCGCCTAAAACCCGCACTGCCCTTTCCGCCATCGCCCGCCTTTAACGACACCACTGCCTCGTCTACAAACATATCTTCTTCGCCTCTCTGTATAGTTTTACGCAAACTCTGCCAAATCCACTTCAACTGTCAATTCTTTTATAATTCCTAAACTTTTATAATTCCTAAAGCGGCGACAATCGGCTCTGCCGATGTGCCTTTGCTTGTTGATTGAAGTTTTTTATATGTTGGGAAGTAGCGCGGATTGGCACAGCCAATGTTGCTTTACTTTAATCAATAATCAAAGGCGAACGGGCTTTGCCCGCCGCCGCCACTTTAGGAATTATAAAAAATTAAAAAGCGCGAGGCTCGAGGCAGGACTTTATTAGACTTTAGCGCGCTCCTATCGTCGCTATGCTCTTGGCTTCGCCA
>CAKTTC010000006.1 GCA_934613645.1 uncultured Opitutales bacterium | reverse complement strand
CCCCGCTGTTGTGCGAGAGTAGGTTGTTGCCAGTATTATGAGCCCGTTAGCTCCAAGCTAACGGGCTCTTCCTGTTTATATACGCAAGTCTTTTATCACTCACTCACTCTGCAACTATTTTCGCTGCTAAATCACTAAGTTGCCTTTCAGATTTTTTCCCATATTGAACAGTAGTAGCTATGGCTTGATTTTGTTTTGCTTGTAGTTTTTATTTTAGCGTTGTATTTTTTATCAGTTCGTATTCTTTTCTGATTGCCGATGCTCTGTCGGAATAAATTTTGTCAACACCCAATTCAATGGCGTATAAAAGTTCGGAGACTGTATTTACCTGCCAAACACCGACCATATAGCCCGCGTCCTTGAGCTTTTTTACATAGGCGGCGTCTATTGCTTTATAGTTTCCTATTGCCACTTTGCTTGCGCCCGCATTTTTCAGGCGTTTTATAATTTCCTCGGGAGTCGGGTTGGGAACTCCCTTTTTTCTCGGCATAATGCAAACAAGCTGCATTTCGTATTCGGGATATTTCGCTTTGAAATCCTTTAGGAATGAATCGTGGGACGAAGTGATCATCAGATTTTTTGTGGAAAGCCCCGCCTTCTTGCGCGCGGCGTCGATTTTGTCGGCGAAAGTTTTGCCGTAATATTTGATTTCTATTTCGGCAAATTTGTCTTTGGGGATAGCCGCAAAAACTTCGTCGATAGTGGGGATTCGGCAGTTCGCGTATTTTTTGTCGAACTTTTCGGGGTTTGCAAGCTTGCTTGAAAAAATGTCGTCAAGTGTCATGTCTACTGGCTTTTTGTCTATGTTCCAGACGCTTTTGAGGTCAATTTGCGCGTGCATGCACAACATTGTGCCGTCTTTTGTGAGGTGGAAATCCGTTTCAATCATTTGTGCCCCAAGCTCGAACGCCAGCTTTATGCCTTCAGCCGTGTTTTGCGGGGCGATTTTCGGTTCGCCCCTGTGTGCGGTTATATACAAAGTCTGCTGCGCGTTTGCCGCTGCGCAAAACATTGAAACCAATGTGAATACTGCAATTCCTATTTTTTTGATACCAAATGCTTTCATACGTCACAATTCTTGTTTGTGATTCTTCCCATTGCAAGAAAAATCATCACGCGGGCGAACGCATTCCGTGCACGGGCGGCTTTATTTTTGCGCAAAAAAACCGCCGATTGCGCGGCGGTTTGCGTGTTTAAATTCTACCGATGCCTACAGCGTTTTACGCCTGAACCTGTTCGGGTTCGGCAACTGCCTTGGCTTTTCTTGCGCGGCGGCGTTTACCCGATTTCTTGGCGGGCTTTTCGTCTTCTGCCTTGGGCTGTTCCTGCGCGGAAAGTTCGCGTTCGGCAATCATATCTTCGATTTGTTCCTTGAACATTGCAAGTTCTTCAATCGACATCGACTCAAGCGGCTTGTTTTCGTTCACGGGAATATCCATTCCGTGCGAGCGCAGGATTTCGTCAATCTTGTCCTGATTCTTTTTATACAGGTAGTATCCGGCGGCTGCGACGCCCACGCCAACTGCCACACCAAGAATATGATCTTTTGTTATAGGCATATTTTTCCTTTTTTTTAGGTTTGGTTATTTGATTTTCAAAGGTTTGTCCATATCGTAAAACAGGATTCTCAACGAATTGCCGACAACCAAAATTGTTGAAGCGTTGTGCAGCACCGCGCCGAAAATAACCGGTATTGCGCCCAACCCGCCGAGCACCAAGCCGAGCGTGTTTATCCCCACCGAGGCGAGGAAGTTTTGGCGGACAATATCCATTGTGTATTGCGAAAGTCCGTAGACTCCGGGGAGCATAAGGGCGTTGTCGCCCGCAATGGTGATGTCGGCGGCCTCCATTGCAACGTCGGTTCGCGTTTTGCCGATTGCAATTCCCACGTCGGCGTAGGCGAGGGCGGGGGCGTCGTTGATTCCGTCGCCGACCATAACAACCTTGTTGCCGCGCGACTGCATTCTGAGAACGGTCTTCGCCTTGTCTTCGGGCAGGAGCTCGTATTCGTAGCTGTCAACTCCCAAGCGGCGCGCAACAACATCGGCCTGCTGTTCGAGGTCTCCCGTAAGCAGAACAACGTCGTCAACGCCCATATTGCGCAGGCGGTTGAGAGCCTTTTTCATATTTTCGCGAAGGGGGTCTTTTATGCCGATAAGCCCCGCAAGTTCGGCGTCTTTTGCGACAAACACTACGCTTTCGCCCTTGGCGAAGAGTGTCGAGGCCTGATCGCGCATGGGGTGCGTATGGATTCCGCTTTCGTTGAGGAAACGCTTGCTGCCCACCAAAATTTTGTCTTCGCCGATATTTGTGAAGACGCCGCGCCCGACGACCGTATTGACATCGCCGTGTTGCGGAATCGTGATTGCGTCGCGCTTTGCGCGCGCGAGAATTGCCGCCGCCATCGGGTGTTTCGACGTTTCTTCCGCCGCCGCCGCGTATGAAATTACCTGCGGGGCGGAGAACTTTTCGCCCGCAACAACGCTTTCAACGCAGGGTTTGCCCTCGGTAAGAGTGCCCGTTTTGTCGAGAATGAGCGTGTCGGTATTGCTCATTGACTCAATCACGCTGCTGCCCTTTATCAGCACGCCCTGCTTTGCCGCGGTATTTATTGCCGCCGACAACGCCGTTGCCGTTGAAAGTTTTATGCCGCAGGAGTAGTCAATAATAAGCATATTCAGCGCGCGGTTTGCATCGCGCGTGAGGGCGTATACCAAAGCCGCCAAGCCGAGGTTCAGCGGAACGAGCGCGCTCGAAAACCTGTCGGCGTAGGTCTGGACGGCGGCTTTTTTACTGCCCGCGTTCTCGACCATTTTGATGATTTTCGAAACTGTCGTTTCTTCGCCGACGCGCTCGACAACGCAGGTTATTGTGCCGTCTACAACGAGCGTGCCCGCGTAGACTTTTTCGCCGGCTGCTCGCGAGACGGGTTCGAATTCGCCCGTAATCGGGGCTTGGTTGATTACCGCGCGCCCCGAGATAATAGAGGCGTCGGCGCAGATTTTTTCGCCCGTGTGGACTACGAACAGGTCTTTTTCGCGGAGGTCTGACGCCCCGATTTTTTCGAGCGGCGCGCCGAGCTTGTTGCCGAGCGGGTGCCACACTGTTTCGTTTTCAACCGACAGCATATCGCGGATTGCCCCGCGCGTGCGGTTCATTGTGTAGACTGTCATCGACTCCGCCAAGTCGTGGAGGAAAAGGACTGTCAACGCGCTCGAGGCGCGCCCCGTAAGGACGCTTGAAAGCACCGCCAACGCGCTGAGCGAGTCGGCATTTGGCAGCATTGAAGTTTTCAGCGCGCGCCACCCGCTTCTGAATAGCGGCAGCGCAAGAGACATTGCGCCAACCCCAGGAAAACCGAACAGTCTGCCGAACATTGTGGGGGGCGCGCCGCTCGGCAACAGCCAGGAGACCGCCAGCATTCCCGCCGCGGCAACGCTTCTGCCTATTAGCGTTGAAAGCGTTTCTTCGTGCAGGTCGCGGTCGGCAACGGCAAGCCTGTTCTGCTCTTCGCGCTCTTTTTGCAGCGCGCTTAGCGAGTGCGCCGCAACTATTTCCTCAACCGACGCCACAAGTTCGTCGGCAGTGGTTTTGGTGCCGTCGAAATTCAGAATCACCGACGACGCCTTTGCGTTTATGCGCGCCTTTTTTATCCCCTCCAAGCTCTCGATATGCGAAAGCAGGTGCTGCGCGTCGCTTTCAAGATAGCGTATCGCGCGGCAGCAAATTCTTATGCGCCCCTTTATTTCGTGGGCGCGCCAGCATTTCAGCAGCGGCTTTTTATTTTTTGACGAAAACATAAATCCTACCTTATTTCGGAAAGACGTTTACGTATGGCTTTTACTATTTTTGCGTCCGAAAGCGTTTCGGCTTCGGGCGAACACATGAAGTCGGCAACCTGTTTTGTGGCGTCGTCAAGCCACGCGAGGATTTCGCCCTCGCAGATTTTCGAGTTGTCATAAATTATAAGCAGGTTTCCCGTGATGGGGCAAAGCGAGGCCTCCTTTATTCCGCCTTTGTCCTCCAAAACCGACTTCACCGCGGGGGCGAAGCGTTTTGCAAAATCGGGATATTGGCGCGCGCCCGTAATGTTTATACGCAACCTGTTTGGCATACTGCGTATAACCTTGTATTTTTTTACATGAGCCACGGCCAATTTTAAAAGCGGATTCATGCGCGCAGTGTCTAATTAAAAAAGTCTGTTGTCAATACTTTGTAGCAGCCACCAAATCAAACTTATCGGGAACGGCGGTTTTGATTGCGTTTGCTGACCGAGCGAACCCTTCCGCCAATTCAAAATTGCCTTCACAAGCTGGTAGAGCAACAAAAGCGACATAGCCGAGCGGATATCGAGAACCCCGCACGTCTTCTTCATAACCGCCTGATCCAGCGCGAAGCGGAAGAGTTTGAATTCGTTGCCGATGATTGATTTCCTGTTCTTTATTGCGGCGTCGAAATTAAAACAGCGCGAGAGCGCGGTTATTACAATATCGGGACGCAGAATTGATTCGTCGAATTTAAGCAATACCGTCGCCAACATCGGGTTTACCGAAACCGACTTCATTCCCCTTATCGGCGACAACGCCTTTTCTATAAATTCCGCCGACTGCGTGCTGCCCTTTATTGCGGGAATCTTGACGCGCAGACGCCCCTTGATGTAGTGCTTTACTTCAAGCACGCCCGAAAACGACGGGAGCATATCTTTTAAAATATCCTTCTCCTTCTTCGCAAAAATGTTGCACAAATCGGAAAAACCGAACCCGCCGAACTTTCTTTTATTTTTCATTGGGGACATAATAAGTTAAGGTTGTCTAACTTTTCAAGAAAATTTTTCGCTTTTTGCCCTAAAAACTTTGAATGAAGAAAAAACAGAAATCGGCTGAAAGTAGGACAGGGTATTTTTGCGGGATTTTGCGCGTTTGCGCGCCGCGGCATATGGGGAATTTTGGCATTTAAAAAATATTCTTGAAAAATCCAACATATTCGCAAAGAATTAAACCTGTAATTACCGATTTATATATGAACAAAATGAATAGAAGAAGTTTTATTGGGGCTATGGCGTCGGCAGCGGCGGGATATACGCTTTTTGTGAACGCGCCGTAGAAGCTTTCGGCTACGCCCGCAGACTCGATTGCGCGACGCAAGGGAGATTTTAACGATGCGTTTTCGGGAAAGTTTGAGGACGACCCTCTCATGGACAAAACAAAACTTTCGTGCGACCTGCTTGTTGTAGGCGGCGGGCTTGCGGGCGTGTGCTCGGCCATTTCGGCGGCGCGACACGGCGCGAAAGTCGTTTTGCTGCAAGACCGTTCGCGGCTCGGCGGCAATGCGAGTTCGGAAATTCGAATGCACCCGCTGGGAGTGCACTCGCCGAGCGTGGGCTGGCGCGAGGGCGGCATTATGGAGGAGCTACGGCTTGAAAACGCCGTCCGCAACCCGACGTTTTCTTGGGAAGTGTGGGACTTGCTGCTCTACGACAAGTGCGTTTCCGAAAAAAACATTACGCTTTTTCTCGACACCGACGCCTACAAGGCGGAGACGAAAAACGGCAGAATTACGCGCGTCTGGGCGAGGTCGGACTCGACACGCAACGTCTAAGAAATAGAGCCGAAGATTGTTGCCGACTGCTCGGGCGACAGCCGCGTGGCGTTGTCGGCGCGCGCCGGTTTTTACCACTTGATTTTTTTGCCGCTGGAGTCGTAGTCCATCGTCGAGAGCGGTGCGTTTTCGGGCGTTTTTATTTCAACTCCGGGGACGCTCGGCTCTTTCACGCGGATTGTGCCTATTTTATAGCGTTTGTGCCCGTCCGTCGGCAGGTCGAGCGGAAGGGCGATTTGCGGAGTGCCGTCGCGCATGCCAACCGAGACATAGACGTCGTATTTGCCCGCCTTTGTTGCGGGAACTATGGGCGCGCCGTAGAATTCAGCACCGTCGCGCTTTTCCATATTGATTGTAAATTCATTGAAGAATTCCTTGGGGTTAAGGAAGCCTATGTTGAACATTTTTGTGCTCGAAACTACCTTTTCTTCGCCCTTTTTCGCCACGGGGAGCGTCGAGAGGTTCAGCGTATCGTCAACGAGAACCGCCACTATGCCGCCCTTTTTATCCTTGATTGTGATTGTAGCGTATCCGCCCGCATAGAACGGCGCAACGCCCGCATTCGCCCACGCGAAACGCACGGGGAAACGTTCGCCGATTTCAACCGATTTCGGCATTTCGAGCGACTTCAAATTGAGCCTGTATCCGAGTCTCAAATTGATGCGTTCTATGGATTCCCTGTTTTCCTTGTAGAACTGTTCGGGCCACCAGTGGATTGAGAGGAACGAGCAGTGGTATGCCTCCACGCTGTTTTCAAGCCATTCGCCTTTCCATGCGCCGCGGACTTTCGAAAGTCCGTAGTGCTCGTGTTCGACGATTACGGGCATTGTCGGCCAGTATTTTCCTGCGAGTGCGTCGTGATACCACGACGCCTTTTTGAATCCCGTTGTCCTTACGTTCGGATCTGCGGGAATGTCCACTAAAATCGAGTCGTCGCGGAGCGAGACCCCCTTTGCGCGGGCATAGTCGAGCACGGGGAAATTTTCCTGTTCTTTCCCGCCGTCTACGTCGTCGCTGATACAGAGCTGCGTCTTTTTAAAGTATTTTGTATAGATGTCGATTTGTTGTTTGACCGCCTTGATTTGCACGTCGCGGGGAAGTTTGCTGCTTGCGCCCGTGTGGCCTTCGCCCCAAAGCCCGAATGTGCCGATGTCGATGAACGCCACGTTCGGGTCGCCGTCATAGCGGGCGGCGAGGTTCTTTATGAGGCGTTCGAGGTGCTCGAGGTAAATCGGGTCGAGGTAGTCGGGCTCCCAGCATGCGCCCTTGGGATCCGGCCCGCGGCGGACGGTGAATTGCACGCCTTTGCAGCCCTTGTCTTTCAGCCACTTAGGTGTCGCCCACGGAATCCAGTGTTCGCAGCAGTTTATGCGGATTGCAAACTGTTTGCCGCTTTGCACATAGCGTTGCGCGGGCGTGTCGAAAACCGACCAGTTGTATTCGCCCTCCTTGGGTTCTACAAAAGCCCACGGAATGCGCATATACTGCACGCTGGCTCCGGGGAACCAGTCGAGCGAGTCGGACGGTTCCAAGTAGTAGCCGTAGTTGCCCGTTCTGCCCGAATAATAGTGGTGAACCCAACCCATTCCCGGATTTACGAGAGGCTTCTTGTTGTCCTCAAATTTGTATTCCACGCGGTTGTCGTCGGCTTTCGAAACATCGGGCCTCGACGCGCAACCGAACCAGAACACCGCCGTGGCGGCGCAGAGCGTTGTAAGGGTGAGTTTTATCATATATATTCCTCCTATCTGCTTTGTATTGATTGAGCGGGTTTAGAAGAATCGTTCGGTGCCGAAAAGTCAAGCGCAATTATTTAAACATTGCAAAGGGCGCCTGTCCCGCAAATCTTTCCGCTATCGGATAGATTGCCCCGTCCGCTTTTTTGTGAACACCCTTCGGCACGGCTCCGCATTAGCCGAAAATGCCGTCGAGGTATACGACTTTATCGGACTTTTGTTCTGCGGAATTTCCGCCGTAGCGTCAGAAGAACACGGTTCGCGCGCCTGCCTTTGCGGGCGAGTCAAAAGCGCGGTGTAGCTGACTTTGGCGGGTTCGGCGAAAATTGCCAAACGCACGCGCTCAAAAATTCGGGGAACTGCCCGTAGATTGGACTTCAGAAAAACGAATCGCTCGGACACTCAATGTCGGGTACAAGACACCCCGACTGCGCGGCAGCCTATCCCATAGTATATCCGCGCGGACGGTTTGAGGAAAAAATCGAGCGTTTGGGGAAATCGATGGGTTTTCGTTCGCGAAAATCCTCCCCTCTGAATTTCGTTTGCAAGGGAACTATATTTTATTTGCGTGGCGGTTGCAGGGACGGAGTTGCTCGGTTTTTAAGTCGGATAAATCTAAAGAGACAGAACGTTAATGACAAAACAAAGGGGGGGAGCAAGCTTTAACAATGAAGCAAAGGGGGGAATCGGTTTTGCCGATCCCCCGCCACTTTAGGAATTATAAAAAATACCGGTCTGGAGACCGCGAAGCTCGGCGAGGCCTTTCATTCTGCCGATGAAAGAGTAGCCGGGGTTGCGTGTGGGGGGCTTGGAGAGGTCGTCCGCCATGTCGCGGCCGTGGTCGGGGCGAATGGGGATTTTTTTGCCGCCTGAGGCGAGACGTTCCGCTTGGAGGTCGAGAAGCTTTTTTACAACCTGCGGCATAGGAACAGAGCCTTCCAAATGACCCGCTTCGAAAAAACTGCCGTCGCTTTCGCGCTGGGTGCTCCTGAGGTGCGCAACAAAGATTCGCTCCTTGAGGGCGTCGAGCATTTGCGGAATGTTGTTGTGCGCGCCCGCGCTGAGAGAGCCCGTACAGAAACAAACCGAGTTTGCGGGGCTGTCGTAGGCGGCTATGATTTTTTGGAAATCCTCCAAACGCGAGGCAATGCGCGGAAGCCCGAGCACGTCGAAGGGCGG
Source organism: uncultured Opitutales bacterium (assembly GCA_934613645.1). Taxonomy (GTDB): domain Bacteria; phylum Verrucomicrobiota; class Verrucomicrobiia; order Opitutales; family Intestinicryptomonadaceae; genus Merdousia. The sequence continues at coordinate 143,983 of CAKTTC010000006.1, read as the reverse complement.
GTCGTCGGGGTGGATTGCCAAGTGCGCGCCTACCTCTTCCGCCACGGGGGCGACTTCGCGGAGGAAGAGCGCGAGATTTTCGCGCAACTTGTCGGCGTCGATTCCGTCGTATTTCGCGAGCATCGCGCGAATGTCGTCAATGGTGAAGTCCATTGAGCAGCCGGGGAAAACGTCGATGAGCGAGCGTTCGAATTTTTTTACACCGTCGGGCGAAAGCGACTTGAAAAACGCTTCGGCTTTTTGGATTTGCTGCGGCGTGTAGTCTTTTTCGGCGTCGGGGCGTTTGAGCAGGAAAAGCTCGAACGCGGCGAATTGGACGGGGTCGAAACGCAGACAGGTCGAGCCGTCGGGCAGGCGGTAGTGCAGGTCGGTTCTAATCCAGTCGAGCACGGGCATAAAGTTGTAGATGATTATGTAAATGCCGCACTTTGCCAGATTGCGAATGCTTGTTTTGTAGTTTTCAATGTGCCTGCGGAAGTCGCCCAAGCGCAGCTTGATGTCTTCGCTTACGGGCAGGCTTTCAACCGCGCTCCAAGTAAGCCCTGCGTCTTCCACAATCTTTTTGTGCGCCAAAATGGCGTCGACGCTCCAGACTTCGCCGTAGGGGATGTCGTGCAGCGAGGTGAAAACGCTTTCCGCGCCCGCCTGCCTGATGAATTGCAGTGGCACTTCGTCCTTCACGCCATACCAGCGGAAGCCCTGTTCGAGTAGTTCGTGCTTCATGCCTATACCCCCGAGAAGCAGGAGAACCCGCCGTCGATTGCCATAATCGTGCCCGTGACGAATTTCGAGGCGTCGCTTATGAGGTAGTGAATCGCGCCGTGGATTTCGTCGGCCTCGCCGAAGCGGCCGAAGGGCGTTTTGTTTATTACGGTGCGGCCGCGCTGCGTGAAAGAGCCGTCGGGATTGGTCAGCAGCGAACGGTTTTGCTCGCTGATGAAAAACCCGGGGGCTACGGCGTTTACGCGCACCTTTTCGCCGAACTTCTGCGCGAATTCGACGGCGAGCCACTTTGTGAGATTGTTCACGCCCGCTTTCGCGTTCGAGTAGCCCAGCACGCGCGTGACCGCGCTTTCGGCAGTCATTGACGAGAAGTTTACAATGCTTCCGAATTTCTGTTCGCGGAACATTTCGCCGAAGACCATTGTCGGCAGGAGCGTTCCCTGCAGGTTGAGCTTTACCACCGCCGCCCATTGGTCGATGTCGAGGTCGAAGAACGTTTTGTCGGGAGGAATTGTCGCGCCCGCCATATTTCCGCCCGCGCCGTTTACGAGGGCGTCGAGACGCCCGAAGCGTTGCCTTACGGCGTCGCGCGCCTTTTCGAGGCTTTCGCGGTCGAGGACGTTGCACACGCACGCAAGAAAGTTTTCGGCGTCAAGCCCCTTTGTTGCGGCGTCGAGCTTTTCCTGCGAACGCCCCATAAACACGACTTTTGCGCCCTGCGTTGCGAGGTATCTTGCAACCGACCCCGCAAGCACGCCCGTAGATCCCGTTACGGCAACTACCTTGTTTTTGATGTCGAAAATTTCGTTCATAAAATTACTTTCTTTTGAAAACCAACGCCGAGATTATCACGACCGCGAAGAACGCGCCGAACGCAATCGGGCCGGCAATCCCGATTTTGTGGTAGAGCACCCAGAGGCTCGCCGTGCAGCTTGCCGCCAAAGAACAGCCCATAAGCGCGTTCCAAAGCAGGCGCGATTTCCCGCGCGGCGTCTCCGAACCGAGGATTTTTCTGCTGTTCATAATCAGCAGGAACGCGCCGTATGCAATGGGCAGCAAAACCGCCGCCATAACGCCCGCGTAGATTACAAGCCACATTCTCGCGCCCTTGAAGAAAATCGACGCCGCGGCGGAAATTGCAATCAGCGAAGAGCCCGCAACCTGCCACTTTGCGTTGCCGCCCTTTTTGAAGATTTCCGCAAAGCACAGACCGCATATTAGCATGTTCATCAAAACCGCGTTCAGAGCCATTCCCAAGACACCGAAGCCGAAAATGTAGCGGGCAACGTCGTCGCCAACGAGGGGCGCGAGCGTTTCGGAGAGGTTGGAGGCGTCGCGCTTTACGAGCATTGCCGCCATTTGCTTTTCGGCGAAGGGCAGGGCGTTTCTTGCCGCGTCTTTCGCGGGTTCGGGCAGTTTTGCAAAGTCGGGGTTGTCGTTTGCAAGGCGCGCGTCGAGCAGCTGGACGTAGCCGCCTGTGAGGTTCGACGCGGGCTTAAGCTCGACACCCCCTACAATCGCGGGGCGGAGCTGCCCGCCAACTATTGAGCTTTCAGCCAGCCCCGCCGCAGGGGTTGCGTGGAACTGCGACGCCGCGGCAATTACAATGCAGGAAGTTGCAAGCAAAAACGGAATGAAAAGCCCAGTGGCCAAGTCGAAAATGGCAAGCCCCCTGAAGTCTTTGTCCCAACCCTTTTTGAGCATTGAGTAGGGGAACAGGAACGTCATGTTTATGCCGACCGCCATTGCCGCGGCGGAAATCACCACGTCAATCTGCTGCGAAACAATCATATCCGACCAGAATTTTGCCCCGCTTTCGGGCAGCTTCGAGATGTATTCCATGAAGTCGGCGCTCGGCGACGTGAACACGGACAGGTTCGGCACAAAGCCCGCGGCGACTTTCGCCCAGTCGATTTTTCCGCTTGCCGTCAGGCTTATTACAACGCCGAAGAAGCACACAACTATTGCCGCAACCGACAGCTTTATGAACAGCTCGAAAATCTTTACGCCGCTTCCGCCGCGCGCGTAGACTGTAATCATAATCATTGCCAGCATAAAAAGCGACGCGGTTATGATTATTTCAACCGTCTGCGAGGGCGCGGTTTGCATAACGCATATGTTTTGGGTTATTGCCGCCACCCCAAGCGCGAACTGCGGCCACGCGAACACGAAGCACGCAAGCATTGACCCCGCCGCCCACGAATAGCCGAGAACGGGCGTGAGGTTTGCGTTGATTGCGTTCATCGGTTTTTGGGTAATCGAAAGCGTCACATACGAGATTGCCGCAAGCATTATTATGCCCAAAATCATTGCAAACGGCTGAAGCCACATAAAGCCGAGGCCGCCCAGAACGCCCAGATACAGTGCCGACGCCAGCGATCCGCCCCCGAGCGTTGTTGCGCTCTGCAGCCACCCCGGCCCCGAGAGTCGGCAAAACGCGCCTATTTGCGCCAGTTTGCCCTTTTGTTTGCTTTCAAGAATTAGGCGGCGTTGCGCCTGAAGTTTGTCATTTCCCATTGTGTTGCTCCGCTATTTGTTGCGATTTCAGCGCGAGTTCCGCCGCCTTGAATGCGTGGCGTTGGGTCATCGCGTTTTCCGTGTTGTTTAGAATATCGAGAATGAATTTGCCGAAGAACGGAAAGTTCATTTGGCGGCAGTCTATGCGCGTGGTTTTTTGCGCGTCGGTCAAGAAAAGTATTTGGCTGGGCTTTTCGGGGTCGGAGTAGTCAACATACTTGCGTATCTCGATGTATCCCTTTGTGCCCAAGATGAACGTGCGGCCGTCGCCCCACACGGGAAGGCCGTCGGGCGTGAACCAGTCAACGCGGCAGTAGCACGAAGCTCCCGTATCGGTTGTGAGGTTGGCTTCGCCGAAGTCCTGCAGTTCGAGGAATTCGGGGTTGCCCAAATTGGCGACGCGCGCGAAGTTTATTGAGGCGTCTTCCGCGCCCGAAAACTCCAGAAATTGTTCGAACTGGTGCGAGCCTATGTCGGTCAAAATTCCGCCGTATCTTTCGCGCTTGAAGAACCAGTCGGGGCGCGCGCTTTTGGAAAGCCTGTGCGGAGCCATAATCAGCACCTGCAGCACTTTGCCTATTGCGCCCGCCTTAACGAGCTCGTTCGCCTTTTCCGCCGCCTGATTGTGGATTCGCTCGGCGTAGTAGGGCATATATTTAAGTCCCGTTTCGGCAACGAGCTTCCGCGCGGCGTCGAGCTGTTCGAGCGTCGTGAACGGGGGTTTATCCACAAAGTAGTGCTTGCCCGCGCGCAGCACCTTTTCGCCCAGCGCGAAGCGGTCGGCGGGGACTGACGCTCCCGCCACGCACACAACGTCTTTGTTTTGCAGAATTTCGTCGAGCGATTGCGCCACTTTCGTTTCGGGGAAACGCTTCAGAAATTCCGCAACTTTTTTCGGGTCGGAATCCCACACAAGGGCGCACTCGCCGCCCGCCGAGAGCAGCCCCTGCGTCTGCGCGTAGATATGCCCGTGGTCAAGCCCCGCCGCGGCGAAAACGAAGTCGCCCTTTCGGCAGACCTTTTCGCCCGAGCCGTCGGGAACGTAGTCGTATCCGCTAAAATGTTTCGCCATTTGCCGACTATCTGAAGGATTTTGTAAATTCCACGATGAAGTCTGTATCGACCTTTTCGCGGAGTTTTGACGAAGCCGTTTTTTCCGCCAAAAGCTTTGCGTATGCGGCGTCGTCGAACGGGAAATCGACATCGGAGTTCGTCCAGGCCGACATCAGCATTGCGTTTGCAAGGCAGACGGAGTTGTAGCCCTGCTGTGCGTCGAAGTCGAACTTCGCGCCCGAATCGACTGCCGCGGCGAAGTTTGCAAGCACTCCCGAGTGCTGTTCGCCCTTGCCGTCGAACGTTTCCACCGTAGTTTTACTTTCGGGCGTGCCGAACGTGTATTTTGTGTTAAGCGTGTATTCGCGCAGGCTGTCGAAGCGCGTGATTGTGAGTTTGTCGTTTTCAGCCACAACAAAGCCCCTGTCGGCGGCTATTTCCAAGCGGTTTGTTCCGGGGAACTCTCCCGTGGCCGTTGCGAACGTTGCTGTCATATCGTTCGGGAACTCGAAGTATGCGGTTGCTTCGTCTTCGACCTCAATATTGTGGTATTTCCCGAACTTGCACCACGCGCGCAGTTTTTGCGGCATTCCGAAAACCCACGCGAAAATATCTATATTATGGATTGACTGGTTGATGAGCGCGCCGCCAGCTTCGCCCTTCCATGTTCCGCGCCAGTTGCTGCTTGTAAAGTAGATTTGCGGTCTATACCAATTTGTCATAAACCACGAAGCGCGGTTGATTTTTCCCAACTCTCCCGACGCTACAAGCTCTTTGATTCGCGCATACATCGGCGTTGTGCGCTGGTTGAGCATAATTCCGCACGTCTTCCCCAGCGATTTTGCAAGTTCCACTATTTCTTTCGCCTCCAGCGAGGTCAACGCAATCGGCTTTTCAATCAAAACATGTTTGCCCGCAAGCAGTGCCTTTTTTGCAAGGTCGAAATGGTTAAACGACGGCGTCGCCACAAGCACTGCTTCCGCGTCGGTATCTTTCAGCATTTCATCGACGCTGCTATACGCTTTCAAGCCCGCGAACTTCACGGGGTCGATATATTTTTCATCGCACACGCACGCGATTTCACAATTCGGGACTTTCCCGTCTTGTATATTTTTTATATGCATCGAGCCTATAGCTCCCAATCCTATAATACCTATTCTCATTTTTTTATGTGTTGTGAAGTGGCGGCGATTGGTTGAACCAATGCGCCTTTGTTTCTGTTAAGCTGGCACCGACGGCGATTGATTTTTATTCAATGCGCCGTTGTCCGTTTTTTGTGTGTTGTTATTGTGAAGTGGCGGCGATTGGCAAAGCCAACACGCCTTTGTTTCTTTGATTTGAAAGGCAGTCATCGGCAATTGAACTTTATTCAATGCGCCGTTAATTCCCTTTGTGTGTTGTTATTGTCTGGCGGCGATTGGTTGAACCGCGCCTTTATCTCAGTGTTTTGAAAAAGCGTTGGCGGACGCCGAATTTTCTTCGGTACGCCGCGCGTTCTTCAATATATGCTATTTTGCAAAAGAAACATTAGTTTGCAAGCAATTTACGCTGTAGGAATTTCTCATGTGTGTTGCGGACTGTCTGCAAACTGGGTCGGCGGGCGTTATTTGCGCCGCCGTTCCCGTTTCGAATCTAAGCTCTTATTTGGAGAGCGACTTAATCACTGCCGCCGCTTCGCGCGCCTGCGCTTCGATTTCGTCGAACTTGCCCTGCGCTATCTGTTCCGACTTCGCAAGCCAAGAACCGCCAACCGCCGCTATGAGCGGGTCGGAGAGCATTTCGGCGAGGTTCGAAATATTCACGCCGCCGAGCGGAATGAATTTTATGCCGAGGTGCTTGTAGGGGGCTGCTATTGCCTTGAGGTGCTTTATGCCGCAGCTTGCCGCGGGGAAGTATTTCAGCATTCTGCAGCCGTTTTCAAGGGCGGCTTCGATATCGCTGGGGGTGAATATCCCGGGGCCGAACGGAATGGCTATTTCGTTCGCCTTTTGGATTACTTTCACGTTTGTTCCGGGGGCAACGGCAAAGCACGCGCCCGCGTCTTTAGCCTGAACAACTTGGTCGGGCGTCAGAACCGTTCCCGCGCCGACATACATTTCGGGGAGAGCCTTGCGGATAGCCTTTATTGCGTCAAGTCCCGCCGCCGTGCGGAGGGTCAGCTCTATTGCGGTTATTCCGCCGCGCATCAACGCCTCCGCCATGGGAACTGCGTCTTTGGCGTCGGCAACCGTGCAAACGGCAACCAGTTTTCTGTTTTCGAATTCCTGCATTATTGTCATAACATTCCTTTTGCAAAATTGTTTTATCTGTCGACTCTCGCCGAGCCGCCGCCCGCGAGCTTTTCAACCTCCGCTTTTGTAGCGGTGCTTGTATCGCCGGGGGTTGTCATTGCAAGCGCGCCGTGCGCCGCGCCGAAGTCTACCGCCAGCTGCGGGTCTTTAAGCTCCATAAGTCCGTAGACGAAGCCCGACGCGAAAGAGTCGCCGCCGCCGACGCGGTCGAAGATTTCCAGATTTTCGCGCTTTTGGGATTCGTAGAATTTGCCGTCCGTCCAGCAGATTGCGCTCCAGTCGTTGATTGTGGCGGTTTTGACTTTGCGCAGCGTTGTTGCAACCGCCTTGAAGTTCGGATACGTTTTTACGACCTTTTCAATCATCTTTTTGAACGATTCCGCTTGCGGGTTCGAAATATCTTCGCCCAAGCCCTCTACTTCAAAGCCCAAGCACGCCGTGAAGTCTTCTTCGTTGCCAATCATTACGTCTACGTATTTGGCAATTTCCTTGTTGACTTCCTGCGCCTTTGCCTTGCCGCCGATTGCCTTCCAGAGCGAGGGGCGGTAGTTGAGGTCGTAGGAGACAATAGTGCCGTATTTTTTGGCTGCCTTTACTGCCTCCAAGATAACTTCGGGCGTTGTTTCGGAAAGAGCCGCGAAGATTCCGCCCGTATGTAGCCAGCGCACCCCGCATTTCCCGAAAATTTCCTCCCAGTCAATGTCGCCCGCCTTCAGGCTTGCCGCCGCCGAGTGCCCTCTGTCGGAGCAGCCCACCGCGCCGCGCACGCCGAATCCGCGCTCGGTAAAATTGAGCGAATTGCGAACCGTTCTGCCCACGCCGTCGCTTTCGAGCCACTTGACGTAGCGCATATCCACGCCGCCCTGCAAGATGAAGTCTTCAAGCAGCAGCCCCACTTCGTTTTTTACAATGGCAGTTGCAACAGCCGCCCGCAGCCCGAAACAGCGGCGCAGTCCGCGCGCTACGTTGTATTCGCCGCCGCCCTCCCAAGCCTTGAAGGAGCGGGCGGTTCTGATTCTCCCCTCGGAGGGGTCGAGACGCAGCATAACTTCGCCCAGCGAGATAATGTCGAATGTGGTTTCCTGTTTTGATTTTGTTTCTACCATAGACCGATTGAGTTAATTGGCGGAATTTTTAACGGCGTCAAAATGTTAGTCAAGCTTTTTTCTCAAACGTTTGAGGCGTTAATATTTTGTTGTTTTGTTTTTGAAACATTGTTTTTCTGTTGACTTGCGCGCTTTTTTATGAAACTGTTATTACACGAAAAGGCGTTATTTGCGGGGCGGATTTTTGTTTTCAGAATCCCGCCGCAGTGAATGCCGAAAACAGGTCAAAAAGGATTACAATATATGATAAAGAAAATATTCGGGGCAATTTTGGGGACTGCGCTTTTGGCGACGGCACTTCCCCTGTGGGCGATAAATTCCGTGACGGCGTCGTTCGACGGGGTTGAAAAGTAATACAAGCTTGAAAAGCAGCCCGACGGCGCAAAGCGTTTGCGCATTCCCGTTTGCGACATCGCTCGCGGCACGAAGCGCATTTTTATTTCCGCCGACGAGTTCACCGCAAACAAGGGCGACAAGGGCTACTTCATCATTCCCACGCTCGACTACGGCAATCAGGCGTTCTTCAAGCACGACAACGGCGAGAAAATGTATGTTTTGCAAATGCCGTTCTGGGGCGTCAAGACAAAGAAGAGAACGTATGTTGCAATCGCCAAGGGAATGCCGCTTGAAATGTGCGTTGTAATGCAGGTAAAAAACGGCGTTCACAAGCTCATGGCGCGCTACAACATTTCGTCGATAAATTTCGACCCCTACGAGGACATAGTAATAGACTACTACAGGCTCAGGGGCAAAGACGCCGACTACGTGGGAATGGCCAAAAAATACCGCCAATACCAGCTCGACCGCGGCGAAGTAGTTCCGCTGAAGAAGCGCGTGAAGGGCAATCCCGCGCTGAAGTATACTGTTGACGCGCCGTTTATTAGAATCAAAATGGCGCACAACAAGCACCCCAAAGGCGGGATTTCATTCAACGACCCCAAGTGGGACACAATGAAGCACGAGCTCAACATAGTCCACACTTTCGACGGCTTTATGGACGTTATGACGAAAATCCACGAAGCGGGCGTGAAAGAGGCGGATATGTGCTTTGTGGGCTGGCAGGTCAACGGCTTCGACGGATATTTCCCCGACTTGTTCCCAGTGGAAGAACGTCTGGGCGGCGAAGCCAAAATGCGCGAGGCTATAAAGCTGGGAAAATCTTTCGGGTATCATATGACAACCCACATCAACAACCACAATATGTATAAGCGCGCCAAGGGCTGGAGCGACGAATACGTCAGCAAAAACCGCAAGGGCGAGCCGCGCACATACGTCGTGTGGCCGGGCGGACAGGCGTATCATACCTGCTTCCAGACAATTTGCGACCGCTATATGGATTCCGACATCGCCCATCTCAAGGATATGGGGCAGAACGCTCCGCAGCACGTCGATGTTACAAGCGCAATTATGCCCACTCCCTGCTGCGATCCCCTCCACCCGAACAACCGCAAGGAAATGGCGCAACACCAAATCCGTTTGGGCGAAAAATACCACGCGGCGTTCGGCGGCTTCACTTCGGAGGCGGGCTTCGACCACGTCGCCAAAGTGCTCGACTACGCGCTTTATACAAGCAGAATCGAATTCACAAAACGCGTAAGCCCCAAAGCCTACGAGAAATCGCTCACCGAAGAGGAATTGCTGCCGATATGGCAAATTGTCTACCACGGAATCATTTTGAGCAACGTTGATTGGGATACTATTGACTGCTACCTCAAGCCCAAGGGCAACGAAAAACGCCTGAAGTTTATAGAATGCGGCGGCAGACCCACATTCTACTGGACGAAGTATAAAACGCAGGCGGATATCGACGCAATAGCGGAGTCATACCGCGAATACGTCCCGATGCGCTACCTGCAATACGAGTTCATCGACCGCCACGAAAAACTCGCCGATAACGTCGTGCTTGTGGGCTATTCCGACGGCAGCGAAGTCGTGGTCAACTACTCCGATAAACCCTTCGAGTATTCGGGCAAAACAGTCCCCGCACGCGATTACCTCCTGTATAAAAAAGAAAAGTAAACATTTTATATGTTGGGAAGTGGCGCAAATTGATTACATCAATGTTGCTTTGCCTTAATTAAGTTTAAAGCGGTATTGGCTAAAGCCAATCCGCTTTTTTTACGTATGGGGAAGTGGCGGAGATTGCCGTTTGTCCGTTAAAGTTGCGCTACTTTAAGCAGTGCGTAAAGGCATATCGGCTACGCTGATTGCCGCCGCTTACCAACATGTAAAAAACTTTAACAAAAGAGTAAAGCGGTATTGGCTATGCCAATCCGCGCCAGTTTCGAAAGCATAAAAAAGTTGAAAAATGTGAGATTTTGGTCTTAATGATGGGCAAGATGGAACAAACTTATATTTTGGGACATAAGAATCCCGATGTCGATTCAATATGCTCGGCGATTGCGTATGCGAATTTTAAGGCGGCGGTCGGTGTGCAGAATTGCGTCGCGGGACGTTGCGGCAATTCGAATATGCGCATAGACAAAGTGCTGGAGCGGTTTTCAACGCCGCTGCCCGCGTTCGTCGGCGATATGCGCCTGCGCGCCAAAGACATCATGAAGCGCGACATCATCAGCCTGCCGCTCGATTCCACGTGCTTTTCAGTAATGGCGGCAATCGACGAATACGACCTGCGTTCCATTCCGATTGTAGACGACAACCGCAGGCTTTGCGGCGAAGTGTCGGTTTTCGATATGGGCGAATTTTTCATTCCGCGCCCGTCGAGCGGCAAAACGCGTCCGCTGCGCCATCTGCGCGCAACGCTCAACAACGTTATCCAGACGCTCAACGCAACCGCCAACTTGGTTTTCCGCCCGAATGAAACGGAGGACATGTATGTGCGCATAGGGGCGATGGAGGTTTCGACTTTCGGCAAATTCATAGAGACCGAGGAGTCGAAGCCCGAGCAGAACCTGATTGTTGTGGGCGACCGTTTCGACATTCAGATAAAGGCAATCCAGATGGGCGTGCGCGGGCTGATTATCACGGGCGGCTACGCAATCGACCCGTATGTGCTCGAAATGGCGAAGGCGCGCGGGGTGAGCGTAATTTCCTGCGACTACGACTCCGCAACAACGTCGCTTTTGGTGCGCATGGCCGCACGCGTGAACAAGCTTATGCGCAAGGATTTCACAAGCATTTCGCCCGACAAACTCATCTCGAAAATTTCGTCGCGCGTGAAGGATTTCAACAAAATCATTTTCGTGTGCGACGACGACGGAGTTTTGCAAGGCGTGTTCTCGAGCGTAGATTTGCTCGATGTTCCCAAGCCGAAGCTCATTCTTGTTGACCACAACGAGCTTTCGCAGGCGGTTACGGGCGCGGACGAAGCCGACATTGTGGAGGTTATCGACCACCACAGAATAGGAACGGTTAATACTCCAAATCCGATTCTATTTGTCAACAAGCCCGTGGGTTCTACCTGCACGATTGTCAGCCAGTTCTACGCCCGCGCGGGCATCACGCCCGACAAACGCACTGCGGGACTGCTTTTAAGCGGCATAGTCTGCGATACCCTCAACCTCAAAGGCCCTACTTCCACGAAGGACGACGCCGACGAAATTGCGCGTTTGCAGAAAATAGCGGGGGTTTCCGCCGACGAGCTTTCCGACTACATCTTCGGCTCTACGTCTATAGTCTCCACGCTCAGGAGCGCGGACGTAATCACGCTTGACTGCAAACACTACGAGGAGGAGGGCGTGGAGTTCTCCATTTCGCAAATCGAAGAGCTGGACTTTGCTTCGTTTTATTCGAAAATCGAAGACATCAGAAGCGCGCTTGAAAAATACCGCGCCGCCAACAAACTGGCGTTTTCGGCGTTGTTTGTAACAAACGTAATGACGCAGGATTCCCTGCTTATGATTTGCGGCGAAAGCGACGTAATCGACCACATCGCCTACGCGAAGGATACCGACAACGACGTTTTCGAGCTGCCGAAGATAGTCAGCCGCAAAAAGCAGCTCGTGCCGTATATCACGTCGATTCTGCGTAATCTGTAGCCCCGTCGAGGCTTTCGGCGCGGCTTTGCCTGCTGCATTGTTCGCGGGGCTTTCCGCGGCATTGTGCAAAGGCGTTTCGCGCGCGAGATTTTGCGCGGGTGCGCGTCGCGGCGCGCTCGTTTTGCGGTTTTGCCGATGTGTTTGCTTGCGCGGGAGAACGCGCACAACCGCGCGCTTCACCGAGACACCTATAAAGAATTTACTTTACAAATTCGGGGAGTGCTGTGTAGTTGTTGCAACGTAATTTCAACAGTAGGCCAATTATGAAAAAGAGTATTTTTGCATTGTTTTTGTCCGCGGCGGCAATGGCGTGCGCGGGCGATTTTTTCGTTTCAAAAGACGGCGGCGTGTGGAGCGAAGCCTTTGCGTGGGAGAAGAACGCAGTCCCCACCGCGCCCGTTAATTTGCGCATGTCGCAAAATTCGGGGAATCTGCAGGTGGACGGCGACAGAACTGTCCAGACAATCAGCGTGTGGGGGAAGGCGCAGAATATCCACCTGCTTGAAAATTCTGTTTTCATGCTCGGCTCGGGCGGATTCAATCCGCAGAATTCCTCCGTGTGCGTGTCGGGCTCGGGCTTTTTCAGGTGCGCAGGCGACAATTTGAAAGTCTACGGCGGCGACGGCGGCGTGGTGAACTTCGTTTCGAATGTCGAGCTTGATTCGATAGTTTTCGACAACTCCAGAAAAATCCTCAAGAGCGCGAAAATTGCAATGCGCCAGCCAATCGACAGAATCTTCAAGACGCGCATCGGCAAAGACGGCGTTTACGCGCCGCTTAAAATTGCGGGCGCAAAGGGCGCGGATTGCTCGGTGAGCCTTGAGGGCAACACGACAGTCGGCGACATCGAAGTGCGCTCGAACGCGCGTTTGACGGTTGCCACTGACAGGCTGTTTCTTTCGGGCAAATACAAAAAGGCGGAAGTTTTCGACGCTACGCTGGAGCTTGTCCGCAAGGCCGCTCCATACCGTTTCGGCGCGAAGGTGCGCCTTAACGGCGGTTCAACGCTTGTGCTGCGCGGCGAAAATCCGCTGGCGGGAATGGTGAACGTTTTGTTTTTAAGCGGAACTACAAATTCGGTTGTTGTAGACGGCGTTTCGCGGCTCGACGGTTTTTGCATTGCCGCCGGCGGCGTTGCGGGCGCAAAGGATTTGCGGATTGTTCTGCCGAAAAAATCGAAGGGCGTTGTGCTGACGCTCGGGCGCATTGTCTCGAACCCGTCGAGCAAGGCGTATTTGGCTTCCGACACGCTTTCGGCTACGCCCGACGGCAAGAGCGTAGGCGATGTTTCGATTGCCATTGAAAACTTCGCAAACGGCGCGGTTAAGGTGGCAAAAGGCTTCGACAACCCCGCCGACTACGCGAAAATCAAGGCTTCGGGCTGGACGAATTTCAGACTCCAAAACGGCGTTCTTGTGGCGGACAAAGCTAATAAGTAAAAAATTGCTTGCGTCGATACAGGTAATATATAAAACAACATTCTATGTTTGGTATGAATGTTGTTAAGTTTTTGTTTGTTGCGGCGGTCGTCTGTTCGACCGCCCGTTTTTTGAGTGCCGCGCCCGCACCCGAGGAATATAGTCCCACCACAGACGTTCGCGTGAAAAAACTGCCGCGTCCCGAGTTCGACGTTTGGGGGGCTGCTTATATGTGGTATCCCGGACAGCTGGCATCGTATTTGCACAGGAAACTTGCGTCTGATTCCGTTGAGCGGTGCAATTTTGTTTTCGACGGCGGGACGTATTTTACGCCGTCTGAATTCGTCGTTTTTGAACGCGAAGTCTATTTCGAAAAAGAAACCGTTGTAAAATGGCGCACGCCACAAAAGACGGAGTTTTTTATCGACGGAGAAAAAACGGCATCGGGGCGCAACGGGGAAACGCCGATAAAAAGCGGGAAACACAGCTTGAGATTTGAGGTTTTTGCCAAAGGCAGGCTCCCGTGCCTGATTGTAGAAGGGGTTGGCGTTTCGTCGCCCGAAGGGTGGAACTCCAGTTTGGACGGGGAAAATAAAGTGCCTGCGGAATCGTCGCCGATTTTCAACGATGCCCTTACAACGCCCGACAGGCTTGTTTACGACCTCTATGAAATTCCTCCGCGCGGCATTTTAAAACCCAAAAATTGCGCTGTAAAAAACGGCTCGATTCTTTTAAAAAAAGGCGGCTCTGTGATTGTCGATTTTTGGCATATAGAGCTTGGCTCGGTAAGTTTGAAGTGCAAGGGGAACGGAACTCTCAGCTTTTACGCGGGTGAAAGCGTGGCGGAAGCCGAAAACGACAACGTAAAAACATTTGAGCAAAAGCCGCTTCCAAAATTCTCGCTTTCGGGCACGGCGGAAAAAATTGTTCTTCCCGAAACCGCTTTGCGTTATTTACGTATCGAAACCGACGGCGATTGCGAAGCCTCGGACATTGTTTTCACTGCAAAGCTTTATCCCGCAAAACGCACGGGTTTTTTCAGATGTAGCGATGAGCGTTTCAACAGGATTTTCGAGGCGGGCGTTGCAACAATTCATTCCTCGACGCGCGGGTTTTATTTGGACGGCATAAAACGCGATTTCCTCCCGTGGCCGTTGGACGCCATAGAGTCAACGCTCGCCGCCGACTATGTTTTCGATGCCCGACAGGTTTCGCGCAACGGTTATTCGCTTTCTCTCTTGTCGGATAAGCCGACTGTTTTCGGAACGGGGATTCTGGACTATCCGCTGCATGCGCTTGTCGGGTTCAGGCACGACTATGCGCGCTTTGGCGATATAAAAACATCCGAAATGTATCGCCCGCGAATTGTCCAACTTTTCGATTTTTACGATTCCATTTTGGACGAACGCGGTTTTCTTCCCCTTAGAAAAACCAAGTGGCCGTTCTTTTTGCCGGGGTGGTCGAAAGTTTATCCCAGATGGAAGGGAACGCCCGCATATGTTCAGATAATGCTCTACGAGAATTGGAAAACGGCGTCGAAGTTTTTCGGATTATGGGGCGATAACGTTTCGCAGGAAAAATACGCCAAAAAGGCGGAAAAATTAAAATCGGATATAATGAAGTATTTTTGGGATTCAAAGCGGGGCGTTTTCATAAACGGGTTCGACAAACACGGGGAACTTGATACAGGTGTTTCCCACTACGCGCAGTATTGGGGCATCTTGGCGGATATTTTCCCCGAATCGGCGGTCGGAAACTTGTTTGAAAACGTCCTCCCCAATCTTCCCAAATACAGGGAGGATATCAGCATAGAAAAGGCGTATGAGATTGCCGCATACACAAAGGTTGGTCGCGTGCGCGACGCCTACAATTTAATTTCGGAAGTTTGGGGCGGTTGGCTCGACGAAGGACACTCGCGTTTTCCCGAAAATTTTTCCCCGAAAGCTTCCGAGTCTGATAAATTGAAGTTTTACGGAAGACCGTTCGGCTTGAGCCTGTGCCACGCTTCGCTGGGCGCGCCGCCCATAATTGCGGCGTTTCGCGGCATATGCGGATTTTCGGAAACAGAAAATCCCGACGAGTATGTTCTGAAACCGAACCTGCTGGACTTTCAATGGATTCAGGCCGAAATTCCCGTTCGCAAGGGTTCGATAAAATTCAGGCTCGAACGCGGCGGAAAGCTCAATGTTTGCGCTCCTTCGGGCGTGAAAATATTCCTGCCAAGCGGCGTGAAGGTTTTTTAGGCTTCTGTCGGGGCAGGCAAAATAAAAACGGAATCGGTGCGTGACGATTCCGTTTTTTCGTTTGCGTTGCAGCATTCGCACCGCGGCTACTTTTGGGGCTTGCGTCTGTCGAAGTAGGGGGCGAGCACTTTTGCCGACTTCTCGGGGAGGTCTCCGTTTTCGACCGCCCACACGCAGTATTGGTCTACAATGTCGAACATTTCGGCGTTTCTTAAAAGCGACCTCAACGCCGCAACGTGCAGCAGCCCCACGTTGTATTTGTTCCATTCGGCGTCGTTTTGCGGGCGCAGATTGGCGTTTTTAAGCTTCATTGCAAAATCGGCTTCGTCGGCGTTTATCATCAGGTTCATAATTCTGCGCACGGGCTTGTATGCGCCCGTTGCAAAGAAGTCGCCCCAAAGCATATCAAGCTGCGCAACTCCCATTACTTTGTGCCAGTCTTCGTAGGGATTGGGAATTTCGGCGCGGCGGATATTGTTTTGGTATTTTATCTGCGCGGGCGAAAGTTTTGCGTCGGGTATGGCGGGCTTGCCGAGAACGGAATTTAGCAGAATTATCTTGGCCTTGTCGAGGTTGTCGAATGAGGCGAAGTTTTCGAGAATGCCGTCGAAGGCGAATGAAAAGCGCGCAAAGCCCGATTTGAAAAAGCCCAGAAGCAGGTAGTTCAATCCGTGCGGCGCGGACTTGCTGGACAGGTCGAGCTTTTTGGAAAAATACATCGCGCACAGAACCTCGGGCGACGGGTTCAGGTGGAAGTCCAAAAAGGCGCGTTGCAGAAGCTTTTCGTCGTCGATTGTCTGTTTGGGGAAGTGCCATTTTTGCAGTTCCACGGAAATAGAACTTGAGGCTGCGCGGTTCGAGTTTTCGTCGAGCGCGGCTATCGAGAAAACGTATTTGCCCGTTTGGAAGCGGTCGTCAAAACTCACGTCGACAATGTCGGGGCACGCCACGAAAGCCGACGTTTTCATATCGGTGGCCTCGTATACGGCGTCGTCTACAATTTGCAGTTTTTCGCCCGCAGGCGACGTTGCCACCACGGAGTATCTTATTTTTATTTTGCCGTTTTTGGGAGAAGGCGCGCGCACAATCGGATACAGCGAAAATTTTTCGCCCAAATACGCGTTTTTTATCGATACCAAGTAGGGCGTTGCCCCGTTCGGCATTTTAAGCCACGCGTCCATTTCGGGACTTTGCGTGGAGGCTATCAGAAGCGGCTCGAATCCGCCTTCCGCGCCGACTTCGCGCGTTTTCCCGTCGAGCGTGAATTCCGCGTGGGCAACGGAAAGCGTTCCCAAATGCGGACGCTGCGCCTGCTGCGGCAACTGTCCCGCCGCCGAAGCCGAAGTCGCCGTCACCAAGCCTGCGCCCGCAAGGAACGCCAAAACTGCAAGTGTTTTTAGCATACTTAAATTCTTCCGCATTTTTTGAGGAATTCCTCCACAACGGGAACGTCCTCTTTGTAGGTTACGCCCTGCCACTTTTCGTCGGTAGGCAGTATTTTTGCCTTTGCCGCGCCCGATGAAATCGCCCTGTCAACGGCGGCGGGCAGGTAGAATTCGGCTTTGGGGCTTTTCGAGTTTTCCGAAAGGAAGTCGTCGAAATACGCGCCCAAAAGCTGCATGAAGTCGTTCGGGAAGCACCAGTAGTTAAGCGACGTAAATTCTTCGCCCGAAAAGCGCGCGCCGTCGTCGTCTTCAATGTGGTCGCCTTTGCGGACAATTCCCGTGTGCTCTTTGATGTCGGCAAGAAACAGTTGCGCGTCTGCGGTGCAGATTCCGCGCGAGACCGCCCCGTTTTCCGAAAGCGTGTTTTTGAGCCTGTAGCCCGCCAGCGCGTAGAGGTCGGGGCGCGGCGTTTGCAGGAAGTCGGCGGCGGTTTTGTAGACTTTTGTTCCGTAGTAGTCGTCGGCGTTTATTGCAAGGAACGGCTCCGAAACGCAGTCGGCAGTGGCGAGGACTGCGTGCCCCGTGCCCCACGGCTTTGTTCGCCCCTCGGGCAGACGCTGCCCGTGCAGCTCCTGAAAGCAGTAGCGCACGTCGGTTTTGTTTTCGTATTTTTTCGAGACCGTTTCGCGGAAAACGTCTTCAATATCTTTGCGGATTACGAAAACGATTTTCGAAAAGCCCGCCGCGAGCGCGTCTTCCACCGCGAAATCGAGAATCGTTTTTTGCGACGTTCCGAATTTCGCCGTCTGTTTAAGGCCTCCGAAGCGGCTTCCCATTCCCGCCGCCATTGCTATGAGTGTTTTTTCCATTTTGCTTCTATATTTTGTGTGTAAATATGTGCGCTATTGCCGCGCCGCAGGCGTCGGCTTCGTCGTTGGGCAGTTCGTTCGCGCCGCGGACAATCGCCGCCACCGATTTTATCACCTGCTCCTTGCTTGCGCGTCCGTAGCCTATAACCGCCTGTTTTATTCTCAACGGCGGATATTCGAAAACTTCAAGCCCCCTGTGCGCCGCCGCCGCTATTGCCGCGCCGCGCGAAGAGCCGAGAATGAGCGCGGTCTTGAAATTCTGGACGTAAATGCTTTTTTCAATGGCAACGCAGACGGGGTTTGTGCGGGCGATGATTGCGTCGGTTTCCTCCAGTATCCGCGCGAGGCACTGCGCCATTGAAAGCTTCGGCTCGTTGCGGACGGTGAGCGAGTCTATGTAGCGCAGTGTGCCGTCGGGCAGCGACTCTATTGCGGCAAGCCCCGTGCCGCGCAAGCTCGGGTCGATTCCCAGAACAACGCCCGTCATTTGGCGTCCGCGCAGGCTGCGTTCGGCTCGGTCGGCTTTGAGCTTTTCGCCGCGTGTGGGGCCCGACTTCGCCTTTGCGGTTTCGAAAGTCCACACCGCGCCGCGCGAGACGGTTTTGACTTCGCCGTCTACTATTTTCTGCGTCCAAAGTGCTCTTGTGCTTTTTGCCATTGTCAAATAATTCTGTATTCTTCCGCCATTGCAAGCGGGGCTATGGGCAGTTTGCCGAACTGCAACTTTTGCGGCATAAGCGATGTTTTCGGCTTTCTCAACGCCCACTCGAACTTGAAGCGCAGCCCCGAATACGCGCTCATTCTGGAGGCTATTGCCAGCATGCAGGAGTCGGTAGTTTCGGCAATCATATTTACGGCGTCCGAGTTGCGGACAGAGTTTACAAGGCAGCGGTATTCCTCTTCGACGGGGTCGCGGGGCGGGGCGGAAGTCCAGTTTTTTTCGCCGCGTATTGTCTGGTTCGAAAACAGGCTTGTCTGCAAAACGCCCTTTGTGCCGACAATTCTTTCGAGCACCTGAGGGGTCGTGTTCGGCTCCTGCCTGCAACGCGCAAACACGCGCAGCCCTTCGCCGAAATCAAGCTCCGAAGCGAAGTGCGAGAAACGGTTGCCGTATTTCGGCATTTCGAGATTCACGCGCCGCCCGCCTATTGCGCTTACGAACTTCGGCGTTTTGCCCAAAGCCCAGCGGATTATGTCGAGATTGTGCACCTGCTGTTCCACGATGTGGTCGCCCGATGTCCAGACGAAAAGCCCCCAGTTGCGGAGCTGGTATTCAAGCTGCTCGGGGTCGTCGGTGCGGCAGGAGGGCTTCAAATCCATTCCGTCGAAGTGCGACAAAAACCAGTCGCATTGCGCGTAGAGAATTTCGCCTATCTGGCCGTCGCTCAGGCGTTGCATTGCCTCTCGGTATCCCGAATGGAAGCGGCGTTGAAGCCCGCATACGGCTGTCAGCTTTTTTGCCCGCGCAATTTCGGCGAGTTCATACATCTTGCGCGCCTGAACGGAATCGACGCAAATCGGCTTTTCAAGGAAGACGTGTTTGCCGCGCGCTATTGCGTATTCGGCCTCCTGTGGGCGGAAGACGGGCGGGGTTGCAAACACGACTATGTCGGCGCAGTCGGTTGCCGACTTGTAGGCGTCAAGCCCCGAGAACACGCGCTCGGGCGGAACGTCGAAAATTTCGCGCGGGTCGGCGTATTTTTTCGAAAGCTCTTCGCCGCGCTTTTGCAGGCGTTCGGCTTCGTCGGCGAAGGCGTCGGCAATTGCGGTTATTTTCGTGCGCATTCCTATTTTTAAAAGGGTCTCCACCGCCTTCGCGCCGCTTCGCCCCGCGCCTACTATTGCCACTTTCAGCGGCTCTTCGCGGGCGTCGGCGGCGTGGGAATATTTCGGCAGAACGGCAGTGCCCGCCAACGCGCCCGCCGTCGTTTTCAGAAAATCTCTCCTGCCGATAATGTCCATATTGGAGGCCATTATTTGCATTGCGCGGCGGGTTGCGAGTATTTTTTTCGGCGAAAATAAAAACTCGACACGCCGCGGAGGGAAATGAAATAATTGCGGCGTCGAAAAATGAGAACTAAATGGTATAAATTCGGGACTGTCGCCCTGCTTGCCGCGTCGGTTGCGGCGGGCGTCTACTTCTATTCGAAATGGCGCGGAGTAACCGCCGAAAACGACGAGCTTGACGCGTCGCGCCAAAGGCTGCGCGCGGAAATAGATACCCTTCAAAAGGAGTGGGAGCGCAAGAACGAATACTACAACAGACTCGTTTCCGACGGCGAATTCGCCGAACGCGTAATCCGCGAAAAGCTCGGATACGCCTATCCCGACGACATCGTTTTCCGCTTCAAGGACACCGCCGCCTCCGACATCGACGACAGCTTTGAAAAGCGCGAATCGGTCGAACGCCGCGACGAAGAAAAATCGTTTTTCGACTCCGTTCTGGCGTTCTTCGGCATAAGCCACAAGCCCGACACCGCCGCCACCGAAACGGCCGCCAAATCTTCGAAAATCGTGCCCGAATACAGAATCGACATGACAAACGCCTCGATTGTCGCCGAACAGACAAAGCGTTTGCAGGCTTTGAAAAACGCGCCTTCCGTTTCCGAAGACGACACCGCCGCCGCTCCGCCCGAAAGCGTGAAACTGCTTTCCTCAGCGTCGGATTCGGCGACGATGACGGAGGTTTCCATGAAGCCGATAAAAGTGAAATTGGGCGGCGGCAACGCCTCCGTGCGCGCGGTTGCGGCGGTGCGCGCAAAGCCCGTGCGGTTCGTAGCCAGATAGCATATGAAAATCACGAAAGCATTGTGGACGGAGTTCGACGAAATATTTTTCGAGCTAAACAAAGACTGTGCGGGCATTCCGCGTGCGGAGCTTGAAAACACCTCCATTTCCGCGGCGTCGGTTTCGCGCGCCGACAAGCTTGCGTGGGCGAGGCTAAGCTCATACTACGTCTGCGGACAGACGGCGTATTTCGTGATTTCGCCCGACAGTTTCCCGAACGCCGAGCGTTCCAAGTTCTATTACCTTTGCGGCGACTTCAACGGCTGGGCTGCCGCCGCGGGAAACCCCAAATGGCTCATGCGCGAGTTTTCCGACGACGCGCGCGTCTACTTCCGTCTGGAAGTGAAATTGTCGGAACTTTGGCGCGACCGCCCGCGCGCGTTACAGTTCAAGTTCGTCTGCGCGGACGGCTCGTGGCTCGAGCCCGAGGGCGGCGTTCCGAATCTCGTAGGCGACGGCAACCACAATCTCAATCTGCTTTTCGACCCGTCCCGCACGGGCAACCACGTTTTTGCGGTGCACACGCGCGGAATGTGCCAGCTGGGCAGCCCCGTAGTTTTGCGCCTGCCCGAATTGCGCACTTCCGCCACAGTAGACGAAAGCCTGCTGCTTTCGCAAATTTATTCTTCGGCAAAGCTGGGGGCTGCGTTGGAAAACGGCGCAACGGTTTTCAGGATTTTCGCCCCGCGCGCAAAGGCAGTGTTTGTGTCGCATTGGGAGGCGGGCGAAAACGGCCGCCACCTGCTTGTTGCGGAAACTTCCGACGACGTTGTTTGGGTTGCGCGCGCCACCGCCGACCTGCGCGGTCATTTCTACACATACCACATCGACGGCGAAAACTTTGACAACACGACTCTTTTCGACAGGCGCAAGCCCGTTGCCGACCCCTACGCAAACGCAATGCTCGGCTCTTCGGGCGTGTGCATTGTAAAATACGACAGCCAACTGCCCGCGCGCGCCGACGCTTTCGTCCCGCCGAAGTGGCACGATTTGGTGATTGTAGAAGCCCATTTGCGCGACGTTTTGGCGAACGCCGCCGCCGACATTTCGCCCGCCGCCCGCCTGACGTTTGCGGGGCTTGAAAAGTGGCTTTCTTCGGACGACTGCTATTTGCGCAAATGCGGCGCGAACTGTGTGGAGCTTCAGCCGATTCAGGAATTCACGCACGAAAACCCCGACGACTACGAATGGGGATATATGCCCGTGGGCTGGTTTGCGCCGTCGAGCGCGTATGCAACCGACGCCGCCTCCGCAACGCAGAACGACGATTTTGCGCGCCTTGTTGCGGCGTTCCACCGCGCGGGCATTGCGGTTGTTTTGGACGTTGTATACAACCACTTCGGCGAGCCGAATTTTTTGGCGCGAATAGACAAGCAGTATTATTTCGAGACCGACTACAACGGCAATCTCTCAAACTTCAGCGGCTGCGGGAACGATTTCAAAACAACAACCCCCATGGCGCGCCGAATGATTTTGGAGAGCCTCAAAAAGCTCGTTTTGCGCTACGGCGTAGACGGCTTCCGCTTCGATTTGGCGGAGCTTGTGGGCTTTGAGACCCTCGTCGAAATAGAGCGCGAGCTTAAGAAAATCAACCCCTCCGTAATTCTGATTGCCGAGCCGTGGAGCTTCCGCGGGCACATTGCGGGCAAGCTCAAGCGCACGGGGTTTGCGTCTTGGAACGACGGGTTCAGGGAGTTTATGCTGCAATACGCAAAGGGCTGCGGAAACTTCGAGGGGTTCAAGTATTTTATGCGCGGAAGTCTGGGCGGGATGGCGTCGTTTACGGCGCAGACGGTCAACTATGTAGAAAGCCACGACGACATGTGCTTGTTCGACAGAATTACGTCGAATTTCGACAACCCCTCGCGCGACGACATTTTCCGCTACAAGACCGCCTACGCGCTCACGCTTCTGGCGCACGGAATTCCGATGCTTGCCGAGGGGTTCGACCTGCTGCGCACAAAGCGCGGCAAAAACAACACCTACAAAGACGGCTACGCCAACAGGCTCGACTACTGGCGCGCCGAGTCTTTCCCCGAGGTTCGCCGCTGGCTGCGCGCGCTTGTGAAGTTCAGGCTCTCGCGCGACGGCGTTGTGCTGCGCCGCGACGGGCTTGATAGCCCCGCGTTCTGCAAATTCTACAAGGCGGACGAATGCGCGGCTGCTGTGATGTTCAACGCCGATTTGTCAGACGCGCGCGCGCCGCAGATTTTTGCGGCGTTCAACCCGACCGACGCCGACGCGGAATTTGCCGTGGGCGGAGACTTGGACGGGTTCGTCAAAATTGCCGACAACGCGTATTTCGACCCGCGCGGGCTTGAGTCGGGCGGGGCTTCCGGCGGCGAAGTGTTGCGCCTGCCGCGAATGTCGCTTGCTGTATTTTTGAAGCGTTGATTTTGCCGCGCGCAAGCGCGTATGCGGCGCGTTGTATGCGGAGCATTCGGCGCGGATTCACCACCGATTTGGGGCGGTTATGCAAGCGCGTCGAGCACGCGGGCGTAGTCGGGTTCTTCGGCTATTTCTGCGTTGAGGGCGGCGTAGGCAACTTTTCCGTTTTTGTCGATAACCACAACTGCCCGCGCAAGCAGACCGCAAAGCGCGCCCGATTCAATCAGCACGCCGTAGTCTTCGCCGAAGCGCGAGTCGGCGCGGCAGTCGGAAAGCGGCGTTACGTTTGCAATTCCCTCCGCGACACAGAAGCGGTTTTGGGCAAACGGCAGGTCTTTTGAAATGCACAGAACCTCTACGTTCCCGAGCTTCGCCGCCATTTCGTTGAACTTTCTGACCGACATTGCGCATACGGAAGTGTCGAGGCTCGGAAAGATGTTGAGCACCGTTTTTTTGCCGCCCGCATCGGCAAGCGTGAAGTCGGTGAGGTCGCCCTGCGCAAGTTTGAAGTCGGGCGCGGTTTCGCCTATTTTGGGGAACGTTCCGCGCAAAAAAATTTCCCTGCCTTTGAATTTAACGGAGTTTTTCATAGCCGCTTTATCGGCTTTGCGGGCTAAAAATTAACGCCGCATTTTTGCAATGCGGCGCGATTCGGGGCGCGGGGAAAAGCCGGGGCGGCGCGCTACAGAAATTCGCGTATGCCGCGCCAGTCGAGCCGCACAACGCCGTCTTTTTGCACGCCCTCGTTGTGGGGCTGGGCGAAGAGGATTTTCGTAGAGCCGTCAAAGGCGTCGAGGTTCGAGATTTTGTCGTCAATCATTATGTCGGCGCGCACAAAGTCTTTCGTTCCGCAGAAGACAAACTGCTTCCAGTGCAGGTAGGGAAAGTGCTCGGCAAGCCACGCCATTTTTTCGCGCATGCTGTTGGGGTATTCCGTTGCGGCGGAGACAATCAGGACGCGGTATTTTTCGTTCAGGTATTTTATTGTTTCAACCGCGCCGTCCATAACGGGGGCGAACTCGTAAACGCCGTCTTGGCGGAGGAAGTCGCGGCAGGATGGAAAGGCTTTTACGATGGGCACGCCGCGGACTGCTTGGCGGTCGATTTTTTTGCCCGAAACTTTTTCCTCAAACGCCACAAAACCGTCGTAGAGGTCTGCCATAACGCAGTCCATATCTATTGCAATGCACTTTTTCATTTTTTCCACTCAAGCGCATTCGGGGGCGCATTGCAAGGGTTTTCGGCTATTTGTAGAGGTCGGAATCAATATGCAGCTTTTTGATTTTGTAGAGAATGATTCGCGGGGTCGTCTTGAGGTATTTCGCGGTTGCGGAGGCGTTGCCCTTGTTGCGCTTGAGGGCGTTTGTAATTATCTCCTTTTCGAAATTGTCTACAAGCGTTTCGTAGTCGGCACTCTCGGTTTCGTCGAAAGACGGAGTGGAGTTGGAATGCACGGTAACGTCGGTCTGCAGCGATGGCGGCAGATTGTAGCCGCTTATTACGTTGTCGGAAGTGTTGAGCACCGCGTATTCAATGCTGTTTTCAAGCTCGCGGACGTTCCCCGGCCAGTAGTATGAGGTGAGCATGCTTATTGCCGCCGTCGAGATTCTCGAGACCGACTTGTTGTGGACTGCGTTGTATTTTTGCAGGAAGTGTTCGGCAAGGGGAATGATGTCGCACTTTCTGTTGCGCAGCGCGGGCAGATATATGGGGAAGACGTTGAGGCGGTAATACAAGTCTTCCCTGAACGTTCCGTTTTTTATCATCTCCTCGAGATTGCGGCTTGTGGCGGCTATTATGCGCACGTCGACTTTGTGCTCTTCGCCGCTGCCCACGCGGTAGAAAGTGTGCTCCTGAATGAAGCGCAAAAGCTTCAACTGCATAAAAAGCGTGAGGTCGCCCACTTCGTCGAGAAAAAGCGTTCCGCCGTCGGCTACTTCCACAAGCCCTATTTTTCTGTTGATAGCTCCCGTGAACGCGCCCTTTTCGTGCCCGAAAAGCTCGCTTTCAACAAGCCCTTCGGGGAGGGCTGCGCAGTTTATGGAAACAAACGGCTTGTCTTTGCGCGCCGAGTTTTTCTGGATTGCCCGCGCAACAAGCTCCTTGCCCGTTCCCGACTCACCGCGGATTAGCACCGTTGCCGAAGACGTGGCAACCTTGAAAACCATCGAATAGATTTTTTTCATATTCGTGCCGTTGCCGATGAACTCGTTAAGGCGAAGCTTGTTGTCAAGCTCGAGCTGCAGGCGGCGGTTTTCCGAAATGAGCTTTTCCTTTTCCTCCACGGCGGTGTAGGCGGCGTAGACGGCGTCGGCGGTGATGTTGGCGATGATTTCGAGCAGGTACAAGTCGGCGTCGAGGTCGGTTTTTTCATCGACTTTTCTGTCAATGCTGATTGTGCCGATTACGTCGTCGCGGTAGACGATTGGCACGCAGATGAACGCGACGTTTGTTTCGCCGCTTCTTGCCCCCGTTCTGTTCAGGAACGATTTTTCCTTGGAAACGTCGGGAATTACGCGCGGCTTGGCGTCTTGGGCTACCTTGCCCGTGATGCCTTCGCCCACGCGATACGTTCCGCGCTCAACCTCGTTTTTGCTCAGCCCCTGCGACGCCTCTATTACGAGCATATCGCCCTCTCTGAGCGTCACCGTTCCGCGAAGCAGTCCCATTTCCGTGTGGAGAACGTCGAGAATTTGTCTTATCAAATCGGGCACCGACGCGCGCTTTGCCACAAGGTGGCTTATCTTTTTGAGAACGTTGATACTGAGGTTGGCGTTGTCCATCTTCTTCACATTTTCTATTTTTGCGCGCTAAATTGCTTTGTCAACTTCATACGCAAGTTTTATTCCCGAGGCTATTGCGCGGACTACGAGCGACGGCCCCGACACGGCGTCGCCGCAGGCGAAAATTTTGTCCGCCGAAGTGGACATATTTCCCGCCGTTTTTATGCCGCCGCGCTCCGCAAGTTCGAGCGAAAGCTCTTCGGCGATTCCACTTTTGGGCACGCCCGTAAAGCCCATCGAAAGCAGAACCAAGTCGGCGGGGATTTCGAATTCCGTGTCGGGAATTTCGGTGAACGACTTCGGGCGTCCGTTTACTATTTCCCACTTGAGTTTTGCCGCTTTCAGAGCGCGGACTTTACCGTCTTTGCCCGCGAACTCTTTGCTTGCAATGCTCCACATTCTTTCGCCGCCTTCAAGGTGGCTGCTGGAGGTGCGTTTTTTGTATTCCCACATCGGCCACGGCGTGGAGGCGTCGCGTTCGGCGGGCGGTTCGGGCATAATCTCTATTTGAACAACGCTCTTCGCGCCCTGTCTTATAGCCGTTCCGAGGCAGTCGCTTCCCGTGTCGCCGCCGCCGATAATCAGGACGTTTTTGCCCTTGGCGGAAATTTCGAGCGAAAGATTTTCGCCCGAGTTGAATCTGTTTTGAGAGCCCAAAAACTCGAGCGCGTAGTGGATTCCGCCAAGCTCGCGCCCCTTTATTTTGAGGTCGCGCGGGGTTTCGCAGCCTATGCACAAACAGACGGCGTCGAAGCGTTTTTTTATGTAGTCGGCGGAAACGTCTTTGCCGATTTCAGTGTCGAATTCGAAAATAATTCCCGCCTGACGCATCAGCGAAATGCGGCGTTCTATGACGTGCTTTTCAAGCTTGAAATCGGGAATGCCGTAGCGCAGAAGCCCGCCCGCGAAAGAGTGTTTTTCGAACACGCAAACTTCGTGCCCAAGCGAGCGCAGCCTGTCGGCACACGCAAGCCCCGAGGGGCCCGCGCCTATGACCGCGACGCGCTTGCCCGTGAGGTTGCGCGGAATGCGCGGGCGCACGACGCCGTTTGCAAACGCCGACTCTATCGTGTGGTATTCAATCTGCTTGACCGTGACGGGGCGGCTTGGCAGCCCCGCGCAGCATGCCGACTCGCACAGGGCGGGGCATATGCGCGATGTAAACTCGGGAAACGGCGAGGTTTGCGAGAGTATTTCGTAGGCGTAGCTGTCGCGCCCTTCGCGCACGGCGGCGTTGAAGTCGGGAATATTGTTGCCGAGCGGGCAGCCGTATGCGTGGCAGAACGGGATTCCGCAACCCATACAGCGTTTTGACTGCTCGCGGACTGTGGCGGCGTCGGGGCGTATCTCGACGTCGCGGTAGTCGGCCGTGCGCGACTCCCTGTATTGGGGGTCGCGGCGTTTGACTGTGAGGAATTCTTTTGGCATAGGGTCGGGTTCCGTTTACTTTGCGGTTCTTTGGAGTGCTTCGCGGTAGTCAATCGGGAACACCTTTACGAACTTGGGCAGGTAGTTTTTCCAGTCGCCGAGTATTTCGGCGGCGCGGACGCTGCCCGTGTATTCGAGGTGCTTGCCGATTATTTCGCGGAGCTCGCGCTCGCTTTCCGAGCCTTCGGGAATGCTTTCCAAGTCTACGCTGCTGAGGTTGCAACGCCTGTCGAATTCGCCCGATTCGTCGAGAACGTAGGCGAAGCCGCCAGTCATGCCCGCGGCGAAGTTGAAGCCCGTAGAGCCGAGAACCACGACGCGCCCGCCCGTCATATACTCGCAGCAGTGGTCGCCCACGCCTTCGGAAACGAGCGTTGCGCCGCTGTTTCTGATTGCGAAGCGTTCGCCCGCAAGTCCGTTGACGTAGATTTGCCCGCGCGTTGCGCCGTAGCCTATCACGTTGCCCGCAATCACGTTCTTTGCGCTTTCGGCCTCAAGCTCGCTCGGCGCGCGCAGAACTATTCTTCCTCCCGAAAGGCTCTTGCCGATGTAGTCGTTGGCTTCGCCTTCGAGGTTGAAAGTTATGCCGCCGCACAGGAATGCGCCGAAGCTCTGACCCGCGCAACCCTTGAAGTTGACGGTGATTGTGTCGGGCGCAAGACCCGTGTCGCCCCACTTCTTGGCGACGTTGTATGAGAGCATTGCACCCGCGCTTCTGTCGAAATTGTGGATTTCGAAGTCTGCGGCGTGCGGGGTTGCGTTTTCGATTGAGTCGGCGAACTCCGCAACAAGACGCTTGTCGTAGGCGGTCTTGATTTCGCGCGGGGCAAGACCCGCACTGCGGCGCGGGGCGTCGGCTTCGGCTGTTTGCGCGAATATCGGCGAGAAGTCGAGGTTCTTCGACTTCCAGAAGTCGAGCGCGTCGTTCTTTTCGAGCAGGTCGCTTCTGCCGACCGCTTCGTCGATTGAGTGCAACCCGAGCGACGCGAGTATTTCGCGCGTTTCGCGGGCGACGAATCTGAGGTAGTTTTCGATGTGTTCGGGCTTGCCGCGGAACTTCTTTCTAAGCTCTTCGTCCTGAGTTGCAACGCCCACGGGGCAGCAGTTCTTGTGGCAGACGCGCATCATTATGCAGCCCACCGAAACGAGAATTGCGGTTGCAAAGCCGAATTCCTCCGCGCCCAAAAGCGCGCCTATTACAACGTCGCGACCCGTCTTGATTTGTCCGTCGACCTGAATTCTGATTTTGTCGCGCAGGCCGTTCAGGCGCAGTGTCTGCTGGGTTTCGGCAAGGCCGAGCTCCCACGGCGCGCCCGCGTATTTAATGCTTGTAAGCGGCGAAGCTCCCGTTCCGCCGTCGTGCCCGCTTATGAGCACCATGTCGGCCTTGGCCTTGGCGACGCCCGCCGCCACTGTGCCCACGCCGATTTCCGAAACAAGCTTTACGGAAACGCGCGCGTTTTCATTGGAGTTGCGGAGGTCGTAGATGAGCTGGGCGAGGTCTTCGATTGAGTAGATGTCGTGGTGCGGCGGCGGCGAGATGAGCGTGACCCCCGGGATTGAGTGGCGGATTTTTGCAATCGCCGCGTTTACCTTGTAGCCGGGGAGCTGTCCGCCTTCGCCCGGCTTTGCGCCTTGGGCGACCTTAATCTGGATTTCCTTTGCGCTCGCCAAGTATGACGCCGTTACGCCGAAGCGTCCGCTTGCAACTTGCTTGATTGCCGACGCCGACTCGCCGCCGAAGCGGGCTTCGTCTTCGCCGCCTTCGCCGCAGTTGCTCATTGCGCCGAGGCGGTTCATTGCAATGGCGATTGTCTCGTGCGCCTCGGGAGAGAGCGCGCCGAAGCTCATTGCGCCGCTTACGAAGCGGTGGATAATCGATTCTTCGCTTTCGACTTCGTCGAGCGGAAGCGGGTTTGCCGCCGTCTTGAACTTGAACAGCCCGCGGAGAGTGCACAAACGCTTTGCCTGATTGTTGATGTTTTCGGCATAGGCTCTGTAGGAGGCTTCGTCGTTGTTGCGGACTGCGCGCTGCAGAAGCGAGATTGTTGCGGGCGTCCAGAGGTGGTTTTCGCCGTTCTTCTTGAACTTGTATTTGCCCTCGTCTTCAAGCACGTTTTCGGCGTTGAACTTGGGGTAGAAGGCGTTGCGGTAGCGGGCGAGGCATTCGCGCGAAATATCCTCCACGCCTATGCCGCCGATGTTCGACGCCGTTCCCTCGAAATACTTTTCAACAAAGTCGCGCGAAAGGCCGATAGCCTCGAATATCTGCGCCTGTCGATAGCTGCGCAAAGTGGAAATGCCCATCTTCGACATTATTTTAAGCAGTCCCTTCTTGATTGCGCTTATGTAGTTTTCAACCGCGCGCGCACTGTCGAGGTTTTGGATTGTGCCGTTTTGGGTCATATCGGCGATTGTCTCTATTGCAAGATACGGAACTATTGCCGTTGCGCCGTAGCCCAGCAACAGGGCGAAGTGCATAATTTCGCGAGCCTCTCCCGTTTCGGCAACTATGCCCGCGGCGTAGCGCAGGCTCTTGTGGATTAGCCTGTTGTTGACCGCCGACACCGCAAGCAGCATCGGCACGGGCGCGTAGCCGTAGGACAGGTTCTTGTCGCTCAAAATTATAACGCTCTTGCCTTCGCGCACCAGCTTTTCGGCTTCGTCGCAAATCTTTTCAACGGCGTCCTGCAGGCTTTCTCCCTCGGCGTTGAACTCAGCCTTGATTGTGGCGGCTTGGAACGTCGGGATTTTCGACGAGCGTATGCAGGCGATGTCGTGGTTTGTGAGAATTGGGCAGGGGAGCTTGAGCAGGTGCGCAAGCTCGGGCGTTTCAACAAGCGAGTTGCCGCAGTTGCCGATATACGTCATAAGGCTCATTACAAGCTCTTCGCGAATGGGGTCGATTGGCGGGTTGGTAACTTGGGCGAAAAGCTGCTTGAAGTAATCGTAGAGCAACTGTGGCTTTTCGGAGAGCACGGAGAGCGCGGCGTCGTTGCCCATTGAGCCGATAGGCTCTTTGGCGTCGGTCGCCATTGGCTTGAGGATAACGTCGATGTCTTCGCGCGTGTAGCCGAAAATGCGCTGTCGCTGAATGAGGTTTTCGCCGACGCTCGGGGCGGAAATGCTTTCGAAAATCCCGGGGAGTTCGATTCTGTTTTCCTGAACCCAGCGGCGGTAGGGCTTTGCGCGGGCGAGGATTGTCTTGATTTCGACGTCCTTGAGGATTCGCCCCTTTCGGGTGTCGATGTAGATGATTTCCCCTGGGCGGAGTCTGCCCTTCGACGCCACTTCAGAAGCGGGAATGTCAAGTACGCCCGTTTCCGACGCCAGCACGAACAGCCCGTTCTTGGTTATCGTGTAGCGCGCGGGACGCAGGCCGTTTCTGTCGAGCAGCGCGCCCGCCTGAACGCCGTTTGTAAACGCCAGTGCCGCGGGGCCGTCCCACGGTTCGCTCACGCCCGAATGGTATTCGAAAAATCCCTGAATGTCGCGGCTGATGTGGAAGTTTTTGCCCCACGCCTGCGGGACAAGCATAAGCATTGTGTGCGCAAGCGAACGCCCCGCTTCGTGGTAGAATTCGACTGCGTTGTCGAGGGAGGCGGAGTCGCTCTGGCGGCCTCTGATGATGGGCAGCACCTTCTTGATGTCGTCGCCGAAAAGCGGGGAAGAGAAGTGCTCCTGACGCATTCTCATCTGGTTGATGTTGCCGCGCAGCGTGTTGATTTCGCCGTTGTGCGCCAAGTATCTGAACGGCTGCGCAAGCGACCACGTCGGGAACGTGTTTGTGCTGTAGCGTTGGTGCACGAGGGAAATCGCGCTCTTGAACGATTCGTCGCCGAGGTCGGGGAAGAATTTCTTAAGCTGCGGGGCGTTCAAAAGCCCCTTGTAGACTATCGTGCGCGAGGAGAAACTGCAGATGTAGATGTCGTCGCGTTCGCCGAGCTCCTTTTCCGCGGCGTTTTCAATTTCGCGGCGCAAAACGTAAAGCGCGCGCTCGAGGTCTTCGCCCTCCGCCGAGTTTGCCGAAACAAAATACTGGACTATCGCGGGGCACGTCTGGAGCGCAACGCCGCCGATTGCCGTTTTGTCTACGGGAACTTCGCGCCGACCCAAGAAAGCGAAGCCGTTTTCGGCACAAATGTTCTTGAAAATGTCTTCGAACTTTTCGGTGTCGGTCGAGTCGTTCGGCAGGAAAACCATTGCCGCGGCGTAGCGGCCTGCTTGGGGAAGTTCGAACGGAAGCGTTTTTCTGAAAAATTCGTCGGGCAGCTGAACCAGAATTCCCGCGCCGTCCCCCGTTTGCGAATCGCCGCCGACCGCGCCTCTGTGCAGCAGGCGGTCGAGAACTTTCACGCCGTCGGAGACAATTTCGTGGCTCGGTGTGCCGTTGATGTCGGCAATAAGCCCCACTCCGCAAGCGTCGTGTTCGTTCTGGGGGTTATACATTCCCGTTGGCTGGGGATAATTCATTTTTGTATTTGTCTGCATAATTTTTTTAGTGTTTGCTACAAAATAAGCATTTTTTGTGCCACTTTTTGCCAAAATTGTATTTTTAGTTGAAGTAAGTTGAAAATCAATTTGTTGCGGAGTTCGCTTTTGCGCGTGTGCACATTTTGCCGAAAACGCCGCTTGTGCGAAACTACAAAATTGTAGCAAACAAAAATGTTGAAACTACAAAATTGTAGGCAACTACGATATTGTTGAAACAACCAAAATGTTTCTTTAAACAAGCAGTGCCGTCGAGCGCGACACTGGAATTTGGCGGTCGGTTGAAAAGCGCGTTTCGGAGAGCTTCGGGCCAATCGGATACTGCGAGCGTTTAAACTCGGCGCGGGCTACTTTCCGCAGAACGTCTTCAGCTACATTTTTGTCGAATCCCGCTTTTACTATTTGGGAGGGTGAAAAGCGCAAATCCAAATGCAGGCGCAAAATGGCGTCGAGAATATCGTAGGGCGGGAGGGTGTCTTGGTCTTTTTGGTCGGGGCGCAGTTCCGCTGAGGGCGGCTTGGAAATGGTGTTTTGCGGAATGATTTCGCCGTTGCGGTTTATGTGGCGGGCGAGTTTGTAAACGTCTGTTTTGTAGACATCGCAAATGGGCGCGTATGCGCCGTTTGTGTCGCCGTAGAGGGTGCAGTAGCCCACGGCGCATTCGCTTTTATTGCCCGTTGTAAGGACGAGTCCGCCGAACTTGTTCGAAACCGCCATAAGCAGAAGCCCGCGCGTGCGCGACTGCGCGTTTTCTTCGGCGACCCCCGCAGGCGAGCCCTTGAAAATCGGCGCAAGCGTGTTTTCTACGGAGGCGACAATTTCGGCTATCGGCAGAATTTCGAAGCCGATTTTCAGATTGTCTGCGAGCGCGCGGGCGTCGTTTACGCTGTGCGCGCTTGAGTATTTTGAGGGCATTGCAATTCCCAGAACGTTTTCGCGCCCGAAAGCCTCCACGGCGAGAGCTGCGACCACTGCCGAATCAATTCCGCCGCTAAGTCCGACTACAACTTTTTTTGCGCCGCATTTTGACACAAAATCGCGCGTGGCCGCAACAATGGCGTCGTGAATGTCGGCTATTCCATTGAAGTCGGCGGAGGGCGAATTAAAGCCTACAATTTTGTCGGTGTCTATAATATCGATTGATTCCCTGAACTTGGGCAACGCCTTTGAGACGCCTTTTTGCGCGTCAACGTAGCAGCTGCCGCCCGCAAATACGATGTCGTCGCACGCGCCCACAAGATTGCACCAAAGCACGGGTGCATCGACGAATTTTGAGGCGTTTTCAAGCAGCGCGCCGCGCTTTCTTACGTTGTCGTTCGTGTCTGAAAATACACTGGCTGAAATATTTAGCAGCAAATCGACGTTTTTGCCGCGCAGTTGTTCAAGCGGGAGAGGGTGGTTTGCGTAGCGCGAGGCTGTTCTGATGTCGGGAAGCGTCCAAATATCTTCGCAGATTGTGATTGCTACAATTTTGTCGTTTACGCGAACGGTCAGCGGAGAATTTCCCGCGTCGAAGACTCTTGGATCGTTGAGCGCGCCGTAGTTGGGCAGAAGTTGTTTGTCGTAGACTGCCGCGACTTTACCGTCTTCAATCCAAAATGCCGAATTGCGCACGCCGATTGCCCCCGTGCATAGCCGCGGCGAGCCAATCAAAACGGGGATTGACGCTTTTTTGGCTATTTTCTGGATTCCCGCTTCGCATTTTTCTATTACAAATTTGTATGTTGCAATGTCTTTTATGGGGTATCCCGATATTGCGCATTCGGGGAAGACGGCGAAATCCGCCCCCTTTTTTGTAAGTTCGCCAATCGCAGCGAGTGCTTTTTTGACGTTTGTGTCAATGTCGCCGACAGTCGGGTTTATCTGTGCTACACCAATTTTCATATGCCTTTGATAAGCACTTTTTGTGCCAAACAAAAAAGTTGTTTTTGCGAAATCGGCGGCAATGGCTCTATTTTAGCGGGATTTAGACCGTTTTGCGCGCCGGTGGGGCAACCGCCTTTGGGCGTTCGTGCGGCGGCGGATTGCCGAAAACTACAAAATTGTAGTTTGATATTTTTGTTGTTCCTACAAAATTGTCGTTTTTTTGTTGCGCGTGTATCGGGTTCGGTGCGCGTTGCGGTAGGTTCGGGGCGTTCGCCTATATAGTATATATAATACGGACGGAAAATGCGGGCGGTTTTCGCCCGAAAAAGGGACTTTTGAAAAACTGGCACGGAATATGCTTACTTGTTTGCACCTAACCCAAAATAATTATGAAATTAGTTATTGCATACATAAAGCCTGAACAGCTTGGAGACGTAAAGCAAGAACTCTTCAAGAGCGAAATATTCAGATTATCGGTCACCAACGTGCTCGGTTGCGGAAGGCAAAAGGGCTATAGCGAAAAGTATCGCGGAAACGAAAGGGAAGTGAACCTGCTCAAAAAGGTTCGCCTTGAAATCGCCGTAAACGACGAATTTCTCGAACCCACAATCTCCGCGATTATCAAAGGGGCGAAAACCGACCACATCGGCGACGGAAAAATTTTCGTCCTCAACATCGAACAGTGCATACGCGTCCGCACGGGCGAGACGGGTCCCGAGGCAATAGGTTAAACAACGCAAACAATTTGAAAGACTAATACAATGAACAAGGCAATTTTAACGGCATTTTCGCTTTTGGCGGCGGGCACGCTTTGCGCCGCTACCGAAGAACCGAAGGTTTCGGCGGAAATGTTCACGATTAACAACCTCTGGATACTTTTGGGAGCGATTCTCGTCTTCTCGATGCACCCGGGGTTCGCGCTGGTTGAAACGGGGCTTTGCCGCGCAAAAAACAGCGTAAACATTCTCACCAAGAATGTCGTGACAGTGGCGATAGGTTTGCTGACCTACGTTGTAATCGGCTTCACGCTGATGTATCCGCACGACAACTGGCTTATAAACGGCGTTCTTGCGCTGCCGTCGTTCGGGGTTGCAAGTCCCGAGGGCGCGGCGGGCGCGATAGCCTACAACGGAGGCAACTACGGCTACTGGACCGACTTCATCTTTCAGGGCATGTTTGCCGCCACGAGCGTTACAATCGTTTCGGGCGCGGTTGCCGAGAGAATCAAGTTTAGTGCGTATTTGATTTTCGCAATAATCTACGCGACTGTCGGCTACACGATTATCGGCTCTTGGGGCTGGGGCGGCGGCTGGTTGTCGAGCCTCGGATTCTACGACTTGGCGGGTTCTACATTCGTCCACTCCGTAGGCGGCTGGGCTGCTTTGGTAGGAGCTATTTTGGTCGGCCCGAGAATCGGCAAGTATGTCGACGGCAAGGCGCGTCCGATTATGGGCAGCAACTTGGGCTTTGCCACACTGGGCGTATTCCTGCTCTGGTTCGGTTGGTTCGGATTCAACGGTGCAAGCGTTTTCAGCGCGGATCCCGTAATGGTTGCAT
Source organism: uncultured Opitutales bacterium (assembly GCA_934613645.1). GTDB lineage: Bacteria > Verrucomicrobiota > Verrucomicrobiia > Opitutales > Intestinicryptomonadaceae > Merdousia. Next base: position 109,080 of record CAKTTC010000006.1, on the reverse strand, counting down.
ACGTTTTCACAACGACTGCGTTGTCGGCGGCTGCGGGACTTATGGCGGCGATGTTCACATCGTGGTTCGCACAAGGCAAGCCAGACTTGTCAATGGTTCTCAACGGCTGCTTGGCGGGTCTTGTGGGCATAACGGCTTCGGCGGACTGCGTTTCGATTCAAGCTTCGGTTTTAATCGGCGTAATCTCGGGCATACTGGTTGTAATTGCGGTATACTTCTTTGACAGACTCCAAATCGACGACCCCGTCGGCGCGCTTTCCGTCCACTTGGTCTGCGGCGTGTGGGGCACGCTTGCCGTGGGAATCTTCTCTCCCGACCACGCGCTGCTTCCGCAAATCATAGGCATAGCGGCGGTAGGTGCTGCGAGTGTTGCGGTAAGCTTTGCAATCTTCTACACAATCAAGAAGACCTCGGGTTTGAGAGTAAGCAAGCAAAGCGAACTCAAGGGCTTGGACATCTCCGAGCACGCTATGGAAGCCTACAACGGATTCCAAATCTTCTCCAACGAATAGCTTCAATTTAACAAATAAAAGGACACATTATGAATATCAGAAAAATCACATTGTCGGAAATAGCCACAACCCCCCCGCGGGTTGTGGAAGTTCCGGAGGGCGAGAACTTCGTGGAAAGCTTCGGCTGCGACGTGTTCAACATCAAGACGATGTCGGAATACCTGCCCAAGCCCGTCTTCAAGAAACTTCTCGGAACAATAAACAGCGGCAACGCGATAGATTCCTCAATAGCCGACGACGTTGCGCACGCAATGAAAAGCTGGGCTATGAGCAGGGGCGCGACCCACTACACGCACTGGTTTATGCCGCTTACGGGCGCGAGTGCCGAAAAGCACGACTCGTTCCTCGAACCCGCCGACGGCGGCGAAGTGATTGCGCGCTTCTCGGGCAAGAACCTGATTATGGGCGAACCCGATGCGTCGAGCTTCCCCTCGGGCGGCTTGCGTTCCACCGCCGAAGCCCGCGGCTACACCGCTTGGGATCCGACTTCCCCCGCGTTCATCAAGCGCGCAAACGGCGTTGCAACCCTCTACATTCCCACTGCGTTCTGCTCATACACGGGCGAAGTGCTCGACAAAAAGACGCCGCTTTTGCGCTCTATGCAGGTTTTGGGCGAACAGGCAAAGCGTCTGCTGGAGTGCTTCGGCAAAAAAATCGACGGCAGGGCAGTTGTAACGCTCGGCGCGGAACAGGAATACTTCCTCATCGACAAGCGGTTCTACGTCCAACGCCCCGACCTGATGCAGACGGGCAGAACGCTCTTCGGCGCGCCGCCGCAACGCCACCAGCAGCTTGAAGACCACTATTTCGGCGCAATCAAGCCCCGCATTCTCTCCTTCATGGGCGAGCTTGACAGGGAGCTTTGGAGACTCGGCATTCCCGCCAAAACGCGCCACAACGAAGTTGCGCCCGCGCAGTTCGAAATAGCCCCGATGTTCGAGGAAGTCAACTTGGCGGTAGACCATAATATGCTCATTATGGACGCCCTCAAGAGAATTGCCGACAAACACGGCTTCGCCTGCCTGCTCCACGAAAAGCCCTTTGCGGGCGTAAACGGTTCGGGCAAGCACAACAACTGGTCGATTTCCGTCGGCGACACGAACCTCCTCAACCCCGGCAAAGACCCGCACCAGAACGCGATTTTCCTCACGGCCTTGTGCGCGGTAATTCAGGCGGTAGACCGCCACGCCGACCTGTTGCGCTCCGCAACGGCGGGCGCGGGCAACGACCACCGCTTGGGCGCGAACGAAGCACCGCCTGCAATCATCTCGATGTTCTTGGGCGAACAGCTCGCCGACATTGTAGAGCAGATTGAGCGCGGCGAGGCGAAGTCGAGCAAGCACGGCAGAAACATCAAAATCGGCGCGGACATTCTTCCCGAATTGCCCTGCGACGCAACCGACAGAAACAGAACAAGCCCCTTCGCCTTTACGGGCAACAAGTTCGAATTCCGCGCGGCGGGTTCTTCGCAATCCTGCGCAAGTCCGAACATTGTGCTGAACACGGCGGTGGCGGAATCGTTCGACGAAATCGCAACTGCGCTTGAAAAGCTCCCGCGCGGTGCCGACTTCCACGCCGAACTGCAGAAGCTGCTTTCTTCCATCATCAAAAAGCACAAGCGCGTTATCTTCAACGGCAACAGCTACAGCGACGAATGGAAGAAGGAGGCACAACGCCGCGGTCTGCCCAACTTGCGCACAACGCCCGAAGCAATCGAACCGCTCGTCAAGAAGGAAAACATTGCCCTCTTCGAAAAATACGGCGTGTTCAATGCGGTAGAGCTGAAGTCGCGCCACGAAGTGTTCTTGGAGGAATACCAACGCAAGATTGAAATCGAAGCGGGGTTATCTCTGAAGCTTGCGCGCACGCACATCATTCCCGCGGGCGTGGCATACTTGGAAAAGCTCGGAAAGGGCTTGGAGGTTGTCCGCGCGGTTTCGAAGAAGAAGTCGAAACTTGCAGAATGCGCGGCGAACGTCGCAGAGCGCGTCGATTCTCTCGTTGCCGCCGCCGACGCTTTGGAGGCGAAAATCGCCAAGGGCGACTATCCCGCAATCATCGCGGCGATGGGCGAACTCAGGAAAATCGCCGACAAGCTCGAAGGAGAGGTTGACAACGACCTCTGGCAGATGCCAAAGTATTGCGAAATGCTTTTCGTATACTAAAAATTAAACAAGAACCGATTCGCAAAATGCAGTCATTCATACAGGATTCATTCGCCGCCAGAATTGGCGGCTCAAACTACGGCAAGTCTACCGACATATACAAGTTCGAGAAAATCAAGCGCGCCAAACGCGCCGCGGTTTTGAAAAACCCCAATCTCAAACTCATCGATATGGGCGTGGGCGAACCCGACGACATGGCTTTCCCCGAAGTTGTGGCGTCGTTGTGCGAGGCCGCCAAGCTGCCTTCGAACCGCGGTTATGCCGACAACGGCAGTGCCGAGTTCAAGCGCGCGGCGGCGGCGTATATGAAGTCTGTATTCGGTGTGGAAATCGACCCCGAGTGCGAGGTAATCCACTCGATGGGGTCGAAGGCCGCGCTGAGCATTTTGCCGAGTTGTTTTATAAACGAAGGCGACGTGGCGATAATGACAGTTCCGGGGTATCCCGTTTTCGGGACGCACACAAAGTATCTCGGCGGCGAAGTCTACAACGTCAAACTCGAGGCGGCGAACGGCTTTTTGCCCGACCTGTCCTCTATCCCCGCCGACATCTGCCGCAGGGCAAAAGTTATGGTTGTGAACTATCCGAACAACCCCACGGGGGCGGCCGCCACGCTCGAGTTCTTCCGCGAACTCGTAGAATTTGCCAAGAAAAACCATATAATAATAATTTCCGACGCCGCTTATTCTTCGCTCGTGTTCGAGGGCAAACCCGTTTCCATATTTCAGGTGGAGGGCGCAAAGGACGTTGCGCTCGAGCTTCATTCGCTCTCAAAAAGCCACAATATGACGGGCTGGAGAATCGGCTGGGTTTGCGGCAATCCGCTTCTTGTAAAGGCCTACGGCGACGTGAAGGACAATACCGATTCCGGGCAGTTCTTGGCAATCCAGCACGCGGCGTGCGCGGCGTTGGGCAACCTCGAAATTCCGCGCAAAATTTCGGAAAAATATTCGCGCAGAATGGACATGCTTGTGGAGGCTTTGAAGCAGGCGGGCTTTTCGCCTAAAAAGCCGAAGGCGAGTTTTTATCTGTATGTGAAAGCCCCGAAAAGCGCAACGCTTGCCGACGGAACGCGCGTAGAGTTCAACAGCGGCGAGGATTTCTCCCAGTGGGCTATTTCGGAAAACCTCATCAGCACAGTCCCGTGGGACGACGCGGGCGCGTATGTGCGCTTCTCCGTCACGTTCGAGGCGCATTCTTTGGAGGAGGAAAAGCTCGTCGTCCGCGAAATCGGTGAAAGACTTTCAAAGGCTAAATTCGAATTTTAACGACTATGAAATTTTCAAAATACCACGCGCTCGGCAACGACTATCTTGTTCTCGACCCCAAAGACTGCCCTCAGTGCCCGCAGGGCATTGACGTTGTGAAAATCTGCCACCGCAATTTCGGCTTGGGCAGCGACGGCATTCTTTTCGGCCCCGAAAAAAGCGACATCGCCGACTTCAAGCTGCGCATTCTAAATCCCGACGCCAGCGAAGCCGAAAAAAGCGGCAACGGCCTGCGCATATTTTCGCGCTATTTGTTCGACTCAAAACTTGTCCGCGAGAACGAGGAGTTTTCCGTCGAGACTCTCGGCGGCGTTGTAAAGTGCACTGTTATGAAAGGCGGTAGCTTCATACGCGTGGGCATGGGCTACGTCAGCTTCGACTCCGCAAAAATTCCCGTTGCGGGCGCGCGCCGCGAAGTGATAAACGAGGAGGTCGAAATTTTCGGCGAAAAATACCGCTACTGCTGCGCCACAGTGGGCAATCCGCACTGCGTGGTTGTTGTCGACAAAACTTCTTCAGAGCTCGCCCACAAGGTAGGTCCCGTGCTCGAGAATATGACTTCGCGCTTCCCGAACAGAACAAACGTGCAGTTTCTGGAAGTAGTGGACAGACACAATATCAAAATCCAGATTTGGGAGCGCGGTGCGGGCTATACGCTTTCGTCGGGGTCGAGTTCGAGCGCGGCGGCGTCGGTCGCCCACAAGCTCGGCTACTGCGACGGCGACATTACAGTCCACACCCCCGGCGGCGATATCTTCATAGAAATTTCGCCCGACTTTTACATTACAATGAGCGGCTCTGTAACGCGCGTGGGCAACTACGATATGGATTTGTCGGTTCTCGCGCAGACGTTGCCAGCATAGAATTTTTTTAGTGTTGTTTTTTCACGCGTTGTCGGCGGGGGATTTTCTCCCGCCTTTTTTTGCGCGCGTTGCGGGGGCGGAAAAGTTAACGTTAACATATTTTTTTCCTTCAGCGCGCAAAACGAGAGCTTTCTCCTCTAAAATAGCCTGTTCGGAGTCGGCGCGCGGTGTTTTACTGCGGTGGTTGGCGCAGAGAAACATCAATTAAACTGCGTTTTTAACTGATGCAACTTTTGATTTCGGCGTTTTTGAATCGTATTTCTCGAAAATTTGTAAAAAATAAATGCTATTTTTTAAGTAGGTTTTATTTTTCTTGCGCATTTTGCTCATGTAAATTGCCTTGCGTTCCGCTTAAATAGAGGGTTTGGAGTGCGCGGAAAATATTTTCTAAAAAATCGAAAAAATATGTTGACAAAAAAATAAAAACTACCATAAAGGTAGATATTATGAAAATTAAAACGGCAGAAGAAAAATTTCAAACAATCCGCTCGGGTATATCCCGCGGTGCAGCCGCAGTTTGTCCTTGTTGTTGTCGAATGTCGTGCGCGGCGGACTAAGCCGTTGCGCGGACGCCTTTGTGCTTCGCGCGGTCTCGCCGCAATTTAAACGGCAGCAATTCAAAAAACAAAACAACAACCAACACGCCTTGAAGGCAAAAAATAAAAAGGACAAAAAATGAAAAACAGAATATTTACACTTGCGGCAATCTTCGCCGCGTCAACGTTAACTTATGCCGCCGAAGTTTCGGCGGACGCCCGGCAAAAATCGGAAGGCGGTTCGTCTTCGCCCGAAAAGGCCGAGAAGGCTGCTCCGCTTCCGCTGCTTACGCTCGACGGTGTGGGCGGCGTGGTGATAACGCCGATTGCCTATTTGGTAAACCCCGGCGCGGAGGGAACTGAAGTGGGGCTTCCGTCGATTGGCGCAACCTACGTGAACGCCAACCAGAAAAACGTGGAAAGCTTCGGCTTTACCGAAACGCTGTTTACGCGCGTCGAATTGGGCTACAACGCAAGCCGCTTCGGAACGGGCTCGCTGCGCAGCGACGTTCTGACGGAGGCGGGCGCGGACATCGGGCGCGACGACGTTTGGCTTCACAGCTTCAACGCCCGCGTGAACGTAATTAGGGAAAACGATTTCGGCACGAAATTCCTGCCCGCCATTACGGTGGGAGTCCACGGAAAAATCAACAACGGCATTGAGGAGATAAACGACAACCTCGGCGGATTGCTCGCGCAGAAGGGCTATTCAAGAAACTACGGCGTTGAGTTCACGCTTACTGCAAGCAAGGCGTTCGACGTGTTCGGGCACCCGCTCATCCTCTCGGTCGGCGGGCGCGCAACCGACGCCTCGAACCTCGGCTACACGGGCTATTCGGGAAAATACGAATTTTCCGCCGAGGGCAACGCGGTCTTCGGCATAACAAGCTGGCTCTTTGCGGCGTTCGAATACCGCCAGAAAATCAACCAATACGGAACAATCTCGAGCGCGCACAAGGAGCTTGTGGGCAGGGAGTCTGACTGGTGGACACTCGGCTTGGCGGCGGTTGTTTCGCCCCACTTTACCGTGACCGCGGGCTACGGACACCTCGGAACGGTTCTCAACACTACTGAAAACACCGCTTGGGCACTTGCGGCAAAATACGAATTCTAACTTTTAAACCCGAAAAAATATTGCAATATTCAGACGGCGTAGTTTAACGAAAACAGGCGGGGCATTCCCGCAAAACGGAAGTAGAATCTTTCCGCCGTCCCCAAACATTTGAAAGGAAAAAAATCATGTCGGAAAAAAATTACAGACCAGAAACACTCGCAATCCACGCCGGACAAATTCCGGATCCCGCAACGCAGGCGCGCGCCGTCCCGATTTACAGAACGACCGCCTTCAGCTTCAAAAGCGCAAAGCACGGCGCCGACCTCTTCGCGCTTCGCGAACCGGGCAACATCTATGCGAGGTTGATGAACCCGACAAACGACGTTCTCGAAAAACGTCTGGCGGCTCTCGAAGGCGGCGCGGCGGCTCTGACGCTCTCTTCGGGCACGGCGGCTATTGCCTTTACAATCACCAACATTCTCAAGCAGGGCGACGAGCTTGTTGCAGCCAACAACCTCTACGGCGGCACATACACGCAGTTCGACTCAATCCTTCCGCAGTTCGGCATAAAAACGCGCTTCACGCACGTCAATAAATTCGACGAAGTCCGCGCCGCAATCAACGACAAAACCCGCGCAATCTACATCGAAACCGTCGGCAACCCCGTTCTCGACGTGGCTGACATCGAGGGCTACGCCAAGGTTGCGCGCGAATTCCACCTGCCTTTGATTGTCGATTCCACGTTCACGCCCCCCACGCTCATACGCTCAATAGACTACGGCGCGAACATTGTAATACATTCACTTTCCAAGTGGATTGGCGGGCACGGCGCGGGCATCGGCGGCGCGGTTATCGACGCGGGCAATTTCGACTGGACCGACAAAAAATTCTCGCTTTACAACGAGCCCGACGGCGGCTACCACGGCCTGCGTTTTGCCCACGATTTGGGCGAACTCAACAAGCTTGCGTTCATCTTGCGCCTGCGCACGGTGGGCTTGCGCAACCTCGGCCCGACGCTCGCACCCGACGCGGCGTGGACGTTCCTGCAGGGCGTTCAAAGCCTGCCCTTGCGCATAAAACGCCACAGCGAAAACGCCCTTGAAGTGGCAAAATTCCTGAAGGCGCACGACGCCGTAAAGTGGGTTCGCTACCCGGGGTTGCCCGACGACCCCAGCTATCCGCTGGCTCAGAAGTATCTGAAAAACGGCTTCGGCGGAATGGTCGTGTTCGGCGTAAAGGGCGGCTACGACGCCGCAGTGAAGATTGTAGACAACATTCCGCTGTTCAGCAATCTCGCAAACGTGGGCGATTCCAAGAGCCTGATTCTGCACCCCTCGAGCACGTCGCACTCACAGCTTGACGAAAAGGCTCAGGCGGCGAGCGGGCTTACTCCCGAGCTAATCCGCCTGTCGATTGGCCTTGAGCACATCGACGACATCAAAGAGGCTTTAGACTCCGTTCTTTAGCCCCGGAAAGGTTGCAATGTATTACTCTTCAAACGACGTTGCGCGCGACTATTCCGCCGCCCGCGCCTCTGCTGAAGCGGAGAAGTTCATAGCGGCTCTGCCCGCTGACTTCGTCCGAACGCAGCGCGCGGCGATTGTTTCGGCAATCGGCGGCGACAGCTCCGCGCTTGAGGCAATCCGCGCCCAGCGCAACAAGTCGGACGTCGATTTGTCCGCGCTCGACGTCGCCGACGTGCGCATCGGAGACGGCGGCTATTTGCGGCTTCGCATCTACACACCGCGCACGCATCTTTCCAAAAACCGCAACATACTTTTGTATGTCCACGGCGGCGGCTGGACGATAAATTCGCCCGAAAACTGCGCGCGCTTCTGCCGCGATTTTGCGCTGAAAAACGACGCCGTTGTAGTCGCGCCCGATTACCGCCTTGCGCCCGAACACAAGTTTCCCGCCGCCAACATCGACGTGAAGCTTGCCTTCAACTGGGTTGCCGCTCACGCCGAAGAGATAGGCGGTTCGCCGCTCAAGCTCTACGTCGGCGGCGACAGCGCTGGCGGGCATCTGGCGGTTTCGCTCGCGCTCGACGTCGTCTCCGACGCCTCGGCAAAGGTTTCGCCCGCGGGGGTGATAGCGTTTTATCCGGCGGTTGATTTGCGCGGAACTGTCCGCAGAAAGTCGTTCGACTTCTTCGGCGAAAAATTCTGCCTGAATGCGGGGTTGATGGATTTGTTCATTGACGCCTACGCGCCATCGCAGTCCGAAAAAGACGCCGCGACGCTCTTGGACAGGGACTTCAAGGGCTTCCCCCGCACGCTGATTATCGCCTCCGAATGCGATATTTTGCGCGACGAAGCCCGCGAGCTTTACTCCGAAATGGCGCGTGCGGGCGTTTCGGTGCGCTTCGTCTGTTTCGAGGGCGCAACGCACATCTACATAACGCAGAAGGGAATGGATTCCGCCTACGCCCGCGCTCTCGGCGAGGCGTCCGACTTCCTTCTTCACTGAACCAATCGAAAACAAATTTCCGCCGCGCTAAAAACTTTACACTTCGTGCGGGCGGGCTAAAATAAAGAAAATTTCAACAGGAAAAAATTATGAAAATTGCAAACAACATACTCGAACTTGTAGGCTCGACGCCCCTCGTGCGCCTGAACTACGTTAACGATACCAAAGCCGAAATTCTTGCGAAGCTCGAATTCTTCAACCCGTCTGGCTCGGTAAAGGACAGAGCCGCCTTGGCGATGATTGAAGACGCCGAAGCCAAAGGCCTTCTCAAAAAAGGCGGGCTTATAATTGAGCCTACCAGCGGCAACACGGGCATCGGCTTGGCTTTGGTTGCGGCAGTCAAAAAATACAAGCTCATTCTTACAATGCCCGAGACAATGAGCATTGAGCGCAGAAAATTCCTCCTGAGCCTCGGCGCGGAACTCGTTTTGACCGAGGGCGCAAAGGGAATGAAAGGCGCGATAGAAAAGGCTCTCGAGCTGCAGAAGCAGAACCCGGGTTCGTTCATTCCGCAGCAGTTCGAAAACTTCGCCAACAGCGAAATCCACCGCAAAACTACGGGCGTGGAAATCTGGAACGACACCGACGGCAAGGTCGATATAGTCGTTGCGGGCGTCGGAACGGGCGGCACGGTTAGCGGAATAGGGCAGGCGTTGAAAGCGCGCAACCCGAACGTGAAAATCTACGCGGTCGAACCCGCAACATCGCCCGTGCTCGAGGGCGGCAAGAGCGGCCCACACAAGATTCAGGGCATTGGCGCGGGTTTTGTGCCGAAGATTTACGACGCCAAGGTTGTTGACGGCGTGATTGCGGTTCGCGACGACGACGCAGGCAACACGGCGCGCAGGCTTGCCAAGGAGGAGGGCATACACACGGGTATTTCCGCGGGCGCGGCTGTATTTGCGGCGTTGGAGCTTGGAAGAAAGAAGGAGAACGAGGGCAAGAAGATTGTGGCGATTATTCCCGACACTGGGTCGAGGTATTTGTCGACGTGGCTCTACTCAGAGTAGAAATAAAACGCGTGAAACGCAGCTTTATGCTGCGTTTCACTGTTTATTGTTGCTCGGTCACGTAGGCTAACTACGCTCCCAGCGCAACAAAAACGTGAAGCCTTGCCTAAAACCACGTTTGACGCGTTTTCAAGGGGCAAACTTTAATGAATAAGTAAAGGCACATCGGCTACGCCGATTGCCGCCACTTTAGAAAATGTAAAATATTTCGCGAAACAATCGGCAGTGGGGCAGTAGGTTTACTACAGCTCCCACCGCCTCAATTTCGCAAAGCCTTGTCTAAAACGCAATTTGTATTCGCTCGCACGGCGGTGCTCGGCTCACCCCTGCGGGGTAATTGCTACGCAATTATACTTCCCAAAAGCTTGCCTTCGGCAACTTTTGTGATGACGCGTTCTCAAGAACACAAGCTTTAACTAATTTTCAAAGCGGTATTGAATGAAATTCAATCCGCGCCGCTTTAGGAAATGTAAAAAATGTTTCACGGTTTGTTGTTGCTCGGTCACGTAGGTTAACTACGCTCCCAGCGCAACAAAAATCAAGGGGCGAAGCCCCTTGACCTGAACGTTCTACGAACGTTCTTTGTGCTATTCGGCGTAGCTAACCGCTACGCCTTTTCTGTGAACACTCGCATTGAACAAAGTTCAATAGCTTGAATATGCTAAGTCGGATACTTCAACAATCAAGTAAAGGAGCATTGCCTACGGCTATCGTCGCCACTTCCGAACATATAAAAAACTTTAACAAATAGTCAAAGGCGGATTGCCTGCGGCAATCGCCGCCGCTTCAGAGAATATAAAAAACTTTAATAAATAGTCAAAGGCGGATTGCCTGCGGCAATCGCCGCCGCTTTAGAAAATGTAAAAAACGTTTCACTGTTTGTTGTTGCTCGGTCACGTAGGCTAACTACGCTCCCCGCACAAAAAGTAGCAAAGCCTTGTCTAAAACTCAAGGGGCGAAGCCCCTTGACCTCCGCCGCTCTGCGGCGGTCTGTGTTATTCGGCGCGGTTGAACACCGCGCCTTTTCTGTTTGTATACGCATTGCTTGCAGCAATGGCTAATCAATCTAATCCGAAACTTTAACAAGTAGTCAAAGGCGCATTGAACAAAGTTCAATCGCCGCCTCTTTAGGAAATATAAAAAAATTATAAAAAGTATTCGATGAGGTTTTGGCCTTTGTCGAGAATGTCTTGGAGGGTTACGGATTCGAATGCTTTTTTGATTTTGTTGTTGAGTTCTGTCCAGACTTCGCGCACTACGCAGTTTTCGGCTTTCTTGCATTTTTTCGGACATAGAACGCAATCGACTATCGAAATTTTTCCCTCGCTTGCCTCCAGAATTTCAAGCAGCGTGATGTGCTTGGGCTGGCGTTTTAGCATATAGCCGCCGCCCGCCCCGCGCACGGAGTATATTATGCCCGCGCGGCGGAAGCCTATAATCAGTCTGCTGACGTATTTTTCCGACAGGTTTTGCGATTTGCAGATGTCGTGAATGTTGCGCGGAACTTCGCTTACGTTCTGGGCTATGTCAACCATTATGCGCAACCCGTATCTGCCCTTTGTGGAAATTTTCATAAAAAAACACTACCATATTTGAAGTGTTTGTCCACGGTTTTATTTAGGAATTTTTGCGCGCGAAATTCACTATTCCTCCGGAATACTTGCGCCGAATTTGAGCGAACACAGCTCTTTTACAAGAGCGTCTTGGCCGAAGAACTTTTCGATTTTTTTAAGCGTCCAATTTTTTACGTTTTTGGCTTCGGGAATTTCTTTGACGATGTTTTTGCCGTGGGTTGAAGTGGCTTTGCTCGTCCCGTTGATGTCTTTTTGGAAGGAGGTCGAAAGTTTTTTTATGTTAAAGCATTTATTCCCTTCAAAAACGTTTAGATAAGGGCGGTTTAAAACGTCGATTGTTTCGGGATAGCGTTTGTTGTAAAGCGCGATAACATCGTCGCCAAGATATTTCCTTGCGTCTTTTTCCACCGCTGTAAAAACGCGCTTATTGCCGTCTACTGGTATCCATTCTACAAGGGGCTGCTTAATGTCGATAAACACGTTGTCGGCAACGGCGTTGTCCGTGCCTTTGTTGAGGGCGACTGTCGCGCTGTCTGTGGACGACGAACTGCAAAAGATATTACGTTTAATGAGGACTCCGCAGGAACAATCGTCTACGTAGACGGAATAATTATTGTGGTTGATTGCGGGCGACATCGGCATGAAAAGGTTTTCTTCAATTACGTTTCCGCGCTCGTATGTATTGCGACCGGTGTAGATTGTTCCCGCGTCCATGCCGAGCTTGCAGGAATCGCCAAGTATGTTGCGGCGGATTTTTACTTCCGACGCATTGAAGGCAATAAGCTCGTGATCGTTGTCGGTCATCGTGTTGTTTTCGATTGTCGCCCCGAATCCCGCCACCCAGACGGCGGGGGCGTAGGAACGGTTTATGCGGCTGTTGCGCTTGAAGCGGCAATTTCTGATTACGTTGTTTGAATGCGTGAGCGTGCGTTTGTTGCCTCCGCCAATAAGGACGCCGCCGGCTCCCGTATTTATAAAACGCGAATTTTGAATCGTGACATTGCCGGCGTTGAAAACTATCGATTGCCTTCTGCGGTTGTCGTATCCGGTATCTTTTTCAATTATCCAGTCTGCGTTGCTTACCGCCTCAAGTCCCGTATTGCGGAAATTGCAGGCGTCTATTACGAGGCTCATTACGTTGTCGAATTCCACGCCTTTGCCGCGCGTGCATTCAAAATCAATTCCGCGGATTTGCATTTGAACTCCGTCGATTTTTAAAATCGGCTCGGCGAGCAGCGAAATTTCCGCCCGCTCAACAATATCCGCCGATTCAAGCATAACGTATAGCTTGAGGTTGTTATCGATGAAGTATTCGAAATTGGCGTCGATTTCCTCCAGAATATTGTATGCAGCCCAGCCGCGCGCGTATTGCGATATTGTCCAGCCCCACGGAGCGTCCTTGATTTTTTTCATCGCCTGCGCTCCCGGAAAAATTCCGAACGGGGGGCACTGTGTTTCGACATAACCCGTTTTCGGGTCGAATTTAAATACTTTAATCACGGCGTCGTAGGTGCCGTAGTTGAAGCGTCCGTCGAGATAAAGCTCCGTGTTTGCCCAGCGGTTCAGGCGGGAGGAATCGCACAAAATCTTGAATTTCGAGACGTCTTTGTTTCCGTTATACCAGCCGTTTTGATATACTTCGCCTATTTCCAAAAAAGAGTCGCCGTTGGGATAGCGGGCAATTTTTGCGGGGTCGCGGTTAATGAAGAGTTCGCCCTGAGTAACTTTGAAAGTCCAGAACCCGCGTTGGACAATTTTGCCGACGTCCGTTATTCCGAGCTTTTTCAGGTCGACTTCGAACAGCGTTCCCTCGACGCCTTCGGGAGGGAGCCTACTTAGGATTTTTTTGTCATCGACTTTTTTGAACGCGCTTTTACCGAAGATTTTTCCGCCGTGGAAAACGACTTTTTGGGAATCTTGCGCGGTTATTTCTATTTTCAAATCGCTGGGTAATTCGCCTTTTTTAAAGACCACTCCCTTCGGGAAAAAATATGTGCCGCCGCGCAGAATAATTTTCGCGCCGTCGATATTTTTATTTTTTGCGATTTCCGTGAGTCTTTTTTTTGCCCCCTCAAGGGAGGCCAGCGGCTGATTTTTTGTCGCGGGCGCGTTGTCCGCGCCGTCGGGGGACACATACAGAACAACTTCCTCGGCGCAAAGACTTGCTGCTGCCAAGAGAAAAAATACAAGTTTCCTCATCTGTTTTCCTTCTTTTTAACTACCATTATCATGTAAATACCGTGGTCGATTTTATGGCTTCAAATTTGTTTGTCAAGGGAGATTTTTTCTACCCCTTAGCGAGATTGTAGAATTCGTCGAAAACGTATTTTTCGTTCGCAGCTCCGGGGGCGGGGTCGGGGTTGTATTGAACGGAGAAGACCGGAAGCGTTTTGTGCCTCAAAGCCTCAATCGTTCCGTCGGTCAGATTGACCTCCGCAATCTCCAAGCCAGTTCCTTCGAGCGAATCGGCGTCAACCGCGTATGAGTGGTTTTGCGCCGTGATGTGCGTTCTGTTTTCGGCGACGTTCTTCGACGGATAATTTCCGCCGTGGTGTCCGAATTTCATCTTGAACGTTTTTGCGCCGAACGCCAACGCCAGAATTTGGTGCCCCAAACCGACGCCGAGCGTGGGAAGCTTTTGCGCGAGTTCGGCGGCCGTTTTGCGCGCGTCGGCGAGAGCCGACGGATCTCCCGCGCCGCCCGAGAGGAAGAGGCAGGCGGGCGCGCTTTTCAGAATCTGTTCCGCCGTTGCGCTCGACGGGAAAACTTCGATGTCGAACCCGCTAAACGCCAGACTTTTCAGCTGCGAAAGCGGCGCGCCGAAGTCTATTGCCGCGCACTTAAGAAGCGGCGCGCGGCGTTGAGCCTTGTTTATGTGCACGCCGCCAAGCTCGAACGGGGCGCAGTCGGGGTGCTTTTCGTCGAAGCGGTATGGGGCTTTGCAGCTGACTTCTGCGGCAATGTCAACGCCGTCGAGCCCTTTCCAGTTTCGCGCAAGTTCCACCGCGCGTTCGTCGGAAATTCCCTCCGTTGAAAGGCACGCTTTCATAGTTCCCTTTTCGCGCAGTTTTACCGTGATTGCGCGGGTATCGACGTTCGCTATTGCGGGCACGCCGTTTTTTTCGAGAAACTCGCCAAGCGACATTTTGCTGCGCCAGTTGCTTGGAATTTTGCATTCGTGCTCTACAACAAGCCCCGCCACTTTTGCGCCGTCGCTTTCTGAATCTTCGTCGTTGATGCCGTAGCAGCCTATTTCCACGAAGGTCATAATCATCATTTTCTGATAGTTCGAAGGGTCTGTCAGGATTTCCTGATAGCCGAACGCCGACGTGTCGAAAACCGCCTCGCCTACCGATGTTTTTTTTGCGCCGAACGCTTCGCCTCTAAATACGCTTCCGTCTTCGAAAGCCAAAACCGCGTTTTCCATATTACTTCCTTATTTCTTCCAAGATTGTCATATATTCCTGAAGCGACTTCACGCCCATCTCGCGCGAGCGCATTGCCTCTATTCCCTTTATTGCCGCGTTTGCGCCCATTATGGTGGTAATCATGCACACCTTTTTGAGCAGAGCCTCCTGCCTTATGAGGTTCTCGTCGAGGCGCGGATACATGCCCGAGGGCGTGTTGATAATAAGCGACATTTCGTCGTTTTTTATCATATCCACAACGTTCGGGCGCGCGCATTCGGCAAGTTTGTATGTGCGCGTTACGGGGATTCCGTTCGCCTTCAGAAGTTTTGCCGTGCCCTCTGTGGAGAAGATTTTAAAGCCGAGCCCGTGCAGCGATTTTGCAAGGCCGACCGCCGCGGGTTTGTCGTGGTCTTTCACCGAAAGGAACACGTTGCCCGAAGTCGGCAGCCCGGGTTGGGCGGCAAGCTGGCTTTTTGCGAAGGCCGAGCCCAAGTCGGCGGCAAGCCCCATTACTTCGCCCGTGGAGCGCATTTCGGGGCTGAGCATAATGGACGCTCCCCTGAAGCGCACGAACGGGAACACGCTCTCTTTCAGCGCGATGTATGGAATTTTTACTTCGCGCACAAAGCCGAGGTCTTTGAGCTTTTCGCCCGCCATAACGCGCGCCGCCATTTTTGCAAGCGGCACGCCTATTGCCTTGGAGCAGAACGGCACCGTGCGCGAGGCTCTGGGGTTGACCTCCAGAATGTAGACTTCGCCCGACTTTATCGCGAACTGGATATTCATAAGCCCCACCACGTTGAGGGCTTTTGCCAAGTCGAAAGTGGCCTTGCGGACTTCGTCGAGCGTTTTCTGCCCGAGCGTGTGCGGCGGCAGAACCATTGCCGCGTCGCCCGAGTGCACGCCCGCGTATTCGATGTGTTCGAGCATTCCGCCAATCACTGTTGTTTCGCCGTCGCTTATTGCGTCAACGTCAAGCTCTATTGCGTCTTCGAGGAATTTGTCGAGCAGCACGGGCTTGCCGGGGGCTGCCTCGAACGCCTCGCGGATTACCTTTTTCATGTCGTCCATTCCGTAGACTATGAACATTCCGCGCCCGCCCAGCACGAAGCTTGGGCGCAGCAGAATCGGGAAGCCGATTTGCCCCGCAAGCTCGTATGCCTGTTCTGGGCTTGTGGCGGTTGCGTTTACGGGCTGGCGCAGTCCGAGTTTGTCGATGATGCGCTTGAATATTTCGCGGTCTTCGGCGGCGTCGATTGATTCGGGCGAAGTGCCGATTATGTTGACGCCGTTTTCCTTCAGCTCCGCGGCGAGGTTCAGCGGGGTTTGTCCGCCGAACTGGACTATTGCGCCGTCGCACTTGTTTTGTTTGTAGACTTCCAGAACGTCTTCGAGCGTGAGGGGTTCGAAGAAAAGCTTGTCTGAGGTGTCGTAGTCGGTCGAGACCGTTTCGGGGTTTGAGTTTACCATTATGGTTTCGTAGCCCGCTTCGCGCAGGGCGAACGACGCATGCACGCAGCAGTAGTCGAACTCTATTCCCTGTCCTATTCTGTTGGGGCCGCCGCCGATAATCATAATCTTCTTTTTGTCGGAGACTACGAGGTCGTTTTCAACGCCGTATGTGGAGTAGTAGTAGGGCGTCTTTGCGGGGAATTCGCCCGCGCAGGTATCGACCATTCTGTAGACCGTTTTTATGCCGAAATCTTCGCGTAGCTTTTTGATGTTTCTGATTTTCGTGTTGCAGATTGTGGCTATTTGCAGGTCGGTGAATCCCGTCTTTTTGGCTTTCTCCAAAAGTTGCTTGTCAAGCCCGTCCAAGCCCGCGCGCGCAAACTCGAGTTCCGTCTTGACAATGCCCGAGACTTCGCGCACGAACCACGGGTCGATTTTCGTAAGGTCGGCAATTTCTTCGTCCGAAATGCCCGCCAAAACGGCGTAGCGCAGGTAGAAAATTCTTTCCGCCGATGGGCGCACAAGCCCTTTGACGATTTCGGCTTTGTCGGTAATTTCCGCCCCGCCGAACTTTCCGCCGCCGCCCAGCCCGCGCGCGCCTATTTCGAGCGAGCGTATAGCCTTTTGCAGGCACTCCTTGAACGTTCTGCCTATTGCCATTACTTCGCCGACGCTCTTCATGGAGCTTGTAAGCGAGGTATCGCAGCCCGCGAATTTTTCGAACGCAAAGCGCGGGACTTTCGCTACAATGTAGTCTATGGCGGGCTCGAAGCACGCGGGCGTTTCCTTGGTGATGTCGTTTTTGAGCTCGTCGAGCGAGTAGCCCACCGCCAGTTTTGCGGTATATTTTGCAATCGGGAACCCCGTTGCCTTCGACGCCAACGCCGAAGAGCGCGAAACGCGCGGGTTCATCTCTATTATTATCATGCGCCCGTCCTGCGGGTTGAGCGCAAACTGGATATTAGAGCCGCCGCACTTCACGCCGATTTCCCTGATGATTGCAAACGACGCCTCTTTCATCAAGTGGAATTCCTTCGCCGTGAGCGTCAGGGCGGGGGCGATTGTGATTGAGTCGCCCGTGTGGACGCCCATGGGGTCGAAATTTTCGATGGAACAAATGCAGATGCACTGGTCTTTGTTGTCGCGCATTACCTCCATTTCAAGCTCTTTCCAGCCCAGCAGCGATTCCTCCACCAGAATTTCCGTGGCGGGCGACGCTTCAAGCCCGAACGCCGCCATTCTGGCGAATTCGTCTCTGTTGTAGGCTATGCCGCCGCCCGTGCCGCCCAGCGTGAAGCTCGGGCGTATGATAAGCGGATACTTCTTGTGCTTGTCCGCCCACGCCAATGCCTCTTCCAGTGAGTGCACAACGGTGCTCAGCGGAACGTCCAAGCCTATTTTTATCATTGCCTCGCGGAATTTTTCGCGGTCTTCGCCCTTTTCGATTGCCGCGGCGTCTGCACCAATCATTTCGACTCCGTATTTTTGGAGTATGCCGCGCTTGTGCAGCTCAAGCGAAAGGTTCAGCCCAGTCTGTCCGCCGAGCGTCGGCAGCAGGGCGTCGGGACGCTCTTTGGCGATGATTTTTTCGAGGGCTTCGGGTGTGAGCGGCTCAATGTATGTTACGTCCGCCATTTGGGGGTCGGTCATAATTGTGGCGGGGTTCGAGTTGACGAGAACCACCTTGTAGCCCTCCTCCCTCAACGCCTTGCAGGCTTGGCTTCCCGAGTAGTCGAATTCGCAGGCCTGCCCGATTACTATCGGGCCCGACCCAACTATCAATATCTTTTTTATATCTGTGCGTCTTGGCATAACTTTCGCTTTTAAAACAAACTTTTGGTTATTCTTCCTAACACAACTACAAATTTGTAGGAATTTTTCAAGACAATAAGTTCATTTGGGCGATTATTCGGAAGGCTACTTACCCGCACGCGTTGCGCCGAGCTTCAAAAGCGGCGCGCTGTTTCCGACAATGCACAATTTTGTAATATTTTTCTTTGTGCGCGGAAAATGCTTGAAAAGCGGCTTTGGCGGCTCTACATTTCGGCGAGTTTTTTACAATCAAACATAGCATTATGGCAATAAAAATCGCAATTTTAGGATACGGCAATTTGGGACGCGGTGTGGAGTCGGCTGTCCGCCAGAATCCCGACACTGAACTGGTTGCTGTCTTCACGCGCAGAAACCCCGAAAGCATTTCAATCGCCACAAAGTCGGCGGTTGTCGCAAACGTAGCCGACATCGACAAGTTCAAGGACAAAATCGACGTTCTCATTCTCTGCGGCGGCAGCGCAACCGATCTCCCCGTTCAGACCCCCGAATTTGCAAAATCTTTCAACGTCATCGACAGTTTCGACACCCACGCGAAGATTCCCCAGCACTTCGCAAACGTCGACGCCGCGGCAAAGCAGGGCGGCAAAATCGCCCTCATTTCAATCGGCTGGGATCCCGGGTTGTTTTCACTCAACCGTCTTTACGCAAACGCCATTCTCCCCGAGGGCAAAGACTACACTTTCTGGGGCAAGGGCGTAAGCCAAGGCCACTCCGACGCCGTCCGCCGCATCAAGGGCGTAAAGAACGCAAAGCAATACACAATTCCCGTTGAATCGGCTCTGAAAGCCGTTCGCAACGGCGAAAACCCCGAGCTTACCACGCGCCAAAAGCACACGCGCGAATGTTTCGTAGTTTTGGAGGAGGGTGCCGACGCCGCCCGCATTGAAAACGAAATCAAAACAATGCCCAACTATTTCTCCGACTACGACACCACCGTCCACTTCATTTCCGAAGCCGAATTCAACGCCAACCACGCGGGCATTCCCCACGGCGGCATGGTTTTCCGCACTGGAAAAACTGGTTTAAACAAGGAGAACAAGCACATCATAGAATACAGTTTGAAGCTCGACTCCAATCCCGAATTCACTTCTTGTGTTTTAGTTGCCTACGCGCGCGCGGCGTTCCGCTTAGCAAACGAGGGCGCAACTGGCTGCAGGACGATTTTCGACATTCCCCCAGCCTATCTCTCCCCCAAGTCGGGCGAAGAGCTTCGCGCTTCTCTCCTCTAATATTTTATTTTTTCTAAAGCGGCGGGGGATAGGCGTAGCCTATTCCCCCCTTTGTTTATTTGTTGAAGTTTTTTATATTTCCCGAAGTGGCGGCGATGGAACTTTGTTCAATTCCGCCTTTGCTTTTTCTTAAAGAAGAGTTAAAATTGGTTTGATAAAGCGGCGTTGAACGGAGTTCGACCCGCGCCGGTGCCCAAAAGGTAAAAAAATAGGCGTAGCCTATTCCCCCCTCTATTTATTTGTTGAAGTTTTTTATGTTTTCTGAAGTGGCGCGATTGAATTGAATTCAATTCCGATTTGTTTGATTGTTAAAGTGTGTGCATTAAATGGATAAAGCGGCGTTGATGTTCAAAAGATAAAAAACACAAAAATCTTTACTTTTTTGGGATTGGTTGTTTTTATCTTTAGTATCGAAGAAAGGAAAGTTATGACATCTATACCCAAAAAAGCTAAAGTGGCGATGCTTGTCGCCCCCAAGAAATTCGAGATAAAAGAGTTCGACATTCCCGAAATCGGAGACGACGAAATGCTCGTGAAAGTCGAGTCCTGCGGCGTATGCGGGACGGACGGGCACGAATACATGCGCGACCCGTTCAAGCTTTGTCCCGTTGTTCTCGGGCACGAGGGCACGGGCGAAATCGTGAAAATCGGCAAGAACGTCAAGAGGGATTTTGCGGGCAAGCCCGTTGCGCTCGGCGACAAAATCGTAACGTGCATTATTCCCTGCGGCGAATGCGACGTTTGCAAGATGATGCCCGACCGCACAAATCTCTGCGAAAACTGCGGCATCTACGGACTTATGCCCGAGGACGACATTCACTTCAACGGCTATTTCGGCGAGTATATTGTAATCCGCAAGAACTCTACTTTCTTCAACGTAAGCGACCTTTCCGAAGACATGCGCATACTTGTAGAGCCCTCCGCCGTTGCCGTCCACGCCGTTGAGCGCGCCAAAACTACGGGGCTTTTGAAGTTCGACACAAAGGTTCTCGTGCAGGGTTGCGGGCCTATCGGACTGCTTGTCATTGCCGTTTTGAGAACGCTCGGCATTGAAAACATCATGGCCGTTGACGGCAACGACGCCCGCCTTGAAATTGCCAAGACAATGGGCGTTTCCGAGACGTTCAACTTCACCAAATACGCGTCGTTCGAAGAGGAATTGAAGGCGGTGAAGGCGGCTACGCAGTCGAACGCGGGCGCGGATTTCGTGTTCCAGTGCACGGGGGCGGCAAAGGCTGCGGCGGGCGCGTGGAAGTTCGTAAAGCGCGGCGGCGGAATGTGCGAGGTCGGCTTCTTTATGGACGGCGGCGACTCCGTTATCAACCACCACTTCGACATTTGCAACAAGGAAATTTCCCTTGTGGGTTCTTGGGTTTACACTCCGCAGAACTACCCGACTACTTTCAATTTCCTCAAGCGCGCCGTCGGCATAGGTCTGCCCGTGGAAAAGCTTGTAACGCACAAGTTCCCGCTCGAGCAAATCGGCGACGCACTTGAAACGAACGTCGCAATGAAAGGCATAAAAGTGGCGGTTGTCGTGAAGTAGTTTGCCTGCCGCGTTAGGCGGTTCGGCAAAACAAAAGACGCGTCGGGGAAAGCTCGGCGCGCCTTTTTTGTGCGGTTTTAGAAGGGCGAACTACATTTCGCGGTGGGCAAGCCTGTTGCGCAGGTTTGCGTCGAGAATGCGCTTGCGCATTCTGATGTTGTGCGGCGTTGCCTCCACAAGTTCGTCCGCCCCGATGAACTCAATGGCGCGTTCCAGCGAAAATTTCGCCGCGGGCGTGAGCACTACCGTCTGTTCCTTGTAGGACATTCTGATGTTTGTGAGGTGTTTTTCGCGGCAGGGGTTGACGTGGATTTCCACGCCTTTGGGCTCGTAGCCTACAACCTGTCCCGCGTAGACTTCCTCCTGCGGGTCGATGAACAGGCGTCCGCGCTCCTGCAGGGTAAGCAGCGCAAAACGCGTTGAAACGCCCGACTCAATCGAAACGAGTCTGCCCGAGGGCTTCCCCGAAAGCTCGCCGCAATACGGGGCGTATTCGCGGAAGATGTGCGTGAATACTCCGTGCCCCGAGGTTGTGTTGAGCAGTTCGAAGTCGAAGCCGATAAGCCCGCGCGTCGGAATGCGCGCCGTGATTTTCGACCGCGCCCCGTTGTCGGATTCCTCCATATTTTCTATTTGCGCGTTGCGCGCGTTGAGCATTTTCATAGCTCCCCCGACGTATTCGGCGGGCGTTTCCACGAACACTGTTTCGAACGGTTCAAGCTTGTTGCCGTCGGCGTCTTTGCGCATAATCACCTTTGGGCGCGACACGCATACTTCGTAGTTTTCGCGGCGCATTGTCTCCACGAGAACCGCTATTTGCATTGCCCCGCGCGCCGACACGTTGAACGTGCCCGCCTTGTCGGTATCCTCCACTTTGATTGAAATGTTTGTGCGCATTTCGCGGCGGAGTCTTTCGCCGACCACGCGCGAGGTTACGTTTTTGCCGTCGCGACCCGCAAGAGGGCCGTCGTTGACGGAAATTTCCATCGAGATTGTGGGCGGGTCTATCGCCACGAAGGGCAGGGCGGGCATATCCTCTTTTGCGCAGATTGTCTCGCCGATGTCTACGTCTTCAAAGGCGGCAACGCCCACAATGTTTCCGGCAATGCCCGCGTCGGAGTCTTCGGTTTCAAGGCGCGAGTATTCGAAAACGCGCAGAACTTTGCCCTGCCGCTTTGTTCCGTCGCCTTTGAGCAGCCAGATTGTGTCGCCTTTCTTGACGCGTCCCGAGTTGACTTTGCCGATTGCAACTCTGCCGACGTAGTTATCCCAGTCGATGTTGGAGACGAGCATTTGGAAGTCTCCGTCGGCGTCGATATTTTTGGGCGCGGGGACGTATTCTATTATTTTGTCGAGCAGCGGGGCGCAGTCTTTATGTGGGTCGTCGAGGTTGTTTACAAAGTAGCCGTCTTTCGCCGAGCCGAAAACAACGGGGGCGTCGAATTGTTCGGGCGTTGCGCCGAGCTCTATGAAAAGCTCCAAAACTTTGTCGAGCGAGGCTTTGGGGTCGCAGTTGGGGCGGTCAATTTTGTTGATTACGATGATCGGTTTCAGCCCCTCCTGAAGAGCTTTGCGCAAAACGAAAGTAGTCTGCGCCTGCGGGCCGTCGAAGGCGTCGACTACAAGCAGAACGCCGTCAACCATTTTCATTACGCGTTCAACCTCCCCGCCGAAGTCGGCGTGCCCGGGGGTATCGACAATGTTGATTGTGTAGCCGCGCCAGTTAATCGAGGTGTTTTTCGCCTTGATTGTAATTCCCTTTTCGCGCTCCAAATCCATTGAGTCCATTGCGCGTTCGGTTACGGCCTGATTGTCGCGGTAGGCACCGCCCGCCGCCAAAAGTTTATCGACAAGCGTAGTCTTCCCGTGGTCGACGTGCGCTATGATTGCCAAGTTGCGAAATTTTGAAGATTCACTATTCACTATTGTCCAAGCTTGCGCGCGCGCCTCAATTAGTCAATTCTTTTTGCGCGTTTTACGAAAACCCGCGGGTTGCTCGGGGGGCGAACAAAACGCGAAAAAATGGTTGAAATAAATGCGCGTAAATTTATAGTTTGGCGCGTTTTTACTTTTATTATGCAAGCACAGAAAATCACCATTGAAAACGGAGAACTCAAAGTTCCCGAAAATCCAATTCTCCCGTTCATCGAAGGCGACGGAACGGGGCCCGATATTTGGCGCGCGTCGGTTCGCGTTTTCGACGCGGCCGTGCAGAAGGCATACGGCGGTTCGAGGAAAATCGAATGGCTCGAAGTTCTCGCGGGCGAAAAGGCGTTCAACAAAACGGGCAACTGGCTTCCGCAGGAAACGCTCGACGCGTTCAAGGAATATCTCGTGGGCATAAAAGGCCCTCTTACAACACCGATTGGCGGCGGCATACGCTCGCTGAACGTGGCGTTGCGCCAGCAGCTTGACCTGTATGTGTGCCAGCGTCCGGTGCGCTATTTCAACGGAGTTGACTGCCCCGTAAAACGCCCCGACTTGGTTGATATGGTAATCTTCCGCGAAAATACCGAAGACATCTATGCGGGTATTGAGTTCGAGCGCGGCGGCGAAGACGTTGAAAAACTCAAGGCGTTCCTTAAAAAGGAGTTCCCCGCCAAGTTCGCCAAAGTCCGTTTCCCCGACAGCTGCGGCATCGGCATCAAGCCCGTGTCGGAAGAGGGCACGGCGCGTTTGGTTCGCTCGGCAATAAAATACGCAATAGCGCAGAACCGCAAGTCGGTAACGCTCGTTCACAAGGGCAACATCATGAAGTTCACCGAGGGCGCGTTCCGCGACTGGGGCTACAAGGTTGCCAAAGAGGAATTCGGCGCGGTCGAAATCGACGGCGGCCCGTGGTGCAAGCTGCCCAACGGCATTATCGTTAAGGACGTTATTGCCGACGCGTTCCTGCAGCAGATTCTTACGCGCCCCGCAGAATACGACGTTATTGCAACGCTCAACCTCAACGGCGACTACATCTCCGACGCTCTCGCCGCGCAGGTGGGCGGCATAGGCATAGCCCCCGGAGGCAACATCAACTACACCACAGGCCACGCCATTTTCGAGGCCACGCACGGCACTGCTCCCAAATACGCCAACCTCGACAAGGTAAACCCCGGCTCGCTCATTCTTTCGGGCGAAATGATGTTCCGCTACATGGGCTGGAACGAGGCCGCCGACTTGCTCGTGAAGGGCTTGGAGGGCGCGATTACCGCGAAAGTCGTAACCTACGACTTGGCGCGCCTGATTGCCGGTTCGCGCGAGGTAAAGTGCTCGCAGTTCGCCGACGAAATAATAGCGCAGATGGGCAAATAGTATGTCGGAGCTTCTCGTATTCGGATCGGTTGCCTACGACTGCATTGAAACGCCCCTCGACAAAGAGGACTACATTCTCGGCGGTTCGGCAAGCTACGCGGCTTTGGCGGCGTCGTATTTCTGCCCCGTGAAAATGGCGGGCGTTGTGGGGTGCGACTTCAAGGAATCTGACATTGCGCGTTTGAAGGCGCGCAATATCGACATCTCCAATTTGGAGCGCAGCAGCAAGCCCACGTTTTTCTGGCGCGGCAGGTATCACGACAACTTCAATTCGCGCGATACGCTCGACGTGCAGCTGAACGCGTTCGAGGGCTGGACGCCGAAGCTCGGCGGCTCTTGCGCCGCCACCGAATACGTCCTGCTCGGCAACATTTCGCCCGACCACCAGAAGGCGGTTTTGGACGCGGTAAAGTCGCCGAAGTTTACGGTTCTCGACACAATGAACCTGTGGATAGACATTGCCCTCGACGGCTTGAAGGCTCTAATCAAGCGCGTCGATTTGTTCATTGTAAACGACTCCGAGGCAAAGCAGCTTTCTGGCGAGGCGAACATTATCCGCGCGGGCGAAAAGCTTTCGGGAATGGGCGCGGGCTCGGTCATAATCAAGACGGGCGAATACGGCGCAATGCTTTTCCACAAAGACGGCTTCTTCGTAATTCCCGCGTATCCTGTCCGCGAGCTGCACGACCCCACCGGCGCGGGCGACTCTTTTGCGGGCGCGCTTGCGGGCTACATAGCAGGCAAAGGCGATTCTTCGTTTGAATCGCTCAAGCGCGCAATGGTCTACGGGGCGGCAACGGCGTCGCTTACGGTCGAGTCTTTCTCGTGCTACAAGCTTGAAAAAAGCGGCTTTGCGGAGGTCGAGCGCAGAGCCGAATACATCAAAAAAATATCACAACTTTAAATCCCGATATGGTTCTGGAAATCGCAAAAAAAGCCCGCGCGGCAAGCCTGAAATTGGCGGTTGCAAGCTCCGACGCAAAAAATGCGGCGTTGTCTTCAATTGCCGAAAATCTGCGCGCGCAAGTCCCCGAAATTTTGCGGGCGAACAAGACCGACTTGCTCGCCGCCGAGAAGAACGGGCTTTCAAAGCCCATGCTTGAACGCCTTGCGCTTTCGCCCGAAAAAATCGAGACAATAGCCGCGGGCGTCGAGGCGGTCGTCGCGCTGCCCGACCCCGTAGGGCGCGTGCTTGAAAGCACAGTCCGCCCGAACGGCCTGCGTATCGACAAAGTAAGCACGCCCATCGGCGTGATTGCAATCATCTACGAAAGCCGCCCGAACGTCACCGTAGACTGCGCCGCGCTGTGCCTGAAAAGCGGAAACGCCGCAATCTTGCGCGGCGGAAGCGAGGCGTTCAACACCAATATGGTGCTTGCGGAAATCATATCGAAATCAATAGCGGCGGCGGGGCTTGACGCCGACTGCGTTCAGATTATCCCCACGAGCGACCGCTCCGTGCTCACCGAAATGCTCAAATTGCGCGAGTATATCCACTGCGTGATTCCCCGCGGCGGAGAAGGGCTGATTAGGTTTGTTGTGGAAAATTCCACAATTCCCGTAATCAAGCACTACAAGGGCGTGTGCACGGTTTATGTCGACAAAGACGCCGACGAAAGAACGGCGAAGATTTTGACGGTCGACGCCAAATGCCAGCGTCCGAGCGTATGTAACGCCGCCGAAAACCTGATTATCCACCGCGACTGCGCCGA
The DNA here is from genome assembly GCA_934613645.1 of uncultured Opitutales bacterium. Classification (GTDB taxonomy): domain Bacteria; phylum Verrucomicrobiota; class Verrucomicrobiia; order Opitutales; family Intestinicryptomonadaceae; genus Merdousia. Next base: position 83,147 of record CAKTTC010000006.1, on the reverse strand, counting down.
CAAAATGCTTCCCGAATTGGGCAAGGCTCTCGCCGAACGCGGCGTGCAGCTGCGCGCTTCGGAACGCGCGGCGCGGATTCTGAAAGGCGCGGGCATAGAATGTGTGGCGGCCACGGCGGAGGACTTCAAAACGGAATACATTGACTTGGTTATTTCGATTGACGTTGTGGATTCGCTCGCCGACGCCGTAGACTTTATAAACGCGAACGGCTCGGGGCATTCCGACTGTATCGTTACCAAAAACGCCGCCGCCGCCGAGGAATTTTTGAACAAAGTGGATTCGGCCACTGTCTATTGGAATGCGTCTACGCGTTTTACCGACGGCTTCGAATTCGGCTTGGGCGCGGAAATCGGCATTTCCACCGACAAGCTCCACGCGCGCGGGCCAATGGGCTTGCGCGAGCTTTGCTCATACAAATACAAGATTTTCGGCTCGGGGCAAACGCGCGGCAAACCCGCATTCTAATTTGATATGGACAAAAACTCGACATTTGGAAAAAATCCCGACGAAGCGCACAACAGCGCGCACGGCGGGGACGATGTCGAGTATGTGGAAATTGTAGACGACGGCTCATACGAATACTACGAAGAGTATGAAGACGACGATTCCGTAGAGGAATTTGACCCGCCTCCGTATGCAACGCCGTTTCCCTTCCCGCCGCCTCCTCCTCCGCCCCCGCCAATGGCGGCGCGCGGCTTTGTTCCGCCGCCTTCGCGCGGGCCTTTGCGCCGCTGGCAGCCCGCGCCACCGCCTCCGCCCGAGTTCGTCTACGAAGAGGAGATAGTTGAGGAGTCGGATTCGCCCGACCGCGAAGACGACGTTTCGGAGAATGTTCCCGTTGAATACGTTTCCGATGACGGCTTGCCGCCGCAGCCCGCGTCAGTTCGTTCGGGAGCGGTTTCGCCCGAAAACGCGCGCCCCACGCCCGCGAAGATTTCGCAAATGAAGACAGAAGAGTTTTCGCGAATGCTCAAAAAGGGGCAGACGCAGGAATCCATAGTGAAGTCGGGGCGGGTGATGATGTTTGTGGGCGGCATTTTAAAAATACTTGCGTCGGTGCTTGTTGTGTGCGCGCTCATTGCGGGCTGCGCGTTTGTGGTGTATTCGTATTTTCTCCCCGAAAAGGAGGATTCCTACGTTGCCGACTCGGGTTCGCCCAAGTCTTCGCCCATTGCGTGGAATGTTCCCGAGGGGCGCACGCGCGCGTGTCTGGCGCGCTTCTATGAGGCGGTCGGGCTTTCCGATATGTCGGATTTTGGCGGCGATATTCTGATGAAGGGCGAAATCCGTCGCGGCAAAAGAACCGACGGCATGTATTGCATTGCAAAGCGCGGCGAGGGAATTTCCTACATAAAAATCGGCACGGGCGACACTTCCGCCGCGTTCTTTGTGGACAAAATTTTAAACGGCGTAAAACATTTGGTAAACGGCGGTATGTCGGGCGAACGCCGCGAACTCAACGACAAATACAGCCTTGTGGTGCGCGCGCTTGTGGCGTTCGACGGCTCGCTTTCGCGCAGGGCTTTGATGCACGGCTACGCCAAGAACGATTTTATGAATATCTACAACGAGGGCGACTCCGAAAAGAACGGAAAATTGTGCCGCTCTTTGCGCGTGGACGAAGAGGACGGAACTGTTGTGCTTTTCAATTTCGACGTTTCAAGCGGGCTTCTTTACTCGGCGGTTTACAAGCGCGCGGGCGTCTCGGTGGAGGTTGTTTATTCCGACTACAAACCCGTTGACGGCACTACGGCGTTCCCGTTCAGGCGCGAAATTTTTGTGGACTCGCAAAAATACGCCGACGTGGATTTCGATTTGATTGCAAAGCGCGACGGGCTGATTTTCCCGAACTGACGCGCCTTGGCTTTACCGCGCTTCGCCGCCCGACTCATTCCCGCGCCTGCGGGATTTTTTGTGTAGGCAGCGGGGCAATGTGTTTTGTCTGCGCCTGCGGGAATTTTATGTGGGCATAAAAAAACGGCTTGCGCCGTTTTGGTTTCCCTTCGCGGGGAAGTCGGTTTTTGGGCGGGGTTGTGTGGGCGGAAAATCACTCCACGTTTTGAACCTGTTCCCTGATGCGCTCCATTTCGTTTTTCAGCTCTATTGCTATTTTTGTAAGCTCCAAGTTGTTCGCCTTGCTGGCTGTAGTGTTGATTTCGCGCCCCATTTCCTGACAGATGAAGTCGAGCTTTCTGCCCACCGCCGACGGCTCGCGCATTGTCTGCAGAAACTGCGATATGTGGCTTTTCAGGCGCGTAAGCTCCTCAGAAACATCGCATTTGTCGGCAAAGAGGCAGACTTCCTTCAACAGGCGTTCGTCGTCGGAATCCAAGTCCAAGCCAAGTTGCGCAAGGCGTTGCAGAAGTTCGTCTTTGTAGCGTCGCGGGTTTGATTTCGCCGTTTTTTCCGCCGCGTCGACAAAGTCCGACACCGTTTTAAGCCGCGCGGTAAAATCGGCGCGCAACGCAACGCCCTCCGTTTCGCGCATTTTTTCGAGGTTTTCGCACGCGGCGGAAAACGTGGGGGAAATCAGCTTCCAAACTTCGTCCGTGTTTGTGGCGCGCGCGCCCGTTGCGGCAATCTGCTTGTTGATTTCGAGGATTGTGGCGGCGTTCGGCTTGAACTCCGCGCCAGCCTTTTCGCAGGCGTCGCGCAACGCCGCAAGCGACGCTTCAATTTGTTCCGACGGCGCAATCACTCCGCGTTCGTTTTTGAATTCCGCCGAAATTGCCACCACGAATTTTCCGCGCGAAAACATTTTTTTTGCCTCCGCATTTATTGTCCGCTCAAGCGCAATCCACTCGCGCGGCAGCGAAACCGAAATCTCCACGCCCTTCTTGTTGACCGAAGACACGTCTATTGTTACGGAAAAATCCCTAAAATCGGCGGTAGCTCTGCCGAAGCCTGTCATACTTTTCATTTTTTGTATCCGTTTGCGGCGGGCGTGCGCCGCTGTTTTGTGTTGTCTGTTAAGGTTTGTGTCGGCGGTTGTCCGCTTCAATAAAACAAGGCGGGATTGGACACAAAATCCAATCCGCGCCTTTTCGTGAAATTGCCGGGTCTACGAAAGCCTGCGAACCGCGCCGTCAGCCGCCGAGGAGACCGACTGTGCGTAGAACTGCAACGATTTCGAAACAACTCTGTCGCGCGTGGGCTTGTAGGCGTCCTTGCCCTTGGCTAGCATTTTGTTGCGGCGCGCCGTCAGCTCTTCGTCGGAGACAACCAGCGAAATTTTTCTTGCGGGAATGTCGATGTCGATAGTATCGCCTTCCTCAACAAGCGCGATGTCGCCGCCGTTTGCGGCTTCGGGAGAGGCGTGTCCGATTGACAGGCCGCTTGTGCCGCCCGAGAATCTGCCGTCGGTAAGCAGCGCGCAGACCTTGCCAAGCCCCATGCTTTTCAGGTGGCTTGTAGGATACAGCATTTCCTGCATTCCGGGGCCGCCGCGCGGGCCTTCGTAAAGAATAACCACAACGTCGCCCGCCTTGACTTTTCCGCCCAGAATGCCCTTGCTTGCGTCCTGTTCGGAGTGGAAGACTTTTGCCGTTCCCCTGAATTTGAGAATCGACTCGTCAACGCCCGCTGTTTTTACAATAGAGCCGTCGCGCGCTATGTTGCCGAAAAGCACCGCCAAGCCGCCGTCTTTGCTGAACGCGTTCTCCACCGAACGGATTGCGCCGTTTTTGCGGTCGAGGTCGTTTTCTGCGTAGTATTGTTCCTGCGTCCAAGCCTCCGTAGAGTATTTGTTGGCGGGGGCTGCGCGGAAGAATTTTTTCGTTTCCTCAGAGCACTCGGGCGAAGTGATGTCGTATTTGGCAATAGCTTGGGCGAGCGTCTTTTCGTGAACCGAAGACGTTGTTGTATCGAGCAACCCCGCCTTTGCCAGTTCGCCCAAAATTGCGAAGATTCCGCCCGCGCGGTGAACGTCCTGAACGTGGACTTTTTGCGTGCTGGGGGCTACTTTGCAAATGCACGGCGTCACGCGCGAAAGTTCGTCGATGTCTTTCATCGAGAACTCCACTTCGCCCTCTCTTGCAATCGCCAGAAGGTGCAAAACGGTATTGGTGCTTCCTCCCATTGCAATGTCGAGACGCATTGCGTTGAGGAAGTTTGCGCGCTTTGCAATGGAGCGCGGCAGAACGCTTTCGTCGCCGTTTTCATAGTAGGCTTTCGCCATTTCGACGATTCTTTTCGCCGCCTTTTCGAAAAGCGTCTTGCGCGCGGCGTGCGTTGCAACAACCGTTCCGTTGCCTGGGAGAGCCAGCCCGATTGCCTCCGCCAAGCAGTTCATCGAATTGGCCGTGAACATTCCCGAGCACGACCCGCACGTCGGGCACGCGTTGCGCTCCATAATTTCGCTGTCGGCGTCGGAGACGTTCGGGTTTGCGCCCGCAATCATTGCGTCGATGAGGTCGAGTTTGCGCTCGCCGTCGGAGAGTTTGCCGACTCCCGCCTCCATCGGCCCGCCCGAAACGAATATCGCGGGAATATTCATGCGCATTGCCGCCATCATCATTCCGGGGGTGATTTTATCGCAGTTTGAAATGCAGATCATTGCGTCGGCGCAGTGGGCTTTGCACATATACTCAACGCTGTCGGCTATGAGTTCGCGCGAGGGCAGCGAATAAAGCATTCCCTCATGTCCCATTGCTATGCCGTCGTCTATTGCTATTGTATTGAACTCGCGCGCTATTGCGCCCGCCTGTTCCACCTGTTTGCGCACATACGCGCCCACTTTATCAAGATGGACATGTCCGGGGACAAATTGCGTAAACGAATTCACAACGGCCACAACGGGCTTGCCGAAATCCGACTCTTTCACGCCCGTGGCGCGCCACAAGGCTCTCGCGCCCGCCATGTTTCTTCCGCAAAAACTTTTCTTTGAATTATATTCTGGCATAGTTTTAATAAGTTGGTTTCTCCACATCAAACCACTCTCCCCTCACTCGGTCAATCTTTTTTACATGTTCGGAAGTGGCGGCAACGGGCACAGCCCGTGTGCCTTTGCTCTTGGGTTAAAGTTTTGTATATTTTATGATTCTGGAAGAGGCGGCGATTGCCGCAGGCAATGCGCCTTTATGCTTGGGTTAAAGTTTTGTATGTTTTGCGATTTGGCAGTGGCGGCGGCGGGCGCAGCCCGTGCACCTTTATGCGTTCGTTAAAGTTTGTTTTTTTTATATTTGCCTGCGCGGCGCGGAAATTTTTTGTGTTGAGTGTTTTTTCGAAACAGTCCATTATTTCGTGCGTTTTATGAATTTCAACCTGAAGAAAATTTTGAAATCGCTGATGTTCTCGACAAACGAACCGTTGTCGATAAAGGACATTCAGGCGGTCATCTCCAGATACCACGCGCAGAAAGACAAAGACGCCGCCGCGGAAAAAACTGCCGCGCCCGACGAAATCCGCGAGGTAGTCGCCGACGACGAACAGGGAATCATAGAAGACATCATCGCCCAAGTCCCCACTCTTTTGACTGCCACGCAAATCCGCGAGGCAATGGAGGAAATAGCCGCCGAGCTTGACGAAGCGGGCGAAGTTTTCAGGCTCGTTCAAAGCTCTTCGGGTTTCAAGCTTGTAATTTCCAAGGAATACGCCGAATGGGTGCGCCTTTTGCGCAACGACCCCCGCCCGCAGAAGCTTTCGCGCGCGGCGTTGGAAACGCTTGCAATAGTGGCGTATCGCCAGCCCGTAACGCGCGCGGAGATTGAGGCAATCCGCGGGGTGGGTGCCGACAGCGCAATCACGCGCCTTTCCGAAAAGGATTTGATTTTTATAAGCGGGCGCGCCGACTTGCCGGGGCGGCCAATCCAGTATTCCACCACGCAGAATTTTCTCGATTTCATAGGCGTAAATTCAATCGAAGAGCTTCCCTCTTCCGACGTGCTCAGCGCGGGGCAGATTTCCGAGTGGATAAAGCGCGCCAGTGCGCCCGCGCCCAAAGACGGCGATGTAGGTCTTGCTTCGGAGGCGGACGAACACGCTTCAGCCGAGGTTTCCGCGCAGCCCTCCCAATCTCCCGCCGAAGCCGCAGAGGCCGATTCGGCAGAGCAAGATTCCGCCAACACCACCGCCGACAACGCCGCCGACGCCGCCGAAACATCACTTTAATTTTTCGAAAAATGGACAACTTTAGAAAAGAAATAGACTCCATCGACACCGAAATTCTCGACCTCATTGCCCGCCGCATTGACTGCGCGCGCGAAATCGGCAAAATCAAGGCCGCCAAAGGCGAGGAAATTTACGTCCCCAGCCGCGAGAAAATCGTGTTCGAGAATATTCTCAGGAAAAACGGCGGCAGGGTAAGCGAGACCGCCGTGCGCGCAATTTTCCGCGAAATCATTTCGGCGGCAATTTCGGCGGAGCAGAAGCTTACCGTTTCGTATCTCGGCCCGAAGGCGACTTTCACGAATCAGGCGGCCATAAAAAATTTCGGCTCGAGTGTCGATTACGTCCCCGCGCCGTCCATTCCCGACGTTTTCACCGCCGTTGAGGCGGGCGAGGCCGACTACGGGGTTATTCCCATTGAAAATTCCACAGAGGGCGCGGTTTCGCACTCAATAGATATGCTTGCGGAAACGGGGCTTACGATAGTCGGGCAGATTTACATGTCCATAGAACACTGCCTGCTTTCGCGCGGCACGATTGACTCAATCAAGAAAATCTGCTCCAAAGATCAGGCAATAAGCCAGTGCAGGGGCTGGATTCACAGGAACATGTCCGCCGACGTGCAGCTCGAGCCGGTTGACAGCACCACGACCGCCGTGAAAATGGCCGCGCAAGACCCCGAAATAGCCGCCATTGCAAGCGAGGTTTCCGCCGACTGCTACGGTGTGCCCGTTCTGCGCCGTGCCATTCAGGATCAGAAAGACAACCAGACGCGCTTCTTGGTCATCGGCAAAACGCCCAACAAAAAAACTGAGGGCGTCAAATACAGAACAAGCATTGTTGTTTCAATCAACGACCGCCCCGGAGCCTTGGGCGAAGTTATTTCGCCGTTCGAAAAGGCGGGCATAAACCTGCTGCGCATAGAGTCGCGCCCCAGCCACAAAAAGGCTTGGGACTACTTCTTTTTCATCGATTTCGACGGCCATTGGAGCGACGAAAACGTCAAGGAGGTTGCCGCCCACCTGAAGTATTCGCTGCCGATGGTCAAGTGGCTGGGCAGCTACCCCAAATGATTTTATGCCGCAAAAAATAAAAATCCACGCGGTTACAAACGCGCCCAAAAGCGCGTGCGCGGGTATGTTCGGCGACGCGTTCAAAATCAAAATAGGAGCGCAGGCCATTGACGGCAAGGCCAACGCCGAGCTTGTGAAATTTTTGGCGAAAAAATTCGGCGTTTCCAAAAACGGCGTCCGCATTTGCGCGGGCGAAACCTCGCGCGACAAGCTTGTGGAAATCGACTCCGACGCCGACGCGGGAAAAATCCTCCTCGGCGGCGAATAATTGCCCGCGCGTTCCGTAAAAAGTTTGCAATTACCGCGGAAAATGGTTCGATTGGATTCGAAAAGAAAAATGTTATGACAAAGATTTTCGCAATAGCAAACCAGAAGGGCGGAGTCGGCAAAACGACAACCGCAGTCAACCTTGCGGCGGGGTTGGCGTTGAGGAAAAAACGGACAATCCTCGTAGATATGGACCAGCAGGCAAGCGCAACAAGCGCGCTCGGCTACGAGAAAACCGCGGGAAGCAGCCTTTACCAAGTCCTCCACGGAGAGGGCACTGCGCGCGAAAAGCTCGTGCAGACGCAGCGCAAAAACCTGTGGCTTATTCCGTCGGAAACGGATATGTCGGCGTTGGAGGTCGAGCTTTCGGGCGGCGAAAACTACCTTGTGCGCCTGCGCGACGCCCTCGCCCCGCTGAAGGAATCGGGCGAATTCGACGCCATTGTAATCGACGCCCCGCCGTCTCTGGGGCTTCTTTCAATGAACTCACTTGCCGCCGCCGACTACCTTCTCATAGCCCTCCAGTGCGAGTATTTGGCTATGGAGGGGCTCGGGCAGATTATGGGCGTTGTAGACCAGCTCAAGGCGGCGGGCGTGAGCAATTCGCTCGAAGTCGGCGGCGTTATAATGACTATGTTCGACTCCCGCACGAATCTTTCCAAGCAGGTTCTAAAAGAGGTCAAGGCGTATATGAAGGGGCTTGTGTTCAATACTCTCATTCCCCGCACGGTGCGCTTGGCCGAAGCACCCAGTTTCGGCAAAACGATTTTCGAATACGCAAAGTGGAACGAGGGCGCGTTCGCCTACGGTAAGCTTGCAAAGGAAGTTGAAAAGCGTTTCGGGTTGTAGGCTGCGATGATACGCAAGTACATCAAGACAATCTTCAAGCCCGCCGTCGCAAAGCGCGCAAAGGCAATGCGCCGCGCAAAACGCACGCGCAAAAACGTAAAGACGCAGCTGCGCAAACGCCGCTACGCACCGCTCGAACAGCGGCTCGGCTACACGTTCAAGGACATCTCCATTCTCGTGGAGGCTCTCACGCACGCGGGCGTTGTGGGGGTTGTAAAAACAAAAGTGAAGTCGAACCAGCGGCTCGAGTTTTTGGGCGACTCCGTTTTGCAGTCGGTCATTACCGACGTGGTTTTCAGAAAATTTCCCGACGCCGAAGAGGGCGAGCTTACGAAAATCAGAATTGCCTTCACGCAGGGCGCGTTCTTGACGGAGCTTTCGCGCGGGCTTACCATTCCCGATTTCCTCATTGTCCCGAAGGGTTCGGAGCAAATACGCACGCAGGCCGCCGCCGCCGAGGACGCCTTCGAGGCTCTCGTGGGCGCGATTTATCTCGATTCAAACTTCGAGACTGCGCGCGACGTAATTCTGTCTTGGTATAAACAGCGTTTCGACGATGTTCCCGACTTGATGGTTTCGCAAAATCCCAAAGGCGCGCTGCAGGAGGCCGTTGCAAAGCGCGGCGGGAGCGTGAAATACGCGCTTCTGGGGCAGTCGGGCCCCGACCACAGCAAGGTTTTCGAGGTCGAGGTTTCCATTGACGGCAAACCGTATTGCAGGGGTTCGGGTTCGTCGAAAAAACACGCCGAAGCCGAGGCGGCAAGGGCGGCCTTGCGCGAGTATTTGAAAGAGGTGGACGCCGACAAACCCGAGTAGTTTTGCGGAACAAAGCCGCGTTCGGGAAGTCTAAAACACGATTATGTTGACAGTTTCTGCAGGCGAAAAAAGCGCGTTTTATCCCGACATTCCGCAGTCGGCGTGGGGGGCATTCTGCGCGCACGCGTGTTTTGAAAGCGGTAAAAAGGTTTTGTTTTTCGTCTTCTCAACGTCGTCGGACTGCGACTTTTTCTATTCGCGCGCGAAGTATTTTCTGGAGCTTTCGCACGCCGACGTCCGCCTGAAAGTTCTCCCTCCCGAGTATTCCGATTCCATTGCCGACGCCGCCACTTTCGACAGCGTTTGCGAGCGCACGGGCACGCTCAACGCCGTTGCCGAAGCGGAACTTGCGGGCGCGAAAATAGCGGTTCTTACCACGCCCGAGGCGTTGTTCGCCCCCGCTCACGAACCCGTTGAAGCCGCGCGCATACACGTAGAAAAGGGCGCGCATTTCCCGATGGAGGACTTCAAAAAACGCCTGCTCGAATTCGGCTACTACAACGAGGTTTTGTGCGAATCCCCAGGCCAGTTCGCCGTCCGCGGAGGCGTCGTAGACGTGTATCCGATTGCCTCCCAATACCCCGTGCGCATTGACTTTTTCGGCGACGAAATAGAAAGCATCAGAATTTTCAACCCAAACACGCAGCTTGCCGACGGCAAGACCGACTCAGTCCGCATAGACAAAGCCCCCGAATCGCTCGCGGCCGCCGACAGCAAATGGACGGCGTTGGACTATGTAAAAACCGCCGCCGACTGGTTTTTGTTTGAGCCCCACGCCCTTTGGCAGAAGTATTCCGACTACTTTTTGTTCCCCGAAAACGCGCAGGCGCAGGCGTGCAAATTCGGAAAGCTTTTTGCGCGCAAGGGCGACGGAATCTTCGGGGTGTCCTCAATGGGGGCGTCGTCGGAAGTGTTCGAAAAATCGCGCCGCAAAACGCTTAAAATTTCCGACACGTCAGTGTATTCAACGCAGTCGGAAAGTTCGGCAGTCGGGGCGGAAAGGTTCGCCTCCGAAGAGGACAACCGCGCCAAGTTCGTCCGCTTTCTCGCCGACTTGTCGGCGCGCGGGGCGGCTGTTTTTGCGGCATCGGAGGGCAAGGCCGACGCCGATTTAATCGGCAGGCTTTTCGCCGCCGAGGGCAGAAAGTGCGACCTGCATTTTGTGAATCCGTCGTTCGGCGAGGGCTTTATTATTGAGGATTTCCGCGGCGCGTTCCGCCCCGAGTGGGCTGTTTTGCCCGCGGGTGCAACGGGCGCGGCGTTCGTGAGCCTGCGCGACCTCTTCGGCAGGCGCGCCAAAACCGACTTGCAGCCGCGCCGCAGAATGCTTTCCGTAAAGGCGCAGGTTGACCAGCTTCTGGACTTCTCCGAACTCAGCGTCGGCGACTACGTTGTCCACTACGGGCACGGCGTTTGCAGGTATTGCGGCATTGTCCCTCTCGAGCTTGACGGCAGAAAACAGGAGACAATAAAGCTCGAATTTGAAGACAAGGCGTATTTGTTTGTGCCGCTACACAAGTCGTATTTGCTCAGCCGCTACATCGGGCTTGAAAAGTCGGTTCCCAAGCTTGCGCGGCTCGATTCGAAGTCGTGGACGAAAGTAAAAACCGCCGCCGAGCACGCCGCTTTGGACTACGCCTCCGAGCTTCTCCAAACGCAGTCGAAGCGCGAAATTACAAACGGCATAGCTTTCCCGCCCGACGACGAGTGGCAGAAAAGCTTCGACGACTCCTTCCCGTATGTCGAAACGCCCGACCAGCTTAAGGCAATCGACGACGTAAAAGCCGACATGTGTTCGGAACGCCCGATGGACAGGCTTTTGTGCGCCGACGTGGGGTTCGGCAAAACGGAAATTGCAATGCGCGCGGCGTTCAAATGCGCAATGAGCGGCAGGCAGGCTGCGGTGCTTTGCCCCACCACGATTTTGTGCCAGCAGCATTTCAGAAACTTCAGGGAGCGCATGGGCGGGTATCCGATAGTAGTGGAAATGCTGTCGCGCTTCCGCACAAAAAGCGAGTGCCAAAAAATAAAGGAGGAACTCGCCTCGGGGAAAATCGACATAGTCATAGCAACCCACGCGCTGCTTGCAAACGACGTTTCCTTCAAAGACCTCGGGCTTTTGGTAATAGACGAGGAACACCGCTTCGGCGTAAAGCACAAGGAGAAAATCAAGACGCTGCGCGAGGGAATCGACGTGCTTTCCATGAGCGCAACCCCCATTCCGCGCACGCTCTATTTCGCTATGATGGGCGCGCGCAAAATAAGCCTTATGGAAACGCCGCCAAAAAACCGCCTCCCCGTTGAAACCTTTGTGCGCGACTATTCCGACGAAACCGTGAAAGCGGCTATCGAAAAGGAAACGGCGCGCGGCGGACAGGTCTTTTACCTGCACAACCGCGTCCAGACCATTGAAGCGTGCGCCGACAAAATCCGCGCAATGTTCCCAAAGCTGCGCGTGGGCGTAGGGCACGGACAGATGGGCGAAAACGCCCTCGAAAAGCTGATGGCGGCGTTTGTCGACGGCAAATACGACGTTCTTGTGTGCACCACAATCATAGAGTCGGGCTTGGACATTCCCAACTGCAACACGATAATCATCGAGGGCGCGGACAAGTTCGGGCTTGCCCAGCTCTACCAGCTGCGCGGCAGGGTGGGGCGTTTCACTCGTCGCGCATACGCTTGGCTGCTGCTTCACAAGCACGCAAAAATCGTCGACGCCGCGCGCAAGCGTTTAAGCGCAATCCGCCAATACAACAAGGCGGGCGCGGGCTTCAGAATAGCCACGCGCGACCTCCAGCTGCGCGGCTGCGGCAACCTTTTGGGCGCGAAGCAAAGCGGACACATCGCGGGCGTCGGCTTCGACTTGTATTGCGCCCTCCTGAAAAAAAGCGTTGCAATGCTGCGCGGCGACAAAACCGCAACCGTGGAACGCGCCGCCGTCGAGCTGGATTTCGTGAAGCTCGGCGAGGCCGCCAACGACGCCTCCGCAAACGTCCAGAACGCCAAAAACTACTATCAGGAAATTCTCGTGCGCGAAATAGCCGCCACCCGCGGCGAGGTTGTCCACGCGTATTTGCCGTCGCAATACATTCCGCAGACGGAGTTGAGAATCGACTTCTACAGGCGTTTGGCGTCGGCCTCCAAGCTTTCGGAAATCGACGCGCTGCGCTTCGAGATTCAGGACAGGTTCGGCCGCCCGCCCGCCAGTGCCGAATACGTTTTCATGCTTGAACGCATACGCGTGCTTGCGCAAAATCTCGGGTTCAGGTCGGTTCAGACGCAGGGCAACCAGCTCAAGCTTTCGTATCTGAGCCTCGGCGAAATGAAACTGTTCAAAATCAACGAGCGTTTTCCGCGCTTGACTAACACCAAACCTATCGCCAAAATGCGCGAAATAGAATCGGTTTTGACCGATATTGTTCCGTCGATTAAAAAATTATGAAACATTTATTTTTATTGCTTGGTATTGCGCTTTCGCTTTCGGCGACATCGGCGCGCGCGCAGTCTTATATGGATTTGGCGGCGAAGAAGTCGGCGGGTTCGGACGAAATAGTCGCGGTTGTCGAGGACAGAGCCATCACAAAGGCGGAGGTCATGCGCGAGGTCGAGCCGTTCATTCCGCAAATACGCGCGGCGTCTTCGTCGGAATTCGAATTCAACCAGCGCGTTTCCGCGTATGTGGGGGAAATCGTCCAGAATATGATTGACCGCGAGCTTATCGTAAACGAGTTCACCGCAAAGGGAATGTCGATTCCGCAGTCGTATCTCGACACCCATTTCGACGACTACCTCAAGCGCGAATTCAACGGCGACCGTGCCGAGCTTCTGCACTTCATCAGGGCGCAGGGCAAAACCATAAAACAGTTCCGCGAAGAGCAGCGCAAGGACATAATCGTAAGCTATATGAAAGGGCAGAAACGCCAGTCGGTAGCGGAAATCAGCCCGAAAAAAATAAGGGAATACTACGAGGCAAACAAGCAACGCTGGTATTCGCCCGCGTCGGTGAACATCAGAATGATTACCCTGAAAACAACAATGGTGCTTTCGCTCGACGACAACAGAAAAATTGCCGCCGCGATAGAGCAAAAGCTTTCCGAGGGCGCGGATTTTGCCGACTTGGCGAAAACCTACAGCAAAGACGATTCCTCCGCAAAGGGCGGCGAGTGGGGCTGGTATAAAAAAGGACAGCTCAACCCCGCGCTCGACAAGGCAGTGTTCGCGCTCGAGGCGGGAAAGTGGACAAAGCCGATTGAGTTGGGCGATATGATTTTCATTTTGAAGGTGGAGGAAAAACGCCCCGAGGGCATACAGAAAATCGACGACGTGCGCGAGGAAATCGAATGGGCGATAGCGGACGGAAATTCGAAGGTGATGTATGCAAAGTGGATAGAGGGGTTGAGGGCTAAGGCGTATATAAAATTATATAAATAATATTGGAACGCGTGAAACGCAGCTTTATGCGGCGTTTCACTGTTTATGTTGCTTGGTCACGTAGGCTAACTACGCTCCCGGCGCAACAAAAACGTGAAGCCTTGCCTAAAACTACGTTTGACGCGTTCTCAAGGAACACAGGCTTTAGGAAATGCAAAAAACGTTTCACTGTTTGTTGTTGCTTGGTTACATAGGTTAACAATGCTCCCTGCGCAAAAATTTTTCAAAGCCTTGTCTGAACCCTGTTTTGTATTCGCTCGCACGGTGGTGCTCGTCTCACCCCTGCGGGGTAATTGCTACGCAATTATACTTCCCAAAAGCTTGCCTTCGGCAACTTTTGTGATGACGCGCTATTTGAAGTAATGATGACGCGTTCCAAAGGAATACAGGCTTTAGTGAACAAGCAAAGCGGAATTGGATGAAATTCAATCCGCGCCGCTTTAATTTCAAAAGCGTGAGGCTCGAGGCAGGACTTGCGTTTGTGAGTGGAGGGATAGTGCTTGAGCACAGACCTCCCGAACAAACCAAGTGATGCCCGAGAGCGTTTGCTTCGACGAATTTTTAAATCAAAAAAAGCGGAACAAAAGTTCCGCTTTAACTATAAAATAAAAAATTCGTCGTCGAAGCAAACGCGTCCTCACGCTTTTGAAGAGTCGTCGTCGGCTTCTTCGCCAATAGCCGTGCCGCCTACGACGGTGACCTTCTTCATGATGGCGTCCTTGATTGCGTCGGCAACCTCGGGGTTCTGCGCTAAATACGCTTTCGCCGATTCTCGGCCTTGCCCGATAAGCTCGCCGTTGTAGGAAATCCACGCGCCCTTCTTTTCGAGAATCTTCTGCTCTATGCCGAGGTCGAGGAGCGAGCCAGTCATGGAAATGCCCTCGTTATACATGATGTCGAATTCGCATTCGGTGAACGGCGGGGCAACCTTGTTCTTGACGACCTTGATTTTCGTCCTGTTGCCGATAACCTTGCCCGAGGGGTCTTTGATTTGCCCGATTCTGCGAATGTCGATTCTCACCGACGCGAAGAACTTGAGGGCGCGTCCGCCTGGGGTTGTTTCGGGGTTGCCGAACATTACGCCGATTTTTTCGCGGATTTGGTTCGTGAAAATGCAGATGCAGGAGGTTTTGCTGATGGCGGCAGTCAGACGGCGCATTGCCTGCGACATCATTCTTGCCTGAAGCCCTACGGTGGTGTCGCCCATCTGCCCGTCAAGCTCCTGTCTGGAGACGAGTGCCGCGACGGAGTCGACAACAACAACGTCAATCGCGCCGCTTCTGATGAGCGTTTCGGCAATGTTGAGGGCGTCTTCGCCGCATTCGGGCTGCGAGACCATGAGGTTTTCCAAGTCGACGCCTACAACCTTTGCGTAGCGCGGGTCGAGAGCGTGTTCTACGTCGATGAAAACGGCGTTGCCGCCCTTGCGCTGGGCTTCGGCTATGAGCGAAAGACAGAGCGTTGTTTTGCCCGAAGATTCGGGGCCGTATATCTCGACGATTCTTCCGCGCGGAAGCCCGCCTACGCCGAGAGCCAAATCGATTGCGACCGAACCCGTGCTGATTGTTTCGACGTTCATTTTAGTGGCGTCGCCGAGTCTTATGAGCGAGCCTTCGCCAAATTGCTTGTTTACCATTCCCAGAGCCGTTTCAAGGGCTTTGTCGTCTTTTGCAATGGTGGTAGTTTGGAGTTTCTGTTTTGCCATAAAAATAGTTTTGTATGCGTTGTGCGGTAAAAAATATTTCGATGCCAAGGTATATTCAAAAAAGCGGGTATGTCCACAAAAATTTTCGGGAGAGGGGGCGTCGAAAAAAAACTTGAAAATCGGCGGGCGATGTGTGAAGATGGGAAATTCTTTAATCCAAGTTTTTTGCGGGGTCGTTCGGCGGCTTCGAGGGGATAAAATTATGAATAATACGCACACAATATCGGCATTGGTAGAAAACAAGTTCGGGGTTCTCGCGCGCGTGGCGGGGATGTTCAGCGGCAGGGGTTTTAATATCGAAACCCTGAATGTCGGGCCCATTTTGGGCAAAAAATACTCGCGCATAACCGTTACGGTAAAGGACGGCAGAAACAGCGTGGAACAGTGCGTAAAGCAGCTAAACAAGTTCGTGAACGTAATCGAGGTGAAGGATTTTTCGCTTTCCGACAGCTTCGTTGCTCGGGAGCTTGTTCTGGTGAAGGTCAAAGCCGACAACAAAACACGCGGCGAAATCGTGCAGGTTGCCGACCTGTTTAGGGCGAAAGTAATTGACGTAGACTCCGCTTCGCTTGTAATAGAATGCACCGGCAACGCCAATAAAATCAAGGGTTTTATGGGTATGATTGAGCCTTTCGGCATAATAGATATGGCGCGCACGGGAAGCGTTGCGCTTGAACGCGGCAACAACCGCGCCGATTCCGAGGCGGAATAGGCGCGTTGCACTCTGCCTGCCCGCAGTCGGCGGTTTTTTCGAAAGGGGAATCGGCAATGGCACCCACGAAAATTTTGAAACAAAAAGACGCCAACAGAAAAATTTTGGCGGGCAAAACCGTCGCCGTGATAGGATACGGCTCGCAGGGGCACGCGTTCGCGCTCAATCTCAAAGACGAGGGCGTGTCGGTTTTGGTGGGGCTGTATTCGGGCAGCGTTTCGGCGGAGGTAGCGCGCAAGCACGGGTTCGAAGTTCTGCCGACCGCCAAGGCGGTAGCCCGCGCCGACATCGTAGTTGTGGCAGTTCCCGATATGAAGCAGGCGGAAATCTACGCGCGCGACATCGAACCGAATTTGGCGAAGGGTAAAACGCTCGTGTTTTTGCACGGGTTGTCGGTCAGCGCGGGGCTTGTGCAGCCGCGTGCCGACGTGAACGTTGCAATGGTTGCCCCGAAAGCCCCCGGACATACGGTTCGCTCGCTGTATGTCGACGGAATGGGCGTTCCCGCGCTGATAGCAGTTCATCAGGGCGGAAAGGCTGCAAAGGAAATCGCGCTTGCGCTCGCCGACGGAATAGGCGCAACGCGCGCGGGCGTGATTGAAACCACTTTCAAGGACGAGACCGACACCGATTTGTTCGGCGAACAGGCCGTCATTTGCGGAGGGGTTGTCGCGCTTGTCAAGGCGGGTTTCGAAACGCTTGTGGAGGCGGGATACAAGCCCGAGATGGCGTATTTCGAATGCTGCCACGAGCTGAAAATGATAGTCGATTTAATCAACCAGAGCGGTATTTCGGGAATGCGCTTTTCGGTGTCGGAGACGGCGAAATACGGCGACGTTACGCGCGGCGAGCGCATTGTAGGCTCAAAAACGAAGTCGGAAATGAAGCGCGTTTTGAAGGAAATCCAGTCGGGCAAATTCGTCAGAGAGTGGCAGCGCGAATACGACGGCGGCCTGAAAAAATACAAAAAACTTCTCGCCGCGGGCGAGACGCATCTCATTGAAAAAATCGGACAGCGTTTGCGCTCGCTTATGCCGTGGGTTGCAAAGCAGAATATCAAGGGCGCGCGCGCGGCGTTTTCGGCGGTGCTTAAAAAGTAGGCGTATGAAAATAAGGCTCGCAACAAGGGGAAGCCCGCTTGCGCTGATTCAGGCGAAAATGGCGGCACAGTTTCTTACCTCGCGCATGCCCGATGCCGAGTTCGAAATAGTGGAAGTAAAAACTTTCGGCGACAAAGACAGAATCGCGAGTCTTTCGGCAAACGGCGGAACGGGACTTTTCACAAAGGAAATAGAGCAGTCGCTTTTGCGTGGCGACGCCGACATTGCAGTCCACAGCGCGAAAGATTTGCCCACAAATTTGGCTGACGGGCTTTGCGTTTGCGGCTGCCTTCCGCAAGACGCGCGCCGAGACGTGCTTGCAGTCCGCGCGGGCGTCGAAGTGCCGTCGGTGATTGCAAGCTCAAGTCCGCGCCGCCGCAGCCAGCTAAAGCCGATGTTCCCCAATGCAGTCTGGACGGAGCTGCGCGGCAACGTGCATACGCGTCTGGAGAAAATAGCCTCGGGCTTTGCAGACGCCACAATTCTTTCCGAGGCGGGGCTTTTGCGCTTGGGCATTGCCGAATTCGACGGGCTTGTTTTGCGCCCGCTAAAGCCAGATGTCTGTGTTCCCGCCGTCGGGCAGGGCATTGTGGCGTTGGAGTGCAGAAGTGCCGACGTCGAAAAATTCCGCGCAACCGATTCCGCCGCGGAAGAGGCGTTTTCGCTTGAACGCGCGTTTTTGCGCGCGCTCGGAGGCGGCTGTCAGAGCGCGTTTGCGGCGAATTTCGACGGCGCGCGCTTCAGGTTTTTCCACGAAAATACGGGCATTCAGAACGTGGATTTGTCGGGGTGTGCAACGTTCGCCGAAAGGCTCGGTGTTGTGCAATCACTTGCAAGCGGCATTGTGGGGCGGTAAAATTTCGAGATAAAAAACTTGAAAAACTCGACGCTTTCGCCTAAAGATTTTATTCATGAAAGCGTTTAAATACATATTCTCGGTATCGTTCGCGCTGTTGGCGGCGTCGGCGGTTTTTGCCCAGCAAAAAAGAGACCCCGTTGAAATCTACGGCTCGGGCAAAGACATTGTGGACGTAAAGCAGTTCGACGACCCCGTTTCGAAAGACTCCAACAGAAAATGGCTGCGTGCCGACATCATCTTGGACGGCAAGGAAAACCCCGACAAAACCGCGACCGACGAACGCGAAAAGAACTGGATTAAGGACGTTTCGCTCGACGTCGTTTTGGTATACGCAAAGCCCAACGCAAAGGGTGAGGCCAGATGGAAGCCCGAAAACTGGATTGTCCTGAAGGCTAAGGCGGATGTAATCGCAGTCAAGAAGGGCAAAAAAAGCATTGTCACTTTCTTTATGCCGCCCGAAATCAAGGACAGCTACCGCCTGCAGGATTCGCAGAGAATGTTCTTCCTGCTGGAACTGTCGGTTATGGGGCAGAAAATTGAGCTTACAACAAAGAACCTGAAAAAGTTTATGTCTTCGGCGTTGGCAAAGCGCATAAAAAATATGAAGCAGTTCGAAAAGCTCAAGCAAGACTTGGCTGCGGCTTCGTCGCAAAACGAGGGCTGGCTGATTCTGCTTCCCAATACCCCGTTCCATATCCAGTATGAGGAATACTACGGCAAAAACCACAACAACGCCTACGAAATTCCCACATACAAAACAGCACCGCGTTAATTTGTTTGTCCCCCGATTTTTCGGCGTTTCGGAGTGCCCGCGCGCCGAAAAAAACAAAAAAAAATGCTGGACTAAACGCTTCGGCGCATTTAATCTGAATCTACTCTCTTTATTTTACACCCCAAATTTTGCAGATGAGTTCCAAAAATAAACTTATAATCAATTGCGCGGCAACCCACGTTTCGGTTGCCGAATTCAGCGGATTGACTCTCGAACGCTTCGAAGTGCAGGATTTGTCTTACGATTATTCCGTTCAGGAAGAGTGGCTGTTTGCACTGAAATCGGCGTTGAGCTCGATGAAAGTGTCGGGCCACGCAACGGTTATCGCCCCGTCGATGCTGTTGCTGACTAAGACAATCAAAGTCCCGCACGTTTCGAAAGAAAGCCAGCGCGAAGTTGTCGCGTTTGAGGTCGCCAAAAACATACCCTATCCCCTCGACCAAGTTGTGTGGGATTACCAAGTTGTTTCCGACGACGGCATAGAAACGGAAATATTCCTTGCTTCGATGCGCGCTTCGGAGGCGGACGCGTTCTGCCAGACCCTCGCTTCGGCGGGCGTCATAGCCGACTGTATCGACGCCGCTTCCATGCTTGACTACAACGCTTGGAAATATTGCGGTTTGCCCGCCGACAGCGTGGTGCTCAACGTGGGCGCAAAATTCTCGAATATGATGATTGTCCGCGACGACGGCGTGTTTGTGCGCAGTATTGCCGCGGGCGGAAACGTCATCACCCAGAGCATTGCCGATTCGCTCGGTCAGAGCTTTGTGGGCGCGGAAGAACTCAAACGCCGCTATATGGCCGCCGATTCGGCGAACGTTGCGGGCGTGGAGCATTTCTCGGCGGGCGCGGAACTCTTTAAAAAGCGCATTTGCGACGAACTCCGCCGCTCGATAATCAACTACCGCCGCATGGGCAGGGTAAATCCGCCCTCCAAAATCTACCTCACGGGCAGGGCGAGCCAGTTGGCGGGCTTTGCCGATTACCTCGCGGAAAACCTCAAAATGGAGGTCGAATTCCTCGACCCGACCGCAAACCTCAGAATCTCGCCGAAGGTAAATCAGGCGTTGCTTTCGGAGAACGCGGTAATCCTCAGCGAAGTCGTCGGAGAGGCGGTTCGCTCGGCAATCACGGGCGCAATGGGCGTGAATTTGCTGCCCGCGCACATCGTGGAAGAAACTTCTTTCGCAAAGAAACGCCCCGTCTACCTGCTTGCGGCGGCACTGCTTGCGGCTGCCGTTGTTCCCCCGTATTTGGCGTTGCAAAGCCGCCTGAAGGCCGACAACGACTTCGCGGCGAAGTTTACCGACGGCACTCCCGCACTGGTTCAGCGCGCGGAACTCCTCAAGGAGGAAGACGCACAGGCAAAGAAATTGGCGGCGAAAATCGCGGGGCTTGAAGGCTTGGCGAAATCGAAGTCGAACTGGATTGAACTGTTTATCGACTTGGAAAAACGCCTTATGGAACAGAAGGACGTGTGGCTTGAAAAGTTGCACGTTGTCCGCTCCAACGAAGGCAATGTCCAGAAATACAACCTCGAACTTACGGGGCGTTTGCTCATAAGGGACTTCAACCCCGACGATCCCACGGCATACGACCACAACAAGGCAATTCAGCGCGTCAACGATTTGCTCAAGTCGTTCGAAAGGTCTGCGTTCATCAAGAAATGCGAGAACGTCAGAACCGACCCCACCGACCCGCGAATCTTGAAGTTCGACTTCACTCTGGTGGTCGATCCCTCAAAACCCATATAATTTTTACTTTAGGAATTTCACTTTATGCAGTATTTTAAGAAATTTCCGGTATTCTTTGCCGCAATGGCACTGCTTGCCGTCGCGTTCGTTGCGGGCTTAGTCTGCAACGGTATCGCTATGGCGGACTTGGCAAAATCGGAAAAGAAATTGAAGAACGCGCGCGCCGACTTCTCGGCGGCGTTGTCGGAAGACCCCACCCAGACGACGCTTGACGCGGGTAAAAAGAACATCGACGAACTCGCCGCCCACTTGGACAACCTCGAAAAGGATTTGACGCGCGCGCACGACGACATTTTCTCTGCGCCGCCCTCCGAGAGCTATATGCTCAACGACAAACTCAGAGGCCTTGTCCGCGCGTGGAAACGCACGGCAGCCAACAAGGGCATTGCAATCGCGCCCGAAATGGAGTTCGGGTATAAACGCTACGTTGCTGCAGGTGCCGACCAGCCCAAAGACGAGGCTGTCGCTCCCGTGTGGAAGCAGGCTTGTGTGCTCAATTATATAAACGGCAAGCTGTTCGCGTGCAAAACGGAACAGTCGCCCATGGCGGTTGTCCGCGTTCAGCGCGAAATTTTGGACGCCGAAAAGACAGTCGCCAACAAAAACACCCGCATGACCGCCGCACAGCGCAGGGCGGCACTCCGCCGCACGACCGACTCGGGCGACGAAACGTTCACTATCGACCCCAACATCACCGCGCGCAAGCAGGGCAGTTTGGATACAGTGGCGTTCAAATTCGTCTTTGCGGGACATACCGATATTCTTCGTCGTTTCCTCAACGAACTTAAGAATTTCGACGCAATGCTTGTTGTCCGCAGTATCGACGTTAAACCCGCGGGCGAGAACGTGAACACAATCCTCAACCGCAAGCCCGAAGAGGAGGGTATGGAGGGGTTGGCTGATTTGTTCGGGGTAAACAACAAAAAGGAAGACTCCCAAGAGGGCGAACAGGCGCAGGATTCGGTAGCGCAAACGCCGCAGGCAAGCAAAACGCCGGTCGTAACCGACAACCTTTCGGAATTTTCGGTCGTGGTTGAATACGTCGAAGTTGTAAAAGACAAACCGGCAAAGAAGATAACAAAACAGGAACAGGAATAGTTTTCTATGAAATATTCGGATAAAATATTTTTGTTGGTGGCGGTTGTGGTTCTCGGTTTGTCGCTCGGGTATTACTATAAATCGCAGCCCGAATTGAAATCGTTTGTGGCAAAGAACGAGGCTCAGCTGAACGAGCAGGCCGCGGGCATAAAATGGGAGGCAGTTCCCGTTCCGCCGTTCGTGCAGGCTTCGACAATCGAATGGCCCGAGGTCCGCGCTCAGGACGAAGACGGCAAGTGGTTCTTCCAAGTGTTCACTCCTCCGCAGATATGGGTTGACAGGGACGGCAAGTTCATAACGGAGTCGCCCTACTACAAGGAAGTGGCGCGCCAGCAGTTTGCGTTCTCCTTCGGCGGAGTGGAAAACGAGCCATACTATATCGAATACCGCGGCTACTTCGGCTCGGCTAAAAACCCCACAATCCAGATTCTGGATACAAGAACAAATTCGGTTCTCACGGGCAAGCTCAACGAAGAAATCGTGATAAAAAAGACGCTCATTACAAAGGAGACAAACACGGGCATTACGCTTAAATCCTTCGATGCAAAACGCGTGAAAAGCCCCAACGGCATGATTGACACTCAGGTGACAATCGCGTTGTTCGACCGCGCTTTGGGCAAGACAGTGGAAATCTACTCCTACAAACCCACCGTTTTGCTTGACCAGCGCAGATTCGTGCTTTCGGCGTCGGACGGCTCAAAGTGGTTCGTCAAACAAAAGGGCGACAAAATCACGAAAAACGATGTTGAATATGTCGCGGAAAATGTTGACTTTGACAAGGAATCTGTTCTAATTAAAATGCTTCCTTTAAAAGACAAAAGCGATGTTCGCCTTATGAAAGTATCGTCGGCGGGCGTAGAACAGCAGTAAACAGCCTAAAATTTAGAATACAACAGATAGAAAAACCTCAGTATGAAAATAAACAGAAATAAACCCCGATTCGCGTTTGTCGCGGCAATGTTGGCGGGCTTGGCTGTGTCGAGCACAGCGGTTGCGGCTAACTCCGACAATATGCAGGAAAAAATTAACCTGATGACTGCGGCCATACAGGCAAGAGACAGCGGCGATTTACAGGCCGCAAAGAAAAGCCTTGAAGAGCTCATTAAAATCGCCCCCAATGAAAAGGGCGTGCAGAGAGTTCTCGCAGACGTCAACGCAGATATTGAACGCCAGCAAAAGGGCGAAAAAACGGTTCTTGCCGACAACGAAAAAGTCGCCAAGGTTGAGTCCGACAAGAAAGCTGCGGTAGAAGCCAAAGAAGCCGAAAAACAGCAGGCTGTAAAGGCGGCTGAAGAAAGCAAGGCTCAGGAACTGGCCGCTTTGACCGAAAAGGAACAGAAGGAACTCGGCGAAGGCATCTTGGCCGTGATTTCCGAAGCCGACAACGCCCTCGATAACGGCGATTGGCAGAAAGCGGGCGACCTCTTGGGTAAGGCCGACGCAAAATTTGCGGCAGTTGCAAAGGTCGACAACAAAGAAATGTCGCCCTACATGCAGGATTTGCGCAAGGAATGGAATCGCGTCCGCGCCGACTTGGCTCGCACACGCGCCGAAATTGCAATGGCGGAACGCAAACCCGCCGAAGCCAAAGCATTCACCGCCGAATACCAGACTTTCGAAGCCGACAAAGAAGCGGCGGCAGATTTCGTAAAGAAAGTCGAAGAATTTGAAGCAAACCCCTTCAATCACACAATCGCCGACGCCAGCCCCTCATACGCCGAACGTATGAAGCGCGTTGAAGCCGAATTGCGCAAGGGTCGTCTCCAGTATTTGTATGGCGACTATCAGGGCGCGCGCACAACTTTCCGCAATGTCGAAACTCTCGACTCCACAAACGTAGAGGCAAAAGCCTACCAGCGTTTGGTTGCCGAAAAGCTCAAGAACAGCGGCAAACTTTCCTACCTTGCCACGCGCGAAACAATGTTGGGCGAAGTCGACAACGCATGGGCACGTCCGCAGGTGTTCACGGGCAAGAAAACGGGCGAAGCAGCCTCCAAGCTCGATTCCGAAGTTGAAAGAAAACTCAAGGAAATCGAAATTGCAAACTTCGACATTCCCGAACCCGGTGTTCCGCTCTCGAGAGCTTTGAACACTTTGTCAATCCTTTCCGTCGACAACGACAAGTCCACTTCCGCCAAGAAGGGCGTGAACATTGTCCTCTTCGACGAATCGCAACAGCCCGAAACGGTGAACCTCTCGCTCCGCGGCGAAACGCTCGGCGCAATATTGGATATCCTCACACGCAAATACGGCTACCAGTATGACATTGAAAGCGAAAAGATTATCGTCCGCAAGGGTTCGGAACAGTCTTCGCAGTCAATGGAAACGGTTGACTTTGCAATCACGCAGGCCACGGTAACGAGAATGGTCGGCGTTGCAAAGTCGAGCGGCGACGGCAGCCCGTTCGGCGGCGGCGAAGGCGGCGAAATGTCGAACGAAGACTCCGAAAAGAAAATCAAGGCGTTCTTCGAAAAGGCGGGCGTCAAGTTCGACCAAGGCGCGTCTTTGGCGTTCGACGGCACGAAACTTTGGGTGACGAACTCCTCGAGAAACCTCGACAAGGTTCGCAATATCCTCCTGAAATACTCCGAAGTAAAGCAGGTTGAAATCGAGGCTAAATTCCTCGAAGTCCAACAGGGCGACTTGAAAGAGTTGAGCTTCAACTGGCGTTCGGGCGCACTCATGAGAACTTTGGACGCAGGTTTGGCTCCCGTTATCGGCGACGGTAAAAGCGCGGGTGTTCAGACGATTTTCGCAACAACAGACGGGGCTACCCGCAATTTGAGAACAGTTGCCGACGGATTCAAAAAGGCGGCAGACAGCTCGCAGATTGGTATTTCTACGCGCACATACGAATATGATTCTACTATCGCGCAGTGGGCACCGAATGGCACGGATACAGAATATGTCCCGCAGAACTACCCCGGCTTGAATTCCGCGTTGAACGTAGGTTCGAATTCAGTCCCCACTTCAAGTGCGCTTCTCGGCGTTATCAGTGGCGGCACGGTTGAAATGTTGATCAACGCACTCGAGCAGAAGACGGGTTCAGACTTGCTCTGCGCGCCTAAGGTAACGGTTCTCTCGGGCACTGAAGCAAGAATCACGGTTTCGCAACAGATGTATTACGCAGAATCTTGGGGCGATATGCAGTCGCAGGTGTCGTCTTCGGGGTCGTCCTCCACGGTTTCGGGCGGCAGCAGCGAAGCGGCTATCACAATTACCCCCGGAACTCCGCAAGACTTCAAAACATACGACGTCGGTGTTGTTATGACAGTTTCGCCGAATGTTGAAGAAGACGGTTCTATCAACTTGGCTCTCGCTCCCCGCGTTTCCGATTTCGAAGGCTTTATGGCTTACGGCGGCACTGCGGTAGGTATCGCAGGCGGCTACACGGTAACCGTTCCCGCAGGCTTCATTATGCCTGTGTTCTCGGTTCGCGAAGTTTCCACAAACGTCACAATCTTCGACGGCGCAACGGTCGTCTTGGGTGGTTTGACAAGGGAAGAAGTTGTAAAGGTTGACGACGCCGTTCCCGTTCTGAGCGACATTCCGCTCGTGGGCAGACTCTTCAAGTCGAAGGGCGAATCGCGCCAGAAGAGAAACTTGATGATATTCGTTACGGCGAACAGAATCTCGCCCGGAGGCAGCGTCCATCGCGAACAGTTCGCGGATATGCGCCCCGGCAGCGTCTATCAGAACCCGACAATCGTTTCCCCCGGCGGAGCGGTTCAGCGTCTGAGCGACGAAGTTTCCGCTTCGGAAAACAACTAAGGTTATTTCTGTCAAGAACGGCGTCCCAAAAACGGACGCCGTTTTTTTTGTGCGCCGCGCGATAATGTGTTGACACTCGGGCGTGGTAGGGTAGTGTTTTTACCCAATATTTGCCCCCGTAGTTCAATGGATAGAACTATGGTTTCCGGTACCATCAATCCGAGTTCGACTCTCGGCGGGGGTGCGCTTTTCCCCGATTTTTATGCAAAAAGAAAACTTTATCAAGCGTCTTTATAATTGGACGATTCACTGGGCGGAAACACCCTACAGTATGGTTGCCCTCGTGGTGCTGGCTTTTGCGGAGGCTTCGTTCTTCCCTATTCCGCCCGACGTTCTGCTTATCCCGATGGTTTTTGCGTTGCCGCGCAGGTGGTGGGTTATTGCGGGCGCGTGCACAATAGCCTCTACGCTGGGCGGCGTTTTCGGCTGGCTTATCGGTCTGTTCGGCTGGGATTTGGTAAAAGACTTTTTCTTCAACTACGTCCCCGGTTTTACGCCCGAACTGTTCGACTTGGTTAGCGAAAAATACAAGCAAAACGCGCTGCTTGCGGTCTTCGGCGCGGCTTTGACGCCAATTCCATACAAAATATTCACAATCGCCGCGGGCGTATGCGACGTTCCGCTTTTCGAGCTGATTTTAGGCTCTATCCTCGGACGCGGCGGCAGGTTCTTCCTTGTGGCGTTGATAATCCTGCTTGTTGGCGACAAGGCAAAGCCGTTTATCGACAAATATTTCAACCTGCTTGTAAGCGCGTTCTTCGTTCTGCTTGTGGGCGGGTTTGTTTTGATAAAATACGCGCTTTAGGCAGAAAACGTTTGCCAAGCGCGCGCGGGGTGTCAAAATCGAACCGTAAAATGGCAGGGATTTTTCAGAAAATTTTTGTGGCGTTCGCGCTCGTGTGCGCGTGCGCGGAATCGTTTGCCGACTTGGTGTGGTCGGCGGACAAGGGCTGGGAAATAAAAGGCGGCGTGCTTGCAAGCGTAATCGGCGAAAGCTCTTCGTCGAAAAACGCAATAGAGGCTATGAACCTCGCGCGCGAAGCACAGGAGCGCGGCGACAAGTGGACGGCGCTTTCGCACTATCGCGTTGTGATTGCCGACTATCCCGAGTCAATCTTCGCCCCCGAAGCCCTCTACCAGTCGGCGCGCCTCTACCTTGAGCGCGGGCAGTTCCCCAAGGCCTACGAGTGCGTGGAGAACATCGTAAAACTCTACCCCGACTACCCCAATTTCAACAAGGTAATTGCTCTTGAATACAAAATAGCCGCCGATATGCAGGCGGGCAAAACGTATTTCGTGGGCGGCTGGTTCCCGTGGTTTAAAAGCTACAAGGACATCATAAAGTATTACGAAAGCGTGGTCTCAAACGCTCCGTATAGCGACTACGCGCCAATCGCCCTGATGAACATCGCCATAATTTCGGAGGACGAAAAGGAATACGACGGCGCGTTCGACGCCCTCGAGCGCGTCATAAACGGCTACCCCGACAACATCTTCACGCCCGACGCCTACCTGCAAATGGCGAAAGTCTACCGCGGAATGGTCGGCGGCGCGTATTACGACCAAGAACCAACCAAAAACGCAATCAGCTTTTTTCAGGACTACATAACGCTGTATCCGAAAGAATCGAGCGTGGCGTCGGCTGAGGACGGCCTTGAGCAAATGCAAGACACCTACGCGCGCAGCCGCCTTGTAATCGGCGACTTCTTCTACTACTACCGCAACAACTCCCACGCCGCCTCCGTTTTCTACAACGAAACAATCACAATAGCACCGCGTAGCCGCGCCGCCGACGAAGCCCGCGCGCAGCTCGCGAAAATCGAGCGCGGCGAACTTCCCCCGATGACCCCCTACGACTGGTTCTTCGGCCGCTACCAAAAGCCAACTATCGACCAGTTCGAAGACGAAACGCAGGTAAGAAATCTGCAGAACGAGAAATTCGCCGTGATGAATCTGGAGGACTTTGCCGGCGCGCCCGCGGGCGACAATTCGGCATACGCGCCCCTTGCGCCCGTCTTCGGCGAAGGCTTGGGCGACTATCTTTTCAACGACGGCTACTACGAGTGGTCGGAACAGGAGCTTGTGAAATGACGAAATTTTTTAACGCCGCCGCGCTTTGCGTAGTTTTTTGCGCGCTGTTTGCGGGGTGCTCAAACTACCGCTTGGCGGGAACGCCCATTGATTTGCCGTTCAAGGCGGTTTATGTGAAGCCCGTTCGGAATATGTCGCTTGCCCCGCAGGCGGCAAACCTCCTCACAAACGCAATAAGCGACGCCATCTCGCAAACGCCCGATGTCCGCGTTGCAAACAAGGACGAAGCCGACGCCGTTCTGGAAACCACGATTGTGGGTTATGCAAAGTATCCGTATACAACGCGCGTTGAGGATACCGCGTTGGCGTCTTCGTATAAAATTGTAGCGGTTGCAAAGTGCACGCTTTCGGCGGGCGGGCGCACGATTTTCGCCGACAGAAAAGTCGAGGCGTGGACAATAGTTTATATGCCGCAGGCCAATTTGCTTAATAACGAATATCAAAATATGCCGGTTTTAATGCGCGAACTCGGCGTGAAAATCAAAGACGCGGTTATCGGAATATGGTAAATTCAATGGAAATTGCGCCGTCGATTCTCGGCGGCGACCACTCCGCGCTCGCCGACAGCGTGGCGCAGATTGCGGCGGCGGGGCTGAAGTGGGTTCACCTCGACATTATGGACGGGCATTTCGTGCCGAATTTGTCGTTCGGCCCCGGGGTCGTGAAGGCGTTGCGGGGAAAATTCCCCAATCTGTTTTTCGATACGCACCTGATGTTGGACAACCCCAATTCCTACATCGACGCGTTTGCAAAGGCTGGGTCTGACTTGATTTCTGTGCACGTAGAGCCCGACTACCCTGTGGCGGCAACGCTCTCCGAAATTCATCTGCTCGGCAAACAAAACGGTATTGTGCTAAATCCCAAAACGCCCGTCGGCGAGATTGTGGAGTTCTTGCCGCAGGTCGATTTGGTCTTGGTTATGAGCGTTCAGCCGGGGTTCGGCGGACAGAGCTTCAACCCCGTGGCGTTGGAGAAAATCGAGTTCTTGAAAAAGACGCGCGAGGAAATGAAGCTGTCGTTTAGAATAGAAGTTGACGGCGGAATAACGGCGGCAAACGTGGGCGATGTGATTTCGCGCGGTGCGGACACGATTGTTGCGGGAACGGAATTTTTCAAAAACGGGGCGAATTTGCTTAAGGCCGCAAACGCGGCTGTTGCGTAGTCGGGATTTTTTGAAAAGAAAGTTCTTGACAAAACTCGCCAATAGCAGACAATAGCTTTTCATATTTTATTGACCAGTGGTGTAATGGTAGCACAAAGGTTTCTGGCACCTTTTGTTGGGGTTCGAGTCCCTACTGGTCAACCATAAAGCCCCGCATTTTGTGGGGCTTTTTTGTTAACGTAGGGACGAGAATTTTTTATAATTCCTAAAGCGGCGGCGGCGGGCACAGCCCGTTCGCCTTTGTCTATTGATTAAAGCAGAGCAACATTGGCTTCAGCCAATTTGCGCCTCTTTACAACATGCAAAAAAAGCTTTTGGGGAGAATAAAACACGAAGTGTTTTACCCGCAGGGCGAGACTGGCGCGTATTTTGCGAAGCAAAATTTTTTGCTTTTTCTGAAGCGGCGCAGATTGAACTTTGTTCAATGCCGCTTTGCCTATTAGTTAAAGTTAAAGCAACATTGGCTTCAGCCAATTTGCGCCTCTTTACAACATGTAAAAAAGCTTTTGGGGGAAGCTTTGCCGTAGGCAAAGAGTCGAGCGGAGCGAGTGCCGAGCCGCCGCGGATTTTGTGAAGCAAAATTTTTTATTATTCCTAAAGAGGCGTCAATCGGCGTAGCCGATGCGCCTTTGTTTATTGATTAAAGTTAAAGCAACATTGGCTTATGCCAATTTGCGCCACTTCTCAACATGTAAAAAATTCGCCTTTGTTTATTGATTAAAGTTAAAGCAACATTGGCTTATGCCTATTGTTTAAAGTTGTAGCTCTTAAAACAACAATCAAAGGTATATCGGCAGAGCCGATTACCGCCACTTTAGGAAAGTTAAAAAACGCCACTTCTCAACATGTAAAAATTTTCGAAAGAGGCGGCGATCGGCGTAGCCGATGTGCCTTTGTCTATTGGTTGAAGCAAAGCAACATTGGCTTCAGCCAATTTGCGCCAGTGCCCAACATATAAAAGAATCAGCGGGGGGCGATTACGTCGGCAAAAGAGAGCTTGATTGCCTTTGCCAAGTCTGTCGGCGACATTTCGAGTTGAAGCCCTATTCTTCCGCCGCTGAAAACAATCGTGTCAAGATTTTGCGCCGATTCGTGCACGGTTGTCTTGAAAAATTTTTTCATTCCCACGGGAGAGCATCCGCCGTGGACGTAGCCCGTAAGCGGCAAAAGCTCTTTCTGCTTGAGCATGTCAACCGATTTTTCGCCCACAACTTTCGCCGCCTTTTTCAGGTCGAGCCCCTCTGCGACGGGAATCACGAAAACGTAGTGTTTGCCGCTTTTTGCAACGCATACAAGCGTCTTGAAAACCTTGTCGGGGTTCTGCCCGAGCATTTGCGCAACCTCAGTGCCGCTTGCGGCGCGGGAGGAGTCGTAGGTGTGGGTTTTGTGCGGAAGCTTGAGGCTTTCGACAATTCTTACGGCGTTCGTTTTTTCCTGCATTGTTTCCATTTTGTTCCGCCTGAAGAAAAGTCAAGTTTTCATTGGCGTTGGGGCGAAGGGAGCGCGGAGGGGAACGCGGAGGGGAGGGCGGAAATAAAAAAAGTTAGAAAAATCTAACTTTTTGCTTGACGAAGTTAGTTTAATCTAACACTATAGTCTCCGTAAAAATGACCGACGTGTTCGGCGGGAATCGGAAGATTTTTTTCGGACGCGAATTTTCATATAGGTTATGGTTAGAAAAGTTGGTTGTTTATTCAAGATGTCATAGGGTTCGCGCGGGCGTCGGCAAAAACGGCGTCCGCGCTTTTTTGCGCGTGCAAATTCCGACAAAAATGCCTTGCCAGACGCCGCCGCTGTTGGTGTAATGCAGCCGTTAGGTAAAAAAATGTTGGAGTTCGTAAAAATAGCCAATCTTGCGCTGATGGAAAGCGAAACGGTAGAGTTTTCCAAAGGCTTCACCGTGGTTACGGGCGAAACGGGCGCTGGCAAAAGCGTTCTGCTCGGCGCGCTTGCAATTCTTGCGGGCAACAGGGTGGGCAAGGAGGTTGTCCGCAGCGGTGCGGACTGCTGCTCGGTGCAGGGACAGGTTCATTTCGAAGACCCGTCGGCGGTCGATTCCTTTCTGGCGGAAAACTCGCTTCCCGCGTGCGAAGACGGCACTTTGGTGATTTCGCGCAGCATTTACAAAAGCAAATCGGGGCGCATTTCGGTAAACGGCGCGCTCACAACGCTTGCAACGCTCTCCAAACTCGGCTCTTTCTGGATTGACTTCCACGGCGCGAACGAGCCGCAAAAACTCTTTTCCGAAAAGGCGCAGCTTTCAATGCTCGACTCCTACGCGCACAACGAAGCCGAGCGCGCCGCATACGCCGAAGTTTACGGGCGGTATCGGGCGACTCTCGCGGAAATCGACGCGCTGAAGAACTCGAAAAAACTTTCCGCCGACGAAATCGAATTTCTCAAAAAACGCATTTCGGAAATCGAAAAATTCAACCCCACGAAAGAGTCGGTGGCCGAGCTTGAAGAGGCGTCGAAGCTCGCGGAGATGTCGAGCGAAATAGTGGAGACCGCCTCGGAAATATCGGCGGTGCTGCTGTCGGAAGACGGGGCGTCGAGCCTTCTTGCGCGCGCCAACCGCTTGGCGGCGGGGCTCTCCGACGCGTCGGAAGCCGCAAAAACGCTCTACGAGCGTATCGCACAGGCGGGCATAGAAGTGGCGGATATTGCGCAGGAATACGAAAGCATGGCGCGCAGCTGCAATATGTCGGCGGCGGAAATAGAGCGCGTGCGCCGCGATATGTCAACGTGGCTTTCGCTCGGGCGCAAATACGGCGGCGACGTTGAAAGCGTGCTTGCCGCCAAGGACGAAATGAAGCACCGCATTGAAACGCAGTCGGACGTAAAGGCGGCAATAGACAGGCTTTCGTTCGAGTCCGAAAAGCTTTTGCGCGCCCTCAAGCCGCATTCCGACGCCGTGCTGAAGTCGCGCCGCGCCGCCGCCGAAAGGCTTTCCGCAACGGTCTGCGGGCTGCTTGCAAAACTGGGATTTAAAAAGCCGCGCTTCGGCGCGGAGATTTCCGAGCGCGACGAACCCTCCGCCGACTGCGGAAGCGCGTGCCGTTTCCTGTTTTCGGCGAACGCGGGCTACGCCCCAGCGGAGCTTGCAAAAATCGGCTCGAGCGGCGAATTGGCGCGCGTAATGCTTGCAATAAAAACCGCGCTTGCCGAGCAGGATTCGACGCCCGTTTTGGTTTTCGACGAAGTTGATTCAAACGTCGGCGGCGAGATTGGCTCGGAGGTCGGCGCGCAGTTGACGAAGCTGGCGCAAAGCCATCAAGTATTCTGCGTAACGCACCTGCCGCAGGTGGCGGCAATGGGCGACACCCACTTTGTCGTGGTAAAAACGCAGACCGACAGTTCCACTTCCGTCTCAATTTCGCCGCTTACCGACAACCGCGCCGCGCGCGTTGCGGAGCTCGCCAGAATGCTCGGCGACAGGAATTCGGACGCCGCCGTAAAAATGGCGGAAAAACTTTTAAAAAAATAGGGAGTTAGATTATTTTTTCGATGGCAAGGGCTAAAAGGAAAAACGTTGAAAAATTCGGCGAAGTAATAGGCAAAAGCCGCCCGATATTGGGGACGGTTCTCGCCGTGGCGGGGCTTGCCGCGCTGCTTTCCGTGCTGGGATATACTGCGGGGCAGGAGGTTTTGTTCAAGCATTATTTCGAGCCGCTACTGCCCTCGACAGACTCAGCGGGCAACAACGTCTGCGGCAAGCTGGGCGCGACGTTCGCGCTGGCTTCCATGCTTCTTGTGGGGGCGAGCGCGTATATGATTCCCGTCTACATTATCTGGGCGGCTGTGGGGTGCTTCCGCAGAAGGGCTTCGCTGTTTTCGAAAACCGAGATTGCCGCGATTTTCGCGGGGCTGCTTTCGCTGTCGGTTTCGGCGGCGGTGTTTCAGGATTTCCTCGGCACGTCCGCGCCGCTTCAAAGCGCGACTTTCCCCAGCGGCTGGGGCGGCAAGTTCGGATACGTTGTGTATTCGCAGACAAAGCCGCTGCTTGACACTCTCGGCAACGCGCTGCTTTTCGGGAGCGCGTATTTCATAACGCTTGTGGTCGTGTTTGTCGAAAGCCCCGCCGAAACGGCGTCGGAATTGTTTTCGGCTCTGAAGTGGTGCGCGCGCATGATGTGGAAGGCGTTTTGGGTGGTGGCAGTCGCGCTTTTTTCGATTCCCAAAAAACTTGTGGTCGCGCTTTTTGCCCGCCGTAGCAGAGACGACGAAGAGGACGAAGACGCCGTGCAAGTCCGCCCCGCAGAGCCTGCGCGCGCAAAAGCGGCTCAAAAACGGCAGTCGGACGCGGAGGAGCTTTCCGACGCAGACTTCGCTCCCGATTCCGAAACGGCGTCGGTTGACGGAATCGACTTGGGCGAACTTTCCGCTTTCGTAAACGAAATGAAGTCTGCCGATTCTTCTTCCGCGAAAAATGAAAGCGGCGTTGTGGAGATTGGCTCGGTTGACGCCGAAATGCTCGACGCCTCCGAAGACGACGCTTCCGCCGATTTCTCGAGCGTAGACATAGGCTTCGGCTCGCGCGAAAAACCCGCCGAACCCGCCGCGCGCGCGGAGGCGGGGTCGGATTCCGAAGCGGCTTCAGACGTTCCCGAAACAATAAACTTGGGCTTGGCTTCTTCGGCTAAACCCGACTCCCCGTCCGCCGAGCCGCAGCCGCAAACTCCGTCCGCTGCCGAACAGCCGCGGCAGGCGCAGACTTCGGAAATCGAGGTTGTCGATACCAGCGTTCCGCTTGTCGAAGATGTGCCCGAGCGCAAACCGCGCCGCAAAGACGCCGAAAAATACGTCTTCCCGTCGCTGAGCCTCCTCTCCGAACCCGCCAAGCGAGACGAAACAAAAGTCGAGGACTACAACGCAAGAACCGCCGAAATCGTCAAAATCATCGGCGACTTCGGGTTGAAAGTCATTCCCGACAAAGCCTACCCCGGCCCCGTAATCACCCGCTACGAAGTCAAGCCCGCCCCCGGCGTGAAAATCAGCCGCATTGCAAATCTGGAGGACGACATCACCGCGGGCATAATGGCGGAAAAAGTCAGAATCATCGCCCCCGTCCCAGGGCGCGGAACAATCGGTATTGAAGTGCCAAACAAGCACAGAATGAACGTTACAATGCGCGAGGTTCTGCAGTCGAAACAGTGGCGCGACAACAACTACGAAATCCCGATTGCCCTCGGCAAAGACGCAACGGGCATTCCGATTGTCGCGAACATGAAAAAAATGACGCACGCGCTGATTGCGGGTTCTACAAATTCGGGCAAGAGCGTCTGCATAAACACAATCATAATTTCAATGCTCTACAAAATGACGCCGCGCGACCTGCGCCTTATTATGATTGACCCTAAAATGGTAGAGCTGCAGGTCTACAACACAATTCCGCATATGCTCATTCCCGTGGTTGTAGACGTTAAAAAGGCGGCGGCGGCTCTCAAATGGCTCACGGGCGAAATGATGCGCCGCTACCAGATTTTCAACAAGGCGGGCGTCAGAAACATCGACGGGTTCAACGCGAAAATCCTCAAAGACAAAGCCGAAATGGAGCGCGCCGAAATGGAGTTTGCGCAAATGTCCTCGGAGGAACGTCAGGCGGCAATGGTTGCCAAAGCCGAAGCCAAAGACGATATCGAGCTGCCCGAAGACAAGCTTCCGTATATAGTCTGCATTATCGACGAGCTCGCCGACTTAATGAGCGTTGTGGGCAAAGACGTCGAACTCTACATAGCCCGAATCACCCAGCTTGCGCGCGCGGCGGGCATTCATATGATTATCGCAACGCAGCGTCCCGACGTGAAGGTTATCACGGGCAAAATCAAAAACAATCTGCCAACGCGCATTGCCTTCAAGGTGACTTCGCAAATAGACAGCCGCACAATTCTCGACCGCAAGGGCGCGGAAACGCTCATCGGGCAGGGCGACATGCTCTTCCTCAACAACGGCTCTTCCGACTTGGTTCGCGCGCAGGGCGCATTTATTCCCGACGCCGAAATAGCCGCGGTTGTGGAGGCGTTGAACGTAAACAACGTAGACGGCAAGCCGCAGTATGTCGAGGAAGTCCAAGCCCAAATAGAGGCTTCCGACGACGAAGACGGCGGCGACCTCATCGGCGACGGCGAGGGCGGCAAATACGGCGACCCCATGACCGTCAAGGCAATCAACGCCATTCGCGCTTCGGGCAAGGCAAGCACTTCGCTTTTGCAGCGCAAACTCGGCATAGGCTACGGGCGCGCCGCCCGCATTATGGACGAACTCGAGGACAGGGGAATCATCGGGCCCGACAACGGAACGGGCAAGCGCGAGCTTTTCCTCGATTCGCTCGAATAGCCGCGCCTAAAAAAAGGCTTTACCAAACGGCAATAATGTTTTTTAATTCCGCGTTTTAATAAATTGAATATGAAGCAGAGAACGATTGCAAAAGAGGTGTCTGTCAACGGAAAGGCGTTGCATTGCGGCGCGGAGGTTACGATGACATTCAAGCCGGCTCCCGAAAACACGGGCGTCGTATTCAAGAGAACCGACATCTTCGGAAAGCCCGAAATCAGGCCGCATATTTCGCTAATTTCAGCCGACTTGGTCAGAAACACGGGCGTAACTTCGGGGCACGTCAAGCTTCACACAATAGAGCACGTTTTGGCAACGATGTCGGGCATGAATATCGACAACTGCATCGTTGAAATGAACGAGGGCGAACCCCCCATTATGGACGGCTCGGCAAAGGCGTTCGTCAATATGATTGCCGAGGCGGGCATTGTGGAGCAGTCCGCCGAAAGCGAAGTTTTCGAACTGCGCGAACCCGTTTCGATAACCGACGGCAACCGCTCGGTAATCGCGCTGCCGTATCCCGACGGGCTGAAAATAACGTGCACTTCGACCGACGACAGAGGCTCGCACACGCAGCATTTGTCGATTGACATCGACCCCGACACGTTCCGCACGGAAATCGCGCCCGCAAGAACCTTTACCGTCTACGAAGACATCGAACCGCTTTTGAAGCTCGGCAAAATTCAGGGCGGCAGCCTCGATTCGGCAATAGTAATCAAGGGCGACAAAATTCTCGCCAAAGAGCCGCTCCGCTTCAAGGACGAATTCGTCCGCCACAAAATCCTCGACATCATCGGCGACATCTCGCTTTTGGGCGTCCATCTGAAAGCCCACATAATAGCGGTCAGAACGGGGCACGCGCTCAACGCAAAACTCACTTCCGAAATCTACGCGCAAATGCTGCGCTACAAGAAAAATCCCGAAAAGGCGGCGAAAAAACACGAGGAAAAAGAGCGCGACAGGCACATAATTGTCTCCACCGAAACTACGCTCGATTCCCGCAGAATTTTGGATTTGATTCCCCACCGCTATCCTTTCGTTCTCGTTGACAGAATCGAAAACATTATCGACGACAAGGAAATTATAGGCATAAAAAACGTCACCATAAACGAGCCGTATTTTCAGGGGCACTTCCCCGGAAATCCCGTTATGCCGGGGGTGCTGCAGCTCGAGGCAATGGCGCAGACCGCGGGCATACTTATGTTCCGCAAAATTTCTTCGGCAAACAAGCTCGCGTTCTTTATGAGTGCCGACAAAGTCAAGTTCCGCAAGGCGGTAAAGCCCGGCGACCAGCTGAAAATACACGGCGTCATAACAAAAAACAGGGGCGATAAAATCGTGTGCGCAAAGGTTGAGTGTTCCGTTGCCGACGCGGTTGTAAGCTCGGCGGAGCTGATGTTCTCGATTATGGACGCGTCGGAAGTTGTTTAACAAAGAAGCTCAAAACAGGTAAGTCGGAGTTTTATAAAATGGCAAAGATTCATCCAACGGCAATAGTAGATTCGTCGGCGGTTTTGGCCGACGACGTCGAAGTGGGCGCGTATGCGTATATCGGCGGCGGCGTAAACATAGGCGCGGGCACGATTGTTGCCCACCACGCAACGGTTGACGGCAACACGAAAATCGGCGTGGGCAACGAAATCCACCCCTACGCGTTCATCGGCGGAAAAACGCACGACCTCAAATTCACGGGCGGCAACCCCGGCTTGGTAATCGGCAACTACAACGTCTTCCGCGAATACACAACAGCCCATATGGCGACCGCCGACGGCAAAAGCACAATCATCGGCGACCACAACAATTTCCTTGCCTACAGCCATATCGCCCACGATTGCGTAGTAGGCAACCACGTCCTGATGAGCTCCCATACGGGGCTTGCAGGCCACATCGTCATCGGCGACCACGCCGTTGTCGCGGGGCTTTCGGGCGCGCACCAGTTCTGCAGAATCGGCGAATACTCAATGATAAGCTCCATGACCAAGCAGGTTAAGGATTTGCCCCCGTTCTTCATCGCCGACGGCAATCCCGCCTACGTCTGCACAATCAATAAAATCAATATGCAGCGCAACGGCTTCACCACGGAGGAAATCGACATTGCATACAGCGCGTTCAAGGTAATCTACAAACACGGACTTTCGCGCCCCAACGCAATTGCGGAACTCAAGCGCAGAGAATACGCGTCGTCGCGCGTGATTAAAACGCTGCTGAAATTTATGGAAGCCCCCTCGATTCGCGGGCTTGCCTAAGCGGATTCGCGGCAGTGTTGCGTTTTTTGACGGCGGGAATCGGCAGTGCCGATTCCCCTTTTTTTCGACGCGGCGGCGGATTGTTTAATGCGCTTTGCGTTTGGAAAAGCACAGATGATTAAGAGTCAACTGCGCATAATAAAACCTGCCGCGTTCAAAGCCAAAAAGAAAAGAGAGCGGCGCACAGACAGGGCTTGCCACCGTCGGTGCTAAAAAAGAGAAAAGACTACGGTGCACAGGTAAAACCTGCGCCGTCGGTGTCCAAAATGAGAAAAAACAACGGCGCATGGAAAATCCGTCGCCGTCGATGCCAAGGAGAAGAGAGAGCAACGGCACACAGGCAAAACCTGTCGCCGTAGGTGCCCAACATGTAAAAAAAATGAATATTGTTGAATTGTCGCATAAAATGGTTGCCGATTACGTGGGGTCGGTTGAATACGCAGTAGATGCAACGCTCGGGGGCGGGCGCGATGCGCTGTTCGCGGCTTCGCTTTTGAGGGAGGGCGGAAAGGTTTTCGGCTTCGATGTCCAGCGTGTTGCAGTGGAGCGTTCGCGCGCACTCTTCGAGAAACACGGGCTTTCCCAAAGGGCGGAGTTTTTCGAGGCAAGCCACGCCGATATGAAAAAACTGCTGCCGCGCGAAGCGTTCGGGAAAATCGGCTGCTTCTTTTTCAATTTGGGCTGGCTGCCCTATTCGGATAAAAGCGTTATCACGCGCGCGGAATCGACGCTGGCGGCGGTGGACGCGGCGTTGGAAATCGCGTCGGCAGAGTGCTGCGCGCTCGCTGTCGTCTGCTACAAGGCGCACGAAGGCGGAATGGAGGAGTTCCTGCGCGTGGAAAAATTTTTCGAAACATCCGCGCTTGATTTCACGCGCCACACCGACGCTTCAAACAAACTTTCGCCCGAACTTTTCTTTGTTAAAATCGGCAAAAAACGCAAAAAAAGTGTTTAAAAAAAAATCGGAATCATCAATATAAACGAATATGCAAAAACTTTTAAAACTGATGTTGGACGGCGAGGCACTCTCGAGCGAGCAGATGGGCGAAATTCTCGGGCTCTCACGCGAGGAGCTTGACGCCCAAATGAAGGAGCTTTCCGACGCGGGCATTTTGCTCGGCTGGCGTCCGGTGATAAACGCCGACGCGGAGAAGTCGAAAGTGCACGCGGCAATAGAGCTGCGCATTACGCCCGAACGCGAGGGCGGCTACGACAGGCTCGCACAGCGCGTGAGCAAGTTCGACGAAGTGGACTCCTGCTACCTGATGAGCGGCGCGTATGACCTGCTGCTGTTTGTCAGAGCCGATTCGCTCAAGGACGTTGCAAGCTTTGTGTATGAAAAGCTCGCAACAATCAAGGGCGTTACGTCTACGGCAACGCATTTCTTCCTGAAGACATACAAGACGCAGGGCTTTATTATCAAGCGCGAACCGCATTCCGACGACCGCCTGATTTACTCGCCGTAGCCGCTTTTTCGGCTTCGGTATTTTTACTCGGAAAATATTTTTTACTATGAATGACAATCCAAAAAGATTTATCGCCGAACATGTGCGCGACCTGCCAAAGTCGGGGATAAGGGAATTTTTCGCAATCGCCGCAACAATGAAAGACGCCATTTCGTTGGGTATCGGCGAGCCCGATTTCGTCACGCCGTGGCATATCAGGGAGGCTGCAATTTTCGCGCTTGAAAACGGCAAAACGTCCTACACCGACAACCTCGGCCTGCGTTCGCTCAGAAACGAAATTGCCGATTACGTGGCGAAAAATTTCCGCGTGCAATACGACCCCTCCTGCGAGATTCTCGTGGGCGTGGGCGTGTCGGAGGTGCTTGATTGCGTTTTGCGCGCGGTCATCAACCCCGGCGACAAAATTATGTATCACGAGCCTTGCTTCGTTTCATACGCGCCCAGCGTGAAGCTTTCGCACGGCGTTCCCGTCGCGGTGAAAACACGCCCCGAAGACGGCTTCGCGTTCAACGTGGAGGAAGTCAAAAAGGCTTGGACAAAGGGCTGCAAGGCAATTCTGCTCAACTTCCCCACAAACCCCACGGGCGGCGTTGCTGAGCGCGCGCAGCTTGAGGAGCTTGCAAAGTTCGTCCAGGAAAAAGATATGCTTGTAATAAGCGACGAAATCTATTCCGAGCTTACCTACGAGGGCGAACACGTCTCTATTGCGTCGCTCGACGGAATGAAGGAGCGTTGCGTTTTCCTGCACGGGTTCTCTAAGGCGTTTGCAATGACGGGCTTCAGAATAGGCTATGCCTGCGCGCCGAAGGAAATAATCGAGGGCGCAATGAAGGCGCACCAATACGCAATAATGTGCGCGCCCATTGTCTCTCAGGAGGCCGCGCGCGAGGCTTTGCGCAACGGAAGAAAGTCGATGCTGCACATGCGCGAACAATACCAGAGCAGGCGCGACTTCATCGTGGGCAAGTTCAACGAAATGGGAATGGACTGCCATTCGCCCAAGGGGACGTTCTACGCGTTCCCGAGCGTGAAACGCTTCGGAATGTCGTCGATGGATTTCGCGAAATACATTTTGAACGAAGCCAAAGTGGCGGTTGTCCCCGGCTCGGCGTTCGGTGCGGACGGCGAGGGCTTTGTGCGCGCAAGCTTTTCCACAAGCTACGAAAACCTTGTGGAGGCGGCGGAGAGAATGAAAATTGCAATAGACAAACTCAATGGCTGATTCCCCGAAAAGCATTGCCCTTGTGGGGCGTCCGAACGTAGGCAAAAGCAGGCTTTTCAACAGGCTTGTGGGGCGGCGCATTTCCATTGTCCACGACAAACCCGGCGTCACGCGCGACATTGTTGTGGAGCGTCTTTCCGACACGCTCATTCTCATGGATACGGGCGGCATGGGCGCGACCGAGCAGATGACAGAGCGCGTCATTGCCGACGCCACCAACGAGCAGGCCAATTTTGCAATCACCGCCGCCGACACAATCGTTTTCGTGCTCGACTTGCAGACGGGGCTTACGCCGCTTGACTTCGAGATTGCAAAGCTTTTGCGCGCTTCGGGCAAGGACGTTATTGTGGCGGTGAACAAAGTCGATTTGCCCCAGCACGAAGACCTTTCGGGCGAGTTCTATTCGCTCGGCTTTAAAAACGTTGTCGAGCTTTCCGCCGAACACGGCTACGGGGTGGATTCGCTCGTTTCGCTTATCGAGCGGAAATACGGAGCCATAAACACCGCCGCCCCCGACGAGGGCGCAGACCGCGTGAAAATCTGCGTTGCGGGGCGTCCGAACGTTGGCAAAAGCTCCATAATAAACAGACTGCTCGGCGAGAAACGCCTGATTGTAAGCGACGTTGCGGGAACTACGCGCGACAGCGTCCGCTGCGATATTGACGTTCCCGTCAAGAACGGCGAACCCATGCGCCTGCGCCTCTACGATACCGCGGGACTGCGGCTGAAGCGCAAAACGAACACCTCGCTCGACTACCTGTCGTCGCTGCGCACGCGCAAGGCGATGTCGGTTTGCGACGTCGTGTTTCTGGTAATCGACGCAATGGGCGGCATCACCGAGCTTGACAAACGCCTTGCGGGCGAAATAGCGCAGGCGGGCGCGTCTACGATTGTAGTGGTCAACAAGTGGGACTATGCGGTTGAGTCGTTCGCAAAATCTACGGTCGGCAAATACAAGGATTTGCGCGAATTCGGCAAAAGCTTCGAAGACGCAATCCGCGCCGAACTGCCGTCGATAGGCTCTTCGCGCATATACTTCGTTTCCGCCAAAGACAACGACGGTATCGACAAACTTCCCGTCGCCGCGTTCAGGCTTTTCGAAAAATCGAACGCGCCCGTTTCCACGGGTAAGCTCAATTCGATTGTCAAAAAACTTACCGAAGAAAATCCGCCGCGCTACATTTCTGGCAAGCGGTTCAAAATCTACTACTGCGTGAAAATTGCGTCGCGCCCGTGGACTGTGCGCATGTATTGCAACAAGGCGGAGGCTCTTACGCATACCTATCGCAGGTATCTGGCAAACGGCATTCGCGATGCCCTGAATCTCGGCGGGGTGTCGGTGAATCTGGAGCTTGTGGGCAAAGTTCCGCAGACGGTTGAGGAGCGTTTGGAAAAGAAAAAATGAAGATAGCTTTCATGGCAAGCGACGCAATCGCGCTCAAGCCGATTGAGTTTCTGCACCGCGCGCACGAGCTTGTCTGCGTGGTAAGCAATCCCGACAAGCCAAAGGGCAGGGGCAAAAAACTTTCGCCGAACGATGTCGCCCAGTGGGCATTGGACAACGGCGTTGAGCTGTTGCGCCCCGAAAAAAAGCCCACCGACGCCGACGTTGCGCGCCTGCGCGAGTTGGGCGCGGAGCTGATTGTCGTGATGGCATACGGCTGCATTTTGAAAGACAACGTTCTCAAATACGGAAAGTATCCGTGTCTTAATCTGCACGCGTCGCTGCTGCCCGAATTGCGCGGGGCGTCGCCGATTGAAACGGCAATCGCGCTCGGCAAAAAACGCACGGGCGTTTCGCTCATGGCAATTTCGCCCGCAATGGACGAGGGCGACGTGGCGGACACCGAGCAGGTCGAAATTTCCGATTCCGACACCGCCAAGACTTTGCGCGAAAAAATTTCCGCCGCGTCGGCAGAGCTTCTGAGGCGCGATTTACCGCTGCTTGAGCGCGGCGAGTTGCGCTGGGTTGAGCAGGAAAGCTCCCGCGCAACGTATGCGCGCAAGCTTTCCAAAGCCGATATGTTTTTGGATTTTGCCAAACCCGCCGACGTTTTGCTCAACAGAATACGCGCGTTCGGCGCGGGCATTTTCACCTGCGGCAACGACGCCGTAAAAATTTTCGACGTTTCCGCGGAAAGTCCCGAACGCGAATTTTCCGACTTCGGGCGCGTTTTGTCGGCCGACTCGGAGGGCTTGAAAATAGCGTGTTCGCGCGGGGTGCTTGTGGCGCGGACGCTCCAGAAACCGTGTTCCAAAATTTTGTCGGCGCGCGATTTTTTTGCGGGATACGTCATAGAAAAAAACAGTATTCTACAAAGCGCGGAAAATTCTCCGTTGCTTAAATAAAAAAATGTTTTTTTGTGTTGCAAAAAAAAGACGACGGGTGATATTTTAATCAAAGTAAGACGGAAGTATCGTTATTGTTTAACGCAGATGATGTTAAAATATATTCCAGAAGCAACACCCACGCCGATAATTGCAGAGTGCGGCGCGGAACGTTGTCTTGTCGGGGCTTTTATTCGCTTTCAGATTTTTTCTTTTCCGAAAAGTATTTCATTGAAAAATCCCTCTTTGCCGATTCGTCGGCGGCGGGGGCAATGTTAACTAAACCACAAAAGAAATAAATAATATGGCAACAAAAACAGTAGCAAAGAAAGCTCCCGCAAAGAAGGCGGTTGCAAAAAAAGCCGCTCCCGCTAAAAAAGCGGTAGCAAAGAAAGCCCCCGCCAAGAAGGTAGCGGCTAAGAAAGCTCCCGCAAAGAAGGCGGTAGCCAAGAAGGCAGCTCCCGCGAAAAAGGCTGTGGCAAAAAAAGCTCCCGCCAAGAAGGTAGCGGCCAAGAAAGCCCCCGCAAAGAAAGCGGTAGCCAAGAAGGCGGCTCCCGCGAAAAAGGCGGTTGCAAAGAAAGCGGCTCCCGCAAAGAAGTCTTGCTGCTGCAAGTCGGCTTGTGCAAAAAAGCCCTGCGCCAAGAAATCCTGCAAGAAATAAATTTTGTTTTTTGTGCGCGTCGCCCGCAAGGCGGCGCGTTTTTTTGTGCCCGTCCGCCGCGCGTTTTTTCCCGCGTATTTTCTCCCACAGGCGCAAAAAAAAGCGGGACGCAAAATGCGTCCCGCCGCGTTCGAAAATTTTTCCGTTAGTTGAGATCCTTTTT
Organism: uncultured Opitutales bacterium; assembly: GCA_934613645.1. Lineage (GTDB taxonomy): Bacteria > Verrucomicrobiota > Verrucomicrobiia > Opitutales > Intestinicryptomonadaceae > Merdousia. The sequence goes on along the minus strand of CAKTTC010000006.1, from coordinate 40,162 downwards.
GATTTCCTCCCAGACTTCGATGAACTTTTTGTTCTCGTCGCCCATATCCTTGATGAATTCGCCCTTCTTGTAGAGGAAGGAGGGGAACACCTTTTCGATGTCGAAATCTTTGAGGTATTTTTTCGCCTCGGGAACGGGGGCGAAGTAGCAGGTATACTCCATATTCTTCGCCGCGTTTTGGGGGTCGAGAATGAAGTTGATGAACTTGTAGGCGAGGTCTTTGTTGCCCGCGCTTACGGGGATTACAAAGTCGTCGCACGAAACCGAAACGCCTTCTTTCGGGGCGAAAAGGTCTATGTGCTTCTGCTCTTTTACTATCTGCAGAACGTCGCCGCTGTAGCCCTGCGTCACGAAAAATTCGTTGCTTGCCAAGCCGTTTTTGTAGCTTTCGTTGTCGAATTTCGCGAGGTTCTTTTTCCACTTGAGGATAACCTCTTTCGCCTGCTGCAGAGCCTGTTTGTCGGTGCAGTTCATTCCCTTGCCAATCATGAACAGACCCGCGCCGATAGTTTCGCGCATATCGTCAAGAAGCGTCATTCTGCCTTTGAGGTCGCTTCTTTCGAAAATCTTCCACGACTTCTCTATTTCGCCCACCTTGTTTTTGTTGTAGGCAATGCAAGTGTAGCCCAGCAGATACGGCACGCTGTATTCCATTTTCTTGTCGTAGGCAAGCCCTTCAAGGTAGGCTTTGTCTACAAGCTTGGCGTTCTCCATCTTGGAGAGGTCGAGCTTTTCGATGAGTTTTTTCTCATACATGAGCTTTGCCATGTAGCTTGTGGGCGTGATGATATCGTAGCCCTTTGCTCCCGCGCTCAGCTTGGAGAACATTGACTCGTTGGAGTCGAAAGTGTCAATCTGGACTTCGCAGTTATACTGCTTTTCGAATTCGGCAATCAACTCTTCGTCGATATAGTCCGACCAAGTGAATATGTGCAACTTGGGTTTGGAAGGTCCGCACCCTACAATTAGCGTCGAGAGCAACAGCGCGATGCCCGTGAGTGTTCTTTTTATTATTTTCATTTATTTGGTTTTTTTTGTATGTATTGTTTACGCGTCTTTTTTACGCATTATCAGGTTGCCCAAAATCGCCACGCTAAAAGTTACAGCCATAAAAACAACCGACAACGCATTGATGATTGCCAGCGGACCGTGTTTCATCATACTGTAAACTTTGACGGGCAAAGTTGTGCTTCCGGGGCCCCCCACGAAGAAGGTAACCACGAAATCGTCCATAGACAGCGTGAATGCCATCATTGCTCCCGCCACTATTCCGGGGAAAAGCAGCGGCAAAATTATCTTCAAAAATATGCGCGTGGAACTTGCGCCCAAGTCCTGCGCGGCTTGGATAAGGTTGAAGTCGAAATCCTGCAGGCGCGCAAGCACGGTGAACGCCACAAAGCTCACGCAGAATGTTATGTGCGCCATAATGACAGTCGCCAAGCCGAGGTCTACTTTGAGGCTCACGAACATCAGCAACAGGCTTATGCCCATGAGGACATCGGGAATTACAAGCGGCGCGTAGATTAGCCCGTAGTGGAGCTTCTGCATATTGCTGCGTTTGTAGGCGTTGAGCACCCACGCGGCAAGCGTCCCGATAATCGTCGAAAACAGCGTTGCAACCGCCGCCACAAAAAGCGTGTTCATTGTGGCGTTTATTACCGCATGGTCTTTGAACAACGCCTCATACCACTTAAGCGAGAACCCCGCCCACTTTCCGCCGAAGCGCGAAGAGTTGAACGACATCGTAACCAAAGTGGCAATCGGCAGATACATGAAGATAATCACGATTATCGTAATTATCAGCGAAGTGAATCTTGAATTGACCTTCATTTCGAAATCCCCCTCGCCGCGTTTTTAACGCCCGAGCTCGGGCGCGAAACAACCTTTTGTTTGAGCATTGCAAACACAATCGGAATCGTGATTATCAGCGAAAGCAACGCCGCCAGCGCAGCCGCCTCGGGCAGGTTTCTGTATGCCGAAGCGCGTATTGCTATTTTGTTGCCCAGCATTTCGCCGTTGACGCCGCCTACCAAGTCGGGAATTGCGTAAGAGCCCATTGCGGGAATGAACACCACGAGAATTGCCGTGAAAATTCCGCGCTTTATTCCCGGAATGAAGACCGAGCAGAACGCCTTGAAGCGCGACGCACCCAAGTCTTGCGCGGCTTCAAGCAGGGAATAGTCGAACTTTTCCGCCGCCGCGTAAATCGGCAGGATTGCGAACGGCAGGCACGTGTAGACCGTGACGATTATCACCGCGCCTATGTTATTGAGCAGAAAAACGTCATCGGGGATTATCCCGAGCGAAATCAGCGACTTGCGCAAAAACCCCTCGGGGTTCAGCAGTATGCGCCACGCGAAAATTCTTATGAGGAAGTTTGTCCAAAGCGGAATTATAACCGCCAGCAAATACCAGTATCTGTATTTCGGGTTTTGGCGCGAAATCCAATACGCCACGGGCACGGAAAGCAGCAGGCAAATCGCCGTAACGGCAACGCTCACCCAGACTGTGCGCCACAAGACGGAGATGTAGTCGGCGCGGAGGACGTTTTTGATTGTATCGAGCGTCCAGACATCGCCAATGCCGCCCGTGGAGTCGGCAGTTTTGAACGCTATTGCAAACACCAGCAGCGACGGTATCAGAAAGAACAGCAACAGCCACAAAATTGAGGGCGTACTCAGTAGTATTTCCGCCAAATTTAGGCTCTTTTTCACAGAGAGCCGAGTTGTAGAAGTGCCGTTCATTTCACGCTAATGGGGGTTGTTCGATAATACGCTTACGTCGTCGCGGTGCCACGCCACCCAAACGTTGTCGCCCCAAGTGGGCTGTTTGAAGTCGAGCGAGCACCTGTTGTGCTGCATTACAATGTTTATTCTGTGCTCTTTCACGCGCACCCAGTATCTTGTTTGCGCGCCCTGATAGACTATGTCTTCCACAACGCCCTCGCACATATTGAGGTTTTCGTTGGGCTTTTTTGCAAATATCGAAAATTTTTCGGGGCGAATGCTCACCGTGACTTTCGTGCCGAGCGCAAGCTTTTTTTCGTTATACGAGGGGAATTCGCCCAAGCCGAACATATTTATTTTTGAGTATTCGGCGTCTATTGTTTCGGTGGTTTCGCCGTCGAAGAAGTTTGTGTCGCCGATGAACGACGCCACGAATTTCGTTTTCGGGTTTTCGTAGATTTCCGCGGGCGTGCCTATCTGCTCAATCAGACCGTTGTTCATAACGGCGATTCTGTCGCTGAGGCTCATTGCCTCGCCTTGGTCGTGCGTGACGTAGATGAAGGTAGTGCCCACTTCGTCGTGGATTCGGTCAAGCTCAAGGAGCATATACTGGCGCAGCTTCAGATCGAGAGCCGCAAGGGGTTCGTCCAGAAGCAGGAGCTTGGGCTTGTTTATGAGCGCGCGCGCTATTGCAATGCGCTGCTTTTGGCCGCCGCTTATGTTTGCGGGCATTCTGTCGGCGAGGTCGCGCAGGCGGATAATTTCGAGCATGTCGTCAACCATCTTGCGGACTTGGGCTTCGTGAAGCCCCGCCGTGCGCGGGCCGAACGCGATGTTGTCGCGCACCGACATATGCGGGAAAAGCGCGTAGTTTTGAAATACCGTATTGATTTTTCTTTTGTTCGGCGGGAGGTCTGTAATTTCCGCGCCGTCGAGAAAGATTTTTCCGCTGTCGGGTTCTTCAAAACCGCCTATCATTCTAAGAATGGTGGTTTTCCCGCAGCCGCTGGGCCCGAGCAGGGAGAACACTTCGCCGCGTTTGACATCGAAGCTTACGCCTCTTACAACGTGGTTTTCTCCGAAATGTTTCTGTAGGTCGTCTAACTCAAAAAAATCCATTTCTATTTAATGAAAAATTGTCCCTTAACAAATACCTTTCTCGAAAAAATAAAAGCTTTTTTTTCATTTTTTTTACGCCCGCGTTTTCGGAGGGCGAAAGCGGAGGAAAACGGCGGCTGATTTTCCGTTTTTTATCCAATACCAAACAATGCCGTTTTTTGCTTGAATTTTTCGCCGACTGGGCGTAGAAAAAACGCCTTAAAAAATGGGAAACGATTTTATGGAAAAAAACGTTGTTAAAATTTTGCAATTCGGCGAGGGCAATTTTTTGCGTGCCTTTGTAGACAGTATGGTTTGCCACGCCAACGCGGCGGGCGTTTTTGCGGGCGGGGCGTGCGTCTGCAATCTGCGCCGAAGCGGGTCGGTGGAAAAAATCAAAAACGCGGGCGGGGTTTACAACCTGATTTCGCGCGGAATGCAAAACGGCGCGGCTGTTTCGGAAATCACGAAAATCGACTCCATCATAGACGCGGTGAATCCGTATTCGGAGTTCGAAAAATTTGCGTCGTTTGCGGAGTCGGAAATGCTGCGCTTCATTGTTTCAAACAGCACCGAGGCGGGCATTCGCTTTTCCGCCGCCGACTCTCTTTCCGACACTCCGCCCGAAACTTTCCCCGCAAAACTCGCGCTTTTGCTTTACAAACGCTGGCGTCATTTCGGCGGCGACACTGCGAAGGGTTTGATAATTCTTCCGTGCGAGCTTTTGGAGCGCAACGGCGACGCGCTCAAGGAATGCGTTTTAAAATACGCCGAACTTTGGAAGCTTGAAGCCGAATTTACCGCGTGGCTTTGCGCCGCTTGCGTGTTCTGCAACACGCTTGTCGACAGGATTGTCAGCGGACACCCCTCCGACGACGAAAAAGACCCCGCCGTCCGCGCCTTGAACGACCCCATTTCGGTTGTAGCCGAACCCTACCTTTTGTGGGCAATCCAGCCGAAGTCGGTTGCGGCGGAGCTGCCGCTTGACAAGTGCGGGCTGAACGTGATTTTCTGCGACGATATCGCACCCTACCGCAGCCGCAAAGTAACGCTTCTTAACGCGCCGCACACGGCGATGACGGCTGTCGGGCTGCTCTCGGGCATGCAGACAGTGCGCGAGGCCGTTGAAGACCCCCTCGTGGGCAAATTCGTCCGCGGGCTGATGTTCGAAGAGCTTGTGCCCACGCTCGCGCTGCCGCAGGCGGAATCGGAGGCGTTTGCCGCCGACGTTATCGACCGTTTCCGCAATCCGTTTTTGGAGCACAAACTAAAGTCTATTGCGCTTAATTTTGTGTCGAAATGCAACGTGCGCCTTGTGCCGCCCGCGGAAAAGTATTTCGAAAAATTCGGCAAAGTGCCGCGCCGTTTGGCGTTTGCCTTCGCCGCAAACATACTGATGGCTTTCGCCGACAAAAGCGCGCTCGGCGATTCCCCCGAAGCCGCCCAAACGGCTTCAAAACCGACCCCCGAAGCCTTCGCCGAGGCTTTCGTCTCTTCGCCGCGCTTTACGGGTGGGCTTTCGGAAAATGCGGAGTTTAAAAACGCCGTTGTTTGCTTCGTCAAAAAAATCGGCGAACGCGGAATTGCGGGCGCACTCGGAGATTTTGAAAATGGAAAATCTGCTTAGAATTTCGCCCGCCGACAACGTTGCCGTTGCGCTCAAAAACCTCTCAAAAGGCGACCGCGCGGAGATTGACAAAAACGCGTTCGCGCTTGTTTGCGACGTTCCGTTCGGGCACAAAGTTGCCTTGGCCGACATTCCCGCGGGCGGCGACGTTGTAAAATACGCGCACAGAATCGGGCGCGCAAAAACCGACATTCCGCGCGGCGGAAAAGTAGACGAAACAAATTTGAAAACGGCTCTCGGCGGGCTTGACGAATACGAATACCGCCCCGCCGTTCCCGCGCCGCAGCCGCCGCAGAGCGCGTTTTTCAACGGCTACGCGCGCGCGTCGGGCGAGGTCGGCGTGCGCAACGAGCTTTGGGTTATGCCGCTCGTTTCCTGCGTGAATTGCCTTGCGCGTTCGGCGGTGGAAAAGTTCGCGCGCCCGCTCTCGGAAAACTTCGACGGCGCGTTCGCAATCTGCCACTCATACGGCTGCTCGCAACTCGGGTGCGACCACGCAAACACGCGCGCGATTCTGGCGGACTTGTGCATGAACCCCAATGCGGGCGGCGTTCTCGTGCTGTCGCTCGGGTGCGAAAACAACAAGCTTTCCGAGTTCAAGGCGGAACTTGAAAACAGGGGCGCAGACTTCTCGCGCATAAGATTTTTGGAGGCGCAGAAATCGGACGACGAAATCGCCGACGCGCTCGCAATTTTGGAGGAGCTCGCCGAAATTATGTCGGGCGACAGACGCGTTAAAACGCCGCTTTCCAAACTGAAAATAGGGCTTAAGTGCGGCGGCTCCGACGCGTTTTCGGGCATAACCGCAAACGCGCTTATCGGCAAATTTTCCGACAGGGCGGTTGCGTGCGGGGCGTCGTGCGCGCTTTGCGAAGTGCCCGAAATGTTCGGCGCGGAATCGCTTTTGATGAACAGGGCGGAGTCGGCGGAGGTGTTCGAAAAATTCGTCGCAATGATAAACGACTTCAAAAATTATTTCATCTCAAACAAAATGCCCGTCTACGAAAACCCCTCTCCGGGGAACAAGGCGGGCGGAATTTCCACGCTTGAGGAGAAGTCGCTCGGGTGCGTGCAAAAGGGCGGAACGTCGGCAGTGCGCGATGTTCTGCGCTACGCCCAGCGCATTTCGAAAACTGGACTTACGCTTTTGGAATCCCCCGGGAACGACCCCGTTGCTGCTACGGCGCTTGCCGCGGCGGGCTGCCAAATTGTGCTTTTTAGCACGGGCAGGGGAACGCCGTTTGCTACGGCAGTGCCCACAATAAAAATCTCCTCAAATACGCCGCTTTTCGAAAAGAAAAACAACTGGATTGACTTCAACGCGGGTTCAGTTCTGGACGGGAAAAACCTCGATGAACTCGGCGGCGAGTTTTTCGACTTCGTTCTTTCCGTTGCAAACGGAACAAAAACAAAGGCAGAACTCAACGGTTATAAAGAAATAGCCATCTTCAAAACCGGCGTTACGTTATAAATTTTTTATATGTTGGGAAGTGGCGTTTTTTATAATTCCGAAAGTGGCGGCGATTGAACTTTGTTCAAAACGCCTTTGTCCACTGATTAAAGTTTATATGTCGGCAAAGCCAATGACGCTTTGTGCACAAATTAAAGCTACGCTACTTTAATCAGCGAGCAAAGGCACATCGGCTATGCCGATTGCCGCCACTTTAGGAAACATAAAAAATGCCCGAGAGCGTTTCTTACGGCGGCTTTAAAAAAGTAAAGGCGTATTGAACGGGGTTCAATACGCCAATGTTTTCATATAAAAAACTTTAATCGAAAAACAAAGGGGGGATTGGCTTTCGCCAACCCCCGCCACTTTAGGAAAGTTAAAAAACTTAAACCAGAAGACAAAGCGGAATTGAATTTTATTCAATCCCGCGCCACTTTAAGTTAAAAAAGCGCGAGGCTCGAGGCAGAAAACAAGCGAAGCGCGTTTGAGATTTTGCCGCAGGCAAAAGACCCCGAAGGGGCGAATACAAGCCGAAGGCGCGTATAGATGCGTTTGAAAAACGCACCCGAAGGGCACGCAGCGGCGTGTCAAACGGTTTGCGAATGCAAACGCGAGTCAACTTCGTATTTTATGAGGCGTAGCGGGCTAAACGCCCGTAAGTCCGAAATAAAATCGAATGATGCCCGAGAGCGTTTCTTACGGCGGCTTTAAAAAAGTAAAGGCGTATTGAACGGGGTTCAATACGCCAATGTTTTCATATAAAAAACTTTAATCGAAAAACAAAGGGGGGATTGGCTTTCGCCAACCCCCGCCACTTTAGGAAACGTAAAAAACTTCGACGAATTTTTAAATCAAAAAAAGCGGAACTTTTGTTCCGCTTTAACTATAAAATAAAAAATTCGTCGTCGAAGCAAACGCGCCCTCGCGCTTTTGCTATTCGAGGTCGAGCTTGATGTGAAGATCCTTCAGCTGCTTGTCTGTTACCTGCGAGGGTGATTGCGCCATCAAGTCCTGACCCTTTTGCGTCTTGGGGAAGGCAATGATGTCGCGAATGCTCGACCTGCCCGTGAGTATGGTTACCAAGCGGTCGAAACCGAGCGCAATGCCGCCGTGCGGGGGCGCGCCGAACTTGAACGCCTTGAGCATGTAGCCGAAGCGGCTTTCCACAACGTCGGCGGGAATCTTGAGAACGTCCTTGAAGACCTTTTCCTGAACCTCGGGCTGGTGGATTCTGATTGAGCCGCCGCCAAGCTCCGTTCCGTTGAGAACGATGTCGTAGTGCTGGCCGCGAACGCGGAGCGGGTCGGTGTCGAGATACTTCATGTCCTCTTCGACGGGGGCGGTGAAGGGGTGGTGCGCCGAAACGTAGCGACCCTGTTCTTCGTCCCAGAGCATAAGCGGGAATTCGATTACCCAGAGGAAATTGAACTTGTCGGCGGGGATTACAATCTTGCCGCGGTTTTGCAGGAGCTTGCCGCATTCAAGACGGATTCTGCCGAGGATTGAGCACGCCTGCTCCCACGGGGCGGCGGCAAAGAAAACGATGTCGCCGTCTTCGATGTTGAGCTTTTCCTTGAGGGCTTTTTGCTCGTCTTCGGAGAGGAACTTCAAGATGGGGCTTTTCCACGCGCCGTTTTCCGCCTTGATGAACGCCAGACCTTTTGCGCCGAGCGTTTTGGCGATGTCCTCAAGGTTCTTGAGCTCGCCCTGCGTGATGTCGGAAAGACCCTTGGCGTTGATTGCCTTGATGACGCCGCCGTTTGCTATTACGCTTGCGAAAACCTTGAACTGGCTTGCCTTGAATACGTCGGTGAGGTCGTTGAGCTCGATGTCGAAGCGGGTGTCGGGCTTGTCTACGCCGAAGCGGTTCATTGCTTCTTCGTAGTGCATGCGCTTGAAGGGGGTGGGAATGTCGATGTTGAGAACGTCTTTCCAGACCTTCTTGAGCATGTTTTCAATGAGCGCATACATGTCTTCGCGCTCCACGAAACTTATTTCGATGTCAACCTGCGTGAACTCGGGCTGGCGGTCGGCGCGGAGGTCTTCGTCGCGGAAGCACTTCGCCATTTGGTAGTAGCGTTCAATGCCCGATACCATGAGCATTTGCTTGTATTGCTGGGGCGACTGGTTCAGCGCGTAGAAGCAGCCGGGGTTGATGCGGCTGGGCACGAGGAATTCGCGCGCGCCCTCGGGAGTGCTCTTGAAGAGCACGGGCGTTTCGACTTCGACGAAATCGCGCGAGTTGAGATAGTCGCGGATTGCGGTTGCGGCCTTGTGGCGGACGCGCAAAAGGTTGAGGTTGCGCGGGCGGCGCAGGTCGAGATAGCGGTATTGCAGGCGCAAGTCTTCGTTTACCTTGTCGGCGCGTTCGTCTTCGAGGGGGAAGGGGAGAACGTCGCAGATGTTGTGGATAATCATGTCGGAGGCGATGACTTCTATTTCGCCCGTTTTGAGATTGGGGTTTTTCGTGCCGTCTTCGCGCGCGGCCACCTTGCCGAAAACCTGAATTACGCTTTCGTCCTTGAGCTTTTGGGCTTTTTCGTAGACTTCTTTGGCGTCGGGGTGGAAGACTACCTGCGTGATTCCCTCGCGGTCGCGCAAATCGACGAACAGAATGCCGCCGTGGTCGCGGACAGAGTTTACCCAACCGATTAAAACTACATCGCTGCCGGCGTTGGCGGCGGTCAATTCGTTACAAGTGTTTGTTCTTTTCATTGTTCAAAAATTCTATTCTGGCGATTTTCCCGCATTTGCGGGTATAGTCAAGCCAAAAAGGGGCGTGCGTGCGCGCAAAACGCGGCGCGGGCGAACGCTTTGCGCGGCTATCGGGAGGCGGTTGAAGGGGCTTTTGCGCCGCAGTTGAGGTCGGCGTTTTTTACTGATTTGCCGTGTAAAACAACGTCGTCTACAATGAGCGTGCCGCGCTTTGTGAGAATCAGAACGGCGTAGTAGTTTTGCGCGTCGGCTTTGAATTTTTCGATGTCGGGGGCGAATTTTTCAAGCGTTTTCTGCGCCGCGTAGAGCTGCTCGGCGGGCGAATCGAACGTAAGTTCGTTCGATTTCGGCGAATAGTAAGAGCAGTAAATCTTCTTCTTGAATTCGGCTTTTTCGGCGGACTTGCCGAGGGCGGTTATAGTTGCAAATCCGTTTGAGTCCGCGCCCAACCCGCATAGGATTTTCTCCGAAACGAACGCTTCGTCGCCGCGGGTTTTCCCCGCTTTTTGGTATTCCTCCAACGCTTTCTCCACTTCGGGAAGCTTTGTTGCGTATTTTGCGGACGGGAAACGGAAGTTGAAATTGAGCCTGTTGTCGCGATAGTTCGAGACGGCGGCGAGCGGGAATTTCAGCCGCAGACCGAGCCGTTTTTGCTCGGAAATGTCGCGTATTAAATAAAGCGGCAACGCAAGCTGCGCGGCAAAGACCGCAATTAGCGCAAAAAGTGAAAGCGTTTTAATTTTCATCTTTTTTCCTCCTCGAAACAAAAGCGTTCAGCCCGATTATCAAAAGCCCCGACACCACAAACCACGCCGAGCGCGTCCCCATTGAAAACGTGTTGTCGTTGTCGATTATCGAAAACAACGCCGCAAGAAAAACCAACAATCCCGCGTTGAGCTTGGCGTATGAGGTGCTTTTTATACCGTCGAAGAGCGCGAACAAACCGACTGCCGACATAAACGCCGCCGCCACTGTCGGGACGGTGCCGCCGCCGCCCGATACCTCCAACACAAAACACGCAACGCCGAACGGCGCAAGCAGCGAGAAGGCAAGCATTGAAGCGTCGCCGTTGCGCCGCCTGATTCGCGCGAAGAACTGCACGCCCCAGAAGACGGCGAACGCGGCAATCCAGAGGCAGCAAGCGGCGTCGGCTTGCAGCGGCTTTGAGGGCGTTCGGAAAATCGCCGACGCACAGACTGCCGCAAACATTGCAATCGGCACAATGCGCAGAAACCGCGCCGAATTCCCCGCCGAGCATGCGGCAATAGCCCCGTATACAACCGCCATAAAAGCGCAGTCGGCAGTCCAGCTTTTAAAATCGGCAACTATCAGAGCAGCGAAAGGCATGAGCAAGGCAATCAGGAAAACGGGTAGGCGGAACATTTTGTCGGTCTTCGACATTCGCACCGCGTAGACGACTATTGCTGCGGAACACACAATAAAAAACGCGTTATAGTAGTCTCCGAAAAAGTCTTTCCCGCCCAGCCTCGGGAAAAACCAAAGCATAACAACAGCGAACGCCGACGCGCTTGCCGACCGCATAATTGCAGCCATGGGGAACGTAAGCAGAAACATGCTCGCGAAAAATCCCGCCTTATTCGGCGGCATTTGCCAGATGTCGCCGACAAGTGTCAGCGCGTAGAAAAGGCAGAACGCGTTGAACAAAGCCGCCGTCTCCCGCGCGGCTCTTGACGCGTCGGCAGCCCGCGCCCAGACCGCAAATGCAATCGACGCCGCAAGCGGCAGCAGCGCAACCGCCGTGCGTTCGGTCTGCGTTAACTCATACCAGACGCTTTCCGCAAAAATCTTCAATCCGCACGCGAACAACCCTATTCCCAAACAGCACAGCAGAACGTGCGCAAACGTTTTTTTCGCCAAGCGCGACTTCTCCAAGTCGGGGCGGAATTCTTCGGAAATGGCGTGCGCGGCGCGGGCGTCGATTTTTCCCGCATCTTCCAGCCGACGAACTCTCTCCAAAAGTGATTCGATTCCGTAAAGCATAGCCCGATTCTTGTTGCGGCGTGCGTGTTTGTCAAACGTTAAGGCGCAAAAAAATCCCGCCCAAGCGGACGGGATTTTTCGGTTCGGAAGAATTACGAAAGCTTCTTTTCAACTTCGTTCTTCGCCAAGCGGACGTAGGCGGGAAGTCCGTTTTCGTAGGGGACTTTCACTTCGCCCTGCAGCAGCGGGAGAATATACTTGTTGAACTGTTGCGAAATCGTGATTTTGTCTTCGTTAATCCAGTTTTCGGGGAAGTGTTTTACGCCGTTTGCAACTTCGCCGAGGTCGACCAAAACCGTTTCGGCTTTGTATTTGTCGCCGTCGCCGCGGACGATTGCAACCATTTTGCCTGTTTCGCCCTCTACTGCAGCCTTCACAGCTTCCTGACCGCATTTGAACGCCTCTTCCGAGTCCGCCGCAGAAGAGCAGTGCGACGCCGCTCTTTGTCCGTGCCCGAGTTTGCACGAGCGCGCTTTTACGCTCGGCAGGCGCGTTGCAACCAGATTCTGGAGGAATTCGCCTACGCCGCCGAGCTGCGAGTGCCCGAAAGAGTCGGTCGCGCTTGCGGAGGCCACGTAGTTGCCGTTTTCGTCGGCGAGGCCTTCGCTTGCAACAACCAGGCAGAATTTGTTGCTTTTAAGGCATTCTTCAACCTGCGCAATAAAGTAGTCGGCATTGAAGGCGACTTCGGGCAGGAGAATGATGTGTGGTGCGTCTTCGGGGTTGTTGCGGCGTTTTGCGATTGTCGTTCCCGCGGCAATCCAGCCGGCGTTTCTGCCCATTACTTCGACAATCGAAACGAGGTCGTGATTGCCCATTGCTTCGTGGTCGAGCGCGAGTTCGCGGATAGTAGTCGCCAAATATTTTACAACGCTGCCGTAGCCGGGGCAGTGGTCGGTGAGAACGAGGTCGTTGTCAATCGTTTTGGGAATGCCTATTACGCGCATTTCCCAGTCGATATTTTCGGCGTATTTGGCTATTTTGTTCGCCGTATCCTGAGAGTCGTTCCCGCCGATGTAGAAGAAATATCTGATGTTATGCGCCTTGCATACTTCGAGGAAGCGCGCGTAGTCGGCATCGCTTTTGATTTTGTAGCGGCACGTTCCCAGAGCCGACGCGGGCGTGTAGCACAATCCGCGGATTGCCTGTTGCGATTCCGCCGCCAAGTCGATAAGCTTTTCGTTCAAGATACCTTCAATACCGTTGAGTCCGCCGTAAATTTCCTCTATACATTCGTGGTTGAGGGCTTCCGTTACAACGCCCGCCAAGCTCGCATTGATTACCGCCGTCGGGCCGCCCGACTGCGCTACTAAAACGTTTCCTATTAATTCTTCCATAGTAAGTTTATATTATTAAAATTGGGTTTCGATATTTACAAATTCGGGCGTTGTTGGCAACTATTTTTTTGAAAAAGAAAACAACGGCGCGGGTGTGCGGTGCGGTTGCGCGCAACGCGGCGGGGTATAGGCGGTGCGCCGCTGTGCGAAAACTTCGGAAAAGTTTTGACAACGCTTCGGCATTCGCTTTGAATTTCCGCGTTATGAAACGTTTATTTATTGCATTGATAGGGGTTATTTTCGCGGCGGGCTGTTCTGTTGACGACAAAAAAGCCGAACTGGTAGACAATCCCGCGTATTCCGACGCGGTTTTCGTATTTAAATACAAGAACAACCGCGAGGACGTGAAGAAAGTCAAGCTTGCCCGTCAGGAAGACGGCGCGTGGCGCGCGTTCATCGGCCGCGACAAACTCAATGCCGAAAAGGATTTGAAAAGCGTCGATATTCTTGTTCCCGCCGCCGAAGCCAAAAAGGGCGAAGACGGATTCTTCATCAACACGCGCAGTATGCTCGGCACATACAAGCTCGACAGCGGCATCTATTCAAGCGGCGGCGGCAACCACGTCGCGTTCTTCGGGGCGAAAAACCCGCGCCACACTTGGGTTGCAATCGTCAAGGGGCTGAATCTCGAATTCAGCATGGTTGCCGAGGCCAAAAAGGGCGAATACAAAATTTTCCCGCGCTTTGAAGTTGAACGCATGGAGGGCACGCCCGCATACGAGGACGCGATAGTAGACTTCTACGAGCTTCCCGCCGACGCGTCGTATCCCGAAATGGCGAAGAAATACCGCCAATACCAGCTCGACCGCGGCGAGATTATTCCGCTTAAGCAGCGCATAAAGGGCAATCCCAAGCTCGAGCGTTTGGCGAAGTCGATTGTCTGCCGCGTCCAACACGGCGGCAAGGCCATTCCGCACGACAAAAACGGCAAGCGCATCATTGCCGACCAGACTCTCGCCACAGAGCCGAAAATGAACGTTGCCGCAACCTGTCAGCAGGCTACCGATTCGATAAAGCTTCTGAAAAAATACGGCTGCGATTTCGTCGATTTGCAGGAGGTGGGCTGGAATATCCGCGGCCACGACGGACGCTATCCGCAGCTGCTTCCCGTAGAACCCGCTATCGGCGGCGAGGAGAAGCTCAAGGAAACTGTCGAAACCGCCAAGAAGCTCGGCTACTACATTTCCGCGCACGTCAACCACACCGACGCCTACCGTATTGCCGACTGCTGGAGCGAAGACTACATCGCACGCCGCGCCGACGGCTCGCTTATGTATGTCGGCTGCTGGGCGGGCGGCAAGGCTTTCACTCCGTGCCCCAAGGCAATTTTCGAGTTGTTCCCCAAAAAGGACTATCTCATGATTCGCGACAGGCTCGGCTTCAACGGCATTCAGCACGTCGACGTAATTTCCGCAATCGCCCCGCGCGTCTGCCACGATCCGCGCCACCCGCTCAACCGCCGTCAGTGGTCGGACGCCTATTTGAAGATAATGAAATACGGGCACGACGTTTCGGGCGGATTCACCTCCGAATGCGGCTTCGACCACGTAATAAAGTATCTCGACTGGGCGTTCTACATCAACCACTCAATGCGCCTGCCCAAGATGTTCGACAGGTTCGTTCCCACTTGGCAGCTTGTCTACCACGGCGTAGTTCCCACAATGCCGTTCTTTAGCGACACAGGCTTCAACAGGAAAAAGGAATGGCCCGACATTCGTCTGCGCATGGCCGAATACGGTTCGCGCCCCGTCTACTACGGCGGCTGGCTCGGCGAAAAGAACATTGCCAACTACGTAAAGCCCCTCTACGACGAATACCAGAAGATTGCCTATCTGCAGATGGAGTTTATGGAAGACCACAAGCAGGTTGCCGACGGCGTATTCCAGACGACTTACGCCAACGGCGACAGGGTTGTTGTAAACTACAACGACATCACTGTAGAGTTCGAGGGCAAGCCGTTGTTTGCCAAGGACTATCGTCTCATCAAAAAGTAAAAACTTGCGAGGGCGACGCCTCAGTTGCGTGATTTTTGTTATAATACAGAAAGGGCTTCGCGTTTAAAAACGCAACAGAGGCGTCTCGCGGCTTATGGAGAGTTTGTTCGGGCGGAATAACCTCAAGGTTAATTCCGCCAACTCACAAACGTCTCCCTAAGCACACGCCTCGCAAGTTTTTCTGCGGGACACAGGGGTGGTTCGAACTTATCTTTTCTATAAATCCGCGAGGGCTTGCTTTTGAATTGAATTTTTCAAATTAACAAATGTGAGACTTCGTTTTTTAGAAGAAAAATTCAAAAGCAAGCGGTTCGGCTGTCATTCGGTTTTATTTCGGACTTACGGGCGTTCAGCCCGCTACGCCTCATAAAACGCGAATCCCAGTGCGAACCTCGCGAATTTGTCCTGTTTGCACAATGCAAATTCGAACTTACATTGTATATTAAACTGTCTACACAACGCTGGTTCGAACTCACAATTTAAACCGTCCGTTTAAGTTCTAACCAGCACTGTGTCTCGTAAAAAACTTGCGAGGACGACGCCTCTTTTGCGGACTAAAACGCGAAGTCGTATTGAGTTTTAAAACTTTAATCAAATGACAAAGGCGTATTGGCTTTGCCAATCGCCGCCACTTTAGAAAACGTAAAAAATGTCCCGCAGGGGCGGGTTCCCATTGAAGGGTTGTATTTTTCAACTTTTAAGTTCGAACCGGCATTGTGTTCCGCGGAGAAAAACTTGTGAGGTTTGAGCGAAAAGTTGGGCTTTTCAAGGCGTAGCGGGCTAAACGCCCGTGACCACAAAAGTTGCCGTAGGCAAGCTTTTGGGGAGAATAAAACACGGAGTGTTTTACCCGTAGGGCGAGAACAGCGCGGATTTTGCGAAGTAAAACCAAGCGAGCGAGTTCAATCCGCAGAAAAACCAAGTTTTCGACAAAAGCAATGCGGGCAATTTTATTTTCGGTATTTCAACTATAAATACTTCTTACCCGCCCGCATTGCGTCCTCACAAGCTTTTCTTCAGGAGGGTGGCGTTTGATGTCAGCACCTCACGCCAGATAATCCATAGTGAAAAGCTTCCTGTCCACGCAACTTTATTGTTGACGCTCGTTATCGTATCCGCGCCGATTTTTTCCGCCTCTTTGGCTATCATTTTCTGATTGTTTTCAACGGTGACAGTGTCGGAGAAAAGCGAGAGCGTGTTTTCGTTCTGTCGGTCGGGGTTGCCCGCAAATAGCGGCACGAAAGAGAACAGGTAGTAGCCGTAATTTTCGGCGCGCACAACGGCGACGGGTTTTTCGCCGTCGATTACCGCCCCGTTTTCGACAGTTGCAACCTCGGTTGTGGCGCACCCGCAAAGTAGCGCGGCGGCCGACAAAATCAACGTAAATTTTTTCATTTTTGCCCCTCCTCCGATTTCGCATTTGCGGCGTTGTCCTCGGCTTGAGCCACCACCGCCGACACCTGAATTTCCTTATACCAATACAGCCCGAATGTTGTTCCGAAATAGGGAATCCAAGAGAAATAGCAGGTTGAGTAGCCGTCGGTTTGAATGTCGCAAACTTTTTCGACGTTTAGCTCGCGGCACTTTTGGTTGAACGTCTGCATTGTGGCGGCGAGGTTTACGTTGTCGGAAAACATCGCGAAAGAGTTTTCGTCTTTGCCGCCGCTGAAAAGGGGAATCCAGTTGAACAGATAGTAGCCGTAGTTGGTGGCCACAATTTGCCGCGTTTGTTTGGCGTCGATATTTGCAACGCGCGGGGCGGCGGTGTTTTCGGTTGTTGATACGCCCGTGCAACCGACTACTGCGGCGGTCAGCGCGAAAATCGAAATCTGCAAAATGCTTTTCATATTGTCTGCTTTTTTGTGGCGGGTTTTTTGCCGAAGAGCGAAACGGCGCACGGGGACGATTTTTTTACCCGCCGCCGCCGCAACAAATCTTCATAAATACACAGTAATTTTTCGTCACAAAATGTAAACAATAAATTGCCGCTGTGATTTTATTCTTTTTGCAAAAACTAAAAACCGCTTTCTGCCGCGTCTTTTGCGGCGTCCTTGATGATTTCGAGAATGTGCGCGTCGAGAATGTCGGCGATTTTCTCAGTCTTCAGAAGAACGCCGTAGCCGCCGTTTCCGCCGCCGAAGCCGTAGTTTTGTATGAAAACTTCAAGCCCGTCGGCGCGTATGACAAAGCCGTCGATGTTGCGGTTGTAGAATTCGTAGAAGTCGGATTTGCCGTTGATTTTGGCGATGTCGGCGGCGTAGCTTTCGGGCATCTCAAAAGGCAGCTCTTTTGCTACGCGTCCGAGAAATTCCTTCAACTTGCCCTCCTTTATTGCGTCCGAAATCGACAACGATTTTGGCGTGGCAAGCTCCCCGTCGGCGCAACGGAACAGAAAATTGTAGCCGCGGTATTCAAGCGTGCCGTGCGCGCCGTCCCAGAATGAATAAAACCTGACGCGTTCCGAAAATAAATTTTGGTTGTTTATGCAGACGTGCCCGTAGGCGTCGAATGACGGATATAGCGCGCTTCTGAAGCCGATTTTCTCGGCTTCCGCCTCCCACTTTTTGTAGGCTTCGGCAATGTCGTTTTTCAGCTGGTCGTAGTATTCGCGCAATTCGGAATTGACGAATCTTGCCGCAGTGCCTTCGCCGCCCAAAAACAAAATCCGACAAGTCTCGTTGTTATCGCTCGGGGACTTTGAGCACGCCGAAAGCGCGAGCGTTGCCAAAATTATAAACAGTATTTTTTTTGCGATTTTTTTCATACTACACATTTCCTCGCCAATGTAATTCGTCTTCCGCTTCGGTTTGAATTTTCCGAATTTTCCGCGACAAAATTTGCGGACGGTTTCTTTCGGCTTTGCGTGGAACACAGTGGAACGCATTTTGGGATATTGCCGATTCGTTCGGGTGGGGCGCAGCCGCCGCCGAGCGCGCGAGCTCCGCACCGCAAACGGGCTTTGCGGAAACCAAAAAGCCCGCAAGCTCAGTGAGGAAGCGGGTTTTAAAATGGTGGAGGTGAGGGGAGTCGAACCCCTGTCCTGAAGACTTTCGGATATGCCGTCTACATGCGTAGTCTCGAGTTGGTCTTTCCGTCGCGTTAGGCTCGGACAGCCGCGCGGCGGGCATTCTCCGGTTTGTGGCGGGCGTCGCCCCGCAGAATCGACAACGCCCCCTGTTCCCGATGTCGTCGCCCGTTCTCTCCTATCGGGTGTCGGAGAGCGGACGTGCCGCGTCAATTAAGCAGCAATAGCGTATTCTTCGCCATTTATTAGTTTTTTTGACACATTTTTACGAAGCCAAGTGTCGTCTTCGGCACGCAGACATAAACTACGATCGACAGTCGAATTCCGGAACACCCCCGACGCATTTTATTCTACTGCCGAAAATATCGAAAAACGCGCCCGCAAAATCAAGCTTTATTTTTGGCCGTCTAAAATTCTTGACTTTATTTTTGCGTTGTTGCCTAATGTAGAATTATTTTTATACCAAATCGAAACCTGAGTAAAAAATGCTGAATTTTTCAGAACAATGTTTGGATATGGCCCAATCAATTTTGGGCAAAAATATCGACTCCATAAATCAGGACGGCTCAATAACTCCAGTAGACAACGAGCCGTCGTTAGACTGCGAACCCGGACACGCCGCAATGGCGTTGGGCGAATACTACCGCGCCACGGGTTCGACTTCGCTCGGGGGAAAAGACATTGTTGATTTGGTAGCAAAGTGCATTACAGCCCAGTCCGACAACACCGAATACACGGAGGACGGCTTGGCGTATATGTCGCTGGGGTTGCTCGCGTTCGGGCCTTCCAAAGACAGAAATTCCGTCTGGGACAAGCTCTCCGAGGAAACACGCAAAAACCTCGAAAAACGCCTCCTCTCCAGAACCGACTACAACGATTTCTTCCAAGTGTTCAACATCGCCAAAGCCGTTGCGCGCTTCAGCATGGGGCTTAGCAAAAAGGACGAAACCGGCAAGCTAATCGACAGATTCCTCGAGCGTATCCAGCAGACCTCCACGGGGTATTTCGACGACAAGCCCGTTGACGACGCAATGCTCGACGGCGCGTTCGACATCTTCGGCGTTGTGGCGTTCGTGTTTATCCGCCAGTCGCTTCAGCTTCACGCGAATATGCACCTGCGCGACAGGAAAATTCCGAGCCTGCGCACGTTCGCCGAAAAGTATCTGCGCCTGCTTCCCGATATGGTTCGCAGCGACGGTCTCGGTTGGGCATACGGCAGGAGAATAGGCGCATACGGGCAGATGCACTGCATTTCCATGATTCTGCAGGCAATGCGCGACGGCTGGATTTCGGAAGACAAAATGCCCGAATACACCGACGTTTTGCGCCGCCTGTTCCAGTTCTTCTTCATGACGTTCCTCGATCAGGAAAACGGCTATCTCGTTATCCGCGACGCCCAGCGCAGCGCGGAAAATTCGTGCACAACGCGTATGGCGAATTTCGACGCCGCGCGCTACCTGTGCCAGTGGGCGCGTTTGGCGAAAACAATCGGTCGCAAGATGGGCAGCGAC
Organism: uncultured Opitutales bacterium; assembly: GCA_934613645.1. Lineage (GTDB taxonomy): Bacteria > Verrucomicrobiota > Verrucomicrobiia > Opitutales > Intestinicryptomonadaceae > Merdousia. The sequence continues at coordinate 20,678 of CAKTTC010000006.1, read as the reverse complement.
GCCATTGCCGAAAAGAACATCAACAAATACGTCTCCTTCGACAACTCCAACCGCAAAGAGCAGGGCGTTTTCATCTACAAAAACGTGGAATCGGCAATGCACACCTGCCTGCCGCTGGTAGCCCCCAACGAGGCCAATTCGTCGTCGTCGCTGGCGTTCCCGCATATCCCCGGAATTTTCGACTGGCCTGCCGACAAATACCTTCCCATTCTCGTCCCCGAACTCACTTTCGGCGAAAACGTGACAACGCCCTCATACTACGGCAAGCGTTGCATGACGGGAATCGGCTTCCGCAATTCGTTCTTCTTCCGCTACGAACAGCCCGAACTCGTAACCAAAGACGGCAAAATCGTCAAAGGGCTCGGCTCCTGCAAAGTTTCGTGGACGTTCAGCGCGAAAAAACTTGTCGGCGACTTCATCTACACAGTCCCCAACCAGATTTCGCTCGACAAATTCAGACTTGTTGTTGCCTACGGCACGCCGCATTCCGAATACCACGTTCCGATGACCTACGCAATCGGGCAAAACGGACAGGGCGTAAGCATTGAGAAGGACGATTTTCAGGCGAATTGGCTCGATACGGAAGTCGTTTCGGAAGACCCCGAATACCGCTCGTATTGGGGGAAAATCCACTACCTGCAAGTCTACGCGCGCGACCGCGCAATGGTAATGCGCCCCGGAGTTCAATACCGCATAACTATCGCGCTTGAACCCGATATCGCGTTTGCGCAGTAAAGATTGGCGGAATTAAAAGGTGCGGCAAATTGCCGCGCTTTTTATCTTATTCGCGGGAATAATTTCCCTTTCAACACTGGCTTTTGCCGACGGCGAAGATTTTTCGGGACAAATTTTATGGGGACAAGATTTCTCGAACAATTCGTATATAAACACCAATTTTTCAAATTCGGAATTGAACTATTCGGATTTTTCTAAATCGACGCTTACGGGAGCTAATTTTACTGATTCCATAATAGAAAGCGCGAAATTCAGCGAAGTAATAGGTTTCACCGAAGAACAATTGAAATCCACTCTCTTTGGTGTTGACCCAAAATTTTGCGTTGCAAAATCCGCGGCGTCTCGGCATTCGCTGTGCTCGGCTCTTTGCCTGCGGCAAAGCTTCCTCCAAAAGCTTTTTTACATGTTGTGAAGTGGCGCAAATTGGCTGAAGCCAATGTTGCTTTACTTTAATCAATAGACAAAGGCGAACGGGCTGTGCCCGCCGCCGCCGCTTTAGGAATTATAAAAAACAAAAAAACTGCTTACAGAATAGTAAAAACTTTAGCGAATAGTCAAAGGCACATCGGCTACGCCGATTACCGCCGCTTACGGAATTATAAAAAATTTTGCGTTGCAAAATCCGCGGCGTCTCGCCCTGCGGGTAAAACATTTCGTGTTTTATTCTCCCCAAAAGCTTTTTTTACATGTTGTGAAGAGGTGCAAATTGGCTGAAGCCAATGTTGCTCTGCTTTAATCAATAGACAAAGGCGAACGGGCTGTGCCCGCCGCCGCTGCTTTAGGAATTATAAAAAATTCTCGTCCCATAACTTCGCAAAAAAACCGCAACCCTTGCGGACTGCGGTTTTTGGTGCTCAGAACGGGATTGAACTCGCTGGCTTGTTTTTGCTTCGCAAAATACGCGCCAGTCTCGCCCTGCGGGTAAAACACTTCGTGTTTTATTCTCCCCAAAAGCTCGGCTATCGCCGCCTTTTGTGGTCTAACCCACGTGGGTTCTCGTCCCATAACTTCGCAAAAAAACCGCAACCCTTACGGACTGCGGTTTTTGGTGCTCAGAACGGGACTCGAACCCACACGGCTTTCGCCATACGCCCCTCAAACGTACGTGTCTACCAATTCCACCACCTGAGCATTTGAGTTATTTTTAAGTCGTAAACTATGGCGCGTTTTTTCCGCGAAAGCAAGCAAAATTTTTACTTATTTTTTCTTTGTTTTAATTTCGTTTTCTTCGGCTGCATTAGCTGCGGTATTGGCTTCCTGCATTGAAAACAGCACGGCGAGCTTGTCGATTTTATCGCGGCGTCCCGTATCGGATTGTCCCGTTACTTTCATTCTGCCGAGCACCATTTGTATTTTTCCGCTCTTCGGCAACCAGATTGTGGTGTTGATGTTGAAGTTTTCGAAGTTGCACATTACTCTAAGCGTGTCTTCGCTTATACGCACCGCATTGATTTTATCGCTATTATTTTCGGGCGAAAAGGGGAAGAATTGGGCGTTTTTTATATTCCCGTCTTCCAATTCGAAAAATCCCACTACGAGTTTCCGCTCAGTGCCATGCGCGTTTGCTTTCCTGTATTTGTCTATTTCGCGCAGGCAGACAGCGGGAATGGCGGAAAATTCTGTGTCCTCCGTTCCCGATTTCGCCGAAACTTTGGCGGCTTCAAAGCCTGCGGGCGAGAACGTCCCGCGGAAGATTTTTACAGAAAGCATTTCCTTTCCATTCAAGACTTCCGAGTTGAACGACGAGCCGTTTTTACCGTAAAACGCCACTGTTTTCGACTCCGCGCCGCCGTCCCTGCCGTCAACAACGCCGCCCTTGAGCTCTGCTACCGACTCCGAATCAAGCAGCACGAACACCTTTTCGTTCTTTGCGTCCACAACAAATGAATCGCCGAAACTCTTGTTTTTTAGCAGGATTTTCCCGCTAACTTCGTATACGTCGAAATCGCTCTGCCCGCAGGTATCGACGCTCAAGCCCACTGTTTTACCGCTTTTGAAGGCTATGCGCCTGTCGTATTCGGGACACATTGCGGGTAGGCGTTTGAACTGCATCAGACATTCGTGCGAAGTCGGAAGCGGGCGGCTCTTCCAAGTGTTCATTGCAATCGCGGTTTGGGCGGCAAGCACAGCAACGGTTGTCGCGCCCGCCAAAACGAACCCTACGGCGAATTCGCACACGGCAACAATTTTCGGGGTTTTGCTTCCGCGCTTTGCCAAGTATACAAAAAAGCCCGCAGCCAAAATGACGAGAGGTATTGCCGCCGTTATCGGCAACCAGAATGCGGCTGAGTTGTGGCGGAAATTTTGCGACAAAAGCGACACTGCAAACGCCGCCGCAAGCAAAACCGCAGCCATTACCGCGAAAGATATTGTCGATTTTTTCAACACACGCGCCCAAAAACCGTCGGCGTTTTTCATCAGCAGGCGCGCCGAAATTGAAATCAATGCGAGCGCGGCTATGGGGCTTGCTATCGGCTGTTCAAGCCCGAAAACAAGCGCGAGTGCCAGCGCAAAAAGCGAAATCGCAAAAATCATAATGAGCCTTTCTTCGTCGGGTTATTAGCTTCCAAACTGCGGAAATGCTAACTTCTCCCGAGTGTTCGGTCAAGTTTTATCGCGCGGCAATTTGTGGCTGGCGGCGCACTGACGCGAGGAAAGAGGGGAGGTGTACTCAACTGTCAAGTTATGATTTTTTTGACATTTATTTTCGGCGAAAATAACGTCTCAACCAGAAACAAAAGGCAATGCCCGAACGGTTTTTGCTTCGGGGTTGCGTTTGTCAAAGTTTGGCAGAAAACGATTGTTTAGGATATTTTTTAACAGGAGGATTGAACGTGGGCGGACAGACAAAAAGCGGTATGTATAAATGGGTTTTACTCGGAATGCTGTGGGTGGCGTATTTTCTGCAACAGGGAACGCGCCAGATTTACAACGCCATTTTGCCGCAGATTCAAAACGATTTTGCGGTCGATTCCGTCAAGATAGGGTTGGTTGCAACGCTGTTTACTTTCGCCTACGGATTGTGTGTGCCCCTAAGCGGAATTTTGGGCGACATGGTAAGCCGCAAGAAAATTGTGGTAGTGGGCGTGTTGGTGTTCAGCTTCGGGATATTCTTTTCGGGCGCGGCGGCGACAATCGGAATGATTATCCTAACATACGGGCTTGTAAACGCTGTGGGACAGAGCTTTTACTATCCGCCGTCAAGCTCGCTGCTGGGGCAGGCGCACGATAAAACTCGTTCAACCGCGCTTTCAATTCTCCAGACGGCGCAGTATGCGGGAATTGTAATTTGCAGCTGCGTTGCGGGGTATCTCGCCGACCTGAAAACGGTGTCCGTTCCCGAATGTTTGGCGGGTGTTTTCGGCGCGGAAATGGCGGGCTGGAGGGTTCCGTTTTACATTTTCGGCGCGATAGGCATTGTGTGGGCGGTTTTTCTCGCGTTCTTTATGCGCGACGCCGAGCACGTCCACGCCGAGAACGGGGCGGGAAGCCCCAAGTTTGCCGAGGTGCTCAAGTCGGTTTGTTCGCGCCCGTCGGCTGTGCTTTTGGCGGGGGTTTTCGGGTTGCTTGTGTATGTGGACATCGGAATGAAAACATGGATGCCCACCTATATGGACGAGGCGTTTTTCGGCAATCTCACTTCCGCCAATTTCAATTTCGTTGTGTGGGTATACGGCGGCGCGTTTTTGGGCGTTGTTGCCGGAAGCCGAATTTGCGACCGCCTTTTTACGCGCTTCAAGCACATACGGTTTTCGCTCAATTTGTTCGGCTTTTTGCTGATGACGCCGTTTGTCGTGCTTTCGGCGAACACGGGAGCTTTGGGCGTCTGCAAGGCTGCGTTGCTGTTCTACGGATTTTTCAAGGGCGTGTGCGACTCCTGCATTTTCGCCTCCGTAATGGACGTTGTGCCCGAACGCTACAGGGCGTCGGGAATGGCGTTGATGATATGCGGGGGCTTTTTCATAGGCTCTACGTCTTCCACGATTTTGGGCTTTATCCGCGACCACTTCAGCCTGTCGGCGGGGATTTCGAGCCTCGGATTTTTCTGTTTGGTAAACGTTGTGATATTGGCGACAATCGTCCAGTTCTTCTTCCACCGCGACCACGTAAGCGCGTAGTGCGCCTGCCACTTGCGCCGAACTTTCGCGCCTTATTTGCAAATGTCGAAGTAGGGCGGAAGCTTGCGTGGCACTGCCGCCGCGCGGAAGTGCCCAATTCATTCCCGCTACACACTCTACGCACAGTTGCGCAAAATATCTTCTTGACAAAATTCCGCATCTTAAAACATTTGAAAAATAACGCGTAAGTTTTTCAGATTTTGATATTCGGACTATGAAAGTTTGTTTTGTATACAGAAGCAAGGGGGTGTCGTTCAGCATTGAGCGGGTTTTTCGCCCAGATACGAAAGCATTTCGGCGGCGAAGTGGAGCAGTCGGAATGCTATTGCCCCGCCAATTCATACAAAAATCCCGTTTCGTATTTGCGGAATTTTCTGGCGTTGCGCAGGTACAAAGCCGACATTTTCCACATCACGGGCGTAGTCCACTACGCTGCGTTGTTTTATCCGCGCAACAAGACAGTCATTACAGTCCACGACTTGGGGCACGTCTTCGAGACCAAGGGAATTGTAGGCTTCTTCCTGCGTAGAATTTTCGCGATATGACCGCTGCGCTGGAGCAAAAACATTGTCGCAATCAGCGAATTTTCCAAGGCGGAAATCGTCGCCAAAACGGGCGTGTGCGCCGACAAAATAAGAGTTATTTACGACCCCGTTTTCGACACGTTCAAGTATTCGCCCAAGCAAATTGACACCAAGTGCCCGCGCGTTCTCTGTTTCGCCCACATGAAAAACAAAAATCTGGCAAGGCACGTGGAGGCGTTGAAGGGCGTAAACTGCACTTTGCGCGTGATTGCAAAGCTCTCCGACGCCGACAAAAAGATGCTTGAAGAAAGCGGCGTGCGGTATTCCGTTGCGTGTAATTTGACCGACGCGCAAATTGTGGAGGAATACAGAAACGCCGACATTGTTCTTTTTGCCTCCACATATGAGGGATTCGGCGTTCCCATTTTGGAGGCGCAATCAACGGGGCGTCCGATTATAACTTCGAACATTGCGCCCATGACGGAAGTGGCGGCGGAGGGTTCGGCGGTTTTTGTAGACCCGCTCGATGTTGAATCAATACGCGCGGGCGTTTTGAAAATAATGAACACTCCCGATTTGGCGCAGAAACTTGTTGCGGCGGGGCTTGAAAACACGAAGCGTTTTGCGCCCGAAAAAATAGCCGCCCAATACGCCGAGCTTTACTCGCAAATATTGAAATGAAATAGCGCGTCGTGCGCTGCAACAAAAAACGCCGCAACTTTTTCGTCGCGGCGTTTGTTTTTTTTTAGCAAAAACTATTCTTTTTCCACTTGCGGGCGCGGGAACAAAATCTCCTGAGCTCCCATTGTTTTGCCTTCGAGCGCGTTCGACCAATATATATTGCCCTCGAACCTTTCCGCCTTTTGCGAGCCTATCAGGTTCAGGATTTTGTCGGAGACCGAAGGCATAATCGGCGCGAGCAGCACGGCGGAAATTCTGATTGCCTCCGCCATATTTGCAAGGGTAGTGGCAAGCATTTCGCGGTCGGCGTCTTCCTGACTCTTTGCAAGCTTCCACGGCGCGCGCTGTTCGGCGTAGCGGTTGATTGCGCGCACGAAGTTGAAGATTTTTTCAAGGGCGATGTGGAACTGCATTCCGTCGAAAAGCCGCATTGTTTCGTCGGCGGTTTCTTTGGCGAGCTGCCTGAGCGACTGTTCCGCCTCCTGTTCCGCCGTGGCGGCGGGAACTACTGAATTGCAATAACGCTTGCCCATGTTGAGCAGGCGGCTGAGCAGGTTGCCGAGGTCGTTGCCGAGGTCGGAGGTGTAGCGCGTTACGAAAAGGTCGAACGAGAAGTCTGAGTCCTGCCCGACGTTCATCTCGCGCATGAGGAAGTAGCGGAACGCGTCTGCGCCGAACTTTTCGGCGAGGTCGAGCGGGTTTACGATGTTCCCGAGGCTCTTCGACATCTTTTCGCCCGACGAAAGCCACCAGCCGTGCACCAGCAGCGACTTCGGCAGCTCCACTCCAGCGGCGTGCAGCATAATAGGCCAGTATACCGAGTGCGGCGGAACGAGAATGTCTTTGCCGATAACATGGAAGTCGGCGGGCCAGTTTTTGCCGAAATCGTCAGTGCCGTAGCCTACGGCGGAAATGTAGTTTACGAGGGCGTCGAACCAGACGTATGTAACGTAGTCGGTATCGAACGGCAGCTCTATTCCCCACGCGAGGCGTTCTTTGGGGCGTGATATGCACAGGTCGTTGAGCGGTTCTTTGAGGAATTCAATAACCTGCTTCGCCCTGAAACGCGGGTAGATGAAGTCTTCGTGGTCGGTGATGTATTTTACGAGCCAGTCCTGATATTGGCGGAGCTTGAAGAAGTAGTTGCTTTCGGTAATCTCTACTACTTCGCCGAAAATTTCGGGCCACTTGCCGTCAACGCGGTCTTTTTCCTGCAGGAACTGCTCCTGACGCGTCGAGTAAAAGCCCTTGTATTCTGCCTTGTAGATTTCGCCCCTGTCGAAGAGCATTTGCAGTATTTGTTGAACAACCTTTATGTGGCGCGGCTGCGAGGTTCTGATGTAGTCGTCGTAGGAGACATTCAGAATTTTGCACATGCTTTGGAATTTTTCCGCTTGGGCGTCGCACAAAACAACGGGTTCTACGCCCGCCTTGCGCGCGCTTTGCTGGACTTTCTGCCCGTGTTCGTCAAGCCCCGTAAGGAAGTGGACGCTTTCGCCCTTCATTCTGTGGCAGCGCGCTATAACGTCGGTGAGGACTTTTTCGTAGGCGTGCCCGAGGTGCGGCGAGCCGTTTGCGTAGTCAATTGCTGTTGTGATGTAAAATTTCTTCATACTGTAAAAATATCGAATCGGTTCTACATCTTTCGGGCGCGTTTGAAAAGCTTTTTTTCCGAAACATGGGTGCGGGCGTTTTCGGTGCGGGGCGTCCGCTTCGGCGCACGGGGCGCGCCGTTTGTCGGCCGCGGTTATTTTGTTGACACTTTTGCGCGCGTTTCGAGAATTTTATTCCGAAATGAGTGGGGCGGGGGCGGAGAAAAACGCGTCTTTCGGGCGCGGCGTCGCCGACGGAAGTCCCGCGCGAAAACCACATACGCAAACGACATCATGAAAATAAAATTATCCATTCTAATCAAAGTATTGCCGCTTGTTGCCGCGTGCGCGCTTTCGGCGCAGGACAAAAAACTTCCGTCGATGGGCGGCGAAATTTTCGAAATCTGGGACGGCGGCAAAATCGTCGGAAACGTCTGCACCGCGCGTGAGGATATTACGCGCAAGCCGCCGCGCGAATTCGCCGTGAACGTCTCCGTTCCGCGCCTCGAATTTTTTCCGTCAAAAAGAGCGCAAAAAAGCGGACTTTTGCTTGTCTGCCCCGGCGGCGGATATTCGGGAATGGCGGTCAACCACGAGGGGCTGCAAATTGCCGAGTGGGCGAACGCGCGCGGTATGGCGGCGTGCATTTTGTGGTATCGCGTTCCCGACAACATGCAGGGCGCGCTGCAGGACGTTCAGCGCGCAATACGCTTTGCCCGTTCCAACGCCGACAAGTGGAATATCGACCCCGACAAAATCGCCGTTATCGGCTTTTCTGCGGGAGCGAATTTGTGCGCGCGCGCAAGCACTTGGTTCAACGTAAAAACTTACAAGCCCGTCGATAAAATCGACAAACTTTCGGCGCGCCCCGACCTCACGTGCCTGATTTATCCCGCCTATTGCGACGCCCCCACGTTCGCCAAATACAAGCTCGCGCCTGCTGGTGCGCAAATTTCCGCTCCCGACTACAATTCCGAATACGCCCTTGCCGCCAACCTTCCCGTGGATTCCTCCACGCCCGAGGCTTTCATTGTCCAGACTTTGGACGACAAAAACTACAAGAACTCCTCGGTGGCATACGCGCTTGCGCTCAAAAAGGCGGGTGTTCCCGCAACGCTTTTTCTGTGCGACGCGGGCGGGCACGGCTTCGGCTTGGGGCAGAACAAAACCGACAAACTCGTTTCAATGTGGCCGCAACTTTTGGACAAACTCCTTACTTTGCGCGGCTTTAAATCCGATAACAAACAGCAATGAAAATCCACGTTTTCCAACTCGGGCAGATAGGCACGAACGCGTATCTGGTCTTCCCCGACAACTCTACCGAAGCAATTTTGTTTGACTGCCCTCTCGAAGCGGCAGCCGACATTCCCGAATTTCTCGCGCACGCGGGCAGGACGCTTTCGGCAATCCTGCTTACGCACGGGCATTGGGACCACATTTGGGACGCCGCCGCCATCGCCGAAAAAACGGGCGCGAAAATCTACGCCTCGCACTTGGGCAAGCCGCTCATCGAAGACGCCGACTTCCAGCGCGAAGTGATGTTCGCCGACGACGGGCTGAAGTCGGCGCACATCGACGTTCCCGTGCGCGACGGCGACGTTTTGCACATTGCGGGTCTTGAAATCAAGTGCTTCGAAGTCCCCGGGCACAGCCCCGACAGCATCGCCTACTACGTCGAAAAAGAGGGCGTTGTGTTTTCGGGCGACGTTCTGTTTTCGGGCAGCATCGGCAGAACCGACCTTTGGGAGGGCAGTTTCGCCCAGCTTGAAAAGTCGGTAAAGCGCAAGCTCTACGCGCTGCCCGACTCCACGAAAGTCCTCACCGGTCACGGCGCACCGACGACAATCGGCGCGGAGAAAAAATCGAACCCATACATAGGCGGCTGATTCGGTGGAAAATTCGGACGAACATTTTATGCGTCTGGCTCTCGCCGAGGCGGTCAAGGCTTGGGGAAATACCGCTCCAAACCCGATGGTGGGTGCGGTGCTCGTAAGAGACGGGCGCGTTTTGGCTACGGGCTACCACCACCGCGACGGGCTTGCCCACGCCGAGATTGACTGCCTGCAAAAAGTGGGCTTTCGCGCCGACGGCTGCAAAATGTATGTCACGCTTGAACCCTGCACCACGCACGGCAGAACGGGCGCGTGTTCGGAGGCGATAATAAAGGCGGGCGTAAAAAGCGTAGTTGTGGGCTGCAAAGACGTAAACCCCGCGCACGCGGGCAAGGCGGCGCGCGTTTTCGCCGAAAGCGGCGTAGGCTGCACGTTCGGCATTCTGGAGCGCGAGTGTTTCGAGCTGAATTTCATCTTCAACAAAAACATCACCGCAAACACGGCGTTGCTTGCAATAAAATACGCCATTACAAAAGACGGCAAACTTACGCACAAACGCGGCGAAACGGCGTCGATTTCCTCCGCGCAGTCTCGCGCCGACGCAATGAAATGGCGCAGGCTTTTCCAGTCGATAGGCGCGGGCGTGGGCACGCTGCTTGCCGACAATCCGCGCCTTACCGCGCGCCTTGAAAGCGGCGTTTTCTGCCCGCAGCGGCTTGTGTTCGACTCCTCGCTGCGCCTTGCCGCCGAGCAAAACCCCGCGCGTTTCAACGTTTTTTCCGACGAATTTTCCGACCGCACGCGCGTTGTCTGCGATTGCTCCGCTCCCGCCGAAGCCGAGCAAACACTGCGTTCGCACGGCATTCGCGTTATGCGCATAAACGCGCCGAAAACGGCGGCTCAATTTTGGGCGGAGCTTAAAAATCGGCTTTTCCAAGACCGCATTTGCTCGCTCTATCTGGAGGGGGGCGCGGGAATTTTCAATTCGGTCTGCCGCGCGCGTGCCGCCGACTACGTTTTCGAATACGTCGCCGACAAAACGTTCGGCGCGGGGCTTGACGCTTTCGACAAACCCTACTTTTCAATCGACGCCGTCGAATGCGCAAACCTCGGCGGCGACACTTTCAAAAGGGGCTATCCCGTATGGATTCAAAAACGGTAAAAGACTATTTTTCAATTCCCGCCGTTGTTGCCGACTACCTCGAAGCCGCTGAAAAAGTGGGTTTGTGGGCGTCGGAGAAAATCGTGATTGAAAAATTCGTGCCCAAGACGGCGCGTATTTTGGAGCTTGGCTGCGGGGCGGGGCGCATTGCCCACGGGCTTTGCGCGCTCGGCTATGCCGACATTTTGGCGACAGATTTTTCCGAAAATATGGTTCGCGCGGCGCAGTCGCTCGGGCGCAAATATGCGGATTCTACAACGTTCGCCGTCTGCGACGCCACGAAAATCAATCTCCCCGACGAATCGTTCGACGCCGTTATTTTCGGCTTCAACGGGCTTATGCAGATTCCCAAAGCCGAAAACCGCCGCCGCGCCCTGCGCGAAATTTTCCGCGTGCTCAAATTCGGCGGAGTGTTCGTTTTTACCACGCACGAACGCGACGTTCCCGAGAACGCCGACTACTGGAGCGCGGAGGAAAAACAGTGGCGGCACTCATGCCAAAACCCCGTTCTCGACGACTTCGGCGACGTCTTCTACAAGGGCGACCACGGCAACGTTTTCATTCATTCGCCCACCGATTCCGAAATTTCCGCCGCCCTTTCCGAGGCTGGGTTCGCGCCAGTTTTTTCGGCACGCCGCAGCAGTATTTGCGCCGAAAACGCCGCCGTCGAGGATTTTTCCGACGACTGCGTTTTTAGGGTTGTAAAAAAAATCCAAAGTAAAAAACTATGAAAATTTTCAGAAACATTATTTTCTTTATCGCGATGGCTTCATCTCTTCTTTCGGGGTGCTCAAAACCCTCCGTCCAAACGGACGCAAACTTGAAAATCAAAACGCTTTCAAACGGCTTTACGGTTGCGGTGTTCAAAAATTCCGAGCCGCCCGACAGGTGCTCGATGCGCCTGCTTGTGAAGTCGGGTTCGCTGTTCGAGCGCGAAAGCGAAAGGGGGCTTGCGCACTTCATAGAGCACATGGCGTTCAACGGCACTGAGCACTTCCCGTCGGGAGTGATGACCGAATATTTCCAGCGGCTCGGCATGGCGTTCGGCAGCGACACCAACGCCCACACGAGCTTCACTGAAACCGTCTACAAGCTCGAGCTTCCCGAAACGGGCGAAAAAATCCTGAAGGAGAGCCTGCTGCTTTTGCGCGACTACGCCGACAAGATGACTTTCGAGCAGTCGTTCATCGACAGCGAACGCAGCGTGGTTCTCGCCGAAATGAGCGCGCGCGACGACGCCAACTACCGTAAGGCAGTCCGCGAGATAGGGCTTATTTTCAAGGGCACGACTTTCGCCGACAGAATGCCCATAGGCACTGCCGAAGTTGTAAAAACCGCAAACCGCGACGCGTTTTTCGAATTCTACCGCGCAAACTACCGCCCCGACAATATGGTTTTGGTTGTTGTGGGCGATGTCGAGCCCGAAAAGATTTTCGAGCTTGCCGCGGGTTTCGAGTCGTTCAAAAAGCCCGCCGCCGCGCCGCGCGCGCTTGAAATGGGCGAGCTTTCGGGCAAAAACGGCGGCTTCGGCGGCGACAAACTCGACATCAGCCTCGACGCCGTGGGCGTGCCGAATCTGACGTGTTCTACGGCGTCGCTTTCGGTTGCAATGCCCGTGGGCAAAAACGGGCTTGATTCGGTTGAAGCCCGCGCGGAAAGCGACAGGCTCAACCTGCTCGGCTACGTTCTCAACGCGCGTTTCCAGCGCATTGCCGACGCTCCCGACGCGGAGATTGTTTCGGGCGGGGCTTCGTTCTTCGACTACTGCGCGAAAGTTCTCGTGTTCTCCGCCTCGTGCGACGCCCCGCTCGGCAAGTGGCGCGACGCGGCACAGGAGCTTTTCCGCCAGCTTCTGAGCGTCGATTCCATAACCGACGCCGAAGTTGAAAACGCAAAGAAAAAGATTTTCGACATCTTGCAGACGGCAATCAACGGCAAGAATACGCGCAAAAATTCCGCGCTCGCCTCGGAGATAACGTCGGCGTTCTCCGACGGCATAACGTATATTTCGCCCGAGCTTGACATGGAGCTTACAAAGCGCGCCTTCCAAAATTTCGGCGCGGCCGAAATGAAAAAGCTTTTCAACGACGTTCTTTCGCGCGGAAAAATCAGCCTGCTTGTTTCCGATTCAGACGTTCCCGAAAAGGCCGAGCTTGAAAAGTCGGTGGGGGCGGCGTATTCGGCGGCGGCAAAGTCGAAATACGGCGCGGAAAAATTCGGCGTTTCCGACTTGGTTTTTTCAGAATTCGGCGCGGCGGGAAAAATAGTTTCCGAGCGGAAAATCGACAAACTCGGCATTGCGCAAATCAAGTTCCAAAACGGCGTGGCGTTGAACGTAAAAAGCAACACTTTCACGAAAGACGAAGTTCTGCTTAACGTGTGCATTGGCGGGGGCGTTGCGCAAATCCCCGCCGACAAGCCCGAGTTCTTCGCCTCCGCTCCCGCAATAATTTTGGGCGGCACCAAATTCCAGACGGCAGCCCAGATAAACGCCGCCGCAAACCTGCTTAAAATGGGCGTTTCGGCGAAAATTTCGGGCGGAAGCCTGTTGATATCGGGTTCAAGCAACACGCGCGACGCCGAAAAAATGCTGCGCTACGCCGCCACTTTGGTTGCCGACCCCGCCTTCCGCGACGACGCAACCGCGAACCTGCGCAACACCGCCGAGGCTTTTTACCGCAACTACGAAACCGAGCCTTCAATGCGCCTGAAGTTTATGTCGTCGTTCATCTACGGCGACACCTTCGCGAAAATCCCCGGAAAGTTCGAGGACTTCGCCAAGCATTCAATGGCCGATTTCGCCGCGTGGCTGCGCCCGATTCTCGGGAAATCGTATATGGAAATTTCGATTGTCGGCGACATCGACGAACGCCTCGCCGTGCGCATTGTTTCCGAAACTTTCGGCGCAATGCCCGAGCGCGAAAAAACACCGTTTGCCGTGCCGCGCGCAAAATTCGAGGGCGGCAAAGACATAACGCAGACGTATCTTGCCACCGACGAACCGCGCTCGCTCGCGTGCGTTGTCTGGAACGCGTCGTTCGGCGACGACATGCACAAAATGCGCACCGCCACAATCCTCGGCGCGGTTTTGGACGACGTTCTGCGCAAGGATATCCGCGAGGGCGAGGGCAACGTCTACAGCCCGTTCGCCTTCTACACAAATGCCGCGTGGCTTGGTTTCGACGGCGCGGTTGCAACGGCTACTTTCGTTGAGCCTGCGTTCAACGCGGAGCTTGTAAAAAAGCTCTCGGCAAGCGGACTGAAAACGGCGGCTGGCATTTCCGCCGACGAATTCGAGCGCGCGAAAATTCCGATAATAAAGTCGCTTAAAACGGCGGAAAGAAACAACAAATACTGGCTTTTCAGCGTGATGTCGAAATCGCAGGCGTATCCGCTTCTGATTGAAATGGCGTTGAACAGGGAGGAGTTTTACAAGTCGGTCACGCTCGAACAGGTGCGCGCAATGGCGGCGGAAATCTTCGCCCAAAAGCCGTCGGTTTTGCGCGTTATGCCCTCGAAAACAGCCGCCCGAAAATAGGGGCGGCGCGCTAAAAAAGAGTTGAAAAGGACGCGTTTTTTTTGTTCAATCGGTGTTGATGAACTTAAAATATAAACGCATTGTCTTGAAACTGAGCGGCGAAGCCCTCAAAGACGTAAAAAACGGCGACTGTCTCGACAGCTCAATCCTCAAAAAATTGGCTGTAGAACTGAAAGCAATCCACGAAAAGGGCGTGCAGATTTGTCTGGTAGTCGGCGGCGGAAACATTTTCAGGGGGCTTAGCGGAGCGCAGTCGGGAGTGGACAGAACAACGGGCGACTACATGGGTATGCTCGCCACGGTAATCAACGGACTCGCCCTGATGAACGCGCTCGAAAAGGAGGGCGTTGCGGTGCGCGTGCAGACGGCAATTCCCATGGAAAAGGTAGCCGAACCGTTCATTGTCCGCCGCGCCGTCCGCCATCTGGAAAAGGGGCGCGTTGTGATATTCGTGGCGGGAACGGGCAACCCGTATTTTTCGACCGACACCACCGCGGCTCTGCGCGCAAGCGAAATCAACGCCGACTGTATCCTGAAGGCCACGAAAGTGGACGGCATCTACGACAAAGACCCCAAAAAATTCCCCGATGCCGTAAAATACGATTCCCTCACGTTTATGCAGGCCATAGAAAAACGCCTTGCCGTGATGGATTCAACGGCGTTCTCAATGTGCATGGACAACAAAATCCCGATAATCGTCTTCGATATGTGCGCCGAAGGCAACATTCAAAAGGCGGTAGAGGGCTACCCGATAGGCACGATTGTCTCGTAAATTTAAAAACACAAAGAAAGGTTTGAAATGGATATATCAGCGGAAATCAAAAAAACGCAGGAAGCAATGAAAAAGGCCGTCGAATACGTCGGCAAAGAGTTCGAAACTGTCCACACGGGCAAGGCAAACCCCGGAATGGTGGAAAACGTAATGGTTGAAGCCTACGGCACAACAAGCCGCCTCAGGGACATAGCCGCAATCACCACTCCCGACAGCTCCACAATCCGCGTTCAGCCGTGGGACAAGAGCATTCTCAAAGACGTGGAAAAGGCGATTCTCGCGGCAAACATCGGCTTTACGCCCGCCGTCATGGGCGAGGCCGTCCGCTGCCCCGTTCCCGCGCTTTCGGGCGAACGCCGCGCGGAACTTGCCAAAATCTGCCACGAAATGGCGGAGCAGGGCAGGGTCAGAATCCGCAACATTCGCCGCGAGGTTCTCGACGCAGCCAAGAAAGCCCAGAAGGCGGGCGCGGCTACCGAGGACGACTTGAAAAAATTCGAAAAGGAAGTCCAGAACGTTACCGACAAAAGCATTGCGGAAGTCAACTCAATGCTTGAGGTAAAAGAGGGCGACCTCAAAAAGATATAATGAATTCGGTTCGCAGAAAACGCATTGTCGTTAAAATAGGCACGGGCGTGCTCACAAGCGGCGTAGGCTGCTTGGAGCTGGGCAAAATGGGCGCGCTGTGCGCCCAGATTGCCGAGGCGCGCCGCAGGGGCGTGGAGGTCATTCTCGTAAGCTCGGGTGCGGTCGGCTTGGGAATGGGCAGGCTCGGTCTGAAATCGCGCCCGAAAGACATTCGCAAAGTCCAAATGTGCGCGGCGGTCGGGCAGGGCAAACTCATTCAAACGTGGTCGGAATTGTTCGAGCCGTTCGGCATAAGCGCGGCTCAAATCCTGCTTGTGCGCGACGACGTTGACGTGCCCTCGCGCTACAAGGCGTTGCGCGAACTTCTCGACGAACTTCTCAAGGCGGGCGTAGTGCCCGTAATCAACGAAAACGACTGCCTCAGCGCGGCGGAGCTTAATATGAAGTTCGGCGACAACGACGTTCTCAGTTCTCTTGTGGCGGCTCTTTCGAAGTCCGACGCGCTCATGATTCTCTCGACGGCAAATGGCCTTTTGGACATGCACGGCAGCGGGGAAATGGTGAAGGTTGTCGAAAAAATCACGCCAGAAATCAGGGCAATGGCGGGCGGAACGCAAAGCGCGACGGCAGTCGGCGGAATGATTACCAAAATCAAGGCTGCGGAAATTGCCACAGGCTCGGGCTGCGACGTCTACATTGCGCGCGGCGACGCCGACAACGTTCTTATCGACATTCTCGACGGCAAAAACCCCGGCACGCAGTTCTGCGCCTCTAAAACCGAGGGCGAAATAAGCTCCAAAAAAAGATGGCTCGCGTATTTCGGCAGAACAATTTCCAAGATCATGGTGGATTCGGGCGCGGCTAAGGCCTTGCGCGAAAAGGGCAGCTCGCTGCTGCCCGCTGGCGTCCGCGCGGTTTCGGGCAAGTTCTCAAAGGGCGCAATGGTCGAGATTGTAGACGAGGCAACGGGCGCGGTCGTGGCGCGCGGGCTTGCAGAAATAGATTCCGCCGAACTCAATTCGATGCGCGAACACGAAGGCAGGTGCTCGCACCGCGACGTGGTTGTGCACCGCGACAATATGGCACTTGTTTGAGACTATGGACAAAGAGTATGTAGTTCTTTCGCGCGATACCCGCGCAACGCTTCTGCCGTCGGAACTGGAGGTTCTGCTGGCGAAGGACAACGCCGTCAAAATCGACTCGACCGACGACTTCGGCTACCGCGTTGAGGGCGTTTTCGGCGTGGCAAAAATAGCCGCAGCCGATGCCGACGCGCTCGGGATTGAGCGTCCCAAGCCTGCGGAAAATTCGCTCTGCGCCGCAAACAACGCAAAGCGCGAGTATGTGTTTTCCGACACCCCCGCGGGAACGGCTGTGGATATCGACGAAGTGTGGGGGGTAGCCAAAACTGTTTTCGACCCCGAAATTCCCGTGAATATTGTCGATTTGGGGCTCGTCTACCGCATAGAGGTTGTCGACGGCGACAGGGTGGAGGTTGATATGACGCTCACCGCCCCCGGCTGCTCAATGGGCCCCGTTATTGCCGACGACCTGCGCGTGAGGATTGAGGCCTTGCCCGCCGTGCGCGAGGCCGTTGTAAACATAGTTTGGGACCCTCCATGGAATCAGGATATGATGAGCGAAGAGGCGCGAATGATTCTCGGGATTGCGTAATTTTTAATCTAAAATGCTTGTGAGTATGAAAAAAGGATTGTTTGTATTGGCGGCTGTTTCGGCGTTTGCCTGCGGCCAACTTTTCGGAGCAAAGCTCAATCTTTCGGGAAGCGACATCATTGCGCCCGTTTTGGAAAAGGAGGCAAAAACGCTCTTGGCGGCGGCGGGAGTGGACGCGGAAATAGACATGAAGGGAACGTATTTCGCAATCCCCGACGTGCTCTCGGGCAAGTCGGACGTTGCGATTGTTGCAATGCCCCGCGCGGCCACTCTCCCCGACGGATTGACGGCGTTGCCGTTTGCGTATCAGGCGGCGGTAGTTGTTGTAAATTCGGTCAACCCGATGGAGGAAATTTCGTCGAAAAAGCTTTTCGATATATTCTCGGCAAGCGCGGCTCCGCGCTGCGAGACGTGGGCGCAGGCGGGCGTTTCCGACGTCGGTTTGCGCGACATCATGGCGATATCCACTTCGTATTCCGACAACGTTGTTGTTGAGCTTTTCAAAACCGAAGCACTCGGCGGCACGAATATCGGCTTGTGGGTGAACATGCCCGCGCGCAAGGCCGACATTTTGAATATGGTAAAAACAAACAATTCGGCAATAGCCGTTTTGGGCAAGGCGGTTTCGGGCGATATGGTTAAAGTTCTGCCCGTGTCGCGCGCGGGGGCGGGCAAAAGCTACGCCTACAAACCCGACATAGAAAACTTTCTAAACGGCGACTATCCCCTCACTTTGCCCTTCTACATTGTCTTCAAAAAGGAGAATACACAAAAAGTAAAGCCGCTTGTGAAAATTTTGCTTGATGATAAAATAGCGGAAGTTGTTGACAAAAGTGATTTTTACGCTGCGCCGAAAAATTCTCGAAAAAAATCGATTTTTGAGCTTGACTTGGCGAGATAAAAAAGCACAATACCTACCCATAATTTACTTGATGCGGGCGTAGCTCAATTGGCAGAGCGTGACCTTGCCAAGGTCGAGGTTGTCGGTTCGAACCCGATCGCCCGCTCCAAGAAAAAAGGCGCAGTCTTAGGATTGCGCCTTTTTTTGCGCCCATATTTCCCGCCCGATTTTCGGGTCAACCCCAAAAGTTGTGGAATAAGGCTTTTCTCATAATTTGTTTTTTACGGTTTCACCCCATATTCTACGGGGACTCTCAATCTGTAATTTGGGAAGTTTCAACAACCGCAGGTTCTACACGGCATTGGATTTCAGCGCGCAAATCGTCTGACTGTTCTTGGGGGAATATGCGCTCGCGCGGGCTTTCGCTCGAGACCGCCCGCGAAATGCTTGTCGAGAGCTTTGCAAATTCTACCTTCGAGCGCGTCGCAGGCTTGTAGCGGCGGGTTTCTCTCTGCCGCCTTTCGCGGCGCTTCAAGAAGCGCAAAAACAAAAAAAACGGCTTGAAAAAAGCCGTTTTTTTGACGCCGCCCTTTACCGCGACCACCTCACGCCGAAGATGCCTATGCCTGCTTCTTTGGGTTTGTGGTTGTCGGGCGTCTTGTCGAAGTTGTGGTAGAAGACAGTGTAGAAGCTGCCGTCGGGCAGCTGCGCCGTCGATGGGTATCCCATGTCGCCTGTGAAGCTGCGGCAGAGCATAATTTCTTTGCCCCATGTTTTTCCGTTGTCGTAGCTGAAGCGGGCGTATTGGCCCATAATTTTGTCGCTTTCTTTGTAGTCGGCCTTCTTTGGGTTTACTGCGCGGCGCGAATACGTCATAAGCAGATTTCCGTCCTTGAGCTTAAGCAAGTGGCTTGGGAAGCCCACAACGTCGATTTTTTCGGCGACCGTCCACGTTTTGCCGCAGTCTTTGCTGACGCTTTGGCGGACGTATGAGTCCTTGTGGCAACGTATCTGGGCAATCAAGTCGCCGTTTGCGGCCTCAACGACATGCGGCTCCCAGTAGTCTTCAATTCTGTCGCCCTCGGGGATTTTAATTTCGGCAATTACCTTCCAAGATTTGCAGCCGTCTGTTGAAAGTCCCACTTCTATTCCCAAGCTTTTCGATATTTCGTCGCTGCCGCCGCGGCCTTTGCAGACAAGCATTACGTCGCCGTTTTTAAGCAGCGCGCCGCCGTGGGGCGATACTCCGCAGGTTTTAATCGGAAAGCTCCACTTGCGCCCGTCGGAGGCGGATATTGCGCAGTAGCTGCCGCCGTATGCCTTGCGCTCTTCTTCGGTTGTTTCAGTAAAGCTTTTTTTGTAGGCGGGGTTTTTCTTTAAAATGCTCGGCGCCTGATACGCCACCGAGTTGAACCAAAACAGAACCAAGTTGCCGTTTTCAAGCTCAAGAATGCCGGCGTCGCGGTCGTCGAGGGGCGAATTGATGATTGTCTCGGCGGCAGACCACGTTTTGCCGAAGTCTTTGCTGCGTATCATCTGAACCTTCCCATAGGGGCAGATGTGCGCGTCGCGGTCGCCAGAAAACACCGCGATAAGCTCGCCATTTTTGCGGCAAATTACCGTCGGCCAGCCGAGATACCTGTTAGTCTGCTTGCAAATCGTCTCGACTTGTCCAATCTTGTATTCGCCCTGCGTTGCGGGCGCGTTTTGATATCCGAGCTCCGCCGTCGCCGAAAGCGCGGCAATCGCCAGTAAAGCGCATACTATAGTTTTCATAAATTTAGCTTCTATTTAGTTCTCGCGCGCGTGTCAATATGTTTTTTGGGCGGCCGGCGCGGCTTGGCTCCTTGCAATAAAAAAAGTTGAATTTTTTGAATTATTGTTTGTAGATTTTCAAATAAATTGAGGAATCGCTTAGATTTACTTAGTTTTTCCGATTTATATTTAGTTAATCATATATAGGTTATTATTGATAAGGTGTATCTGCGCGGACGGTTTGAGGAAAAAAATCGAGCGTTTGAGGAAATCGGCTGATTTTCGCCGTGTAAAAAGCCCCCGTTGCAGTTTGGTTGCAAGGGGGCTGCGTCGTCTTTGCAGGGTAGTTGCAAGGTTCATTGGGGGCAGGTTTCAAAAATTCGCAGCGGGATTTTCTAAGTTGGAGAGCGTTTCTTGGAAAATGCCCTCTTGTTTTTCTAAGTTTATCTGAGTATCTCGTCGTCAAAAATCGCGCTGTGTTGGGATGGGTGTGGGTTAGTTTCCTGTGCCGTCCGAATCCTTCTGTCCCGTCGTCGCCGGTGTCTGTTGCGAACTTGTCGCCCGAGAGGTATTGGGTTATAGATGTTCTCAATCTGGCTGTCGAACCATTCGCCGAAAATTGCGGTTGTCGCCGTGTCGGCGGAATCCGCCAAGCCGTCCCCCGCAACATTTCACCGTTCATCGGGCGCGGCATTTTTTGACGGTCTTTTTATACAGTGCGCCGACTTGTGCTATTTCGGGCTCTAACAGGCACACGAGTGTTCCGTCGGTTTTCCACGTCTGCCACTGGGCGAATGTCGGCGTTGTGGCGGAATTGATTTCCTGAACCTCGTTGTCGCCCGCAAAAATTTTCAGGCGGTCATCGA